>JAXMFB010000001.1:0-7899 GCA_046347945.1 Burkholderiaceae bacterium
TGGTCGTCCTCTCAGACCAGTTACGGATCGTCGCCTTGGTAGGCCATTACCCCACCAACAAGCTAATCCGACATCGGCCGCTCCAATAGCGCGAGGCCTTTCGGTCCCCCGCTTTCTACCTCAGTACGTATGCGGTATTAATCCGGCTTTCGCCGGGCTATCCCCCACTACTGGGCACGTTCCGATGCATTACTCACCCGTTCGCCACTCGCCACCAGGGTTGCCCCCGTGCTGCCGTTCGACTTGCATGTGTAAGGCATGCCGCCAGCGTTCAATCTGAGCCAGGATCAAACTCTTTAGTTCGATCTTTTTGGTTGGCCTGTTGCCAGGCCTGCTCAACGGAATCGACATTCATTGGTTTGACCCAATGGATATCTGTTTACCGTGTGAGCGTTCGATTTTCCGAGATCCGCACCGGAACGAGTCCGGATTGGAACCCGCCTCGGGTTCGTGAGAACCCTCGGCTTGGCGCGTTCGCCCGAACGCCCACACTTATCGGCTGTTGGTTTTTAAAGATCGTCGATCGCGCTGCATTTGCAGTTGTTCGCGATCAGCACAGAAAGGAGAGTATGGAGACTTTCTGAAACCCTGTCAACTTACCCGCCGTTCCGGTCCTCTCCGCCTTTGCGGTCCGGACCTTGCCGGCCCTGCGGCGCCGAAGCACTGCAGAGCCCGCGACTATAGCAACTGTTTCGGGGATGTGCAAATCGCGTGCGCCCCCCGCGGCCGGGCCCAGGCGGGCCGGGCCCCGGCACGCCCGCCCTCAGCGATGGCGGAACTGCGCCTTGCGCTTCTCGACGAAGGCCGCCATCCCCTCCTTCTGGTCCTCGGTGGCGAACAGCGAGTGAAACAAGCGGCGCTCGAAGAGGATCCCCTCGGCGAGCGGCGTCTCGTAGGCGCGATTGATCGCCTCCTTGGCCATCATCACCGCAGGCAGCGAAAAGCCGGCGATCGTCGTGGCGGCCTCGAGCGCCTCGTCGAGCAGCCGCTCGGCCGGCACCACCCGCGAGACGAGGCCGGCGCGCTCGGCTTCCTCGGCGTCCATCGTCCTGGCCGTCAGGCACAGGTCCATCGCTTTCGCCTTCGAGACCGCACGCGGCAGGCGCTGGGTGCCGCCGGCGCCGGGAATGACACCGAGCCGGATCTCGGGCTGGCCGAACTTCGCGGTCTCGGCGGCAATCACGATGTCGCACATCATCGCCAGTTCGCAACCGCCGCCGAGCGCGTAGCCGGCGACCGCGGCGATGACCGGCTTGCGGATGCGCCTGAGCGTCTCCCAGTTGCGGGTGATGTACTCGCTGCGGAACACGTCCATGTAGTTCCAGCCGGCCATCGCGGCGATGTCGGCGCCGGCGGCGAATGCCTTCTCGTTGCCGGTGATCACGATCGCCCCGATGCCGTCGTCGGCGTCGAAGGCGCGCAGCGCGGCGCCGAGCTCGTCCATCAGGCGATCGTTGAGCGCGTTGAGCTGCTTGGGCCGGTTCAGCGTGACCAAGCCGACCCGGCCGCGGGTGTCGACCAGGATGTTTTCGTAGGACATGGCGCAGTGCTCCTCGTGGCGCCCGCGCAGCGGGCTGGTGCGTGGCAGGGTGTCGGCGATTCTGCCATGCAGCCCGCGAGGCGCGTCGATCGCCGGCGCAGGGTTTAACATCGCATCGCCGCGCACGACGGCAGCCGGCCGGCGGGCCCGGCCCGAACGATCCCGATGGAGGAGTCGCAATGAAGAGCAAGGGCGCCGGGGCGATGATGTCGGCCGGGGGATTCCCGCTCGAGCCGATCGAGCGGGCGAGCGTCGCCGAGCTGCGCGCGCTGCAGCTGGAGCGACTGCGCTGGTCGCTCGACCACGCGTACCGCCACGTCGCGCACTATCGGGCGAAGTTCGACGCCGCAGGCGTGCGGCCCGAGGACCTGAAAACGCTCGACGACCTCGCGCGATTTCCGTTCACCACCAAGGCCGACCTGCGCGAGACCTATCCGTTCGGGATGTTCGCCGTGCCGCGCGAGCAGGTCGTGCGCATCCACGCCTCGAGCGGCACGACCGGCAAGCCGACCGTCGTCGGCTACACCGCGCGCGACATCGACACCTGGGCCAGCCTGATGGCGCGCTCGATCCGCGCCGCCGGCGCGCGCCCCGGCGAGATCGCGCACGTCAGCTACGGCTACGGGCTGTTCACCGGCGGGCTGGGCGCGCACTACGGCGCCGAGCGGCTGGGCCTGACCGTCGTGCCGTTCGGCGGGGGCCAGACCGAGCGCCAGGTGCAACTCATCACCGACTTCCGACCCGCGGTCATCCTGGTCACGCCGAGCTACATGCTGGCGATCGCCGACGAGATCGAGCGCCAGGGGCTCGATCCGCGCGGCACCAGCCTGCGCATCGGCATCTTCGGCGCCGAGCCGTGGACCAACGAGATGCGCGCGGAGATCGAGAAGCGCCTCGCCATCGACGCGGTCGACCTCTACGGGCTGTCCGAGGTGATGGGCCCGGGCGTCGCCTGCGAGTGCCTGGAGACCAAGGACGGACCCACCGTCTGGGAGGACCACTTCTTCCCCGAGATCGTGGACCCCGAGACGGGTGCGCCCCTGCCCGAAGGCGAGTTCGGCGAACTGGTGTACACCTCGCTGTCGAAGGAGGCGCTGCCGATCGTGCGCTACCGCACCCGCGACCTGACGCGGCTGCTTCCGGGCACTGCGCGCACGATGCGGCGCATCCAGAAGATCACCGGCCGCTCCGACGACATGATGATCGTGCGCGGCGTCAACGTATTCCCGTCGCAGATCGAGGAGCTGATCCTGCAGCGGCCGAACCTGGCGCCGCACTACGTCTGCGAACTCGAGCGCGAGGGGCCGATGGACGTGCTGACGGTGCGCGTCGAACTGAAGGCGGGCGAGCACCACGACGGCGCCGACGCGGTCGGCGCGGCCGCCGCACTGGAGCATGCGATCAAGACCTACATCGGCGTGACGGTGGCGGTGAGGATCGAGCCGCCGGGCGCGATCGAGCGCTCGATCGGCAAGGCGAAGCGGGTGATCGACAAGCGCAGGCGCTGAGCGCCGCAGTCGCTCGCGCGGGCAGACGGCGCGGCGCAGCCCGGGGGTCGCGCCGCGCGGCGGCGCGCTATCGGAAGAACGCGAACTTGGTACCGAACGAAGCGACGGCGATCAGGCCGTTGCTCGTGCGGATCCGCAGCTTGCCCGCGAGTTCACCACCCAGGTCGCCCGGCACACCGAAGAACTTCGCCTCGAAGCGGCTCGACGCGGTGTCGACGGTCGCTCCGGCGCCGCTGGCGGAGCCGAGCGCGCCGCTGTCGGTGTCGATGGTGGCCCCTGTCGGCGCCAGGTTCATCGGGGCGATCGGCAAGGCCGGGGCCTTGATCGTCGGCGGCGAAACGCTGGTGTCGTAGCCGTCGAACATCAGCATCGCTTCGATCGTCCCCGAGACGACGTGCCCGGTCCCGTCGACCACGATCTCGATCGGCGCGCTGAAGCTTCGGATGCTGTCGAGGTACGACGCGACGCCGGCGTCCTCGTCGGGGCCGATCATGCCCACCACGTAGCCCCGATAGACGCGGTTCATCGCGCTGGTCGGCCGCGTGTTGACCACGGTCGTCGTGCCCGCCCCCGAGCCGTACCAGACGCCGACGAAACCCTCTGCGCCGCCTGGCGCCTTCTCCCAGGTCCCGTAGCCGAGATACTGCAACTGCGGCGCCGGCCAGGGGGCGTTCGCGTGGTAGCAGCACGGGTTGTGAAAGTCGGTCAACGCGGTATAGGGCGGCAGCCCTGCGGACGTGAGCGGGTTCTCGTAGACGGACCCCTGGAGGGCGCCGAGAACGTCGCGTCCGTAGATCGACGCCAGGTTGGCACTGGTGAACGAGGTGCTGCCACCGTGAGTCTGCAGCGCGGTCGGGAAGAGCAGGGTCAGGATGTAGCTGTCGACCGGCGCGGGAATCGCGACCGACTCCGTCACGTCCAGGAACACTCCGGTCTTCGTCGACGCGCACGCGCCGATCGCATAGCCGTCCGCGCTCGACAGCGACGATGACGTGCACGCGACGGGCGCCGGCGTGATCGGCGTCGTCCCGACGCTCGATCCGCCGCCGCACGCGGCGAGCCCCGCGGCCACCAGCAGCGATGCAGCGGCGCCGCGCGCTACCCGCCGAATCTCGAAATGGCGGGCTACCACGTCGTTCGAATTCATTGCACCTCTGGCCTGGTTCATGTTGGCGGCATCGTACTCGACGCCTGCTTCCGGCAACCCCTCTCCCGACCGGGCGAGTCCTGGCCCGGAACGCCGGTCCTGACAGCCACTGAGCGATAGATACCGCAACCCACCCGCCGCGCGTGTGACGGAGTCGACGTTCGACCGGACATCCGCGGCACAATAGCGGATCGGCCCCACTTCACCCCTCAGGGATATCACCGATGTTCGACGCACTCTACCTCGAAAAGACCGAAGGCGGATTCTCGGCGACGCGCCGCCGGATCGACGACGAGGAACTCGTCGCGGCCACGCCCGACGCCGACGTGACGCTGCGCGTCGAGTATTCGACGGTCAACTACAAGGATGCCCTCGCGCTCACGAACCGGTCTCCGGTGGTGCGCCGCTGGCCGATGGTGCCCGGCATCGACGGCGCAGGGGTCGTCGAAGCGAGTACCAACCCGGCGTTCTCGCCGGGCGACCGGGTAATCCTGAACGGTTGGGGCGTGGGCGAAACCCACTGGGGGTGCCTGGCGCAGCGCGCGCGGCTCGAGGGCGACTGGCTGGTCGCGATGCCGCAGGGGCTCGACGCGCGGCGCGCGATGGCGATCGGCACGGCCGGCTACACCGCGATGCTGTGCGTGATGGCGCTCGAGCGCCGAGGCGTCGCCCCCGCCGACGGCGAGGTCCTCGTCACCGGCGCCGCGGGCGGAGTGGGCAGCGTGGCGATCGCGCTGCTCGCCCGGCTCGGCTATCGGGTCGTCGCGTCCACCGGGCGTGCAGCGGAGGCCGACTACCTGCGCGCACTCGGCGCCGCCGAAGTGATCGACCGCGCGACGCTGTCTGCGCCGGGAAAACCGCTGCAGAAGGAGCGCTGGGCCGGCGTCGTCGACGCGGTCGGCTCGCACACGCTGGCCAACGCGTGCGCGCAGACGAAGTACCGCGGCACCGTCGCGGCCTGCGGGTTGGCCCAGGGCATGGACTTTCCGGCGTCGGTCGCACCGTTCATCCTGCGCGGCGTCGCCCTGATCGGCGTCGACTCGGTGATGTGCCCGCTGCAGGACCGGCGCGAAGCCTGGGCGCGACTCGCGCGCGAACTCGACCCCGCGCAACTCGGGCGGATCACCACGGTGGTCGGCCTCGACGACGCGCTGCGACTCGCGCCCGACATGCTCGCCGGCAAGGTGCGCGGCCGCGTAGCGGTCGACGTGAACCGTTGAGCGCGCCGGCGAAGCGCGAACCGGCGGGCGCCGCGCGCCGGCGCGGCGGGAGCGAACCGGTGTCGTACCGGATCGTCCCCGTCGACCCGCACGCTCACCTGTTCGAGATCACGCTGGCGATCGCGCGGCCAGACCCCGAAGGCCAGCGCGTGGCGCTGCCCGCCTGGATTCCCGGCAGCTACATGATCCGCGAATTCGCGCGTCATATCGTCTCGATCGGCGCGCGCAGCGGGCAGCGCGAGGTGCGCCTGCGAAAGCTGGACAAACACGGCTGGCAGGCGGCGCGCTGCGACGGGCCGCTCGAGATCCGCTACACGGTCTACGCGTGGGACCTCTCGGTGCGCGCCGCGCACCTCGACGCCACGCACGGCTTCTTCAACGGCACCAGCGTGTTCCTGCGCGTCATCGGCCAGGAGGATTCGCCCTGCGAGGTACTGATCGAGCCGCCGGCCGGCGACGCGTACGCGGACTGGCGCGTGGCGACCACGTTGCCCGAAGCGGGCGCGCGCCGCCACGGCTTCGGCCGCTATCGCGCCGCCGACTACGACGAACTCGTCGACCACCCGGTCGAGATGGGGCGCTTCACGCTGGCCTCGTTCGAGGCCGGCGGGGCGCGGCACGAGGTCGCGATCACCGGCCGGCACGACGCCGACACGGACAGGCTGTGCCGCGACCTGGCGCGCGTGTGCGCCGAGCAGGTGCGGCTGTTCGAGCCGCGCACGCGCCGCGCGCCGGTCAGCCGCTACCTGTTCCAGGTGATGGCGGTCGGCGACGGCTACGGCGGCCTCGAACACCGATCGAGCACCGCGCTGATCTGCTCGCGCAACGACCTGCCGTGGCGCGGCCAGCGAGAGCTCCCGGAGGGCTATCGCGGCTTCCTCGGGCTGGCGAGCCACGAGTACTTCCACACCTGGAACGTCAAGCGGATCAAGCCCGCGGCGTTCGCGCGCTACGACCTTCAGCACGAGAACTACACGCGCCTGCTGTGGGTCTTCGAGGGGTTCACCTCGTACTACGACGACCTGATGCTGGTGCGCTCGGGCGTGATCGGCCGCGACGCGTACCTGGGCCTGCTCGCGAAGGCGATCTCGGGCGTGATGCGCGGGCCGGGCCGCAGGCTGCAGAGCGTGGCCGAGTCCAGCTTCGACGCGTGGATCAAGTACTACCGGCAGGACGAGAACTCCCCCAACGCGATCGCGAGCTACTACGCGAAGGGCTCGCTGGTCGCGCTGGCGCTCGACCTGACGCTTCGCACCCGCAGCGACGGCAAGCGCTCGCTCGACGACGCGATGCGGCTGATGTGGCGGCGCTACGGACGCGACTTCTTCGCGCGGCGCGACGGCCTCGCCGAGGATGAGTTCCCGCGCCTGCTCGAAGAGGCCACCGGCCTGCGGCTCGACGCGCAGATCCGCAGCTGGGCATACGGCACGGCCGAACTACCGCTTACGGCGCTGCTGAAATCCGTCGGCGTGCAGCTGACGCTCGGCCGCGGCGACCAGGGTCCGGCGTCGCTCGGCGCGAAGCTGGCGACCCGCGACGGCCAGCTGGCGATCGCGACCGCCTACACCGGGCAGGCGGCGCAGCGCGCGGGATTGTCGGCCGGCGACACGCTGGTCGCGATCGATGGCCTGCGCGTGGTCGACGAGCGCGCGCTGAAGGCGCAGCTCGCGCGACACAAGCCGGGCGACCGACTGAAGGTGCACGCCTTCCGGCGCGACGAGTTGCTCGAGTTCGCGCTGGAGCTCGACGCGCCGCCGGCGACCGAGGCGACGCTGAAGCTCGTGCCGAGGCCCGGCGCCCGGGCGGTGCGGCTGCTGTCCCAGTGGCTCGGCCGCGAGCGCCGGTCGCGACCGACCTGACGGCGGCCGCGACCGCGGGCGCGACCGCGCGCGCAAGCGGTCAGCCGAACAACGCCGCCAGCGCCTTGCCCGGATCGGGCGCGCGCATGAACGCCTCGCCGACCAGGAACGCGTTCACGCCGGCCTGCCGCATCCGCGCCACGTCCGCGGGACCGAGGATGCCGCTCTCGGTCACGACCATCCGGTCGCCGGGGATGCGCGACAGCAATGCGAGGGTCGTATCGAGCGACACCTCGAAGCTGCGAAGGTTCCGGTTGTTGATGCCGACCAGCGGTGTCTTCAGCGCGAGTGCGCGATCGAGTTCCGCCGCGTCGTGCACCTCGACCAGCACGTCCATCGACAGCGCGTGCGCGATGGCCTCGAACTCGGCCAGGCGGGCATCGTCGAGCGCCGCGACGATCAGCAGGATGCAGTCGGCGCCGTGGGCGCGCGCCTCGTAGACCTGCCAGGGGTCGACGACGAAGTCCTTGCGCAGCGCCGGCAGCGAACAGGCCGCGCGCGCGGCGCGCAGGTCGTCGAGCGAGCCCTGGAAGAAGCGCTCGTCGGTCAGCACCGACAGGCACGCGGCGCCGTGCGCCGCATAGCTCGCGGCGATCGCCGGCGGGTCGAAGGGTTCGCGCAGCAG
>JAXMFB010000010.1:0-145111 GCA_046347945.1 Burkholderiaceae bacterium
GAGCACGATCAGCCGCCAGAACGCCGCCGGCATGGCGGCCGCGTTCGCGAGCCGAATCGGCGCGCCGCGCTCGTGCGCCTTCGCGACCCCCGGCTCCTCGACGCCGGCGACGATCAGCGCTACCGCCAGGAAGGCGGGCACGACCGCCACCCACAGCACCGCGCGCAGGTCGTTGGCCCACATCCAGAGGAACAGCATCGCCAGCAACGGGCCGACGAACGCCCCGACCGTGTCGAGCGCCTGCCGCAGTCCGTAGGCCGCGTCGCGCGATCCGGGCGGCGTGACGTCGGCGACCAGCGCATCGCGCGGCGCGCCGCGTATGCCCTTGCCGATGCGGTCGGCAAAGCGCGCCGCGACGACGCCGACCGCGCCGTCGGCGAGCGGGAACATCGGTTTGGTGAACGCGGACAGGCCGTAGCCGAGCAGCACCAGCGGCTTGCGGCGCGCGAACCGGTCGGACACGTAACCGGAGAATACCTTCGAGATCGACGCCGTCGCTTCGGCGATGCCCTCGACGATGCCCACGGTGAGCACCGACAGGCCGAGCACCGCGGTCATGTAGACCGGCAGCACCGCGTGGATCAGCTCCGACGACATGTCCATGAACAGGCTCACGCCGCCGAGCACCCAGACGGTTCGGGGAATGCGGCGGGAAGCATCCATGTTTGCGTGGACTCCGGTCGTGCGGCCCAACGACGTGATCCTAACCCGCGCCCCGCAGGCTCGTGCTATGTTGGCTGCGCCGACCACCCGCGCGCAGTCGCCATGCACTGGCTCTTTTCGTTGACACCCCTCGAGCACGGCGCGTTCGTCTTCGTGGGGTTGCTGATCTACGTCATGGTGACCCGCATCGGGCAGCAGCATCGGCATCCGTCCGCGGCGATCGCCTGGGTGATGTCGATCGCGCTGCTGCCGTACGTGGGCACGCCGCTGTTCCTGATCTTCGGCACGCGCAAGCTGGCGCGTGTGCGCCGCCGGTTCGTGGTGCGCGCGCCGGCGGCGGTCGGCACCGAAGGGCCGGAATGGGCGTCGACGCTGCTGGCCGCCCTGGGGGTGCCGCCGCCGGTGCGCAACGTCTCGATCGCTTTCCAGGGCGAGGGCGAGAGCGCGCTGCGCGAGCTGGTCGTACTGATCGACGGCGCGCGCGAGCGCGTCGACCTCAGCACCTTCGTGATGGCCGACGACGCGGTCGGCGCTGCGGTGTCGGCCGCGCTGGTGCGTGCCGCCGGGCGGGGCGTGCAGGCGAGGGTGCTGCTCGACGCGATCGGGGGCTTGCGCACCTCCAGGCGGCTGGCGCGTGAGCTGCGCGCAGGCGGCGTCCCGGTGCGCTGGTTCATGCCGGTGGTGCGCAATCCCGTGCGCGGACGCACCAACCTGCGCAATCATCGCAAGCTCGTCGCGGTCGACGGCGAGTCGGTCTGGAGCGGCGGGCGCAACCTGGCGGCCGAGTACTTCGTCGATGCGCCAGGGCGGCCGGCGTGGCGTGACCTGAGCTTCGTCGTGCGCGGGCCGCTGGCGGTGCAGGCACACGAGACCTTCGATCACGATTGGGCCGCAGCCTGGGGCAAGTCGCCTCGCGCCGCGCGGGCCACAGTGCCGCCGGCGGGGGTCGACTGCGGGCCCGGCGCGCAACTGGTGCCGAGCGGACCCGACCATGCCGACGATACCGTGCACGCGCTGCTCCTCGCGTCGGCCTACCACGCGCGCGAGCGGATCCTGGCGGTCACGCCGTACTTCATTCCCGACGACGCACTGCTCGCGGCGTGGTGCATCGCATGCCGGCGCGGCGTGCGCCTGACGCTCGTCGTGCCGCAGCGCTCGAACCACTGGATGGCCGACTGGGCGAGGGAGCGCGCGCTGCGCGCGCTGGCCGCGGCGGGCGCGCAAGTGCTGATGTTTCCCGCGATGCTCCATGCGAAGGCGGTCGTCGTCGACCGGCAACTCGCGCTGTGCGGCTCGGCGAACCTGGACGGGCGCAGCCTGTTCGTGAACTTCGAACTGATGACGGCGTTCTACGGCCCCGACGAGATCGGGTGGCTCGCCGCGTGGATCGATGCGCAGGCGCAGCAGTCGGGCGCGTACGAGGCGCGTGCGCCGTCGTGGGGGCGCGACGTGCTGGAAGGCGTCGTGCGCTCGGTGGGGTTCCAGCTCTAGCGCGGAACGGCGCGCACCCGGTGCCTTCGAACGGCGATCAGTTCGCCATCCGGCCGAGCGTCGCGACCGCGATCGTCAGGAAGCCCAGCGCGAGGTTCAGCACGACGAGGCGGCGGATCGAATCGAGCGCGGCGGCGGCCCCGGGCCACTCGGACGCAGCGACGGCAGCGCGCATCTTCGGGTGCAGCTTCAGCGCGATCCAGACGAACACCAGTGTCATCGCTGCGGCGATCGCGGCCATCAGGTTCCATGACATCGGCGGCTTGCCGCCCGAGTTCGTCATCCCGGCGAACATCGCCAGCCCGCTGCCCCAGAGCAGCACCAGCGAGCCGCCCACCAGCGCGAAGAACCGCCCGAGCGCCGCGGCCATCAGCGGCAGGCGCTGCGGCGGCTGCAGCGTCGCGAGTGCTGCCGGGCGCAGGCAGAAGTGCGCGAACACCATGCCGCCGATCCAGACGACGACGGCGACGAAGTGCAGGAACAGCCAGAGTTCAGTCATCGACGCGGCTCTCCGAAATCCGCAAGCGGCGACGCAGCGGCGTACGCCGACGAGTCAGCTGCCGCGGCGGTCGTTCGTTGTAGCGAAAGCCCGCCCGGATTGCAACCGCGGCGCCGGCGCGCGACCGTGCCGCAGGCCGTAGACTGTCGTTGCGCTGCGCGTGCCCGCAGCGTCCACGCAGCGAGCAGGTACCAGTCATGCGGTCCGGCAACAGCGCGCGCGAGCGCTCCGGGACGGCGCCTCGCGCCGCGACACCAGGCGGTCGCTCCTGAAGACGGGCAGGCATACCAGCGCCACCGCAGCGGCCAGCGGCAGGTCGAACTGCAGGATGTCGTCGCTCACGTCCACCCCGTCCGGCGCGACCACGCGCAGGTGAGGCCGAGGACGACCAGGATGTTGTAGATGCTGCCGCCGATCAGGTTTCCGGGATCGCGACGTCCCGGTCGTTCTTCAGCGTCGCCATCAGCGTCGTGACGAGCTCCGGTGCCGAGGTGCCGATGGCGACGATGGTCAGGCCGATGACCGCTTCCGGCACGCCCCAGGCACGCGCGATCTCGGCCGCGCCGGAAACCAGCACCTGGGCACCCAGCACCGTCACCGCCATGCCCGCCAGCAGCAGCAGCGCGTGCCAGGCGCGCAGCCGCGCCGCGACCGGGTTGCAGCGGAGGCACCGCATTCCTCGGCGAACTCGCGCCTCAGTGCGGCGGACTCGAGCCGGCTCAATTGGACCACGGTCGCGGTGTAGGCGATCGCCGCGAGCAGCAGGAACATCCCCTCGACGCGACTGAGGACGTGCCGTCCCACGCCATGACGACGAGCGTCAGCGCGGGAGGCGATCATCACCGGGACGTCGATGCGCACCGTGAAAGGAGCGTATCGGCAGCGGCACGATCAGTGCGCTCAGGCCGAGGATCAGCAGGATGTTGACGATGTTCGTCCCGGCGATGTTGCCCACCGCCAGCGGACCCTTGCCCTCGATCGCCGCCGTGGAGGGCTCCCACTGCCAGCTCGGGCGTGCTGGTGCCGATCGACACGGTCAGGCCGATGATGATCGGCCTGATGTCGAGCATCACGGCGAGGCGCGACGCGCCGCGCAGGAGCATCTCGCCGCCGACGACGAGAATCACCAGGCCCGCGAGAAAGACGACGACAGGGTGCAATTCCATGAGGCTCGACGCGCAATGGCCCGCGCGCGGAACGCGGCCCGGGACGCATCCGATGCAGTACGATGGCCGCTGTCGCGCAAGAGCGCGGAAAGCGTCCGAGCAGCATCCGCCGCCCGCGCACGACCGGGCTGGCGGCGCACACCCGGACCGCACCGCGCCGAAGAGGACGACGACGACGACGACGATGACGATGCCCAAGCTGGATCACCTCCTGGCCGCAACCGATCTCCGCGCCGTCGCGCCATGCCGTCGAGCGCGCGGCCATGTTGAGCCGGGAGACCGGAGCGTCGCTGGACCTGCTTCACGGTCGATCGGGCGCCGCTCGAAAGGCTGCGGGAACTGATGCTCGACTCGCCCGACGGATTGCAGGAGCGGGTCCTGGCGCGCCGCGCGCGAGCGGCTGGGCGAGCTGGCGGAAACGCTTCGGGAACGCTTCGGCGTACCTGCAGGCGCCGCGTCGCGGCCGGCCCGGTGCTCGCGGAACTGGCCAGGCAAGTCGACGAGACCGCGGCCGACCTGATCGTCTGCGGCGCGCGGCGAGAGCTACGTGCGGCATCCGTTGCTCGGTTCCACCGCCGCTCCGGATGCTCTCGGCAAGGCGACGCGCCCGATGCTGGTCGTCAAGCAGGTTCCCCACGAGCCGTACCGCGCCTTGCTCGTGCCCGTCGACTTCTCGCCGTCGTCGGTGCGGGCCGTCAGGCATGCCCGGTCGGTCGCCCCGAAGGCCGACATCGCCCTGTTGCACACGCTTTCGAGGTGCCGTTCGAGGGGCACCTTCGGTACGCCAGGGTCGACGAAGCGACGATCCACCACCACCGCGTCGTCGCCAGGCAAGGACGCGACCCGCAAGCTGCTCGAATTGGCCGGGGAGGCCGGATTGCCGCCCCGCGCCGCGCGGCTGGTCGACGCACGGCGATCCGTCGCTACGGATCGTCGAGCAGGAACAGGAGTTGAACTGCGACCTGATCGTGATCGGCAAGCACGGCCAGAACGTGGTCGAGGAACTGTTCCTCGGCAGCGTCACCCGGCACGTCCTCGCCGAGTCGCAAGGCGACGTGCTGGTCTCGGTGTGACGGCGAGCGGTCGCCGCCGGCCCGACCGACCGCTTCAGCGCCGCGCCGCGCCGGCCGTCAGCTCTTGCCGGCCGGTTTCGCCGTCGGCGCGTCGAGGACGAGCTTGCCGTCCCTGACGGGGATCTTGTCCCCGGGCTCGTGGTCCATGCGCACCGTGTCGGTCCGGCCGTTCAGCGTGTAGCGCACGTCGTAGCCGACCACGGCGCTCGAATCGGTCGCCTCGACCGTCTGCAGCGCCGCTCTTCCGTCGTGTACGTCGCGATCCTTGCATGCCCTTCTGGATGCGATTGCCGGCGTAGCCGCGCCCGCGACCGTCGCAAGGTCCTTGCCCTGCCCGCCGCCGACCTGGTGCCTGATGACGCCGCCGACGACCGCACCCACCGCGGTGCCGACGAGCCGGTTCTCGTCCTTCACCTCGCGACGGCGCGTGACCGGCACCATCGCGCACTTTCCTCGTGCCGCTTCTCGACGTGCTTGACCGGCTTCACGGCGACCACCTCGGCGTACGACGGGGCCGTGAAGGGACTTGTAGCCCGCGACGGCGCCAACCGAGAGGATCGCCGCGCCGCCGAGGACGACCCCTGCAACCATGGACTTGTTCATCGCTTGCTCTCCTTACTGCGGGCGGCTCGACGCGCCCGGTGCACGTCGAGTATATGGCCGCTGGCCCGGTGGGCTCGGGGCCTCGGCGCGGGGCCGTTCGTCGGGCGGCCGGCGCCGTCGGCGCGGCAGGGGAGGCAGCGTCGAGCCGACGCGCGCATCGGCCGCGTCGCTGCCGGGTCAGCTCCGGTAACTCGATCGATGCCGTCGAGCGAGGCAGCAGCGCCGGCCACGGCGAGGCCGCCGCCGGTGCCGCGGGTCACGGCGTCCCACTGCGCCGTCGCGCTCTCGAGGATCGGCGTGCCGATCCGCCGCAGGGCCCGCCGCCGCTCTGGGCGCGAACCTGGATCGTGCAGGTGGTCTCGAACATGTACATGGCCACGAACGCCTCGGCGACGCTGCGCCCGACCGTGAGCAGCCCGTATTGCGCAGCATCAGGTAGCGCCTGTCGCCGAGGTCGTGCACGTAGCGCGGCTGGCGTCGACCAGGGCCACGCCTTCGTAGTCGTGATAGCCCAGCGACGCCAGCACGAACATCGAGCTGCGACAGCGGCAGCACGCCGTCCTGCTGCGCCGACACCGCCACCCTGTTCACGCTGTGCGTGTGCAGCACGCACGCCGCGTCTCGCGCGCCGCGTGCACCGCGCTGTGTATCGTGAAGCCCGCCGGGTTCACGTCGTGCGGGCTGCCGTCGACCTTGTGCCCATGAAGGTCCACCTTCACCAGGCTGGACGCCGTGATCTCGCTGAACAGCATCCCGTACGGGTTGATCAGGAAGTGGTGCTGCGGCCCCGGGATTCGCGCCGAGATGTGCGTGAAGACGAGGTCGTCCCAGCCGTACAGCGCGACCAGCCGGTAGCAGGCGGCCAGGTCGATCCGCTGCTGCTCGGCGGCGGCCAGGTCGTTCGGGGCTTCGTACGGTCTCGACGTTCATGGCGGTCTCCTCGGCAAAGGTCACGTGATATTATATAGACTGGTCTACATACAAAATCAAGCGATGGCACGCAAGGCGGCAGCGGCGAACGACAGCCGGGAGCGCATGCTCGAGGCCGCGATCTCGCTGATGCGCGGATCGGGCCTGTCCGGCGCCGGCATCAACGAGGTCGTGCGCGAAAGCGGCGCGCCCAAGCGGCCTGGTCTATTACTACTTTCCCGAGGGAGCTGTCGCTCGCGGCCGAGGCGCTCGCGCTCTACACGCAGCGGGTGTGCGACTTCATCGACGCCGCGCTGTCGAGCCGCAAGGCGCCCGAGGACAAGGTTCGCGCGCTGTTTGCCGCGTTCGCGAGGCGCGTCGAGGAGGCCGGCTACCTGAAGAGCTGCGCCGTCGGCGCGGTCAGCCTCGATCTCGACGCCGACGTCGAGAAGCTGCAGCCCGTGCTCGCCGGGGCGTTCGCCCGCTGGGCCGACTGCATCGCCGCGCACTTCGACCTCGGCGATGCGAAGCGCACGCGGGCGTTCGCCGGCCTCGTGCTGACGACGGTGGAAGGCGCATACGTTCGCTGCCGCGCCGAACGCAGCAGGAAGCCCTTCACCGAAGCGGGGGAGTGGCTGTCGCGGCTGGCGGCGGGCTGAGCGGGTGGCCGCGGCGGCGATCATTGCACGCCGACAAACACGAAGGGCCTGGCATCGCTGCCAAGCCCCTGGTTGTGTTCCGCGAAGATGTTGGTAGGCCGTGCTGGATTCGAACCAGCGACCAACGGATTAAAAGTCCGCTGCTCTACCAGCTGAGCTAACGACCCATCTTGCGAAGCCCGCAATTTTAGTATGGGTGTCGCCCCGGGTCAAACGACCTGCCGAGTCGGCGCTACGGCCGGCGCGCGTGCCGCCTGACAGCGCCGTTCACCGATACCGCGTCGGATCGGCCACCCCCGCCGCCGCGAACCCGTCGCGCCGGATGCGGCACGCGTCGCAGCGCCCGCAGGCGCGTCCTTGCCCGTCGGCCTGGTAGCAGGAGACTGTCGCCGAGAAATCGACGCCGAGCCGCGCGCCTTCGCGGATGATCTGCGCCTTGCTCATGTCGATGATCGGGGCGCGGATGCGGATCGGCCGGCCTTCGACGCCGGCCTTCGTCGCGAGGCTGGCCATCCGCTCGAACGCGGCCACGTACTCGGGGCGGCAGTCCGGGTAGCCGGAGTAGTCGACCGCATTGGCGCCGAAGTGGATCTCGCCGGCCTCGAGCGCTTCGGCCCAGCCGAGCGCAATCGACAGCATGATGGTGTTGCGCGCCGGGACGTAGGTGACCGGGATCGCGCCCGGCGCGCCCGGTTGCTCCGGGACGGCGATCGACGCGTCGGTCAGCGCCGAGCCGCCGAAGCGCGAGAGGTCGATGTCGACGATCTCGTGGCGCGTGGCCCCCAGCGCTGTCGCCACCCGCGCGGCGGCGCGCAGCTCGGCCGCGTGGCGCTGCCCGTAGCGAAGCGAAAGCGCGTAGCACTCGCGGCCCTGTTCGCGGGCCAGCGCCAGCACGGTGGCCGAGTCGAGCCCGCCCGAGAGCAGGACGATCGCGCGCATCAGCGCGCCGGCAGCTTGGCCAGCCGGTCCTTCGCGAGCGGAGCCGCCTGGCTCTGCGGGTACCTGGCGATCACCGATTCGAGCGTGCTGCGTGCAGCGCGCCGGTCGCCGCTCTCGGCCTGCGCGTAACCGACGTTGAGCAGCGCGTCGGGGGCGCGCGGATTGTCGGGGTACTTCGTGATCAGCGCCTGGTGGCTGGCGATCGCGCCCTTGTAGTCCTTCAGCGCGAACTGGCTGCTGCCGATCCAGAACAGCACGCTCGGCAGGTAGGGGCTGTCGGGGTACTGGGTCTGGAACAGCTGGAAGCCGGTGAGCGCGCCACGGAAGTCGCCGTTGCGGAACAGCGCGAGCGCGGCCTCGAACGCGCGCTGCTCGGACTGGTCGACGGTGACGGTGCGCCCGTCGATCTGCGTGCTGACCGGCTCGAAGCGCTTGATGCGCGAGTCGACGTTGGCCATCTGGTCGCGCATCTGGCGCTGTAGCGTCACCAGCTCGTTGGTCTGTACCTCGAGCTGGCCGCGCAGTCGCGCGATCTCCTGGCGCATCGCGTCGAGCTGCGACTGCAGTTCGAGCTGTCCGCGCGAGCCCTGCTCGAGCCGCTCGACTCGCCGCGCAAGCTCGTCGAGCTTGTCGTTGGTCTGCTGCTGCAGCACCTGCACGCGGCCGCGCACGTCGAGGATCGCCCGGCGTGCCTCGTCGTCCTCGAACAGCGCGTGCGCGCCCGGCGCCACCGACAGCAGGCCGGTGGCGACGCAGAACCCGGTGAGCGCGCGGCGCGGCGTCATCGCGATGCCCGCTTACTGGTAGGCGAGGTCGGCGCGGCGGTTCTCGGCGTACGAGGCCTCGTCGGCGCCGGTGGCGCGCGGACGCTCCTCGCCGAAGCTCACCGCCTCCATCTGCTTGTCGGGCACGCCGAGCGCCGACATCGCGCGGCGCACCGCCTCGGCGCGCTTCTGGCCGAGCGCGAGGTTGTACTCGCGGCTGCCGCGCTCGTCGGTGTTGCCCTGGATCACGACGCGCTTGGCGTTGTTGGCGAGCAGGTAGCGAGCGTGCGCCTCGACGGTGCCGCGGAACTCGTCCTTGACCACGAAGCTGTCGAAGTCGAAGTAGATGCTGCGCTTGGCCAGCGGGCTCTTCGGATCGTTCAGCGGGTCGGTGGCGCCGACCGTCACCGGCTCGACGGCACGGCCGCTGGCGCCGCCTGCCGCCGCACCGCCCGCGCCGTCGCGACTTTCGATCGGGGCTGGCCCCTTGCTTGCGGCCTCGTCCTCGAGCTTGACGCTCGAGCACGCGGCGAGGAACGCCATCATCGTGGCGGCGATTGCGAGTCGGATCGTCGTTTTCATCGTGCCCTCTGTGTCGTGACTGTTCGTGGTTCTCGAGGCTGCTTCGCTGTCACTTCGCGAAGGGCCCCCAGGTCGGTTCGCGGATGTCGCCCGCGTTCGAGGTCATCCGCTGGCGCACGCGGCCGTCGATGCTGGCCGCGACCAGCGAGTCGCGTCCGCCGGCCTGCGTCGCGTACATCACCCAGCGCCCGTTCGGCGCGAAGCTGGGGGACTCCTCGCGGCCCGCGTCCGACAGCAGCGTCTCGTTGCCGCCGGCGAGATCGCGCACCGCCACCAGGAAGCGACCTTCGCGTCGCGTCAGGAAGGCGAGCGTCTTGCCGTCGGGGCTGATGCGCGGGCTCACGTTGTACGACGAGCCGAAGGTGACGCGCGCGGCGTCGCCGCCTCCGAGCGAAATGCGGTAGATCTGCGGCGAGCCGCCGCGGTCGGACGTGAAGTAGAGGCTCTTGCCGTCGGGGGCGAACACCGGCTCGGTGTCGATGCCCGACGAGCTGGTGAGCCGGCGCGGCGACCCGGAGCCGTCGGAGTTGATCAGGTAGATCTGCGACAGGCCGTCCTGCGTGAGCGCGACCGCCAGCGTGCGACCGTCGGGCGACCACGCCGGCGCGCTGTTGCTGCCCTTGAAGTTCGCAACCGCCTTGCGCTGGCCGCTCGCGAGCGTGTGCACGTAGACGACCGGCTTCTTCAGCTCGAACGAGACGTAGGCCAGCCGCGTGCCGTCGGGCGACCACGACGGCGAGATGATCGGCTCGGGCGAGGTCAGCGGCGAGACCACGTTCTCGCCGTCCCAGTCGGCGACGTTGAGCTTGAACCGGTTGCCCTGCCTGGAGACGAAGGCGATGCGCGTCGAGAAGATGCCCTTCTCGCCGGTGATCTTCTCGTAGACCCAGTCGGCGACGCGGTGCCCGCCGTAGCGCAGGTCGGCCTCGCTCACCACCAGCGACTCGCCGCCGATCGTGCCCTGGCGCACTGCGTCGCTCAGGCGGAAGCGGATGTCGTAGCGGCCGTCGGCGAGCCGGGACACCGAGCCGGCGAGCACCGAGTCGGCGCCGCGCGAGCGGATGTCGGGGAAGTTGATCGACGCGGTGTCGGACATCGTCGCCTGGGGGTCGATCACGCGGAACGCGCCGCTGCGGGCGAGGTCGCCGCGCACCACGTTGGCGACGTCCTGCGGCGCGCGGCCGTCGGTGGCGAAGCTGGCGATGGCGATGGGGTACTGGGTGGCGCCGACCCCGGAGACGTCGATGCGCATCTGGGCGTGCCCGATGGGCAGCGCCAGTGCGAGAC
Source organism: Burkholderiaceae bacterium (assembly GCA_046347945.1). Taxonomy (GTDB): domain Bacteria; phylum Pseudomonadota; class Gammaproteobacteria; order Burkholderiales; family Burkholderiaceae_E; genus Zeimonas. Next base: position 10,636 of record JAXMFB010000010.1, read on the forward strand.
ACAGCGCCAGGAACAGTCTCCTCATGAAACTCCTCGTGACGACCAAGCGCGGATTATAGCGGCCTGCGCAGTGAACCTCCGGGCCACGGGGCTTCTGCGCACGCGGCCCGGCGTCGAGGTTCATCGGTCGTCCTTCGGCCCGCGCGCGATCTCGAGCTCGGGCGGGCAGCTGCCGTCGCGCTGGCGCGGCAGCGGCGACGAACGCTGGATGCCGCGCTCGGCCGCATCGTCCCAGGCCGCGATGCCGCTCGAGCGGCGCAGCTTCACCGACATGATCGTGCAGTCGGGCGCGACCTTCACGACGAAGACGGCCTTGGGGTTGCCGGCGAGGTCGGCCGGCACCTGGTAGATGGTGTTCGAGCGGATCAGCGCCGACAGTCGGGCGACGTAGCCGTTGTCGGTGCCGGCGCCCCCGGCCGCACCGGTAGCCCCGGGGGTGCCCACGGCCCCCGAAGCGCCCGAGGCGGCGCCGCTTCGGCCGCCCTCGGTCGGGGTGCCGGCCGAGGCGCGCAGGCGATCGAGGTACGCCTGGCGCTGCTTCTCGTCCTGCTCGCGGCGCGCCTTCTCCTGCGCCTCGCGTTTCGCCTTCTCGTCGGCTTCGCGCTTCGCCTTCGCTTCTTCCTCGCGCCTGGCCTTCGCCTCGGCTTCGCGCTTCGCCTTGGCCTCTGCTTCGCGTTTGACCTTGGCCTCGGCTTCGCGCTTCGCGACGAGTTCCTGTTCGCGGCGCGCCTTCTCTTCGGCGGCCTTGCGCGCGTCGGCTTCCTTGCGGCGGATCTCGGCCTGCCGGCGCGCCTCCTCCTCGCGCCGCGCGGCCTCCTCGCGGGCCTTGCGCTGCTGCTCCAGGACGATGTCGGGTTTCTCGACGGCCGGCGCCGGTTCGGGTGTACGCACCACGGGAGGCGGGGGAGGGGGTGGCGGCTCGGGCGCGGGCTTCGGTTCGGGCTTCGGCTGCGCGACCGGCCTGGGCTGCGGCTCGACCGGCATGCCGGGCGACCACATCTCGGCGGAAACCGGGGCCGGCTTCTGCGTCTGCCAGCGGATGCCGACGAACAGCATCAGCACGAGCAGGCCGTGCATCGCGAGCGCCAGCGCGAACGCGCGGGCCCGGCCCTTCGGCTTCGGGGGCGTGCGCACGGGCCCGGCGCCGCCCGAGCGCGGCATCGCGGGGGCCGGGCCGGCAGCGGGATCGAGGGGCATCAGGGCGCGCATCTGCGGGGACTGGATGTCGGTGTCGTCGAACGTCGTCGCACGGCGGGCGGGGTCAGTTGGCCGGCTTGACCATCAGCGCGACGCGGGCGACGTTCAGCTTCTGCAATTCGTTCATCACGTCGATGATCGCCTCGTAGCGCACCGAGCGGTCGCCGCTGATCACGACCGCCATCTGCGCATTGTCGCCGCGCAACTGCTCGATCGCGCTGGCCAGGTCGCCACGGCCGACGCGGCGCTCGGACGGGTCGCCGGTGTTCACGCCGCGCACGCGCATGTCGCCGGCCGCACGTACCTGCACCTCGATGTACTGGTCGGGCCGCGTGTTGCTGCGGCCCGCGCGAGGCAGGTCGATCGACCCAGGCGGCAGCAACGGCGCGGTCACCATGAAGATCACCAGCAGCACCAGCATCACGTCGATGTAGGGCACCACGTTGATCTCGTTGACCAGCCGGCGGCCGCGGCCGCCGGAGCGCGAGCGTGGAGCGGTGGCAGCCATCAGCGAGCCTGCCTCTGCAGGATATTGGAGAATTCGTCGATGAAACTGTCGAACCGGGTCGACAGACGGTCCATGTCGTAGGCGAAACGGTTGTACGCGACCACCGCGGGGATCGCCGCGAACAGGCCGATCGCGGTGGCGACCAGCGCCTCGGCGATGCCGGGCGCGACCGACGCGAGCGTCGCCTGGTGCACGTTGGCCAGCCCCCGGAACGAGTTCATGATGCCCCAGACGGTGCCGAACAGGCCGATGTAGGGGCTCACCGAGCCCGCCGAGGCCAGGAACGCCAGGCTCGATTCGAGCGCGTCCATCTCGCGCTGGTAGGCGGCGCGCATCGCGCGGCGCGAGCCGTCGAGCATCGCATTGATGTCGCCGGGCTTCTGCTGGCGGGTCTTCAGGAACTCGCCCATCCCGGACTCGAAGATCCGCGCCAGCGAACCGTGGTCATGGCCCTCGTTGCGCACCTGCTGGTACAGCGTGCCGAGGTCGCGGTCCTTCCAGAACTCGGTCTCGAAGCGATCGGTGGCCTGCTTCGCGGCGCGGATCGCGAACCACTTGCGGAAGATGATGCTCCAGGAGCCGAGGGAGACCAGCATCAGCACGGCCATCACCAGTTGCACCAGCACGCTGGCGTTGGTGATCATCGAGACGATCGACAGTTCGCTGTTCATTCGCCGTTCACTCGTCGACGGGGCGTTGGGGAAGGGCTGCGGCGGCCCGCTCGTTCAGCCAGCGCGGAAAGCCCGTCGGCCGGCCGTCGTCGCGACGGATCGCCGCGATACGCACCGTGGCCGCAACGAGCGGCTCGGGCTGCCCTTCGAGCCGCGCGCACTGCCAGAGGGTCCAGGACGCGCGCCGCGCCTCGATCAGCCGCACTTCGACTTGCAGCAGGTCGTCCAGGCGCGCCGGCTGCCGGTAGTCGACGGCGATCTCGCGCACCACGAAGACGACGCCCGCCTGCTCGGCCAGCCGGGTGTGTTCGGCCCCGAGCGCGCGCAGCCAGTCGGTGCGGGCGCGCTCGAAGTAACGCAGCCAGTTGGCGTAGTAGACGATGCCGCCGGCGTCGGTGTCCTCGTAGTAGACCCGCACCGGCATCGAGAACGCGAGCGGCGCGCGCGCCGCCGCCGACGAGTTGCCGCGCGCCGATGGGAGCGCGGGCCCCGCCTCGGCATCCAGGGCGTTCGGGTTCGTGGGCGCAGCGGCTGCAGCAGTCACCGGCGGATTCTACCAATGCCCGCCACGGCACCCCGCGCCTGCGCTACATCGGCGGCGCGGGCAGCGTGCGCCACGCGAACGCGGCGGCGACCGCCGCGGCGCCGATCGCGACCAGCGCGCGCGAGGCGGCGTTGCGCCGGTACTCGGCCCAGTCGAACTTCTCGGCCATCACCGTGGCCAGTGCGAATCCCGACACCAGGCCGCCGAGGTGCGCGGCGTTGTCGACCACTCCGGAGGTGAAGCCGAGGAACAGCGAATAGCCGACGAACATCAGCAGCGACGAGCGCATCGAGGCGACCAGCGGGGCGGGCAGCTTGTCGTGCTTGGTGAACAGCGCCGCCAGCAGCGCGCCGGCGACGCCGAAGATCGCGCCCGATGCGCCGACCGACACCGCCTCGCGCGCGGCGAAGTGCAGGCTGGCCAGCGACCCGAACAGCCCCGACAGCAGGTAGATCGCCAGGAACTGCAGGTTGCCGTAGAAGCGCTCGGCGATCGCACCCGTGCTCCACAGCGCCCACATGTTGAAGCCGAGGTGGATCGCGCCGGCGTGCAGGAAGGTCGCGGCGAGCAGCCGCCAGGGCTGCTCGAGCGTGGCGGGCAGCAGGTTGCCGCCCCAGGCCAGCAATTCGATCGGCCGCGGCATCAGCAGGCTCATCCCGCTGGCGACGTTGGCCAGCCAGACCGCGACGTTGGCGGCGACGAGCGCGACCGTGACCCAGGTGCGCGGCGTGGCACGAACCAGCCGCTCGACGAACTCGTCAGTCACCCGCGTCGCCGGCGCTGCCGCCGCCGTTGCCGCCGCCGGCCGGGGCCTCGCCGCCGATCCCGGACCACAGGTCGGGCCCGGGGCTCCCGGGCATCGCGAGCCCGAAGTGGCGCCAGGCCGCGGCGGTGGCGACGCGCCCGCGCGGCGTGCGTTGCAGGAAGCCCTGCTGGATCAGGTAGGGCTCGAGGACGTCCTCGATCGTGTCGCGCTCCTCGCCGATGGCCGCGGCCAGGTTGTCCAGGCCCACCGGGCCGCCCGAGAACTTCTCGATCACCGCCAGCAGCAGCTTGCGGTCCATCACGTCGAAGCCGATCGGGTCGACGTCGAGCATGCGCAGCGCCGCGTCGGCGATCGCCGCGTCGATGCGCCCCTGCGCCTTGACCTCGGCGTAGTCGCGCACCCGCCTGAGCAGCCGGTTGGCGATCCGCGGCGTGCCGCGCGAGCGGCGGGCGATCTCGCGGGCGCCGTCGTCGGTGGTGGGGGCGCCCAGCAGCTGCGCCGAGCGGGCGACGATGCGGGCGAGGTCGTCGACGTCGTAGAACTCGAGCCGCGCGACGATGCCGAAGCGGTCGCGCAGCGGGTTGGTCAGCATGCCGGCCCGGGTCGTCGCGCCGATCAGCGTGAACGGCTGCAGGTCGAGCTTGATCGAACGCGCGGCCGGCCCCTCGCCGATCATGATGTCGATCTGGAAGTCCTCCAGCGCCGGGTACAGGATCTCCTCGACAATCGGCGAGAGCCGGTGGATCTCGTCGATGAACAGCACGTCGTTGCGATCGAGGTTGGTGAGGATCGCGGCGAGGTCGCCCGGGCGCTCGAGCACCGGGCCCGAGGTCTGGCGCAGGTTCACGCCCATCTCGGCGGCGACGATGTGCGCGAGCGTGGTCTTGCCCAGCCCGGGCGGGCCGAACAGCAACAGGTGGTCGAGCGCCTCGCCGCGGCCGCGCGCGGCCGCGATGAAGATCTCGAGCTGTTCGCGGATCTTCGGCTGGCCGACGTAGTCGGCCAGCCGGCGCGGGCGCAGTGCGCGCTCGACGGCTTCCTCGGCGGGCGAGGCCGCGGCGGCGGCGATCAGGCGATCGTGCTCGATCATGACTTCGCCAGCAGCTTCAGCGCCTGCTTGATGCCGTCGGAGACGGCGGTGCCCGCCGGCAACTGGCGGATCGCCGCGGCGGCCTCGCGCTCGGAATCGCCGAGCGCGAGCAGCGCGTGCAGTACGTCGATGCCGGCGTCGGCCTCGGCCGGGCGGCCGGCCGCGCCGACCTCGGGCGCGAGCTTGCCCTTCAGTTCGAGCAGCAGCCGCTCGGCAGTCTTCTTGCCGATGCCAGGCACCTTCTGAAGCCGGCCCGATTCCTGCATCGCCACCGACTGCGCGAGGTCGGCGACCGACATGCCCGAGAGCACCGACAGCGCCGTGCGCGGGCCCACGCCCGAGATGCGGATCAGCTGCCTGAACGCGTCGCGCTCGTCGGCGCGCAGGAAGCCGTAGAGCAGGTGCGCGTCCTCGCGGACGACCTGCTGGACCAGCAGCGTGACGCGCTCGCCCGGGGCCGGCAGGTCGTAGAACGTGCTCATCGGCACATCGACCTCGTAGCCGACGCCGCCCACGTCGACGAGCAGGGTGGGCGGACGCTTGTCGAGGAGGGTTCCGTGCAGTCGGCCGATCATCCGCGGATCTTACCGGAGCCGGCCGCCTCGCATTGCGCTGCCGCCAGCGGCGCCGGTCATCGTGGCCGCGTGCGCATGGCAGATCGCGCAGGCCAGCGCGTCGGCCGCGTCGGTGGAGGGCACGCCAGGCAGGCGCAGCAGGTGCTGCACCATCGCCTGGACCTGCGACTTGGCCGCGCGTCCGTGGCCCACCACCGCCTGCTTGACCTGCAGCGCGGTGTACTCGTGCACCGCCAACCCGTGCGCGACCAGCGTGGTGATCGCCGCGCCGCGCGCCTGGCCGAGCAGCAGCGTCGATTGCGGATTGACGTTGACGAAGACGATCTCGGCGACCGCGATCTCGGGGCGGTACTCGGCGATCACCTCGGAGACGCCTTCGTGGATCGACTTCAGCCGCGGCGGCAGCGCGCCCGGCGGGATGCGGATCACGCCGCTGGCGACGTAGCGCAGCGCGCGTCCCTGAACGTCGATGACGCCGAAGCCGGTCAGGCGCAAGCCCGGGTCGATGCCGAGAATGCGCACCGGGCCTGCCTAGTGCCGGAAGTGCCGTACGCCGGTGAATACCATCGCGATGCCGCGCTCGTCGGCGGCGGCGACGACTTCTTCGTCGCGCACCGAGCCGCCGGGCTGGATCACCGCGGTCGCGCCGACGTCGGCGACCACGTCGAGCCCGTCGCGAAACGGGAAGAACGCGTCGGAGGCGACGACCGAGCCGGCGAGCTGCAGCCCGGCGTTGGCCGCCTTGATCGACGCGATGCGCGCCGAGTCGATGCGGCTCATCTGCCCGGCGCCGACGCCCAGCGTCATGCCGTCGCCGCAGAACACGATCGCGTTCGACTTCACGTACTTGGCCACCCGCCACGCGAACAGCAGGTCTTTCAGCTGCGCCTCGGTGGGGGTCCGCTTCGTGACCACCTTCAGCTCGGCCAGCGTCATGCCGCGGTTGTCGGCGCTCTGGATCAGCAGGCCCGAGCCCACGCGCTTGACGTCCTGGGCGTTGCGGCCGCGCTCCCAGTCGGTGGCGCCGTCGGGCCTGACCTCGTCGAGCGGGATCTCGAGCACGCGCGCGTTGACTTTCGCCGAGAACACCTGCTTCGCCTCGTCGGTGTAAGAGGGCGCGAGCACCACCTCGACGAACTGCTTCGAGACCGCGCGTGCGGCCTCGCCGTCGACCGGCCGGTTGAACGCGATGATGCCGCCGAACGCCGACGTCGGATCGGTGCGGAACGCGCGCGAGTAGGCGTCGGCCGCGTCGGCGCCGAGTGCCACGCCGCAGGGGTTCGCGTGCTTGACGATCACGCAGGCCGGCGTGTCGAAGCTCTTCACGCACTCCCAGGCCGCGTCGGCGTCGGCGATGTTGTTGTAGGAGAGTTCCTTGCCCTGCAGCTGCCGCGCCGTGACCAGCGAGCCCGGCGCCGGGTGCAGGTCGCGGTAGAACGCGGCGCGCTGGTGCGGGTTCTCGCCGTAGCGAAGGTCCTGCAGCTTGACGAAGCGGCCGTTGGACTGGCCGGGGAACTCGCTGCGGGTGCCGTCGGGACGCAGCGACGACAGGTAGTCGGAGATCGCGCCGTCGTAGCTGGCGATGGCGTTGAACGCGGCCACCGCCAGCGCGAAGCGGGTCGCATCGGACAGCCCGCCGGTCTCGCGGATCTCGGCCAGCGCGCCGGCGTACTGGCCGGCGTCGGTGAGCACGCCGACGCCGCGCCAGTTCTTCGCGCCCGAGCGCACCATCGCCGGGCCGCCGATGTCGATGTTCTCGATCGCGTCTTCCAGCGTGCAGTCGGCACGGGCGACGGTGGCCTCGAACGGGTACAGGTTCACCACCAGCAGGTCGATCGGCACGATGCCGTGCGCGGCGATCGCCTGCATGTGCGCGTCGAGCTCGCGCCGCGCGAGCAGGCCGCCGTGGATGGACGGGTGCAGCGTCTTCACGCGCCCGTCGAGCATCTCGGGGAAGCGGGTGTGGTCGGACACCTCGGTGACGGCGACGCCCTGCTGCGCGAGCAGCTTCGCGGTGCCACCGGTGGAGAGGATCTCGATGCCGAGCCCGGCGAGCGCCCGGGCGAGTTCGACGACGCCGGACTTGTCGGAGACGCTGATCAGCGCGCGGCGGATCGCGCGCGTCATGAGCGGAGCATCCCGTGCTGCTGCAGCTTCTTGCGCAACGTGTTGCGGTTGATGCCGAGCATCTCGCTGGCGCGCAGCTGGTTGCCGTGCGCCTCGCGCATCACGACCTCGAGCATGGGTCGCTCGACCGCCTGGATCACCATCTCGTAGATCGAGTTGGGCTGCGTGCCTTCGAGGTCGTCGAAGTAGCGCTCGAGGCTGCGAACGACCGCATCGTCCAGCGTGGTCTGTCTGCTCATGCTGCATGGCTCCGCAGGAACTGGGTGTCGTTGGCCGCACCGGCGCGGCCGTTCTGCGCGAGGAAACCCTCGACCGCCGCGAGTTGGGCCTCGGCGGATTCGAGTGCGTTGAACGCGGCGAGGAACGGTTGCGCGCCCGGCCGGCCGGAGAGGTACCAGCCGACGTGCTTGCGCGCGCTGCGAACGCCGCGCTCCTCGCCGTGGAACGCGTAGTGATCGAGCAGGTGATCGCGCAGCAGCATGGCGATCGCGGCGTCTTCGGGCTCGGCGAGCAGCTCGCCGGTCTCGAGGAAGTGGGCGATCTCGCGGAAGATCCAGGGTCGGCCCTGCGCGGCACGGCCGATCATCACCGCGTCGGCGCCGGTGGCGCGCAGGACCTCGCGCGCGGCCTGCGGCGAGTCGATGTCGCCGTTGGCGACCACCGGGATCGACACGGCCGACTTGACCTCGCCGATCGTCGCGTACTCGGCGCGGCCGCCGAACGCGCAGGCGCGGGTGCGCCCGTGCACGGCGAGCATCGCCGCCCCGGCCGACTCGAACGCGCGCGCCAGCCTCACGGCATTGCGCGAGGAGGGCGTCGGCCCGGTGCGCAGCTTGACGGTGACAGGCACTTCGACGGCGCGCACGACCGCCTCGACGATCGCGATGGCCAGCGGCTCGTCGGCCATCAGTGCAGAACCGGCCGCCACGCTGCAGACCTTCTTCGCCGGGCAGCCCATGTTGATGTCGATGACCTGGGCGCCGCGGTCGACGTTGTAGCGCGCGGCCTCGGCCATCATCGCCGGATCGGCGCCGGCGATCTGCACGGCCCTGGGCTCGATCTCGCCCGCGTGATCGGTGCGTCGCGAAGTCTTGACGCTCGCCCACAGGCGCGGGTTCGACGCCGCCATCTCCGAGACCGCGTAGCCCGCGCCGAGCCGCTTGCACAGCTGGCGGAACGGCCGGTCGGTGACGCCCGCCATCGGCGCCACGAACACGCGATTGCGCAGCGTGTGCGGGCCGATCTTCATCGTTGTCGGGACCATCGCGAGAGAACCGGATGCGGGCTTCGAACAAGGGGAGCGCGATTCTATCGAAAACGACGCTGCCCAAGAAGTGTGCAGGGCAGCAAACGCGCAAAAAGAGACGCTCGGTGAACAACGCTCGAACAAACTGCGTCCGAAAGATTCAGGCGTTGCGCAGTCCGAAGGCCAGCGAAGCGGCCAGCACGTTGCGCGCCGGCGCGACGAGGTCGAGCGCGCCGAGCGCGAGCGATTCGAGTCGCGCGATCGCCGGAAACGTGAACGCCTGCGCGAGCGTGTCGGTGACAGCGACCGTCAGGCCGCGATCGGCGCGCCGCGCACGCGCGAAGCGCGTCGTCACTTCGTCGAGGCGCCGGCCCGACGCGCGCAGATCTCCGAGCAGGGCGGCGAGCTCGAAGGCGTCGCGAAGGCCAAGGTTCAGGCCCTGGCCGGCCACGGGGTGCAGCGCCTGCGCGGCATTGCCGATCGCGAGCCGTCGCGGATCGGCATCGGCCGCGCGAACGCGCCGCTGCAGCGGCGTGAGCACGCGATCGCTGTCGAGACGCAGCGCACCGAGCGCGCCACCGAACACGGCCAGGAGTTCGGCCTCGAACGCCGGCGCGTCGAGCGCGGCGCGGCGCGCGGCTTCGTCGGGCCGAGCGCACCAGACCAGCGCGTAGCGTCGCGCCTGCGGCAGCGGGAGCAGCGCCAACGGGCCTTCGTCGGTGAAGCGCTCGAACGCGGCGCCGTGCCCGTCGCGATCGACGACGAGCTCGGCGAGCAGCGCGGTTTGACCGAAGTCACGCACCTTCGACGCAGCGCCCGGGTCGCCGTCGGCGACGACGGTCAGCGCGGGGGCGGCCTCGCGGTCGGCGGCCGGCGGCGCGGATCGCTGGCGCGCGGCCCATGCAGCGGCGAGCGCGCGATGCAGCGGCCCGTAGCGCAACACGTAGCCGAGCGCCGGTGCGCGCAGGTCGGCGGCGTGCATCCGCGTGCGCCCGGCGCGGCCGTGCAGCGACACCTCGACGCGCAGGATCGGCGCTGCGGGCGCAGGCGTGGCCACCCGTGACAGCAGCTGCCAGCTGCCCAGCGACAGTGCGATGCAGCGCGACTCGAGCCAGGGAGGAAGCTCGGCGGGAATCGGGTCGATGGAAATCGACCCGGCGTCGAATCCCTGGCGCGACAGGAACAGCGCGAGCGCCATCGCGACCGGGCCGCGCCCTTCGATGCGCAGGACCTGCCGATCGGTGCTCATCCGCGCATCAGTGCCTCGATGTCGTCGACGCGCGTGGGCGCGTCGACGGTGGGGATGTCGCAACCCGATGCGGTGACGAGCGCGTCGTCCTCGATGCGGATGCCGATGTCGTGGAACTCGGTGGGCACGTCGGGGGCAGCGCGAACGTAGAGGCCCGGCTCGACCGTCAGCACCATGCCGGGCGCGAGCACGCGCCAGGGCTTGCCGGTGTCGGCGGCCGTCGCGCCGGCCTTCACCGCGGCCGGGGCGCCCGCCCCGGCGGCGGGCGCCGGGGCACCAGGCTCGCGGTAATCGCCGCAATCGTGTACGTCCATGCCCAGCCAGTGGCCGGTGCGGTGCATGTAGAAGCGCTTGTAGGCACCGGACTCGATCACGCCGTCGAGGCTGCCCGCGACCAGCCTGCAGTCGATCATCCCCTGGGCGAGCACGCGCACCGCGGCGTCGTGCGGGTCGATGAAGCGCGCGCCGGGACGCGTCGCGTCGATTGCGGCGCGCTGCGCATCGAGCACGATCTCGTAGAGCGTGCGTTGCGGCCCGCCGAAGCGGCCGTTGACCGGATAGGTGCGGGTGATGTCGGACGCGTAGCCGTCGAGTTCGCAGCCGGCGTCGATCAGCAGCAGCTCGCCGTCGGCGAGCCGCGCGTCGTTGCCGCGGTAGTGCAGCACGCAGGCATTGCGGCCGCCGGCGACGATCGAGCCGTAGGCCGGGAATTGCGAGCCGTTGCGGCGGAACTCGTGCAGCAGCTCGGCCTCGATCTCGTACTCGTGGCAGCCCGGGCGCGTCGCGCGCATCGCACGCACGTGCGCCGCCGAGGAAATCTGCGCCGCGCGGCGCATCGTCGCGATCTCGTGCTCGTCCTTGACGAGGCGCATCTCGTCGAGCACGGCGCGCAGGTCGAAGGCCTGCGCAGGCGCGACGACGCCGGCCCGCGCCTGCGCGCGCACGGTGCCGAGCCAGCGGTGCACGCGCGCGTCGAGCGCCTCGTCGGCGCCCAGCGCGTACCAGAGCGCAGGCCGGTCGGCGAGCAGCTTGGGCAGTTCCTCGTCGAGGCTCCGGAACGGCAGGCCGCGGTCGAAGCCGAAGCGCTCGCGGGCTTCGTCGGGCCCGAAGCGAAAGCCGTCCCAGATCTCGCGCTCCTCGTTCTTCTCGCGGCAGAACAGGATCGACTCGGTCGTCGCGCCATCGGCGACCAGCACCATCGCGGCTTCGGGCTCGGGAAAACCGGTCAGGTAGTAGAAGTAGCTGTCCCAGCGATACGGGTACTCGCTGTCGCGGTTGCGCGCGACCTCGGGCGCCGTGAAGGCGATCGCGACGCCGCCGCCGTGCGCGCGCATCGTCTCGGCCAGTCGTTGTCTGCGGGTGTCGTGGGGGAGCATGCGGGTCCTCGTTCAGGCGCCGGCCCGGCGCTCGCGCCGCTGCGCCTGCTGCGCCAATTGTGCATCGAGTTCGGCCAGGCGCTGCGGGGTACCCACGTCGGTCCAGCGTCCGCCGAAATACTCGGCGCCGGCCAGTCCACGTTGCGCCGCGTCGCGCAGCAGCGGCGCGAGCGGCGCCTTGGTGCCGCGCGCGATGCCGTCGAACAGCGAGGCCCGGTAGACGCCGATGCCGCTGAACGTGAGCCCCGGGATGCCGTCGGCCTGCAGCCGGCCGTCGCGTAGCGCGAAGTCGCCGTCGGGGTGGTGCGGCGGATTGTCGATCAACACGCACCAGGCCGCCAGGCCGGCGGCCCGCATCTGCGGCGCGATGGTCAGTGCGCGCGCCGGGTCGAAGTCGGTGAACACGTCGCCGGCCATGACGAGGAACGGACCTTCGCCGAGCAGCGGCAGCGCGTTGGCGATGCCGCCGGCGGTCTCGAGCGCCTCGCCCTCGGGCGAATACCGGATGCGAAGGCCCCAGCACCCGCCGTCACCGAGCGCCTGCTCGAGCATCGTGCCGAGGTGCGCGTGGTTGATCACGACGTCGACGATGCCTGCGCGACGCAGCGCGAGCAACTGCCATTCGATCAGCGCACGCCCTCCGGCGCGCAGCAGCGGCTTCGGACAGGTGTCGGTCAGGGGGCGCATGCGCTCGCCGCGGCCCGCGGCCAGGATCATCGCGCGCATCGTCGCCGGGCCCACCTCAGAACGTGAGGCCGGACGCGCGCGCCGGGGAGGCGCCGGCCTGGCGCTCGACGTCTTCCATCAACCGTGCCAGCGCGTCGAACTCGCCGTAGCGGCGCGCGGCGCGCAGCGCGTAGTCGAGCACCAGCGGCATGTCGGCGAGGTAGCGATCCTTGCCGTCGCGGTAATACAGGCGCGCGAAGATGCCGAGCACCTTCAGGTGCCGCTGCAGCCCCATCCACTCGAAGTCGCGGTAGAAGTCGTCGAAGGCGGCGGCCACCGGCAGCTTGCCCCGGCGCGCGCCCTCCCAGTATCGGGCCGCCCAGTCGAGCTGGCGTTCCTCGGGCCAAGCCACGTAGGCATCGCGCAGCAGCGACACCAGGTCGTAGGCGACCGGGCCGTAGACGGCATCCTGGAAATCGAGAATGCCGGGATTGGCAGCGCCTTCGAGCACCATCAGGTTGCGCGAATGGTAGTCGCGGTGCACGAAGACGCGGCCCTGCGCCAGGTTGTTCGCGAGCAGCCGCTCGAAGGCGGCGGAAAGCGTGGCGCGCACGCCGGCCTCAGGTGCGACGCCCCGGTGCCGCGCCAGGTACCAGTCCGGGTACAGGTTCAGCTCGCGTTCCAGCAGCGCGCGGTCGTAGTCGGGGAAGACGCCCGGGCGGCTGGCCGCCTGCAGCGCGAGCAGCGCGTCGATCGCGTCGCGGTACAGCGAGTCGGCGTCGCCGCTGCCCAGTTGCGACAGGTACGTCGTCGACCCGAAGTCGTCGAGCAGCAGGAAGCCGCGTTCGAGGTCGGCCGCGCGCACCACCGGCACGCTGACGCCGGCCGCGGCGAACACGCGCGCGGCGTGCACGAAGGGGCGGCAATCCTCCATCGGCGGCGGCGCGTCCATCGCGACGAGGCTCGGCGCGCCTGCGCTCGCCGCGTCGACGCGGAAGTAGCGGCGAAAGCTCGCGTCGTCGGAGGCGGGACGGATCGAGTCGAGCGCGAGCCGTTGCGCGGGCTCGAGCGAGGCGAGCCAGGCGCGCAGCTCGGCGAGTCGGACATCTTCGGAAACGGGCTTCATGCGGGGCGTGCGCGCGAGGGGCAGTCCGTATAATAGTCGACTGTCGTTCACGGCCGTCGGGCGTCACGGCGTGCCGTGATCCGGCGGGCTCCCTAGACCCGCGCGACCCGTCGCGCCACCCACTGCGCGACGCATGCGCCGGCCACGTATCCGCACGATCCTCGCGCACTCGACGAGCCTGCTTGCCGGATTGCTCGCGGCCACGGTCGCCGCGGCGCAGGCACCGGGCGCGGATACCGGGGCGGACAGCAGAACCGATACCGAGGCCGGCGCGCGGCCGTCGGAGGCCTTCTCGCTGAAGCTCGATCCGAAGCTCGGCGAGGAACGGGCCGAAATCCGCGAAGGGCGCCCGGTGTTCGGCCGCGGCGACCGGTTGTCCGGGCGCACCGGGCGCGAGACGACGCTCGAGGGCGACGCCGAGGTGCGCAAGGCGGGCACGGTCATCCGCGCCGATCGACTGACCTACTACGAGGCCGACGACGAGCTGATGGCGGTCGGCAACGTCCGGATCACTCGGCAGGGCAGCATCTTCACAGGCCCGCAGCTGCAGCTGAAGCTCGACGCCAACGAGGGCTGGTTCACGACGCCGAGCTACTACCTGGCGCAGTACGGTGGCCGCGGGCGTGCCGAGCGGGTCGATTTCCTCGGCCACGACCTCACCCGGCTGCACCGCGCGACCTACACGACCTGCGAGCCCGACAACCCGGACTGGCTGCTGCTGAGCGACACGCTGACGATCGACGAGGCGGCCGGCGACGGCACCGGGCGCTCGGCCAGCCTGTACTTCAAGGGCATGAAGATCCTCGGTGCGCCGGTGTTCACGTTCCCGCTCTCGGACGAGCGGCGCAGCGGTTTCCTGGCGCCGTCGCTGTCGATCAACTCGCGCAGCGGCGGCGAGATCGTCGTGCCGTACTACTGGAACATCGCGCCGAACCGCGACTTCACCTTCTATCCCGGCATCAGCGTGCGCCGCGGCGCGCAACTGGGCGGGGAGTTCCGCTACCTCGAACCCACCTACTTCGGCGGCATCCGGTTCGACATGAACCCGTCGGACCCGAAGACCAACAGCAGCCGCTACTTCTTCGACTTCCACAATACGTTCACCAACTGGGGCGGCTGGGCGGGCAACTGGCTGCTGCGCGGCGTCTCCGACGACAACTACTTCATCGACTACTCGCGGTCGATCCTGAACAGCTCGCAGCGCGTGCTGCCGCGCGTGTTCAACGCGTCCCGCGCGCTGGGCAGCGACTGGACGGTGCTGGTCAGCGTGCACACCTGGCAGGCGATCCTCGACGCGCGGCCCGGTCCGTACGAGCGCGTGCCGCAACTGCAGTTCCGCAACGTGCTGCGCGACGTGCGCGGATTCGACGTCGACACCATGCTCGACGCGACCCAGTTCGCCGCGCCTCGCGCCGGCCGGGTCGAGGGATGGCGGCTGGTCGCCAACCCGCAGGTCAGCTTCCCGATCGTGCGGGCCGGCTGGTCGGTCGTCCCCAAGCTGTCGGTGCACGCGAGCAGCTACGAGCTCGCCGACTCGGGCGCATTGCCGTCGTCGAGCAGCCGGGTGCTGCCGACCTGGTCGATCGACTCGGGCATGGTGTTCGAGCGCCCGGCGCGCTTCTTTGGGCGCGACGTCACGCAAACGCTCGAGCCGCGGCTGTTCTACGTCCGGACCCCGTACCGCGACCAGTCGACACTGCCCGTCTTCGACACCACGGTCGCCGACTTCAACTTCGCGCAACTGTTCTCCGAGAACACCTTCATCGGCAACGACCGGATCGCCGACGTCAACCAGCTGACCGCGGCGGCGGTCTCGCGGGTGATCGAGCCGTCCACCGGCGCCGAGCGCTTCCGCTTCGCGGTCGGCCAGCGCATCTACTTCTCGCAGCAGCGCGTCGCGATCCCCGGCATCGTGCCGCGCACCGACCAGCGCTCGGACGTGCTGCTGGCGGCCGCCGGCGACCTCGGACGGGGCATGAGCTTCGACACCGGCCTGCAGTACAGCGTGCGCGACGGAGACATTCCGCGGTTCTCCGCGCTGTGGCGCTACCTGCCGCCCGACGGCCGCATCCTCAACCTGGGCGTGCGCTACCGGCGCGACGAGCTCGGCCAGCTCGACACCTCGTGGCGCTGGCCGGTGGCGCCGCAGTGGACGATGCTCGGGCGCCTGAACTACTCGTTCCTCGGCAAGGGCGTGGACCCGATCAGCGGGGTGCCGAACGAGCGCGGCGTCATCGAGGCGGTGCTCGGCTTCGAGTACAGTGCCTGCTGCTGGGGCACCAGTTTCGTGCTGCAGCGTTTCCGCACCGCGCAGGGGCAGTCGACGACGGCCTTCTTCCTGCAGCTCGAACTCAAGGGCCTGGCGCGGATCGGTTCCGATCCGTTTGGTATATTGCGCCGGAACATTCCGGGCTACCGCCTGCCCAACGACCGGCCCGAGCTGCCGTCGCGCTACTTCGGCTACGAGTGATGCTTCGAAACCTGTTTCTCCGATCGGCTGCCGCCACCCGTGCCGCCGTACGCGCGGGTGCGGCGCGGCGGGCGCTGATGGCCTCGATCGCCGGCTTCGTCGTCCTGGCGGCGCCGGCGCCGGCGGCTGCCCAGCCCGCGCAGCCCGCGGCGGCCGGGGCTGCGGCGACGGCGGTGGCGCCGCAGCCGGTCGACCGGATCGTGGCGGTGGTCAACAGCGAGGCGATCACTGCCAGTGAGCTGGCCTTGCGGATGAAGGTCGCCCAAAGGCAACTTCGTGCCCAGAACATCGAGGCGCCGCCGACCGACGTGCTCGAGAAGCAGGTCCTCGAGCGCATGATCGTCGATCGCGCGCAACTGCAGGCGGCGCGCGACGCCGGCATTCGCGTCGACAACGCCCAGGTCGACCAGGCGCTCGGCTCGATCGCCCAGGAGAACCGGCTGACGGTCGCGCAATTGCGCGAGCGCGTCGAGCGCGACGGCACGAGCTTCGAGCGCTTCCGCGAGGACGTGCGCGAGGAGATCATCCGGCGCCGGCTGCGCGAGCGCGAGATCGACAGCCGCGTGCAGGTCAGCGACGCCGACGTCGACGCGTTCCTGGCCTCGCAGCCGAAGGGGGCCGAGCCGGCCGCCGAGCTGCAGGTGGCGCAGATCCTTCTTGCCGTTCCCGAGGGCGCCACGGCCGAGCAGATCGAGCGGCAGCGCCTGCGCGGCGAGGAGCTGATCCGGCAGATACAGCGCGGAAACGATTTCGGCCGGCTCGCTGCGGCCTTCTCCGATGCGCCCGAGGCGATGAGCGGCGGCTCCCTCGGCTGGCGCCCCCCCGGCCGCTTGCCCCAGCTGTTCGTCGACGCGGTCGCGAAGCTGAACCCGGGCCAGGTCGCGCCGCTGCTGCGCAGCCCGGCCGGCTTTCACGTCGTGAAGCTGGTCGACCGGCGCAGCGCGGGCACCTCGGGCATCAGCAATGCGCCGGTGACGCAGACGCACGCGCGCCACATCCTGATCCGCCCGAACGAGATCATCACCGAGGACGAGGCGATGCGCCGGCTGCGCGACATCAAGCGGCGCGTCGAGACGGGCACCGGCGATTTCGCCGAACTGGCACGTCAGTATTCGGTCGACGGCAGTGCGGGCCGTGGCGGCGACCTCGGCTGGATCTATCCCGGCGACACCGTGCCGGAGTTCGAGCGGGCGATGAACGCGCTGGCGCCGGGCCAGGTCAGCGAGCCGGTGCGCACGCCGTTCGGCATGCACCTGATCCAGGTCCTCGAGCGGCGCACCGATGCGGCCTCGCCCGATCGCGTGCGCCAGGTCGCGCGCCAGGCGTTGCGCGAGCGGCGCGTCGAGGAGAACTACCAGGACTGGCTGCGCCAGCTTCGCGACCGCACCTACGTCGAGTACAAGCTCGAAGGCTAGGGCCTCGGCGCGGGGACGATCGTAGTGCGAACAGGCCCCAGAGCGTGACGCCCGCGCGCCCGGTCGCCGGCCACGTCGCGCGCAAGCGTTTCGGGCAGCACTTCCTGTCCGACCGGTCCGTGATCGCCGCGATCGTTGCGGCGATCGATCCGCGCGACGGGCAGGCCATCGTCGAAATCGGCCCCGGTCTGGCGGCCCTCACCGCGGCGCTGCTCGAGCGGGTGCCGCACCTTCATGCGGTGGAGATCGATCGCGACCTCGCCGCGCGCCTGAGGCGGCGCTGGGGCCCCGATCGGCTCAGCCTGCGCGAGGCCGACGCATTGCGCTTCGATTTCGGTGGCATCGCACGGGATGCGGCCGGCGCGCCGCGGCTGCGCCTGGTGGGCAACCTGCCGTACAACATTTCGAGTCCGTTGCTGGTGCACCTGCTGGCGTTTCGCGAGCGCATCGACGACCAGCACTTCATGCTGCAGAAGGAGGTCGTCGACCGGATCGTCGCCGCGCCGGGGGGCAGCGACTTCGGGCGCCTGTCGGTGCTGATGCAGGCGTACTACGACGTGGAGGCGCTGTTCGTCGTGCCACCGGGCGCCTTCGATCCACCGCCCGCGGTCGACTCGGCGGTCGTGCGCATGACGGTTCGCCGCGGCGCGGCGAGCGACGACCCGCAGGCGCTGCAGCGGCTGCTCGCGGCCGGCTTCGCCCAGCGTCGCAAGATGATCCGCAAGACGCTGCTGCCGTGGCTCGCTTCGCACGAGGTGCAGGCCGACGACCTCGACCCGACGCTGCGCCCCGAGGACCTCGACGTCCCGACGTGGCTCGAGCTTGCGAGGCGGCTGCAGGCGGGCGCCGGCCGGTAACGGGTCGGGCGGTGGCGGCGCGTGCAGGGCATCGGCTGCGGGCCGCGCCGAGTCATTGACGCACGCACCAGTTTGGCGCAGAGTCAGCGCATTTCGCGCCGCCCGACGCCGCATCCGGTCCCGGCGCCCTTCGCGCAATCGTCGATCCACCGGGAGGTGCGATGGCCGACGTGTTGGGTCCCGTCTCAGACAATGAAGTCATACGCGACCGGTCGCATGCGCTGCGCCTGCTGCAGGCATTCTGCCTGCTCGCGGCGATCGCCTGCGCGGGCCTGCTGGGCATCGCGCTCGTCGCAATGGTCGCGATCGAACCCTCGACGACGCGCACGATGCGCACGGCGGTGCTGCATCCCGGCCTGACGGTCCTGGCGCTGATGCTGGGCGGCGCTGCGCTCACCGCGGCGCGGCTGGACCGGCTGCTCGACGACCGCAATCTCGAACGACTTCGCGAGCGGCTGTACTTCGTCGCGACCGTCGCCGCGCTGGTGCTGGCGCCGTCGGCGCTGCTCGGCTGGCGCTGGGCGTTCGCGCAGCGACCGGTCGCGGGGATCGGCGTCGTGCTGGCGATGGAGGCGATCGCGCAACTGATCGTGCTGCTGCTGCTCGTGCGCAACGCGCGCGACGCGCTGCGCCTGCGCGTTCAGCCGGGCCGTCCCACGCGGCGCTCGATGAGCTCGATCTTGTAGCCGTCGGGGTCCTGCACGAAGGCGATCACGGTCGTGCCGCCCTTCACGGGGCCGGCTTCCCGGGTGACGATGCCGCCGCCGGCGCGAATGCTCTCGCAGACAGCGGCTGCGTCGTCGACCTCGATCGCGATGTGCCCGTAGCCGGTGCCCAGCTCGTAGCGATCGACGCCGTCGTTGCAGGTCAGCTCGATCACCGCGCCGGCCGATTCGTCGCCGTAGCCGACGAAGGCCAGCGAATACTTCTGTTCGGGGCGATCGGTGGTGCGCAGCACCTTCATGCCCATCAGGCGCGTGTAGAAGTCGATCGATCGCTGCATGTCGCCGACGCGCAGCATGGTGTGGAGGATTCGCATGGTGCTCCTCTGGCGGCCCTAGCCGACCGGCATGTCGTCGGGAAAGTCGCGCAGCCACGCCCTGGCGCGCTCGAAGTCGGGGAAGAGCTCGCCGACGGTAGACCAGAACCGCGGACCGTGGTTGAGCTCGCGCAGGTGCGCGAGCTCGTGCGCGATCACGTAGTCGACGATCTCCATCGGGAAGTGAACCAGTCGCCAGTTCAGCCGGATGGCTCCATCGGGCGTGCAACTGCCCCAGCGCGTGCGCGCCGACGACAGGGCCCATCGGCTCGGCGTGCGCCCCAGCCGCTCGGCGAACACCGGGATGCGCTCGGCGAAGACTTCGCGCGCGCGCGCCTGCAGCCAGGACTGCACGCGGTCGCGCAGTTGCTCCTCGCCGGCGCGCGGCGGCAACCCCACCCGCAGCAGGTCGCCGTCGCGAGCGACGCCGCGTGCGCCCGGGTCGACCGACAGCGTGAGCGCGGTGCCCAGGAAGCGCAGCGTCGCGCCGTCGTGCCAGCGGATCGCGACCCGCTCGCGACGCGCCTCGTGGGCGCGCCACTCGACCAGCTTGCGCAGGATCCAGCGCGCCTTCTCCTGCAGCGCTCGCTCGATTTCGCCCATCGGCACCCAGCGCGGAGCGGTGACCCGCAAGCCGCGGTCGTCGATGACGAAACCGATCGTGCGCCGGCGCGAGCGGCGCAGCTCGTAGTGAACCGGCTGCTCGCACAGCATCGTCGAGCGCATGCCGGCGGGCGCGCGCGCGGGTGCAGGCGGCGCCGCGGGTGGCAGATCGAACAGCGGCAGGGTCAGTTGCAGCGCCGCGTCGGCGACGGGCTGCGTGCGGCCGGAGGGTTCGCGGGCCGCGTTCTCGCGGCGGGGGTCGGTTCGGTCTGGCGGACGTTTCAAGCGATGGGATCCTTCGTCGCGCCAGCGTGCGCGTCGATGCGATACAGGTGAGGGCTGAGCCGGCGCATCTCGGATTCTATCCAGCCTTCGACTTCCTGGTTCAATTGCTCGGCGGTCTTGCCGGCGCTGTCGATCGGCGGGCCGATCGAGACGGTGATCAGGCCGGGCCGCAGCACGAACCTCCGGCGCGGCCAGCACTCGCCCGAGTTCACCGCGATCGGCACGACCACGGCGCCGGTGCGCACGGCGAGCCTCGCACCGCCCGTCTTGTACTTGCCCTGCGAGCCGGCGCGCGTGCGCGTGCCCTCGGGGAAGATGATGATCCATCGGCCGTCGGCGAGCTTGCGCTCGCCCTGGTGCACGACCTGCTCGAATGCGTCGTTGCCGCGCCGCCGGTCGATGTGGATCATGCCCAGCAGCCCGATGCCCCAGCCGAAGAACGGCAGGAACAGCAGTTCGCGCTTGAACACGTAGCACAGCTCGCGCGGCATGAAGGTCGGGAAGAACAGCGTCTCCCAGGTCGACTGGTGCTTCGACAGCAGGATCGCCGGCGCATCGGGAAGATGCTCCGCGCCGATCACGCGGTGCCGGATGCCCACGATCCGGCGCGCGCCCCAGATGACGATGCGCGGCCACCCGACCGTGAGCCGGTAGCGCCAGTGAAGCGGCAGCGGCGACCACGCCAGGCACAGCAGCGCGTAGGGCGCGACGGTGAGCACCTGGAACAGGACGAACAGGCCCGAGCGCAGCGTCTGCCACGCCGTTCGAGCACCGTTCATCAGGGCGCCAGTTCGGCTGCGACCGCGGCGAGGTCGACGCGCACCGCGGTGTCGGGCGGCAAGCCGCCATTGGCCATCGTCGCGCGGCCCTTGCCGGTGAGCACCAGGACGGGCCGGCAGCCGGCCGCGTGCGCGGCCTGCAGGTCGCGCAACTGGTCGCCGATCGCGTGGACCTCGGCGGGCGCGGCCTTGAAGCGTTCGAGTACCTCGAGGAAGAGCCCAGGCCTGGGCTTGCGGCATGCGCAACCCGCCTCGGGTCCGTGCGGGCAGAAGAAGATCGCGTCGATGCGCCCGCCGGCGCCGGTCACCGCCTGATGCATCTTCGCATGGATGGAGGCGAGCATCGCGAGGTCGAACAGCCCGCGGGCGATGCCGGACTGGTTGGTCGCGACGACGATCCGGTAGCCCGACCGCGACAGCCGGGCGATCGCCTCGAGGCTGCCGGGCAGCGGCCGCCACTCGTCCGGGCTCTTGATGTAGGCGTCGCTGTCGTGGTTGATCACGCCGTCACGGTCGAGGATGATCAGCTTCACGGCGTGAACGCGCGCTTCAGGCGGACGAGAGTTTCGAGATGTCGGCGACCTGGTTCATCAGGTGCCGCAGGCCCGAGAGCAGCGCGAGCCGGTTGGCTCGCAGCCGCGGATCGTCGGCCATCACCATCACGTCGTCGAAGAACCGGTCGACCGGTTCGCGCGCCTGCGCCATCAGCGTCATCGCGCCGGTGAAGTCCGCCGCAGCCATTCGCGCGTCGACCTGCGGCCTGAGTTCGGCAATCCGGTCTGCCAGCGCGCGCTCGGCGGGCTCGGCGAACAGCGTGCGGTCGACCGCGCTGCCGATCCCGTCGCCCGCCTTCTTCAGGATGTTGACGATCCGCTTGTTGGCGGCGGCCAGCGCCTGCGCCTCGGGAAGCTCCGAGAACTCGCGGACCGCGTCGAGCTGGGCCGGCACCAGCGCGAGCTGCGCCGGACGCTGGTCGACCACGGCCGCGATCTCCTGGGCGCCGAACCCGCGATCCCGCAGGTAGCCGCCGAGCCGCTCGTAGAAGAAGGTCTCGAGTTCGGCGTGCGCATGCGCGATGCGGTCCCCGAAGGCGCGGAACGCGGCGTCGACCAGCGCGTTCAACGGCAGCTCGAGGCGGTGCTCGACCAGCATCCGGATGACACCCAGCGCGTGGCGGCGCAGCGCGAACGGGTCCTTGTCGCCGGTGGGCTGCTGGCCGATGCCGAACAGCCCGGCCAGCGTTTCGAGCTTGTCGGCGAGTGCGAGCACGGTGCCGATTTCGGTGGCGGGCAGCGCGTCGCCCGCGAAGCGCGGCTGGTACTGCTCGGTGATCGCCCGCGCGACCGCCTCGGGCTCGCCGTCGTGGCGGGCGTAGTAGGTGCCCATCACGCCCTGCAGTTCGGGGAATTCGCCGACCATGCCGGTGAGAAGGTCGGCCTTGGCGAGCAGCGCGGCGCGGTCGGCGAGTGCGCCATCGGCGTGAAGCAGCGTGGCCACGTCGCGAGCGATCGAGCGCACCCGTTCGACCCGCTCGCCCTGCGAGCCGAGCTTCGCGTGGTAGACGACCGAGCCGAGCCGACCCACGCGGGCGGCGAGCGTCGACTTCTTGTCCTGCTCGAAGAAAAACCGCGCGTCGGCCAGCCGGGGGCGAACCACCCGCTGGTTGCCGTCGACGATGAAGCGCGAGTCGTCGACCTCCATGTTCGAGACGATCAGGAACCTCGGCAACAGGCGGCCGCCGGGCTCGAACAGCGGGAAGTACTTCTGGTTGGTGCGCATCGTGAGGATGAGGCACTCCGGGGGCACCTGGAGGAACTCGCGCTCGAACTCGCCGACGTAGACCGCCGGCCACTCGACCAGCGCGGTGACCTCGTCGAGCAGCGTTGCGACCTGCGCCTCGTCACCGAGCGAGGCGCCGAGCGCCGCCGAGCGCTCGCGCAGCATCGACTCGATGCGCGCGCGGCGCGCATCGAACGACGCGAGCACGCGCCCGCGCGTCTCGAGCGTTTCCTCGTAGGCGCCGGCGTCCGCGATCTCGATCGGGCCTTCGGACTGGAAGCGGTGGCCGTGCGTGGCGCGCCCGGAACGAAGTCCCAGCACCGAGGCCTCGAGCAGGCGCGCACCGTGCAGGACGACCAGGCCGTGCACCGGCCTCACGAAGCTGACCGTGGTGCGGCCGTCGGCGAGCTGGTACTGCATCGCCTTCGGGATCGGCAGCCTGGACAAGGCCTGCTCGATGACCGCGTCGATCACGGCATCGAGCGACTCGCCGCGCACCGTGCTGCGATACCAGAAGCACTCCTGCTTGCCGTCGCTGGCGCGGGTGAGCGATTCGATCGGCGCGGACTGCTTCTCGGCCCATTTCAGCAGTGCCTGCGTCGGCACGCCGGCGGCATCGAGCCCGACCTTGGCCGACGGGCCCTTGACCTCGACGCTTCGGTCGGCGGCCAGCGCGGCCACCCCGGCGACGCGCGCCGCGAGCCGGCGCGGCGTCGCGAAGCCGTCGACACGCACGCCCTCGCCGGCCAGCCCGCGGCTGCGCAGGCCCTCGACGATGCCCTCGCAGAAGGCGTCGCCGAGCCGCTTCAGCGCCCTGGGAGGCAGTTCCTCGGTGAAGAGCTCGACCAGCAGCGGCGCGCTGGCGGCTGCGCCCGAGGCAGCATCAGGCGGCATGGGCGAGCGCCTTCGACATCGGGAATCCGAGACGCTCGCGCGCCTCGTAGTACGCCTGCGCGACGGCGCGGGAGAGGTTTCGCACGCGCGCAATATACGCCGCGCGCTCGGTGACCGAGATCGCGCCGCGCGCGTCGAGCAGGTTGAAGCTGTGCGAGCACTTCATCACCATCTCGTAGGCGGGAAGGGCCAGGCCGGCCGCGATCAGCCGCTTCGCTTCGCCTTCGTAGTCGTCGAAGTGGCGGAACAGCATCGCGGCGTTCGCGTGCTCGAAGTTGTAGGTCGACTGCTCGACTTCGTTCTGGTGGAAGACGTCGCGATAGCGGATGCCGTCGGTCCAGGCCAGGTCGAAGACGCTCTCGACGCCCTGCAGGTACATCGCGAGCCGCTCCAGGCCATAGGTGATCTCGCCGGTGATCGGCTGGCACTTCAGCGAGCCGACCTCCTGGAAATAGGTGAACTGCGTGATCTCCATGCCGTTCAGCCATACCTCCCAGCCCAATCCCCAGGCGCCCAGCGTCGGCGACTCCCAGTCGTCCTCGACGAAGCGCACGTCGTTGACCGATGTGTCGATGCCGAGCGCGCGCAGCGAGCCCAGGTAGAGGTCGAGGATGTCGGGCGGCGACGGCTTGAGCACGACCTGGTACTGGTAGTAGTGCTGCAGGCGATTCGGGTTATCGCCATAGCGGCCGTCTTTCGGGCGACGCGACGGCTGCACGTAGGCCGCGCGCCAGGGCTCCGGTCCGATCGCGCGCAGGAACGTCGCAGTGTGGAAGGTGCCGGCGCCGACCTCCATGTCGTAGGGCTGCAGCAGGGCGCAGCCCTGACTGTCCCAGTAAGCCTGCAGCCGCAGGATCACTTGCTGAAAGCTGAGCATAGAGCAGGGGAGGCGGGCAAAGCCGTCATTCTAGCGGGTTTGCACCGCCCGACCGGCGCAATGCGACGCAGGCGAGCGCGCCGCACAGCGCCAGTACGAGGCCCAGCGCGAGCGGCAGCGCGTTGCCCCAGCGAGCATACGGGGTGAGGCCCGTCGTGCCCTGCACGGACAGCGCGAGCGCGCCGGCCGAGTAGGTCGGCAGCGCGTCGACGACGCGCCCGCGCGCGTCGATCGCGGCGGTCACGCCGGTGTTGGTCGCGCGCAGCACCGGCCGCGCGAGCTCGATCGCGCGCATCCGCGCGATCTGAAGGTGTTGCGGCAGCGCGTGCGAATCGCCGAACCAGGCGATGTTGCTGACGTTGACCAGGATCGTCGCGCCTTCGCGCACCTGCGCGGCGAGTTCCTCGCCGAACGCGTCTTCGTAGCAGATGTCGAACGCGACGCGCTGGCCGTCGATGGCCAGCGGCGCCTGCACGTTCTCGCCGCGCCCGAATTCGCCGAGCGGAATGTTCATCATCGCGACGAACCAGCCGAACCCGTGCGGGATGAACTCGCCGAACGGAACCAGGTGGCGCTTGTCGTAGCGGGTGGTGATCGAGCCGTCGCGATCGATCACCGCGACGCTGTTGGTGAACCGTGCCGCGGCGGGGTCGCGCGACGCAGCCTGCTCCCATAGCGGCATGCCGATCGCTACCACGCCGCCGCTGCGCGCCAGGTGCCCGAGCAGCGCGTCGCGCAGCGTCGGGGGCGTTGCCGACCAGGGCACGGTCCAGGCGGTCTCGGGGAGCACCGTCAGGTCGGCGGGCGCGCGCAGCACTTCGGCGGTGTATGCCTGCATCGCCGCGAGGCTGCGAGCGGGGTCGAACTTCAACTCCTGCGGGACGTTGCCCTGGAGCAGGCGCACCGAGAGGCTGCGCCCCGTGGGCTGCGACCACGAGCGACCGGCCATCGCCCAGCCCGCGACGAGCGGCGCGAGTGCGAGCATGAGCGCGAGCGCGAGTGCGGTCGCCCGCGCGCGGGCGCCGCGCCCGACGCTCGTTGCGAGCGCGCCGATTCCGTACGCCGACAGCGCGGCGAGCGCGCAAACGCCATAGACGCCCACCAGCGGCGCGAGCGCCGAAAGCGGGCCGTCGACGTGCGCATAGCCGATCGCCAGCCAGGGGAAACCGGTGAACAGGTAGCCGCGGGCGATCTCGGCGAGCGCCCAGCCTCCCGTGAACACCATACCCACCGCGGCGACCGCGCCCGGCGCGCTTCCGGCGACTCGCGCCGCGCGCCTCGCCAGCGCGCACACCGTTGCGGGAAACAGCGCGAGATAGGCGCCGAACAACAGCAGCGCGAGCGCCGCGATCGGGGCGGGCATTCCGCCGTAGTGGTGCATGCTCACGTAGAGCCAGGCCACGCCGGCAACGAACCACCCCAAGCCGAAAGAGAACCCCAGCGCGGCGGCGCGCGCGGCACCGGTTCCAGCGTTCGCCTGCGCCCGCAGGACGAGCGCCACGAGGCACGCCATCGTCGCGGTCTGCAGCCACCACGCGCCGAAGGGGGCGAAGCTTGCTGCGTGCGCAGCCCCGGCCGCCAGCGCGGCTACCAGCGCCGCCGGCGCGCCCGGCGCCAAGCGCAGTCGCACTTCAGGCTCAGTGTTCGCCCGGCCCGGGCTCTTGGTCTGCCGGCGCGGGCAAGCACTCGACCAGCAGCAACTGCGCCTGGCGCGCGTCGGCACGCAGCACCTCGAAGCGCACGCCGTCCAGGTCGACGTGTTCGCCCCGGCGGGGCACGCGCCCGAACTGCTCGGTGACGAGGCCGCCCACGGTGTCGAACTCCTCGTCGGAGAACCGGGTGCCGACAGCCTCGTTGAACTGGCGGATTCCGGCGATCGCGCGCACCCGGAAGCGGGGGCCGTGCTCGCCCGGCTGGACCGCCACGATGTGGTCGCTCTCCTCGTCGAAGTCGAACTCGTCCTCGATGTCGCCGACGATCTGCTCGAGCACGTCCTCGATCGTGATCAACCCGGCCGTCCCGCCGTATTCGTCGACGACGATCGCGAGGTGCACGCGGTTGCCGCGGAAATCGCGAAGCAGCACGTTCAGCCGCTTCGACTCCGGAATGAACACCGCCGGTCGCAGCAGGTCGCGCACGTCGACGCGCTCATCGGTGTAGAGCCTCAGCAGCTCCTTCGCATGCAGGATGCCGAGCACGTTGTCGCGGTCGCCCTCGACGACCGGGAAGCGCGAGTGCGCCGTCTCGATCACGCGCGGAAGGAACTCTTCGCGCGGCTGGCTGATGTCGATCACGTCCATCTGCGCGCGCGGCACCATGATGTCTCGCGCGGCGAGCTCCGAAACCTGCAGCACGCCCTCGATCATCGAAAGCGCTTCCGCGTCGAGCAATGCGCGCTCGTGCGCCTGCCGCAGCACGGCGAGCAACTGCTCGCGGTCTTCGGGAACGCGCAGCAGCAGCGCCGCCAGGCGTTCGAGCAGGGGTCTTCGTGGTTCGCTGCCCGAGTGGGGGCCGGACATGGGATGGAGGGAGGTTGCCGTGCGGCCGAGCATACCCGAACGCTCTGCGCGCTGCCAAGCGCGCCCGCAGCCCGGCAGGCGAGGTCGCGTCCGGAGCGACGTGTCTAGCGGCGCGCGCCCCAGGGATCGGCGATGCCGAATCGCGCGAGCAGCGCGACCTCGGCCGCCTCCATGCGTTCGGCCTGCTCCGGGACTTCGTGATCGTGGCCGCACGCGTGCAGCACGCCGTGCATGACGAGGTGCGCGAGATGGGCGGCCGGCGCCTTGCGCTGCTCGCGCGCTTCGCGCCGCACGATCGGCATGCAGATCACGATGTCGGCGCTCACGCGCCCGTCGTCGCCCGGGTACGCGAAGGTGAGCACGTTCGTCGCGTAGTCGCGATGCCGGTATCGGGCGTTGAGCATGCGCGCCTCGCGCTCGCCGACGAAGCGCAGCGTGAGCACCGACTCGGCGTCGATCGCGGCGGCCACCCAGCGCCGCAGTTGCGCGCGCCCGGCGGGCAACTCGCGCACGCCTTCGCCCAGCTGGATCGACAGCGACAGCCTCTGCGCGGCGGGCGCGGCGGCGCGCCTGCGCGTCGGCGACGAGCGTGCCGGCGCCTGCCGGTCAGCCGTCGACCGGGCGGGCCTGTTCATACGCATCGACGATGCGCGCCACGAGCGGATGGCGCACGACGTCGGAGCTGTCGAACTCGGTGAACGCCAGCCCGCGCACCTTTCGCAGCAGGCGTCGCGCTTCGATCAGGCCCGAGGCCTGGCCCTTGGGCAGGTCGATCTGGGTCATGTCGCCGGTGACGACTGCACGAGATCCGAAGCCGATCCGCGTGAGGAACATCTTCATCTGTTCCGGCGTGGTGTTCTGCGCCTCGTCCAGGATGATGAACGAATTGTTCAGCGTCCGGCCGCGCATGTAGGCAAGCGGCGCGATCTCGATTGCCTGCTTCTCGAACATCCGTGCCGTGCGATCGAAGCCGAGCAGGTCGTAGAGCGCGTCGTAGAGCGGCCGCAGGTACGGGTCGACCTTCTGCGCCAGGTCGCCGGGCAGGAACCCGAGGCGCTCGCCGGCTTCGACCGCGGGCCGGGTCAGCACGATGCGCTTGATCGCGTCGCGCTCGAGGGCGTCGACCGCGCAGGCCACCGCCAGGTACGTCTTGCCGGTGCCGGCCGGACCGATCCCGAAGGTGATGTCGTGCGCCAGGATGTTGCGCAGGTATTCGCGCTGGCGCGGCGTGCGCCCCTGCAGGTCGGTGCGGCGCGTGTGCAGCACCGGTGAATCGGCGTCGGCAGGCTCGGCTGCGGCGCGCGGTGGGGCTTTCAGCTCGACCAGCCCGAGCTGGACGTCGTCGAGGGACAGCGCGTGCTCGGCGCGCGCGTAGAAGTGCTCGAGTGCGGCGATCGCCCGGCGCGATGCGGGCGTGGTGCCGTCGACGCTGAAGCTTGCGCCGCGGCGCGCGATGCGCACGTCGAAGGCTTCCTCGATCTGCCGCAGGTTCTGGTCGAGCGCCCCGCACAGGTTGGCGAGGCGGCGGTTGTCGGCGGCGTCGGGCGTGAACTCGATCGAACGGGATTTCAAGTCGGCGGTCTCGGGGGCTTTACTGTCGCGCGGGTTGCTGCGCGAACACTCCTACGCCCGAGATTGTAGAACCGCCGGCTGGCGCCTGGATCTGGTAGCTCAGTCCGAGCCGCGCGGCGTTCGGGCCGAACAGGCCGCCCTGGACGCCGACCATGCAGCCCGCCGAGCCGCAGGTGAGCGGCCCATTGCCGGTCTGCGACGCCTGGAGGTTGCCGCTGAAACCGTAGCCGGCGCCGGTGCTCAGCGTGCTTCGGGTCGGATCGGACGCGCCTCCCGCCGTCGAGAAGCCGTACGATGCGCCGCCGATCGCGACGCTCCCGTCCAGGCCGATGCGCGCGGGTTGGCCGGGTCCGAACGCGACGCCGGCCTGGCCGGTGAACACGCCGGGCGACACCACGCCGCTGCTCAGGGTCGGGGCGGTGGCGCCGATCAGGTTGTAGCCGAAGACGCCGCTGGTCGGAACCGTGGCCGAGGGCGTGCCGATCAGGTAGTGGACGCCATGATTGGCCGTGAGGGTGATGCCCGTCGGCAGGCCGAGCACGCGCAGTTCGAGCCTGCC
Source organism: Burkholderiaceae bacterium (assembly GCA_046347945.1). Lineage (GTDB taxonomy): Bacteria > Pseudomonadota > Gammaproteobacteria > Burkholderiales > Burkholderiaceae_E > Zeimonas. The sequence continues at coordinate 39,425 of JAXMFB010000010.1, forward strand.
GGACGTCCAGCGCCCCCAGCTCGTGTCGCCATCGACGCCGGATTCGCGAACCTGCGCCGTGCCGCGCGACAGGCACAACAGGTTCGGGCACAGGCCGACCGAGCGCAGCGCGAGCGACTCGTCGAGTTCGATCAACGCACCGGCGGACGTGAGGCTCAAGGCCTCGACCACCGGAACCTGCCGCATCAGTACCGTGCGATCGCCGATCGATGCCTGGCCGGGAGTCAGCGGCGGGGGCGTCGTCGTGCCGCCCGATCCGCCGTCATCGCCGCCCCCGGTGCCGCCGGTGCCGCCGGTACCGCCGGTACCGCCGGTACCGCCGGTACCGCCCGTACCGCCCGTACCGCCCGTACCGCCCGTACCGCCCGTGCCGCCCGTGCCGCCCGTGCCACCCGTGCCACCCGTGCCACTCGTGCCACTCGTGCCACCCGTGCCACTCGTGCCACCCGTGCCACCCGTGCCACCCGTGCCACCCGTGCCACCCGAACTGCTGGAGTCGCCGGGGGCGGGCGAGCCACCCGGTTGTCCCGTGGGTGTCAGGTCGGAGACGGCGAGCAGCGACCCATCGGGACCGCGATGCTCGTTCGTGGAAATCGATCCACCCGCCCCGGGAAGCCACGGATCCTCGGAGTCGGAGTCTCCGGAATTGCGGGGGCGTCCGCTGCCAGCGCCGCGATCCAGGTCGATCACGATCGGTGGCAGGTCGACGAGAGGGCCGGCGCCGCTGGCACTGTCGGCATCCGACGTTGCGGTGGACCGCCCCCCAGTGGCAGCTGCCCCGTCCGGCCCGGTCGCCGCGGTCGAGCCGGTGGATCCTGGCGCGCTCGAGGTCGCTGCGCCAGCTGCGGAACCGGGCGAGGCGCCGCCAGCGGAGATGCCGCTACCAGTACTACCAGCGCCCGAAGCCCCCGCGCCCGAGGTACCGGAGCCGGTCGAGTCGCCCGGCGTGCTCGAGTCGGTCGACGTGCCGGAGCCAGCCGCTGGCGCGACCGAACCCGAAACGCCGGGCCCCGTCGAAGCGGTGGTCGTTCCGGTCGAGCTGCCCGTGCCGCCGCTGGTCCCGCCGGCAGGCGAAGTCGAGCTTGCGGACGAACTGCTCGCTGCAGGCGACGTCAGCAATACGCCGGCCACGACCGCGCGCGTGCTCCCGGCTGCAGCGGCCGCCGACGACGATGTCGCGGGGGCGCCGCCGGAGGCGGCTGCCGTACCGGCGGCGCCCGCGATCGAAGCGCCGCCGCCCGGAATCGCCGCCGGCAACGTGGCCGAGCCGTCGACCGCCAAGGCCTTCGTGGTCACGTCTCCATCGGTCGGCGAGGCGGCGGCGCTGGCCACCCGAGTCGCCGCGTCCTCGCTGTCGGGCAGGCGGAAGTAGCTGATCGGCGCGAGCACCGGGCCCTGGTCGGTCATCCGTGGCGCTGCATCCGGGCTGTCGGCAGCCGCGGATTCGCCCTCGCCGACCTCGACCGCCCCGCCGCGCGTGGTGACGACGATGCGGCCGCGCGTCACGGAAACGCGCAGGCCCTCGCGAGGCCCGGGCGCGCAACGCGGGTCGCAGGCCGTCTGCTCGGCGACGTATTCGGTGCCGCGGACGCCGACCGTCGCCGTGGGAGTCTGCATCCGGTAGTCGTCGTGGTTGCGCTTGCCGATCGCCCCGGAGATCGTGCGCAAGGCGCCGCGCACCAGGAAATAGAAGCCGCGCTGGTTGTTCGCGTCGAAGCGGTAGTCGTCGATGCGGAACGTGGTGCCCGGCTGCAGCGAGAAGATCGCCCCATCGGTGAAGCGGATCTGCACGCGACCGTCGGCGCCGGTGCGGATCACGTCGCCGCTTTCGAACTCGGTGCCGGTGGAGACCTGTGCCGGCGCTGCCGGGCCACGCTGGACGGTGACGCTTCCCGAGGCGACCAGCGCGCGACCGTCGGCCGCGATGGCCGGCTGCGCGCCTGCCGCCCAGCCGAGCAGCACGAGGCACAGCATCGCGAGCCAGATGGCCGGCCCGCGGCGCGTGTGCGCGCTTCGCAGGGATGCGTCGAGGGCAGCCATCGTCACTGGAACCTGTAGCGAAGCGTCACGCCGGCCTGCGTGCGCCGGAAGTCGTTCGGATCGAGCGTCGACCGGTTACGGGTAAACGTGATGGCCGGCGCGACCGACCAGTCGGCCGTCAGCGCGCGCTCGGCGCCGAAGCGCACCTCGGTCTGGCGATCGCGGCGCGCGACGCCGAAGATCGGTTCGACGCCGTCGAAATTGCGCGCCTCCCAGGACAGCGCCGCAAAGCCGCGCCAGCCGCTGCCCAGCCCCATGCTGAGGGCCGCACGTGCGCCGAGGAAGTCGTAGGAAAGGTTGTCGAGGTCCCGGCGCGAGGTTTCGCTGCCGACCTGCGTGCCCGCGACGACGATCGGCCGGCGTGCGCCCTCGAGCACGCGGGCGAAGGTGAGGCCGACCGCGCTGCGTCGCGCATCGCGCATCGGTTCGTCCGGAAAGTCGAGCGAGAAGCCCTGTACGTAGGCGCCGACCTGCGTGCGGGCGTCGAGGTCGCACTGCCATTGGCCGAGCGTACCCAGGGCGTTGCGGAAAGCCGCACCGCCCAGTTGCAGGTGCTGGAACTGGGCAAGCATGTTGAACTGGTGGCAGCCGGTACGGAAGGCGAACCCCGATGAAAGGTCGAACTGGTCCTGGTCCAGTGTATGCGCACTGGGGTAGCGCCGAAGCGAGGCGCGCCCGCCAGTGGTCCATTGCCAGCCGCCACCCATCGGCACGGACCAGTTTAGGCCGAGCGCGCTGGCGAAAACGGAACTACTTCTCGGAAGGCTGATTCCCAGCGGGATCACTGCGGTACCGTCCGCAAGCACCCACTGACCGGTGGAACTCCCGAAGTTCACGTTCGAGTCGTAGCCGGCTTCGAGTTCGACCAGCCCGACGAGACTCGAGCGAGCAGCGTCGTCGACGCTGCGAATGGCGTCCAGGTAGCGTCCGATCACTCGCCTGGCGTCTTCGGGAATGCGTTGTGCAGCGACGGCCTCGAATTCGCGACGCGCGTTCTCGCGCTCGCGCAGCGCGAAGTAGGCGCGGGCGATCTCGGCTCGCGCCTGCAGGAAGCCCGGTCGTACCATCAGCACGCGTTCGAGGGCGATCACGGCCTCGCCCGGGTGGCCCGAATCGAGGGCGGCGAGTCCGAGCAGGTAGTCGAAATCCGGGTCGCCGCCATAGTCGGCAACGCGGGCTTGCAGCGTGCGGAACGCGGCGTCGGCCCGGCCGTCGTCGATCAGCCGGCGGGCTCGCGCGAGCAGTTGCGCCAGCGGGAACGCGGCCCCTGCCGATCCATCGACCTGCGCCGCGTTGCCGCTCGGCGGCGTCGCCGACGGCGACTTCAGTTGCGCCGGCGCGTGGGGCGCGACGAGGGCGACCAGCGCCGACAGCGCAAGCGCGCGTGCCCTCGCGGCACGCCGCGGACCACGCGCGCCGTGTGCAGTCGCGGCGGGCATCATGCGCCGCGCACGACCGCCTCGCCGCGCAGCGAGTGCGCCAGCGCGGCAGAGATCCGCACGTCGACGAACTGGCCGACGAGGCGCCTGGGGCCGGCGAAGTTGACGACCCGGTTGTTGCCGGTGCGCCCGGCGAGCTCGTCTGCGTCGCGGCGAGACTGGCCTTCGACGAGGAGGCGCTGCACGGTGCCGACCATGCCTTCGCTGATGCGCCGCGCGTTGGCCTCGATCACGGCCTGCAAGCTCTGGAGTCGCTCGAGCTTGATCACCTGAGGCGTGTCGTCGGCGAGATCGGCCGCGGGCGTTCCGGGCCGCGGGCTGTAGACGAACGAGAAGGAATTGTCGAAACCGAGCTCTTCGGCCAGGCGCAGCGTGCGCTCGAAGTCTTCGGCCGTCTCGCCCGGGAAACCGACGATGAAGTCGGTCGACAGGCTGACCGCGGGGCGCACCGAGCGCAGCCTGCGCACGATCGACTTGTACTCGAGCACCGTGTAGCCGCGCTTCATCGCCGCAAGGATGCGATCGGAGCCCGACTGCACCGGCAGGTGCACGTGGTCGACCAGCTTCGGCAGGCGCCCGTAGGCGTCGACGAGCCGCTGCGTGAATTCCTTCGGGTGCGAGGTGGTGTAGCGCACGCGATCGATGCCCGGCATCTCGCAAACGTACTCGAGCAGCAGCGCGAAATCGGCGGCTTCGCCATCGGGCATCGCGCCGCGCCACGCGTTGACGTTCTGGCCGAGCAGCGTCACTTCGCGCACGCCCTGGTCGGCGAGGCCGGCAATCTCCACGAGCACGTCCTCGAGCGGGCGCGACACCTCGTCACCGCGCGTGTAGGGGACGACGCAGAAGCTGCAGTACTTGCTGCATCCCTCCATGATCGAGACGAACGCGGTCGCGCCGTCGGTGCGGGCAGGCGGAAGGCGGTCGAACTTCTCGATCTCGGGGAAGCTCACGTCGACCTGCGGGCGGCCGCTCGCGCGCCGGCGGGCGATGAGTTCGGGCAACCGATGCAGCGTCTGCGGCCCGAACACGACGTCGACCCAGGGCGCGCGCGAGACGATCGCCGCGCCCTCCTGGCTCGCGACGCAACCGCCCACGCCGACGATGAGGTCGGGTCGCAGGCGCTTGAGCGCGTTGATCCGGCCGAGATCGGAGAACACCTTCTCCTCGGCCTTCTCGCGCACCGAGCAGGTGTTGAACAGGACGATGTCGGCGTCCTCGACGCGATCGGTCTTGCTCGCACCTTCGGACTGCGCGAGCACGTCGGCCATCCGGTCCGAGTCGTACTCGTTCATCTGGCATCCGAACGTGCGGATGTAGAGCTTGCTGGTCACGCGCCGTACCTGGTGCCGGGGCCCCGCCGCCCGCTCAACGGCCCTGGCCGGCCGATCCGCTCGGTCGTTCGCGCTCGCGCGCCTGCGCCGCCGCGAGTTCGTCGGGCGTGAGGATCCAGACGCGCCCGACGTTGCCGACCGGGTCGCGCTCGACGAGCGCGTCGAAGCTGCCCGACAGGCTGGCCGGCATCACGATCATGTTGCGCTGGTCGTAGATGCGCGCGCCGGCGGCGAGCCGCATCGGCTCGCCGTTCAGCGTCGCTTCGGGGAACACGCGGATCTCGAGGCGTCCGAGGCGCGCAGCCGGAGGAAAACTGCGTGGCAGCTGCGCCAGTGCAGGTTTCGCCCAGCCCGCTGCCGCCACCAGCACGGCCGCGGCGCGCAATGCGTGGCGCCGGGCGCGGCGTCGGGTGGAATCTCGCGGCGGCTTCGCCTGCATGGTCGCTGCGGGCCTTCGTCGGCGGCAAAGGAAGAAATGGTGGCGCATCAGGGACTCGAACCCCGGACCTGCGGATTATGATTCCGTCGCTCTAACCAACTGAGCTAATGCGCCAGCGAACCCGCGATTCTACGAATCCGGGGAAGCACTGTCAAAGAGCGTGGCCGTTCGCGCGGCGCTCAGTCGGCGAGCCTCGGGAAGCGCACGCGGACCCGTGTCCCGGCGCCACCGCCGCGGGCGGCCGGCCACGGAATCCCGTCGTCGATCTCGATGCGCGCGCCGTGCTGGGCAGCGATCTCGCGCACGATCGGCAGGCCCAGGCCGCTGCCGTCGCCCGGCGCGCCGGGCATGCGATAGAAGCGTTCGAAGATCATCTCGCGCTCGGCCGGCGGCACGCCGCTGCCGTCGTCCTCGACTTCGAGCACGACCTCGTCAGGGGTCCCGAAAGTGCGCACGGTGACCATGCCCCGCTCGGGCGTGTAGCGCAGCGCGTTGTCGATCAGGTTGTTGATCATCTCGCGCAGCAGGATCGGGTGGCCGCTGATCGGCGCCGTTCCGGCGTCGTTCTCGACGCCGAAGTCGAGGTGCCGCTCGAGCGCCTGGTCGACCCACTCCGCGGCGACCGACCGCACCAGCGGACAGAGGTCCAGCGGCTCCATGGCCGCCGCGTCGCGCAGGTTCTCGGTGCGCGCCAGCGACAGCAGCTGGCTGACCAGGTGGGCGGTGCGCGAGGCGCTGCGCACCAGTTGGGCGAGGCTGCGCTGCAGCTGCTTCGGGTCGGTTTCGCGCATCGCCAGCTCGGCCTGCGTGCGCAGGCCGGCCAGGGGTGTCTTCATCTGGTGCGCCGCGTCGGCGATGAAGCGCTTCTGGGCGCCCAGGCTCTGGGCCTGGCGCGCCAGCAGGTCGTTGAACGCGTCGACCAGCGGCGCGATCTCCTCGGGTGCGCCGCGCGGATCGACCGGGGACAGGTCGTCGGGCCGCCGGGCGCGAATCCGGTGCTGCATCAGCTTGAGCGGCGCCAGGCCGCGCGAGAGCCCGAACCAGACCAGGCCGAGCGCCATCGGCAGGATCAGGAACTGCGGGAAGATCACGCCCTTGATGATTTCATTGGCGAGCCGCCCGCGGCGCTCGAGCGTCTCTCCGACCTGGACCAGCATCCAGCGCCCGCTCGGGTCGGCGCCTGCGCCCGGCTTGAGCAGGTGGGAGTACGCGACCCTGATCTCGACGCCCCGGATGATCGCGGTGCGAAGCTTCACGCGGCCCACTTCCGGAAAGTCGTACAGGCGCGGCCCGGGGAAGTCTGCATCGCCGGCGAGAAGCTTGCCGTCGAGGTCGAGCACCTGGAAGTAGACCTTGTCCTCGTCGTCGTCCTGCAGCAGGTGGTTGGCCGTGACCGCGAGCGGTTCGGCGGCCGGGGCGCTGGAGACCGATCGCACGTGCTCGAGCAGCACCAGCGTGCGGTCGGCCAGCGAGCGGTCGAACGGGGCGTCGGCGAGCGAGCGCGCGACCAGGAACGTCACCGCCACCGACAGCGGCCAGAGCAGCAGCAGAGGCGCGAACATCCAGTCGAGGATCTCGCCGAACAGCGAGCGTTGCTCCTGCGATCCGGCGGGTGCGCGGCGACCCGGGCGCGAGCGCGCCTTCCGGTCGGGCAGCGCCGAGCGGTTCGGAGTCTCGCGCGTCGCGATCAGGTCGCCGAGCACCGACGAAGCGGGATCGGCGGGCTTCATCCCTGCGTCGCCGGCTCGACCGGGCGCTCGAGGCAGTAGCCCAGGCCGCGCACGGTCGCGATGCGGACCTCGCAGCCTTCGAGCTTGCGGCGAAGCCGGTGCACGTAGACCTCGATCGCGTTCAGGCTGATCTCGTCGCCCCATTCGCACAGGTGGTCGACGATCTGCTCCTTGCTGACGAGCCGCCCCATGCGTTGCAGCAGCACTTCGAGCAGCCCGACCTCGCGCGCCGAGAGCTCCAGCGGATGCTCGTCGAGGTACGCAGTGCGGCTGACCTGGTCGAACGACACCGGCCCACAGCGCAGCCGGTTGCTGCCGCTGCCGATGCTCCGGCGGACCAGCGCGCGCACGCGCGCCTCGAGTTCCGACAGCGCGAACGGCTTGGCCATGAAATCGTCGGCGCCGAGGTCCAGGCCGCGCACCCGCTGCTCGACCGAGTCGGTCGCCGTGAGGATCAGCACCGGCACCGCGTCGTTGCGCGCGCGCAGCCGCCTGAGCACCTCGAGCCCTGCCATTCCCGGCAGGCCGAGGTCGAGGATCAGCAGGTCGTACGGCTGGGTGGCCAGCGCGGTGTCGGCCTCGCGCCCCGAAGCGACGTGATCGACGGCGTAGCCCGTGCCGCGCAACGAGCGCGACAGGCCGTCGGCCATCACCTGATCGTCTTCTGCAAGTAGGATGCGCATCGGCGGTTCGTCGCCGCCGCGGCCGGCGGCACTGCGCGCAAGTGTAGCGCCCCGGTCGTCAGACGCGGGCGAGGGCCTCGCGCAGCGCATCGCGCGTGGCCCCGGCCACGGCGGCCGCGGCGGCGGCGAAGTCTTCGCCGCTCCCCGCATACAGGATGGCGCGCGACGAATTGACGATCATCCGCCGCCCGCCGGCACGCACGGTCGCCTCGATGTCGCCGCCCTGCGCGCCGATGCCGGGCACCAGCAGCGGCAGGTCGCCGGCGATCGCGCGCACGCGCGCGAGCTCGTCCGGAAAGGTGGCGCCCACCACGAGGCCGAGCTGCCCGCTGGTGTTCCACGGCCCCGCGGCCAGCCGCGCCACCCGCTCGAACAGCCGCTCACCGCCGACGTCGAGCGCCTGCAGGTCGCTGCCGCCGGGGTTCGACGTGCGGCACAGCAGGATCACGCCGCGATCGCGCCACGCGAGCCACGGCTCGAGCGAATCGAAGCCCATGTAGGGGTTGACGGTGACCGCGTCGGCCCGGTAGCGCTCGAACGCCTCGCGGGCGTACTGCTCGGCGGTCGCGCCGATGTCGCCGCGCTTGGCGTCGAGGATCACCGGCTTGCCGGGGTGCGCGCGGCGGATGTGGCCGACGAGCGCCTCGAGCTGGTCCTCGGCGCGCGCCGCGGCGAAGTAGGCGATCTGCGGCTTGAATGCGCAGGCGAACGGCGCGGTCGCGTCGACGATCTCGCGGCAGAACTCGAGGACGGCGCCGGGGCGGCCAGCCAGGTGCGCGGGCAGGCGCGCCGGATCGGGATCGAGCCCGACGCACAGCATCGAGTCCGCGCTTCGCCAGGCCGCCTGCAACGACTGGACGAAGGTCACCGATCCGCTCCTGCGGCGGCGGGCGCCACCACCCTCAGCACCGAATCGGCGACGAACGACTCCCACCGCGCCAGCTCCGACGAGGCCTCGAGCTCCTCGCCGAGGAACACCGACAACGTGTGCCGGTTCGACAGGTAGAAGTAGCACATGCCGACGATCATCAGGTAGACGTCGCGCGCCCGCAGATCGCCGCGGAACACGCCCTTGCGGACCCCGCTCGCGAGCACGCTGTCGATCAGCCCGACTGCCGGCGACGAGTATTCGGTGGCGCGCAGCGAGCGCGAGATGTGGCGGCCCTTGTGCAGGTTCTCGGTGTTCAGCAGCGTGATGAACTCGGGGTGCGCCTGGTAGTACGTCCAGACGAAGTGGATGACCGACTTCAGCGCGGCCACCGGCTCGGCGAGGTCGAGTTCGAGCCTGGCCTCGGCTTCGTTGAACCGCCGGTAGATCTCCTCGAGCACCTCGACGAACAGCCCTTCCTTGCTGCCGAAGTAGTAGTAGATCATCCGGTCGTACGACCTGGCCGCCTTCGAGATCTGCTCGATCCGGCCGCCGTCGTAGCCATCGCGCGCGAACACCTTGATCGCGGCGTGCAGGATGCTGTCGCGCGTGGCCTGCGCGGCGCGTTCGCGCGCGCCCGTGGCACGGGGCGCGACCGCCCTCGCGGGCAAGCGCCGACCAGGTGTCGAGACTGGCATGCGCGAAGTGTACGCCAGCGTCGGCTACTGATCGGCGAACGCGCGCTCGATGACGTAGTCCCCCGGGGTCGACGTGTTGCCCTCGCGAAAGCCGTGCGACTCGAGCATGTGCTTCAGGTCGCGCAGCATTGCCGGGCTGCCGCACAGCATCACCCGGTCGTTGGCCGCGTCGAGTCCGGGCACGCCGAGGTCGGCGAACAGCTTGCCGCTCTCCATCAGCTCGGTGATGCGGCCCATGTTCACGAACTCCTCGCGCGTCACCGTCGGGTAGTAGCGCAGCTTGCTCGTCACCAGGTCGCCCAGGAACTCGTGGGAGGGGAGGTGCGTCACCAGGTAGTCGTGATAGGCCAGTTCGTCGACCTCGCGCACGCTGTGCACCAGGATCACCTGCTCGAAGCGCTCGTAGGTTTCCGGGTCGCGTACCACGCTCATGAACGGCGCCAGCCCGGTGCCGGTGGCGAGCAGGTACAGCCGCTTGCCCGGCAGCAGGTAGTCGACCAGCAGCGTGCCGGTGGGCTTGCGCCCGACGATGATCGTGTCGCCGGGCTTGATGTGCTGCAGCTTCGAGGTGAGCGGGCCGTCGGGCACCTTGATGCTCAGGAACTCGAGGTGGTCCTCGTAGTTGGGGCTCACGATGCTGTAGGCGCGCAGCAGCTTCTTGCCGCCTTCATCGAGGCCGATCATCGTGAAGTGACCGTTGCTGAAGCGCAGCGACTGGTCGCGCGTGGTCGTGAAGCTGAACAGGCGGTCGGTCCAGTGGTGCACGCTCAGCACCCGTTCTTCGTGGAAAGCGCTCATCGGGGTCGTCCTCCGGGAAATCGGGCTGCCTGCCCGGTTCGCGCGGCAAGTCCGCGCCGCTGCGCCGTCAGTGTAGTGAAAATAACATGTTAATGTATAGAATGCTACATTAAATAACGGACCGTGTCGGGCGCGGTGAACTCGACGCCGGCGACGTCGGCATGGGACGATCCGCCAGGGGAACCATCTGAGACGGGGAGGGGGACTGGATGAACAGGAACTTCATTGGCGGCGAGTGGGTCGATGCCCCGGCCGTCGGGCCGAACGTCAACCCGTCCGACGTCTCCGACGTGATCGGCGAGTACGCACGTGCCGATGCCGCGCAGGCCGTCGCGGCGATCGAGGCGGCACGCGCCGCGTTCCCGGCCTGGTCGACCGGTTCGCTGCAGGCACGCGCCGATGCGCTGGAGAAGGTGGCCAGCGAGCTGCTGGCGCGCCGCGACGAACTCGGCAACCTGCTGTCGCGCGAGGAAGGCAAGACGCTGGCGGAAGGCATCGGCGAGGTGGCGCGCGCCGGCCAGATCTTCCGCTTCTTCGCCGGCGAAGTGGTGCGCCAGCGCGGCGAGCGCGTGGCCTCGGTGCACCCGGGGATCGACGTCGAGATCACCCGCGAGCCGGTCGGCGTCGTGGGGATCGTCACGCCATGGAACTTCCCCGTAGCGATTCCCGCGTGGAAGATCGCGCCGGCGCTCGCCTACGGCAACTGCGTGGTGTTCAAGCCCGCCGACCTCGTGCCCGGCTCGGCGTGGGCACTGGCCGAGATCATCAGCCGTGCGGGCTTTCCGGCCGGCGTGTTCAACCTGGTCATGGGGCCCGGGAGTCGGGTCGGGCAGGCATTCGTCGACCATCCCGCGGTGAACGCGATCACCTTCACCGGCTCGGTCGGCACCGGCCGTCGCGTCCTCGAGGGCGCGGCGCGCCGCATGGCGAAGGTGCAACTCGAGATGGGCGGCAAGAACCCGCTGGTGGTGCTCGACGACGCGGACCTCGCACAGGCGGTCGAGTGCGCGGTGCAGGGCAGCTACTACTCGACCGGCCAGCGCTGTACCGCGTCGAGCCGCCTGATCGTGCAGAAGGGCATCCTGCTGCGCTTCGTCGACGCGATGAAGGCGCGGCTCGAAGCGCTCGTCGTGGACGACGCGCGCAAGCCCGGCACGCAGATCGGGCCGGTGGTCGACCCGTCGCAGCTCGACGTCGACCTCGAATACCTCGCGGTCGGGCGTGCCGAGGGCGCGCGGCTCGTCTGCGGCGGCGAGCGCGTCGTGCGAGCCACCGACGGCTACTACCTGAGTCCGGCCCTGTTCGCCGATGCGGCGCCGACGATGCGCATCGCACGCGAGGAGATCTTCGGACCGGTGGCCTGCGTGATCGCCGCCGACAGCTACGAGCACGCGCTCGCCCTGGCCAACGACACCGAGTTCGGGCTGTCGTCGGGCATCTGCACCACGTCGCTGAAGTACGCGACGCACTTCAAGCGCGCGTCGCAGGCCGGGATGGTCATGGTCAACGCGCCGACCGCCGGCGTCGACTATCACGTGCCGTTCGGCGGGCGCAAGGGATCGAGCTACGGGCCGCGCGAGCAGGGCAGTTACGCGGCGGAGTTCTTCACCATCGTGAAGACGGCCTACACGGCAGCCTGATCGGCCGCGTTGCGGACCACATCGCCGGGCCACTGGCGACCCGGTCGAACGGCATGCCGTGCGACCGCGACCCGGTCGAACGCGGCGCGCTACCGTTTTGCGCCGGAGAGGCGGATGGTGTCGAGGGAGGAGTTGGGGGTGATGGCCTGGGGGTCGACCTTCAGGTGAACGAGAGCGGGGCGAAGGCGGGTGCGGGCGTGCTCGAGGGCGGCGCGCGCCGCCTGAGCGCGCGTCACCCGGCGAGCGGGGTCTCGTTCTCGAAACGGTCGCCGGGCGCCACCGAGTCCGAGTCGGCGCCCGCCGAGAACCTGGCGCCCGGATAGTGCCGCAGCATGTCCTCGCGCACCTGCTGCAGCGGGAGGTCCGACCAGGTGCCGTGGTCGGCGAGGTACTGCATGTGCAGGCGGCCGTGCGCGTCGTGCTCCTGGTACAGCGCGTCGTCCGCACCGTCGAACTCGGTCGGGCGCACGCCGAAGCGTTCGCAGAGCTCGATGTTGAAGGCGGGCACCGCCTTCACCCAGCGGCCCTCGATCAGCAGCACGGTGTAGCCGTGGTCGTAGAACACGTCGACGCCGCCCATCCGCGCACGCAGCTTCTCGGTGTTCAGATGATTGACGACGTCGGCCAGGCCGATCGCCGACGCGATGCCCACCGCCCGCGCGCAGGCCGCGAGCAGCCCGGCCTTCGAGACGCACCATCCGTAGCCGTCCTCGATGACCTGGCTCGCACGGTAGGCCGCGGGCTCGTAACTGATGCGGTAGGGGTCGTAGCGGATGCGGTCGCGTACCGCGTAGAACAGGCGGACCGCGCGGCTTCGCGCATCGGGCGCGTCGCCGATCGCCTCGCCGACGAAACGCTGAACCGCCGGAGCCTGCCAGTCGAGAAAACAGGTCGGCGCCAGGTACGGCTCGAGTTGCGCCGGCGTGCGCGGGACTTCGGGCAGTCCCGGTAGGTGAACCACGTTCATGTTGCCCTCCGTTGGGGCATTGTAGCGGCACGAGCGTTGCGGCCGCCCCGGCTTCAGCGAAGCAGCCCGCGCAGCGCAGCGATCGGCTCGCAGCGCAGCAGGCGTCCATGCGCGAACGAGACCTGGATGCCGACCGGCGCGAGCCGGCAGCGGTCGGTCGCCTGCTCGACTCGCCAGACGAGCGCGCCGCTGACTCCGTCGAGCGCCGGCGTCTCCAGCGCGCGCCCATGGCCGTCTTCGGCGATGCGCCCGTAGCGGAACGCACCCCGCTCGGCCGGGTGTGGGGTCGTGAAGCAGACGATCGGTCGTGCGACCAGACCGGCCTCCGACCATTGCGCTTGCGCGGCCGGCCAGCCGCAGAGCACGTAGCGTGCCGGATGCGCCGTAGCGGCCGGCGTGCGGGCTTCGCCCAACTCGTCCGAGAGCCACTGCGCAGGATAGCGGCGCCAGTGGCGCGGGACCGGGCCCGGGTCGGCGATGGGCACCACGGCGACGTCGGCCTGCGGGTGAAGCTGCGGCGCGCGCGCATGCAGGTCGAGCCAGGCGATCTCGCGGCGCCCCGGGCCGGCGATGCCGAGATCGCAGGCTCGCGCGCCGTGCTCGAACAGGTGCGCAGCCGTGGCCAGGTAGAGCCGACCTCCGGACTGCCACAGCGTTCCCGATCCGAGGATGGCCACGCGGTTCGCAAGCCGACGCACCAGCGGCAGCGAGAGCAGCGCCCACTCGGCCTGCGCCGGTCCGCAGGGTATGGCGCCATGGTCGAGCCGGACGGTCAACGGTTCGAGTGCCTCGAGCAAGCTCGCGTCCGCGGTCGGGCCAGGATGTCCGTTAGGATAGCGTCGACGGGAAGGCGGCGGGACGCCCCGTCTGTCGGCCCGATGTTCCGACGCACTCGAAAGCGAGGTGAACCATGGTAACCAAGAAGACTTTCCTGGCTGTTGTCGTTGCGTCGACCGCGCTCGCGGGTTGCGCCAACATGACCGAAACCCAGCAGCGCACGGCGGTCGGCACCGGCGTCGGCGCAGTGGTGGGCGCTGCGCTGGGCAGCGCAGTCGGCGGAAGCGGCGGGGCGACGCGCACCGGCGCAGTGCTCGGCGCGGCGGCCGGCGGCATCGGCACCTACGTCTGGTCCAGGCGGATGGAAGAGCAGAAGAAGGCGATGGAGCAGGCCACGGCCGGTACCGGCGTCGGGGTATCGCAGACCGCGGACAACCAGCTGAAGCTCGACATTCCCAGCGACATTTCGTTCGACACCGGTCGCGCGGACATCAAGTCGAACTTCCAGCCGATCCTCGACCGATTCGCGCAGACGCTGAACGCGAACGCCGGCACGACGGTGCGCATCGTCGGACACACCGACAGCACGGGGTCGGACGCGGTCAACGATCCGCTGTCGGTCAACCGCGCGGCGAACACGCGGCAGTACCTCGCGGCGCGCGGCGTCGATCCGGCGCGCATCTCGATCGACGGCCGCGGCTCGCGTGAGCCGATCGCCGACAACGGCACTGCAGCCGGCAGGGCGAAGAATCGCCGCGTCGAGATCTTCGTGGCCGAGGCCGCGCCGCGCTGATGCCCGCGCGCCCTCGTGCGGCCGATCGGCCGCCCAGGGGCGAGAAAGAAGAAAGGCCCGCCGGGAGGCGGGCCTTTCCATTCGTTGCGACGACTGGCGGCCCGTCGGGGGCCGCCGCGGGACTTACATGTCCATCCCGCCCATGCCGCCCATGCCGCCCATTCCCGGGGGCATGCCGCCGGCGGCCGGCTTGTCTTCCGGCGCCTCGGCGATCATCGCCTCGGTGGTGAGCATCAGGCCGGCAACCGACGCGGCGTTCTGCAACGCGGTGCGGGTCACCTTGGTCGGATCGACCACGCCCATGTCGAGCATGTCGCCGTAGGTGGCGTTCGCGGCGTTGTAGCCGAAGTTGCCTTTGCCTTCGAGGACCTTGGCGACCACCACGCTCGGCTCGTCGCCGGCGTTGGCGACGATCTGGCGCAGCGGCTCCTCGATCGCGCGCAGCACGATCTTGATGCCCGCTTCCTGGTCGCCGTTGTCGCCCTTGACCTTGATGCTCGCGCGGGCGCGCAGCAGCGCGACGCCGCCGCCGGCGACGATGCCTTCCTCGACCGCGGCACGGGTCGCGTGCAGCGCGTCTTCGACGCGGGCCTTCTTCTCCTTCATCTCGACTTCGGTGGCGGCACCGACGCGGATGACGGCCACGCCGCCAGCCAGCTTGGCGACGCGCTCCTGAAGTTTCTCGCGGTCGTAGTCGCTCGTGGCTTCCTCGATCTGTGCGCGGATGGCCTTGACGCGGGCCTCGATCGCCTTCGTGTCGCCGGCGCCGTCGATGATCGTGGTGTTCTCTTTCGCCACTTCGATGCGCTTGGCGCGGCCGAGATCCTGCAGCGTGGCTTTCTCGAGCTGCATGCCGGTCTCTTCCGAGATCACGGTGCCGCCGGTCAGGATGGCCATGTCCTCGAGCATCGCCTTGCGACGATCGCCGAAGCCCGGTGCCTTGACCGCAACGGTCTTCAGGATGCCGCGGATGTTGTTGACCACCAGCGTCGCGAGCGCCTCGCCCTCGACTTCCTCGGCGATGATCAGCAGCGGCTTGCCCGCCTTGGCGACCTGCTCGAGCACCGGCAGCAGCTCACGGATGTTGCTGACCTTCTTGTCGTGCAGCAGCACGAACGGGTCGTCCAGCACCGCGACCTGCTTGTCGGGGTTGTTGATGAAGTACGGCGACAGGTAGCCGCGGTCGAACTGCATGCCCTCGACGATGTCGAGTTCGTTCTCGAGCGACTTGCCGTCCTCGACCGTGATCACGCCTTCCTTGCCGACCTTTTCCATCGACTCGGAGATGATGCGGCCGATCTCTTCGTCGGAGTTCGCCGAGATCGAGCCGACCTGGGCGATTTCCTTGCTGGTCGTGCACGGCTTGCTGATCTTCTTCAGCTCGTCGGTGAGCGCGTGAACGGCCTTGTCGATGCCGCGCTTGAGGTCCATCGGGTTCATCCCGGCGGCCACGTACTTCATGCCCTCGCGCACGACCGCCTGCGCCAGCACGGTCGCGGTCGTCGTGCCGTCACCGGCGAGATCCGAGGTCTTGGAAGCGACTTCCTTGACCATCTGCGCGCCCATGTTCTCGAACTTGTCCTTCAGTTCGATTTCCTTGGCGACCGAGACGCCGTCCTTGGTGACGGTCGGAGCGCCGAACGAGCGCTCGAGCACGACGTTGCGGCCTTTCGGGCCGAGCGTCACGCGGACCGCGTTCGCGAGGAGATTGACCCCGTTCACCATGCGGCTGCGGGCGTCGTCGGAAAAGAAAACCTGCTTGGCTGCCATCTGCTTTTTCTCCTGGAACCTGTTGATTCGTGTGGCTTATTCGACCACGGCCATGATGTCTTCTTCGCGCATCACCAGCAGTTCGTCGCCGTCGACCTTGACGGTCTGGCCGCTGTACTTGCCGAAGAGCACCTTGTCGCCGACCTTCACGCCAAGCGGGCGAACCTTGCCGTCGTCGCCCACCTTGCCACCGCCCACGGCGAGGATTTCGCCCTGGTCCGGCTTCTCGGCGGCGTTGTCGGGGATGACGATGCCCGACGCGGTCTTGCGCTCGTTGTCCAGGCGTTTGATGATCACGCGATCATGCAGCGGACGGAGTTTCATGCGAAGTAGCTCCCAAGTGATTGAAAATGCTCAGAAAATCTGGAGGCCGGCAGGCCGGCTTCCGGTATCCCCGCGGGTAGGCGCCGCACGTTCCGGCGGAATCCGGTCACGTTCCTGTTAGCACTCACCGCTGGCGAGTGCTGATTGTAGGAACTCGGAGCCAGGATTTCAAGTGGAAGCGGGGGCCGCCGGCGGATGATCGCCCGGGTGCGGCGGCCAGGATCGACGCCCGGATGCCGTCGCCGCGAGGAAAACAGACGCAAAACGGCCGCCCGAAGGCGGCCGTTCCGTCAGGTGCCGGCGTTCCCGCAAGGGAGGCCAGCTTCCGCGCGAGTCGCTTTACAGCGGGCGGATCGCCGAGGCCTGAAGGCCCTTCGGGCCCTGCTTGACCGCGAATTCGACGCGCTGCGCTTCCTGCAGCGTCTTGAATCCGTTGCCCTGGATCTCGGAGAAGTGCGCGAAGAGATCCGCGCTGCCGTCATCGGGGGCGATGAAGCCGAAACCCTTGGACTCGTTGAACCACTTGACCACGCCGGTCACTCGATTGCTCATGTTGCGCTCCATTCGTTACGCGTTAGGACATACACCGCGGGCGAACTCGCCGCGGCGGCAGACGAATCAAGAGGCACAACCAGGTATTCGAGACGCGCCGCGCGAAGGCAGGCAGGCTTGACACGCAAAGATGATCTACTTGAACTGAATGCCGGCGAACGATAACCGATCGCGACGGCCTTGTCGAGCGATTTTCGCGGCGGCACTGGAGCTCGCGCACTAATCGCCAACGCGCCCGGCGCCTCGCGCTATTCGGGCTCGACGCCGAGGGCGACCAGGAAGCGCGACACCATGTTGTAGGTCGCGACGGTGCCGACGAACTCGATCAGCTCGCGCGGCGGCAGTGCGCGGGCCAACGCCTCGAAGCTGGCGTCGGAGACGTTCACCGAGAGGGTCATCTCCACGGCCACCGCAAGCGCCGCGCGTTCGGTCGCGTCGAACAGCGCGTCGTTCGCCTGCGCGCGCTGCGGGTCGCGCAGCGCATCGAGCTGCGCCGGCGTGCCGCCTGCCTTCAGGAGCTCCGGCGCGTGATGGTGGAACTCGTAGTCGGCGTGGTTGAGCACGGCCACCACGCACATCGCGAGCTCGCGCAGCTTCGGCGACAGTTGCAGCTGCGTGCGGATCGCGCCGAGGTAGGCGTTCCAGCCCGCCGTCATTTCGGGACTGTGCAGCAGCATGCGGTCGATGTTGAGCAGCGTACCGCCGCGGCGCGCGCGCACTGCGGCGACGATCGCGCGCGGCTCGACCAGGTCGACTGGAACGTAGGGAACGCGGGGCATCGAGGGCTCCGTGGCAATGAAGCGGGGGTGATCGTTGCGTGAACAGGCCCTACGCGATCCGGGAGTACGAGGCACCGCTGGAGGACCGGGCGAGATGGCGATCGAAGGCCATCGCGACCGCGCGCACCAGCAGCCGGCCGCGGGGCGTGACCTCGACGCCGCGTTCGTCGACGCGCACGACGCCCGCGTCGGCCAGCGGCGCGAGCGCCTCGATCGACCCCGCGAGCCAGCGGCGGCTGTCGATGCCGCGGCGCGCGTCGAGCTCCGCCCAGTCGAGCCTGAATTCGCTCATCAGCGCGTTGATCGCGTCGCGGCGAACGAAGTCGTCGGCGTCGAGCACGATGCCGCGCACGGCCGGCAGTTCGCCGCGCTCGATGCGCCGGTAGTAGCCGTCGAGCAGCTTGTCGTTCTGCGCGTAGACGTCGCCGACCGAGGAAATCGACGAGACCCCCAGCGCGATCAGGTCGCCGGCGTCGTGCGAGCAATAGCCCTGGAAGTTGCGGTGCAGCCGCCCCTCGCGCTGCGCCACCGAGAGCTCGTCGTCCTCGAGCGCAAAGTGGTCCAGGCCCAGGTGCCGGTAGCCCGCGCGCGCGAACATCGCGACCGCCGCCTGGAACATGCGCGCCTTCTCCTCCGAAGACGGCAGGTCGGCCTCCGCGATGCGCCGCTGCGGCTTGAACAGCGCGGGCAGGTGCGCGTAGTGGTAGAGCGCGATACGGCCCGGCGCAGCGGCGATCGTCTTGCGCAGCGTTTCCTCGAAGCCGGCGTGGTGCTGCTTCGGCAGCCCGTAGATCAGGTCCACGTTGATCGACCGGAACCCGGCATCGCGGGCGGCCTCGATCAGTTCGAGCGTCTGCTCGTAGGGCTGGATGCGGTTGACCGCCGCCTGCACGACCGGGTCGAAGTCCTGTACGCCGAGGCTGACCCGGTTCAGCCCCATCGAACGCAGCGTGCGCACGCGCTGCGGGCTGACGGTGCGCGGGTCGATCTCGATCGAATACTCGCCGTCGTCGCGGAAGTCGAACGCGCGTCGCAGCATGTCGATCAGCGCGCCGAGCTCGGCGTCGGGCATGAAGGTCGGCGTGCCGCCGCCGAAATGCAGGTGGCTGATCGCCTGGCCGCGACCGGTGAGCGCCGTCACCATCGCCACCTCGCGCTCGAGCGCGGCCAGGTACGGCGTGCACTGTTCGACGTGTCGGGTGCCGATCTTGTTGCACCCGCAGTAGTAGCAGATCGACCGGCAGAACGGAATGTGGACGTACAGGCCCAGCGGCTCGCCGCGCCGGCCGGCGCGCGCGGCCAGGGCCTGCGCATGGCGCTCCGCGCCCACCCGGTCGTCGAAGCGGTCGGCAGTGGGGTAGGAGGTGTAGCGCGGACCGCGGCCACCGAAGCGGCGCAGCAGTTCCTCGTCGATGATCAGCGGCTCGCTGGCCTGGGCAGTCATTTCCGCTTCGCGCGTAAGTCTTTGTAATCATTGTCGCATCGCCGGCCGCCAGCGTCTAATCTGGGCCCATTGTCGACACTGCGGGAGGGACGTCGTGAGCAGGATCGTCCGCTTCGGAATCGGATTCGCTGCCGCCGGGCTGCTGGCCGGCGCGGCGCAGGCGCACGGTGGCGTGAACTGGTCCCTGTCGATCGGCGTGCCGGGTTTCGGCGTCTACGCGCCGGCCCCGGCCTATGCGCCGCCGATCGTCGTCGCGCCGCCGGCCTATTCGTACTATTACGCGCCGCCGCCGGTCTACTACGCGCCGCCTTATGCGTATGCGCCGGCCCCGGTGTGGGTGGCGCCGCGTCATCGCCCCCATCGGCACTGGCATCGCGGCGACGGCCGCTATCGCTACCGCTGAGCCGCGGCGGCGCGGCCCATGCTGCCCGCTTCGACGACGGCGACGAAGTAGCGCAGCTGCCTCAGTTCCACGCCGCCCCCGGCACGGTGTCAGTCGACGTCGACGGTGTAGTTCAGCGCCATCCGCCCGCCGTCCGGATAGACGACCTGCCCGGTCATGTAGGACGCGTCGTCGCTGGCGAGGAAGACCGCCACCGCGGCGACCTCCTGCGGCTCGCCGAGCCGCTTCATCGGCGTGCGCGACAGCAGCCGGCGCCGCGCCTCCTCCGAGGCCATCACCGCCTTTCGGGCGAGTTCGGTGGCGATGGTGCCCGGACCGATCGCGTTGACCCGGATGCGGTGCGGCGCCAGCGACAGCGCCATGACGCGGGTGAGCTGGTTGACCGCGCCCTTCGAGACGACATAGGGCACCTGATCGGGAATCGCCAGCACCGCGTTGACGCTCGTCATGTTCACGATCGCGCCGCCCGCGCCCTGGGCTGCCATCTGCCGCGCGGCGGTCTGGCCCATCGTGAAGTACGAGCGCAGGTTCACGGCGAGCACGCGGTCGAAGTCGGCCTCGTCGAGGTCGAGGAACGGCGCGGCGTGCGTGATCCCCGCGTTGTTGACGAGGATGTCGAGCCGGCCGAAACGTTCGACTGCGGCCGCCACCGCCTGCGCCGCCAGGCCGCGGCACGTCACGTCGCCCGGAACGAACAGCGTCCGGGTGTCGCCCGACAGCGCGCGCCCGGCCTGCTCGTCGGCGTCGACGAACGCGACGCTGGCGCCTTCGGCGGCGAAGCGCTGGACGATCGCCGCGCCGATTCCCTTTGCTCCGCCGGTCACGAGGGCGGTCTTTCCTCGCAGGCGCATGGGCTCGACTCCGCGGTCACGCCGCCAGGGCGGTGTGATAATGCAATCGATGACGTGGTTGCGAATCTTACGACGCCGGGCGACCTGGGCCATGGCCGCCGCGTGCCTCGCGGTGTTCCCGGGGGGCGGCGCGCGCGCGCAGTCGCCGGCGGTCGACGCGACGCCGGCGCGCGGGCCGATCGACGGGTGGCTTCACGACGCCGGGCTCGCGCCGCAGCAGGTCGGGGCGATCGCGCTGCCGCTCGACGGCGCGCAGGCGCTGATCGCCTACGATGCAGAGCTGCCGCTGAACCCCGCGTCGACGATCAAGCTGGTCACCACCTATGCCGGACTGTCGCTGCTCGGGCCCGACTACCGCTGGCGCACCGAGGCGAGGCTGCGCGGCGTGCTGCGCGAGGGCGTGCTGCACGGCGACCTGGTGCTGCGCGGTGGCGGCGACCCGAAGCTCGTGATCGAGGATCTGGCCGAGTTCGTCGCGCGCATGCGCGCAGCCGGACTCGAGGAGATCGACGGCGACCTGGTGCTCGACGACGCGATCTTCGATACCGGGCCGCGCAGCGTCGACGACTTCGACGGCGAGCCCTCTCAGCCGTACAACGTGCGCCCGTTTGCGGCACTGATGAACTTCAAGTCGACCCGGATCGTCGTGCGTCCCGCAGGGCGACGCGCGCAGATCGCCTTCGACCCCGCGCTCGCCGACGTGGCGGTCGACAATCGCGTGCGCCTCGTCGGTGGGCCCTGCCGCTTCGGCGCGAGCGGCCTGCAGGTGCGCGACGGTGTCCGCCGCGGTGCTCCCGTGGTCAGCGTGGCGGGCAGTTACTCGCGCGCCTGTGGCGAGCAGGGTCTGTTTGCCGCGATGCTCGACCATCGACAGTTCGTGCACGCGCTGTTCAAGGCCGCGTGGCAGGCGGCCGGCGGCCACTGGAGCGGGCGCACGCGCATCGAGCGCGACGCGTCCACCGGCGAGCCATGGCTGGTCTGGGTCTCGCCGCGCACGCTCGCCGACGTGGTGCACGACATCAACAAGTTCAGCAACAACGTGATGACGCGCCAGCTGATGCTGCAGGTGGCCGCCGAGGCGGGTGCGCGTCCGGCGACCGCGGCCGATGCGCGGCGCGTGATCGGTGGCTGGCTCGACGCGCAGGGGCTGCGGTTTCGCGGGCTGCTGCTCGACAACGGGTCGGGGCTGTCGCGAGATGCGCGGGCGAGCGCGGCGCAACTCGCGCAGTTGCTGCGGCACGCGGCTGCAGGGCCCGTTGCCGACCTGATCCGCGACTCGTTGCCCGTCGTCGGCATCGACGGGACGATGAAGGCGCGGCTGGCCGGCGAGCCGATCGCCGGGCGCGCGTGGATCAAGACCGGCAGTCTGGAGGGCGTGCGCTCGATCGCGGGCTACGTGCAGGCCGCGTCGGGCCGTCGTTATTCGGTCGCGATGATCGTCAACGGCCCCGCTGCCGCGGCGAGCCGCGTGCTGCAGGACGAGTTCCTGCGCTGGGTGTATGCGAACGGCTGAGGCGCCGCGCGCCGCGCTCGCTTCGGCGTTCGCAGCGTACCTCGCGTTCATCGCCTATCAGTCGCTCGCCGGCGCGGCCCCCGGCGCGTGCGTGGTGCCGCTGGTGCAGCAGGGCAGCCACCTGTCACGCGGCGATGGGTTCGCGAATCTGGTCGCGTACGTGCCGCTGGGCTTGCTGGCTGCGGCGTGGGCCGCGCGGCGTCGTGCGCGCGCGGGGGTGCTCGCCGCCGCGTTCGCGTCGATCGCCGCATTTTCCCTGGCGATGGAAACGCTGCAGGCGTGCCTGCCGGGACGCGTCTCGTCCTGGTACGACTGGTCGACCAATTCGGCCGGCGGACTGCTCGGGCTGATGGCGCTGCCGGTGGCGACGCGGCTGCTGCGGTTGGCGCGGACGCGGCCAGCACTGACAGCGGCCGTCGATGCGCCGCTGTGGTGGCCGGTGGCGCTATGCGTGGGCACCTGGATGGCGCTGTCGCTCGCGCCTTGGCGCTTCACGCTCGACGTGGGCACGATCCGCGGCAACCTCTCGTTCCTGCGGCATCTCGCCGACGGGGCATCGCTCGAGCCGTGGAGGCTCGCGCGGCACCTGCTCGGATGGACGGCGATCGGCGTTGCGCTGCGCGCCTTGCCTGCCGACGCCGCGACGACGTTGCGCTGGCTGGCGCTCCTGTCCGCCGTGGCGGCGCTCGGGCAAGTGGTGCTCGACGTGCCCGCGCTGTCGCTGGAGGAACTCGCCGGGATGGCGCTCGCGCTCCCCGTGAGCGCGTTGGTGTCCTCGCTGGTGTCGGGCGCTGGCCGCGCGCGCCTGCCGGCCGCGCTGGCGCTGTCGTCGGTGCTCGTCTACCAGCTCGCGCCGCACGCCGGAGCGCCGCTCGCGCGGGGCGTTTCGTGGTGGCCGCAAGTGGGACGCGGCGGGCTGCTCGCTGCGCTCGAGCTCGCGCTCTGTTTCGGATGGCTCGGTGCGATGCTGACGCTGTCGCTGCGCTGGTCGGCGCTGCGCGGCGAGGACATCGGGCGCCGGCGCATCGCGTGGCCCCTGGCGGCGGTGGTCGTTCTCATGCTCACCGAGCTTGCACAGGCGTGGATACCCGGCCGCACCCCCGACACCTCGGCGCCGCTGCTGACGGCACTGGCCTTCGCGGTCGCTTGGGCACTGACCGGCGCGCCGCTCAGAGACCGAGCTCCGCCCAGATCGCGTCGACCCGTTTCCTGACTGCCTCGTCCATCACGATCGGGCGGCCCCACTCGCGCGTCGTCTCGCCCGGCCACTTGCCGGTCGCATCGATGCCCATCTTCGAGCCCAGCCCGGATACCGGCGAGGCGAAATCGAGGTAGTCGATCGGCGTGCGCTCGACCAGCGTGGTGTCGCGAACCGGGTCGACTCGCGTGGTGATCGCCCAGATCACTTCCTTCCAGTCGCGAACGTCGATGTCGTCGTCGGTCACGACGATGAACTTGGTGTACATGAACTGGCGCAGGAAGCTCCAGATCCCGAACATCACGCGCTTCGCGTGCCCCGGGTACTGCTTGCGCATCGACACGACGGCCATCCGGTACGAGCATCCTTCGGGCGGCAGATGGAAGTCGACGATCTCGGGGAACTGCTTCCTGAGGATCGGCACGAACAGCTCGTTCAACGCGACGCCGAGCACCGCGGGCTCGTCGGGAGGCTTGCCGGTGTAGGTGGAGTGATAGATCGGATCGCGGCGCATCGTGATGCGATCGATCGTGAACACGGGGAACCAGTCCTGCTCGTTGTAGTAGCCGGTGTGGTCGCCGTAGGGGCCTTCGAGCGCCATCTCCCAGCCGCTGCGCGCCGCAGGCGGAAGATCCTGCGTCCACCCCAGGCGTCGTGCGTGGGCCAGCGTGGCGCTCGCGTCCGGATCCGGGCGGATCGAGCCTTCGAGGACGATTTCCGACGATGCGGGCACGCGCAAGTCGTTGCCGATGCAGGCCGCGAGCTCGGTCTTCGCGCCGCGCAGCAGCCCGGCGAACTGGTACTCGGACAGCGTGTCGGGCACCGGAGTCACCGCGGCGAGCGTGGTCGCAGGATCGGCGCCCAGCGCGACCGCGATCGGGAACGGCTCGCCAGGATGCCGTGCCGCGTGCGCGCGAAAGTCGAGCGCGCCGCCGCGATGCGCGAGCCATCGCATGATCGTGCGGTTCGGGCCGATCACCTGCTGTCGGTAGATGCCGAGGTTCTGGCGCGGCGCGTGCGGCCCGCGCGTCACCACGAGTCCCCAGGTGATCAGCGGCGCTGCGTCGCCGGGCCAACAGGTCTGCACCGGCAGCTGCGCGAGGTCGACCGCGTCGCCTTCGTGCACGACCTGCTGGCATGGCGCGCCCGGGATCTCGCGCGGCGCCATGTGCATCACCTGGCGAAGCACCGGCCACTTGTCCCACGCATCGCGCAGGCCCTTCGGGGGCTCGGGCTCCTTCAGGTACGCGAGCAACTCGCCGATTCCGCGCAGCGCATCGATCGAATCGGCGCCCATGCCGAGCGCGACGCGGCGCGGCGTACCGAACAGGTTCGCGAGCACCGGCATCGGGTGCGAGCGGGATCCGTCGCGCGGATGCTCGAACAGCAGCGCGGGCCCGCCGGCGCGCAGGACGCGATCCGACACCTCGGTCATTTCCAGGTGCGGCGAGACCGGAATAGAGACCCGCTTCAACTCGCCGATCGCATCGAGTTGCTGAAGGAAGTCACGCAGGTCTTTGTATTTCACGGAAGTATGTCACTGCGATTTCGCGATGCGGATTGTCTCATCGATTCCATTGCGCATCATGGGACGCTGAAATTTGACCTTCCGCGGTCACGTCCATAGAATCGCGCCGGGTTTTCGATGTGTCGTCATGTGACGACCTGCGATCGAAGCCCTTAACGAGTCCCGGCGCAGACCGGGATCATGCGGCACGAACCGCATTCAATCATCAGCAGGCGGCGAAGCATCGCCTGTGCGAGAGAGTTGAGGCCCGCGTTCCCAGATCCTGGCGGGCACAGCAAGGACCGATCGCCTGTTCGGCGAACCGTACGGCGCAAGCCGGAAGGAGGCTCGATGCTCAAGCAGCGTCAGGTCGGGATGTTGTTCGATCCGTGCGTTCGCGCCATCGGCGCAGCGCGCTTCTCGATGGCTGCGGTACCGCTTGCCGCATTGCTGGTCGTCGCAGCGGTATCGCTGCGCGAGGGCGATCGCGCCGGCGCCGCGGCGGACGCACTGCCCGGAGTCGGCGCCCCGGCGCATCCGGCGGTGTTCGCGAATGCATTCGCGCCGCGCTTCGCGTTGCCGGCGCTCGCGCTGCCGTGGGAAACGTCGCCGGCGCTCACGGGGCCCCGGCACGACGCCGGCTCGAAGCAGGCGTCTTCGCAGGCCGCGTCGCGCTCGCCTCTGAAGCTCACCCCCGAGCAGCAGAAAGTCGCGCAGTTCGTCGCGAAGAAATACCGCATGGCGGTCGGCGACGTGCAGGACCTCGTCGGGTATGCCTAT
Source organism: Burkholderiaceae bacterium (assembly GCA_046347945.1). GTDB lineage: Bacteria > Pseudomonadota > Gammaproteobacteria > Burkholderiales > Burkholderiaceae_E > Zeimonas. The sequence continues at coordinate 64,752 of JAXMFB010000010.1, forward strand.
CGCGCAGCCAGGGAGTCGCGGCTCGATCCGTACCTCGTGCTGGCGGTGATGTCGATCGAATCCAGCTTCAACCCGAATGCGCGCAGCCCCGCAGGCGCGCAGGGGCTGATGCAGGTGCTCACGCGCGTGCACGCCGACAAGTTCGCGCCGTTCGGCGGCGCGGCTGCCGCGTTCGACCCGGTGGCCAACATCAGCGTGGGCTCGCGGATCCTCAAGGAGTACCTGGTGCGCGAGGGCAGCGTCGAAGGCGCGCTGAAGTCGTACGTGGGCGCCGCGTTGCACGAGCACGATTCGGGCTACGGGTACAAGGTCCTGTCGGAGCGCGAGCGCATCGCCGCGGCGGCGGCGGGCCGGCCGATTCCCGTTCAGCCTCTGAAGCCGCCTGTCGCAGCCGGCGACGCCGGCCCGAACCGCGCAGTCGCGACGACGGCGCTCGGTGCGCCGGGCGAAAGCCGGGGTGTGGTCCCGGCCGCATTGCGCCCGCCCGATGAGCGCGCCGCGCCGATCGGCGGCGCGCGCGACGCTGCGCCGAACGATGCCGCGCGCGATGTCGGGCCCGTGATGCCGCCCGACGCACCGCTGCTCGACGCGGCCGCCGACGCGCCGCCTCCCGCGCGGGCCGCCGGCGAGCCGCTCGCGCACGCGTCCTACGAATTCGCCGCGCTCTGAGCGGCAGCACAGCCCGCAGCAGCGGCTGGTCCGGCCCGCGTCATCCGCGCTGGCGCTCGCGCGCGGGCAGGTAGCGCGCAAGTCGCGCGATCGCCTCCTGAAGGCGATCCATCGAGGTTGCATACGACAGTCGCAGGTAGCGCGACGGCTCGTGGCGGCCGAAGTCCTTGCCCGGCACCACCGACACGTGGATGCGCTCGAGCAGTTCGAGCGCGAACGCGGAACTGTCGTCGCTGTGGGCGCTGCAGTCGGCGTACGCGTAGAAGGCCCCGTCCGGCGTCACCGGCACGGGCAGGCCCGCCCCCCGCAAGGCCGGCACGATGTAGTCGCGTCGCCGCTGGAACTCGCGGCGTCGCGCTTCGTATTCGGCGAGCGATTCGGCGTCGAAGCACGCGATCGCCGCGTGCTGGGCGAGCGTCGACGCGCAGATGTACAGGTTCTGCGCGAGCTTCTCGAACACCGGCGCGTGCGCCTCGGGCACCACCAGCCATCCGAGGCGCCAGCCGGTCATGTGGAAATACTTCGAGAAGCTGTTGGTGACGACCAGGTCTTCGCCCCAGGCGAGCGCCGAGCGCGGTGAGCCGTCGTACGACAGGCCGAGGTAGATCTCGTCGACGATCGTGAAGCCGCCTCGTGCGCGCACGGCGTCGACGATCCGGCCCAACTCGTCGAACGGGATCGAGGTGCCCGTCGGATTCGCGGGCGACGCGATCAGGGCGCCGCGGGTGCCGGCGTGCCAGTGCGCTTCGACCATCGCCCGGGTGAGCTGGAAGCGGGTCTCGGGGCCGACCGCCACGAGCTGCGGCACGCCGTCGAACGCAGTCACGAAATGGCGGTTGCACGGGTAGCCGGGGTCGGTCATCAGCACCGAGGCGCCCGGATCGACGAGTGCGCAGCAGGCCAGCGACAGCGCGGCCGAGGCGCCCGCGGTCACCACGATCCGCGACGGGGCGATGTCCAGCCCGTAGCGCTCGCCGTAATCTCGCGCGATCGCCTCGCGCAGCGGCGCGAAGCCGGTGGCGGCGGTGTAGCGCGTGTGGCCGGCGCGCACGGCGCGCTCGAGCGCCGCGACCACCGGCTCGGGCGCGGTGAAGTCGGGCTCGCCGATGTTCAGGTGGATCACCGGGCGGCCGGCCGCCTCGAGGGCGGCCGCCCGCTTGGTCAGCTCCATCACGTGGAACGGGTCGATCTGCGCGGTGCGCCGCGCCAGCGGGTAGCGAGTGCTCATCGCACCGAATGCTACCGGTAGAACAGCTCCACGAGTCCCAATCCGGTGATCGGCACGTAGGTCACCATCAGCAGGACGGCCAGCAGCACGCCGATGAACCAGACGTTCGTCTTCGTGACCGCCCAGACGCTTTCCTTGGCGATCGAGCAGGCCACCATCAGTACGCTGGCCACCGGCGGCGTCTGCTGGCCGATGCCGAGGTTGATCGTGACGATCAGTCCGAAGTGCACCGGGTCGATGCCGGCCGCCTTGACCAGCGGCATCACGACCGGCACGACCAGGATGATCGCCGCGGCCGAGTGCAGGAACATGCCGAGCAGCAGGAACAGCAGGTTCAGCAGCGCGAGGATCGCCCACTTGTTGGCCGTGAGCTCGGTCACCGCCTGCGCGAGCTTCTGCGGCGCCTGCACCTCGGTGAGATAGACGCCGAGCAGCGCCGACGTGGCGACGAGCAACATGACGACCGCGGTCTGCGAGCCGCCCTCGATCACCGCCGCACGCAGGTGGGCGAGGTCGAGCTCGCGATAGACGACCAGGCCGATGAACAGCGCCGCGACGACCGCCAGCGCCGCGCCTTCGGTCGCGGTGACGATGCCGCCGAAGATGCCGCCCAGGATGATCATCGGCAGCGTGAACGCCCACAGCGCCTCGCGCGCCGTGCGCCGCACCTCGCTCCACCTGAACTCCTGCTCGATCGGCAGGTCGTAGCGGTGCGCGAACCAGTAGGCCATCGCCATCAGCCCGAGGCCGCCGATGATGCCGGGCACGATGCCGGCCACGAACAGCTGCACGACCGAGGCCTCCGCCATCACCGCGTAGAGGATCATCGGGATCGACGGGGGGATGATCACCGCCAGCGTGGCCGCCGAGGACATCACCGCGGCGGCGAGCGCGGGCGGGTAGCCCTTCTTCTTCATCGCCGGGATCGTGATCGACCCGAGCGCCGCCACGTCGGCCACCGCCGACCCGGAGATCTCGGCGAAGAACAGCGACGCGCCGATCGACACCATCGCCAGCCCGCCGCGGATGAACCCGAGCAGCGCGGTCGCGAACGCGATCAGGCGCGACGAGATGCCCGAGGCGTTCATGATCGCGCCGGCCAGGATGAACAGCGGGATCGCGAGCAACGGAAAGTTGGTCGCCGCGTTGTAGACGACGATCGGCAGGTTCGGCAACGCCGCGGTGCCCTGGACCAGCCAGATCGCCGCGATGGCGACGACGCCGAGCGCGACGGCGATCGGGACGTTCAGCAGGACCAGGCCCAGCACGCAGGCGAACAGCAGCAGCATCTCCACGCTCGGGACTCCTCGGGATCTCGGGGTGTTCGTTCCTGGGGGTGCGCTGCGGCGCTCAGTGCGAGGCTTCGCGCGCCGCGTCTTCGGCCGTGGCGCCATGGGCGCGCTCGGCGCGCGCCCACGCCAGCGCCTCGGGCAGCGTCAGCAGCTCGGCCACGATGATCAGTGCAGCGGAGATCGGGATGACGGACTGCACCAGCGACACCGGCACTTCGGGCAGGCTCACCAGCGTGTCGGTCGCGAGCACGTCGAGCACCTGCCATCCGATCACGCCCAGCAGCGCGAAGAAGCCGATCACCAGCGCCTCGACCGCGATCGTGACCGCGAGCCGCGGCCCCGGCGGCATCAGCGCGACCAGCTCGGGGCAGCTGATGTGCCCGCGCCTGGCTGCTGCGTAGGCCGAGCCGTAGAAAGTCAGCCAGGCGAGCAGGATCGACGCGACCTCGTCGTACCAGACCAGCGACTCGCCGATCGTGCGGAAGACGACGCCGACCGTCACTTCGATGGCCAGCACCGTCATCAGCGCGATGACGATCCACTCGAGCGCTCCCTCGTAGAGCTTGCGCAACTTCAGCATCGCCCGGTCTCCCGCCTGGCCGCCCGGGTCACTTGCCGAGCTCGATCGCGCGATCGATCAGCTCCTTCGCACCCGGAACCGCCTTGCCGAACTCGTCGTAGGTCGACTTGCTGGCCGCGATGAACGCGTTCTTGTCGACCTCGTTGACCTGGATGCCGCTCGCCTTGATCTTCCCGAGCAGCTCGGTCTCCTGCTTCTGCGCGGTCTCGTAGACGAAAGCCTGGGTTTCCTTCGCGGTCTGCTCGAGCGTGCTGCGCACGTCGGCCGGCAGCGTCGCCCACTTGCGCGCCCCGACGGTCAGGTAGGCGGGCGTGTAGACGTGCCCCGACAGCGACAGGTACTTCTGCACCTCGTGCAGCTTGGCGCTGTAGATCTGCGTGAACGGGTTCTCCTGGCCGTCCATCACGCCGGTCTGCAGCGCGGTGAACAGCTCCGAGAATTTCATCGGGCTCGGGTTGGCGCCGTAGGCCCTGAACATCGCGACCCGCCACTTGCCCTCGGGTACGCGCAGCTTGATGCCGGCCAGGTCTTCGGGCTTCTGGATCGGCCTGCGGTTGTTGGTGATGTGCCGGTAGCCGTTCTCCCAGACCCCGATGATCTTCAGGCCCTTCGCCTCGGCGGCCGGCGCGAGCTTCGGCCACACGATCTCCTTCTCGATCAGGGCCATGTGCTTGCGGTCCTTCACGAGGTAGGGCATCTCGAAGACGCCGAAGGTGTCGACTTCGCTGCTCATCACGGTCGACGGCACGGCCATGTCGATCGTGCCGAGCTTGAGCTTCTGCAGCATCTCCTTGTCGCCGCCCAGTTGGCTCGAGCCGAACACCACGACCTTGGCCTTGCCGGCGAGCTTGGCGTTGGCGCGCCGCGCGAACTCGTCGGCGCTGATCTGGAACAGCGATCCGGGCTCGCCGACGTGGCCGAGCTTGAGCTCGATCTCCTGCGCCGTCGCGCCGGGCGCGAACGCGCCGAGCGCGACGGTCAGGCCGATCGCGGCGCCGAGCGCGCCCTGCAGCGCACGGCGGCGCTGCGTCGTCGCCGGATGGCCGCCGGCGGCGGCACGAGTCTTCGCGTTGTGGTTCATGGTCTCCTCCTCTTGGTGGGGTCGATGCTCAGGCGGCGGCGCGCTCGGCACGCGGCGCCTTCGGGGCCGATGCAGCCAGGCTGTCCATCGCTGCCTGCACGCCGCCCTTGCGGTGCGGCACGCCGGCCAGGCCGAGCGCCATCTCCACGCCGCCCAGCGTGCCGAGCAGCGTCAGGTCGTTGAAGTCGCCGAGGTGCCCGATGCGAAACACCCGGCCGGCGAGCTTGCTCAGCCCCTGGCCGAGCGACAGGTTGAAGTTCTCGAGTGCCAGCCTGCGCAGCGCATCGGCGCTGTGGCCCTCGGGCATCAGGACCGCGGTGAGCACGGGGCTGTGGCCGTCCGGATCCTGGCAGAGGATGTCGAGTCCCCAGCCGCGCACCGCCGATCGCGTGGCTTCCGCGTGGCGCCGGTGACGCGCGAAGACGTTCGGCAGACCCTCCTCGAGCAGCATCGCGATCGCCTCGTGCAGGCCGTAGAGCAGGTTGGTCGCCGGCGTGTAGGGGAAGAAGCCGCTCGCGTTCGGGCCGAGCATGTCGCCCCAATCCCAGTACGAGCGCGGCATCCGGGCCTGCCTTGCCGCCTCGAGCGCCTTCGCGCTGATCGCGTTGAACGACAGGCCCGGCGTCAGCATCAACCCCTTCTGCGAGCCCGCCACGGAGACGTCCACGCCCCACTCGTCGTGCCGGTAGTCGATCGACGCGAGCGACGAGATCGTGTCGACCATCAGCAGCGCCGGGTGTTTCGCCCGGTCGATCGCGCGGCGCACCTCGTCGATCCGGCTGGTCACGCCGGTGGAGGTTTCGTTGTGGACGACGCAGACCGCCTTGAAGCGGTGCCCGCCGTCGGCGGCCAGCCGCGCCTCGATCGCGCCGGGATCGGCGCCGTGCCGCCAGTCGCCGGCAATGAACTCGACGGCCAGCCCGAGCCGGTCGGCCATCCGCTTCCACAGCGACGCGAAATGGCCGGTCTCGCACATCAGCACCGCGTCGCCGGGCGAGAGCGTGTTCACCAGGGCGGCTTCCCACGCGCCGGTGCCCGAGGACGGGTAGATCACCACCGGCCCCTCGGTCTGGAAGATCCTGCGCATTCCGCCGAGCACCGACCTGCCGAGTTGCTGGAACTCGGGGCCGCGATGGTCGATCGTGGGATAGTCCATCGCGCGCAGGATCCGGTCGGGCACGTTCGACGGTCCGGGGATCTGCAGGAAGTGGCGGCCTGAAGGGTGGCCGTTGAGCGAAAGACCGTTGGAGAGTCTCATCGGGATGCCTCGGAGGCGGGCCTGGAGAGCCCCGGAAATGCTTGCTTCGGGGCATTTTGTATGCAAAATTGGCGACCTGCAAGTTGGGGTTTCACCGGTAATACCGTCCTGCCGTCGAAGTTTGTATGCAAAATCCGGGTGAATCGGCCATTGCCGCAGAGCGCCGCCCGCTGCACGAGGAAGTCGCCGAACGGCTGCGCGGGCTGATCACCGAGGGGCAGCTGGCGCCGGGCGCGCGGCTCAACGAGCGCGTGCTGTGCGAGCAGATCGGAGTCTCGCGTACGCCGCTGCGCGAGGCGTTCAAGGTGCTGGCGGCCGAACGGCTGATCGAGCTGAGCCCGAACCGGGGCGCCAGCGTCGTCGCGCTGTCTCGCGGCGACGTCGAGCAGTTGTTCGAGCTGATGGGCGCGCTCGAGGCGCTCTCGGGCGAACTCGCCGCTGCCCGGCGCACCGACGCCGAGCTCGTCGAAGTCCGCGCGCTGCACTTCGAGATGCTCGCCGCCCATGCGCGGCGCGACCTGCCGACCTACTACGCGCTGAACCGACAGATCCATCGCGCGATCAATCGCTGCGCGCGCAATGCCGTGCTCACGGAAACCTATGACAGCATCAACTCGCGCATCCAGAACCTGCGGTTCCGCTCGAACTTCAATCGCGACAAGTGGGATGCCGCGGTGCGCGAGCACGAGCGCATGCTCGAGGCGCTCGAAGCCGGCGACGGCGCCGCGCTGCGGGCGCTGCTCGAGGAACACCTTCGCCACAAGCGCGACGCGGTGCTCGAACACTGGCCGGCGTCGGGCGGGCACCCCGCCGGTTGACGCCGGCATCGCCCAGTGGCACCCGGCATGAACGCCCCGGCTCCGGCTCGATCCCTGCGGGCGGCGCCGCTCGAGCGCAGCCGGCTGGCGCAGCGGCTGCGCCGCGTGGTAAGGGGCGAAGTCCTGTTCGATCCCTTCTCCCGTGGGCGTTATGCCACCGACGCGTCGATCTACCAGGTCGATCCGGTGGGCGTCGTGGTGCCGGCCGACGAAGCCGACGTGATCGCCGCGATCGACCTCGCACGCGAGTCGCGCGTGCCGATCCTGCCGCGCGGGGGCGGTACCAGCCAGTGCGGCCAGACGGTCGGCGAGGCACTGGTCATCGACAACAGCCGGAACCTGAACAAGGTGATCGCGTTCGACCGTGAGGCGATGACCGTCGAGGTGCAGCCCGGCATCGTGCTCGACGCGCTCAATGCGTGGCTCGAGCCGCATGGCCTGTGGTTCCCGGTCGACGTGTCCACGTCGGCACAGGCCACGCTGGGCGGCATGGCGGGCAACAACTCGTGCGGGTCGCGCTCGATCGCCTACGGCAACATGGTGCACAACGTGCTCGGGATCGACGCGGTGCTCTCCGACGGCACCAGCGAGCACTTCGGGCCGTTCGGCGCCGGCGCGAAGCGGCCGCTCGCGACGATGCGCAGCGGCGAACTCGTCTCGCGGCTGTTCGGGATCGCCGGGCGCGAGCGCGGCGAAATCGAGCGCCTCTGGCCGAAGGTGCTGCGCCGCGTCGGCGGCTACAACCTCGACGTCTTCCATCCGCAGTCCGAACGTCCCTACACCGAAGACGGCTCGGTCAACCTGGCGCACCTGCTGGTCGGCTCGGAGGGCACGCTCGCCTGGTTCCGCCGGCTGGTCCTGAAGCTGTCGCCGCTGCCCGCGGCGAAGGTGCTCGGCGTGGTGAACTTCCCGAGCTTTCATGCGGCGATGGACAGCGCTCGGCACATCGTCAGGCTCGGCCCCTCGGCGGTCGAACTCGTCGACCGGACGATGATCGACCTGTCGCGCGCCAATCCGGTGTTCCGCCCGACGATCGAATCGGCGCTGGTCGAGCGCGAAGGGCGCGCGCCCGATGCGATCCTGCTGGTGGAGTTCAGCGGCGAAGACCGCGCGGCGCTGATCGAGCGCCTCGCGCGGCTCGTCGAGCTGATGGGCGACCTCGGGTTGCCCGGCTCGGTGGTCGAGATGCCCGACGAGGGACGGCAGAAGGCGCTGTGGGAGGTGCGCAAGGCGGGGCTGAACATCATGATGTCGCTCAAGGGCGACGGCAAGCCGGTCAGCTTCATCGAGGACTGCGCGGTGCCGCTCGAGCACCTGGCCGAGTACACGGCGAATCTCACCGAGGTGTTCGCGCGCCACGGCACGCGCGGCACCTGGTACGCGCACGCTTCGGTCGGCACGCTGCACGTGCGCCCGATCCTCGACATGCGGCGCGCCGGTCCCGAAGGCGGCGCCGCGAAGATGCGCGCGATCGCCGAGGAAGCGTCGGCGATGGTGCGCCGGTTCAAGGGCGCCTACTCGGGAGAGCACGGCGACGGGCTGGTGCGCAGCGAATGGGTCGCCTGGCAGTTCGGGCCACGCCTGACGCGCGCGTTCGAGGAGATCAAGGACCTGTTCGACCCGCTCGGCCTGATGAACCCGGGAAAGATCGTCAGGCCGTCCCGGATGGACGACGCGTCGCTGTTCCGCTTCGGCCCCGGCTACGCGGCGCGGCCTCTCGACACGGCGCTCGACTGGTCGGCCTGGGACGTGCAGAACGATCCGGTCACCGAGCGCACGACCGCGCCGGGCAGCGGCGGCGACCCCGCCCGCGGCTTCGCCAAGGCGGTCGAGATGTGCAACAACAACGGCCATTGCCGGAAGTTCGACGCGGGGACGATGTGCCCGAGCTACCGCGTGACGCGCGACGAGCGCGACCTCACGCGCGGACGCGCGAACACGCTGCGGCTGGCGCTGTCGGGCCAGCTCGGCGAGGACGCGCTCACGTCGCAGGCGATGCACGACACGATGTCGCTGTGCGTCGGCTGCAAGGGGTGCAGGCGCGAATGCCCGACCGGCGTCGACATGGCCCGGATGAAGACCGAGTTCCTCTACCACTGGCGCAAGCGCCACGCGCTGCGCCTGCGCGAACGGATGGTCGCCTACCTGCCGCGATACGCCCCCTGGCTCGCGCGGCTGCCGTGGCTGGCGAACCTGCGCGACCTGCTGCCGGGCGCGGCACGCCTGAGCGAGCGGCTGCTCGGCCTGTCGTCGCGACGGCGGCTGCCGGCGTGGCGCGCCGACGTGTTCACGAGGGATCGGGCGCAGCCGGTGCGCGCCGAAGCGGGCGCTGAAGGCGACGGACGCGACGTCGTGCTCTGGGCGGACACCTTCGACAACTATTTCGAGCCGGACAACCTGCGTGCAGCGCGCCGCGTGCTGCAGGCGGCCGGCTATCGGGTCCACGTCGCGCGTGCCGGGGGCGACGACGCGGACCCCGCGCGGCCGTTGTGCTGCGGCAGGACCTTCCTCGCCACCGGGCTGGTCGACGAGGCCCGCGCCGAGGCGCGGCGCACGGTCGCGGCGCTCGCGCCCTGGGTGCAGCGCGGCGCGCCCGTCGTGGGGCTCGAGCCCTCGTGCCTGCTGACGATGCGCGACGAGTTCCTGGCGCTCGGCCTCGGCGAGGCCGCCACTGCGCTCGCGTCGCGGGCGATGCTGTTCGAGGAGTTCCTCGCCCGCGAGCACGAGGCCGGCCGCCTGAAGCTGCCGCTGCGGGCGCTGCCGCAGGCCCGCGCGCTGCTTCACGGCCACTGCCACCAGAAGGCGTTCGACGCGGTCGGCGCGGTCCGCACCGTGCTCGGCCTGATCCCGTCGCTGAAGGTCGAGCTGATCGAGTCGAGTTGCTGCGGCATGGCGGGCGCCTTCGGCTACGAGGCCGAGCACCACGACATCTCGATGAAGATGGGCGAGGTGGCGCTGCTGCCGGCCGTGCGCGCGGCCGGCCCCGACGACCTGGTCGTCGCCGACGGCACCAGCTGCAGGCACCAGATCGCCGACGGCGCGGGCCGCCGCGCAGAGCACGTCGCGTGCGTGCTGGCGCGGGCGCTCGTCGATCGGGGCGCGTGACGCGAGGCGGCTCCTCGTTCTCCCGGTTCGAATCCGGCGCGCGTCGCGGCCTTCGGTGGCGGGCCGGCGCGGCGCGGCGCGGCGGGCACAGGCGGCGCGGGCCGGTCGCTTCGGGGCGCCGACGGTGGCGGTCGGTGCTGCGCACCGACTTCCCTGCTGCTCGTCACGGGGTCGCGCGGCGAAATCCGCTACGCTCGCTTCGCGAGCTCCGCTCAAACAATCGCCGCGAGAATGATGGACGAAGCGCGCTTCGCGCGCCGACCCCGAGACTGCGCTGCTCGGCGCCATCGACGGCGCCCCGAAGCGACCGGCCCGCGCCGCCTGTGCCCGCCGCGCCGCGGCGCGCCCCGGCCCGCCACCGAAGGCCGCTCGGGAAGCGTCGGTGGTGCTCGTGTCAAAGACGGGGCCGTTGCTCGCGAGGTTCGCCACAATGTTCGCAAAGGGGCAGGCAGTGGGGCGCGCAGCGCAGCAGGCCATTCGCCGTGGGCGCGCCTTGTGCGCAGTCGAGAAGCACAGCAGCACCGGCGGCGCGCGCAGCGCGCTTCGTCCATCATTCTCGCGGCGATTGTCCGAGCGGAGCTCGCGCAGCGAGCGCAGCGAGTTTCGCCGCGCCAGCCGGTGCTGCGAGCATCGCAGGGCATCCCCGCGAAGCGGGGGCAAGCACCCGGCGCGCCCACGGCGAATGGCCTGCCGCGCTGCGCGCCCCACTGCCTGCCCCTTTGCGCGCGCCAACCGACGCACGCACGAGCTGCGCCAGGCCCCCGACCATCGAGCCAGGCCGACGCGGGGCGTCGCGATTGTCATTGCCGGGGCACGGACGGATAATCCGACCCTCTCACGCGCAGCGAGGCGCTGTACTCCGATGCCGAAATCGACCTCCCACGACCTGCGCAAGGCTGCGCTCGAGTACCACGAGCAGGGCAGCCCCGGAAAGATCTCGGTCACGCCGACCAAGCAGCTGCTCACCCAGCGCGACCTGGCCATGGCCTACTCGCCTGGCGTCGCGGCGGCCTGCGAGGAGATCGTTGCCGATCCGGCAAACGTCTTCCGCTATACCAGCCGCGGCAACCTCGTCGGCGTCGTCACCAACGGCACGGCAGTGCTCGGGCTCGGCGACATCGGCGCGCTGGCCGCCAAGCCTGTCATGGAGGGCAAGGCGGTCCTCTTCAAGAAGTTCGCAGGCATCGACGTCTTCGACATCGAATTGAACGAGCGCGACCTCGACACGCTGGTCGACATCATCGCCGCGCTCGAGCCGACCTTCGGCGGCATCAACCTCGAGGACATCAAGGCGCCCGACTGCTTCTACGTCGAGCGCCGGCTGCGCGAGCGGATGAAGATCCCGGTGTTCCACGACGACCAGCACGGAACCGCGATCGTCGTCGGCGCGGCGATCCTCAACGGCCTGAAGGTGGTCGGCAAGGAGATCGGCCAGGTGAAACTGGTCTGCAGCGGCGCAGGTGCCGCGGCGCTCGCCTGCCTGGACCTGCTGGTCGACCTGGGGCTTCCGCTCGCCAACATCTGGGTCGCGGACATCGCGGGCGTCGTCTACCGCGGCCGCACGGAGCTGATGGACCCGGCCAAGGAGCGCTTCGCGCAGGACACGCCGCATCGCGGCCTGGGCGAGATCATCGCCGATGCCGACGTGTTTCTCGGCCTGTCGGCCGGCGGCGTGCTGAAGAAGGAGATGGTCGCGAAGATGGCGGCGCGCCCGCTCGTCTTCGCGCTGGCCAACCCGACGCCCGAGATCATGCCCGAGGAGGTCAAGGCGGTCCGCGACGACGCAGTGATCGCGACAGGCCGCACCGACTACCCGAACCAGGTCAACAACGTGCTGTGCTTTCCGTTCGTGTTCCGCGGGACGCTCGACGTCGGCGCGACGACGATCACCCGCGAGATGGAGATCGCCGCGGTCAACGCGGTAGCCGAACTCGCGCGCGCGGAAATGTCGGACATCGTGGCGACCGCGTACGGCGCGCCGAACATGGCGTTCGGTCCCGAGTACCTGATCCCCAAGCCGTTCGACCCGCGGCTGATCGTGAAGATCGCGCCGGCGGTGGCAAAGGCCGCGATGGACTCGGGCGTGGCGACGCGGCCCATTGCCGACTTCGACGCCTACCACACGCAGCTCGAGCAATTCGTCTATCACTCGGGTCACTTCATGCGGCCGATCTTCGCGGCCGCGCGGCGCGCGTCGGGCCGGCGCATCGTCTTCGCCGAGGGCGAGGACGAGCGCGTGCTGCGCGCAGTGCAGGTGGTGGCGGACGAGCGACTCGCGCGGCCGATCCTCGTCGGGCGTCCTGCCGTGATCGAGCGCCGCCTCGAGCGGTTCGGGCTGCGGATGAAGCCCGGCGTCGATTTCGAGATCGTCAACCCCGAGTGGGACGAGCGCTACCGGGCCTACTGGCAGGAGTACCACCGCCTGACCGACCGCAGCGGCATCACCGAGGAATACGCGCAGATCGAGATGCGCCGCCGGCTCACGCTGATCGGCGCGATGATGGTCCACATGGGCGACGCGGACGGGCTGATCTGCGGCACCTTCGGCACGTTCCCGCTGCACCTGCACTACGTCCACCAGGTGATCGGCCGGCGCCCGGGCGCGAGCGTCTACGCGGCGATGAACACGCTGATGCTGCCGAACCGGCAGGTGACCCTGGTCGACACGCACGTCAACGCCGACCCGGACGCGCGGCAGATCGCCGAGATCACGCTGATGGCAGCCGACGAGTTGCGGCGATTCGGCATCATGCCGAAGGCAGCGTTGCTGTCGCACTCCAACTTCGGCACCTCGAACCACCCCGATGCGGTGAAGATGCGCGAGGCGCTCGCGCTGATCCGCGAGCGCGCGCCGGAGCTCGAGGTCGATGGCGAGATGCACGGCGACGTCGCGCTCGACGCCGAACTGCGCCACCGGATCATGCCGCGCTCGACGCTGACCGGAGAGGCGAACCTGCTCGTGCTGCCCGGCATCGACGCCGCGAACATCGCGTACAACCTGCTGAAGACCGCGGCGGGCCACAACGTCGCGATCGGTCCGGTGCTGCTCGGCGCGGCGCGGCCGGTGCACATCCTGACCGCGTCGGCGACGGTGCGCCGCATCGTCAACATGGCAGCCTGGACGGTCATCGACGCGAGCGTCGATCGCTGAGCCGGGGCAGGCGCGCGGGCTCGCGCCGCTCACGGCCGCCGATCGACCGTTCGTCGGCACGCGTCCCGGCGGCGCGCCGCGCCGGTCGCCACTCGTCCCGGATTCGTTGACCCGCCTCGAGCGCCGCCACTAGCATGCGGATGACCCTGTCCACGCAGGCCGCTCACATCCGGACGTTCCAAGCCGTTCCATGCCAGCCGACACACGAGAAGCGACCGCCGCCGTCGACGACGAATCGACGCGCGTGAACATCGATCCGCGCCGGCGCTTCGAGTTGCTCGAGGACTGCCGCGACATGGTGATCTCGCGGCTCGCGAGGGTGATCAGCGAGGCGCTCGACCGGATGAGCGAGGAGCTCACCGCGATGGCGATGAAGGAGATGCGTCGCGACGCGCAGCAGGCACTGCTCGACGCCGTGTCGATGGTGCGCGTTCATCGCGCCGACATCGAATTCCGCTTCAGGCAGGCATTCTCCGACGTGTTCGAGCGCCGCATGTACAACCGCTCCGGGCAGCCGGAGGCCGGCTTCGAGCCGGGTGAACTGGCGCTGGTGGGCGACGAGGCGATCGACGGGCGCATCGTCGTCGATCGTCTGGTGCAGCGGACTCGCGGCAAGCTCGATCCCGACGAGGTCCTCGGCGTGCGTGCGCGGCTCGCGGCGCTGCTCGATCGCGACTGGTTCGACGAGAACGACCACCCGGCGTCGCCCGAGGCGGTGTTCGAGGCGCTGCGCGCGGCGCTCGACCAGCTCGGCCCGCCGCTCGACGTGCGCTCGGCGCTGATGCAGGCGTTCGAGCCGCACGTGTCGGCTCACCTGAACGAGGTCTATTCGACCGTCAACGAGCGCCTGAAGAGCAACCGGATCTTGCCGAGAATCCGGCCTCGCGTCGTGCCGGCCGCAGCGGGGCGACGCGCTCCCGCAGAAGCGACACCAACCGGCGCTGCGTCCGGCCCCGCCTGGGGCGCGGACGCGGGCGCATCGGCCATCGGCGCGCCCGGATGGGGCGCAGGGCGGGGAGTCTCCGCGGCTGTCGGCGCCGGCGAACCCGGGGTTGCGGGCCGCAGTGGTGGAAGCGATGGCGGCTTCGCGGCCGGCGGTGGCACTGGAGACGGCGGCGGATTCGTCGGCGCTGGCGGCGGTGGCGCGGCGAGTGGTGGTGGTGCGGCAAGTGGTGGTGGCCCGGTCGGCGTGGGGGCTCCGGCCGGGGCCGCCGGCGCGTCCGGTGGCGGCTTCGCAGCCGGTGGCAGCGTCGCCTCGGGCGGCGGATTCCCGGCGGGCGGCGGCACGACGGCGAACATGGCGCCCGCCGGCGCAGGAACGGCGCGTCCGGGCGGCGCACCCTGGGGCGCGGTCCCGTTCGGCGGCCCGCTCGATTCGACGACGGGGCCCGATCCGTTCGACCAGCTGATTCGCCAGATCTCGGCCGGACACCCGTCCGCGCGCCGATCGGCCGCGCGGATGCTCTCGGACCCCACGACCTTCGGCATGGCCGACCTGCCCATGCCTTCGGTCGAGCCGCCGCTGATCGAGGCGCTGCACACGTTCCAGTCGGCGCCTGCCGCGCCGGGCACCGCGCACGACGGCGAGCTGGTGGCCAAGCTGCTCGACCAGGCGCGCGACAAGGGGTCGCCGCTGGACCAGCTGACAGTCGAGATCGTGTCGCTGGTGTTCGACTACATCTACGCCGATCGTCGCCTGCCGGACCCGGTGAAGCAGCAGCTGCTGCGCCTGCAGGTGGTGGCGGTCAAGGCGGCGCTGCTCGATCGCAGCTTCTTCGCGCGCAGGCAGCACCCGATGCGGCGCCTGATCGACCGGATCTCCGACATGGCGACCGACCCCGACGCAGACGTCGGGCCCGAGTCCGGATTGATCGCGGGCATCGCCGACACCGTGGACTGGATCATCGAGCACTTCGACAGCGACCTCGCGACCTTCGAGGAAGCGATGCGCCGGTTCGACTTGCTGGCGGCCGCAGAGGCCGAACGGCGGGCCGCGCGGCTCGCGGAGATCGCGCGCCAGGCCGAGCGGCTCGAGGCGCTGTCAGTGGCGCAGGAGGAGGCGCAGGCCGAGATCGCCTTGCGGATCGACCCGGTGACGCCGGCGTTCGTACGCGAGTTCCTCTCGCGCTGGTGGTCCCGTGCGCTCGCGCACGCCAGGGTCGACGGCGACGGCAGCGCCGCCGGGTGGAACGACGCGCTGCGCGCCGGTGAGTTGCTGATCTGGAGCGTCGCGCCGAAGCTGCCCGAGGACATCGCGCGACTCGCGTCGCTGCTGCCGCGGCTGATCCAGGGACTGATGAAGGGGCTCGCCGACGTCGGCATCGAGCAGGCCGACCGCGAGCGCTTCTTCAACGAACTGCTGCAGTGGCATACGCGCGCGATCCAGGATGCCAAGCTCAACGTCGCGCGGCCCAGGCCGGTCGTGCCGGCCGCGGTGCAGATGGCTCCGGACGGAACGATCCGATTCGAGGCACGCGCCGACTCCGGCGGCGCGCGCGCGGCGCTCGCGGGCTCCACGGCCGCCGCGGGTGGCAGTGGTGCCACGTTCGCGTCGGGTCGCGGCGAGTCCAGGGTCGACGCGTTGCAGCGCGGCGACCTGGTCGAGATCACGGAGCTCGACGGCAGCCGCCAGACGCTGCGGCTCGCGTGGATCAGCCCGAGCGCGAAGCTCTACGTGCTGACCCGGTTTCCCGACGTCGGGCGTTCGCTGAGCCGCCGCGAGATCGTCGGCCTGTTCGAGTCGGGTCGCGCGCGCCGCACCGACAGCGAGAGCGCGCTCGATCGCGCGATCGAGGCGATTGCGCAGCCCGAGGCCGCCTGACCTGACGCGGCCCTCGCGGCACGTATCCGCTGACGCGTTTCTCCATTAGCATGCGGCGCATGAACCGGCGCCGGTGGCTCTCCCTGTCCCAGTGGCTGCTGCTCGTCGTGCTGGTGGTCGCGCCAGGCCTGCAGGCCTGCATCGCGCGCACGCCGCAGCCCGACTGGGTCTCGCTCGACGCGCTGCCGCAGCAGGCGCGCGAGACGCTCGCGCGGATCCGCAGCGGCGGGCCTTTCCGCTACGACAAGGATGGGGTGGTGTTCTTCAACCGGGAAGGGCAGCTTCCGCGGCGCGAGCGCGGCTACTACACCGAATACACGGTGCCTACTCCGGGCGCTCGCGACCGTGGCGCCCGGCGTATCGTGGCGGGAGGTGATCCGCGCGCCTCCGGCGAGTACTACTACACCGACGATCACTACCGCAGCTTCCGCCGCATCAGGGAGTGAGTGCAATGGGCACGCTGAGCAACATCCCGCCGCACGCCGTGTTGCCGCTGTCCGCCTACGACCGGGATGCCCTCGAGCGCGCCGCCGAGCGTGCCGATCAACGCCTGCTGCGCGTCGACCTCGCGCCCGCGTCCGACAAGCGCGGCGTGCTGGCCGCGATCGCGAACGCCTTTTCGCTACCCGCGCACTTCGGGCACAACCTGGACGCCCTGTACGACTGCGTGACCGACATGGCGCCACGCGTCGAGGCCGAGCAGCCGGGCTTCCTGGTCATCCTCGAGAACATGCCCGATACCGCCGACTTCGGGCACGAGCAGCGCGAAGCGCTGCTCGACGTGTTCCGCGACGCGGCCGACTTCTTCTTCGACCGCAAGACCGCGTTTCGCGTGTTCTACTCGGTTCGCGCGGGCGCGTCGCGCCGCGCGGTGGCGCGTCCGGGCCGCCGCACCTAGAAGTCGCCGGCGAGCGCCTGCAGCGCGGCGATCGCGGCGGGCCCGGCGGTCTCGGTGCGCAGCACGCGCGGACCCAGCCGCACGGCCCGGAAACCGGCGGCGAAGGCTGCCTGCAACTCGGGGGGGCTCAGCCCCGATTCCGGGCCGACCAGCAGGTCGATGGCGAACCAGCCTTCGACGCCCAGGTCCGCCAGTCGCGCAGTGCCTTCCGGGTCGAGGACGATTCGCGTCCGGCCGGGCGCCGGTGCGTTCGCCGCGAGCCAGCGATCGAAGTCGACCGGGACGCCGAGCACGGGCAGCCGGTCTCGGCCGCACTGCATGCACGCGGCCTCGACGATGCGCGTCCAGTGCTCGTGCCGACGCTGCAGCCGCTGCGCGTCCAGCCTGGCCTGCGTGCGCGCCGTCACGACCGGCTGGATCGCGTGGACGCCGAGTTCGACCGCCTTCTCCACCGTCCAGTCCATGCGCTCGGCCGCGCTGATGCCCTGCACGAGCGTGATCGCGAGCGGGCTCTCGGTGACGGCCGCGATCGGCGCCAGGAGGCGGACGGTGCAGGCCTTCGCGTCGGCGCGCTCGATGCGCGCGTCGAACCGGGCCCCGCCGCCGTCGAAGCACTCGACCGGTGCGCCGGCGGCCAGGCGAAGCACGCGCACCAGGTGGTGCGACTGCCGGGCGTCGAGGACGCGGATCGTCTCGTCGACCGGGGCCGACCCGTTCGCCGCGGCGATCAGGATCCGCGGGCGCATCGCGGCCAGGGGCGGCGCCGGTTCGGGGCGCGCGTCAGCGCGCCTCTTGCGGCTCGTGCGCCTCTTGCGCGAGCGGCCGCGCCGCCCGGCCACTGCCGGCGCCAGGAACGAGCTCGCGGAAGAAATTCGGGAGCGCGAACAGCGCGCGGTGAATGTCGCCGTTGTAGTAGCGCAGGTCGGAAATGCCACGCTCGCCGAGCCGTCGCTCGGCCTCGCGCGACTCGAGCGCGAGCGGATCGAGCGTGTCGGAGGCGCAGCACATGCCCCAGTAGGCGCCGTAGAGCGGCACGTACAGGCCGAGCGGGCGCACGATCGCGAACACCAGCGAAAGCTCCGCGAGCAGCCTTCGCACGAGGTCCGGCTTGTAGACCGGAGAGCCGATGTGCAGCATCACTGCGGCCCCCGGGTTCATCACGCGCTTGAGCAGGCGGAAGAAGTCGGCCGTGTACAGGCGGTGCGCGGGCGTGTCGGGATCGGTGAGGTCGAGCACGACGAGGTCGAAGCGCTCGGCGCCGGAGGCGGCCATGGCCTCGACGAGCGCCCAGCCATCGCCGATCCGCACCTGCAGGCGCGGGTCGTCGAACGCGCCGCGGTGGACCTTGCCGAGGTGCTCGCGCGCCACGCGCACCACTTCGGCGTCGAGCTCGGCCATCACCACGCGCTCGATCGACGGGTGCTTGAGCAGTTCCTCGCTCGAGCCGCCGTCGCCGCCGCCGATCACCAGCGCCGACGCCGGCCGCGGATGCGCGATGGCGGCCGGATGGGTGATCGCCTCGTGATAGAAGAACTCGTCGCGCTCGGATGTCATGTAGAAGCCGTCGAGGCGGAACAGCCGGCCCCACTGCGGCGTCTCGAACACCTCGAGGGTCTGGTACGGCGTGCGCACGGTCTCGATGCGGCGCGCCGCGCGAAAGCCGAACGCGCTGTCCTCGTTGAGCCACTCGAGCAGCAGTTCGCCCGATTGGGACACCGGGTCTTCGGAGCCGCGAAGAATCCGGTTGGTGCCCTGCTGGCGCGGCGCAAACGCGACGATGAGGTCGTCGAGCAGCTTCTCGGCCTTCGACGAGTTGTCGGTCGAGAAATTGCAGACGTAGACGTCGAGCGTCACGCCCGAGCGCTCCGGCCAGGTATGGACGGCGAGGTGCGACTCGGCCAGCAGCAGTGCGCCGGTCACGCCACCAGGCTCGCCCTGGTAGTCGGGGAAGGTGAAGAACTTCTCGTCGACGACGGTGAGCGCAGCCGCGTCGACCGCGCCGCGGCACAGCCGCTCGAGCGTCGAGGCGTCGGTGAGCAGTGCGCCGTCGCACTGGCAACCGTACAGATCAGCGGTGAGGTGCAGTCCCTGCATTCCGTTCCAACCCTGTCCCTACCCGTATCCGGCGTGGACCATTCTGCGGACCCCCGCCGTGGCAGGCGAGGAGCCCTGGATTGAAGACCCCAAGTGCCCGGAGACGCCTTGTCGCGCATCCCCGGACCCGATCGGTTCAGGCCGGCTCGCGCCCGCCTGTTCAACCAGTTCCTGAGCATCCCCTTGGTCTTGATTCGGGGGGATCCAGATCAGTGGAAAGCCGCGAGGCCGCGACGCGGACACGCGAAGAGAGCCCGCCATTATATAGGAACCGTGATATCTCGCGCCAGATACCGGCGCCGGTTTGTTAGAATGGCAACGCTGCCGGCGACGCGTCGGCGGCGCCGTCGAGCGAGCCGGGGCCGGAGCGCCGACCTGGATCCGAGCTGCGAGGACCGCGATGGAGGCTCTCCTGGGACATAGCGCGCAACCCGCCGCCAGCGGCAACCGTGGCGAGGGGCCGCTGCCGCCGCCGGCGACGCTGAAGAAGATGGCCGACGCGATCCGCGTGCTGTCGATGGACGCCGTCCAGCAGGCCAACTCCGGCCATCCCGGGATGCCGATGGGAATGGCCGAGATCGCGGTGGCGCTGTGGTCCCGGCACCTGAAGCACAACCCGGCCAATCCGCACTGGGCCGACCGCGACCGCTTCGTGTTGTCGAACGGCCATGGGTCGATGCTGCTTTACTCGGTGCTGCACCTCACCGGCTACGACCTGCCGATCGAGGAGTTGCGCAATTTCCGGCAGCTTCATTCGAAGACGCCCGGGCACCCCGAGATCGGCGTGACCCCCGGTGTCGAGACGACCACCGGCCCGCTCGGGCAGGGGTTGTCGAACGCGGTCGGGATGGCGCTGGCCGAGCGCCTGCTGGCCGCTCGCTACAACCGGGACGACTTCCCGGTGGTCGATCACTTCACCTGGGTGTTCGCCGGCGACGGCTGCATGATGGAGGGCATCTCGCACGAGGCGTGCTCGCTGGCGGGCACGCTCAAGCTCTCGAAGCTGGTCGTCTTCTACGACGACAACGGCATCTCGATCGACGGCCAGGTCGAGCACTGGTTCCGCGACGACACGGTGCGGCGCTTCGAGGCCTACGGCTGGCACGTGATTCCGGACGTCGACGGGCACGACGTCGCAGCGCTCGACCGGGCGATCGCGCTTGCGCGCGACTGGGGTGCGAACGGGCGCGACGGCGTGTTCGCCCCGACGCTGGTCCAGTGCCGCACGATGATCGGCAAGGGCTCGCCGGGGCGCGTGAACACCGCCAAGGCGCACGGCGAGCCGCTGGGCAAGGACGAGATCGCCGCCACCCGCGCGGCGATCCAGTGGCCGTACGCGCCGTTCGAGATTCCGGCCGAGGTCCGCGCCGCCTGGGACGCGCGCGAGGCGGGCGCGCGCTCCGAATCGGCCTGGCGCGCGATGTTCGAGCGCTACAGCGAGCGGCATCCGGCCGAGGCGCACGAGTTCGAGCGCCGGATGCGCGGCGACCTGCCGGCCGCGTACGACGAGGCGTTCGACGCCGCGATCGACGAGGCCACCGCGCGGGCCGAGACGATCGCCACGCGCAAGGCTTCGCAGAATGCGCTGAACCACTTCGGCCCGGCGCTGCCCGAGCTGATCGGCGGATCGGCCGACCTCACCGGCAGCAACCTCACCGACTTCAAGGGCTCGGGCGCGCTGCGCGTCGACGATGCCTTCGTGCCGGGGCGCCACGTGAACTTCGGCGTGCGCGAGTTCGGCATGAGCGGCGTCCTCAACGGCCTGGCGCTGCACGGCGGGTTCGTGCCCTACGGCGGCACGTTCCTCACCTTCTCCGACTATTCGCGCAATGCGCTGCGCATGGCTGCGCTGATGAAGCAGCGCGTGATCTTCGTCTTCACGCACGACTCGATCGGCCTCGGCGAAGACGGCCCGACGCACCAGGCGGTCGAGCACGCGGCGTCGCTGCGGCTGATCCCGCGGCTCGACGTCTGGCGTCCCTGCGATCCGGTCGAGTCGGCGGTTGCCTGGGGAGCGGCGATCGCGCGCCGCGAGGGCCCCAGCGCGCTGCTGTTCTCGCGGCAGGCGGTTCCGTTCGTCACGCGCTCGGCGCGCCAGGTCGACGCGATCGGCCGCGGCGCATACATCCTGCGCGATGCGGAGGAGGCCGACGCGGTCATCATCGCCACCGGCTCGGAGGTCTCGCTCGCGCTCGCCGCGCGCGAGCTGCTCGCGGCCGACGGCATCGCGGTGCGCATCGTGTCGATGCCGTCCGCGACGGTGTTCGACCGGCAGGAGGTCTCGTATCGGCGCTACGTGCTGCCGGACCACCTGCCGCGCATCGCGGTCGAGGCCGGCGTGACCGATGGCTGGTGGAAGTACCGCTGCGACGCGGTCGTGGGCCTCGACACCTTCGGCGAGTCGGCGCCGGCCGGGGTCCTGTTCCGCCTGTTCGGGTTCACCCCGGAGAACGTCGCCGACACCGTCCGCGAGGCCCTGCGCCGCCGCGCCGCCCGGACCTGAGCGCGCAAGCACCCCATTCAACACCACGGAAACAAAGCCATGACGATTCGAGTAGCGATCAACGGATATGGCCGGATCGGCCGCAACATTCTCCGGGCCCACTACGAGGGCGGCAAGACTCACCCGATCGAGATCGTCGCGATCAACGACCTCGGCGACGCGAAGATCAACGCGCACCTGACGCAGCACGACACCGCGCACGGGCGCTTTCCGGGAACGGTGTCGGTCGACGGCGACTCGATCGTCGTCAACGGCGACCGGATCAAGGTGCTGTCGAACAGGAGCCCGGCCGAGTTGCCGTGGGGGCAGATGGGCGTCGACGTTGTGCTCGAGTGCACCGGCTTCTTCACCAGCAAGGAGAAGGCGTCGGCGCACCTGAAGGGCGGCGCGAAGAAGGTGATCATCTCGGCGCCCGGCGGCAAGGACGTCGACGCGACGATCGTCTACGGCGTGAACCACGGCTTGCTGAAGGCTTCGCACACCGTCGTCTCGAACGCGTCGTGCACGACCAACTGCCTGGCGCCGATGGTCAAGCCGCTGCACGAGCGCATCGGCGTGCTCAATGGACTGATGACCACGATCCACGCCTACACCAACGACCAGGTGCTCACCGACGTCTACCACGAGGACCTGCGGCGCGCGCGCTCGGCGACGATGTCGATGATCCCGACCAAGACCGGCGCGGCCGCCGCCGTCGGCCTGGTGCTGCCGGAACTGAACGGCAAGCTCGACGGCTACGCGATGCGCGTGCCCACGATCAACGTGTCGATCGTCGATCTCTCGTTCGTCGCCGCGCGCGACACCACGGTCGACGAGATCAACGCGATCATGAAGGAAGCGGCCGAGGGGCCGATGAAGGGCATCCTCGCCTACACGACCGAACCGCTGGTGTCGGTCGACTTCAACCACAACCCGGCCTCGAGCACCTTCGACGCGACGCTGACGAAAGTCTCGGGCCGCCTGGTCAAGGTCAGCAGCTGGTACGACAACGAGTGGGGCTTCTCGAACCGGATGCTCGACACCACCGTCGCGCTGGTCAACGCGAAGTGAAGGCGGCGCGGGCGCGCGCACGCGCGTCCGTCGTGCGGCGCGACGCCCAGTGTCGATGAGCGATCGACTGACCGCCGCGGAGGCCGCGGCGCTGCTGAAGGAAATCCTGGCCGGCGTGCGCGGCTTGCGCCTGCGCGACGCCAGGCGCCCGTGGATGCGCATCGCCGTCGGCGAGTGCCCGGTGATCGCCGGCGACGCGCAGGTCGTGTTCTTCGCCGACAGCGCGTCGCTCGACCACGTCGCCGCGATGCGCATGGCCGACGGCCGCGGCGGCGCGTTCGCCGACTGGCTGCTCCACGACGGAACCAACCCGCTCGACCTGCTCGACGAGAGCGAGCGGATCGAGCTCGAACATCGCCTGCACGAGGCGAGCTGAACCCGGAGGCTTCGATGCGATTCCTGCGCATGACCGATATCGACCTGCGCGGCAAGCGCGTGTTCATTCGCGCAGACCTCAACGTGCCGCAGGACGAAAGCGGCGCGATCACCGACGACACGCGGATCCGCGCGTCGGTGCCGGCGATCGAGCACTGCCTGAAGGCCGGCGCCGCGGTCATGGTCACGTCGCACCTGGGCCGGCCGACCGAGGGCGAGCTCGGGCCCGAGGATTCGCTCGCGCCGATCGCCCGGCGACTCGGCGAACTGCTCGGCCGCGAGGTGCCGCTGGTGGCCGACTGGGTCGACGGCGGATTTCGCGTCGCGCCCGGCGAGCTGGTGCTGCTCGAGAACTGCCGGGTCAACCGCGGCGAGAAGAAGAACGACGAGACGCTGTCGCGCAAGATGGCGGCGCTGTGCGACGTGTACGTGAACGATGCGTTCGGCACGTCGCACCGCGCCGAGGCGACCACGCACGGCATCGCGCGTTTCGCGCCGGTGGCCTGCGCGGGCCCGTTGCTGGCTGCCGAACTCGACGCGCTGGGCAAGGCGCTGGGCGACCCGAAGCGCCCGCTCGTGGCGATCGTCGCGGGCTCGAAAGTGTCGACCAAGCTCACGATCCTGAAGTCGCTGGCCGCAAAGGTCGACCAGCTGATCGTCGGAGGCGGCATCGCCAACACGTTCATGCTGGCAACCGGCTTGTCGATCGGCAAGTCGCTGGCCGAGCGCGACCTGGTCGGCGAGGCGAAGGCGATCATCGACCTGATGGCCTCGCGCGGCGCGCAGGTGCCGATCCCGGTCGATGTGGTCTGCGCGAAGGCGTTCTCGGCGACGGCCGCGGCCACCGTGAAGGTGGCGACCGGGGTGGCCGACGACGACCTGATCCTCGACATCGGCCCGAAGACGGCCCAGGCGCTGGCGGCGCAGTTGAGGCAGGCGGGCACGATCGTCTGGAACGGGCCGGTCGGCGTGTTCGAGTTCGACGCGTTCGCCGGCGGCACCCGGGCCATCGCGCAGGCGATCGCCGAGTCCCCGGCGTTCTCGATCGCCGGCGGCGGCGACACGCTGGCGGCCATCGCCAGGTTCGGGATCACCGACCGGGTCGGCTACATCTCGACCGGCGGTGGCGCGTTCCTGGAGTTCCTCGAGGGCAAGACGCTGCCCGCAGTGGCGGCGCTCGCCGAACGGGCGTGAGCGTTTCGGTGTCGGTCGGTCTTACAGAAGTTTCCGAACGGCTCGGCGGGATTCAGTAAAATCAATGACTTAACAATCTGGCATGGGTCTTGCTAGAAGGTCCTGGTAGAAGCAAGGCACAAACGTCATCATCCTCGGAAGGAACTCGACAATGAAGAAGGTCCTGGCAGGCATCGCGGCGGCTGCCGCCCTGATGGCCTCCTCGGCGGCCGGCGCGGCCTCGTACACCTACGACCTGAACCGGGTCCTGGCGGCGCTCACGCCGACCAGCGGCTGGGGCACGGTCACGATCTCCGATTCGTCGGTCAACTCGAACTGGGTCGACGTCTCGATCGAGCTGAATTCGACGTACAAGCCGCTGTCGCTCTACCTGAACTACGCGGGCTGCTCGAGCCTGACGCTGTACACCAGCCCGAGCTTCACGAGCGGCGCCGATGCGTCGGTCGACTGCAACAGCGAGAAGGCCGGCGGCTACGGCGACTCGAACGGCACGTTCGACATCAGCATCCCGGACAGCGGCAACCTCGGCAACGTCAACGACATCAGCTTCACGATGTACCGCTCGTCGGGCAACCTCGATGCCAGCAGCTTCAACACGCTCGACCAATGGGGCAACCTGTACGTCGCGCTGCACGTCGGCAACCTGGCGGACGGCCGCTCGATCTGGCTGGGCTCGGACGGCACCACCACCAGGGTGCCCGAGCCGGCGATGCTCGGCCTGCTGGGGCTGGGCATGTTCGGCCTGGCAGCGTTTCGCCGTCGGCGCAGCTGAGCGGCAGCCGCAACGTCCCAAGGGCCCGCTTCGGCGGGCCCTTTTTTTTCTTCTTCCGTTCGATGCGCTCCGGCTGCGCTGCGTCGCTTGCGCACGACGAGCCGACCGGCGGAGTGCGCCGCGGCCGCGGTGTCGCGCCCGACGCTGCGCCGGTCGGTTACGATGAGTGCTCCATCCCGACCGACGCCTCGCGCCTCCAGCCATGTTCCAGCCTGCTCCGCGTGCCACCAAGATCGTCGCCACCCTCGGTCCCGCTTCGAGCGATCCGGCGGTGCTCGAGCGGATGTTGCGCGCCGGGGTCAACGTCGTCAGGGTGAACTTCTCGCACGGCACGGCGGCCGAGCACACTGAAACCGTGCGCCGCGTGCGCGAGATCGCCGAGCGCGTCCGGCAAAGCGTCGGCGTGCTGGCCGACCTGCAGGGCCCGAAGATCCGCATCGGCAAGTTCGCCGACGGCAAGGTCACGCTCGCCGCCGGCGACCGCTTCACCTTCGACGTCGACAGCGCGCCGGGCGACAAGGAGCGGGTCGGCCTCGACTACCCGGAACTGGTCAACGACGTGAAGCCCGGCGATACGCTGCTGCTCGACGACGGCCGGATGATGATGCGCGTGGAGCGCACCACTGCGCAGGCGATCGAGTGCACGGTGATGCAGGGCGGCGCGCTGTCGAACCGCAAGGGGATCAACCGGCAGGGCGGTGGGCTGTCGGCGCCGGCGCTCACGTCGAAGGACATGGAAGACATCCGGACCGCGATCGGCTTCGCGGCCGACTTCATCGCGGTGTCGTTCCCCAAGAGCGCCGCCGACATGTACATGGCGCGCGAACTGACGCGCGCCAGCGGCGGGCGCGCCCTGATGATCGCGAAGATCGAGCGCTTCGAGGCGATCGGCAACCTCGAAGAGATCCTGAAGGCCTCCGACGGGATCATGGTCGCGCGCGGCGACCTCGCCGTCGAGGTCGGCGACGCGGCAGTGCCGGCACTGCAGAAGCGCATGATCCGCATGGCCAAGGAACTCAACAAGGTCACGATTACCGCCACGCAGATGATGGAATCGATGATCGAGTCGCCGGTGCCCACCCGCGCCGAGGTGTCCGACGTGGCCAATGCCGTGCTCGACGGGACCGACGCGGTGATGCTGTCGGCCGAGACGGCCGCCGGCAAGTACCCGGTCGAGACGATCGAGGCGATGGCACGCGTGTGCGTCGAGGCCGATCGCTCCGAGGTCAAGCCGCTGGACGCGGCGTTCCTGAACCGGACGTTCACGCGCATCGACCAGACGATCGCGATGAGCGCGCTGTTCGTCGCGCACCACATGAAGGTGAAGGCGGTGGTGTCGTTGACGCAGTCCGGATCGACCGCATTGTGGATGTCGCGGATCGATTCGGGCGTGCCGATCTACGCGCTCACGCCCGAGGAGGCGAGCCGGCGCCGGATGTGCCTGTACCGCGAGGTACACCCGATCGTGATGACGTATCACGCGCAGGAGCGCGAGGCCCTGCTGCTCGAGGCCGAGCAGCGCCTGGTCGACGCGGGAATCGTGGAGAAGGGTGACCTGATCGTGCTCACGATCGGCGAGCCGATCGGCAAGTCGGGCGGCACGAATACGCTGAAGATCGTGCGGGTCGGGGAGCACGGCTGAGGGCGTATTTCCTCGTCGTGCCGCCGCGGTGGGCGATAATGCGAGGCTACGGGAAGTTCGCCGGGCTTCGCGGGAAAGGGGGGCGTCCGACGCCTGCGCGGGGCCGGGCCAGGTTTCACTTGTGGAGGTCGTCATGCCCCTCGTTTCGATGCGCCAGCTGCTGGACCATGCCGCCGAGAACGGCTACGGGATTCCGGCATTCAACGTCAACAACCTCGAGCAGGTGCAGGCGATCATGTCCGCGGCCGCCGAGCTCGATGCGCCGGTGATCATGCAGGCCTCGGCGGGGGCGAGGAAGTATGCCGGCGAGGCCTTCCTGAAGCACCTGATCCAGGCTGCCGTCGAGGCATACCCGAAGGTTCCGATCGTCATGCACCAGGACCACGGCCAGTCGCCGCAGGTCTGCCGCGGCGCGATCGACCTCGGCTTCTCGTCGGTGATGATGGACGGCTCGCTGCAGGAAGACGGCAAGTCGATCGCGACCTACGAGTACAACGTCGACGTGACGCGCAAGGTCGTCGACATGGCGCACGCGGTCGGCGTCACGGTCGAGGGTGAACTGGGTTGCCTCGGCTCGCTCGAGACGATGAAGGGCGACAAGGAGGACGGACACGGCGCCGAAGGCACGATGACCCGCGAGCAGCTGCTCACCGACCCCGAGCAGGCCGCCGACTTCGTGCGCAAGACCCAGGTCGACGCGCTGGCCATCGCCATCGGCACGAGCCACGGCGCCTACAAGTTCTCGCGCAAGCCGACCGGAGACATCCTCGCGATCTCGCGCATCAAGGAGATCAATGCGCGCATCCCGAACACCCATCTGGTGATGCACGGCTCGTCGTCGGTGCCGCAGGAACTGCTGGCCGAGATCCGCAAGTACGGCGGCGACATGAAGGAAACCTACGGGGTGCCGGTCGAGGAGATCCAGGAGGCGATCAAGTACGGCGTGCGCAAGATCAACATCGACACCGACATCCGGCTGGCGATGACGGCGGCGATCCGGCGGTTCTTCGTCGAGAACCCGTCGAAATTCGATCCGCGCGAGTACCTGAAGCCCGCCACCGCGGCGGCGAAGGCGATCTGCGTGGCGCGCTATCGCCAGTTCGGCTGCGAGGGGCAGGGCAGCCGCATCCAGCCTGCCGCACTGTCGGTGATGATCGATCGCTATCGCAAGGGCGAGCTCGCGCAGGTCGTCACCTGAAGCGCGGCCGCGCGTTTGCGGGACAATGGGCCACTCGATGCCCGACGGAGCGCGACGATGCCCGAACTGATCATCGACGCCCGGCCGGCCGACCTCGGCCACGGCCTGGCGGTGCGGCGCGTGCTGCCGTTCGCCCGGCGCCGCATGGTCGGGCCGTTCGTCTTCCTCGATCACGCCGGACCGGTGACGTTCGAGCCGTCGATCGGGCGCAAGGCGGACGTGCGTCCGCATCCGCACATCGGCCTGTCGACGGTCAGCTACCTGCTGAGCGGTGCGGTCACGCATCGCGACAGCCTCGGCGTCGAGCAGGTGATCCGCCCGGGCGACGTCAACTGGATGACCGCGGGACGCGGCATCTCGCATTCCGAGCGCTTCGAGGACCCCTCGGCGTTCGCCGATCCCGGCATCGAACTGCTGCAGTCGTGGGTGGCGCTACCCGAGGCGGACGAGGAGACCGATCCTGCGTTCGACCACTATCCGGCGCGCGTGCTGCCCGAGGGGCGCGACGCAGGCGTCTGGATGCGCCTGATCGCCGGGGAGGCGTACGGCCTGAAGAGCCCGGTGACGACGCGTTCGCCGTTGTTCTGCCTGCACGCGACGCTGGATCCGGGCGCACGGCTCGCGATGCCGGAAGGCCACGCCGAGCGCGCCGCGTACGTGGTCGCGGGGCGCATCGAGCACGAGGGCGTCCAGTACCGCGTCGGGCAGATGCTGGTGTTCGGTGCCGCCGAGGAGCCGTTGCTGCGCGCGAGCGAGGCATCGACGCTGCTGCTGCTGGGCGGCGAACCGCTGGGCGAACGGCACATCTGGTGGAACTTCGTGTCCTCGCGCAGGGAGCGCATCGAGCAGGCGAAGGCCGACTGGAAGGCCGGTCGGATCGCGCTGCCGCCCAACGACGCAGGCGAGTTCATCCCGCTGCCCGAAGACCGGCGCTGACCGGCCGCTTGCCGGTTGCGGGGCGCGCGGGTTGCGCAGGCCCCGGCTCAGCCTTCGATCGTCTCGCCCAGCGCGTTGTCGACAACGAGCGGCGTTTCGAAATACTGCAGCGTCGGCACGCTGCCGTACCTGTCCATCACGCGCTGGCGCCACGCGGCGTCGTGCGCGGCCTCGGCGGCGGCGCGGGTCTTCCACAGGTACAGCGCACCCGTGCGCGAGTTCGCCGGGTCGTAGAGGAAGGTCTTTCGGATCAGGTCGGGATTGCGGCGCCACGCGGGCGCGACGTCGCGCATCCCCTGGACGACCTCGGCGCGGGTCATTCCTTCAGGCAGGTCGAACATCACCACTTCGCTGATCATCGCGCGTTCTCCTCGTTGGCGAGCCGCATCTTGCCACGCGGCATCGCGCGTCTATCATGCGCATCGGGGAGCCGGACGCGCCCCGGCCAGGAGTCGCGATGCCCAGGTTTGCCGCCAACCTTTCGCTGATGTACACCGAGCTGCCGTTCCTGCAGCGCTTCGAGGCCGCCGCTCGCGATGGCTTCCGCGCGGCCGAGTTCCTGTTTCCGTACGAGTTTGAAGCGGTCGAGCTCGCCGCGGCGCTGCGCGCGAGCGGCCTGCGGCAGGTGCTGTTCAACGCGCCTCCCGGCGACATGGCGGCCGGAGATCGCGGCACCTGCGGCCTGCCCGGCCGCGAGGACGAGTTCCGGGCCGGCATCGAGCGCGCGGTCGGCTACGCGGCCGCGCTCGAATGCCCGCGGTTGCACCTGATGGCCGGCGTCGCGGGCGACGACGCGCAGCGCGCGAGCCAGCGCGCGACCTATGTCGCCAACCTGCGCTGGGCGGCGAGGCGGCTCGCTCGCGAGGGCATCACCGCGCTGATCGAGCCGATCAACACGCGCGACGTGCCCGGCTACCTGCTCAACACGCAGGCCGATGCGCACGCGATCGTGGCCGAGGTCGGCGAGCCCAACCTCGAGGTCCAGATGGACCTCTATCACTGCCAGATCGTCGAGGGCGACGTCGCGACGAAGATCCGCCGCTACCTGGCAGGCGTCGGCCACATGCAGATCGCGGGCGTTCCCGAGCGCCACGAGCCGGACACCGGCGAGTTGAACTACCCGTACCTGTTCGCGCTCGTCGACGAGCTGGGCTACGAGGGCTGGATCGGCTGCGAATACCGGCCGCGCGGCGCGACCCGCGACGGGCTCGGCTGGATGGCGCGCTGGCGGTAGACCCCCCACACGCAGTCCGGCGCGGCGCCGGCGCGCGCCGGAATGGCCCGGCGATCAGGCAAAATGGCGGTTTTGCCGGGGCACCCCCGATGGCGGCCGTCTACCACTCGACCCTGCATTCGCTGCCGCTGCTGTCGCGCGGCAAGGTGCGCGACAACTATGCGGTCGGCGACGACCGGCTGCTCATCGTCACCACCGACCGGCTGTCGGCCTTCGACGTGATCATGGCCGACCCGATTCCCGACAAGGGGCGCGTGCTCAACCAGATGGCGCTGTTCTGGTTCGACCGGCTCGCCGACGTGGTGCCCAATCACCTGACCGGCGTCGATCCCGAATCGGTCGTTGCCGCCGACGAGCGCGATCAGGTGCGCGGCCGCTCGATGGTCGTCAAGCGACTGAAGCCGATCCTCGTCGAAGCGGTCGTGCGCGGCTACCTGATCGGCTCCGGCTGGAAAGACTACGTCGCGAGCGGCGCGGTCTGCGGCATCACGCTGCCCGCAGGGCTGCGAATGGCCGACCGGCTACCCGAGCCGATCTTCACGCCGGCCGCCAAGGCCGAACTCGGTGAGCACGACGAAAACATCGGTTTCGACGAGATGTCGGCGCGCATCGGTGCGCCGCTCGCAGACCGGATCCGCAGAATCAGCCTCGAGCTGTACCGGCGCGCGAGCGACTACGCGGCCACCCGCGGCATCATCATCGCCGACACCAAGTTCGAGTTCGGCCTCGACGCGCAGGGCGCGCTTCACCTGATGGACGAGGTGCTGACCGCCGACTCGTCGCGTTTCTGGCCCGCCGACGAGTGGCGACCCGGCATTTCGCCGCCGTCGTTCGACAAGCAGTTCGTGCGCGACTACCTCGAGACCGTGCCGGGCTGGAACAAGCGCCCGCCGCCGCCGCCGCTGCCGCGCGAGGTGATCGAGCAGACTGCCGCGAAGTATCGCGAGGCGCTGCGCCGGCTCACCGGCCAGGAACTCTCGGGCTGAGGCGGCGCGGGCCCGATGCGATGGCCGACGGAGGATCGACGATGAGCACGGCGCTGGTAGGCGTGTTGATGGGGTCGAACAGCGACTGGGAAGTGATGCAGCACGCGGTCTCGGTGCTGCGAGAGTTCCACGTGCCGTTCGAGGCGCGGGTCGTGTCGGCGCACCGGATGCCCGACGACATGTTCCGCTACGCCGAGCAGGCCCGCGAGCGCGGGCTGCGGGCGATCATCGCCGGCGCCGGCGGCGCCGCGCACTTGCCGGGCATGCTGGCGTCGAAGACGATCGTCCCGGTGCTCGGCGTGCCGGTGCCGTCGAAGTACCTGCGCGGCGAGGACTCGCTGCTGTCCATCGTCCAGATGCCGCGAGGCATCCCGGTGGCCACGTTCGCGATCGGCGAGGCCGGTGCGGCCAATGCCGCGCTGTGCGCCGTGGCCATGCTGGCCGGCACCGACGCTGCGCTGGCCGACCGGCTCGCGGCCTGGCGCGCGCGCCAGACCGAGTCGGCGCGCGCCATGACGCTGCCGGGCGCGTGATGGCCGGCGCCGCGCCGACCCGGGCCGTGCACTCGCCGCGGCTGCACCGGCCGCTGCCGCCGCTGCCGCCTGGCTCGTGGCTCGGCCTGCTCGGCGGCGGCCAGCTCGGACGCATGTTCTGCATGGCGGCGCAGAGCATGGGATATCGCGTCTGCGTGCTCGATCCCGGCGCCGACAGTCCGGCCGGCTCGGTTGCCGACCGGCACCTGCAGGCCGACTATCTCGACGAGCAGGCGCTTCGCGAGATCGCCGCGACCTGCCGCGCGACGACCACGGAGTTCGAGAACGTGCCGGCGCGCGCGCTCGAGTTCCTGGCCCTGCACGGCATCGTCAGCCCGGCCGCCGACAGCGTGGCCGTGGCGCAGGATCGCCGCGCCGAGAAGGCGTTCGTGCGCGAGTGCGGCCTCGACACTGCGCCCTACGTCGACGTGAGCTCGACCGACGACCTGCGTGCCGCGCCGGCCGACCTGTTCCCGGGCATCCTGAAGGTCGCGCGGCTCGGCTACGACGGCAAGGGGCAGGCGCGCGTGACGTCGATCGCGCAGGCGCTCGAGGCGTTCGACCGATTCGGCGGCGTGCCCTGCGTGCTCGAGAAGCGGCTGTCGCTCGAGCTCGAGGTGTCGGTGGTGCTCGCGCGCGGCTTCGACGGCCACAGCGTGGCGTACCCGGTCGCCGAGAACGTTCACCGCGGCGGCATCCTCGCGGTCTCGACGGTTCCCGCGCGGATCTCGCAGGAACTCGGGGTGCGCGCGGTCGACGCGGCGCGCCGGATCGCCGACGCGTTGGACTACGTGGGCGTGCTGTGCATCGAGTTCTTCGTGCTGGACGACGGCAGCTTGCGCGTCAACGAGATGGCACCACGGCCGCACAACTCCGGCCACTACACGATCGATGCCTGCGTCACCAGCCAGTTCGAGCAGCAGGCGCGCGTGCTGGCGGGGCTGCCGCTGGGCTCGACGCACCAGCACCAGGCCGCAGTGATGCTCAACCTCCTCGGCGATTGCTGGTACCAGCCGCCGGGCGACGCGCAACCCAGCCCCGCGCCACGCGAGCCCGACTGGACCGTCGTGCTGCGACATCCGGCCGCGAAGCTGCACCTGTACGGCAAGCGCGAGCCGCGTCCGGGCCGCAAGATGGGGCACGTGACGGTGCTGGCGGACGCGGTCGACGAGGCGGTTCGCGTGGCCGTGCAGATCGAACGCGAGCTCGGCATCGGCGGGCAGGGCGTGTCGATCCACCCCTGAACCGGCAGGCGTCGCCCGTGGCCTCCAATCCGCGCCGGGCCGATGCGCAGGCGATCGACGAGGCCGCGCGGCGGCTCGCCGAAGGCGAGCTGGTGGCATTCCCGACCGAGACGGTCTACGGGCTGGGGGCCGACGCGGCGAACGAGGGCGCAGTGGCAGCGGTCTACCGGCTCAAGGGGCGCCCCGCCGGCCACCCGCTGATCGTGCACGTGCTCGATGCCAGGCAAGCGGCATGGTGGGCGCACTGGCCGGCCCGCGCGCAGCGTCTCGCCGAAGCGTTCTGGCCCGGCCCGTTGACCCTGATCCTCCGCCGCCGCGACGCGGCGCCCGCATTCGCCTGCGGCGGGCAGGCATCGATCGGCCTGCGCGCGCCCTCGCACCCCGTGGCGCGCGCCCTGCTGGCGGCTTTCGCCGTGCGCGGCGGCCACGGCATCGCGGCGCCGTCGGCGAACCGGTTCGGCCGCGTCAGCCCGACGCGCGCGGGGCACGTGATCGACGATCTCGGCGACGACGCGCCGCTGGTGCTCGACGGCGGGCCCTGCGAGGTGGGCGTCGAGTCGACGATCGTCGACCTGACGCGCGACCGGCCGGTGCTGCTGCGGCCCGGCGGCATCGCGACCGCGCAGCTCGAAGCGGTGCTCGGCGAGCGCGTGCTCGCGCGCGATGCCGCGGCGCCGCGCGCTTCCGGCACCCTCGACGCGCACTATGCGCCGGTCACGCCGATCGAACTGGTGGACCGCGGAGAAATCGACGCGCGCATCGCGCAACTGCACGCCCGTGGCGAGCGGGTCGCGCTGTGGGCGCGTGCCGGCGCCGGCGTCGCCGCCGACGTTTCGCTGGCAATGCCCGCGGACCCGGAGCTGGCCGCGCGCAGCCTGTACGACGCGCTGCGCGCGCTCGACCGCTCGCACTGCCGGTGCATTCTGGTAGAGCGCGTGCCCGACGATGGTGCCTGGCACGCGGTGGCCGATCGGCTGCGCCGCGCGGCAACGGGATCGTCGGGCCGAACGTAGCGCGCTCGCCTCGCGCCGGGCAGGTGCGCGCGTTTCGCGCGCTCAGCGATCCCGCGGCTGCACCAGCAGCAGCGGTCGCCGGCAGCCGCGCACCAGCGCCTGCGCGGTCGAACCGAGCACGGCGGCGATCGCTCCGGTGCGCCCGATCGTGCCGACGCAGACCAGGTCCGGGGCCTCGCGCTCGACGGTTTCGATGATCCCGCGCCCGGCGCGCTCGTGCTCGACGATCTCGATGCGCAGCGTGCGGCCGCCGGCGTCCTGCGGCAGCAGCGCCGCCAGCTCGGCGCGGCGTTCGTCGAGCACGGCGCGGTGCTCGGCCGCGAAGTGGGCGTACGTGGGTCGCCCGTGCTGGCCGTCGCGCATCAGGTTCGGGCTGAGCGTGTGCACGACGATGACCTCGCCGTCGGAGGGCGCGACCGCGAGCGCGTAGGCGACGGCGCGATTGCCTGTCGGCGACAGGTCGGTCGCCACGAGAACGCGCTTCACCGCGGGCGGAAGCTGCGAGACGGCGGCCGTCGTCGCTGCGGGCACGACCAGCACGTTCGTCGCGGCGTCGCGCAGCAGGTCGAGCGACACCGAGCCGGCGAACCACCGCTCGACCGCGCCGCGCTGATGGGAGCCGACGATGACCAGGTCGGCCTCCTCGCGCTCGGCCAGGTGGGCGAGCCGCGCGCCGGGATCGCCATCGTGGCCGGCGACCACGACGTCGATCGGCAGTGCCGGCACGGCCCTCGCGAGGCGGCGCGCGATCTCGTCGCGCAGGTGCTGCTGCGCCTGCCCGGGCGAATCGAACAGGCCCATCCGCGCGGCCTCGCGCTGCGGATCGTCGGCGTAGGCGGCCACGGGCCGGCAGGCCCCGAGTTCGGCGAGCCGCTCGGCGAACAGCACTGCCGCGTCGGCCTGCGGCGTGAAGTCGTAGGCGATCAGCATCCGCAGCGCGCGCTCGCCGCGCAGCCAGGCGACGAGTGGCGCCGGGTCGCGCAGCACCAGCATCGGCGATTCGGCGCCGCGCAGCGTGCGTTCGCAGGTCTTGCCCAGGCGCACGCCGGCACCGTCGCGGCGCCCGATCGCGGGCAGCACGAGCAGCGCGTTGTCGTGGCGCTTCGCCTCCGCCAGCAACGCCTCGTCGGGCCAGCCGGCGGGCAACTCGACCGACACCCTGGCACCGAGCGCACGCAGCCTCTCGGCGGCGTGCGCGAGCTTGTCGCGTGCCGATTCCTCGAGGGCGTCGAGCACCGCCACCGGGCCGATCCCCGTCGTGCGCGTGTCGAGCACGTGAACCAGCGTGAGGTCGCCGCCGCTGCGCTGCGCGAGCAGCGCGCCGAGCACGCCGGCAGCCTCGGATCGTTCGCTGAAATCGGTGCCGCACAGGACCCGCATCGCGCTGTCTCCTTCGATCGTGGATCGGGCGATTCTAGGGCGGTCGATGCGGCGACGACCGCGATTCGGTCAAGTTCGCGGCGAGTCGGCGGCGAGGTGCAGGCCGCGCAGGAACGCACCGGTGGCAGCGATCACCTCGTCCGGCCGGTCGAACTGCGGGCTGTGGCGGCAGGCCGCCAGCTTCAGCAGCCGGGCGCCCGGGCGCAGCTCGGCAATCCGCTCGATCTGGCGCATCGTGCCGTACTGGTCGTCCTCGCCCTGCACCGCAAGGATCGGGCAGCGCGACGCCGCCACGTCGGGCTCGATGTTCCATGCGGCGAAGGCTTCGGAGAGCCAGACGTCGCTCCAGCGGCGAAACATCCCGTCGACGTCGCCGTGATGGCGCGCGAGCCGGCTGCGCAGCTCGGTGTCGCGGTAGTCGAGCGTGACGGCAGCGATCGACTCGACGCAGACCGGCTCGACGAACAGGTGCGGCGCGAGCACCACGACGGCGCGCGCCACGTCCGGGTAGGCCCCGGCGTGGATCAGGGCGATCGACGCCCCGTCGCTGTGGCCGAACAGGACCGGCTGCCGGATGTCGAACGCGCGCAGCACGGCGGGCAGCGTGCCGATGGCCTCCTCGTGCATGAAGCGTGGCGAGTACGGGCCCGTGGCGGGGTCCGAGCTGCCGTGACCCGGGCGCGAGTACACGAGGCCCGGCAGGCCGACCTCGGCGCACAGGCGATCGGGGAAGCTGCGCCACATGCTGACGCTGCCGAGCCCCTCGTGCAGGAAGACGAGCACCGGCGAGGACGGTCCGGCGTCGCCGATCGTCCGGCACTCGACCTGCCGCCCGTCGATCGGTACGCGGCGGAATGCATCCCCGTGAGGTCTCATGAGTTATATTGCAGGTTGTCGTCAATCACGGCCTTATCTTGCATGGCATCGCCGGCCCTGGGCAAATCACCGGACGAGGCAGGTTTCCTCGGCGCGCTGGGGCGTCGCGTGCGCGAACGCCGCGAGGAAGCCGCGCTGACCCGCAGGCGCCTGTCCGAGTTGTCGGGACTGTCCGAGCGCTATCTCGCGCAGCTCGAATCCGGCGACGGGAACATCTCGATCCTGCTGATCCGGCGGGTCGCCGAGGCGCTGCACTGCTCGCTCGAGCAGCTGCTCAGCGACCAGGCCGCCGACCCCGAGATCGCCGGCGCGATCGAGGTGCTGCGCACGCTCGAGCCGGGACAGCGCCACCAGGCGGTGACGGCGCTGCAGCAGCGCTTCGGCGAGATGAGCCGCGAGCGCGCGCGGCGCATCGCGCTGGTCGGGCTGCGCGGCGCCGGCAAGTCGACGCTGGGTGCGCGCCTGGCCGCGAGGCTCAAGGTGCCGTTCTTCGAACTCGACCAGCAGATCGAGCGCGAGCTCGGCGCGGGCCTGGAGAGCATCTTCTCGATGTACGGGCAGGACACCTATCGCGAGGCCGAGCGGCGCGTGCTCGATCGCCTCACGCGCACCCATCGCCGCTGCGTGATCGCCGCCGGTGGTTCGCTGGTGCTGGAGCCGCTCACCTACGAACTGCTGCGCGAGCGCTGCCTGACGATCTGGCTGAAGGCGTCGCCCGAAGAGCACATGGACCGCGTGATCGCGCAGGGCGACCTGCGCCCGATACGCGGCCGCGACCACGCGATGGCCGAACTGCGCACGATCCTGAAGCAGCGTGATCGCCTCTATGCAATGGCCGATGCGGCGGTAGACACCACCGGGATCGGCGAGGCCGAGAGCCTGAAACGGCTGGTCGACGTGATCGCGGCGGCCAGCCCGCTCGCGGGGTCATCGGCGCGCGAGGCGCCGGCCGCGCCGGGCTGAGCGCGGTCAGGCCTCGACGACCGTCGCGCGCGCCTGCTCCAGCCAACCACGCATCCACGCGACCGCTGCCTCTTCCGGCAGTTCGCTGCCCGCCGCATCGATCGTCGCGCGCTCGCCGATCCGACGCGCACCGAGCTCGGACAGCAGCCGGTCGAAGCGCAAGCCGCCGTGGCCGAACGTGTCGACGAACGTGCTGTCGCCGAGCGCGATCACGCCGTAGCGCACCGCCGACAGATCCGGGCGCCGAGCCTGAAGCGCCTCGAACAGGCCGCGCGCATTGTCCGGCACGTCGCCGTGGCCATAGGTCGAGGTGCAGACCAGGAAGACCGCGTCGTGATCGAACACGGCCGGAGTGAGGTCGTCCATCGGCGAAACCGTGATCCGCGTCCCGGCGTCGCCGAAGCCGAGCTCGAGTTCCTGCGCCACCATCTGCGCGTTGCCGGTCATCGTGCCCACCAGGATTTCCACGTGCATGCCGATCGCCTCGTCCGTTCTTGATGCAAGATAATGCCGTGCGTGTGCCGTCCGGGGCAGTTTATTGCATTGCCCGGGATCGTGAGCTAACGTCCCTGCTCGTCGCAAGAGCTTGCGGCGCCGCGATGCGCGCCCGGCCCCGCGCATCCGCGCGATAATTTCCTTCACCTTCGAGCCCCGAGGAGAACTGCCGTGGCCCAGTTGTCGAGTGCCGACCATTCGGTGAGTCCGCCGCGGGTGTCGATTCCGCGCCGGTACAACGCGGCGCACGACCTGATCGAGCGCAACCTCAGGGCAGGGCGCGGCGAGAAGCTCGCGTTCATCGACGATCGCGGCAGCTACAGCTACGCGGAGCTCGCGCGG
Organism: Burkholderiaceae bacterium; assembly: GCA_046347945.1. GTDB lineage: Bacteria > Pseudomonadota > Gammaproteobacteria > Burkholderiales > Burkholderiaceae_E > Zeimonas. Next base: position 102,483 of record JAXMFB010000010.1, read on the forward strand.
CGCGTCAACCGTTTCGCGTCGTCGCTGGCGAGCCTCGGCCTGCGTGCCGAAGATCGCGTCATGGTGTGCATGCTCGACACGATCGACTGGCCGGTGGCGTTCCTCGGCGCGATCAAGGCCGGCGTCGTCCCGGTGGCCGTGAACACGCTGCTCAAGCCGCAGGACTACGAGTACATGCTGCGCGACTCGCGCGCGCGGGTGCTGTTCGTCTCGCAGGCCTTGCTGCCGTCGTTCGACGGCGTGGCGGCGACGGTGTCCACGCTCGCCCACGTCGTCGTGTCCTCCGCGCCCGGCGCTGCCGGCGCACCGCGGCCGGGCGCGTTCGGCGACTTCGACGCGTTGCTCGCCGGCGGCAGCGACCACTTCGAGCCGGCGGACACCGTGGCCGACGAGCCGTGCTTCTGGCTCTATTCGTCCGGCTCCACCGGTGCCCCGAAGGGCACGGTGCACATCCACTCCAGCCTGATCCAGACCGCCGAACTGTTCGCGCGCCCGGTGATCGGCATCCGCGAGTCCGACATCGTGTTCAGCGCAGCCAAGCTGTTCTTCGCGTACGGGCTGGGCAACGGCCTGACGTTCCCGATGTCGGTCGGCGCGACCGCGGTGCTGATGGCCGAGCGGCCGACGCCCGACGCGGTGTTCCTGCGGCTCACCGGCGAAGCGCCCGAGGCGCTGGCAAAGTTGCGCGCGCGGCCGACGGTGCACTACGGCGTGCCGACGCTGTTCGCCAGCATGCTGGCGAGCCCGTCGTTCCCGGCCCGGGAGCAGCTCGGGCTGCGCGTCGCGACGTCGGCGGGCGAGGCGCTTCCGGCGCGCGTGGGCACCACGTTCACCGAGCGCACCGGCGTCGAGATCCTCGACGGCATCGGTTCGACCGAGATGCTGCACGTGTTCCTGTCGAATCGCTCGGGTGAAGTGCGCTACGGCACGACCGGCAAGCCGGTGCCCGGCTACACGCTGCGCCTGCTGGGCGATGACGGCAACGAGGTCGACGACGGCGAGGTCGGCGATCTCTACATCGGCGGACCGTCAGCCGCGGCGATGTACTGGAACCAGCGCGAGAAGACGCGCCAGACCTTCCAGGGCGAGTGGACACGCAGCGGCGACAAGTACGTGCGCGATGCCGACGGCTACTACACCTACGCCGGACGCTCCGACGACATGCTCAAGGTCAGCGGCCAGTACGTGTCGCCGTTCGAGGTCGAGTCGGCGATCGCCTCGCACCCGGCGGTGCTGGAGGCGGCGGTGGTCGGCGCGCCCGACGACGACCGGCTGATCAAGCCGAAGGCCTACGTCGTGCTGAAGGAGCCGGGCAAGGCCTCTGCGGCGCTCGCCGAGGAACTGCGCTCGTACGTGAAGGACCGGCTCGCGCCGTTCAAGTATCCGCGCTGGGTCGAGTTCGTCGACGAACTGCCGAAGACGGCGACCGGCAAGATCCAGCGCTTCAAGCTGCGCGGCTGACGCTCGCCGGGCTGCGCCACCCATGCGGACCGACCCGCGGTTTCCGGGCCTGCGCATCGTCGACCATCCGCTGGTGCAGCACAAGCTCACGCACCTGCGCGATCGCGGCACGTCGACGCGCACGTTCCGCGAACTGCTGCGCGAGACCGCGATGCTGATGGGCTACGAGATCACTCGCGACCTGCCATTGGCGACGCGCGCCATCGAGACGCCGCTCGCCTCGATGGACGCGCCGGTGATCGCCGGCAAGAAGGTCGCGATCGTGCCCGTCCTGCGCGCCGGCCTGGCGATGGCCGACGGCCTGCTCGAGCTGATTCCGTCGGCGCGCGTGGGCCACATCGGCCTGTATCGCGGGGCCGATCATCGTCCGGTCGAGTACTACGTCAGGCTGCCCGAAGTCGAGGGTCGCCTGTTCATCGTCTGCGACCCGATGCTGGCCACCGGCCATTCGGCGGCGCACGCGGTGCAACTGCTGGTCGACCGGGGCGTCCCGCCGGGCTCGATCCGCTTCCTGGCCCTGGTGGCGGCGCCCGAAGGCGTCGCCGTGTTCCAGCAGGCCCATCCAGGCGTGCCGGTGTACGTGGCCGCGCTCGACAGCCATCTCGACGAGCACGCGTACATCGTGCCGGGGCTGGGCGATGCCGGCGACCGGATCTTCGGCACCAGGCACTGAGTCAACCTTCTCCGGAGAACCACGATGCGCGTATTCGAGAACCTGGCCGAACTCAAGCCGCTGGTCGGCGAGGAGATCGCGGTGAGCGACTGGGTCAAGGTGACGCAGCAGCGCATCGACCAGTTCGCCGAGGCGACCGGTGACCACCAGTGGATCCACGTCGACCCGCAGCGCGCGGCGGCCGGCCCGTTCGGCGCGACCATCGCGCACGGCTTCCTGACGCTGTCGATGATGCCGATGTTCGCCGAGAACGCGATCGAGTTCCGCAACGTCCGGATGAGCGTGAACTACGGGCTCAATCGCGTGCGGTTCACGTCGCCGGTGCCGGTGGACAGCGAACTGCGCGGGCGATTCAGGCTGGTCGCGGTCGACGACATCGCGGACAATGGCGTGCAGGTCACGACCGAGGTCACCATCGAGCGCAAGGGCAGCGACCGGCCCGTCTGCGTCGCCGAGTCCATCGCGCGCCGCTACGCGTAGGGCGCGCGGGGGTGTCTGGCAGTGCCCGGCCCACGCCTCGGGGCCGAGCCGCCAGGGCGGCGTTGGGGGTGGCCCGGCGCCTTTGCCGCCTGCGGCCGCTTGGGCTGCGCGCCCCGAGCCGGACCCGAGGGCAGCGGTGGCCTGTGCGGCGCATGCGGCAGCCGCCGACCCCGTGATCAAGGAGAAAGCCTGGATCCCCGTCTGCGCGCGCCCGAGGATGAGCGCGTGGATGTCGTGCGTGCCTTCTGGTGTTGACCACCTCGAGGTTCACCAGGTGGCGCCGCGCCGAACTCGTCGGAGATGCCGTTGCCGCCCATCATGTCGCGCGCCATCCGCGCGATCTCGAGCGACTTGCCGCACGAGTTGCGCTTCATGATCGACGTGATCTCGACCGCGGCCGTGCCCTCGTCCTTCATCCGCCCCAGCCGCAGGCGGCCCTGCAGGCCGAGCGTAATCTCGGTCTGCATGTCGGCTGACTTCTTCTGGATCAGCTGGTTGGCCGCCAGCGGCCGCCCGAACTACTTGCAGTCGAGCACGTACTGGCGCGCGGTGCCAGCAGTCTTCGGCGGCGCCGAGCGCGCCCCACGCGTGCCGTAGCGTGCGCTGTTCAGGCAGGTGAACGGGCCCTTCAGGCCCTCGACGCCGGGCATCAGCTGCGCGTCGGACACCGCCACCTGGTCCATGACGATCTCGCCGGTGATCGACGCGCGCAGCCCGACCTTGCCGTGGATCGCCGGCGCCGACAGGCCCTTCATCCCCTTCTCGAGGATGAAGCCCTTGATGCGGCCGTCGTGGTCGCCGCCGACGCACTTGGCCCAGACGACGAACACGTCGGCGATCGGCGAGTTCGAGATCCACATCTTGCTGCCGGTGAGCTGGTAGCCGCCGTCGACGCGCTTGGCGCGCGTCTCCATCGAGCCGGGGTCGGAGCCGTGGTTCGGCTCGGTCAGCCCGAAGCAGCCGATCCACTCGCCGGTGGCGAGCTTCGGCAGGTACTTGCGCTTCTGCGCCTCGGTGCCGAATTCGTAAATGGGCACCATCACCAGCGAGCTCTGCACGCTCATCATCGAGCGGTAGCCGGAATCGACGCGCTCGACTTCGCGGGCGATCAGCCCGTAGGCGACGTAGTTCAGCCCGGGCCCGCCGTACTCGGTCGGGATGGTCGGGCCGAGCAGGCCGAGCTCGCCCATTTCACGGAAGATCGCCGGGTCGGTCTTCTCGTGGCGGACTGCATCGAGCACGCGCGGCGCCAGCTTGTCCTGGCAGTAGGCCCTCGCGGCCTCGCGCACCATGCGCTCGTCTTCCCCGAGCTGCGCGTCGAGCAGCAGCGGGTCGTCCCATCTGAATGCGGCCTTCATCGATCTCTCCTGTCAATCCTGCATGCGTGGCTTCGTCGGTCGGCGGACATCGTAGCGTGGCGCCTCGCGCCGCACAAACGGCCTGGCGCACAAGCGGTACCATGCCGGTCTCGTGCCGGCGGTCGCGGGACCGTCCTGCCGTCGCCGGTTCCGGACCATGACGAGGCCCCGATGTCGCTGATCGAAATCCGCAAGCGCGCGCTGAATATCGAGACCGTGTTTCACGAGGGCGGCCCGCCCGCGAACCCGCCGCTGCGGATGGGTTCGGCGATCGCCGTGATACGCAACCCGTATGCGGGTCGCTACGAGCCCGACCTGATGCCCTTTATGGCCGAGCTGCGCACGCTCGGCCATGATCTGGCTCAAGAGCTGGCCGACGCGCTGGGCCGCGACCAGGTCGAGGCGTACGGCAAGGCGGCAATCGTCGGCGTCGACGGCGAGCTCGAGCACGGCGCCGCCTGGCACGAGGCGGGCGGCTGGGCCATGCGGGCGGTGCTCGGCGAACCGAAGGCACTGGTCCCGGCGGCCAAGGCGGTGGCTGCGACCGGATACCGGCTGATGGTGCCGCTGCACTACATCCACGCGTGCTACGTCAGGAGCCACTACAACGCCATGGAAATCGGAATGCAGGACGCGCCGCGGCCGCGCGAGATCCTCTACGGGTTGGTCATGGCCACCGGTGGGCGCGTGCACTCGCGCCTCGGCGGGCTGACCAGGGACAAGGTGTCGGTTCACGACGGACAACGATGAAGGGGTAGAGTGCCGCGATGCGCGCCGCTCCGTGGACTCTCGCGGCCAAGCTGGTCGTCATCGGATTCTCGCTGCTGCTGGTGGCGCTGGGTGCCATCGGGCTGACGCTCTGGATGACGTGGCACCTCGAGGGCGGAGCGGCCGCCGTCAACGAAGCCGGCCGCATGCGGATGCAGGCCTACAGGCTGGAGCTCGAGGCCGGGCGCGGGCCGCGCGACGAGGTCGCCCGCCGCGTCGCGCTCTTCGATGCCAGCATCGACGCGCTGAGCGTCGGCGAACCGGGTCGGCCCCTGTTCGTTCCCTGGAACGACGCCACGCGCGGACGCTTTGCCGAAGTGCGCGCCGACTGGGACGCCCTTCGCGCTGCCTGGCTCGCCGATCCGGTGCAAGTGCCCCTGGACCGGGTCGACGAGTTCGTGGCCGCGATCGACGCCTTCGTGGCCTCGATCGAGCAGCAGATGTCTCGCTCGACCGCGATCCTGAACGCGGTGCAGTTCGCGATGCTCGCGCTGGCGATCGGCGGGGCGGTGGCGCTGCTGTACGCGGGCTACATCTTCGTCGTCGACCCGGTCGCGCAGCTGCAGCGCGGCCTCGCGCGGGTCGAGCGGGGAGAGCTCGACACCCGTGTGGCGGTCGACTCGAAGGACGAGTTCGGCCAGCTCGCGGATGCCTTCAACCGGATGACCGCGAACCTGCAGGCGCTGTACCAGGGCCTGGAGGACAAGGTTCGCGAGAAGACCGCGGGCCTCGAGCAGAAGCGGCGGCGGCTGGCGGCGCTCTACGACGCGAGCGCGCTGATCGGCGCCGCGGGCTCGCTCGACGAACTCGCGCAGGGCTTCGTGCGAAAGGTACGCGAGATCGCGCACGCCGACGCGGCGGCGCTGCGCTGGTCCGACGAGGCCAACCAGCGCTACCTGATGCTGGCCGGCGACAGCCTGCCCGAGGCGATGGCGCAGAAGGAGCAGTGCGTGATCGCCGGCACCTGCCTGTGCGGCCGGCTGCAGCCGCAGGCGGGCGTTCGCGTGGTCGCGATCCGCCCCGATCCGCAGATGAGCTTCGACCACTGCGCCGCCGCCGGCTATCGCACGCTGGTCTCGGTGCCGGTCGTGCTGCAGCAGCGCGTGTTGGGCGAGATCGACCTCTTCTACTTCGGCGAGGCCACGCTCGCCGACGAGGACCGCACGCTGCTCGAGGCGTTGGCCAGCCACCTGGCGACCGCGATGGAAGGCTTGCGCGCGGCGGCGCTCGACGTCGAGGCGGCGGTGGCGCAGGAGCGCGGCCTGCTCGCGCAGGAACTGCACGACTCGATCGCGCAATCGCTCGCCTTCCTGAAGATCCAGGTCAGGCTGCTGCGCGACGCGGTCGCGCGCGGCGACGCCCGCGCGGTAGAGTCGACCATCGGCGAGCTCGACGCCGGCATTCGCGAGAGCTACAGCGACGTGCGCGAGCTGCTGGTGCACTTCCGCACGCGCACCCGCGACGAGGACATCGAGCCGGCGCTGCGAACGACGCTGTCGAAATTCGAGCACCAGACCGGCCTGCGTACCCACCTGAGCGTCGAGGGTCACGGATTGCCGCTCGATCCGGCCGTGCAGGTGCAGGTGCTGCACGTGGTCCAGGAGGCGCTCAGCAACGTGCGCAAGCACGCGCTGGCCACGCAGGTGTGGCTGCGCGTGCAGCAGGTGCCGGTGTGGCGCTTCGAGGTGCGCGACGACGGCCGCGGGTACGACACGACGGGCGGCGCGACCGACGAGACGCATGTCGGGCTGCGCATCATGCGCGAGCGCGCCCAGCGGATCGGTGCGCAGGTGCTCGTGGAGTCGGCGCCCGGCGCAGGTACCCGGATGGTCCTGACGCTGCCGCCGCAGGCCCGGGCTACGGCGGCGACCGACGAGGTGGCCGCCTGATGCGCGCCGCGCAGGTGCCGCTGCAACGGGGCCTCGCGTGAGCGCGCCGATCCGCCTGCTGGTCGTCGACGACCACACGCTGTTCCGCCGCGGCCTGGTGGCGCTGCTCGCGACCGAGGCCGATCTCGTCGTGGCCGGCGAGGCGGCCGATGCCGGCGAGGCCGCGCGCCGGGCGCGCGAGCTGCAGCCCGACGTCATCCTGCTCGACAACCATCTCCCCGGCGTGACCGGCATCGCCGCGCTCGCCGGCCTGAAGGAGGCCGCGCCCGCGGCACGCGTGCTGATGCTCACCGTGAGCGAGGACGAAGCGGACCTGTCGGCGGCGCTTCGCGCGGGCGCGCAGGGCTACGTGCTGAAGACGATCGACGGCGACATGCTCGCGCAGGCCATCCGGCGCACGATGCTGGGCGAGTCGGTGGTGAGCCCGGAGATGACCGGCAAGCTGGTGCAGGCATTGCGGTCGACCCACGCCGTCGAGGCGCCGGCGCCCGCCGACCCGCTCGCCGCGCTGTCGCCGCGCGAGCGCGAGATCCTCGAGCACATCGCACGCGGGGCGAGCAACAAGGCGATCGCGCGCGCGCTCGACATCGCCGAGACCACGGTCAAGATCCACGTCCAGCACATCCTTCGCAAGCTCGGGCTGGCCTCGCGCGTGCAGGCCGCCGTCTACCTGACCGGTCGCGGCTCGGGCTAGGAACAGGCCCCAGGGCGGCGCCCGAACGCGCGCCGGGCGGCGGCCGCGGCGCCCCCGGGTAGTACTCCTTTCGAACGATGGCCCGCGGCCATCCCTCGTTCTTCCGGCGCGGCCGCGCGCACCTTGCCGAAGGATGTTCGCCGCTCGACGCGATGCCTACAGTGCCGGCATGGAGAACCGGTCATGACTTCCACCCCGCTCGAAGGGCCGCGCGCGCGGCAGGCGTTTTCGGTGCTGATCGCCAGCACGCTCGCCTTCACCGTCTGCTTCATGGTCTGGATGATGTTCGGCGTGATCGGCATACCGATCCGCAAGGCGTTGGACCTCAACGCCACCGAGTTCGGCCTGCTGACGGCGACGCCGGTGCTCACCGGGTCGCTCGTGCGCGTGCCGCTGGGCATCTGGACCGACCGCTACGGCGGCCGCATCGTGATGGCAGTGCTGATGGCGGTCACCGTCCCGGCGATCTGGCTGATGGCCTACGCGACCGAGTTCTGGCACTTCATCGTGATCGGGCTGTTCGTCGGCCTCGCCGGCGGCTCGTTCTCGGTGGGCACGCCGTACGTGGCGCGCTGGTTCCCGCGCAACCGCCAGGGCTTCGCGATGGGGGTTTATGGCGCGGGCAACTCGGGCGCGGCGGTCAACAAGTTCGTCGCTCCCGCGCTCGTGGTCGCGTTCGGCTGGACGATGGTGCCGAAGGTCTACGCGGCGATCATGCTCGGCACCGTGGTGCTGTTCTGGCTGCTCAGCCACAGCGACCCGGCCCACCTCGTGCCCAGCCATGTCCGCTTCACCGACCAGCTCAAGGCGCTGAAGGATCGCAGGGTGCTGAAGTACTGCCAGTACTACAGCATCGTGTTCGGCGGCTACGTGGCGTTGAGCCTGTGGATGGTCCAGTACTACGTCGGCGAGTACGGCCTGGACATCCGGGTCGCCGCGCTGCTGGCCGCCTGCTTCTCGCTGCCCGGCGGCGTGCTGCGCGCGGTCGGCGGCTGGCTGTCCGACCGCTACGGGGCGCACAGCGTGACCTGGTGGGTGATGTGGGTGAGCTGGATCTGCCTGTTCCTGCTCAGCTATCCGCAGACCCAGTTCACCGTGGCCACTGTCGAGGGCACGCGCAGCTTCACGATCGGCCTGAACGTCTACGCGTTCACGCTGCTGATGTTCGTGCTCGGCATCGCCTGGGCATTCGGCAAGGCGAGCGTGTTCAAGTACATCAGCGACGAGTATCCGCAGAACATCGGCGCGATCTCCGGCATCGTCGGCCTGGCCGGCGGGCTGGGGGGCTTCGTGCTGCCGATCATGTTCGGTGCACTGCTCGACCTGACCGGCGTCCGCTCGAGCGCCTTCATGCTGATGTACGGCGTGGTGTGGGTGTCGCTGATCTGGATGTATTTCACCGAGGTGCGTCGCACCGAGGTCATGGGGCCGCGCGGCGCGGCGCAAGCAACGCGCGCCTGACGGTCGCGCGACGGAGGTTCGGAAATGAATGCGACCGCGGCGGACGTCGGGCGAGCCAGGCCCGGCAGCGTGCTGCAAGTCTGGACGCCGGAGGACAAGGCGTTCTGGGCGCGCGAAGGCGAGGCGATCGCCAGGCTCAACCTGTGGATCTCGGTGCCGGCGTTGTTCCTGGCGTTCGCGGTCTGGCAACTATGGAGCGTGGTGGCGGTGAGCCTGCCTGCGCTCGGCTTCAAGTACTCGACCAACCAGCTGTTCTGGCTCGCCGCGGCGCCCGCGCTCTCTGGCGCCACGCTGCGGATCTTCTACTCGTTCATGATTCCGCTGGTCGGTGGCCGGCGCTGGACCGCGGTTTCCACCGCGTCGCTGCTGATCCCGGCGATCGGGATCGGCGTCGCGGTGCAGGACCCGACCACCGGCTATCCGACCATGCTCCTGCTCGCGCTGCTGTGCGGGCTGGGCGGGGGCAACTTCAGCTCGAGCATGGCCAACATCAGCTTCTTCTTTCCGAAGGAGCGCAAGGGTTCGGCGCTCGGCGTGAACGCGGGGCTGGGCAATCTCGGCGTGTCGGTGGTGCAGTTCCTGACGCCGCTGGTGGTCGCGGTCGGCATCTTCGGCGTCTTCGGCGGCGAACCGCAGGTCGTCGTCAACCGGTTCGGTGACCAGGTCCACGTCTGGACGCAGAACGCCGCATACGTCTGGGTGCCGTGGATCACGGTCGCGGCGGTCGCGGCCTGGTTCTTCATGAACGACATCGCCGATGCGAAGGCGTCGTTCGCCGCGCAGGCGGCGATCTTCCGGCGCAAGCACAACTGGCTGATGTGCATCCTCTACCTCGGAACCTTCGGGTCGTTCATCGGCTTCGCCGCCGGTTTTCCCCTGCTGATCCGTAGCCAGTTTCCGGGCGTCAATCCGCTCGCCTACGCGTGGCTCGGGCCGCTGGTGGGAGCGTTGATCCGCCCGGTCGGCGGCTGGCTGTCCGACCAGATGGGCGGGGCGCGCGTCACGTTGTGGAACTTCGTCGTGATGGCGCTGGCGGTGATCGGCGTGCTCTTCTTCCTGCCCAAGGGCACCGGCGGCTTCGCGCTGCCGTTCGGGCCCGCGGAGGGCAGCTTCGCCGGCTTCTTCCTGATGTTCCTGCTGCTGTTCCTCACCACCGGCATCGGCAACGGCTCGACGTTCCGGATGATTCCGGTGATCTTCCTGAACCAGAAGCTCGCCGAGTTGCGCAGCGACGACGAGGCCGAGCGCGCGAAGGCGATCCGCGACGGCAACACCGAGGGCGCCGCGGCGCTGGGGTTCGCCGGCGCGCTGGGCGCCTACGGCGGGTTCTTCATTCCGAAGAGCTACGGCAGCTCGATCGCGGCCACCGGCGGGCCCGAAGCGGCGCTGTGGGTCTTCTCGATCTTCTACGGCCTGTGCATCGTCCTGACGTGGTGGTACTACGCGCGCAGGAACGCGGAGATGCCGTGCTGAGCGCGCGGCCATCGAACGACCCCGGGAGCCTCCGATGAGCCACTTTCTCGATCGCCTGACCTTCTTCGTCCAGCCGAAGGAGGCGTTCTCCGGCGGCCACGGCGTCACCACGGGCGAGGACCGCACCTGGGAGGACGCCTACCGCAATCGCTGGCAGCACGACAAGATCGTGCGTTCGACGCACGGCACGAACTGCACGGGATCGTGCTCGTGGAAGATCTACGTGAAGGGCGGCATCGTCACCTGGGAGACCCAGCAGACCGACTACCCGCGAACCCGCCCCGACCTGCCCAACCACGAGCCTCGCGGTTGCGCGCGGGGCGCCAGCTACAGCTGGTACCTGTACAGCGCCAATCGCGTGAAATACCCGATGGTGCGCGGCCGCCTGATGAAGGCGTGGCGCGCGGCGCGGGCGTTGGCGAAGTCGCCGGTCGACGCGTGGGCGGCGATCGTCGAGAACGACGCGGTGCGGCGCGAGTACCAGCAGCAGCGCGGGCTGGGCGGCTTCGTGCGGGCCGAGTGGGACGAGGTCGACGAGCTGATCGCCGCGGCCAACGTCTACACGATCAGGCGCCACGGGCCCGACCGCGTGATCGGCTTCTCGCCGATCCCGGCGATGTCGATGATCTCCTACGCTGCCGGCTCGCGCTACCTGTCGCTGATCGGCGGCACCTGCATGAGCTTCTACGACTGGTACTGCGACCTGCCGCCGTCGAGCCCGCAGACGTGGGGCGAGCAGACCGACGTCCCGGAGTCGGCCGACTGGTACAACTCGACGTTCCTGATCGCCTGGGGATCGAACGTGCCGCAGACGCGCACGCCCGACGCGCACTTCTTCACCGAGGTGCGCTACAAGGGCGCGAAGGTGGTGGCGGTCACGCCCGACTACGCGGAAGTCTCGAAGCTCGCCGACCTGTGGCTGCACCCGAAGCAGGGCACCGATGCGGCACTGGCCATGGCGATGGGCCACGTGATCCTGAAGGAGTTCTACTTCGACCAGCGCTCGGCGTACTTCGACGACTACGCGCGCCGCTACACCGACCTGCCGATGCTGGTGCAGCTGCGCGAGGCCACGCTGGCCGACGGCACGAAAGTGCTCGCGCCCGATCGCTACCTGCGGGCCAGCGACTTCGGCGACGCGCTCGGCCAGGACAACAACCCCGAGTGGAAGACGGCGGCGATCGACCAGACCGGGGCGATCGTCGTGCCGAACGGATCGATCGGGTTCCGCTGGGGCAAGGAAGGGCGGTCCGATTCGGGCAAGTGGAACCTCGAGAATCGCGAGGCGCACGGTGGCAGGGAAGTGAAGCTGTCGCTTTCGCTGCTCGACGACGCGGCGCCGGCGCACGAGGTCGTCACGGTCGGGTTCCCGTACTTCGGCGGCATCGAGACGCCGCACTTCGAGCGCAACGACCAGGGCGGGTCGGTGCTGAAGCGGCAGGTTCCGGCAGCCCGGCTCACGCTGGTCGAGGGCGGTGAGCGGCGCGAGGTGCTGGTCGCGACGGTGTTCGACCTGCTCGCGGCCAACTATGGAGTCGCCCGCGGGCTGCCCGGGGAGAACGCGGCCGACGACTACGACAGCGACCGCCCGTACACGCCCGCGTGGCAGGAGCGGATCACCGGGGTGCCGCGGGCGCAGGCGATCGCCGTCGCGCGCCAGTTCGCCGACAACGCGGACAAGACCCGCGGGCGGTCGATGGTGATCATCGGCGCGGCGATGAACCACTGGTACCACAGCGACATGAACTACCGCGGCATCATCAACATGCTGATGCTGTGCGGGTGCGTCGGGCAGACCGGGGGCGGCTGGGCGCACTACGTCGGCCAGGAGAAATTGCGCCCGCAGACCGGATGGACGGCGCTCGCGTTCGCGCTCGACTGGATCCGGCCGCCGCGCCAGCAGAACTCGACGAGTTTCTTCTACGCGCACACCGACCAGTGGCGCTACGAGCGCCTGGGCGTCGACGAGATCCTGTCGCCGCTGGCCGACCGCGGGCGCTACCAGGGCTCGATGATCGACTACAACGTGCGCGCCGAGCGGATGGGCTGGCTGCCGTCGGCGCCGCAGCTGAAGACCAATCCGCTGCAGGTGGTGCGCGACGCGCAGGCCGCCGGCGTCGACCCGAAGGACTACGTGAAGCGCGCGCTGAAGGACGGCTCGCTGCAGATGAGCTGCGAGGACCCCGACGATCCGGCCAACTGGCCGCGCAACCTGTTCGTCTGGCGCTCGAACCTGCTCGGCTCCTCGGGCAAGGGCCACGAATACTTCCTGCGCCACCTGCTGGGAACCAGTCACGGCGTGCAGGGGCGCGACCTCGGGCCCGGCGACGCGAAGCCGCAGGAGGTGCGCTGGCACGCGCAGGCCCCGGAAGGCAAGCTCGACCTGCTGGTGACGCTGGACTTCCGGATGAGCACGACCTGCCTGTACTCGGACGTCGTGCTGCCGACCGCCACCTGGTACGAGAAGAACGACCTGAACACCAGCGACATGCACCCGTTCATCCATCCGCTGTCGACCGCGGTCGACCCGGCCTGGCAGGCGCGCAGCGACTGGGAGATCTACAAGGGCTTCGCGAGGAAGTTCAGCGAGGTCTGCGTCGGCCACCTCGGCGTCGAGAAGGATGTCGTGCTCACGCCGATGATGCACGACACGCCGGGCGAACTCGCGCAACCGTTCGACGTGCGCGACTGGAAGCGCGGCGAGTGCGAGCTCGAGCCCGGGCGAACGGCCGCGCAGGTGACGGTCGTCGAGCGCGACTACCCGAACACGTTCCGGCGCTTCACCGCGCTCGGCCCGCTGATGGGCCGCATCGGCAACGGCGGCAAGGGCATCGCGTGGAACACCGAGGACGAGGTGCAGGCGCTGGCGGACCTCAACGGCGCGGTCGCCGAGGAGGGTGCGACGAAGGGGATGCCGCGCATCGTCACCGACATCGACGCGGCCGAGACGGTGATGATGCTCGCCCCCGAGACCAACGGCCACGTCGCGGTCAAGGCCTGGGAGGCGCTGTCGAAGATCACCGGCCGCGAGCATGCGCACCTGGCGATGCACCGCGAGGACGAGAAGATCCGCTTCCGCGACATCCAGGCGCAGCCGCGCAAGATCATCTCGTCGCCGACCTGGTCGGGCCTCGAGAGCGAGAAGGTCTCGTACAACGCCGGCTACACCAACGTCCACGAGCTGATTCCCTGGCGCACGCTGTCGGGCCGACAGCAGTTCTACCAGGACCACCCGTGGATGCGCGATTTCGGCGAGGGCTTCGTCAGCTACCGGCCGCCGGTCGACCTGAAGGCGGTGGCGACGGTGATGGGGCGCAAGCCGAACGGCAACAAGGAGATCGCGCTGAACTTCATCACGCCGCACCAGAAGTGGGGCATCCACTCCACCTACACCGACAACCTCATCATGCTCACGCTGAACCGCGGCGGGCCGGTGATCTGGCTCTCCGAGGACGACGCGCGCAGCGCGGGAATCGTCGACAACGACTGGGTCGAGCTCTTCAACGCCAATGGCGCGATTGCGGCGCGCGCGGTGGTCAGCCAGCGGGTCAAGCCCGGCATGGTGATGATGTACCACGCACAGGAGAAGATCATCAACACGCCGGGGTCGGAGATCACCGGGATGCGCGGCGGCATCCACAACTCGGTCACGCGCGTGGTGCTCAAGCCCACGCACATGATCGGGGGCTACGCGCAGTACAGCTACGGCTTCAACTACTACGGCACCATCGGCACCAACCGCGACGAGTTCGTCGTGGTGCGCAAGATGGCGAAGGTGGACTGGCTGGACGAGCCTGCGACGACGACCTCGGGAGCGCACCAATGAAAATCCGCGCACAGATCGGCATGGTGCTGAACCTGGACAAGTGCATCGGCTGCCACACCTGCTCGGTCACCTGCAAGAACGTCTGGACCAACCGCTCCGGCATGGAGTACGCGTGGTTCAACAACGTCGAGACGAAACCCGGCATCGGCTACCCGAAGGAGTGGGAAAACCAGGACCGCTGGAACGGCGGGTGGGTGCGCCGCGCCGACGGCTCGATCCGTCCGCGCCAGGGGGCGAAGTGGAAGCTGCTGATGCGCATCTTCGCAAACCCCGACCTGCCGCAGATCGACGACTACTACGAGCCGTTCACTTTCGACTACGACCACCTGCACTCGGCGCCCGAGATGAAGGCCGCGCCGACGGCGCGGCCGCGCAGCCTGATCACCGGCGAGCGGATGGAGAAAATCGAGTGGGGACCGAACTGGGAGGAGATCCTCGGCGGCGAGTTCTCGAAGCGCTCGAAGGATCGCAACTTCGACGACGTGCAGAAGGACATCTACGGGCAGTTCGAGAACACCTTCATGATGTACCTGCCGCGGCTGTGCGAGCACTGCCTGAACCCGGCCTGCGTCGCGTCGTGTCCTTCCGGGTCGATCTACAAGCGCGAGGAGGACGGCATCGTGCTGATCGACCAGGACAAGTGCCGGGGCTGGCGGATGTGCGTCTCGGGCTGCCCGTACAAGAAGATCTACTACAACTGGCAGACCGGCAAGGCCGAGAAGTGCATCTTCTGCTACCCGAGGATCGAGGCGGGCCAGCCCACCGTCTGCTCGGAGACCTGCGTCGGCCGGATCCGGTATCTCGGCGTGCTGCTCTACGATGCAGACCGGATCGAGGCCGCGGCCAGCGTCGAGCACGACCGTGACCTGTACCAGGCGCAGCTCGACGTCTTCCTCGATCCCGAGGACCCGAAGGTGATCGCGCAGGCGCGCGCCGACGGCGTGCCCGAAGCGTGGCTGGAGGCCGCGCGCAACAGCCCGGTCTACCGGATGGCGGTCGACTGGAAGGTGGCGCTGCCGCTGCACCCGGAGTACCGGACGCTGCCGATGGTCTGGTACGTGCCGCCGTTGTCGCCGATTTCGGCCGCGGCCAACGCCGGCGAGATCGGCATCAACGGCCAGATCCCGGACGTCGAGCAGTTGCGCATCCCGATCCGCTACCTGGCGAACCTGCTCACCGCCGGCGACACCGAGCCCGTGGTGCGCGCGCTCGAGCGGATGCTCGCGATGCGCGCGTACCAGCGTGACCGGCACGTCGAGGGACGCGAGAACCTCGCCGTGCTCGAGCAGGCCGGGCTGACCGCGGCGCAGGTCGGGAAGATGTACCAGGTGATGGCGATCGCGAACTACGAAGACCGCTTCGTGATCCCGACCACGCATCGCGAGTACGCCGAGAATGCGTTCGACGTGCGCGGCGGTTGCGGATTCTCGTTCGGCAACGGCTGCTCGGACGGCTCGACCGGCACGAGCCTGTTCGGCGCCGGCAAGAAGCGCACGATCCCGATCAAGGCCACGCTGTGAGGGAGCCCGCGATGAACGAGACCTGCCGCGCGCTGGCGTTGCTGCTGACCTACCCGGACGCGCGCCTGCGCGCACTGCTGCCGCAACTGGCGGAGTTCCTCGCGGCCGACCGCTCGCTCGGCGCCACGGCGCGCGAGGGGCTCGCCGCGCTGATCGCCGGCTTGCTCGAAGGAGAGCCGTTCGAGGTCGAGGCGGCTTACGTGGACTGCTTCGACCGCGGCCGCTCGACCTCGCTGCTGCTGTTCGAGCACGTCCACGGCGACTCGCGCGAGCGCGGCCAGGCGATGACGGACCTGCTGGCCACCTACGAGAGCGCCGGGCTGCGGCTCGCGCCGGGCGAGCTGCCCGACTACCTGCCTGCCGTGCTCGAGTTCGCTTCGACGCAGCCGCCGAAGCTGGCGCGCGAGTTCCTCGGCGAGCTGTCGCAGATCCTCAACGGGCTGCACAGCGCGCTCGTCGCGCGACGCAGCCGCTACGCGTCGGTGATCGCCAGCGTGCTCGAGCTCGCCGGCGAGCGCGTCCGCCACGTCGCGCTGCCGCCCGAGGAGCCGATCGACGAAGCCTGGGCCGAGCCGCCCGCCTTCGACGGCTGCTCGACGCGCGGGCAGGCGCGTCCCGACGGCGCGCAGCCGATCCACGTCGTCCGCAAGACCCCCGACGCGGGGGCAGCCCGCGGCCCGTCGGCCGCGCCGCTTCGCCAGGGAGCCCTGCGATGAGCTTCGCCAATACCTTCTTCTTCGGCATCTACCCGTACGTCTGCCTGACGGTGTTCTTCGTCGGCAGCCTGATCCGCTTCGACCGCGACCAGTACACCTGGAAGAGTGACTCGTCGCAGCTGTTGCGCGCCGGGCAGCTGCGCTGGGGCAGCAACCTGTTCCACATCGGCGTGCTGTTCCTGTTCTTCGGGCACTTCGTCGGCATGCTGACGCCGCACTTCGTCTACGAGCCGTTCATCGGGGCCGGCGCCAAGCAGCTGCTGGCGATGGTCTCCGGCGGCATCGCGGGCGTGCTGGGCCTGGCGGGCCTCACGCTGCTGCTGTACCGGCGGATGAGCGACCCGCGCATCCGCGCGATCTCGAAGCCGAGCGACATCATGCTGCTGTGGCTGTTCTGGGCGCAGCTCGCGCTCGGGCTGGCGACGATCCCGCTGTCCGGGCAGCACCTGGACGGCAGCATGATGCTGGTGCTGGCCGAGTGGGCGCAGCGCATCGTGACCTTCCGGCCCGGTGCCGCAGCGCTGATGGTCGACGTCGGCAGCGTGTTCAAGCTGCACATGGTGCTGGGGATGACGGTGTTCCTGGTGTTCCCGTTCACGCGGCTGGTGCACGTCTGGAGCGGATTCGCTTCGCTGGCCTACCTGTTCCGCCCGTACCAGGTGGTGCGCAGCCGGCGCCTGAACCTGCCGGCGGGCCACGACGATGCGCCAGCGCGCCGCATGGGCGGCGCCTGAAGCCGGCCGCGCGCTGACACCGACGACACGACGGCTACACGGAGAGGACGAGATGACGATCGTCGAAGCACGCAGGCAGGCGGCGCAGGCGCAGCAGTCGGGAAGCGATGCGCGGCCGACGACGACCCCGGGGCGACCGATGCCGATCGATGCGCAGGCGGGCGGCGCCCGGGACGGCTCCGAGGCCGCAGGCGTGGTGGCCCGCGTCGACGGCATCGCGCTGCACGCGGCGGGCGCGCGACCCGACGCCGCGGAACTGCGCCAGCGCGCGTGCACCGAGCTGCTGCGGCAGGCGGCCCAGCGCGCCGGCCTGCTCGCGGGCGACGATGCCGCGAGCGAAGACGGCGTCGTCAGTGAAGCCGCGGCGAGCGCGATCGAGGCGCTGCTCGAGCGCGAGTTGCGCGTGCCCGAGCCCGGCGAGGACGACTGTCGCAGGTACCACGCGGCCAACCCCGCGCGCTTTGCGGACGGCGAGCGCGTGCTCGCCCGCCACATCCTGTTCGCCGTGACGCCGGGCGTCGACGTGAACGCGCTGCTGCCGCGCGCCGAGCAGATGCTGCTGAAGCTGCGCTGCGGCGACGACACGCGCGAGGCCGGCGATCCGGGCGAAGCGGGCGAGGCAGGCGAAGGGGGCAGCCACGAGGGGAGCAGTCCCGCAGGCGACGCGTTCGCCACCGCGGCGCGCGAGTGGTCGAACTGCCCGAGCGGAGCCGAAGGGGGCGCGCTCGGCTGGTTGCGCAGCACCGACTGCGTACCCGAGTTCGCGCGCGAGCTGTTCGCGCAACCGGTCGTCGGCGTGCTGCCGCGGCTGGTGCGAAGCCGCTTCGGCCTGCACGTGGTCGAGGTGCTGGCGCGCGAGCCCGGCGTCGCGCGGCCGTTCGAGGCGGTGCGCGGCGCGGTCGCGCTCGCATTGCGCCAGCAGGCGTGGACGACGGCGCTGCGCCAGTACCTGAGGCTGCTGGCCGCAGGGGCGAGCGTCGAGGGCGTCGACCTCGACGCCGCCGACACGCCGCTGGTGCAGTGACTCGCTACATCGGGATCGGCACCACCGCGGTCGCCTCGATCTCGAGCTTCGCGCGCGCCTCCATCAGGGCGACGACCTGCACCGCGGTCATTGCCGGATAGTGGACGGTGCCTTCGGCATCGGTCATGAACTCGCGGTAGGCGGCGCCGAGCGGCTTGCCGGCGCCGAGGTACTCGGCGCGGTCGGTCACGTACCAGGTCATCCGGACGATGTGCTCGGGGCCGCCGCCGGCCTCGGCGAGCACCGCGCGCACGTTCGCGAGCGCCTGCCGCGCCTGGCCCACGAAGTCGTCGGCTTCGAATTCGCAGCGCTCGTTCCATCCGATCTGGCCAGCAATCGACACGACGGTGCCCCGCGCGGCGATGCCGTTGACGTAACCTCGCGGCGCTGCCCAGCCCCGGGGCTGCAGGATGGTCTTGTGCATGGTCTTGCTCCCTTTCAGAGATCGGTGCGCACCTTCCAGAGCTCGGGGAACAGCACCACGTCGAGCATCTTGCGCAGGTAGGCGACGCCGGCTGTGCCGCCGGTGCCGGGCTTGAAACCGATGATCCGCTCCACGGTGGTCACGTGCCGGAAGCGCCATTGGCGGAAGGCGTCCTCGAGGTCGATCAGCTCCTCGGCCAGTTCGTACAGCCCCCAGTGGCGCTCGGGATCGCGGTAGATCGCGAGCCAGGCCGCCTCGACCGGATCCGAGAACGCCCGCGGCGCGGCCCAGTCGCGCTCGACGTCGCCGGCCGCGACCGGGAACCCGCGGCGGGCGAGCAGCCGGATCGCCTCGTCGTAGAGCGAGGGCTCGGCGAGTGCCCGTGCGACCTGCGCATGCAGGTCGGGTCGGTGCGCGTGCGCCTTCAGCATCACCGGGTTCTTGTTGCCCAGCATGAACTCGATCTGGCGGTACTGGTACGACTGGAAGCCCGACGACGACCCGAGATGCGGGCGCATCGCGCTGTATTCCGAGGGGGTCAGCGTCGCGAGGACGTCCCACGCGTGGACCAGCTGCTCCATGATTCTCGAGACCCGGGCGAGCATCTTGAACGCCGGCGGCAGGTCGTCGCCGGCCAGCCGCGCGCGGGCTGCCCGGAGCTCGTGCAGCGCGAGCTTCATCCACAGCTCGCTGGTCTGGTGCTGCACGATGAACAGCATCTCGTTGTGGTCGCCCGAGCGTGGCCGCTGCGCGTCGAGCACCGCGTCGAGGCACAGGTAGTCGCCGTAGGTCATCGTGTCCCGGTAGTCGAGCCGGGCCCCTTCGAAACGCTGGTCGCTCATGGACGCTCCGTGGATGCGCGATGGGTCGCTCGCCGGGTCGCTCAGGTGACCGCGGCGCGGGCCAGGTACTCGCTGCTTCGCCAGTCGCCCGACTCGAGGACGGCCGACAGTCGCTCGGCGGCGTCCCAGGCGTCGACGTGACGCAGGTACATCGGCGCGAAGCCGAAGCGCAGGATGTCGGGCGCGCGGAAGTCGCCGATCACGCCGCGCGCGATCAGCGCCTGCACCACCGCGTAGGCCTGCTGTCCGTCGGGCAACGTGAAGCTCACCTGGCTTCCGCGCCGATCGCCCTCCATGGGTGTCACGCAGCGCAGGCCGTGGTGCGAGCAAAGCGCCTGTGCACGCGCGGCGAACAGCGCGGTGAGCTGGCGCGACTTGCGCCAGAGCGCCGCGAGCCCGCCGTGCGCGTCGGCGGCGAGCAGCGTGTCGAGTCCGGCGTCGAGCGCCACCATCGACAGCACCGGCGGCGTGCCGCACAGGTAGCGGGCGACGCCGTCGGCCGGCCGGTAGCCGGTCTCGAAGGCGAACGGCGCGGCGTGGCCCATCCAGCCCGACAGCGGCTGCGAGAACGCTGCCTGGTGGCGCTGCGCGACGAACAGGAACGCCGGCGCGCCGGGCCCGCCATTCAGGTACTTGTAGCCGCAGCCGACCGCGAAGTCGGCCCGCGCGGCGTTCAGGTCGACCGGGAACGCGCCGGCCGAGTGGGCGAGGTCCCAGAGCATCAGCGCGCCGGCGCGGTGCGCGGCAGCGGTGACCTCGTTCATGTCGAGCCGCGAGCCGGTGCGATAGTCGACCTGCGTGAGCATGACTGCCGCCACCGATTCGTCGACCGCCGCCGGCAGCTGGTCGCGCTCGACCAGGCGCAGCGTGTGTCCCCTGCCGAGCTGGTCCGCGAGACCCTGTGCGATGTACAGGTCGGTCGGGAAGTTGCCGCGCTCGGAGACGATGACGCTGCGACCGTCGCGCATCTTCAGCGCTGCGGACAGGACCTTGAACAGGTTGACCGAGGTGGCGTCGGCAGCCAGCACCTCGTCGGCGTGCGCGCCGACCAGCGCGGCGATCTTGGCGCCGACTCGCTGCGGCAGCTCGACCCAGCCTGCGCTGTTCCAGCTGCGGATGAGGTCGTGGCCCCACTGGCGTTCCACCGCGTCGGCGATGCGTGCCGGCGTGGCGGCCGGCAGCGCGCCGAGCGAATTGCCGTCGAGGTAGACGATGCCGGCCGGCAGCGCGAACAGCGCGCGCAGCGGCGCCAGCGGGTCGGCCGCGTCCAGCGCCTCGCACTGCGCACGGGTCGACGGCAACGCGTCGGGCGCGCCGGGTACGGCAGGCGGGATTGCGTCGGTCATCGGGAAGCGGCGATCGCGCCAGGGCGGCTCGACGTCGCGCCCGGGCGGGTCCGCAGCACGGCCCGCACCGGGCTCGCGTCGGCACCCGCGATCGGCAGCGGCAGCGCGATCAGCTCGTAGTCGCCCGGCGGCACCGAATCGAGCACGAGCCCCTCGAGGATCGCCATGTCGTGCGCGCGCACCCGGTGGTGCGCGTCCATCGTCTTGGAGGACTCGGGGTCGAGCGACGGCGTGTCGACGCCGATCAGGACCACGCCGCGCGCGGCGAGCAGGTCGACGGTGGCCGGCGCCACCGCGCGAAAGTCGCTCTCCCAGCGATCGAGCGGGGCGCGCCGCCAGGTGCGCAGCAGCACGCGCGGCGGACACCGGCCCGGCAGTTCGTCGTCGAACGCGGACGCGATCTCTTCCGGTTCGATCGGCGAGCGGCGGGCGGCCGCCGACAGGTCGACGACCCGGCAGTCGCCCAGGTAGGGCGCGAGCGAACGGGTGGCGCTGTCGGCGCCGGCGCGATCGTAGTGCAGCGGCGCGTCGGCGTGCGCGCCGGTGTGCGTCGACAGCGTGAGCCGCGAGACGTTGACCGGCGAACCGGCGCCGATCGACCAGACGCGCTCGATCGAGAACGGCGTGTCGCCGGGCCACACCGGCGTGCCGGCATGGATCGCTGGGCTGATGTCGTAGATCAAGGTACTGGCGGCCGGTCCCGGAAGAAGGTGGCGTGCGGCGACGTTCGAAATACTTTAGACTTAAAGTAATTCCGCGGCAAGCGGCGGCGGATCCAACCAGGCGAAGGGGCATCGAGATGCGCATCGACGTGATCGGCGGCGGGGCCGCGGGACTCTACTCGGCGATTCTCCTGAAGAAGTCGTTTCCGACGGCGGACATCCAGGTCGTCGAGCGCAACCGGCCCGACGACACCTTCGGCTTCGGTATCGTGCTCTCGGACGAGACGCTGGGCAACCTCCGCGACGCCGACGAGCCGACGCACCGCGAGATCGCCGCCAACTTCGCCTACTGGGACGACATCTACGTCCAGTACAAGGGGCAGGTGCTGAAGTCCTCGGGACACGGCTTCTCCGGCATCCGGCGGCTCACGCTGCTGCAGATCCTGCAGCGGCGCGCCGACGAACTCGGCATCGAGGTGCGCTACGAGACCGAGGACCCCGGCGTCCACTCGCATCTGGGCGCCGACCTGGTGGTCGCAGCCGACGGCATCAACAGCGCGGTGCGCGAGGGCTGGAAGGACCACTTCGCGCCCAGCGTCGACCTGCGCACCAACCGCTTCGTGTGGCTCGGCGCGAAGATGGATCTGCCCGGCTTCTACTACAGCTTTCGCGAGGGGGTGGGCGGCATCTGGAACATGCATGCCTACCAGTACACGCCCGGCGAGAGCACGATCGTCATCGAGACCACCGACGAGGCGTTCCTGGCCTCGGGCCTCGGCATCCAGGACGAGGCGGCGACGGTGAAGCTGGTCGAGAAAATCTTCGCCGACGACCTGAACGGCGCGCGCGTGCTCGCCAACCGGTCGTTCTGGCGCCAGTTCCCGACGATCACCTGCCGCACCTGGCGCCACCGCGATGGCGAGACGCCGTTCGTGCTGCTGGGCGACGCTGCGCACACGGCGCACTTCACGATCGGCTCGGGCACCAAGCTGGCACTCGAGGATGCGATCGCGCTGAACAAGGCGATGGTCGAGCACGTGCGCGCGGGCGCCGGCACGGCACGGGCGGCGCAGGTCGACACGGCGCTGGCGGCCTACGAGGAGGCGCGCCGCGACGAGGTCGGGCGCATCCAGCACTCGGCCAACGTCTCGCTGGTCTGGTTCGAGAACGTGCGTCGCTTCTGGCACATGGCGCCCACGCAATTCCACGTGTCGCTGCTCACGCGCAGCAAGCAGATCACCTACGAGAACCTGCGGCTGCGCGACGCCGGGGTGGTCGAAGAGGCCACCGAGTGGTGGAACCGCGACCAGGCGAAGCGGCTCGGCATCGCCACGGCCGGCCGGCCCGCCTGGATCGACGCGCCGCCGATGTTCGCGCCGTTCCGGTTGCGCGAGATGTGGGTCCCGAACCGGGTGGCCGTGTCGCCGATGGCGCAGTACTCGGCGGTCGACGGCGTGCCCGGCGACTGGCACCTGGTGCACTACGGCTCGCGCGCGCTCGGCGGCGCCGGACTGGTCTTCGTCGAGATGACCTGCGTGTCGCCGGAGGGCCGCATCACCCCGGGGTGCACCGGGCTGTGGAACGACGAGCAGGCGCAGGCGTTCGCGCGGATCGTCGACTTCGTCCACGCGAACACGCAGGCGAAGATCTGCATGCAGATCGGCCACGCCGGCCGCAAGGGATCGACGCAGGTCGGCTGGGAGCAGGCGGACTGGCCGATCGACGAGTCGAGCGGCGAGCGCAACTGGCCGCTGCTGTCGCCGTCGCCGCTGCCGTATCGCGACGGCGTCAACCAGGTCCCGCGCGAAATGACCCGCGAGGACATGGACGAGGTGATCGAGCAGTTCTGCCGGTCGGCGATCCTCGCCGACCGCGCCGGGTTCGACATGCTCGAACTGCACATGGCGCACGGCTACCTGCTGGCGAGCTTCCTGTCGCCGATCACCAACCGCCGCCGCGACGGCTGGGGCGGGTCGCTCGCCAACCGGCTGCGCTTCCCGCTCGAGGTGTTCGAGGCCGTGCGCGCCGTGTGGCCGCGCGCCAGGCCGATGAGCGTGCGCGTCTCGGCCACCGACTGGATTCCCGGCGGCACGACCGGCGCCGACAGCGTAGAGGTGGCCCGCGCGATGAAGGCCGCAGGTTGCGACCTGATCGACGTCTCGACCGGCCAGACCGACCCGGCCTCGAAGCCGGTGTACGGCCGCATGTACCAGGCGAGCTTCTCCGAGCAGGTGCGCCTGGAGGCGGGCATCGCGACGATGGCGGTCGGGGCGATCACGTCCGCGGACCAGGTCAACACGCTGCTGATCTCCGGGCGCGCCGACCTCGTCGCGCTGGCCAGGCCGCATCTCGCCGATCCGTACTTCACGCTGCACGCGGCGGCCGAGTACGACTTCCGCGGCATCGGCTGGCCGGTCCAGTACCATGCCGGCGCCACGCAGCTGCACACGACGGTGCGGCGCGCCAGGGAGGAGGCCGCCCGCAAGACGCAGATGCTCGCCGAACGCGGGCATTGAGCGGGGGCGGGCGCGCAGCACGTACACTTCGCGGATGTTCGCGGCCTTCGACGACCTGATCGAGCGGCGCATCGACGAAGCGCGCCGGCACGGCGCCTTCGACGACCTGCCGGGCAGCGGGCGGCCGCTCGAGCTCGACGACGACCGGCTCGTTCCCGAGGAAGTGCGCGTGGCCTGGCGCATCCTGAAGAATGCCGGCTTCGTGCCGCCCGAGGTCGAGGCGCTGCGCGACATCGACGCACTGCTCGGCCGCGCGCTCGACGACGGGCAGGCGTCGGGCGCGCCGCCGCGCGCCGGCCCGCATGGGGCCGAAGGCCGCGACGATGGCGATGGCGCCGGCGATGGCGCGGACGACGGGCGCCGCGCCCGCCGCCTGGTCGCGCTGGCGACCGCGCTCGAGCAACGCGGCGCCCGGCTGACCAGCGGTGCGGCGCTCGAGTACCGGCGCGCGTTCCTCGACAAGCTCGCGCGCGGCTGAGCGCGGCGAACCTCCGGAGGCGTCGCAATGGACAGGCAGGTGGCGGTGCTCGCAGGCGGGTGCTTCTGGTGCCTCGAGGCGGTGTTCCTCGAGGTGAAGGGCGTGCTGTCGGTCGAGTCGGGCTATTGCGGCGGCACGCTGCCGGACCCGACCTACGAGGAAGTCTGCGGCGGCCGCACCGGCCACGCCGAGGCGGTGCGCATCGAGTTCGACGCCGGGCGCCTCGCCTACCGCGAGCTGCTCGGCATTTTCTTCGGCATCCACGATCCGACCACGCTCGACCGCCAGGGCCACGACGTCGGCTCGCAGTACCGCTCGGCGATCTTCGTCGTCGACGACGCGCAACGCGGCGAGGCGACCGCGATGATCGAACGGCTCGAGCGCGAGTCGGTCTTCGACGCGTCGATCGTCACGCGGGTGGAGCCGCTCGGGCACTGGTACCCGGCCGAGCCCTGTCACCAGCGTTACTTCGAGCGCAATCCGCACCAGGGCTACTGCCGGGCGGTCGTGGCGCCGAAGGTGGCGAAGTTCCGGCAGCGGTTCGCGGCACTGCGAGGCTGAACCGGGCGCGAACCCTGCGCAACGGCGCGGGGCTCGGTTAGACTCGACGGGTCATCGTCGAGGGGGAACACCATGCGTCGAATCATCCAGGTCGTGGGCGCGATCGCGCTGGCGCTCGGGCTGTCGGGATGTGGCTACAACCAGATCCAGTCCGCCGACGAGGCGACCAAGTCTGCCTGGTCCGAAGTGATCAACCAGTACCAGCGGCGTGCCGACCTCATTCCGAACCTGGTCAACACGGTGAAGGGCTTCGCCGACCAGGAGCGCGACGTGCTCACCGCGGTCACCGAGGCGCGCTCGCGCGTCGGCCAGGTCAAGGTCGACCCGACCAATCCCGAGTCGCTCAGGCAGTTCGAGCAGGCGCAGGCCGGCCTGGGCAGCGCGCTGTCGCGCCTGCTGGTGGTCACCGAGAACTATCCGCAGTTGAAGTCGGACGCCAACTTCCGCGACCTGCAGGCCCAGCTCGAGGGCACCGAGAACCGCATCGCGGTCGCGCGCAAGCGCTACATCGACTCGGTGCAGCAGTACAACGTGCTGGTGCGGCAGTTCCCGGTGAACCTGACCGCGATGGTGTTCGGCTATGCGGCCAAGCCGCAGTTCACGGTCGAGAACGAGGCGGCGATCGCCAGGCCACCGGCGGTGAACTTCGACCGGCCGGCAAGCGCCCCGAAATGAGTGCCCGCGGGCGGCTGCGCCCTCGCCGCGGGGGCCCGCAGGGCACGGCGTCGTGAGCCTGGCGTCGTGAACGCGCCGCTTCGCGTCGCGACCGCGCTGCTGCTGTGGCTCGGCCTGGCGCTGGCCGGCGTCGCCCAGACGCTGCAGCCGGTGCCGCCGCTCACCGGAAGGGTGGTTGACCTCACCGGTACGCTGGCCCCGGCGCAGAAGCAGGCGCTCGAGGGCCAGCTCGAGGCGATCGAGCGGCGCAAGGGTTCGCAGGTGGCGATCCTGGTCGTCGCCACCACGCAGCCCGAGGCGATCGAGCAGTTCAGCATCCGCGTCGTCGAGTCCTGGAAGCTCGGCCGCGGCGAGGTCGACGGCAAGCGCGTCGACGACGGGGTGCTGTTGCTGGTCGCCAAGGACGATCGCAAGGTGCGCATCGAGGTCGGCTACGGGCTGGAGGGCGCGATTCCCGACGCGTACGCGCGCCGTATCATCGCCGAGACGATCGCTCCGCATTTCCGGCAGGGCGATTTCGCAGGGGGGCTGCAGGCGGCGGTGGCCGACATCGGCCGGCTGATCGAAGGCGAGGCGTTGCCGCCGGCGTGGTCGGAACCGGCCGGGCAGGGCAACGGAGGTGCCGACAACTGGTTGGCCATCGTGCTCGCCGTGTTCGTCGTCGCCGTGGTGATCCGGCAGGTGCTGGGCCGCGTGCTCGGCTCGACCGTGGGCGGCACCCTGGGCGGCGCGACGGCCTGGGTGCTCGGGGCGCCGCTGCTGCTCGCGGGCATCGGCGGCTTCCTGTTGTTCCTGATGCTGCTGTCGATGACCGGGGGGGCGATGGGGCAGGTCGGCCGCCACACGTGGCGCTCGGGGCCGGGAGGATTTCCGGGCGGCTTCGGTGGTGGAGGAGGCGGCTTCGGCGGCGGGGGCGGCGGCTTCCGGGGCGGCGGGGGCGGCTTCGGCGGCGGTGGCGCTTCGGGAGGCTGGTGATGACCGGCGGCAAGCTCGTGCGCACGTTCTCGCACCTCGTCACCGACGCCCGCTCGGTGCGGCGGGCCTTCGACGACGCGCTGCTCACGCGCATCGAGGAAGCGATCGCGCGCAGTGAACGCGCGCATTCGGCCGAAGTGCGTATCGCGATCGAGGCATCGCTGCCGCTGCGCGACCTCTGGCGAGGGCGCACGCCGCGCGAGCGCGCCCTCGAAGTGTTCGGCGCGCTCGGCGTCTGGGACACCGCCGCCAACAATGGCGTGCTGCTCTACGTGCTCTGGGCCGATCGCGCGGTGGAGATCGTCGCCGACCGCGCGGCCGCGGCCGCGATCGCGCCAGTCCGCTGGCGCGAGGTCTGCGACGCGCTGGTCGCCGCCTATCGCAGCCGCGACTTCGAGCGAGGCACCGTCGCCGCCATCGAGCGCATCGGCGAGTTGCTGATCGATGCGTTCCCGGCGGCCTCGCGCGACGCGAACGAGCTCCCGAACCGGCCTGCGATCCTCTAGCCCGCGTCACTGCAGGCGGTGCTGGCTACGCCATCGGATCGGGGCGGGCGGCGACCCGCGCGGCGAGCAACGCCTCGACGCGCTCGGCGACGTCGAGAAGTGCTTCGTCGCGACCGTAGTGCCCGACCAGCTGCAGCCCGACGGGCAGCAGGGGCTCTCCCGGCGCTTCACGCGCGAATCCGGCCG
The DNA here is from genome assembly GCA_046347945.1 of Burkholderiaceae bacterium. Lineage (GTDB taxonomy): Bacteria > Pseudomonadota > Gammaproteobacteria > Burkholderiales > Burkholderiaceae_E > Zeimonas. The sequence goes on from JAXMFB010000010.1 coordinate 129,731, forward strand.
GCAGCGTCAGCGCGGGGTGGCCGCTGACCGTGATCCAGTAGCAGCTCGCGACCCAGTCGATGTAGGTGGCGAGCGGCTTTCCGTCGATCTGCGTCGGGTACGCGATCTCGTGCGGAAACGGCAGCAGCTGCGTCGTCGGCAGCAGCCAGGCGTCGAAGCCGCGCAGGAACGTCGCCACGCGCGCGAAGATTTCCGACCTCGCGCGCGCCGCGTCGGCGATCCGCCCGGCCGCGTGCTGCAGTCCCTGCTCGATGTTCCAGGCCACGGTGTCCTTCATCCGGGCCCGGTGCTCGTGGTACAGGCCGGCGAAGTTCTCGACGAAGTACTGGGCGCGCAGGACCTGGAAGCACTCGTCGGCGCCGCCGAAATCGGGCCAGCGCTCGACGAGCTCGATGCCCTGGCCGCGTAGGGCTTCGAGCGCGCGGCCGATCGCGTCGCGGACGGGCGCCGAGACCGCCATCGCGCCCCCGCAGTCGATCGACCACGCGAACCGCAGCGGACGCGCGGCGCTCGCGCGCCGCACCGCCGCTTCGGCGTCCCAGCGCGCCAGCCACTCGGGCAGCGGCCGGCGAGCCGCCGGCTCGCGAATCGCGCGCTCGATGCAGCGAAGGTCGGCGACGCGTGTCGCCATCGCGCCGACCTGGTTCAGCGTGCCGAAGGCGTCGGCGCCGCTGCCCAGGGCGGGGTCGCTCCGGGACGACGGTCGCAGGCCGACCACGCCACAGAAGCTCGCCGGATTGCGCAGGCTCGCCGCCAGGTCGGAGCCGTCGGCGACGATTGTCATCCCGCAGGCCAGCGCGGCCGCGCCGCCGCCCGACGAGCCGCCGACGGTGCGCGACAGGTCGTACGGATTGCGGGTCGTGCCGAGCACCGGATTGAAGGTCTGCGCACCGGCCGCGAACTCCGGCGTGTTCGATTTCGCGACCAGGATCGCGTCGGCGTCGAGCAGGCGCTGCACGACCGGGTCGTTGGCATCGGGAACGTGATCGGCGAAGATCGGCGAGCCGAAGGTCGTGCGCACGCCGGCCGTGCGGTGCATGTCCTTCGCGCAGTACGGCAGTCCGACAAGGGGGCCCACCGGTTCGCCGCGCGCGATCGTTCGCTGCAGGCGCTCGGCGCAGTCGAGCACCTGCTTGCGCGCGACCCGGGTCGGCAGCGCGTTCACGGCGGCGTCGTGCGCGTCGACTCTCGCCAGGCAGGCGTCGACGACGTCGCGCGGCGAGCGCGTCCCGTTCTGGAACGACGCGAGCAGTTCGACGATCGGCGGATGGGGCGGGAACGTGGTCGGCATCGCAGCAGCAGCGATGGTATAAGAGACGACCGATTCACGGCCGGACCATGGTCTTCCCATGAACGACAACGAGCCCTCGAAAAACGTGCTGGGCGGCCCGCTGCAGGCCTGCTCGTTCGATCCGCTCACGGGATTCGAACGCACCGGGTGTTGCGACGCGGGTCCCGACGACTTCGGGCAGCACACCGTGTGCGCGCGCGTCACCGAGGAGTTCCTCGCGTTCTCGCTGGCGCGCGGCAACGACCTGGTCACGCCGCAACCGCAGTGGCGGTTCGCGGGCCTGAAACCGGGCGATCGCTGGTGCCTGTGCGCGTCGCGCTGGTTCGAGGCCTGGCAGGCGGGTGTCGCGCCGCCGGTGGTGCTCGAGGCGACCCACGAGGCGGCGCTGCGCGTGGTGCCGCTCGAGGCGCTGCGCAGTTGCGCCTGGAAGGCACGGAAGACCGGGCCCGCCGAGCGATAATGCGCCGATGAAGCTCCTGATCGTTCCCGTCACGCCCTTCATGCAGAACTGCTCGGTGCTCGTGTGCGAGCGCACGGGCAAGGCGGTCGCGATCGATCCCGGCGGCGACCTCGATCGCGTCGAGGCGGCCCTGCGCAGCGAGGGCGCGACCCTCGAGAAGGTGTTCCTCACGCACGGCCACATCGACCACTGCGGGCAGGCCGGCCAGTTCGCGCAGCGCCACCGGGTGCCGATCGAGGGGCCGCAGCGCGAGGACCGGTTCTGGATCGAGCAACTCCCCAGCCAGGGAAAGATGTTCGGGTTTCCTCACCTGGCCGCGTTCGAGCCCGATCGCTGGCTCGAAGACGGCGACACGGTGACGTTCGGCGAGCAGTCGCTCGAGGTGCGGCACTGCCCGGGCCACACGCCGGGCCACGTGATCTTCTTTCACGCGCCGAGCCGGCTGGCGATCGTCGGCGATGTGCTGTTCCAGGGTTCGATCGGCCGCACCGACTTTCCGCGCGGCGACCACGCGACGCTGATCGCGTCGATCACCGGCAAGCTGTGGCCGCTCGGCGACGACGTGGCCTTCGTGCCGGGGCACGGCCCGATGTCGACTTTCGGCGACGAGCGCGCGAGCAATCCGTTCGTCGGCGACGCCGCGCTCGGGCGCGGAGCGCTCAGCGCCCGCCGCCCCCGGAATCCTTCAGCGTCACCACGCGGTTGAACACCGGCGCGCCCGGCTTCGAATCGACGCGGTCGGCGACGAAGTAGCCGTGCCGTTCGAACTGGAAGCGCGCCTCGGGTGGGGTGCCGGCGAGCGAAGGCTCGAGCCTGGCCCGGACCACGCGCCTGGAGTCATCGTTGAGCGCCTCGCGATAGTCGCGCCCGCCGGCGTCGGGGTGCGGCTGGTCGAACAGGCGATCGTACAGGCGCACCTCGGCGTCGACCGCGGCGTGCGCGGCGACCCAGTGGAGGTTGCCCTTGACCTTGTACGCGTCGGCGCCGGGCGTGCCCGACTTCGAGTCTTCGAGCACCTCGGCGCGGACCTCGACCACGCGGCCGTCGGCGTCCTTCTCGAACCCGGTGCACTCGACGACGTAGCCGTAGCGCAGCCGCACGCGATTGCCCGGGAACATCCGGAAGAAACCCTTCGGCGGCTCCTCGGCGAAGTCTTCGCGCTCGATCCAGAGCTCGCGCCCGAACGGAAAGCGGCGCTTCCCGAGCTCGGGACGCTGCGGATGGACCGGTGCCTCGCAGGGCTCGGTCCGTCCTTGCGGCCAGTTCGTGACGACCAGCTTCAGCGGGTCGAGCACCGCGATCGCGCGTGAAGCCTTGCTCTCGAGGTCGTCGCGCAGCGCCTGTTCGAGCGCGCCCATGTCGATCCACGAGTTGGCCTTCGACACGCCGGTGCGCTCGGCGAAAAGCTGGATCGCCTCGGGCGTGTAGCCGCGGCGCCTCAGGCCCGCGATGGTCGGCATCCGCGGGTCGTCCCAGCCGTCGACCAGCCCGAGTTCGACCAGCTGCTGCAGCTTGCGTTTGCTGGTGACGGTGTAAGTGAGGTTCAGTCGCGCGAACTCGATCTGCTGCGGCAGCGGGCGGGTGAAGAACCCGCCTTCGGCCAGCCGCTCGAGCAGCCAGTCGTACAGGGCGCGATGGTCCTCGAACTCGAGCGTGCAGATCGAGTGGGTGATGTGCTCCAGCGCGTCCTCGATCGGATGTGCGTAGTCGTACATCGGGTACAGGCACCAGCGGTCGCCGGTGCGGTGATGCGTCGCGAAGCGGATCCGGTAGAGCACCGGGTCGCGCAGGTTCATGTTGGGCGAGCGCATGTCGATCTTCGCGCGCAGCACGTGCGTGCCTTCGGCGTGCGTGCCGTCGCGCATCTCGCGCAGCAGGCGCAGGCTCTCCTGCGGGGGGCGGCTGCGGTACGGGGAATCGCGGCCCGGCTCGGTCAGCGTGCCGCGCATTTCGCGCATCTGCTCGGCGCTCTGCGAGTCGACGTAGGCGTGGCCGGACTCGACCAGCCACTCGGCCATCCGGTAGAAGTGGTCGAAGTAGTCGCTGGCGTAGTACAGGTTGTCTTCCTGCTCGTCGCGCCACTCGAAGCCGAGCCAGCGCACGGCGTCGACGATCGAGTCGACGTACTCCTGCTCCTCCTTTTCGGGATTGGTGTCGTCGAAGCGCAGGTGACAACGTCCGCCATAGTCGCGCGCGAGGCCGAAGTTCAGGCAGATCGACTTGGCGTGCCCGATGTGCAGGTAGCCGTTGGGCTCGGGGGGAAAGCGGGTACGGATCGCCGCCGGGTCGGGCAGCGCGTCGCGATGCCGTTCGGCCGGCCCGGGCTCGCCGCCCCAGCGCCGGTCGGCGTACTTCTGCGTACGCAGGTCTTCGTCGATGAGCGCGCGGATGAAGTTGCCCGGGCCCGGAAGCACCGGGCGTTTGGAGGCGGGATCGGTCATGGAGCCGGTTCGGGATGGCGGACCGGAGATTGTAATGGGGTCCGGGCGATCCCGGCCGCGGGTCCGGCGAGAACTCCTTCACATCGGTGTCCCTGACACATCTGGCCCACCTCCGCTCCAACTCCTTGATTCGATTGGGTGGCACGGAACGTGCTTCGAGAAGATCCGGGATCGCATCTGCGTGCGCGGTTCTTTTCTTCGACATCATCAGCGAGGTATGGACATGAAAGCGGCAATGAAGCTTGCGCTCGGAGCAGGGGCAGCCCTGCTGGCGGGCGCCGCGGCTGCCACGCCGGTCGCCACGTCGGGCAGTTTCGACGGGCCCGGCAAGACCCTGCAGGACTACCTGCAAGGCCCCTGGGCGGCTCCCGGCACGACGATTCCGGCGAACTTCGTCAACACGAACCAGTACTCGCCCGACGAGATCTGGACCATCGGCAGCACCGGCACGTCGGCCGTCACCTTCGTGTTCGAACTGACCGCCAACAGCGGCAACAACACCTTCGGCATCTACAACCTGGCCGATCCGACCCAGCGCCTGACGATCTACAACGGCGCCGCAGCCAGCCCGGGCCAGCGCGCCGTGCTCGCAGAATCGTTCGTGACGCCGGGCATGTTTTCGACGTACCTGACCGACATCAACGGGTTGCCGGCTGGCGCGGCGACCTCGGTCACCTGGGGTTCGTCGAACTTCGGCCTGTTCATGGACGCGGGCGGCACCACCTATTTCTCGCAGGCGGCTCTGAACGCCCACGGCGCCGACCAGCTGGTCGCCTACCAGGGCAGCGGGCAGAGCATGACCTGGCCGTTCCTGGGCGGCGGCTCGAAGCCCTGGCTCGCCAACGAGATCCTGCTTGCCTGGGAGGACATCAACACCTGGCAGGGCGGTGGTGACCGCGACTACAACGACATGGTCATCCTGATGGAGTCGATCAAGTCGGTGCCGGTGCCTGCTCCGCTCGCGCTGCTGGCCCTGGGCGCGTTCGGAATGGGCCTGGGGCTTCGGCGCCGCGCCTGAACTCGGCGTCGCGCGAGGGGGCTCAGACTCCCAGCAACTCCACTTCGAAGAGCAGCGTGGCGTTCGGCGGAATGACTCCGCCGGCGCCACGCGCGCCGTATCCGAGTTGCGGCGGAATCACCAGCCGGCGGGTGCCACCGACCTTCATCCCGGCGACACCTTCGTCCCAGCCGCGAATCACGTGACCCGCGCCCAGCGGGAACGAGAAAGGCTCGCCGCGGTCCTTGCTGGAATCGAACTTCCGGCCGGCCTGTCCGTTCTCGTAGAGCCAGCCGGTGTAGTGCACGCGGACGTGCTGGCCGGCTCGCGCTTCGTCGCCGCTGCCCGGCGTGACGTCGTCGTACTGCAGCCCGGAGGCGGTGGTCTGGTAGGCCATGAAGGATCCTCGGTGGATGTCGGTGGACGGAGACGCTTTGCGGCGGCGCGGGTGCGCCGCCCGGTTCAGGTCGCGGTGCGCCGCAGGCGACGTATCAGGCTGGAGGTGTCCCAGCGGCCCCCGCCCATGTGCTGGACGTCGCCGTAGAACTGGTCGACCAGCGCGGTGACCGGCAGCGGCGCGCCGTTACGCTTGGCTTCGTCGAGGCACAGGCCGAGGTCCTTGCGCATCCAGTCGACCGCGAAGCCGAAGTCGAACTTGTCGTCGACCATCGTCGTGCCGCGGTTGTCCATCTGCCACGACTGTGCGGCACCCTTGCCGATCACCTCGAGCACGAGCTTCATGTCGAGGCCGGCAGCCAGGCCGAAGGCGACGCCCTCGGACAGGCCCTGCACGAGCCCCGCGATGCAGATCTGGTTGACCATCTTCGCGAGTTGCCCCGCGCCGGGCCCGCCGACCAGCGTGCAGGCGCGAGAGAACGCCATTGCCACCGGGCGGATGCGGTCGAACGCCGCCGGGTCGCCGCCGCACATGACGGTGAGCAGGCCGTTGACCGCACCGGCCTGTCCGCCCGACACGGGCGCATCGACGAAGTGCAGTCCGCGGCTCTTCGCCGCGTCGTGGAGTTCGCGCGCCACCTTGGCCGACGCGGTCGTGTGGTCGACGAACACCGCACCCGGTTTCATGCCCGCGAACGCGCCGTGCTCGCCGAGCACCACCGAACGCAGGTCGTCGTCGTTGCCGACGCAGGCGAACACGATGTCGGCAGCGTGCGCGGCTTGCCGGGGCGTCGGCGCGGTCGCGCCCCCCGCGTACTCGCCCGCCCACTGGCCGGCCTTGGCGGCGGTGCGGTTGTAGACGGTGACCGAGTGGCCGGCACGCTTCAGGTGCCCGGCCATCGGATAGCCCATGACGCCGAGGCCGAGGAAAGCGACCTCGAGCGGCGCGACGGGTTCGTATTGCTTGCTGGTCATCTGCGGGGTCCTCGATCGGGTGATGCGGAGTCCGGTACGCGCGCGCCGATTCGCGGCAGACGAGACGATAAAGGAATTCGCGCCCCGATGCCCGAAGGGTCTCGCCGGCGCGCCGTTCAGTAGCCCACCGCCGCCCCGTCGCGGCGGCCGTCGCTGGCGGCGACGTAACCGTCGAGCGCGGCGCCGCCGTCGTCGGAGCGCGCGTCGTCTCCGAGCCGCCAGACGAACTGCCCGGCGCCGAAATCCATGTACGGGTCGCCGAGCGATTCGATCCGGTGGCCGCGCCGGCGCAACTCGGCGACGACCTCGGGCTCCATCGTCGCCTCGACGTCGATCGACAGGCCGCGAGCGACCTTCCAGCGCGGCGCGTCGCAGGCGGCCTGCGGGTGCTGGCGGTGGTCGATCATCCTGACCAGCGCCTGCAGGTGTCCCTGCGGCTGCATGGTGCCGCCCATGACGCCGAAGCTCATCTGCGGGCTGCCGTCCTTCATCAGGAACGCCGGGATGATCGTGTGGAACGGGTGCTTGCCGGGCGCGACGCAGTTCGGGTGGCCGGCCTGCAGCGTGAACCCGTGGCCGCGGTTCTGCAGCGACACGCCGACGCCGGGCACGACGACGCCCGAGCCGAAGCCCATGTAGTTCGACTGGATGAACGAGACCATCGTGCCGCGCTCGTCGGCTGCGCTCAGGTAGATCGTGCCGCCGGAGGGCGGCAGGCCGTGGTCGAACGCCGAGGCCCGGTCGAGGCGAATCCGCGCGGCGCGCTGCCCGAGGTAGCCGTCGTCGAGCAGCTGCGCGGCGCTCACTTCGGTCATCGCGCGCGGATCGCCGACCCAGCGATAGACGTCGGCGAACGCCGCCTTCATCGCCTCGATCTGCAGGTGCCGCGCATCGGCCGAGTCGGCCCCGAGCGAGGCGAGGTCGAAGTGCGACAGCATGCCCAGCGCCATCAGGGCGGCAATTCCCTGGCCGTTGGGCGGAATCTCGTGCAGCGAATACCCGCGGTAGTCCTTCGAGATCGTGCCGCTCCAGCGAGGCGCGAAGCCGCGCAGGTCGGCCAGCGTCATCGCGCCGGCGTGCGCCTTCGCGTGCGCGACGATCGCCTCGGCGATCTCGCCTTCGTAGAAGTCGCGCCCGTTCGTCCGGGCGATGCGGCGCAAGCTGCGCGCAGCGTCGGCGAACACGAAGCGCTCGCCGACCTGCGGCACACGCCCGCGCGGCAGGAACGCCTGCGCGAAGCCGGGGATCTCGCGCAACAGCGGCGCCTGCGCGGCCCACTTGCGCTGCACCGTCGGCGTGACGGCGAAGCCGCGCTCACCCAGTTCGATTGCCGGCCCGAGCAGGTCGGCGAACGGCAAGCGGCCGAACTTCGCGTGCAGCGCGGCCCACCCCGCGATCGCCCCCGGCACGGTCACGCTGTCCCAGCCGCGCATCGGGATCTGGTCGCCGTGGCGGCGACGGAACCAGGCGGGGTCCCACGCCGCCGGCGCCGGCCCCGATGCGTTGAGCCCGTGGAGCTCGGTCCCGTCCCAGACGATCGCGAACGCGTCGCTGCCCAACCCGCAGGACACCGGCTCGACGATCGTGAGCGCGGCCGCCGCCGCGATCGCCGCGTCGACCGCGTTGCCCCCTTGCAGCAGCATCCGCAGACCGGCCTGCGCCGCGAGCGGCTGCGAGGTGGCCACGACGTTGCGCGCGAACAGCGGCGTGCGCACGCTGTCGTAGCGGGCCGACCAGTCGAACGGTGCGCCCATCGGGTCAGCAGCCGAGTTGTCGCGCGAGGTCGCGGAAGTCGCGCGCATGCAGGTCGTTGCCGGCACGCGGGGCGGTGTCGCTGGCGACGTGCGGCCCGAACTCGAGCGGGCGCTCGACGAAAGCGGTGCGGCACCCGCAGGCGCGCGCGGCCGCCAGGTCGTCGTGGTGCGCGGCCACCAGCATCATTCGCGCCGGCTCGATGTCGAACACGTCGCACACGCCGAGGTAGGTCTCGGGGTCGGGCTTGTAGTGGCGGAAGACTTCGGCCGACAGGATCAGGTCCCAGGGGAGCGCGGCGCGCCTGGCCATGTCGGCGAGCAATCCGAGGTTGCCGTTGGACAGCGTGCACAGCTTGAACCGCTGCCGCAGGCGGCCCAGCCCCTCGGCGGCGTCGGGCCAGGGATCGAGCCGGTGCCAGGCGAGATTCAGGGAGTGCCGGGCCGCCTCGTCGAACCGGTCCGCGACGCCGAAGCGCTCGACGATGTCGTCGAGGATCGTCCGGTGCAGCGCGTCGATCTTCGTCCAGCCGATCTCACCGCTGCGCACCCTCGCCATCGCCGGCTGGTAGCCGGCTCGCCAGGCCAGCGCGAACGCGCCGGCGTCGATGCCGAGGCCGAGCGCCGCGACCTCACGCTCGATCGATCCGTACCAGTCGACGACCGTGCCGAACACGTCGAAGGCGAGCACGGCCGGCAGCGGATCGAGGGAGGCGGGGGCAGGTCCGGTCATGGCAGGCGCCGGCGGCGCCGGGGGCCGCGAGGGCCCCGGTGGCGCGACCGGGAGAGGCTCAGGTCTCCTCCTCGGCGAACGCTTCGTCGCGCTTCTTCGCGATGGCCGGCATGAAGACGATGACCAGCAGCACCGCGGCGATCGCCAGCAGGGTGGCCGAGAGCGGCCGGGTGACGAACACCGACCAGTCGCCGCGCGAGATCGTCATCGCGCGGCGCAGGTACTCCTCCATCAGCTTGCCCAGCACGAGACCGAGCAGCAGCGGCGCGGGCTCGCAGTCGAGCTTGCGGAACGCGTAGCCGAGGATCGCGAACGGGATGGTGACGAACACGTCGAAGACGTTGTTGTTGATCGAGTAGGCGCCCACGCAGCAAAACAGCAGGATCGCCGGATAGAGGATCCGGTACGGCACGGTGAGCAGCCGGATCCACAGCCCGATCAGCGGCAGGTTGAGCACCACCAGCATCAGGTTGCCGACCCACATCGAGGCGATCAGCCCCCAGAACAGGCTCGGGTTGCTGGTCATCACCTGCGGGCCGGGCTGGATGTTGTGGATCATCATGCCCGCGACCATCAGCGCCATCACCGCGTTGGTCGGGATGCCCAGCGTGAGCATCGGAATGAACGAGGTCTGCGCGCCCGCGTTGTTGGCCGCCTCGGGGCCGGCCACCCCCTCGATCGCGCCCTTGCCGAAGCGCTCGGGCGTCTTCGAGAGCTTCTTCTCGATCGCGTAGGACGTGAACGACGAGAGCACCGCGCCGCCGCCCGGCAGGATGCCCAGGAACGAGCCCAGCGCGGTGCCGCGGATCATCGGCGCGATCGATGCCTTGAATTCCGCCATCGTCGGCAGCAGCTTGCCGACCCGCTTGGTGAACACTTCGCGGTTCTCGCGCTGCTCGAGGTTCACGATGATCTCGCCGAAGCCGAAGATCCCCATCGCGACCGCCGCGAACTCGATCCCGTCGGTGAGCTCGGGAATGTCGAACGAGAAGCGCGCCACGCCCGAGTTCACGTCGGTGCCCACCATCCCGATCAGCAGCCCGAACACCACCATCGCCAGCGCCTTGAGGATCGAGCCGTGCGCCAGCACCACCGCCGCGATCAGGCCCAGCACCATCAGCGAGAAGTACTCGGCCGGGCCGAACTTGAACGCCACCTCGGCCAGCGGCGGCGCAAACCCGGCGATCAGCATCGTCGCCACCGTGCCCGCGAAGAACGAACCGATCGCCGCCACCGCCAGCGCCGGCCCCGCCCGCCCCTTGCGCGCCATCTGGTAGCCGTCGAGCGTGGTGACCACCGAGGAGGTCTCGCCGGGCAGGTTCACCAGGATCGCCGAGGTCGAGCCGCCGTACTGCGCGCCGTAGTAAATGCCGGCGAGCATGATCAGCGCCGTCGTCGGGTCGCTGAGCTTGTAGGTGATCGGCAGCAGCATCGCGATCGTCGCCAGCGGCCCGATCCCCGGCAGCACCCCGATCAGCGTGCCCAGCAGCACGCCCACGAAGCAGTAGAAGAGGTTGGTCAGCGTGAGCGCCGTCCCGAAACCCAGTGCAAGGTTCGACATCAGTTCCATGGGTGCGCCTTCCGGCCTACTGGGCGAAGAACTTCGGAAACACCGGGAACTGCAACTCCAGCCCCTTGACGAAGACCAGCTCGGACATCACCAGCAGCACGACGGCGGAGATCGCGGTCTCCTTCCAGTTGAATTCATGGCTGGCGAGCGCCGAGATCGCGATCAGCAGCGTCACCGCCACCACCATCCCCAGATACGGCAGCGCCGCCGCGAACACGCCCACTGCGACGAGCACCAGAAACAGCTCGCGCCAGCCCACCGCCTCGAGATCGCCCTTGCCACTCGAGGGCGCGGTGGCGCGCCACGCGATCGCCACGCCCAGCAGCGCCATCAGAACGCCCAGCATCGTCGGGAAGAACCCGGGGCCCATGCGCGCCGGCGTGCCCAACTGGTAGGCCTGCGAGAAGATCGTAAACAGCACCCCCAGTGCCAGGAACATGATCCCGGACCAGAAGTCGCGGTGGTTGCGTATGCGCATCGGCGCCGTCTCCGTCGTTCCACGTCAAGGGCGTTCGCGTTCCCCGGTGTGCTCCCGGGGTGGATTGCGCGACCGCCCCTCATGATAGTGCCGCCGCCGCGACGCGGCCATGCGTGGATTCCACAATCCCCGCGGCCGGTCGGCCGGACGGACGGGCCGTCGGCTGCCCGCGCCGCGCCTACTCGACCCGTGCTCCCGACGACTTGACGACACGCTCGTACTTCGCCTGCTCGGCCCGCACGAAGTTCGCGAACGCCTCGGGGCTCATCGGCGAGGGCTCGGCGCCCATCCTCGCCAGCCGCTCGCGGATGTCGGGTGCGGCGAGCGCCCGCGTGAACTCGGCGTTGAGCCGGTCGACGATGGGCCGGGGCGTATTCGCCGGCGCGAAGACGCCGAACCAGGTGCTGATGTCGAAGCCCCTTCAGGCCGCTCTCGGCGACCGTCGGCAGTTCGGGAAAGAAGCTGGTGCGCTGAGGCGTCGTGACCGCGAACGCCTTCAGCTTGCCCGCCCGGATCTGCGGCGCCGCCGAGGCGAGGTTGTCGAACATCAGGTCGGTCTGCCCGGCGAGCAGGCCGAGCTGGGCGGGCGCCGCGCCGCCGTACGGAATGTGGACCATGCTGATGCCGGCCTGCGCCTCGAGCAGTTCGCCGGCGAGGTGGCCCGCGCTGCCGTTGCCGCCCGACGCATAGTTGAGCCTGCCCGGGTTCTTCCGCGCGTAGGCGATCAGGTCGCCGAGGCCGCGCACGCCGAGCCGCTCCGCGGTCTGCGGGTTCATGACGAGTACGTTCGGTACCGTGGCGACGCGGGTGATCGGCGTGAAGTCGCGGTTGGCGTCGTACGGCATCTTCGCGTACAGGTACGGGTTGATTGCGTGGGTGGCGACCGCCCCCATCACGATCGAGTAGCCGTCGGGCGCCGACTTGGCGACGAGATCGGCGCCGATGTTGCCGCCCGCGCCGGGCCGGTTCTCCACGACCACCGGCTGCCCGAGCGGATCGCGGAGCTTTTCGGCCAGCGCGCGCGCGACCTGGTCGAGTGGCCCGCCGGGCGGGTAGGGCACGACGAAGCGAATCGGCCGCGTCGGCCACTGCTCGGCGAGGGCCGATGCGGCACCCGTGCCGACGAGAGCGGCCAGAAGGCCGGCGAGAACGGCGAAGCGCCGACGCGGCGCGTCGGGGGCGGGGTGCTCGGTCATCGGGTTTCTCCTTCGGATCGTTCGGGCGCCGATAATACCCGCAGGCCCCTCGCAGGCGAACCCGGTAGCAGCGCGAGTTCGACGGCGCTGCGCACGCCCATCTTGGCGAACACGCTTGCGCGATGCACCTCGACGGTGCGCATGCTGATGCCGAGGGCGTCGGCGATCGACTTGTTGCGCTTGCCGGCGAGTACCAGCAGCATCACGTCGCGCTCGCGCGCGCTCAGGCGTTCCAGTCTCGCCTGCACGTCGGCCACGCGCAGTGCCGCCTCCAGCCGTGCGCGTGACTCGGCCAGCGCCTCGATCACGCGGTCGGCGAGCCGGTTGTCGCTGAACGGTTTCTCGAAGAAGTCGAAAGCGCCGCGCTTGAGCGCCTCGACCGCCATGCCGATGTCACCGTGGCCGGTCAGAAAGACTACCGGGGTCCGGCGTTCCGGGTCGAACTCGCACAGCCGGTCGAACAGTTCGATGCCGGACATCGCGCGCATGCGTACGTCGAGCAGAAGACAGGCCGGCGTGGCTGCGGCGTCGCGGCGCCGCGCGAACTCGAGGTACGACTCGGCATCGCGGAAGCGGCGGCTGCGCAGGCCGCGCGAATCGAACAGGAACTGCAGCGCGTCGGCGAGCGCATCGTCGTCTTCCACGACGTGAACGATGCCGGTGGCCGCGCTGCCCGTGTGCCCGGTCATGGCAGCGCCGGCGGCTCGGCCGGAGCCATTGCAGCCGGTTCCTGCGCGGCCGGCAGGCGCGGGGCATCGATGGCGCCGTGCAGCGGCAGCAGGAACGCGAACACCGAGCCGGGCGCCTCGCACGGTTCGCGACGCAACTGTCCGCCGTGCGCCTCGATGACGGATCGGCTCAGGCTCAGGCCGATGCCCAGCCCTTCGGGTTTGGTCGTGCAGAACGGCTGGAACAGTTGCGCCTCGGCTTCGGGCGCGACGCCGCGGCCGAAGTCGCGTACCGCGACGCGAACCCATTCGCGCCCCGCCTCGCGATGTATGGTCGATTCGATCGACAGCGTGCGCCGGTCCGGCGCGACGCCGTCCATTGCCTCGGCGGCGTTGCGCGTGAGGTTCAGCACCGCCTGCTCGAGCATCGTGCGATCCCCGTAGACGAGGGGCGAGGCTTCGAGCCGCACGATCAGTCGCGCCTCCCACTTGCGTGCCTGCAGCCGCACCAGCGGCTCGATGCCGTGAATCAGCGCGCCGATCGGGATCGGCTCGCGCTCGATGCGGCGCCTGCGCACGAACGACTGCACCCCCCGAATCACCTGCCCGGCGCGCTCGGATTGCGACCGGATCCGCTCGAGCGCCGAACGCAGCGTGGCGCGCCCGGCAGAGGATGCGCTTCTGGCAGCGTCCGGCGTGGCTCCCTCGCGGAGCAGGTTCTCGCACGCGGTTGCGTAGCTGGTGATCGCCGCCAGGGGCTGGTTCAACTCGTGCGAGAGCGCGGTCGCGACCTCGCCGAGCATCGCCATCCGGGCGTGCGCCTGCATCTTCTCCTGCTGCCGACGATTGAACTCCTCCGCGCGGCGCCGCTCGCCGATGTCGAGGATCGAACCCATCCAGCCCGTCTGGCGGCCGGTCTCGTCGATCAGCGGGGCTTCGAAGACAAGCGCAGGAAAGGTCTCGCCGTTGCGCCGCTCGAACTCGGTCTCGAATCCGTGGCGACCGGTGCCGCCCCCCTGCCCGGGGAGATGCGCCGGCTCGCCGTCACGGGATTGCGCGATCGGCGGCAGCTTGCCGACGAGCTCGTCGGCACGAAACCCGGTCATCGCGCAGAACGCCGGGTTGACGTAGGTGATCCGCCCCTCGAGGTCGTAGGCGCACAGCCCGGTGACGAGCGAGTCCTCCATCGCCTTGCGCAACGCATGCTGTTCGCGCAACGCCTGTTCGGCTGCGAGCCGTCGCCGCGTGTCGCGCCACAGCAGCAGGCCGCTCGACACGAGCGCCAGTGTCAGCGCGACGAGTGTCGCCGCGAGCACACCCGGCACCAGACCTGGCGACTGCTCGAGGCTGTCGGCCCGCAGCACGAGCGTCACGCCGGGCAACTCGAGCGGCGCGCTCGCCGCGTAGACGCCGGCTCCTTTCAGTCCACTCGAGGTGCGCGCGACCACCGTGCCGTCCGCCTCGCTCAGCATGATCTGGTGCGCGCGTTCGAATTCGGCCGGCAGCAGGTGATCGAGCATCCTCGGGAGCGAGCGGATCGCCAGCAGCGACCCGCCGGGCTCGCGGCCCCATGGCACCGCGAGCTCGGTGACCTCGAAGCCGAGGCCATCGCGCGTGCGAACGTAATAGGGCCGCGAATACACCGCGCGCGAGAACGTCATCGCCGAGTGCTTGGCCAGCGTGGTCTCGAAGCCGAGCACTTCGCGCTGGCGCGGCTCGATTTGCGGACGCGGGTCGACCGGGTCGACCGCCGCAAGCAAGCTGCCGTCGGCATTGCGCATCTCGACGCGCAGCAGCGACGGGTCGTCAGCGAGCAGTTGCGAGGCGCCCGATCCGAACCGGGCCGCAGGCCCGCCAGCGTCGATCTCCTCCGCGATCTGGCGCATGACGCGCTCCGTGGCGGAGAGGCGTGCGCGCAGCGCGCCGACGGCCGCTTCGGTGTGCGCCGACAGCGCCTCCTCGCGCTCATTGCGCTGGTAGGCCGCTGCCAGCCAGACGGTCGCGCCGAGAACCGCGACGACCAGTAGCACCACCAGCCCCGACAGCAGCCCGATGCGGGTCGTCGAGCGACGGGCCTGGCGCGGCGGCGGGGTGCGGGGCGACAATTTCGGCGAACGCAAGGCTCGGCGGTGGCGAGTGCGCGAGGCGTCGCGAAGACCCGCTCAGCCGGCGCGCGTGCCGCGCGCCGCGGCGATCGCGGCTTCGTCGTAGCCGAGCAACTCGCCCAGCACCTCGCCGGTGTGCTCGCCGAGCCGCGGCGGCGGCAACCGGTAGCTCGGTGGCGTCGCGCTCATCCTGAGCGGGCTGCCCACCAGCGGCACCGGGCCGGCGTCGGCGCGCTCGATGTCGACGCGCAGGCCTCGCGAGCGCACCTGCTCGTTGTCGAACACCTGCGCCAGGTCGTTGATCGGCCCGCAGGGCACGC
>JAXMFB010000011.1:0-134147 GCA_046347945.1 Burkholderiaceae bacterium
TAGACCTTCCCCGGGGCGGCGCGGGCGCGGTATCCGTTCACCAGTGACTCGTCCTTGTTGAAGGGCGTGATTGGCGCGGGGCCGGACTGTCAATTCGAGCGGCGGGCACGGCGTTCCGCAAGGATCATTCGCGGTCTCGGTCTGCACCGCTCGGCACAGCCAGCCGTTGAGCGGTCACGAGCAGTACCGGATATTCGCGCGTCGAGCCATCCTCTCGTGACTTGCGAATCCGATGCGCGATGCGCACCCGGACCTCTGCGAAACCGGCGGCTTCGAACCAGCGCGTGAGCTCGGCGGGTTCGAACCCGTGATGCATCACGCCGGGCACGTCGGGGCCGTGGAAACTGCCGTCCTCCTTTGCGAGATCCGCGAAGGCGATCCGGCCGCCGGGGGAGAGCGCGCCGTGCACGCGCGCGACCAGGCCCGCAACGTCCTCGATGTGATGCAGGGTCATGCTGCTGAAGACGAAATCGAATGCCCCGGCTGGCATCCGCCGCGCGAGATCCGCCTCCATCGGCTCGACGTTGCGGATGCCGAGTTCCCGCAGCTTGCGGCGCAGCACGTCGAGCATGCCCGCCGAGTTGTCCATTGCAAGCAGGTGCCCGACGCTGGGCGCGACCAATCCGGTGACCAGTCCGGTTCCGCAGCCGAATTCCATCGCCCGCTCGGTGCCCGCAAGCGGGACGGCCTCGAGGATCGCATTCGCGACAGCGCGACCCAGCGCCGTGCGCCCGGGGTCTTCCTCCCAGGTCGACGCAACGGCATCGAAATGCGCCGCGCTGGCGCGACTCGCGGCGTGCGACTCGGTCATACCGGACTCCTGACCCAGGGGGGAATTGCTCCTGGACCTGCAATGATAGGGAATTCGCGGCGCAGCCGCGCAAATGCACGATGCCCGGCCTCCGCAATTTCGACGACCGTCACGATGCCCTCGCGCGACCTGCTGCTGCTCGACACGATCAACGCCATCGAAGGCACGCGCGCCGGCGCCGGCGTACGCAACGAAGGCTGTTCATAGGGCGCTCGCGGCACGATCGAAAGGCTCGACCACGGCCGCTGACGAGGCTGCGCCCCCGGGCCGCCGCGATGGCGCGCTCGTCAGGGATTGCCGAGAAAATCGCGCTTGCCGATCGGCACGCCGTTCTGGCGCAGGATGTTGTAGGCCGTCGTCGCGTGGAAGTACACGTTCGGCATCGAATGGCCCAGCAGCAATTGCATTCCCTTGTAGCGCGTTTCCTTGCCGGTGACCGGAAGCACGATTTCCTTGTCCTCGGTGCCGTCGATCAGCCCCGGCGGCACGCTGCGGATGAACTCGACGGTGCGGGCGATGCGTACCTTCAATTCGGTCAGCGTCTTCTCGTCGTCTTCGTAGTACGGCACCTCCATCCCCGCCAGGCGTGCCACGACGCTTCGCGCCTTGTCGCAGGCGATCTGCACCTGCTTCGAGAACGGATACATGTCGGCGATGAGCCGGCAATCCATCAGCGTGCGAACATCGGTCTTTCCCGCATCGACGTGCGCCTGGGCCTTGTCGAGGATCCTCGACAGGTTTTCGAGGATATTCGCCAGGCGCGGAACGCTGGCCTGATACATCGAGATATTCATGAAGGCGCCTCCATCTGTCGTCCTGTCCCGAGCGCTCGCGCCGCGGGGCCGCGTCAGTGCGCCAGGATCTTGCCGAGGAAATGGCGCGCCCGCTCGCTGCGGGCTTCGATGTTGCCGAAGAATTCCTTCGTGGGACAGTCCTCGACGATGCGGCCGGCGTCCATGAACACCACCCGATCGGACACGCTGCGCGCGAAGCCCATCTCGTGGGTGACGACCATCATGGTCATGCCCTCCTTGGCCAGGCCGACCATGACCTCGAGCACCTCGCCGACCATCTCGGGGTCGAGCGCGGAGGTGGGCTCGTCGAACAGCATGGCGATCGGGTCCATGCACAGCGCGCGGGCGATCGCCACGCGCTGCTGTTGGCCGCCGGAGAGTTGGCCGGGAAACTTGTCGCGTTGCGAGGCGAGCCCGACGCGTTCGAGGTAGTGCATGGCCTTGGTGGCCGCCTCGGACTTGCTGCGCCCGAGCACCTTCACCTGGGCCAGGCGCAGGTTCTCGAGCACCGAGAGATGCGGGAACAGCTCGAAGTGCTGGAACACCATGCCGACCCGCGAGCGCAGCCTGGGAAGGTCGGTGCCGCGTGCCGACACCGAGATTCCGTCGACCACGACGTCGCCCTTCTGGAAGGGTTCGAGCGCGTTGACGCACTTGATCAGCGTCGACTTCCCCGAGCCCGAAGGCCCACAGACCACCACCACTTCGCCCTTGTCGACGTGGGTCGTGCAGTCGGCGAGCACCTGGAACTCGCCATACCACTTGCTGACGGCGCGGATGTCGATCATCGGCATGTCGATTTGCCTCGCAGGCTCAACGGATGATGGCGATGCGCCGGTTCAGCGCCTTCACGGCCAGGGACAGCGCGTAGCTCAGCACGAAATAGACCACTGCCACCAGCGTGTACATCTCGACGAGGCGGCTGTCGCGCTGGGCGATCTTGACCGCGGCGCCCACGAGGTCGGTGACGTTGAGCAACGCCACCAGCGAGACGTCCTGGAACAGCACGATGGTCTGCGTGAGCAGCACGGGAAGCATGTTGCGCAGCGCCTGCGGCAGGATGACCAGGCGCATTGCCTGTGCGTAGTTCAGGCCGATGGCGTACGCCGCGCCGAGTTGCCCCTTGGGGATGCTCTGGATGCCCGCGCGCACGATCTCGCAGAAGTACGCGCCCTCGAACAGGATGAACGTGACGTAGGCGGAACGGTCGGGGCCGATCTTGGGTGGATAGGCGGCGCCGCTCACCCACTGCAGCATCACCGGCACGAGGAAGTAGAACCAGAAGATGACCAGCAGCAGCGGCACCGAGCGCATCAGGTTCACGTAGGCGGCGGCGGCCCACGCCAGCGGCGCGATGCCGGACAGGCGCGCCAGCGCCAGCAGGATGCCCCACAGCGTGCCGCCGATGGCGGCGACCACGGTGAGCTGGACGGTATACGACAGGCCCTTCATCAGGAAGGGCAGCGAGGCCGAGATGGATGCCCAGTCGAACCCTTCCATGGCCTAGCGCCTGCCGCCGAGATAGCCGGGTACGGCCGTGGCGCGCTCGAGCCAGGCGAATACCCGGTTGATGGCGAACGCCACCAGCACGTAGAGCACGGTGGCGGCGCCGAAGGCGGCGAAATAGCGGAAGGTCATCTCGCCCATCTCGCGCGTGCGGAAGAAGAGCTCGGCCAGGCCGATCGAGTAGGCCACCGCCGAGTTCTTCACCAGGTTCATCGACTCGGACGTGAGCGGCGGAATGACGATGCGAAACGCCATCGGCAGCAGCACGTAGCGATACGTCTGCGCTTCGGTCAGGCCCATTGCGTAACCGGCCATGCGCTGGCCGCGCGGCAGCGACAGGATGCCGGACTTGACCTGCTCGGCGATGCGCGCGGAGGTGAACAGCCCGAGGCAGACCACCGAGAGGAGCAGCTGGAAGCGGGTCGGATCCATCTCGACCGCCATGCGCTTGAGCGGCGGGACGAATTCGGGGATGACGAAGTACCAGAGAAAGAACTGCACCAGCAACGGAATGTTGCGGAACAGTTCGACCCAGGCGTCGCCCAGCGCGACCACCCAGCGCTGGTTGGTCGTGCGCAGCACGCCCAGCAGCGAGCCGAGCACCATCGCGACGATCCACGACAGCGCCACGAGCGCCAGCGTGTACTCCAGCCCCGAGAGCAGCGACATCGCCCACGTCGTGTCGCCGTCCGGTGTCTCCTCGCCGAAGATGCCGAGGCCGAGCATGGCCGCCCTTCAGGCCTGGCGTGCGTCTACTCGACGCCCTTGTCGTTCGGATTGGCGAACGCTTCCTTGTTCGCAGCGTTCTCGGGGAAGTTCAGGTTGATGCCCTTGGGCGGAATGGCGCTGGTGAACCACTTGCTGTAGAGCCGGTGGATTTCGTCGGACTTCATCACGGCGCCGATGGTCTTGTCGACCAGCGCCTTGAACTGCGGGTCGTTCTTACGCAGCATCATGCTGTAGGGCTCGCTGCGCAGCGAGCCGGCCAGAATCCTGTAGCCCGACGGATCCTTGGAGTTCGCGATCTGGCCTGCCAGCAGGATGTCGTCCATCACGAACGCCACCGCCCGACCGTCGGCCATGAGGAGGAAACTCTCGGCGTGGTCCTTGCCGTAGATTTCCTTGAAGTCCGCGTCTTCGGCCTTGGCGTACTTCTTCAGCAGCGGCACGGACGTCGTGCCCGACGTGGTGACGATCGTCTTGCCCTTGAGTTGTTCGAAGCGCTCGATGCCCGAGTCCTTCTTCACCGCCGCCGAGACGTTGATGACGAAGTAGGTGGGTCCGAACGCCACCTGCTTCTGCCGCGCGACCGAGTTGGTGGTGGAGCCGCACTCGAGGTCGATGGTGCCGTTTTCCAGCAGCGGGATGCGGTTGCTCGACGTGACCGGCGTGTAGTTCACCTTCAGCGCGGGCGTCTTCAATTCGGCCTTCACCGCCTCGACGATCTTCCCGCACAGGTCGATCGCGTAGCCGATCGGCTTGCCGGCGTTGTCCAGGTACGAGAAGGGGATCGACGATTCGCGATAGCCCACGGTGATGGCGCCGGTCTCCTTCGCCTTTTGCAGCGTGCCGGTCAGCGCCTGGGCGTGCGCGGCAGCGGAAGCGATGGTCAGGCAGGCGAAGAGGGCCGCTTGCTTGAATGCCTTCATGGAGTTCTCTCGATCGATGGGGGTGGGCCGGATTGTCGCAGGTAGTGTAGCAATGACGGCGAACCGGCGCAGCATGCGCCGCTCCTGGTTCGTGGCAATCGGTTCAGCCAGGGCAACCGGGGGCCGCCTCTCGGCGCATCCGCCGATCAGCGGCGTCGTCGTGCAGGTCCCGGTGCGCGTGCCGAAACGAGCCGTTGGCAGGCATGGCGGTCACGACCATCTTCACCCCGAGCGAAGCGATACGGGTTGTCGGATACGATCAGGAAAAAGGCAGGAACCCGCCTGACGCAGCGCCTGGACCCACGTACGATTCGCGGGCTTCGTGAAATGCGAGTTGCAGTTGCTCGACTGCGAGTTCAATGGAGTCAGGGTCGATCTGGCTGAAGCAGATCTGCGCGTGCCTGTCGGTGTCGCCTTCGAGGAAGTAGGATGTCCCGCGATGGAAGTTCACCCCGCGCGCCCTCGCGAAATGAAGCCATCGTGTGGCGCTGACAGATTCCGGGAGCGTCGCCCAGATCGAGAAGGCGCCTCCCGAGGGCTCGAATTTGAGTATCGATCCGAAATGCTTTCGAAGCGCGCGCAGAAGGGCCCGGTAGCGCTGGCCGTAGTGATCGCGCAATGTTTCCAGGTGGTGGTCGTAGGTGCCATCGCGCAGCAGGCTGTCCACGAGAAGCTGGCTTATCAATGATGTGTGGATGTCCTGCGCTTCCTTCGCCTGGACAAGCCGCGCCAATACTGCCGGGTGGGCGGCGATCCACCCAAGACGCAGCCCGGCGCCCAAGGTCTTGGAGAAGGTGCCGACGTAGATGACGAGTCCCTGCCGATCCAGAGCCTTGATCGGCTGAGGTGGCGGTTCCTCGTAGTACAGCGGGTTGGCGTATTCGTCCTCGACGACAGGAACCTTGTGCGCTTCAGCAAGGCGATACAGCCTCAGCCTTCGCTCATGCGCCAGCGTCGTGCCGGTAGGTACCTGAAAGGTCGGCACGGTGTACACGAGCTTGGGGCGATGATCGCGGAGCATCGCCTGAAACTGGTCGACCTTCAGCCCGTTGTCGTCCAAAGGAATCGTGAGGATCTTCGCACCGAACATCCGGAATACCCGCGACGCACCCGGATACCCCGGATTCGCCATGACCACGGTGTCGCCTGGCTGAACCAGCAGTGAGCAAACAAGGCTCAGGGCCTGCTGGGTCCCGTTGCAGATCAGGATCTCGCGTGATTCGATGTTCATGCCGTTGCGTCTTGCGCGCGCGGCAAGCTGGACCCGCAAGGAATGGAGGCCCTGGGGATGTCCATACGCCAAAGCGTCCCTCGGAAGTGATGCCGCCAGGCGTTGGAGGGCGTCCTTGATCAGGGGATAGCTGAGACGATGGTCGGACAAGGGCAAGTCCATTGCGAAGCGCGCTTGGGCATTCGAGGGGCTGCCATTCTCGGGTACCCATTCGAAGCTCGGGTCCGTATCCAGGATCGCGGGCCTCGGCGCTCCAAGGCGTGAGTTCACCTCCACGAGAAGTGGTTGCCAGAAGTCCTCGCCGGTAGTGGTCGGCTCTTCACTCGCGCCGATGCTCGGCGCGGCGCGCACGAAGGTGCCCCTGCCCGGGCCACCTTGAAGCAGTCCTTCCCGGGTGAGATGCGCGTAGGCGTGCGCGACCGAACCTCGGTTCACCCCGAGTTGGTGCGCAAGCGCGCGCACCGGTTGCAGTCTGGTGCCCGGGGCGAGTTCGCCGCTTCGAATCCGTTCCTCGACCCAGCGCGAGATCTGCAGGTAGAGCGGCTGGTTCGGCTCGTCCGACGAGTGGAAAGACTGCGCATCGAGCATGTCTACTCCCTGTCCCAGAGTCCGGGCCCGAGTTGAGACAACTGATCAGGTTTGACATTCATGTACCGGATTGTCATAGAACAATGTACTGGTTGGCCGAGGCGAGGCGGCTTGGCCTCGGAGCATTCGCGACCGGCCTGATCGGCCGGTTCCTACTCGAAAAACGTCGGGATTCTGGCTCGACCCGGATTGTAGCCGCTAAGTCCCCGATTTGCCGTGGGCGGTTCCCCGAGTAAATTGTGACAAGTGTGTCATACCTGTTGACAATGTGACATCTTTGCCAAAGAATCTGTCGGAGGGATGTTCGGACGGTCCTCGTCCGGCGGGTCGGTCGCAGTCAACAGGAGAGGCGAATGAAACGAAATGGCGGCAATGGGGGCGTTCCTCACGCAGTGGGGCAAGCCGAGGCGGAACAAGGTTCTGGCGGACGGCGAAGCTTCCTGAAGAGCTCCGCCCTGATCGCTGGCGGTGCAGCGATCGGGTATCCACTGGCTGGTCTCGGGCAAGGCAAGG
Source organism: Burkholderiaceae bacterium (assembly GCA_046347945.1). Taxonomy (GTDB): domain Bacteria; phylum Pseudomonadota; class Gammaproteobacteria; order Burkholderiales; family Burkholderiaceae_E; genus Zeimonas. The sequence goes on from JAXMFB010000011.1 coordinate 7,093, forward strand.
GCAGTGGCAAGCCGATCGAGGTTGCCAGCATGTTCGACCTCACGGGCAACCTGAACATCTACGGCGTTCAGGCCATGAACGTGTCCAGGTATGCGATCGAGAGCATCAACAAGAACGGTGGCGTTCTTGGCAGACCGCTGAAGCTTCACACGTACGACACCCAATCGAAGATCGAGTTGTACTCGCGCTACTCGCAGGAGATCGGCGCCAACGACGCGATCGCTGCCGTGGTCGGGTGCTTCACCGGGGCCTCGCGAGAAGCTTCAAGGCCGATCCTGAGCCGCTATCGGAAGATCCTGTTCTTCCCGACGATCGACGAAGGCGGCGAGTGCGACAAGTTCACCTTCATGCAGGGCACCGACTGCCTGCAACAGCAAACCCCATTGATCGACTGGGCCGCGAAGAACGTCGGCAAGACCTTCTACGTCGCTGCCGCGGACTATGTCTACGGACACGTGGCGACTGCGTGGACCAAGTCCTTGGTGCAGAAGGCCGGCGGAAAGATCGCGGGGATCGAGTTCATTCCCCTCGACGTGTCCGACTTCGGATCCACCATTCGGAAGATCCAGACCGCGGGGCCGGCGGTCGTGATGTCGCATCTCGTCGGCAACAACCACATCGCTTTCTATCGCCAGTTCGCGGCGGCCGGACTCAATGAGTCGATCCAGATCATCTCGCCCACCTTCGGTCTCGGCAACGAGCAGGAAGTCCTCTCTCCGAAGGAGAGCAAGGGCATCGTGGTTGCGTACTCCTACTTCGAGACGGTGGGCACACCGGAGAACAAGGCCTTCGTATCCGGCTTTCGCCAGGCAGTTCCGAATGCCGGGCCGATTCCGGATGCGCCGGTCCAGGTCTGGAACGGATGGCATCAGTGGAAAGCGGCTGTCGAGAAGGCGGGAACGACCGATATCGACAAGGTCGTGGCGGCGCTCGAATCGGGCGTTCCCTACGTCGGTCCCAGCGGCAAGGTCTTCACCGACGGGCCTTCGCATCGAAATGTCCAGGACGTTCATCTGGCGCGAATCGACGATCAGCGCCAGTACCAGATCTTCCATTCCTACCAGCAGGTGAATCCGAGCCGAGAGGTGGTGGGTGCGGGAAGTTGCGATCTCACTGGAAAGGACAAGAAGTCGCACCGCATGATCCATCCCAAGATCTAGACGAGAGGGCGAGGAGCATGAATGACATCGTCGTCGTCGCGTTCTCGGTCCTGACCAGTGTCGCCATCCTGATCCTGGTGTCGCTGGGATTGGCCGTGATCTTCGGGCTGATGCGCATCGTGAACATGGCGCACGGGGAGTTCGTGATGATCGGCGCCTTTACGGTCACCACGCTCGTGAGAAGCGGCGGGCTATCGGTCTGGCTGGCAATCCTGATTGCCCCGATCGTGAGTGCCGCAATCGGGCTGATCGTGGAGGCACTGCTGATACGTCCCCTGTACGGCCGACGACTTGTCGACACGCTCCTCGTCACTTTCGGCGTGAGCCTCATCCTCTTTCAGATCGCCGTGAACGTGTTCGGCACGACCTCACCCGGTATCGAGACACCAATGGGAGCCATCAAGGTCGGTGACTACTCGGTGGCCGTCTACTCGTCGGTGTTTCTTCCGATCGCGGCGATCGCCGTCATGATCGCCCTCTATCTCGTCTTCAAGCGCACCCGCTACGGACTTCTCGCGCGAGCAACCGCCCAGAACCAGGAAATGGCAAGCGCGCTCGGGGTGTACTCGAGGCGCGTGAACGTCATTACGTTCGCGCTGGGTTGCGCCCTGGCTGGCCTGAGCGGTGGTCTCCTTGCGCCCATCGTCGCCGTGAGTCCGAGCCTCGGGCAGAACTACGTCGCGCAAGCCTTCATGACCGTGGTAACGGGAGGGCCGGCCTTCCTGCTTGGAACGGCGACGGCCTCCGCGCTTCTTGGCACCGTGGCGAACATCGTCTCTCAAGTGATGACGACGCTCTGGGGTCTGACTGCGCTCTTCCTCACCGCGATGGTTCTCATCCGCTTCCTGCCGAATGGTCTGTCGGGATCATTCAGGCGGCAGTTCTAGGAGAAGCGGCGTGAAGACGGAAATCGACATCCAGCAACCTTGCGGACCGACTAGCGAGCGCGACACGATGAGCCTTGTCCAATGGCCGGTTTGGCTGGGCCGCGCCTCGAAGAACGGCTTGGTGTGGGCGCCGCTCGTGGTGGTCGCCGCGATCCTGATCGGTCCTCATCTTTCGACGGCGACGCAGCTGAAGTGGGTGCTTTGGCTGAGTTTCGGGATCGTAGCCCTGAGCCTCGACTTCGTATGGGGAAAGGCCGGCATCTTCAGCTTTGGACAGAACGCGCTGTTCGGAATCGGCGGCTACGCATACGCGGTTGTGGCCCTGAACCTGTTTCCGCTCACCTTCGAGACGGGTAGCGCGCTCCTGGCAGCCGCGATCGTCGCTGCCGCCTTCGCTGCGTTGTTGGGATACGTGATGTTCTATGGCCAGGTGGGCGACGTCTACCTGGCCATCGTCACACTTGCGGTCACCCTCGTGCTCTACACGATCATGCAGAGCACGGCCGGTCCGGAATACCGGATCGGGGAGGCGCTCCTCGGCGGCTTCAACGGCATGCCGTCGCTGCCGACCGTGACGCTCGGGTTGCCCGGCCAGGAGGACAACGCGGAACTGGGCATCGGCGGGCTGCTGACCTTCGCGATCTGCCTGTCCGGAGGCATCTACGTGCTCGTCCGTGCGCTCGTGAACAGTCGTTTCGGACAGATTCTCGGGGGCCTGAAGGAGAACGAAGCGCGGATGGAACTCCTGGGATACGACGTCCGACTGTACAAGCTTGTTGCCTTCACGATCGGCGGCGCCATCGCCGGCGTCGGCGGCGGTCTCTTTGCGGCGTGGGGCACCTTCATCAACCCGGTCGTGTTCAGCCTCGGCCAGGCCGCGCTCGTGGTCATCTGGGTCATGGTCGGTGGCCGCGGCTCGCTTGCTGGTGCATTTCTTGGCGTCGTCGTAGTGCAGTGGATCTCTGATGAAGCGAACCTGGTCGTCGAACAGCAGACACCTCTGATTCTGGGTGTCATGCTGGTCACTGTAGTGCTGGCTTTCCCGGACGGCCTCGTGCCAGCATTGAGGAAGGCAGCGAGCTACGTCTGGCGCCGTATCTCGAGAACGGGCGTTGCGCTTGCAGAAGGGGCCGCGGCGCATGGCAACTTGACGAGTCCACCAAGGAGGTGGTCCCAGGGAGGTGCCGCGACGAATGAAGGGGCGTCGGCGGCGACTCGAAGGGGGGCGGGACACCTCGCGGCATTCGACGTCAAGAAGCAGTTCGGTGGCCTGAAAGTGCTGGAAGGGGTGACACTCGAATTCACCGGTCCCGGGGTTCACTCCATCATCGGGCCGAACGGCGCCGGCAAGAGCACCTTCTTCGGCGCCCTGACGGGGCGCCACAAGGTTCAGGAAGGTCGCGTCGAGCTCAACGGAAGGTCCGTGACGGATCTGCCGCCGTTCAGGCGTGCTCGCCTTGGCCTCGGGATCAAGCTGCAAGTACCGAGCATCTTCCAGGGTCTGACCGTGGGTGAGAATCTTTCACTGGCGGCCGGGCTTCGGAAGAATGCCGACGTGTCGCCTGCCGCGATGAGAATGCTGTCGGCTCTCGGTCTGGAGCGAAAGGCAGGTCTCGTCGCTTCCACGCTCTCACACGGCGAGCAACAGTGGCTGGAGATCTGCATGGTGCTTCTCCAGAACCCGTCGGTCATCTTGCTCGACGAACCGGCCGCTGGAATGACGCGCGAAGAGCGCATCCAGACGGTGGACCTCATTCGAAGGCTCGCCGAGGATCACACCGTCATCGTGGTCGAGCACGACATGAGCTTCATTCGTGCGCTCGACGCACCCGTGGCGATGCTGGACCGCGGCAAGGTATTCAAGGTCGGCAGCTTCGATGAACTCAGCAAGGATCCGGAGGTCATCCGGATCTATCTTGGGAGGCGCGATGTCGCTCGCCGTTGATGGGCTCTGGGCCGGGTACGGGGCTATCGCCATCCTGCAGGGGGTCGACCTCAGCATCGGGGACGGCGAGATCGTGGCGGTTCTTGGGCCGAATGGCGTCGGGAAGACGACGCTGATGAAGACGCTCGCCGGGTCCCTCGCGGTGAAGCGCGGAAAGATCCTCTTCGATGGTGACGACATCACCAGTACGCCCGCACATATGCGTGCAAAGCTTGGCCTCGGCTACGTGCCTCAAGGGCGCGGCATCTTCCCGCAGCTTACGGTTCGAGAGAATCTCCTGGTCGGCGCGTACGCGATGAAGTACCCGGAGGATCAGGTCGACGAGGTTCTGGCCGATTTTCCGTCGCTCAGGGCGAAGCTGAAGGATCTCGGCGGAAGCTTGAGCGGTGGGCAGCAGCAGCAACTCGCGCTGGCGCGCGCTCTTGCCATTCGCCCGCGGCTGCTGCTCCTCGACGAGCCTTCCGAGGGGATCCAGCCATCCATTCTCGAAGAGATCTCGGAAACGCTGTTGAGGGTCAAGCGATCGAAGAATCTATCGGTGCTCCTGGTCGAGCAAAACCTCGACTTCGCCAGCTCGATGGCCGATCGGGCCTATCTCATGGACATCGGGAGGATTTCCCGACAGCTTGCGGCCGGCGAGCTCTCCGACGATGCCGCCTTGCAGAGAGAGTTTCTTGGCGCCGAATAGTCGGCGGATTTCGTCACTTGTTCGTGCGCGGATTTTCGACCAACTTCCAACAGGAGTGGGAAATGACAGTGGTCAGCAAGAAGGCTGCGGGCTCGAAGGCTTCAGACGACAACCTCTGCTACATCACGGCAGAGGAGGCCACGCAGCGGTTTCGCGAGAAGTCCTTGTCTCCGGTCGATCTGATGAAGGCAGTCATCGAGCGTTGCGAGACGGTCAATCCGGCGGTGAACGCGATCACCAACCGCTTCTACGATCAAGCGCTTTCCCAGGCCAAGGATGCGGAAAAGCGGTATGCAAAGGGAACGGCCCGGCCGCTGGAGGGGATTCCGCTGGCCGCCAAGGAGTTGCATCCGATCGAAGGCATGAGGACGAGCTGGGGATCGAAGATCTTCGAGAACGTGCCCGCCGACTACACGCTGCCGGCGATTCAACGCCTGCTCGATGCCGGCGCGATCGTGCACATTCGTACCACGACGCCCGAGTTTGCGCATGCGGGACACTGCCATAGCCCGCTCTACGGGATCACGCGCAATCCCTGGAATCAGGAGTTCAGCAGCTGCGGCTCGTCCGGCGGCTCGGGCGTTGCAGTCGCGACCGGCATGGCGACGATGGGTACCGGCGACGATGGTGGCGGCTCGATCCGCATGCCGGCATCGGCGAATGGTCTCGTTGGCTACAAGCCGCCGTATGGGCGTAACCCCGGTTGCCTGCTCGATACGCACTTCGAGGCGATCATTCACATCGGTGTCCTGACCCGAAGCGTTGGCGACTCGGCGTTGGCGCAGAACGTCATGAACGGGCAGCATCCGATGGATATCACATCGCTTCCCGGCAAGTTGGAGATTCCCGCGACCTCGCCGTCCGTGAAGAACCTGCGGATCGCGTACTCGCCGAATCTCGGGTATTGCGAGATCGACAAGGAGGTCGCGAAAAGCACACTCGCGGCAGTGCGCAAGCTCGAGGCCCTCGGGTGCAAGGTCGACCAGGTGGATCTTGCGTGGAGCGAGGAAGCCTACGATGCATGGGTTACGCATTGGGAAGGGCTCTTCGCGGCGATTGCCGAGAAGCACATGACCCGCTGGCAATACAAGATGGATCCGTTTGTCCGCCAACTCATCATGCGAGGGCAGCGGCATAGCGCGGTCAGGGTGAAGCAGACGGAGATTGTCCGCACCCAGATGTGGAAAACGCTGTCGTCCGTCTTTGCGGACCACGATGCACTGCTTTGCCCGACGCTCGCCCTGCCGGCGATCAAGGCCGACCATCGAAACGACGATCCGAATTTCACGATCGATGGGAAACCCGTGGACGCCTACCTTGCCTGGGCGCTGACGTATCCGTTCAATATCCTCAGCCAGTGCCCGGTGATGTCGGTGCCTTCGGGCGTGAGCGCGAGCGGGGTGCCGACCGGCATGCAGATTGTCGGTCGTCCTTATGATGACCTGACCGTCTACCAGATCGCGCGAGCCTTCGAAGGTGCGGCTCCCTGGAGTGGTCGGCATCCGCAGCTCTGAGCGTTGCGCTACGGCATGTCCGGATGGCGTCGGCCGTCCGGACAGCAGGCCCTTGCATGCCCACGCGGTAGAGGGGCGTTCGTGGAGCTGCGCGACGCCCGGCAGCAGGTCGAATGAATTCGTCCGGCGGCTCGCGCGATATGTGGAAGGTTCGCTTGCTGGTCATCGGCCCTTCGTGCGGTGAGAATCCTGGATGAGATGCATCGCGCTTCAGCACGTATGTTTTGAGGATCTCGGCGTTTTCGCGCCCGTTCTGGCGGACTTCGGGTTCTCGACGGAGTCTCGTCAGGCCGGCGTCGCGCCGATCTCGAAATCCGAATGGATCAGCGCGGACCTGGTGGTTGTCCTCGGAGGGCCTATCGGCGTCTATGAAGAGGACAAATACCCCTGGATACTCGACGAGATCGATGGACTGAGGAGTCGTCTTGCCCGGCAGGCACCCACGATCGGAATATGCCTCGGGGCGCAGTTGATGGCCGCAGCGCTGGGAGCTCGCGTCTATCCCGGGTCTGGAAAGGAGATCGGCTGGGCGAGGGTCGATCTGGCCGACTCCGAGAGACGTTCCAGCCTGTCGCATCTTCGGGATATCGAGGTGCTGCATTGGCATGGCGACACGTTCGACCTTCCCGTCGGGTCGACGCTCCTGGCTTCGACCGCGCATACCCCGCATCAGGCGTTCTCCGTGGGCGATTTTGCGCTTGCGATTCAATTTCACCCCGAAGTGGACGGCGCGCATTTCGAACGCTGGCTGATCGGTCACACCTGCGAACTGGCGCATGCGCGTATTTCCGTTCGCGAGCTCAGGCTGCAGACGGAGCGCTCGGCACGGCGTTGCGCCACGGCAGGACAAGCGATGTTGGCCGATTGGCTCGCGCAGCTCGGCTCGGCATCACGCCGCGCTTGCACGGAACGCCGTGACTGAGTCGAGGGTGGGCTTGGTCGGTCGAGGGATCGTTCCACCGGTGGTGCGGGTGATCGATCCCGCAGTGGACCTGTTCTCGAGGCGCGACGGCCGTGCGCGAAGGTCCCGCGAATGAGTGCGAATGATATTGGCCGCGTTCACGCGGTCTTGACGGGAAGAGCGATCCCGTACACCCGGGCCGGCACCCTGAGCGCGATCGCGAAGCAGCTTCGGCCGGGTCGGATAGCGGTCGAACTCGACGGGCTGGAAGGGGATGAGCAGGGTGATACCAAGGTTCACGGCGGCCCCGACAAGGCGGTCCATTTCTACGCCTACGAACACTATCCGCGCTGGATAGACCAACTCGGGGCGATTCCAGTGCTCTCGGGGCCTGGCGCCTTCGGTGAGAATCTCAGCACGCATGGGGTCGACGAGCACACGATCTGCCTCGGCGATCGATTGCGTATCGGCAGTGCCACTTTCGAGGTCTCGCAGGCGCGCCAGCCGTGCTGGAAACTCAACGATCGCTTCGGACTGACGACGATGGCGCGCATGGTGCAGGCGACCATGCGGACGGGCTGGTACTGCCGGGTGATCTCGATCGGCGATGTGTCCGCGGGAGACACCATCAGGCTTCTGGAACGTCCGTATCCGGCGTGGCCGCTGGCACGTTTGCTAGGGCTGCTCTACGGTCCTTGGGCAAACCGTCTCGAGTTCGTCGCAGCGCTTGATCTGCCCTTGGTGGCCTCGTGGCGGCGACTCTTGGAGCGTCGGCTGGAGACGGGGCAGGTCGAGGACTGGGGCGTGCGGCTGGAGGGGCCTGGGTGAAGTCGCCTTGAACTGAAGGTCGAAGCCAAGGACGGTTCGCGCCAGTCGGCGCTTCTGCGGGCGTCCCTGTCTACCCGTCGCTCCGGGACGACGCGTTGACCGGGCCGCCCCATCCCGGAATCGGTGCGGAGGAAACTTGTCGCCAGCGTCGCCCGCGATCGTTCTTTCCAACGGACTGCCGCGGAATGAAGTCGCGCGCCGTGGTGACAATTCTGTATCGCGCAGGGCGGTTTCCGGCGATTCCAGTTCCGCACGTAGTTCCTGCATCTCCTCCTAGGTGATCTCTGGTTCGTCGTCATCGCGGAGCGCCAAAGCGGCCCACGCGAGAACCTTGCGGCAATCAGGGGGAACTAGGCAGGCTGCCACGTCATCCTCGTGCTGCGGATGTCGGCGTCTAGGCGTTTCGTCGCCGCTGGACCCGTGCCAGCAAACCGGCCAATGCTTCGGGTGACGTGGTCATCCCATCCCTCTCCACCCGCATCTCACGCCCGTCGGGCCAGACGAGCAGGGGGCACGCGCCGCAGGACCACCAGGAGGCGGATGTCGTCGTCGCCCATGTGCGCATCGTGTGCTCACCGCCGAGCAGGCATCGATCAGCTGGAGGGACTGGATGGGACGGCCGATTTGGGAAGCGATGTGCGGCCCGCCTGCATTGCTCACCTGGAGCGCCAGTGGGTGCTACCGCCAGAAATCGTGCAGATCTTGGGATACTTGGTGGGCGGCACAGGGTTCGAACCTGTGACCCCTGCCGTGTGAAGGCAGTGCTCTACCGCTGAGCTAGCCGCCCCTCTGGGAGGGAGGCGCAATTGTAGGCAAATCCGCCCCCCCGATCAAATCTCCTCGGCCTCACTCAGCCGCGCTTCCAGACGAGGCACCGGTTGTTCGCCGGCATCGCGCGGTCCTCCTTCAGCGCGAAGCCCGCCGCGTGCGCCAGCGCATCGACCTCCTCGAAATCGCGGATCCCGCGCTTGGGGTTACCACTCCTCAGCGCCTCGTCGAACTGTGCGTTGCTCGGGCTCGTGAACTGCCCCTCGTAGTTGAACGGCCCGTAGACCACCAGCACCGCGCCGCGCTTCGTCAGCTTCGGCAGCGCGGCGAACATTCGCTCAACTTCCTTCCATCCCATGATGTGCAGCGTGTTGGCGCTGAACACCGCGTCGTACTCGCCGTCGGGGGCGGGGCCGTTCATGTCGAAGGTGATCGGCGCCGGGGTGTTGGGCAGCGCCGCTTCCTTCAGCCACAGGCGGATGCCGGGCAGGTTGTCGGGCACGTCGGACGTCTGCCAACGCAGCTTCGGGAGCGCCGCCGCGAAGTGCACCGCGTGCTGGCCGGTGCCGCTACCGATCTCGAGCACGTGCCTTCGGTCGGCGAACCACTCGCGCAGCACGGCCAGGATCGGCTCGCGGTTGCGCTCGCAGGCGGCAGAGAAGGGCTTCTCCATGTCTAGAACAGTAGTGCCTTGACGGTCCAGAAGCAGATCAGCAGGCTCAGCATGTCCCGGATGATCGTGGCGATCGGGCCGCTGCCGAACGCGGGGCCGCGTCCGGTGCGCGCGAGCAGCCACGGTAACGCAAAACCGATCGACGTGGAGAAGGTGCTGGCGGCCAGCAGCGCGACGGCGACCGCCACCGCGAGGTCGGCGTCGCCGAACCACCACCAGATCGGGCCCCGCAACAGCATCGCCAGCGTGATGCCGATCAGCAGGCCGGCGCGCAGCTCGCCGGCCAGCAGGCGCGCGAGCGGCAGGCGGCTCAGCGACAGGCCGCGCACGGCGATCGCCTCGCTCCGGGTGCCGGCCGCGTCGGCCAGGTAGACGATGCCGGGCACCAAGAACGCGATCACGAGGCGCGCCGCGAGCGTGACCTCGAGGCCGGCAGAGGCTCGGCGTCGTGCGCCGGCGGCCACGGCTCGCCTTGCGGCGGCGATTCGGGCTGCGGCTCAGGCGCTTCCATGGCCGGTTTCGGCAATCCGGGCGCGCACGGCGCGCGGCGTTGCGCGAGGCCGCTCGCGTAAAATCGAATGATTCCCCTGCTTTCCGGACTCTCGCGACATGGTTCGCACGCGCTTCGCTCCCAGCCCGACCGGCTTCCTGCACATCGGCGGCGCTCGCACCGCGCTGTTCGCGTGGGCGTTCGCGCGCCATCACAACGGTACCTTCATCCTGCGCATCGAGGACACCGACCTCGAGCGCTCGACCCCGGAGGCGGTGCAGGCGATCCTGGACGGCATGCGCTGGCTCGGGCTCGACGCCGACGAGGGTCCGTTCTACCAGATGCAGCGGATGCCGCGCTACCGCGAAGTCATCCAGAAGATGCTCGCCGACGGCACCGCCTACCACTGCTGGTGCACGAAGGACGAGCTGGAGGCGATGCGCGCCGGGCAGGAAGCGCGTGGCCTGAAGCCGCGCTACGACGGCCGCTGGCGTCCCGAGCCGGGCCGCAAGCTGCCGGCGCCGCCGGCCGGCGTCGAGCCGGTGGTGCGCTTCCGCAACCCGGTGGACGGCGCGACCAGCTGGAACGACACGATCAAGGGGCCGATCGCGTTCGACAACGGCGAGCTCGACGACCTGATCATCGCGCGCTCCGACGGCACACCCACCTACAACTTCTGCGTGGTGGTCGACGACTGGGACATGCGGATCACGCACGTGCTGCGCGGCGACGACCACGTGAACAATACGCCGCGGCAGATCAACATCCTGCGCGCGCTGGGCGCCCCGGTGCCCGAGTACGGCCACCTGCCGATGATCCATGGTCCCGATGGCCAGAAGCTGTCGAAGCGCCACGGCGCGGTGTCGGTGATGCAGTACGACGACGAGGGCTACCTGCCCGAGGCGATCGTCAACTACCTGGCTCGGCTCGGTTGGAGCCATGGCGACGAGGAGATCTTCTCGCGCGAGCAGTTCGTCGCGTGGTTCGACGGTTCGCACGTGAGCCGCTCGCCGTCGCGCTTCGACTTCGACAAGCTGCGCTGGCTGAATCACCACTACATCAAGACGGCGGCCGACGCCGACCTCGCGGCGCGGGTCCTGCCGCGGCTGCGCGTGTCGGGCGTGGCGCCCGCGCCAGGCGCGGCCGACCTCGCGACGGTCTGCGGCCTGCTGAAGGAGCGGGCGCAGACGCTGAACGAGCTGGCCGAGCTGGCGCACATGTTCTACGTGGAGCCGGCGATCGCCGAGGCCGACCGCGCGAAGCACCTCGACGCGGCGCCGCCTGCACTGGCGCCCGCGCTGGCGGCGTTCGCCGACGCGCTGGCGGGCGGCGACTGGACGAAGGACGCGATCGCCGCAGCCCTGAAGGCGGCGCTCGCGGGGCACGGCCTGAAGATGCCGCAGCTGGCGATCCCGGTGCGGCTGAAGGTGTTCGGCACGACGCAGACGCCGTCGGTCGATGCAGTGCTCGCGGCGATGCCGCGGGAGACGGTGCTGGCGCGCCTGAGGGCGTAGCCACGAACGCCGGCTCCGCTAGAATCCATCAGCCACTACGAAGGTCACCCCGATGTCCGGCAGCACGTTCGGTCGCCTGTTCACCGTCACCACCTTCGGCGAATCGCACGGCCCCGCGATCGGCTGCGTGGTCGACGGTTGCCCGCCGGGCATGGCGTTGTCGGAGGCCGACATCCAGCACGACCTCGATCGCCGCCGCCCGGGCACCTCGCGCCACGTCACGCAGCGGCAGGAGCCCGATGCGGTGGAGATCCTCTCGGGCGTCTTCGAGGGGCGCACCACCGGCACGCCGATCGCGTTGCTGATCCGCAACCAGGACGCGCGCAGCAAGGACTACTCGACGATCGCGCGAACCTTCCGCCCCGGCCACGCCGACTACACCTACTGGCACAAGTACGGCGTGCGTGATCCGCGCGGCGGCGGGCGCTCGTCGGCGCGGCTCACCGCGCCGGCGGTCGCCGCGGGGGCGATCGCGAAGAAATGGCTGCGCGAGCATTTCGGCACGCAGATCCGCGGCTGCATGACGCAGCTGGGCGAGGTCGTCATCCCGGTGACGGACTGGGCGCAGGTGCCGAACAACCCGTTCTTCGCCGCCGACGCGGGCGTCGTGTCGGAGCTCGAGGACTACATGGACGCGCTGCGGCGCGCCGGTGACTCGTGCGGCGCGCGCGTGCGCGTGGTGGCCGAGAACGTGCCGGTGGGGCTGGGCGAGCCGCTCTACGACAAGCTCGACGCCGACATCGCCTACGCGATGATGGGGATCAACGCGGTCAAGGGCGTGGAGATCGGCGCGGGCTTCGCCTGCGTGACGCAGAAGGGCAGCGAGCACGGCGACGAGCTCACGCCCGAAGGCTTCGCGACCAATCACGCGGGCGGGATGCTGGGCGGCATCTCCACCGGCCAGCCGATCGTGGTCGAGCTCGCGATCAAGCCGACCTCCAGCATCCGCGTGCCGCGCCGCTCGATCGACCTCGACGGGGTGCCGACCACCGTCGAGACGCTGGGCCGGCACGACCCCTGCGTGGGCATCCGTGCCGCGCCGATCGCCGAGGCGATGCTGGCGCTGGTGCTGATGGACCACGCGCTGCGCGATCGCGCGCAGAACGCCGAAGTGTCGGTGGACACGCCGCGCGTCGCGGGGCCGACGCCGCGCGGCGCGCGTTGAACGCGGGCGGCATCGGCGCCGCCGGCATCAAGGCGCTCTACCTCGCCTATTTCACTTGGGTCGGGCTGTTCTCGCCGTACCTGAGCCTGTACCTGGCGGCGATCGGGCTGACGATCGCGCAGATCGGCGTGCTGATGGCGCTGCCCCAGGTGCTGCGCATCGTCGGGCCGCCGTTCTGGGGCTGGATGGCCGATCGCGGCGGCAGCCGCGTGCTGCTGCTGCGGGTGAGCTCGGTCGGCGCATTCCTGTCGGCGCTGCTGCTGCCCTGGGCCGGCGACCGGTTCGCGGCGCTGCTGCCGGTGCTGGCGCTGCTGTTCTTCATGACCGCGGCGCAGATGCCGATCGGCGAGACGATCGCGATGCGCGACGCCGGGGGCGACGCCGGCCGCTACGGGCGCATCCGCATCTGGGGCTCGGCGGGCTTCATCGTCGGCGTGGTGGCGATGGGGCCGGTACTCGACGCGTGGGGAATGCGTTCGCTGCCGTGGTGGATGGCAGCGATCCTCGTGGCGCTGGCTGCGAGCACGTGGATGCTGCGCGCGGTGCCGGTGCCGCAATCCGGGCCGCCGGCGATGCGGGTGCGCGAGCGGCTGCGCCAGCCGCGCGTGCAGGCGTTCTTCGCGTCGGCGTTCCTGATGCTGTTCGCGCATGCGGCGCTCTATGCGTTCCTGTCGCTGTACCTGGCGCAGCTCGGCTACAGCAAGACGGCGATCGGGCTGTTGTGGGCGCTCGGGGTCGTCGCCGAGATCGGCATCTTCTGGGTGCAGCAGCGGCTGTTCGACCGCTTCGGCGCGATCCGGCTGCTCGGCGCGAGCCTGTGGGTTGCGGCGTTGCGCTTCGCGCTGATCGGGCTGGCTGCGGGCTGGCTGCCCGCGCTGGCGATCGCGCAACTGCTGCACGCGGTGACGTTCGGCGTGCATCACACCGCGACGGTGGCCACGCTGCAGCATTGGTTCGAGCCGGCGCAGCAGGCCCGGGCGCAGGCGCTCTACGTGATGGTCGGCTACGGGCTCGGCGGCGCGCTGGGCACGCTCGCCGCGAGCTGGGTGTGGGCCGCCGTGTCGCCGTCGGCGGCGTTCCTGGTATCCGCGGTGGCGGCGGCGCTCGGCGCCTGGGTGTTTCGCCGCTGCCGCGAACCGGAGGCGGTCGAAGTCGGTCGGTGAGCGAGGGGCGGGCGGGGTTTCGCCTGCGTTCGCGGTCGGCCGGCCCGCACCGACGGATGCCAGGTTGGCCCTCCTGCCCGCCGTTTGCGAGAATCGGCACCATCGGAGGGATGGCCTGGACGGCCGCCCGGGAAGGGCGGCCCCGAACGCCGTCCGGTCAGGGAGACGAACGATGAACAAGACACGGATGCTGGCGGCCGCGCTGGTCGCCTCCGCGGCACTGCTCGCCGGTTGCCAGTCGGTGAAGACCACCAGCGCGGGCGCGGTGGGCATCGAGCGCACGCAGCGGATGTCGTCGATGGTGTCCGAGGCCGACATGCGCCAGCAGGCCGAGCTGTCGTATCGCGAGACGCTGAGCACCGAGCGCCAGAAGGGCACGCTGAATGCCGACCCGGCGTTGACCAGCCGCGTGCGCGCGATCACCAGCCGGCTGATCCCGGCCAGCGCGGCGTTCCGTCCCGATGCCGCCCAGTGGAAGTGGGAGGTCAACGTGATCCGCTCCGACCAGATCAACGCCTGGTGCATGCCGGGCGGCAAGATCGCGGTGTACACCGGGCTCATCACGAAGCTGAACCTCACCGACGACGAGATCGCCGCGGTGGTCGGCCACGAGATCGCGCACGCGCTGCGTGAGCACGCGCGCGAGCGCGCGTCCGAGCAGATGGGCGCGCAGGCGGTGATCAGCGGCGCGTCGATCCTGCTGGGCGTGGGGCAGGCCGGCAGCGACCTGGGCGGCGTCTTCTACAAGGCGTTCTTCGGGCTGCCCAACAGCCGCCTGCACGAGACCGAAGCCGACCGGATCGGCGTCGAGGTGGCGGCCCGCGCCGGCTACGACCCGCGCGCGGCGATCACCCTGTGGCAGAAGATGGCGCGCAGTGGCGGCGGCAGCGGCCCGGAGTTCCTGAGTACGCACCCGTCGGCCGAGACGCGGCTGAAGGACCTGGAGGTCTATTCGGCGCGGGTGATGCCGCTCTACGAACAGGCGCGCCGCCGCTAGGGGGCGGCCTGCGGGGCGGGCGCCGCGGCCCGGGGCGCGCCGGGGCGGCACAGGGGCGCATGGCATAATTTCCGCATGTCGATCGCCCCCCGCACCCTCTACGACAAGCTCTGGGATGCCCACGTCGTCCGCCAGGAAGACGACGGCACCGCGCTCATCTACGTCGACCGTCACCTGGTCCACGAGGTCACCAGTCCGCAGGCGTTCGAGGGGCTGAAGCTGGCCGGCCGCAAGCCGTGGCGCGTCGCGGCCAACCTGGCGGTGGTCGACCACAACGTGCCGACCACCGACCGTTCGCAGGGCATCGCCGACCCGATCTCGCGGCTGCAGGTCGAGACGCTCGACGCCAACGCGCACGAGTTCGGCATTCCGTACTTCGACATCAACGACCGCCGCCAGGGCATCGTCCACGTGATCGGGCCCGAGCAGGGCGCGACGCTGCCCGGCATGACGGTGGTCTGCGGCGACTCGCACACCAGCACGCACGGCGCATTCGCCTGCCTGGCCTTCGGCATCGGCACCTCCGAGGTCGAGCACGCGCTCGCCACGCAGACGCTGGTGGCGAAAAAGATGAAGAACATGCTGGTGAAGGTCGACGGTGCATTGCCGCGCGGCGTCACGGCGAAGGACGTGATCCTGTCGGTCATCGGCCGCATCGGCACGGCCGGCGGCACCGGCTACGCGATCGAATTCGCCGGCTCGGCGATTCGCGCGCTGTCGATGGAAGGCCGGATGACGATCTGCAACATGGCGATCGAGGCCGGCGCGCGATCCGGAATGGTCGCGGTCGACGACACGACGCTCGCTTACCTGCGCGGCCGCCCGATGGCGCCGGCCGGTCCCGACTGGTACAAGGCGGTCGACTACTGGCGCACGCTGCGCTCGGACCCCGGCGCACGCTTCGACCTGGTGATCGACGTCGACGCCACGCAACTGAAGCCGCACGTCACCTGGGGCACGTCGCCCGAGATGGTGGTGCCGGTCGACGACCGCGTGCCCGACCCCGACAAGGAACGCGATCCGGTGCGCCGCGAGGGCATGGAGCGCGCGCTGCAGTACATGGGGCTGAAGCCGAACACGCCGATCGCCGACATCCGCGTCGACAAGGTGTTCATCGGCTCGTGCACCAACTCGCGCATCGAAGACCTTCGCGAGGCGGCGGCCGTCGTGCGCGGCAAGCACAAGGCCTCGAACGTGAAGCTGGTGATGGTCGTGCCGGGCTCGGGCCTGGTGAAGAAGCAGGCCGAGGCCGAGGGGCTCGACCGGATCTTCCGCGACGCCGGCTTCGAATGGCGCGAGCCCGGCTGCTCGATGTGCCTGGCAATGAATGCCGACCGGCTCGAGCCGGGCGAGCGCTGTGCGTCCACCTCGAACCGCAATTTCGAGGGCCGGCAGGGCGCCGGCGGGCGCACGCACCTGGTCAGTCCTGCGATGGCGGCTGCCGCAGCCGTCGCCGGGCATTTCGTCGACGTGCGGCGCATCTGATCGTCTGAAGGGGCAAACACATGAAGCGATTCCTCTCCGTCCTGCTGGCTGGCACTTTCGTGCTGTCGCTCGGCGCCTGCAACACGATTGCCGGCGCGGGCAAGGACATCGAGAAGGCGGGCGAAACGATCTCCGGCGCGGCGAAGAAGTAAGCGCGGCTCGCGCACACAAGGCCAGCATGCGAAGCCTCACGGTCCACCGCGGTCTCGTCGCGCCGCTCGATCGGGCGAACGTCGACACCGACGCGATCATTCCGAAGCAGTTCCTGAAGTCGATCAAGCGCAGCGGCTTCGGGCCGAACCTGTTCGACGAGTGGCGCTACCTCGATCGCGGCGAGCCGGGCATGGACAACAGCGGCCGGCCGCTGAACCCCGACTTCGCGCTCAACCAGCCGCGCTACCAGGGGGCGTCGATCCTGCTCACGCGCAAGAATTTCGGCTGCGGTTCTTCGCGCGAGCACGCGCCGTGGGCGCTGGAAGACTACGGCTTCCGCGTGATCGTCGCGCCGTCGTACGCCGACATCTTCTTCAGCAACTGCTTCAAGAACGGGCTGCTGCCGGTGCGGCTGCCCGAGTCCGACGTCGACTGGCTGTTCGACCAGGTCAACGCGTTTACCGGTTTCGAGCTGGTGGTCGACCTGCCCGCGCAGCAGGTGCGCACGGTGGACGGCTCGCGCAGCTTCGCGTTCGAGATCGATCCGTTCCGCAAGGAGTGCCTGCTCGGCGGCCTGGACGAGATCGGGCTCACGCTGAAGCACGCCGACGCGATCCGCGAATACGAGAGCAAGCGGATCGCCGAGCAGCCGTGGCTGGCGACCACGCTGGCCGGCTGACGCGGACCGGGCCCCCAGACGTCTTGTCGAAATCGACCGAGGCGGCCCGGCCGGGAGAACCAGGCCGGGCCGTTTCGTTTCCGAACACTCACCAGGATTCGTTCACATGCAGATCGCAGTACTGGCCGGCGACGGCATCGGACCCGAGATCGCGGGGCAGGCCGTGCGCGTGCTGCAGGCGCTGGCCGCCGACGGCCTGAGCCTCGAGCTGGACTACGCGCCGGTGGGCGGTGCCGGCTACGACGCGGCCGGCGACCCGCTGCCCGAGGCGACGCTGAAGCTCGCGGCCCAGGCCGACGCGATCCTGTTCGGTTCGGTCGGCGGCCCGAAGTACGACACGCTGCCGCGCGCCAAGCGCCCCGAGCAGGGCCTGCTGCGGCTGCGCAAGCACTTCGACCTGTTCGCCAACTTGCGCCCGGCGATTGTCTATCCGGAGCTCGCGCACGCGTCGACGCTGAAGCCCGAGGTCATCGCGGGCCTCGACCTGCTGATCCTGCGCGAGCTGACCGGCGACATCTATTTCGGCCAGCCGCGTGGCGTGCGCACCAACGAGCACGGCGAGCGCGAGGGCTTCGACACGATGCGCTATACCGAAGGCGAGATCCGCCGCATCGCGCAGCTGGCCTTCGAGACGGCCCGCAAGCGCCAGCGCAGGGTGTGCTCGGTGGACAAGGCCAACGTGCTCGAGACGACGCAGTTCTGGCGCGACGTCGTCACCGACGTGCACGGCCAGTACCGCGACGTCGAGCTCACGCACATGTACGTCGACAACGCGGCGATGCAGCTGGTGCGCAACCCCAGGCAGTTCGATGTCATGGTCACCGGGAACATGTTCGGCGATATCCTGTCGGACGAGGCGTCGATGCTGACCGGGTCGATCGGGATGCTGCCGTCGGCGTCGCTGAACGCGCGCGGCTTCGGGCTGTACGAGCCGATCCACGGCTCGGCGCCCGACATCGCGGGCAAGGGCGTGGCCAATCCGCTGGCGACGATCCTGTCGGCGGCGATGCTGCTGCGGCACTCGCTGAACCAGGAAGCGGCGGCGCAGCGCATCGAGGCGGCGGTGCGCAAGGTGCTCGCGCAGGGCTTCCGGACGGCGGACATCGCCGAGCCGGGCAAGCGCACGGTGGGAACGAAAGAGATGGGCGACGCGGTGCTCGCGGCGCTCTAGCCAGGACCAAGGCGCGGCCGGCCCCGTGAGGCCGGCGCGATCAGGGAGCGATGTCATGTTGAAGGTGGCGATGGTCGGGTGGCGCGGGATGGTCGGTTCCGTGCTGATGCAGCGCATGCGCGAGGAGAACGACTTCGCGCACGTCGAGACGGTGTTCTTCAGCACGTCGAACGCCGGCGGCGCGGCCCCCGAGGTGCCCAACCTCGGCGATCGCACGCTGCACGGCGGCGGCGACGTCGAGGCTCTGAAGAAGATGGACGTCGTGCTCACCTGCCAGGGCGGCGACTGGACCAACGAGGTCTACCCGAAGCTGCGTGCCGCGGGCTGGAACGGCTACTGGATCGACGCGGCCTCGGCGCTGCGGATGAAGGACGACGCGGTCATCATCCTCGACCCCCTGAACCTGCACGTGATCAAGGACGCGCTGGCGCGCGGCGGGCGCACCTTCGTCGGCGGCAACTGCACGGTCAGCCTGATGATGATGGGCCTCAACGGCCTGTTCCGCGAGAACCTGATCGAGTGGATCAGCGCAATGACCTACCAGGCGGCCTCGGGCGCCGGTGCGCAGAACATGCGCGAGCTGCTCACGCAGATGGGGGCCGCGCACGCGGCGGTCGCGCCGCTGCTGGCCGACCCGGGTTCGGCCATCCTCGAGATCGACGCGAAGGTTTCCCAGGCGATGCGCGCTTCGGCGTTCCCGACCGAGCACTTCGGCGTGCCGCTGGCCGGCAGCCTGATCCCGTGGATCGACAAGGATCTCGGCAACGGCACGTCGCGCGAGGAGTGGAAGGGCGACGCCGAGTGCAACAAGATCCTCGGGTTGCCGGCGTCCGGGCCGGGTCACATCCCGATCGAAAGCCTGTGCGTGCGCATCGGCGCGATGCGTTGCCACAGCCAGGCGCTGACGATCAAGCTGCGTCGCGTCGCGCCGCTCGACGAGATCGAGTCGATCGTCGCGTCGGGCAACTCATGGGTCAAGCTGGTGCCGAACACCCGCGAGGCGAGCATCCGCGAGCTCTCGCCGGCGGCGGTCAACGGCAGCCTGACGGTGCCGGTCGGGCGGCTGCGCAAGCTGTCGCTCGGTGCCGGTTATCTCAGCGCGTTCACGGTCGGCGACCAGTTGCTCTGGGGGGCGGCCGAGCCGCTCAGGCGCATGTTGAGGCTTCTGGCATCCTGATCGTCTCGTCTGGCGACGGCGACATGCCGCCGGGTGCCCTCAGGGCGCCGTTCGTCACACGGGCGCGACGCAGCGAACCTCGGCCACTGCTTAAGCTTGCGCGGGTAAGTGGCTGATGTTAGGCTCGAAAAATCGCTTGATGCGACTGGGGAAAAGCGTGAAATCAACGCAAGCACAGCCGGTCGGACCGCGCCGAACGGGCACTCCGACGATTCTCGCACTGGCGGTCGCCGCGGCACTGGCAGGCGGTATTCCGGCTCCGGCCGACGCAGCCGGGCTGGGCCGCCTGACCGTCCAGTCGGCGCTGGGGCAACCGCTGAGGGCCGAAGTCGAGGTCACGTCGCTCGGCCTCGAGGAACTCGGAACGCTCAGCGCGCGGCTCGCCCCGGCCGAAGCGTTCAGGCAGGCGGGGCTCGAATACAACCCGGCGCTCACCAATCTTCGCTTCGCCATCGATCGCCGCTCCGGTCGAAGCGCGGTCGTGCGGATCACCTCCACGCAGCCGATCAACGAGCCGTTCGTCGACCTGCTGGTCGAGCTGAACTGGGCCGCGGGCAAGTTCGTCCGCGAGTACACGTTCCTGCTCGATCCGCCCGAATTGCGGATGGGGCGCGAAGCCGTGGCGGGCGGCACTGCGACGCAGCAGGTCGTGCCGCCGAGCGTCTCGGCGGCGCCCGCCCCCAGTACGCAGGCGGCCCCGGCGGCGCCTGCCGCGTCGGCTCCTCCGGCGGCACGCACTCCGTCGGCGCGCGCTGCTGCCGCGGCACCCGCGCGCACGGCCCAGGCGGCACCGGCGCCGACGTCGACGGGGACTCCCGGCGAGGTGACGACGCGCACCGGCGACACGCTGGCGTCGATCGCGGCGCGGGTGAAGCCGGCCGACGTCTCGCTCGACCAGGCGATCATCGCGATCTACAACGCCAACCCCAGCGCGTTCTTCGGCAGCGTCCACCAGATGCTGGCCGGCAAGCGTCTCGAAGTTCCCGGGCGCGACGCGATGGCAGCGGTCGATTCGGCCGCCGCGCACAAGCAGATTCTCGCGCAGGCCAAGGACTTCCGCGCGTACCGCGAGCGGCTCGCGGCGGCGGCCCGGCGCGTGGAACCGGCGCAGGCCGGCCAGAGTGCCGCCGGAACGGTCACCGCGCGCGTCGAGGACAAGGCAGCGGGGGCCGCCCCCGGCGATCAGCTGAAGCTGTCGAGGTCCCAGGGTGCCACCGGGAAGGTGGCGGGCGCGACGGGCAGCGCGAGCGGCGCATCCGACGCGAGCGCCGAGACTCAGGTTGCTCGCGACGCTGCGGTGCGCGAACAGCAGGAGCGCGTATCCGCGCTCGAGAAGAACGTTGCCGACCTGCAGCAACTGGTCGAGTTGAAGAACAAGCAGCTGGCGGAACTGCAGCGCCAGGTCGAGGCGGCCCGCGCAGCGGGAACCACCGCCGCGGGCGCGGTTGCCGGGGCTGGCGCTGCACCGACCACCGAAGCGACGCCGTCGGCCGCACAGCAGGCGCCCGCCGCTGCACCCGCCACGCCATCGGCAGCCGCACCGACGGCAGCAGCGCCCACTGCAGCGGCGCCGACCGCCCCGGCGGCCGAGCCGGCTGCCTCGGCTGCGCAACCGGCCACGCCGCCGGCCGCTGCCGCGGGCCAGCCGGCGGCACCGACGGCCGAGCCTGCGACCGCCGCAGCGCCGGCCACACCGGCCACGACGGCGGCGGCCGATGTGCAGGCGCCGGTTGCCGCCAAGCCGGCGCCGGCTCCGGCAGCCGAGCCCGGCTTCGTCGACGAACTGCTCGCCAACCCGCTGACCCTGCCGGGCCTGGGAGCGATCGTGCTGGCGCTCGGTGCGTACGGAATGTACTCGGTGCGCCGCCGCAAGAAGGCCGAGAAGTTCGAAGACGACAGCCTGACTCCGGCCGACGCCTTCACCGCCAACTCGCTGTTCGGCTCCACCGGCGGCCAGGCCGTCGACACGAGCAACAGCCTGTTCGCGACGAGCACTCGCGACAGCGGCGTCGACGTGCACTCGACCGAGGTCGACCCGATCGCCGAGGCCGAGGTCTACATCGCCTATGGCCGCGAGGCGCAGGCCGAGGAGATCCTGAAGGAAGCGCTGAAGAAGCAGCCCGAGCGCCAGGCGATCCGGCTCAAGCTGCTCGAGATCTACGCCGGTCGCAAGGATCCGGTGGTCTTCGGCGCGCTGGCCCAGGAGATGTACGACATGGCCGGCGGGCAGAACGAGGAGTGGCCGAAGGTGGTCACGCTCGGCCTGTCGATCGATCCGGCCAATCCGCTGTATACCGGGCAGGGCGACATGTCGGCGGCCGCGCCGGCGGTGCCCGAGGCTGCCCCGGCGGCGCCGGCGGCGGGGCTCTCCGGCGCTGCGGGCCTCGCGGCCGCGGCGGGCGTCGCTGCGACGATGCTCGGCGACCGGATGCTGCCCGCAGACGAGGCGGCCGCGCGCCGCGCCGGGCGGCAACCGGGTCGTTCGCCGAGACGGTGCCGATGGACGGAGAGGCCGCGGCGGGCGAGATCCCCGATCTCGACTTCAACCTCGACCTCGACACGACGATCGGCCGCGCTGCGAGCATGCGCGAGGCAGCCGGGATCCAGTCCGAGTCGAGCGCGCTGTCGGAGTCCGATCTGGCGCGCGCAATCGACGGCCGCTTCGAGCTGCCGACGCTGGACATCGAGCCGGCTGGATCGGCGTTCGACGTCGGGCAGGTTTCCGCGCCGGCCGCACCGGCCGGAGCCGAAGAGCCGGCGGCGCTCGCTGACCTCGGCGACTTCAAGATCGACCTGCCGTCGCTCGAGGGGCTCGACACGCGCCCGGCGATCGACGATGGCCCGATGATCGGCGAATCCGCAGGCGACCTCGGCCTGGCCGCGGCCGAGACCGCGGTGGCGCCGGCGGTCGATTCGTCGCGCTGGCAGGAAATGGCGACCAAGCTCGATCTCGCCTCGGCCTACGAGGAGATCGGCGACAAGGAAGGCGCCCGCGAGTTGCTCGAAGAAGTGCTCAAGGGCGGCGATACCGCACAACAGCAGAAGGCACGTTCGATGCTCGCCAAGATCGGATAAGTTCCCGTCACCGAGTGCCCTGGGGAAGCTTCGGCTTCCCCTTTCTTTGCGCCGCTCGATGCCCAGATTCGCGCTCACGCTTGCCTACGACGGCAGCCGCTTCAGCGGCTGGCAGACGCAGCCGGGAGGCCAGGCGGGCCAGGACGTGCTCGAGCGCGCGCTCGCGACGATCGCCGGGCATCCGGTCGACACGATCTGTGCCGGCGTACCGACGCCGGCGTGCACGCGCTGCGGCAGGTGCACTTCGACAGCGACGCCGATCGGCCGCTGTCGGCCTGGGTGCGGGGCGTCAACTCGCACCTGCCCGAAGGGCTCGCGGTGCGCAGCGCCACGCCCGTCACCGACGACTTCCATGCGCGCTACGGCGCTGCGCGGCGCCGCTACCGCTACCTGCTGCATCGCTCGCCGGTGCGCCACCCGCTGCTCGCGCGGCGCGCGGGATGGACCTTCCGCGACCCCGACGTCTCGCGGATGCGCGAGGCGGCGGCGCTCGTGGTGGGCGAACACGACTTTTCGGCGTTCCGCTCGGCCGAGTGCCAGGCGGCATCGCCGGTGCGCCGGCTCGAGGATCTCTCGCTGCACGAGTATGGCGCCTTCGTCGTCTTCACCTTCACCGGCAACGCGTTCCTGCACCACATGATCCGCAACCTGATGGGGGCGCTGCTGGCCGTCGGCGACGGGCGCCACGCGCCGGCCTGGATCGCCGAGCTGCTGGCGGGGCGCGACCGCCGCCACGGTCCGGCGACCTTCGCGCCCGACGGGTTGTACTTCGACGGCGCGCAGTACGACGAGCGCTTCGGCGTCCCATCGTGGGGTGGCGAACCGCTCGACTGCTTCGGCTGACGCGGGCGCACGATGGCCGGCCTCCTCGACAGGTTTCGCCTGCGCTTCGCCGATCCGGGCGAGGAGACCGCGTTCCGCAACTTCTATTGCCTGCGCCTGCGGCACCACACGAGCCTCGCGCTCGCGGCCGGCGCGCTCCTGATCGGCCTGTTCGCCGCGTCGGACTGGATGCTCGATCCGGCGGGTGCGCGGGTCACGGTGGCACTGCGGCTGCTCGTCGTCGTACCGTCGATGCTGGCGTTCGCGTGGGCGGTCAGGCAGCCCTGGATCGAGCGGGTCTACGAGCCCGCAGCGACGCTGATGGCGTGCCTGGTCGCGACGCTTCTCGCGGTCATCTACGTGCGCATCGACGCGGGCATGGCGCGCGCCGGCCTGGGGCTCGTGCTGCTGATGCTGTCGACGATCTTCATCATCCGCCTGCGGTTCCGGCACTTCGCCGTGTTCTCGCTCGTCGCGTGGTCCGCTTTCCTGGCCGTCGTGGCGGCCACGGGGCGAGCGGAGCCGGGCCTGTCGCTCGCCAGCGCGATCGCGGTGAGCGCCGCGCTGGTGCTCGGGCTCTACGGGGCGTGGACGCGCGAAAGCGAGAACCGGCGCGAGTTCCGGCTGTTCAACGAGGTCGCGGCCGCCAAGCTGCGGATCGAGGACCTGCTGCACAGCATGCTGCCCGGCGAGATCGTCGACCGCATCCAGCGTGGCGAGTCGCCGATCGCCGATGCGCACGGCGAGGTGAGCATCGTGTTCGCCGACCTGGTCGGTTTTACCGACTTGTCGAGCCGCCTGCCGGCGCCGCAACTGGTGCAACTGCTCGATCGCCTGTTCTCCGACTTCGACCGGCTCGCGGCGGCCCACGGCGTCGAGCGGATCAAGACCATCGGCGACGCCTACATGGCGGTCTGCGGGATCGGCCCGACAGCGGGCGAATCGCACGACCACGCCGAGCGTGCGGCGCAGTTCGCGCTGGCGCTGCAGGCACGCGTGGCCGAGGTGTCGCGCGAGACCGGCCTCGCCCTGAACGTGCGCATCGGCCTGCACGTGGGGCCGGTCATCGCCGGCGTGATCGGCACGCGCAAGCCGGCCTTCGACTGTTGGGGCGAAACCGTCAACCTCGCGAGCCGGCTCGAATCGAGCGGCAGTCCGTCGGGCGTGCATATCTCCGAGGCGGCGTGGCAACGGCTGCGCACGCGCTTCGTGACGCGCGAGCTCGCGCCCGTACGGATGAAGGGGATGGGCGAGATCAGGACCTACCTGCTCGAGGCGGCGCGCTAGGGGCGCGCATCTCGTACGGCGCCCAGCGCCCGGGGGCCGCCGCGACGCCGAAGAGGCACTGGCCGATGTGCTCGCCGAGCCTGCGATAGCTTTCCCACTGCGCCTCGTCGAACGACTGGTCGAGCGTGCTCTCCTGCGGGAAGTCCGGGTGGCGGACGAAGTAGTCCTGCAGGTCGAGCGGCTCGCCTCCGACCAGCGTCGGCTTGACGAACAGCAGCAGCGAACGCGCCTGTGCGTCGCCGCCGTAGCGCGCCCAGGCCAGCGTCGCGTGGCGCTCCGAGTAGGCCTGGCCGTGCAGCCGGGAGACCGCCTGGCTGCCCGAAGGGTCGCGCGCTCGCCGCTGCAGTTGCGCGGGCGTGCCGAGGATCTCGAGCAGCGGCGATCCGGCGCCCAGCAATTC
This sequence comes from Burkholderiaceae bacterium, assembly GCA_046347945.1. Classification (GTDB taxonomy): domain Bacteria; phylum Pseudomonadota; class Gammaproteobacteria; order Burkholderiales; family Burkholderiaceae_E; genus Zeimonas. The sequence continues at coordinate 32,035 of JAXMFB010000011.1, forward strand.
GACGATCTCGTCGCCGGACAGGAAGCGGATCTCCGCGTCCCAGTCGATGCGCGCCTTGCGCACCAGGTTGCCCGCGTCCTCGAATGCGTAGTCGCGGTCCTGCCCGTCGTCGCAGACGACGATGAACGGCACCCGTCGGCGCAGCAGCTCGTAGACCGCGGTGTTCTCGAAGTGCCCGCCGTCGGACAGGTACCAGCGTCGCCGGTGCGCGCCGTGGAAGCGCGCGAACGTCTCGTTGGCGAGATAGGCCTGCACCGGCGCGAGCGCGGCCAGCCATGCGAACGCCCGGTCGAGCGCGCCGCGGGCCGAGCGATCTCGCCGGCGGTGCGGATCGACGCCGCTGTCCCACCAGTAGCCGAGCCGCACGTTCGACAGCGCGAGCAGCATCGACAGTCCCATCCGCGTGCGCGACCCCAGCCCGGTGGTGAAGGCGGCACCGGACACCGCGATCCACTGGCCGACGCCGAGGGGCTCGACTTCGTGGCCATCGACCCCGTGGCCATCGCACGGGTCGGCGGGGAACATCGCGAAGCGTCCCGGCGGCAGCGCCAGCGGGGCGATGCGCGCGTCGGAGCCGTCCCACAGTGCGTGGTGGTGACGGCCGACGCTCAGGCCATGCGGGCCGATCGCCATCGACATGCCCTTGCGGTCGCGCTGCGTGAGCTGCGCGGCGCCGGTCACGGTCTCGTTGAGCGTCACGTTCACGAAGTGCAGCGGGCCGCCGTGCAGGTCGGGCCGATACGCCTGCCAGCGGATGTCGTCCGACGCCGACGCGCGGGTCACGTCGGGCTGCGCCGACGCAGCGGCCGGCGTCGTTCCCGCGGGGGGATCGGCGCGGTAGCCGGTGCGGCGGGCATTGCTCGCGCCGAGGTAGGCGCGGGTGAGCCGCGCCGCGTAGAACTGCGCGAGCGTCGAAAGGTTGAGGAACGGGATCGTGCGGCCGGTGAGCAGCGAGATCACCGTCATCGCGGCGAGCGCCGCCGCGACCGGCGTTGCCTGCGGCGCGGGCGCGCCGGATCCGCAGGCCGCGCACTGGCCGCTCCAGAGCAACGCGTGCCCCACGGCCGACCATCCGGCCATCAGCGGCGCGAACAGCACGATGCCGAGCGCCGACAGCGCCGTTGCCGCCGACAGTCGCGATCCGGCCTCCCTGACGCCCAAGCGGCCGATCAGCGGCGCGAAGCGCTGCACCAGGACCACGACCGCCGAGCCCGGAACAGCGTCGCCCACCATCGCCCGTGCCCGGCGCTGGCGAGCAGGTAAAGGCTCTGGCCGAGGCTGTCGACGAACGCGAACCCGGCGAGCGCGAGCACGGCAGGCGTGGAGCCGAGCCATCGCGACAGGTGATTGCGTGCCATGCCGTCGCTGCCGCTGCCGATGCGCGCGACGAACCAGGCGCCGGTGGCGATCGCGGCAGCGAGCGGCCAGGCGGCGATCGCTGCGACGGTGTCGGGCTGCGCGGCCGGCAGGTAGGCCAGAGCAGGCGGCCAGCGCAGCACTGCGGCGGCCGTGAGCGCGACGAGGAAGGTAGCGAACAGCGCCGGGTTGCGCATCGTGTGCGGCCAGTCCTGGCGCGTCTGCGTAAGCCAGTAGGCCCAGCCGAGCGGCACCAGCGCGAGCGCGAAACCGGCCAGCGGCAGCACGAACCAGGGGCTCCACCACAGGCCCGCGGTCGATCCGGCGAACAGACTCGCCTCGAGTGCGCGGATCGTTGCGAAGCGCTGCCACAGCAGGGCTCGCAGCAGGTTGCCGGCGAGGAAGACGGCGAGCAGCGTCACCGCCAGCACGTAGTGCAGCGAGATCCAGTTGCGCAGGTAGATCCCGACCGCGTAGAGGTAGTCGCCGGCGCCGCGCGGCGCCATGTAGCGGCCGTACTCGCGCAGCCAGCGGACGGGCGGCGCGTTGGCGTCGGCGAGCGTGCGCTCGACGCGATCCGCCGTCTGGGCGGCCGAGGGCGATACCGACGCGGCTGTGGATCCGGCCGACGACGAAGCAGGCGGCGACGATGCGGCCGGCGACGACGTGGCCGCCGCTGCGGCGCCGTTGCGCGCCGCGGCCGGCAGGTACAGGCTGCCGAGGAAGCTGCCGATGTAGCCGCCCCCGGAAACCGTCGACAGGTAGTCGACGTGGCGCAGGCGCCCGAGTCGGGCCAGCGACTGCAGCACGCCGAGCGCGAAGGTCGCGCTGCGGATGCCGCCCCCCGAGATCGCCAGGCCGACACGGCCGGTCGTCTCGCCGTCGGTGAACGGCAGGCCGAGCGCGGCGCGGCGCGCGCGCACGACGGCGAGTTCGCGCTGCGAGAACTCGGCCGGGAAGATCGAGGCAGCGGTCGGCGCCGGCGTCGGCGCGTCGGGTCGGGCAGGGTCGTGCGTTGCTGCGGGGGCGCTCATCGTCGCTCCTTGCTGTCGCGGCAGCGGGTGAGCGGATACACTGCCGCCGATGCGCACACGGATCAAGTTCTGCGGTCTGGTTCGCGTCGACGATGTTCGCACAGCCGCGGCCCTCGGCGTCGATGCCGTCGGCTTCGTGTTCTATCCCAGGAGCCCGCGCCTGCTCGACGCAGCGCAGGCCGCGGGGCTGCGCCGGCTGCTGCCGTCCTGGGTGGCGGCGGTGGGGCTTTTCGTCAACGCGCCCGAAGGCGCGATCCGGCGCGTCGCCGGTGCGGTCGGGCTGGACGTGATCCAGTTCCACGGCGACGAGGATCCGCGCACCTGCGAGCAGGAGCGCCCCGCCGGGCTGTCGTACTGGCGCGCCATTCGCATGCGCGAGGGGGTCGATTTGATAGAATCGTTCGACCGGTATGCCAGCGCCGAGGCGCTGCTGCTCGACTCGCACAGCCCCGGCTACGGCGGCAGCGGCGAAGGGTTCGACTGGTCGCGGGTGCCGTGCGAGCGACCGCTGCCGATCGTGCTGTCGGGGGGCCTCGCGCCCGAGAACGTCGCGATGGCCATCGCCCGGGTGCGGCCGACGATGGTCGACGTGTCGACGGGCATCCAGGTCGGGGGGCCGGATCCCGACCCGCGCGCGAAATCGCGCGAGCGCATGGAACGGTTCGTCACAGAGGTGCTGCGAGCCGATTCGGCACAACAGGATTCACGATGAAGCCGTACGATCTTCCGGATGCCCGGGGCCACTTCGGCCCTTATGGTGGCGTCTTCGTCGCAGAGACTCTCGTGCACGCGCTCGAGGAGCTGCGCGTCGCCTACGAGCGCTACCGCAGCGACCCGGAGTTCGTCGCCGAGTTCGAGTACGAACTCGAGCACTTCGTCGGTCGCCCGAGCCCCGTCTATCACGCCAGGCGCTGGTCGCAGCGGCTCGGCGGCGCGCAGATCTGGCTCAAGCGCGAAGACCTGAACCACACCGGCGCGCACAAGATCAACAACACGATCGGCCAGGCACTGCTCGCGAAGCGGATGGGCAAGCCACGCGTGATCGCCGAGACCGGCGCCGGCCAGCACGGCGTGGCCACCGCGACCGTCGCCGCGCGCTACGGGATGAAGTGCGTCGTCTACATGGGCTCCGAAGACGTCGCGCGCCAGGCGCAGAACGTCTACCGGATGAAGCTGCTGGGCGCCGAGGTGGTGCCGGTCGACTCCGGCTCGAAGACGCGCTGAAGGACGCGCTGAACGAGGCGATGCGCGACTGGGTCACCCGCGTCGAGGACACCTTCTACATCATCAGCACGGTGGCCGGCCCGCACCCGTACCCGATGATGGTGCGCGACTTCCAGTCGGTGATCGGCAACGAGTGCAAGCGGCAGATGCCGGCGATGACCGGCCGCCAGCCCGACTACGTCGTCGCCTGCGTCGGCGGTGGCTCGAACGCCATCGGCATCTTCTACCCGTACATCGACATGCCGGACGTGAAGCTGGTCGGCGTCGAGGCGGGCGGCGAGGGACTGGCCACCGGACGGCACGCGGCCTCGCTCACGGCGGGCACGCCCGGCGTGCTGCACGGCAACCGCACCTACCTGCTGCAGGACGAAGACGGCCAGATCATCGACACGCATTCGGTCTCGGCCGGTCTCGACTACCCGGGCGTCGGCCCCGAGCACGCCTGGCTGAAGGACATCGGGCGCGCCAGCTACGAGGTGGTCGACGACGCCGACACGCTGAAGGCGTTCCACGACTGCTGCCGCATCGAGGGCATCATCCCGGCGCTCGAGTCGAGCCACGCGCTCGCGTACGCGGCCCGGCTCGCGCCGACGCTGCCGAAGGAGCGCATCATCCTGGTCAACCTGTCGGGACGCGGCGACAAGGACATGCACACCGTCGCGCAGCGCGCGGGGATGCGCTTCTGATGTCGCGGCTGGCGAGCACCTTCGAGCGGCTGGCCGCCGCCGGCCGCAAGGCGCTCATTCCCTACGTCACCTCGGGCCACCCTGCGCCGGCGCTCACCGTGCCGATCATGCACGCACTGGTCGCCGGCGGCGCCGACGCGATCGAGCTCGGCGTGCCGTTCTCCGACCCGATGGCCGACGGGCCGGTGATCCAGCGCGCCAACGAGCACGCGCTGGCGCTCGGCGTGGGCCTGCGCGGCGTGCTCGGCTTCGTGCGCGAGTTCCGCAGCCGCGACGACGCGACGCCGGTGGTGCTGATGGGCTATGCCAATCCGGTCGAGCGCATGGGCGTCGAGCGCTTTCTCGACGAGGCGGCGGCGGCCGGCGTGGACGGCGTGATCGTCGTCGATTACCCGCCCGAGGAGTGCGAGGCATTCGCGGCGGCCGCGCGCAGCCGCGGAGTAGACCCGATCTTCCTGCTGGCGCCGACGACCACCGGGGAGCGCACCGCGCGCGTGCTGGCCATGGCCAGCGGCTACGTCTACTACGTGTCGCTGAAGGGCATCACCGGCGGCCAGATCGACACGGCCGACGTCGTGCGCCGCGTCGGCGCGATCCGCCGGCGCACGAAGCTGCCGGTGGGCGTGGGCTTCGGCATCCGCGACGGCGCGACGGCACGCGCGGTGGCCCAGGCGGCCGACGCGGTGATCATCGGTACCCGCACCATCCAGTTGCTCGAAGACGGACCGCCGGGCGAAGCGCCCGGGCGCGCCCGCGCGTTCATGGCCGAGATTCGCGCCGCCCTCGACAGCAGGGCACCTACGGAGGTGACTCCATGACCTGGCTCGACAAGCTGCTCCCCCCGCGCATCAAGCGTTCGCCCGCCGGCGGCAAGAAGGTTCCCGAAGGCGTCTGGGTCAAGTGCCCGTCGTGCGACGCGGTGCTGTATTCGGCCGACCTCGAGGCGAACCTCAACGTCTGCCCGAAGTGCTCGCACCACATGCGCCTGTCGGCGCGCAAGCGGCTCGACCTGCTGCTCGACGCGGAAGGGCGCTACGAGATCGGCCAGGAGGTGCTGCCGGTCGACGCGCTGAAGTTCAAGGACAGCCGCAAGTATCCCGACCGGTTGCAGGAGGCGATCGACGACACCGGCGAGACCGACGCGCTGGTCGTGATGGGCGGGGCGATCCGCACCATGCCGGTCGTGGTCGCCTGCTTCGAGTTCGACTTCATGGGCGGCTCGATGGGCTCGGTGGTCGGCGAGCGCTTCGCGCGCGGCGTGCAGGGCGCCATCGAGCAGAAGGTGCCTTTCGTGTCGATCGCGTCCTCTGGTGGCGCGCGGATGCAGGAGGGCCTGCTGTCGCTGATGCAGATGGCCAAGACCACCGCGATGCTCACGAAGCTCTCGGAGAAGCGCCTGCCGTACGTCTCGGTGCTCACCGACCCGACGATGGGCGGCGTCTCGGCGAGCTTCTGCTTCCTGGGCGACGTCGTGATCGCCGAGCCGAAGGCGCTGATCGGCTTTGCCGGGCCGCGCGTGATCGAGCAGACGGTGCGCGAGAAGCTGCCCGAGGGCTTCCAGCGATCCGAGTTCCTGCTGGAGAAGGGCGCGATCGACATGATCGTCGACCGGCGCGCGATGCGCGACGAGATCGCGCGGTTGCTGGCGCTGCTGCTCAGGCAATCGAGCGAGGCAGTGGCCTGACTGCCGCATGACCTCCGCCGACTCGCCGGCGCTTCGCGACTGGCTGGGCCGCATCGAGCGGCTGCACCCGAAGACGATCGACCTCGGGCTCGCGCGGCTGCGCGAGGTCGCCGGGCGCCTGTCGCTGGAACTCGGGTGCACCGTGATCACCGTGGGCGGTACCAACGGCAAGGGCTCGACCTGTGCGATGCTCGAGTCGATCCTGCTGGCCGCCGGCTACCGGGTGGGCCTCTACACGTCGCCGCACCTGGTGCGCTTCGCCGAGCGCGCGCGCGTCGGCGGGGCGCCGGTGGACGACGCGGCGCTGGTCGAGCAGTTCGAGGCGGTCGAGGCCGCGCGCGGCGCCGTCTCGCTCACCTACTTCGAGTTCACGACGCTGGCGGTGCTGCGCCTGTTCCAGCAGCGCCCGCTCGACGTCGCGATCCTGGAGGTCGGGCTCGGGGGCCGGCTGGACGCGGTGAACCTGGTCGATGCCGACTGCGCCATCGTCACGAGCATCGACGTCGACCACGCCGAGTACCTGGGCGACACGCGCGAGCGCATCGGCTGGGAGAAGGCGCACATCTTCCGCGCCGGGCGCCCGGCGATCTGCAGCGATCCGCTGCCGCCGGCGACGCTCGTCGAGCACGTCAACGCGATCGGCGCCGATCTCTGGCTGCACGGCCGCGACTTCAACCACACCGGCGACCGCCAGCAGTGGTCGTACGGCGGGCGCGCGCAGCGCCGCAGCGGGCTGGCGTATCCGGCGCTGCGCGGCGCCAACCAGCTGCAGAACGCGGCCGGCGTGCTCGCGGCGCTCGAGGCGCTTCGCGATCGGCTGCCGGTTTCGCAGCAGGCGGTGCGCCAGGGGCTCGCGACGGTGGAGCTTCCCGGACGCTTCCAGGTGCTGCCGGGCCAGCCGACGGTGATCCTCGACGTCGCGCACAACCCGCACGCGGCAGCACACCTGGCGGTCAACCTCGACGCGATGGGGGCGTTCAGGCAGACCTTCGCGGTGTTCGGCGTGATGCGCGACAAGGACGTCGACGGCGTGATCGCGGCGCTGAAGCACCGCGTCGATCACTGGTTGCCGGTGGATCTGCCCGGGCCGCGTGCCGCGAGGGCCGGCTGGATCGCCGGCCGCCTCGAGGCGGCCGGGGTCGCGCGCGCGGGCCCGAAGACGAGCATCGAGTGCCACGCCGATCCGTCGTCGGCGCTCGCCGCAGCGCGAGGACGCGCGAGCGCCAATGATAGAATCGTCGTCTTCGGATCCTTCCTCACCGTCGCCGACATCCTTGCCGCCCGTGCTGCGTAGCGTCCGCTCCCCAGGCTTCCCCGTCGGCTCGCGCTGCGGCGCATGCGTGCCGGGATCGGCGACCACGGGCGCCCATGGCCAGGCGTGAGATGGCCGACGCCGACGCCGGGGCGCTCGACCCGGCGCTGACGCAGAAGAAGCGCGCGCGCCGTCGACTGGTCGGCGCCCTGGTGCTCGGGCTGGCCGCTGCGATCGTGTTGCCGCTGGTGCTCGACTCCGAGCCGCGCCAGACCATCCCGGACGTTCAGGTCGAAATTCCGCCGCGCGACACGCCGCTGCCGCCGAAGGTCGACGAGACGCCTGCGCGGGGCAACGAAGTCGCGGTCGTGCCGCCGGTCGAGCCGGCGTCGCCGGTGCAGGCGCCCGAGAAACCGGCGCCGGTCGAGCCCGCCGAGCCGCCCAAGGCCGCGGCGATCGCGCCGGCCGCGCCGGCGGCGACGGCACCGAAGGCGGTCGACGAGCACAGGCCTGCCGCGAAGGCGGCGCCCAGGCCCGCCGAAGCGCCGAAGGCGGCGCCGAAGACGCCCGAAGCGTCGAAGACGGCGCCCAAGGCCGCGGCGGCGCCCAAGGCCGAAGTGTCGGCGCCGGCGACGTCCCCGTCCGCGAAGGCCGAGACGCGCTTCGTCGTGCAGGTGGGCGCGTTCGCCAATGCCGGCAGCGCGCGCGCGCAGGCCGACAAGGCGCGCAGGGCGGGCGTGCGCGTCTACACCGAAACCGTGAAGACCGCCCAGGGCGAGCGCACGCGCGTGCGGGTCGGACCTTTCACCAGCCGCGAGGCCGCCGACCATGCGCGCGCGAAGCTGAAGTCGATCGGCCTCGAGTCCTCGGTGGTTCCGCTGTAGCGATGTCGGTGAGCGTCGCCGCGTTGACGGGCTGGGACTATTTCGTGATCGCCACGTTGCTGATTTCCGTCGCGCTCGGCCTGCTGCGCGGACTGGTGCGCACGGTGTTCGCGCTGGCGGCCTGGATCGTCGCGCTGCTGGGCGCGCCGCTGGTCACCGGGCCGCTGCTCGCGGCGACCGGCTGGTCGCTGCATCCGCTGTTCGTCGCCGTGCTGGTCTTCTTCGCGCTGCTGATCTCGGTCCGACTGCTGGGCGGGCTGCTGGCGCGAGCGCTGGCGAAAGTCGGGCTGGGCGTGGCCGACCGATCGCTGGGCGCCGTGCTGGGCGTCGTGCGCGCACTGATCATCGTGACGATCGTGGCGCTGGTCGGCAGGCAGCTCGGGGCCGATCGCGAGCCCGCCTGGCAGCAGGCGCTTTCGCGCCCCTTGCTCGACGAACTGGTATCGTGGGTGTCGCCGTACCTGCCCTCGCGTTCGGAAGCGGTGAAGCAGACCTGAACGCTGAAATCCGGGAGCCAGACATGTGCGGAATCCTGGGCGTCGTAGCGCGCTCGCCGGTCAACCAGTTGCTCTACGACGGGCTGCTGCTGCTGCAGCATCGCGGCCAGGACGCGGCCGGCATCGCCACGGCGATGGGCAAGGCGTTCCACATGCAGAAGGGCAACGGCCTGGTGCGCGACGTCTTTCGCACGCGCAACATGCGCTCGCTGGGGGGCCAGTCGGGCATCGCGCACGTGCGCTACCCGACCGCCGGGTCGGCGAGCAACTCCGAGGAGGCGCAGCCGTTCTACGTGAACGCGCCGTTCGGAATCATGCTGGCGCACAACGGCAATCTCACGAATTCCGGGCAGCTCAAGGACGAGATGTTCCGGCGCGACCGCCGCCACATCAACACCGACTCCGACTCCGAGGTGCTGCTCAACGTGCTGGCGAACTCGCTGCAGGCGTCGGCGCGCGGCGTCTCGCTCGATCCCGACACGATCTTCGCCGCGGTGGGCCAGCTGCACGCGCGCGTGCGCGGCGCCTACGCCTGCGTGGCCGAGATCGCCGGCTACGGCATCCTGGCCTTCCGCGATCCGTTCGGCATCCGCCCGCTGTGCTACGGGGTGGCCGAGACCGACCAGGGCGTCGAGTACCTGGTGGCTTCCGAGTCGGTGGCGCTCGAGGGCCTGGGCTTCCGGATGGTGCGCGACGTCGCCCCGGGCGAGGCGATCTTCATCGACCTCGACGGCAACTTCCACTCGCGCCAATGCGCGGCCTCGCCGTCGCTGAACCCCTGCGTGTTCGAGTACGTGTATTTCGCGCGGCCCGACTCGATCATCGACGGCGCGTCGGTCTACTCGGCGCGGCTGCGCATGGGCGAGTACCTGGCCGAGCGGCTGGCCGCCGAGCTGTGGCGCGGCGATATCGACGTGGTGATGCCGATTCCCGACACGTCGCGGCCGTCGGCGATGCAGCTGGCGATGAAGCTGGGGCTCAACTATCGCGAAGGGTTCCTGAAGAACCGCTACGTCGGGCGCACGTTCATCATGCCGGGGCAGGCGGTGCGCAAGAAGTCGGTGCGCCAGAAGCTCAACGCGATGAGCGTCGAGTTCAAGGGCAAGAACGTGCTGCTCGTCGACGATTCGATCGTGCGCGGCACGACTTCGCGCGAGATCGTTCAGATGGCGCGCGACTCGGGCGCCAACAAGGTGTTCTTCGCGTCGGCGGCGCCGCCGGTGCGCTATCCGAACGTCTACGGCATCGACATGCCGACGCGCAGCGAGCTGATCGCGCACGGCCGCACCGACGAGGAGATCCGCATGGCGATCGGCGCCGACGCGCTGATCTACCAGACGGTGGAGGCGATGAAGCAGTCGGTGCGCGACGTCAACCCGCAGCTGAAGAACTTCGAGGCCTCGTGCTTCGACGGCGTCTACATCACCGGCGACGTGACGCCCGAGTACCTCGACCGCATCGAGCGCGAGCGGCTGCTCGGCCCGTCGGGCGGCTACGACGAGGATGCGCCGAAGAACCAGATGAACCTGCAGTTTCCGGTGGCGACCGACTGAGCCCGGGGCAGGATCGACCAGCGGAATCGACGACGATGAACGATCGCGCGGCGCAGGCGCCCGGCGAAGACGACGACTACGGATTCGACACCCGCGCGGTGCGCGCAGGCTTCGAGCGCACGACGTTCGGCGAGCACACCGAGCCGATGTTCCTCACGTCGAGCTTCGTGCACGACAGCGCGGCGCACGCCGCCGCCAAGTTCGCCGGCGAGGCCGAGGGGTTCATCTACTCGCGCTTCGGAAACCCGACGGTGCGGCTGTTCGAGGAGCGGCTGGCCGCGCTCGAGGGCGCCGGGGACTGTCGCGCGACGGCCTCCGGCATGTCGGCGATCATGTCGGTGCTGGTGAGCCTCACCCGCGCGGGCGACCACGTGGTCTGCTCGCAGGGCGTGTTCGGCACGACGATCCAGCTGTTCGCGCTGTTCGCGCGCTACGGGATCGAGACCAGCTACGTGCCGCTGGACGACCCGGCCGCCTGGGAGGCGGCGATCCGGCCGAACACGAGGCTGCTGTTCCTCGAAACGCCTTCGAACCCGCTGACCGAGGTGGGCGACGTGCGCGCGCTGTCGGCGATCGCGCGGGCGCGGGGCATTCCGCTGGTGGTCGACAACTGCTTCTGCACGCCGGCGCTGCAGCGGCCGCTCGAGCTCGGCGCCGACATCGTCGTGCACTCGGCGACCAAGTACCTCGATGGGCAGGGCCGCGTGCTCGGCGGCGCGGTGCTCGGCTCGCGCAAGTACGTGGCCGAGGTGCTGCAGCCGGTGGTGCGCTACTGCGGGCCGACGCTGTCGGCGTTCAACGCCTGGGTGCTCGCCAAGGGGCTCGAGACGCTGTCGGTGCGGATGCTCCGCCACTCCGAGAACGCCCTCGCGGTGGCGCGCTGGCTCGAGGCGCGCCCCGAAGTCGCGCGGGTGCGCTATCCGTGGCTCGCGTCGCACCCGCAGCACGCGCTGGCGCGCGCGCAGCAGCGCGCCGGCGGCGCGGTGCTCGCGTTCGACCTGAAGGGCGCCGACGACGCCGCGCGCAAGGCCGCGGCCTGGCGCGTCGTCGACGGCTGCCGGCTGCTGTCGATCACCGCCAACCTCGGCGACGTGAAGTCGACGATCACGCATCCGGCCAGCACGACCCACGGCCGCATGCCGCTCGAGACGCGGCGCGAGGCCGGCATCGGCGAGGGGATGCTGCGCGTCGCGGTCGGGCTCGAGGACCCGCAGGACATCTGCGCCGACCTGGCGCGCGGGCTCGCGGCTTAGCTCGCAGCCGGGCTCGTTGCCGGGCTCGTTGCCGGGCTCGCGGGCCTGACCCAGGGGCCTGACTCCGGGGCCTGGTTCACCGGTCTGGTTCACGGGTCCGCGATTCAGCGGAAATCGCGGCTGCCGACGACGAGCTCGCCGAGCAGCGCGCTGTGGTCGACGATGCGCTGCGCGACCAGGTGCCTGACTTCGCCGCCGGTGTCAGTGTCGCACTGCCAGGTGCCGTAGACGGTCATCAGCTGCGCGCCGAGCACCTCGCGGCGCTGGCGCTCGAACACGCCCGGCCACACGATGACGTTGACCGCGCCGGTCTCGTCTTCGAGCGTGACGAAGATCGTGCCCTTCGCGGTCTCGGGGCGCTGGCGATGCGTGACCAGGCCGCTGGCGCGCGCCGGCCGGCCGTTCGGGAGCGCGCGCAGCGTCGCCGCGGTGGCGATGCGCAGGCGCGCCAGCTGCGGACGCAGCAGCGCCAGCGGGTGGCGGCCCATCGGGATGCCCAGCCCGCGATAGTCGGCGATGATTTCGCGGCCCTCGGGCGGCGCGGGCAGCCGGATCGGCGCCTCGTCGAAGCGCGCGTCGGCCAGCAGCGCCGGCAGCGGCCGGATCGCCGCGGCCTCCCAGTGCGCCTGCGCGCGGTGCCCGGCCAGCTGGCGCAGCGCGTCGGCCTGCGCCAGCGCCTGCAACTCGCGCCCGTCGAGCCGCGCCTCGCGGGCGAGGTCTTCGACGCTGTCGAACGCGAACTCGTCGACGCGCGCGCGCCGGCGCGCCGCGCGCGCGTCGAGCAGCCGTTGCGCGCCGGCCTGCGACAGGCCGCGCACGCGGTTCAGGCCAAGGCGCACCGCGGGCTGTGCGCGCCAGTCGATCGCGCTGCCGTCGGCGGCGGCGGCGTAGGCCGGCGCACGGCCTGGCGGGTCGCCTGGCGCCTCTTCGAGCGTGCAGTCCCAGTCGCTCGCGAGCACGTCGGCGCCGCGTACCTCGACGCCGTGCTCGCGCGCGTCGCGCACCAGCTGCGCCGGCGCATAGAAGCCCATCGGCTGGCTGTTCAGCAGCGCGGCGAGGAAGGCCGCCGGCTCGTGCCGCTTGATCCAGGCCGACACGTAGACCAGCAGCGCGAAGCTCGCCGCGTGGCTCTCGGGAAAGCCGTATTCGCCGAAGCCCTGGATCTGCCGGAAGATCGCCTCGGCGAACTCGCGCCGGTAGCCGCGTGCGAGCATGCCGTCGACCACGCGCCGCTCGAACGGCTCGAGCCCGCCCTTGCGACGCCAGGCCGCCATCGCGCGGCGCAGCGCGTCGGCTTCGCCGCCCGAGAAGCCGGCCGCGAGCATCGCCACCTGCATCACCTGCTCCTGGAAGATCGGCACGCCGAGCGTGCGCTCGAGCGCGGGGCGGATCTCGTCGCGCGGATAGGCGACCGGTTCGAGCCCCATGCGGCGGCGCAGGTACGGTTGCACCATCCCCCCCTGGATCGGGCCGGGGCGTACGATCGCGACCTCGATCACCAGATCGTAGAAGCGGCGCGGCCGCAGCCTGGGCAGCATGCTCATCTGCGCGCGCGACTCGATCTGGAACACGCCGATCGTGTCGGCGCGCGAGATCATCTCGTAGGTGGCCGGGTCTTCGGCGGGAATGTCCTGGATGCGGAACGGCAGTCCGCGCCGCTGGCCGATGAGGTCGAGCGCGCGGCGGATCGCGCTGAGCATGCCCAGCGCCAGCACGTCGACCTTCAGCAGGCCGAGTGCGTCGAGGTCGTCCTTGTCCCACTCGATGACGCTGCGCCCGGGCATCGCCGCGTTCTCCACCGGCACCAGCCGCGTAAGCGCGTCGCGCGCGATCACGAAGCCGCCGGTGTGCTGCGACAGGTGGCGCGGGAAGCCGCGCAGCGCGCCGGCCAGCTCGAGCCACTGCTGCGCCACGGTCGAGGAGGGATCGAAGCCGGCCTCGCGCAAGTGCTCGGGCTGCACGCTGCGGTCCCACCACTGGTGCGCGCGCGCCAACTGCTCGATGCGCTGCGCGTCGATGCCCAGCGCGCGCCCGACGTCGCGCAGCGCCGAGCGCGAGCGATAGCTGATGACCGTGGCGGTGAGCGCGGCGCGGTGGCGGCCGTACTTCGCGTACAGGTACTGGATGACCTCCTCGCGGCGCTGGTGCTCGAAGTCGACGTCGATGTCGGGCGGCTCGTTGCGTTCGCGGCTGATGAAGCGCTCGAACAACACGCTGGTGCGCGCCGGGTCGATCTCGGTGATGCCCAGGCAGTAGCAGACCGCCGAGTTGGCCGCCGAGCCGCGGCCCTGGCACAGGATGCCGCGGTCGCGCGCGAAGTGGACGATGTCGGCGACGGTGAGGAAGTAGGGCTCGTACTTCAGCTCGGCGATCAGCGCCAGCTCGTGCTCGAGCTGCGCGGCGACCGCCGGCGGCAGGCCGTCGGGGTAGCGCCCGGGCACGCCGTCGAAGACCAGCGCGCGCAGCCAGCTCGCCGGCGTGTGGCCGGCCGGCACGATCTCCTCGGGGTACTCGTAGCGCAACTCGTCGAGCGAGAAGCGGCAGCGCGCGGCGACTTCGAGCGTCTCTTCGAGCAGCGCCGGCGGATACAGGCGCGCCAGCCGCAGCCGGCTGCGCAGGTGCTGCTCGGCGTTGGGCGCCAGCGCGTAGCCGAGCGCGGCCAGCGGCGTGTTCAGGCGGATCGCGGTGAGCGTGTCCTGCAGCGTCTTGCGCGAGCGCAGGTGGTAGAGGACGTCGCCGACGGCCACGCGCGGCAGGCCGGTCGCGGCGGCGATGCCGCGCGTGCGCTCGAGCAGTGCCGCGTCGTGGCCGCGCACCAGCAGCGGCACACCGAGCCAGCAGCGGCCGTCGAAGCGCTCGCGCAGGAAGCGCGCGTGGCGAAGCAGCCGGGCGCACGGAGAATCCGGCGGCGGCGCGGGCGAGCCGGCCGCGGGGTCGACCGCGATGGCCGGCGAGGGCACGAGCAGCGCGAGGCAGTCGTCGAGCCCTTCGGCGAGGTCGCCTGCGAGCAGGCGGTAATGACCCTTGCCGGCGCGCATGCGCGCGCGCGTGATCAGTTCGGACAGGTTGCCGTAGCCGTTGCGCGAGGCGGCGATGAGCACCAGTCGCGAGTCGTCGCCGAAGGCCTCGCGCAGCGAGAACTGCGCGCCGACGAGCAGCGGCAGGCCGACTTCGCGCGCGCGCAGGTGCGCGCGCACGACGCCGGCGAGCGAGCACTCGTCGGTGATGGCGAGCGCGGCGTAACCGAGGGCGTGGGCGCGGTCGGCGAGTTCCTCGGGGTGGGAGGCGCCGTGGAGGAACGTGAAGTTGCTGGCGCAGTGCAGTTCGGCGTAGGGGGACAGCATCGGGGGATCTGTTTGATACTGTATGAAAATACAGTATACGCCCTGGCCCCGGCGCCGCGGGCCCCCTCGCACGAAGCCTCGATGTCGGGGGGCGACGGGGCGCGCCCCCGATGCGCGGGCGGCTGGAGGCGGCGCCCGCGGTTCAGGCGTGGTTGACGAGGACGATGCCGGCGGCGACCAGGGCGAGGGCGGCGATCAGCGTGGGGCCGACCGGTTCGCCGAGGAGGAGCGCGCCGGCCAGCACACCGAACAGCGGGGTGAGGAACGTGAACGCGTGCAGCGTGGTGGCGCGATAGCGCGCGACGAGCCAGAACCAGACGGCGTAGCTGGCCCAGGCGATGACGACCGTCTGGAACGCGAGCGCGCCCCAGACGAGCGGGGTGGGGGCGAAGACGCCGGGCTCGCCGAACGCGTACGAGAGCGCCACCGTCAGCACCGCCGAGATCGCCAGCTGGTACAGCAGCGTCGTCTCGGGCGCAGCGCGGCGCAGCGCGGTGGCCTTGATCACGACGGTCGTTGCGCCCCACATCAACGCGGCGCCCAGGCACAGCAGGTCGCCGACGAGCGCGTGCGCGTCGGGCAGCATGAGGCGGTCGCCGAACGCGAGCAGCAGGCCGGCGAAGGCCGCCGACAGGCCGAGCAGCTTGTTGCGCGTGAGCCGGTCGCCCGGCACGAACCAGTGCGCGCCGAGCGCGACGAAGAACGGGGCCGAGTAGAGCAGCAGCACCGCGCGCACCGCGGTGGTGTAGACCAGGCCGACGAACAGGAACACGAACTCCAGTCCGAACAGCACACCGGCGACGATGCCGGGCACCAATGTCTCGCTGCGATCGCCCAGCGGAGTGCGCCGCCAGGCGATCCAGGCCACCAGCAACAGCGTCGCGCCGATCGAGCGCAGCGCGGCCTGCCAGATCGGCGAGACGCCGGTGTTGCCGACCTTCGTGGCCACCTGGCTGAGGCCCCAGAGCATGCAGAGCAGCAGTTGGGCCGCGGCCGCCGAGGGCGGGAGCGTGCGGGCGTCGTTCATCGTCGCGTTTATACCCGGGTTCCGCCCAGTTGCGGGCGCGCCACGGTTCTGTAATAGTCGGCGCAAGACAATAACGCGCCGCTCACCCGGGCGGCCCGGCCTTCAGAAGCCGGCATCACTGGAGAGGAGAATTCATGAAGACGCACAGGAAAGGCGGCATGGCCGCCTGGACGCGGCGTGTCGTCGGCGCGGCCGCGACCGTGGCCGGCTTGGCGATGTCGACGCAGGCGCTGGCGGTCACCGAGATCCAGTGGTGGCACGCGATGACCGGCGCGCTGAACGACAAGGTCAACAACTTCGCCGAACGCTTCAACAAGAGCCAGTCCGACTACAAGGTCGTGCCGGTCTTCAAGGGCTCGTACCCCGAAACGATGACCGCGGCGATCGCGGCGTTCCGGGCCGGCAACGCGCCGCACATCGTGCAGGTGTTCGAGGTGGGCACCGCGACGATGATGTCCGCCAAGGGCGCGATCGTGCCGGTCGAGAAGCTGATGAAGGACGCCGGCGAGAAGTTCGACCGCAGCGCGTACGTGCCGGCGGTGGCGGGCTACTACACCAGCCGCAAGGGCGAGATGCTGTCGTTCCCGTTCAACAGCTCGACCACGATCTTCTACTACAACAAGGACGTGCTGGCGAAGGCCGGCGTCGACAAGGTGCCCGAGACCTGGCCCGAGTTCGCCGCCGCGATGGCGAAGATCAAGGCCTCGGGCGCGTCGAGCTGCCCGTTCACCTCGAGCTGGGCGAGCTGGGTGCACATGGAGAGCTTCTCCACCTGGCACAACACGCTGTTCGCGACCGAGAACAACGGCTTCGGCAGCCTGAAGGCGCGCATGGCGGTGAACACGCCGCTGCACGAGCGGCACCTGAACAACCTGCTGAACTGGTCGAAGAGCGGGCTGTTCTTCTATCCGGGCCGCACGAACCAGGGCGACGCGAAGTTCTACAGCGGCGAGTGCGCGCTGTTCACCGGCAGCTCGTCGGCCTACGCGAACGTCAAGCGCAACGCGAAATTCAACTTCGGCATCTCGAAGCTGCCGTACTACTCCGACGTGCCGGGCGCGCCGCAGAACACGATCATCGGCGGCGCGAGCCTGTGGGTGATGAGCGGCAAGAAGCCGGCCGAGTACAAGGGGGTGGCGAAGTTCTTCGCGTTCCTGTCCTCGCCCGAGCTGCAGGCCGAGTGGCACCAGAGCACTGGCTACCTGCCGCTCACGCTGGCCGCCTACGAGCTCACGAAGAAGAGCGGCTACTACGAGAAGAACCCGGGCACCGACGTGTCGGTCCAGCAGATGATCGTGAAGACGACCGACAAGTCGCGCGGCGTGCGGCTCGGCAACATGGTGCAGCTGCGCGACATCGTGCACGAGGAGATCGAGTCGATGCTCGGCGGCAAGCAGGATGCGAAGACCGCGCTGGCCAACATGAAGCGGCGCGGCGACGAGCAGCTCGCCCGCTTCGAGCGCACTGCCCGGGAGTAGCGCCTGGAAAAGCGCGTCGTCTTCCGCGCGACCGGCTGGCTGCCGGTCGCGCTGCTCGCGCCGCAGATGGCGATCGTCCTGGTCTTCTTCTACTGGCCTGCGTCGCAGGCGCTGTTCCAGTCGGTCTTCATCCAGGACGCCTTCGGCGGCAGTCTCGAGTTCGTCGGGCTGGAGAACTTCCAGACGCTGTTCGCCGACGAGCTGTACCTCAATTCGTTCGAGGTCACCGCGGTCTTCTCGGTCGCGGTCACGCTGATCGGCCTCACGCTGAGCCTGGGGCTGGCCTACTTCGCCGATCGCGCGATCCGCGGCGCGCTGGCGTTTCGCACGCTGCTGATCGTGCCCTACGCGATCGCCCCGGTGATCGCCGGCGTGCTGTGGATGTTCCTGTTCAACCCGACGCTGGGCATCGTCACGCACTGGCTGCGCGGGGTGGGCGTCGAGTGGGACCACGTGCTCGACGGCAACCAGGCGATGATCCTCATCGTGATCGCGGCGGTCTGGAAGCAGATCAGCTACAACTTCATCTTCTTCCTGGCCGGGCTGCAGTCGATCCCGAAGTCGCTGATCGAGGCGGCGGCGATCGACGGCGCGGGCGCGTGGCGCACGTTCCGTTCGGTCATCTTCCCGCTGCTGTCGCCCACCACCTTCTTCCTGCTGGTGGTGAACGTCGTCTACGCGTTCTTCGACACCTTCGCGATCGTCGACGCGGCCACCGCCGGCGGGCCCGGCAAGGCCACCGAGATCCTCGTCTACAAGGTGTACAACGACGGCGTCAAGGCGCTCGACATCGGCAGTTCGGCGGCGCAGTCGGTGGTGCTGATGACGATCGTGCTGGTGCTCACCGTGGTGCAGTTCCGCTACGTCGAGAAGCGGGTGCGTTACTGACGCCGCGCCGCGAAACCCGAAGCCGTCACCGCCACGCCGTCGCCCGGAACCATGCCCGATCGCAGCCTGTTCAGCCGTCTGCTCACCTACGCGGTGCTGGTGGTCGGCGTGGCGATCGTCGCGCTCCCGGTCTGGGTGACCTTCGTCGCCTCCACCCAGACGCTCGACCAGGTGATGGCGGTGCCGATGTCGCTCGCGCCCGGCGATCGCTTCCTGCAGAACTACGCCGAGGTGCTGGCATCGGGCGCCGGCAACAGCGGCGCGCCGGTGACGCGGATGATGGTGAACAGCCTGATCATGGCGCTGGCGATCGCGCTGGGCAAGATCGCGATCTCGCTGCTGTCGGCATTCGCGCTGATCTACTTCCGCTTCCCCTTCCGGCAGGCGGCATTCTGGCTGATCTTCGTCACGCTGATGCTGCCGGTGGAAGTGCGCATCATGCCCACCTACCAGGTGATGTCCGATCTCGGGCTGCTCGACACCTACGCCGGGCTCACGCTGCCGCTGATCGCCTCGGCGACCGCGACCTTCCTGTTCCGCCAGTTCTTCATGACGGTGCCCGACGAACTGGCCGAGGCCGCGAAGATCGACGGCGCGGGCCCGATGCACTTCTTCCGGCACGTGCTGCTGCCGCTGTCGCGCACCAGCGTCGCGGCGCTGTTCGTGATCCAGTTCGTCTATGGCTGGAACCAGTACCTGTGGCCGCTGCTGGTCACCACGCAGGAATCGATGTACCCGGTGGTGATCGGCCTGAAGCGCATGATCTCGGGTGGCGACGCCGCGATCGAGTGGAACCTGGTGATGGCCACCGCGGTGCTCGCGATGCTGCCGCCGGTGGCGGTGGTCGTGCTGATGCAGAAGTGGTTCGTCAAGGGACTCGTGGAGTCGGACAAGTGAGCTGGCCGTATCCGCCGAAGGTCGCGCATCGCGGCGCCGGCAAGCTCGCGCCGGAGAACACGCTGGCGGCGATGCGGCTGGGCGCCTCGTTCGGCCATGCGATGTTCGAGTTCGACGTGAAGCTCAGCGGCGACGGCGTGCTGCTGCTGATGCACGACGCGACGCTCGATCGCACGACCGACGGCACGGGGCGCGTGGCCGGGTTCGCGTTCGGCGAGCTCGCGCGGCTCGACGCGGGCGGCTGGCACTCGGCCGAGTATGCCGGCGAGCCGATCCCGACGCTGGCGCAGGTGGCCCGCTGGCTGCTGCGCAACGGGCGGCTGGCCAACATCGAGATCAAGCCCTGTCCGGGGCGCGAGGCCGAGACCGGCGCCGCGGTGGCGCTCGAGGCGCGCCAGCTCTGGCAGGGCGCGGCGGTGCCGCCGATCCTGTCGTCGTTCTCCGAGACGGCGCTCGACGCGGCGCGCCGGGCCGCCCCCGAACTGCCGCGAGCCCTGCTGTTCGGCGAATTGCCCGGCGACTGGTTGCAGCGCTGCCTGGCGCTGGACTGCGTCGCCGTCGACGCCAACCATGCGGGGCTCACCGAGGCGGTGATCGCCGATGCGCACCGTGCGGGGCTGCGGGTGATCGCGTACACGGTCGACGAGCCGGCGCGCGCCGGCGAGTTGTTCGGTTGGGGGCTCGACACGCTGATCACCGACGCGGTCGACCTGATCGCGCCATGAAGCCGCCGCGGGCGCTGGCGGGGCGTGCCGGCACCCGGGGTTTCCCGAAGGGGATCCGGCGTGCCGGGCGCGGTTGACCGGGGTCAAGGCCGGGAGCGGGGCGGGCCTTAGGATGGGGGATCGCATCCGGAGGCATGAATGCCCTTGTCCGAAACCCAGATCGGCGAACTGCTGGCGCAGATCCGGCAGCGTCTCGCCGTTCTCGAAGAAGAAATCTCCCGCAAGCTCGGCCAGGCGTCGGAGGAATTCTCGGCGTTCGAGCGGGTCGGCGACAGCGGCGACCTGTCGTCGATCCTGAACGAAGGCGAGGTCGAGATGTCGGAAGCGCTGCGCGACATCGACGAGTGGCGCGGGCTGCGCGCTGCGCTGCGCCGGGTGGAAGAGAGGACCTACGGCGTGTGCATCGACTGCGGCGTCGAGATTCCCTTCGAGCGGCTGCACGCGAGTCCGATGGCGCTGCGCTGCGTCGATTGCCAGATGCGCGCGGAGCGCCGCGAGGCGTCGCATCCGTCGTCGATGTGAACGGGAGCGCGGGCGCGGCTAGCCGAAGCGCCCGTGCACGAACCAGCCGCGGCGCGCATCGGCGGGCGCCAGGCGCTCGCGGTAGATCCAGTACAGCACGTGGCCTTCGTCTTCGGCGATGAAGTAGTCGCGCTGCACCAGCGAGGCGTCCCACCAGCCGCCTTCGATCCGTTCCGGGCCGGCCAGCAGGGTGAGCGCCGAATGCCACCACGGCCGGTTGTTGCGCTCGCTGATCGCGATCGGGTCGCGTAGCAGCCACAAGGGCCTGGGCAGGTTGGCGACCGGGGCCCCGGCAGGCAGCGGGTCGGTCGCGGGGACGTTGGCGAGCGGCGCCTCGACCGCTTCGACCCGGTAGGCGACTTCGGGGCGATGGTCGGCGACCAGCGCCAGCCGTTGCACCTGGCGCGGACCGAGCCGCGCCTGCAGCCGCTCGATCAGTCGCGCGAGGTTTTCGCGCGCGGCGCCCCAGGGCCGGGAACAGCTGTCCGCTGGTTCCGGGCAGCGCCAGCACTTCGTCGCAGCGCAAGCGCAACGCGCGCACCGGCGCCGGCAATCGGGTGACCGCGAGCTTCTCGCGCAGCAGCGCGCACAGCCGGTCGGGGTCGCGGCTCGGGTCGGCGAGCCGGATCGCCAGCAGCGTGTCGGCGCGCCGCTCGCGTCCGCTGCGCCGGTCGTGCTCGGCGTGCACGGTGAGCTCGCGCACCGCGCAGTGGCGCGCCGCCAGCCATCCGGCGAGCCGGTCGAGCAGGCGCCGCGCGGCGACAGCAGCGCCTCGGCGTGCTCGACCTGCGCCAGCAACTCGATGCGCGTCTCGAAGCGCTCGGGGGCCTCGAACCAGCGGCGCGGCTCGGGCTGGCGCCCGAGTGCGCGGTCGAGCTCGTCGAGCAGCGCGCGCCCGCAACGGCGCGCAAGGCCGGCGCGCGGCAATGCGAGCAGGTCGTCGACGCGGCGCGCGTCGATCGCGTCGAGGGTTTCGCGTTGCGGCCGGCTGCGCGCGAGCAGGGCCGCCGGCAGGCTGCGCACGGCGGCCTCGAGGCCGGCCTCGTCGGCGTGCAAGCCGTCGCGATGGCGCGCGAACAGCCAGGCGGCGGCGGCGGTGGGCGCCGCGCCGATCTGCGCGGGAAAGCCGAGCGCGCGCAGGCCCTGGCGCAGTTGCGCGAGCAGCGCGGCGGATCCGCCGAAGTAGCGCAGGCTCGGCGCCAGCTCGAGCAGAAGGCCGCAGGGGCGAGGCGCGTCGTCGAGCTCGCCGAACGGCAGGTCGGATTGCACGCTGACGGCGGGCGTGAACTGCAACGCCCAGGCGGCGAGCGAGTCGATCGTCGCCTGTTCGTCGGCATCGTTGCGCTCGCACAGCCGCAGCGTCGGCGCGAGCGCCAGCGCGGCGGCGCGTTTCATCCCGGGGGCGACGCCCAGCGCGCGGGCATCGTCGTCGGCGTCGAGGATCCGCAGCCGATCACAGATGGCCAGCGGACGCGCGTCGTCGCCGGGCCCGCCCGCGCCGCAGCGGGCGACGTCGAGCGAGAGCCGATCGAAGAACAGGCCGAACCACCACATGGCCCTAGTTGAGCGTGCCGGCGCGCGACTCGTCGTGGCGGGCGTGGATCGGCATCGGCCGGGGGTCCGTGGCGGCGAGCGGGCTCGCGCGGAGCCGGATCGCCGAAACCGGCTGCGGAAGGTCGATGAGGATCGGGTCGGCCATCACCGGGCCCCGGCGCTTGAGGATCTGGACCGACAGGCGCTGGTCGGGGCGGGGCAGCAGCAACAGGCGCAGGGGCGCGGGCGAGGCCTCGAACTGCGCCGCCAGGGGCCTGAACAGGAACACCGGGCCTGCGGCCGGCTGGGCGGCCGACTGCATGCGTCGCAGGTGCTCGGGGCGGGTGCGCTCTTGCGGCAGCCAGGCGAGCAGGGCGCCGAAGGCGGCGCTCTTGAGCGTCTGCTCGACGGCCCACAGGCGATCGGCGGCGTTGGGCGCCTGCACGACCAGCAGGTAGTCGAGGTCGATGCCGTGGCTGGCGAGCGCCGGCGCGTAGGGCAGCAGCGGTGGCGCCAGCAGCACGACGAAGCGGCGTTCGCGGGTGAGCTGGCGCAGCAGCGGCACCAGCAGGCGCAATTCGCCGATGCCCGATTCGCGGCCGATCAGCTCGGTGAGCATGCCCACCGGCCAGCCGGCGCCAGGCAGCTCGGCATCGAGGGCCGGAAAGCCGCTGGACAGCGCGGCGACGCTGGCATGGCCGAGTTGGCTGGCGCGCCAGACCGCAGCGGGCAGGGCCGGGGACATCGCTGCCTCACAAGGCCTTGCCGCCGCGCAGCAGGCCGACCGCGATGCCTTCGAGCGCGAAGGCATCGCTGCGGCTGTCGACGACGATCGGCTCGAAGTCGGGGTTTTCGGGCAGCAGTTCGATCGTGTGGCCCTTGCGGCGCCAGCGCTTGACGGTGACGTCGTCGCCGACGCGGGCGACGACGACCTGGCCGTTGCGCGCCTCGTCGGCGCGGCGCACCGCGAGCAGGTCGCCGTCGAAGATGCCGGCATCGCGCATGCTCATGCCGCGCACCTTCAGCAGGTAGTCGGGCTTGTCGTCGAACAGGTGCGGGTCGATCGCGTAGCTGGCCTCGATGTGCTCCTGGGCGAGGATCGGGCTGCCGGCGGCCACCCGTCCGACCAGCGGCAGGCTGAGCGCGATCTGCACCGCCCGCGGCGCCTCGTCGGTGGAGTCGGGCAGCAGTTTCAGGCGGATGCCCCGCGAGGAGCCCGAGGCGAGCTCGATGACGCCCTTGCGCGCCAGCGCTTTCAGGTGCTCTTCGGCGGCGTTCGGCGAGCGAAAGCCCAGCTGCGCGGCGATTTCGGCCCGGGTGGGGGGAAAGCCGGTGTCGGCGATGTGCTGCCTGATCAGCGCCAGGATCTGTTGCTGGCGCGCGGTGAGATCCCGCATCGGGGGCTCCGTGTCGACGTGTCCGAAGTCTGTATTTTTATACAGTACCCCGGTCTTTTCAAGCGAATTCGCAAGCAGCGCCGGCGCCGCGATCGCGGCGCCGATTCGCGCCACCGGCGCGGCCGTGACGCCACGCAAGGACGCCGACAGGCGCCACTGTGCATTCGTGCACGTTTGTGGCAAAGTCGAAAAACGGACCGGTAACCCGGTCCGCGGAATTGCATTTCCCGGTTTGCTCGCTCAGGTGTCCCTCGAAATGCAATGAGTTCAACGGTCCGAGGAACGAGTTTCGATGGGAACCAAGATCTACGTGGGCAACCTGCCGTGGCGCGCCACCGACGCGCAACTGTCGCAGCTATTCGGCAATCACGGTGAAGTCGTCGATGCCAAGATCGTCACCGATCGCGAAACCGGCCGCTCGCGCGGATTCGGCTTCGTCACGATGGCCTCCGACGAAGCGGCGCAGGCCGCGATTCGCGCACTGAACGGCTACTCGCTCGAAGGCCGCAGCCTGGTCGTCAACGAGGCCCGCGAGCAGTCCGGCGGGGGCGGCTTCGGTCGCGGCGGCGGTGGTGGCGGCGGCTACGGCGGTGGCGGCGGCGGCCGCGGCGGCGGTGGTGGCGGCTACGGGGGCGGCGGTGGCGGCCGCAGCGGCGGCGGCTACGGTGGTGGCGGCGGTGGCTACGGCGGAGGTGGCGGCGGCTACGGCGGCGGCGATCGCGAAGGCGGTGGCGGCCGCGGCGGCCAGCGGCGCGGCGCCCGCCAGTTCGGCCAGTAGGCGCTTCACCGCTCCGATGCAATCCCTTCGCGCCGGCCAAGCCGGCGCGAAGCGTTTCTGCAGGTTCGCATCCCCTTGGGGGTACGTGCCGCATCCCCCTCCGCGGTTATAGACGCGCGCGGCCCGAACTGCGCCCAATAGCGGCGGTTCCACCGTTGCCACCGAGGAGGGAAGCTCGATGAAGTACCCGGCATTCCGTGCCATGCCCGCGCTCGCCGCGCTGCTGATCGCCGGCTGCGCGGCGCCGCCGCCCGCGCCGGTCGCGGCGCCGCCCGGCTACGTGGAACAGGCGCGCGACATCGCGGCGACGGTTCCCGCCAACCTGCTCACGGTGCTCACGGCCGAGCTGAACCGCAGCGGCCCGGCGGGTGCCATCGAAGTCTGCCGCGACAAGGCGCCGGAGATGGCGCGCGCGGCCTCGGAACGCACCGGCTGGAACGTGCGCCGCGCGAGCCAGCGCAACCGCAATCCGAAGGGCGTCCCCGACGCCTGGGAGCGCGGCGTGCTCGAGCGCTTCGACGCGCAGGCGGCGGCCGGCGTCGCCGGTTCGACGCTCGAGACCTGGCAGGTCGTCGACGAGGGCGGCCGGCAGGTGTTCCGCTACGCGAAGGCGCTGCCGACGCAGGCGCTGTGCGTGCAGTGCCACGGCGCCGCCGACAAGCTGAGCGAGCCGGTGAAGGCGAAGCTGCGCGCGCTGTACCCGAACGACCGGGCCACCGGCTACGAGCCGGGGCAGATCCGCGGCGCGCTGTTCCTGAAGAAGCCGATCTGAGTCGCCGGGGCGAGCGGGCCGCCGCGCCCGCTCACATCCCCGAGTAGTTCGGGCCGCCGCCGCCTTCGGGTACGACCCAGACGATGTTCTGGGTCGGGTCCTTGATGTCGCAGGTCTTGCAGTGCACGCAGTTCTGCGCGTTGATCTGCAGCCGCTCGGCTCCGTCGTCGTCGCGCACGAACTCGTAGACGCCGGCCGGGCAATAGCGCTGCTCGGGTCCGGCGTAGCGCGCCAGGTTCACTGCCACCGGCACCGACGGATCCTTCAGCGTCAGGTGGATCGGCTGGTTCTCCTCGTGGTTGGTGTTCGAGATGAACACCGACGAGAGCCGGTCGAAGCTCAGCTTGCCGTCGGGCTTCGGGTACGCGATCGGCTGGCATTCGGCGGCCGGCAGCAGGTACGCATGATCGGGCTTCGTCGTGTGCAGCGTGAACGGCGCCTTGCCGCGGAACAGTACCTGGTCGATGCCCACCAGAAGCGTGCCCATCCACAGGCCCTTGCCCATCGCCGGCTTGAAGTTGCGCGCGCGGTGCAGCTCGTCGTGCAGCCACGACGCGCGGAAGGCGTCCGGGTAGGCGGTCAGTTCGTCGCCCGAGCGCCCGGCGGCCAGCGCGTCGAAGGCCGCCTCGGCCGCCAGCATGCCGGTCTTGATCGCGGCGTGGCTGCCCTTGATCCGCGACGCGTTCAGGAAGCCCGCGTCGCAGCCGACCAGGCAGCCGCCGGGGAACGTGAACTTCGGCAGCGAGTTCAGGCCGCCGGCGGTGATCGCACGCGCGCCGTAGGCGAGCCGCTTGCCGCCTTCGAGAAACTCACGGATCGCGGGGTGCGTCTTGTAGCGCTGGAATTCCTCGTACGGCGACAGGTACGGGTTGCGATAGTTCAGGCCGACCACGTAACCGATCGCGACCTTGTTGTCCTCGAGGTGGTAGAGGAACGAGCCGCCGTAGGTCGCGTTGTCCAGCGGCCAGCCCGCGGTGTGGATCACGAGGCCGGGCTTCGACTTCGCAGGATCGATCTCCCATAGCTCCTTGAGCCCGATGCCGTAGCTCTGCGGATCGCGGCCGGCATCGAGCCCGAACCTTTCGATCAGCTGCTTGCCGAGGTGGCCGCGCGCCCCCTCCGCGAAGAACGTGTACTTCGCGTGCAGCTCCATGCCCGGCTGGAACGCGTCGGTGGGCTGCCCGTCGCGGCCGACGCCCATGTTGCCGGTGGCCACGCCCTTCACCGACCCGTCGGCGTGGTAGAGCACTTCCGCGGCGGCGAAGCCGGGAAAGATCTCGACGCCGAGCGCCTCGGCCTGCTGGCCCATCCAGCGCACGACGTTGCCCAGGCTGATCACGTAGTTGCCGTGGTTGCGGAAGCAATCGGGAAGCAGCCAGTTGGGCACCTGCCGTGCGCCGGTCTCGGACAGGAACATGAACCGGTCTTCGACGACCTCGGCATTCAGCGGCGCGCCGCGCTCGCGCCAGTCAGGCAGCAATTCGCCGATCGCCCGCGGGTCCATGACGGCGCCCGACAGGATGTGCGCGCCGATCTCCGAGCCTTTCTCGATGACGCAGACGCCGATCTCGGTGCCCTTGTCGGCGGCGAGCTGCTTCAGACGGATGGCGGCCGCGAGGCCGGCGGGTCCGCCGCCGACGATCACGACGTCGAACTCCATCGAATCGCGCTCAATGTCCATGGAATGGGCTCTCCGGATGTCTGGGACGATGCTGCTGGCGGCCACGATTGTCCGGAAACCGGCGACCGCGCGCAAACGGCCCCCGGTTGGGTCACGCGCGAGCGAGGGGGCGGCGCTGGCGACCGGCCCCGCGGCGTGCGGCGCGCGGCATCGGCTAACATCGGTGCGCAACCGATCCGGCGCCCCTCGTCAAGGAGACTTCATCGTGGCCATCCGATTCGATCTCGACGGCAAGACTGCTCTCGTCACCGGCGCCTCGAGCGGCCTGGGGGCGCGCTTCGCGCGCGTGCTCGCCGACAACGGCGCGCAGGTGGTGCTGGCCTCGCGGCGCGTGGAGCGACTGAAGGAACTGCGCGCCGAGATCGAGGCGGCCGGCGGCGACGCGCACGTGGTCGCGCTCGACGTGACCGACGTCGCGAGCATCCACGCAGCGGTGGCGCGGGCGGAGGACGAGGCAGGGCCGATCGACATCCTGGTGAACAACTCGGGCGTGAGCACGACGCAACGGCTGGTCGACGTGAAGCCCGAGGACTACGACTTCATGTTCGGCACCAACACGCGCGGGGCGTTCTTCGTCGCGCAGGAGGTCGGGCGCCGGATGATCGCGCGCGCCAAGGCGGAGCCCACCCGGCAGGCGCGCATCATCAACATCGCGTCGATGGCGGCGCTGCGCGTGCTCGCGCAGATCGGCGTCTATTGCATGAGCAAGGCCGCCGTCGTGCAGATGACGAAGGCGATGGCGCTCGAGTGGGGGCGCTTCAACATCAACGTCAACGCGATCTGCCCCGGCTACATCGAGACCGAGATCAACGCGCACCACTGGCAGACCGAGGCCGGCCAGAAGCTGATCCAGATGCTGCCGCGCCGTCGCGTCGGCAAGCCCGAGGACCTCGACGGCGTGCTGATGCTGCTCGCCTCGGACCAGTCGCAGTTCGTCAACGGCGCGGTGATCGCCGCGGACGACGGGTTCGGGGTCTAGCGAAGCTTCACATCTAGCGCCTGAGGACTACGCCCCGAGCCGACCCGGCGTTCGGGTCGGCCCGTGGCGAGTGGCGGGCCGCGCGATGCACGATCAGTTCAGCTGGATGCCGGCTGCCGCGATGGCCTGCCTCCAATAAGCGAACTCGGCGTGCCAGAACTCGCCCAAGGCGCGGGCGCCCATGGGGTTGGGGATGGCACCTAGCTCCTTGAGCTTGTCGATCGCCTCGGGCTGGGCGCAGCCATCGAGAACAGACTTCTCCAGCCGCGCGAGCACGTCGCGCGGCGTGCCGGCGCGAGTGAAGACAGCGAACCAACTGGAGTTGGCGAAGCCCGGAATGCCCTGTTCGGCGAAGGTGGGCACATCGGGCAACGCGGCCGAGCGCGCCTCGGTGGAGACCCCGATGGCACGTACGCTGCCAGCGCGGACCATCCCCATCACGCCGGTGATGTTGTCCAGCACAGCAGCGAGATTTCCACCCATCAAGTCCTGGATTGCGGCGGCCGCGCCGCGATAGGGCACGTGAGTCATGTTGAACTTGCCGTCGCGTTTCAGTAGTTCTCCCGTGAGATGCATCACGCTGCCCGTGCCGCCAGTGCCATAGTTGGCCCGCTCGGGATTTGCGCGGGCCCAGGCCGCGAACTCCCGGAAATTGCGCGCCGGGATATCCTTGTTGATGATGAGCACATTGGGCAGTTTGCACACCATGGCGACTGGCTCGAACGAGCCGACCGGATCGTAGGCGAGGCTCTTGCCTTGGGTGATCGGCATGATTACCGCCGATGTCACGATGCTCGCCAACAGCGTGTAGCCGTCGGGCGCCGCGCGAGCCACTTCGGCTGCACCAATTGCTCCGGCCGCGCCGCCCTTGTTGTCCACCACCACGGTGCCTTTGAGCGCGTCGGCCGTCTGTTTCGCAACGAGGCGGCCGACGATATCGGTCGAGCCACCGGGCGGGTAGGGGATCACGAGGCGAATTGGTCGTTCCGGGAACTCTGCGGCAAGCGCAGAGCCGCCGCAGGTCAGCGCGGCCAAGGATCCGACGATCAGGAAGTCTCGTCGTGTCACGGTCGTCGGGGAGAGGAGGTCGGTCATGGGGGCTCCCGTCAATGTATTCAGAGTTGCGGCCGCCCCAACTGCTCGCGCAGATGGGCGATCGCATCGCCTTGGCGGCCGATCCAGGCATCCTCGAGCGCGCGGGCACGCTCGATCAGCTGTTCGAAGACGTTGATGCCCGTGAGTCGGCCGAACACGTGGCCATGGATGGACGGGTTGAGCCGCACCGCGCCACGCTCGTGGCGCCTCACGTAGGTGAGCCAGTCGTCGAACAGCTCGAGCATCTGGCGAGGTGGATTGCCATAGCGGATTGCGTGGGGCGTGTCGTTCATCTCCATGCCGCCGGGGAACGCCGCGATTTCACGCTCGCCGAAGCGCACCAGGTAGGGAAGATCGTCGTTCATCGTGTCGCCATGCCAGAGGTACCCCTCCTCCGCGAGCAGTCGCGCGGTGCGGAGGCTGGGCGAGGCACGCGGGCTGATCCAGCCCCGGGGTCGCGTGCCGCAGGCGCGCTCCAGGATTTCGGTCGTCCGGCGGATGTTGGCGCGCTCGCCTTCCTCGTCCAGATAGGCCGGAATGACGTCCATACCCCAGGAATGCGCGACGATTTCGTGCCCGGCGTCCGCGATCAGGCGCAAGGTCTGCGGGTGGCGCTCCGCCAGCACGCCGCAGACGAGCATGCTGATCCGGATCTGTTGGCGGTTCAGCACGTCCAGGATCCGGTGGATGCCGCGGCGTATTCCGTACTCCACCCAACCCAGCGCGTTCAGGTCGGGTGTGCCTGGCTGTAGCGGATTGCCCATGGGCCCGAAGCCCGGCCAGGCATGGTCCGACCAGCCTTCCAGCGCGACGCGAAAGAAGATGCCCAGGCGCTTGCCGCCCGGCCATCGGAAGTCGGGCGCCGGGAGCGTTTCAGTGCCGCCCGCATGAATGTCGAACGCCGTGGGCATGGGAGCGATGCCGCCGAGCGGGCGGCCTGTGGTGAACAATCAGTGCGACGAGTGTCCTTCGAAAAGCTTAAGCAGCCTCGGCGATCGCGGCAAATGATAGTTTTCGTACAGAGCGTTGACGCAAGAGCAACGCTCGGGCGGGCGCAAGATCAGTCCCGCGAGGACTGCCCGATCCGGATCAGGTGGTCGAGGAACGCGGAGGCAGCGACCGGGAGGGTGCGACGAGCCAGCACACAGACGTCGATGCCACCTTGGGTCAGCAATGGATCGCTCAGTGGAATTCCCACCAGCTGTCCTGCAGCGAGTTCGTGTCGAATCGACATCCGCGACAGCAAGGTGACGCCGCCACCGTTGCGTGCGAAGCCGCGCAGTACCGCCAGCGAATTCGCCTCCAGCGCCGGCGTCAGTCGAATCTTGGACATCTGGCTCTGCAGGTCGATGAGCCGGCGGACGCCGAAGCTGGTGTCAGGAACAGCCAGCCGCTGCTGGGCCAACTGCGCCAGCGAAAGGCTCTTGCGACGCGCGAGCGGGTGGTTGGGCGCCATCACTGCCAGCAGTGGAACGTGAAGATGCAGCACCGAACGCAGCTCGTCGCTCGGGCGCAGATTGAAGACCAGTCCGATGTCGGTTTCTCCGCTGGCGACACCAGTCACGATGGCGCTGGCTGCAGTAATGCGCAGCGAGAACGTAATGTCGGGATGTTCGTCCTGGAACTGCGCGATGGCCGGCGCGAGGAAGTCCGATGCGTATCCTTCGACGGACATCAGGTCTACGTGGCCACGCAGCAGGTTCTGCAGCGCATCGAGTTCCGATCGCATCCGTTCGACGCCGTTGAGCACGTCCCGGACGTGATTCAGGTAGATCTTCCCGGCGGGCGTAAGTGCCATGCCACGAGCGCGGCGTTCGAACAACTCGACGCCGAGCTCCTCCTCGAGCCGATGAAGCTCTCGGCTCAGTGCCGACGGCGTGACGAACAGGCGATTGGCAGCTGCCCGGATGGACCCGGTGCGCGCGACCTCCTGGAATCGGACTAGCGTGGTGTTGGACATCACGCATTCTCGCTGGACGTTGCGCGGTGCGCAACACTCCGTTCGAAACTAATCGTTTGATGCATTCGTTCAACTGCTGCACATTGAGGCCTGATCGTTGCGCACAGGGGGCGTCAGATGGCCAAGAAAGTGATCTACAGCCCGAGAGTGACACGCACGAAGGCGCCTCACGCGCATGCGGTCAGGACCGGGAACCTGGTCTTCGTTTCAGGTTGCCCGGCCTACTTCGGCGACATGCAGCTGGCGAAGGGTGACTTCGCCGCACAGATGCGCCAGTGCATGACGAACGTGAAGAACATTCTCGAGGATGCAGGCTCGTCGCTGGAGCATGTGGTCAAGGTCAACGTGTTCCTCGATCGTCGCGCCGACTTCGATGAGATGAACGAGATCTATCGCGAGTTCTTCGGCAGCGATCCGGACACGTGGCCGGCACGAACCACAGTCGAGGCTCGGCTGCCACGCAAGGACTTCCTGCTGGAGATCGAATGCGTCGCTGAGGTGGAGTGATCCCGTGGGCCGGATCGACACCCGCCTGGCCGAACTGGGGATCGTTCTCCCGGATGCGCCTGTCATAAAGGCCAACCCTGGGCTGGTACCGGGCGTGGCCGTAGGCAATCTCTTCTTCTGTCAGGGCGCGCTCGGCCACACCAACGGTGCGTTTCCCTATCTCGGCAAAGTCGGCGACAAGGTGTCCGAGCAGCAGGCCTACGAGTCGGCGCGGCTTTGCGCGATCAACCATCTGGCGCAGGCCAAGGCCGTCCTCGGCGATCTCGACCGGATCGTACGGGTGGTGCAATTGCTGGTCTACGTTAATGGCGCGCCGGGCTTTGAACGCGCGCCGTACGTTTCCAACGGCGCATCGAATCTGTTCATGGAAGTCTTTGGCCCCGAGCGCGCGGCAATGGCGCGCGCCAGCCTGAGCGTGCCGGATCTCGTCTACACGGCGCCCGTGGAAACCGTCTGCACGTTCGAGATCCGGTCCGAGACGTAACCCGACGGAGTGAGCACCATGCAGCGACGTCATTTCCTGGGGGCTCTTGGACTCGGTACGCTCGCGCGTGCCGTGCCCGCCCTGGCCGACGATTATCCATCACGAACGATCACGCTGGTAAGTCCTTGGGCCCCGGGGGGAACGAACGACCTGCTGTGCCGCATTCTGGCGCGCGAGGCTGGCAAGATTCTCGGCCAGCCGGTCGTCGTGGAGAACCGGCCGGGCGCTGGCGGGGCCATCGGCACCACCGCAGTGGCGCGGGCCAGACCCGACGGTTACACGCTGACGCTGGGTAGTACGCCCGGCTATGCAACCGCACCAGCCCTGTACTCGAAGCTGCCCTACGATCCTCAGCGCGACTTCGTGCCGGTGATCGGTGTTGCGACGGTTCCCAATGTACTGGTCGTGAACCCTTCGCTGCCCGTGTCGAACCTGCGGGAACTGATTGCCTACGTCTCGGAGCGCCCCGGAAGACTGAGCTATAGCTCGGTCGGCCCCGGGTCGACGCAGCACTTGTGCGCCAAGCTGTTCGAGAAGATGACTGGCACCCAGATGATTCACGTGCCCTACAAGGGAACGGCGCCGGCAATGCAGGACTTGATGGCAGGCGTCATCACCCTGGCGTTTGAAAACATGCCACCGCTGTTGCCGCAGATCCGGCACGGCGGCCTGAAGGCGCTGAATGTGACCTCGGCCAAACGGGTGAGCCAACTGCCCGACGTCCCCACCATGTCGGAGTCGGGGCTCGCGGACTTCACTTCGACGGTCTGGTATGCGGTGTTTGCCCCAGCCGGGGTGCCGGAGCGCATCATCGCGCGTCTGCAAGACGCATTCATGGCGGCATTGCGCGCGCCCGAATCGGCGGCGCAGCTTGCGGGCCTCGGTCTGACCACGCTGGCGACCGATGCGGAAGGAACGCGCGCCCTCGTACAGGCAGACGCGGCAAGGTGGGGCGAGATCATCCGGTCCGCCGGGATCAAGGCGGAATGAGGCGGATCCGGGCTTAAGGCATGGATGGATCGAGCACCGGTCCGGTGGGGCCGCTCGTAGGACGTGTCGCGCTCGTCACCGGGGCGGGCAAGGGCCTGGGCCGCGCAATCGCCCAAGGTATGGCCGCGGCGGGCGCGAACGTGGCACTCGTCGCGCGTACGCGCGTGGACCTCGAGGCCGCGGCCCGCGAGATCGAGGGCTGTGGCGCGCGCGCACTGGTGGCGCCGGCCGATGTCACGGACAGGGCACAGATCGATGCAGCGGTCGCGAGGACTGTCCTGGCCTTCGGGCGCATCGACATCCTCGTCAATGCCGCGGGCGGCAGCCTGCGCAAGCCGACGTTGGAGATCAGCGATGAGGAGTGGGATGGCGTCGTCGCCGCCAACCTTTCGTCGACCTTCAAGGTCTGCCGCGCGGTGGGGAAGCTCATGGTCGCGCAGCGCGCAGGCGCGATCATCAACATCGCTTCTACTGCCGGTCTGCGCGGCCGCGCGGCGAACGCGCCTTATTCCGCTGCCAAGGCGGCCGTGATCAACTTCTCGAGGGCGATCGCGATGGAGTGGGCGGCCGACGGCGTGCGTGTCAATGTGCTGGCGCCGGGGCGCTTTCTCACTCCGCTGACCGAGGCCGAGATGTCCGCGCCCGAGAAGTACGCCGCCTTCGTTCGCAACGTGCCACTGGGTCGCATCGGTCGGCCGGAGGAAATCAAGGAGATCGCCGTCTGGCTGGCTGGCGACGCCTCCGCCTACGTGACCGGCAGCGTCATCACGATCGACGGCGGGCAGACGCTCGCTTGAGCCGGGTACCGCCGGAACGCGGGATCGCGCTCAGGCCCCGCCGAGCCGCCGGCGGATCCCGGCGCGGATATGGCGCACGCCGAGCGCGACCGCGATCGCGATCGGCACGATCGACAGGCCGGTGGCCAGCTCGGGGTCGACCGGCCAGCCGATCGACTTCATCGCCTTGAACAGGTAGCCGGCGATGCCCGCCCCGTAGTAGGTGATCGCCGCCACCGACAGGCCCTCGACCGTCTGCTGCAGGTGCAGTTGCAGCTTCGCGCGGCGGTTCATCGCCGCGAGCAGCTCCTGGTTGTGCCGCTCGCGTTCGATCTCGACGCGGGTGCGCAGCAGCGCGCTGGCGCGTGCGATGCGTTCGGCGATGGTCTCGATGCGACGGCCCACGCTCTCGCAGAACGCCATCGCCGGGTCGAAGCGGCGCTCGAGGAATGCGGTGAGCGTCTGCAGCCCCGGCAGGCGCTGCTGGCGCAGTTCGGCGCCACGCTGGCGCACCAGCGCGTGATAGGCGTGCGCGGCGCCGAAGCGAAAGCCCACCGAGGCCGCGATCCGCTCCACCGTGCCGGCCAGCCGGCTGATCTCGCGCAGCAGCTCGGGCTCCTCCTGAACCGGCGCCGACTCCAGCCTGGCGACCAGCGTCCCGAGCGAGGCCTCGACGCCGTCGAGCTCGGCCGCGTTCGCGCGTGCGAGCGGGAACGCCAGCATTGCCATCATCCGGTAGACCTCGACCTCGATCAGGCGCTGCACGACGCGGCCGGCGTAGTGGGCGCTGAGCGAGCGATCGAGCACGAGGATGCGAGTGAAGCCGCGCGCGTCGACGCGGAAGTCGGTGAAGGCGCAGGCGGCGCCGTCGGCGATCGACGCGCCGCTCAACTCGCCGCCGCCGAAGGCCGCCGCGGCGCCGGACGGATCGTCGGGCATCTCGCGCGCCGGCAGCAGCGAGACGTGGACTGCAGCGATCAGCGAGCCCGGCAGCGTGTCGAGCCAGCCCTGCGGCAGCGCGTCGATGGCGGGCAGCGCGAACGGGGCACGCGGATCGCCGCCGTCGCAGTAGACGGTGTAGTCGTCGAACTCGCCGTGGCGCTCGCGCTTGAGCCGGAACACGCCGAAGTCGGCGAAGAAGTGGCCGTCGCGCGAGGCGGGGGCGGCGACGCCCGAGAGCTTGCACAGGCGCGCCAGCGGATCGGGCTCGGCCTCGTGCGCCCCGCGCGCCGGGCGCAGCAACGCGATGTGCGACACTCGCTGCGGCGTGGCTACCGGCTGGCGAGGCCTCGCATGGATTTCGTTCTGCAGCGCGTCGCGGTCGGGATGGATGATCATGACGGTGTGATGCCGATTCGGGCCGGCCTGCCGCAGGCGTCGATCGATGAGCGAGGAAAACGAGTGAGCGAGCGCATCCTGGTCTTCGAACTGGAAATGCCGATCCGCTGGGGCGACATGGACGCGATGGGCCACGTGAATAATACGGTCTATTTCCGCTACATGGAGCAGCTGCGCATCAGCTGGTTCGACTCGCTCGGCTTTCGTCCCGACCCGGCGGGCGAAGGGCCGCTGGTCATCAACGCGAGCTGCACGTTCCTGCGCGAGCTGCAGTATCCGGGCACGGTGCTGGCGCGGCAGTACGTGGGCGAGATGGGGCGCTCGAGCTTCGAGACCTACATCGACATGCTGCGCACCGACGATCCGGGGACGGTCTATGCGCACGGCTCGGCGAAGGTGGTCTGGGTCGATTACCCGAAGCGCAAGTCGGCGCCGTTGCCTGCGTTTGCCCGCGAGGCAGTGACGACGCCGCGACTGCGCTAGGCGGCGCACCCGTTCGAGTGGATGGCGCGTCGCGGCAGGCGACGGCGGGCCGCGTTGGCGGGGCGGCAGGCGCCGGGCGGCGTTGGGGGGCCGGGCGCGAGGGCCCGGGCGCGCCGCGCGCAGGCTACTGCACGGCGGACACGTCGACCGGGCAGCCGGTTCGGGCGACGACCTCTTCCTTCGTGACGCCGGGTGCGAGCTCGCGCAGCTTCAGGCCCTTGGGCGTCACGTCGAGGACGCCGAGGTCGGTGATGATCAGGTCGACGACGCCGACGCCGGTGAGCGGCAGCGTGCAGGCCGGGAGGATCTTCTGTTCCTCGCTGCCGTCCTTCTTCTTCGCGGTGTGCTCCATCAGCACGATGACGCGGCCGACACCGGCGACGAGGTCCATCGCGCCGCCCATTCCCTTGACCATCTTGCCGGGGATCATCCAGTTGGCGAGGTCGCCTTTCTCGCTGACCTGCATCGCGCCGAGGATCGCGAGGTTGATCTTGCCGCCGCGGATCATCGCGAACGAGTCGGCCGACGAGAAGATCGACGAGCCGGGCAGCGTCGTCACCGTCTGCTTGCCGGCGTTGATCAGGTCGGCGTCGACTTCGTCCTCGGTGGGGAAGGGGCCGATGCCGAGCAGCCCGTTCTCGGACTGCAGCCACACCTCCATGTCGGCCGGCACGTGGTTGGCCACCAGCGTCGGCAGGCCGATGCCGAGGTTCACGTAGAAGCCGTCGCGCAGCTCGCGCGCCGCGCGCGCGGCCATCTGGTCACGGGTCCAGGGCATGTCGGTTCTCCTTATCGCGCCGGCCGCGTCGTGCGCTGCTCGATGCGCTTTTCGGGCGTCGGGTTGTGCACGATCCGGTGCACGTAGATGCCCGGCAGGTGGATCTGGTCGGGGTCGATCTCGCCGGTGGGCACGATGACCTCGACCTCGACGACCGTGATGCGGCCCGCCATCGCGACGTTGGGATTGAAGTTGCGCGCGGTGCGGCGGAACACCAGGTTGCCGGCGCGGTCGGCCATCCAGGCCTTGACCAGCGAGACGTCGGGTACCAGCGAGCGCTCCATCACGTAGGTCTGGCCGTCGAACTCGCGCAGCTCCTTGCCTTCGGCGACGATGGTGCCCACGCCGGTGCGCGTGAAGAAGGCGGGGATGCCCGCGCCGCCGGCGCGCAGCTTCTCGGCGAGCGTGCCCTGCGGCGTGAACTCCAGCTCGAGCTCGCCCGACAGGTACTGGCGCTCGAACTCCTTGTTCTCGCCGACGTACGAGGCGATCATCTTGCGCACCTGGCGCGTCTCGAGCAGCTGGCCCAGGCCGAAGCCGTCGACCCCCGCGTTGTTCGAGATGCAGGTCAGGTTCTTCACGCCCGAGTCGCGCAGCGCCGCGATCAGCGCCTCGGGGATGCCGCACAGGCCGAAACCGCCGACCGCGATCGTCTGGCCGTCGGCGACGACGCCCGCCAGGGCGGCAGCGGCGCTCGGGAATACCTTGCTCATCGATGTCCTCGTCTGGATCGTTCGCGCTCCGGCAGCGATTATAAGGCCCGCTACAATCGGCCGACGGCGCCGGCTCGCACGACGCGGCCGGTTCCGCAACCCGATGCAGGTTTCGCGACCCCGACCCACGATGACCGATCCGCACGCGGCGCGAGCCGCCCAGGCCCATCCGGCGCACGCCTGCGACGACCACGGACAGACGGCGCAGGCCCGCGACGGACGCGGGAATCCCGCGCATGGCCACGACGATCACGGGCACCCGCACCACCGCGTTCACGCGCCGTCGTCGTCGCTCGGCTGGTCGGTGCTGATCGTCCTCGGGTTCGGCGTGCTCGAGATCGTGGTCGGCATGGTGAGCGGGTCGCTGGCGCTCGCCTCGGACGGCGTTCACATGCTGACCGACGCGGCGGCGCTCGGCCTCGCGTGGGGGGCGCAGTGGGTGTCGCGGCGCAAGCCGGCGCCCGCGATGAGCTTCGGCTACGGCCGCATCGAGCCGCTGGCGGCGCTGGTCAACGGATTGTTCTACCTCGGCGTGCTCGGCTTCATCGTCCACGAAGCGATCGGGCGCATGCGCGCGCCGCCGCCGATCGACCCGTCGGTGGCGCTGCCCGTCGCGGTGGTCGGCCTGCTGGTGAACGCGGCGGTGTGGCGGCTGCTGCACGGCGATCGCCACGAGCTGAACACGCGCGGCGCCCTGCTGCACGTGATCGGCGATTTCGCCGGCTCGCTGATCGCGATCGTGGCGCTGGCCACGGTCTGGCTGAGCGGCTGGACGGTGGTCGACCCGATCCTGACGCTGGCGATCTCGGCGCTTCTGCTCACATCGACGGTTCGCCTGCTGCGCGAGAGCGGCCGCGTGCTGATGAACGCGGCGCCGTACGGTGTCGACCCGGTAGCCGTCGAGGCGTCGCTGCGCAGGCCGGAGGGCGTCGATTCGGTGCATGATCTGCACCTGTGGTCGCTCGGGGACGGGCGCCCGGCACTGGCCGCGCACCTGGCGATCGACGACATCGCGCACTGGCCGCGCATCCTCGAGGAGCTGAGGCGGACGATGGACGAGCGACACGGGATCCGGCACCTGACCCTGCAACCCGAGGCGGCCCTCGACGCGGCGCTCGAGCGGCTGCGCGAGGTCGAGGCCGAACGCGACCTGCAGCGCGACATGGCGCTGCGCTTCGAGCGCGAGCTCGAGGCGCAGCGACGCGAGCTGAGCGGCGCGGTGCAGCGCGAACTCGGCGAGCCGCTCGCGGGGCTGCGCTCGATGGCCGAGACGCTCGAGGCGCGGCTGGCGCCGCGCGAGCCCTCGCTGTCGGAGCTGGCGAGGCTCATCCGCCGCAGCGCCGAGTCGATGGCGTCGTCGATCCGCGCGCTGGTGGCGCGGGTGCGCAGCGACGAGATGCAGGGCGAGTCGCTGCCCGACGGCCTTCGTGCGCTGGTGGCCGACTGGCGGCTGCGCCATCCGGGCGTGCGGATCGAGCTGCTGCTCGAGCCGGCCGACGACCGCCGATTCGGCCTGGGCGCGCCCGGCGTCGAGGCGCTCGCCTGGCGGATCGCCGACCACGCGCTGGAGCGGGCGCTGCGCGACGGCGAAGCGGCCATCGTGATCGTGTCGGCGATCCGCGAGGACGGCGAGTTGCGGCTGCAGGTCAGCGACGATGGCCGGCCCTGGTCGCCGGCCGGGGATCCTGGGCCGGCGCGCGAGGCGTTCGAGGAACTCGCCGAGCGTGCGGCGGCGTGCGGCGGGGGCTGCGCGATCGCCCCCGGCGAAGCCGGCGGCGCGGAGGTCCGCGCCCGGCTGCCGTGGCCCAGCCGGGGTGCGGAGCACGGCGGCGAACAGGCCGGAGAATAGGCAGCAGAAAGGGCAGCAGAAAGGGCAGCAGGGAGGGCAGCCGGATCGGCTGCACAATGGGCTGGAGAACGGGCGCTTCGCCTATATAATCGCGGTTTACCGGCCGAGCCTCATGACCAAATTCGTATTCGTCACCGGTGGCGTGGTGTCCTCGCTGGGCAAGGGAATCGCCGCCGCGTCGATCGCCGCGCTGCTCGAGTCGCGCGGCATCCGGGTCACTCTCCTCAAGCTCGATCCCTACATCAACGTCGACCCTGGAACGATGAGCCCGTTCCAGCACGGCGAGGTCTTCGTCACCGAAGACGGCGCCGAGACCGACCTCGACCTCGGGCACTACGAGCGCTTCGTCTCGGCACGCATGCGCCGCACCAACAACTTCACCACCGGCCAGATCTACGAGTCGGTCATCAAGAAGGAGCGCCGCGGCGAGTACCTCGGGCGCACGGTGCAGGTCATTCCGCACATCACCAACGAGATCCAGGCCTTCATCGAACGTGGCGCCGGCGTCGGCATGCCCGACGCGGCGCAGGTCGCGATCGTCG
The DNA here is from genome assembly GCA_046347945.1 of Burkholderiaceae bacterium. Lineage (GTDB taxonomy): Bacteria > Pseudomonadota > Gammaproteobacteria > Burkholderiales > Burkholderiaceae_E > Zeimonas. Next base: position 70,994 of record JAXMFB010000011.1, read on the forward strand.
AGATCGGCGGCACGGTGGGCGACATCGAGTCGCTGCCGTTCCTCGAGGCGGCGCGGCAGATGAGCCTGAAGCTCGGCCGCGGCAACGCGTGCTTCGTGCATCTCACGCTCGTGCCGTTCATCCCGTCGGCGGGCGAGCTCAAGACCAAGCCCACGCAGCACTCGGTGCAGAAGCTGCGCGAAATCGGGATCCAGGCCGACATGCTGATGTGCCGCGCCGACCGGCGCATTCCCGACGACGAGCGCGCCAAGATCTCGCTGTTCTCCAACGTGCAGCTCGACTCGGTGATCTCGGTCTGGGACGCCACCAGCATCTACAAGATCCCGCGCATGCTGCACGAGCAGGGCGTCGACCGCACGCTGTGCGAGATCCTGCGCCTCGACACGAAGCCGGCCGACCTCAGCGTCTGGGACCGCCTCGTGCATTCGCTCGAGAACCCGAAGCACGAGGTGCGCATCGCGATGGTCGGCAAGTACGTCGACCTCACCGAGTCGTACAAGTCGCTCAGCGAAGCGCTGGTGCACGCGGGTATCCACACCGAAAGCCGCATCCACATCGAGTACATCGACTCCGAGCGCATCGAGGCCGAAGGGCCGGCGATGCTCGCCGGTTTCGACGCGATCCTCGTCCCCGGTGGATTCGGGCGTCGCGGCGTCGAGGGCAAGATCCAGGCGATCCGCTATGCGCGCGAGAACCGCGTGCCGTATCTCGGCATCTGCCTCGGCATGCAGCTCGCGGTGATCGAGTTCGCGCGCGACGTCTGCGGCCTCGCGGGCGCCAACAGCACCGAGTTCGACGTGCAGACGCCGCACCCGGTCGTGGGCCTGATCACCGAGTGGCTCGACCGCGAAGGGCGTGTCGAGAAGCGCGACGCGCAGTCCGAGCTCGGCGGCACGATGCGACTGGGCGCGCAGCGCTGCCCGGTCGAGCCCGGCACGCTGGCCGCGTCGATCTACGGCGAATCGGTCAACGAGCGGCACCGCCATCGCTACGAGGTCAACAACCACTACGTGGCGAAGTTCGAACAGGCGGGGCTGGTGGTCGCCGCGCGCACGCCTTCGGAGGGCCTGACCGAGATCGTCGAGCTGCCGCGCAGCGGGCCGATGTCGCATCCGTGGTTCGTCGGCGTGCAGTTCCACCCCGAGTTCACTTCCACCCCTCGCGCCGGCCACCCGCTGTTCCGCTCCTACGTCGAGGCGGCGCTGGCGCGTGCGGCGCAACGGCAGGCGCGCGCCGAGCCGGGCGTGGTCAGGCTGGCCTGAGGCGGCGCGCATGCGTCTGTGTGGATTCGAGGCCGGACTCGATCGACCCTTCTTCCTGATCGCGGGGCCCTGCGCGATCGAGTCGCGCGAGCTGGCGCTCGAGACCGCCGGTCAGCTCAAGGAGCTCACCGCGTCGCTGGGCATCCCGTTCATCTACAAGTCGTCGTACGACAAGGCCAACCGCAGCTCGGGGGCGTCGTTTCGTGGCCCGGGGCTCGACGAGGGCCTGAAGATCCTCGCCGAAGTGCGCCGCCAGATCGGCGTGCCGGTGCTCACCGACGTCCACGAGATCGGCCAGATCGGTCTGGTCGCTGCGGTGGTCGACGTGCTGCAGACGCCGGCCTTCCTGGTGCGCCAGACCGACTTCATCCGCGCGGTCGCGTCGGCCGGCAAGCCGGTCAACATCAAGAAGGGCCAGTTCCTCGCGCCGCACGACATGAAGAACGTCGTCGACAAGGCGCGCGCAGCCTCGATCGAGGCGGGCGGCGACGGCGACAACATCCTCGTCTGCGAGCGCGGCGTCTCGTTCGGCTACAACAACCTGGTCTCGGACATGCGCTCGCTGGCGATCATGCGCGAGACCGGCTGCCCGGTGGTGTTCGACGCGACGCACTCGGTGCAGCTGCCGGGCGGGCAGGGCACGTCGTCGGGTGGCCAGCGCGAGTTCGTTCCGGTGCTGGCTCGCGCGGCGATCGCGGCGGGCGTCTCGGGCCTGTTCATGGAGACGCACCCCGATCCGGCCAGGGCGCTGTCGGACGGCCCCAACGCGTGGCCGCTCGCCCGGATGGCCGAACTGCTGGCCACGCTCAAGGCACTCGACGAGATCGTCAAGCGCGACGGCTTCGCCGAACAATCGATCCGCGAATAACCCCCGACAGGAAGACATCGCATGCCCGCCTACGTGATCGCCGACATCAAGGTGACCGATCCAGAGCAGTACAAGCAGTACATGGCGCTGTCGCCCGACGCGATCGAGGCCGCCGGCGGGCGCTTCCTGGTGCGCGGCGGCCCGCACGAAGTGTTCGAGGGCAACTGGCAGCCGACCCGGATGGTCATGGTCGAGTTCCCCGACATGGCGGCGGCGCGCGCGTTCTACGACTCGGCCAGATACCGCGAGGCACGCGCGAAGCGCGCCGGTGCGACCGAGTTCTTCAACATGGTGGTCGTGCAGGGAGTGGACCGGGCATGAGCGCGATCGTCGACATCATCGGCCGCGAGATCATCGATTCGCGCGGCAACCCCACCGTCGAGTGCGACGTCCTGCTCGAGTCCGGCGTGATGGGCCGCGCGGCGGTGCCCTCGGGCGCCTCCACCGGCTCGCGTGAGGCGATCGAGCTGCGCGACGGCGATCCGAAGCGCTGGCTGGGCAAGGGCGTGCTCAAGGCCGTCGAGAACATCAACACCGAGATCTCCGAGTCCATCATGGGGCTCGATGCGGCCGAGCAGGCCTACATCGACCGCACGCTGATCGAGCTCGACGGCACCGAGAACAAGGCGCGGCTCGGCGCCAACGCGATGCTTGCAGTGTCGATGGCCGTCGCCAAGGCCGCCGCCGAGGAATCCGGCCTGCCGCTGTACCGCTACTTCGGCGGTTCGGGAGCGATGTCGCTGCCGGTGCCGATGATGAACGTGATCAACGGCGGCGCGCACGCGAACAACAACCTCGACCTGCAGGAGTTCATGATCCTGCCGGTGGGGGCCTCCAGCCTGCGCGAGGCGCTGCGCTATGGCGCCGAGGTGTTCCACGCGCTGAAGAAGCTGATCCACGACCGCGGCATGTCGACCGCGGTCGGCGACGAGGGCGGCTTTGCGCCCAGCGTCGAGAACCACGAGGCGGCGATCCGCCTGATCCTCGAGGCGATCGAGCGTGCCGGCTACGAGCCGGGGCGGCAGATCGCGCTCGGGCTCGATTGCGCCAGCTCCGAGTTCTACCGCGACGGCCGCTACCACCTCGAGGGCGAGGGGATGGTGCTGAGCGCCAACGATCTCGCCAACCTGCTCTCCACCTGGTGCGACCGCTACCCGATCGTCTCGATCGAGGACGGCATGGCCGAGTACGACTGGGAGGGCTGGAAGCTGCTCACCGACGTGCTCGGCGACCGCGTGCAACTGGTCGGCGACGACCTGTTCGTCACCAACACGAAGCTGCTGCAGCGCGGTATCGACGAGGGGATCGCCAACTCGATCCTCGTCAAGATCAACCAGATCGGCACGCTCACCGAGACCTTCGCGGCGATCGAGCTGGCCAAGCGCTACAACTACACCGCCGTGATCTCGCATCGCTCGGGCGAGACCGAGGACACGACGATCGCCGACATTGCAGTGGCCACCAACGCGCTGCAGATCAAGACCGGCTCGATGAGCCGCACCGACCGGATGGCGAAATACAACCAGCTGTTGCGCATCGAGGAGGACCTCGGCGAGATCGCCGGGTATCCCGGCCGCTCGGCGTTCTACAATCTGCGCTGACGGCGCACGCGACGCGCCCGACACCCCGAGGTCAACCCGGATGCGAACGCTGGGCATCGTTCTCGCCTCGCTGCTGCTGCTGATCCAGTATCCGCTCTGGCTCGGCAAGGGCGGCTGGCTGCGCGTCTGGGAGCTCGACCGGCAGCTGCACGCCCAGGAAGACGTGAACGCGCGGCTGGCGGCGCGCAACGGTGCGCTGCAGGCCGAGGTCGACGACCTGCGCGCCGGCAAGCAGGCGCTCGAGGAGCGCGCGCGCTACGAGCTCGGCATGGTCAAGCCGGGCGAGATCTTCGTCCAGATCAACGAGGCGAGCGCGCGCCGGCCGGTCGCCGAAGACCAGATCCGCACCGCGGCCGTCGCCACGATCCCGCGCCGCTGAGCGCGCCCCCTTTCTCTCTCTCCCTCTCTCTCCCTCTCTCTCAGTGCCGGGTCGGCGCGCCCTCGGCCGCCGGCGCCACGGGGTGGAACAGCGCGACGCTGTCGACCACGTCGAAACGGTAGGCCTGGTTGCAGTATTCGCAGCGCACCTCGATCTCGCCGCGCTCGGCCAGGATCGCCTCGACTTCGTCGCTGCCCAGCATCCGCAGCATGTCGCCCACCTTGTCGCGCGTGCACCGGCACGCGAAACGGCACGCGCGCTCGTCGAAGGCGTGCAGCGACTCCTGCCAGAACAGCCGCCGGAGCAACTCGTCGGGCGGCAGCGTGAGGAGTTCCTCGCGCACGACGGTGTCGGCCAGCTTCTGCATGCGGTTCCAGCCGTCGGTGTCGGACTCGGGTTGGCCTCCCTCGTCGGGCAGCCGCTGCAGCAGCAGCCCGACCGCGCGCTCGCCGTCGGCGGCCAGCCACAGCCGCGTCGGGACCTGCTCGGAGCGCTGCATGTAGCGCTCGAGCACGCCCGCCACCGTCTCGCTCTCGAAGGGCACGATACCCTGCCATGCGGGCTTGTCGGGGGCGGTTTCGCGCGGGTCGAGCGTGACGACGAAGCGCCCGCGCCCCTGCGCGTCGACCAGTGCCGGCAGCGGCGCGTCCTCGGCGATGACCGCGCCTTCGCGCAGCTTCGCGGTGGCACGGTAGCCGCCATCGGAGCGGTACTCGACGACGAACAGCGCCACCGGGCCGTCGCCGTGGATCTGCAGCACCAGCGAGCCCTCGAACTTCAGCGTCGCGCCCAGCAGCGCGGCCGCCGCCGACAGCTCACCGAGCCGGTCGCGCACCGGCTCGGGCAGCGCGTGGCGCGCGACGACCTCGCGCCAGGCGCGGTCGAGGGTGACGATCTCGCCGCGCACCGACGCGCCGCGCAGCAGGAAACGGGTGACACCGTCGCGCATCGGTCGCCGTCGGCTCAGGGTCGCTGCCAGCGCACCAGCGCTTCGGCGAAGTGGCGCGCGCGCTGCACGTAGCGATCGCTGCCGGCGTGCAGGTTGGCGACCTCGGCGTCGGTGAGCTCGCGCACGACGCGGCCCGGCGTGCCCATCACGAGGCTGCGCTCGGGAATGTCCTTGCCCTCGGCCACCAGCGCGCCGGCGCCGACCAGGCAGTCGCGGCCGATGCGCGCGCCGTTGAGCACGATCGCCTGGATCCCGATGAGCGAACCGTCGCCGATCGTGCAGCCGTGCAGCATCGCCTGGTGGCCGACCGTGACGCGCTCGCCGATCGTCAGCGCAAAGCCGGGGTCGGTGTGCAGCACGCAGTTCTCCTGCACGTTGCTGCGCGCGCCGACGCGGATCGGTTCGTTGTCGCCACGCAGCGTGCAGTTGAACCAGATGCTCGATTCGGCGGCGAGCTCGACCAGTCCGATCAGCTCGGCCGACTCGGCGACCCAGGCGGTCGGGTCGATGCGGGGCTCGCGATCGCCGAGACGGTAAATCGCCATGGAGAGCAGTTCCTGTGTCGGGGAAGGGGCAGCGCGTCGCGGTGCGCGGCGCCGAAGGCTGCAGTTTAAGCGATCGGCCCGCGCGGCACGGGTTCAGCGCGGCGGCGCCAGCTCGGTGCCCAGCGCGCGCAGGCGCAGCCAGCGCAGGCTCGCGGCGACGTCGATGCCGCGACGACCGCCGACGTTGACCGGAACGACCGGGTGCAGGCCCGGGTTGCCGCGCGCGGCCACGACGAACGAGAACGCGTACCACGGTTCCTGGCCCATCCGCAGGTCGGTCAGCACGATGCGGCCGTCGGCCTCGGCGACGCGGAAGAACCCGTGCGTGAAGCGCGCCATCCGCTCGACGGCGGGGATCGTGCGCACGGTCTCGTACAGCGCGCGGCCGTCGGGGAATGCATCGAAGCGCATCGTCGGCGTGCGGTCGAGCAGCGAGCGGAAGCCTTCCTCGTAGCGATCGTCGTGCATCACCACCACGCGCCACAGCAGCGTGTTGAACGCGGTGGGCGTGACGAGGATGCGCGCATCGCGCGCGACCGCGCCGTCGCGCATCGCCAGCGTCTCGCGCGCGACCGCGCTCACCTGCTGCTGCGCGAAGACGCTCCAGCCGACATAGGCGGTCGACAACGCGAGGCCGATCGCGTTCCAGCGCCGCGCCGCGGGGCCGCCGCGCAGCGCCGCGCCGATCCCGGCCAGCAGCGGCAGCGTGTAGAGCGGGTCGACGATGAACAGGCTGGCGACGCCGTATGGGTGATCGGAGAACGGAAGCGCGAGCTGCGTGCCGTAGACCGTCATCGCGTCGAGCAGCGGATGCGTGACCAGCACTGCCCAGACCGCGAGCCACCATCGCCGGACGAGGCCCGGCTCGCCGGCGGCCCGGGCGACCGCCCAGGCGACCGCCGGCGAGGCGAGCGTCAGCCAGACGAGCGCGTGGCTCTCGGCGCGATGCCGGGTCATGTTCAGCACCGCGTCGCCGTGGTCGATGAACGCATCGAGATCGGGCAGCGTGCCGCACACGCCGCCCCACAGCGCCGACTTCCAGACCGCGGTGCGCCGCCCCATGACGGCGACGCCGACCGCGGCGCCGAGGGCGATCTGCGAGACCGAATCCACCGGCCGTTCAGCCCCCGGCCTGTTCGCGCTCGCGCAGCACGCGCCGCTGCACCTTGCCGGTCGTGGTCATCGGCAGCTCGGCGATGAACTCGATCTCCTTCGGGTACTCGTACGGCGCGAGCTTGCCGCGCACGTGCTGCTGCAGCTGCTCGACCAGCGCCGGCGACGCGGCGTGGCCCGGCGCCAGCACGACGAAGGCCTTGACCACGTTGCCGCGCTCGGCGTCGGGCCTGGGCACGACCGCGGCGTTGGCCACGGCGGGGTGCCGCACCAGGCAGTTCTCGATCTCGCTCGGGCCGATCCGGTAGCCGGCGGCCTTGAACATGTCGTCGGCGCGCCCGCCGTACCAGAGGTAGCCGTCGGGGTCGGCGGTGGCGAGGTCGCCGGTGCGGCACCAGTCGCCGCTGAACTTCGCGCGGGTCGCCGCGTCGTTGCGCCAGTAGCCGCGGAAGAACACCGGGTCCGGGTGGCCGTGCCGGTCGAGGCGGTTGACCGCAACCTCGCCGAGTTGTCCCGGCGGCAGCTCGCGACCGTCGTCGTCGACGATCGCGACCCGGTGGCCCGGGTAGGCACGGCCGATCGATCCGGGACGCGCCGGCCAGCGCTGCGCCGAATTGCCGACCACGTAGTTGACCTCGGTCTGCCCGAACATCTCGTTGACGGTGACGCCGAGCGCGTCGCGGCACCAGTCGAACAGCGTCTCCCCGACCGCTTCACCGGCGCTCATGATCGCGCGCAGCGCGAGGCGGTGGCGCGCACGCGGCTCGGGCGCGTGCTTCATCATCATCTTCAGCGCCGTGGGGAACAGGAAGGTGTTGGTGACGCGGTGGCGCTCGAGCAGCTCGAACGCGCGTTCGGGCGAGAAGCGGCCGCGCTGCGCGACGATCGGGTACCCGAAGTACAGCGTCGGCAGCAGCGCGTCCATCAGTCCTCCGGTCCAGGCCCAGTCGGCCGGCGACCAGAACACGTCGCGCTGGCGCGGGAACCAGTTCTGCGAGGCCACGAATCCGCTCAGGTTGCCGATCAGCGCGCGGTGCGGGATCAGCGCGCCCTTGGGCGGCCCGGTGGTGCCGCTGGTGTAGATCAACACGGCGGGATCGTCGGCCAGCGTGTCGACCGCGGCGAAGCGCTCGCGCGCGCGCGCGAGCAACTCGCCGTAGTCGTGCTCGTCGGCCTGCAGCGAGGGGCGCTCGCCCGCCGCGGGCACCACCACCACGTGGCGCAGCGAATCGCCGCGCGCGGCGCGAAGGTTCTCGACGTGCTCCGTGTCCACGATGGCGACCACCGTCTCGCTGTCGTCGAGCCGGTAGCGCAGCGCGTCGGGACCGAAGAGGATCGACAGCGGCATCGCCACTGCGCCGAGCCGGTAGATGGCCATGTGGGCGACGGCCACCTCGGGGCGCTGCGGCAGCACGACCGCGACGCGGTCGCCGCGCCGCACGCCGAGCGCCGCCAGCGCGTTGGCGAGGCGTTCGGCGTCCTCGTGGATCCGGCGATAGCCGACGCGCTCGACACGGCCGTCGCCGTGGTCGACGACGATCGCGGTGCGCCGCGCGTTGCCGGCCCAGCGGGTGCAGCAGGCCTGCGCGATGTTGAAGCGCTCGGGAACCAGCCACCGGAACCCGCCGTGCAGCTCGTCGTAGTCGTCGCGTGCCGCAATCCTCATGGGTCGCCTCCCCGGGTTTCTATAATGTCGGCAGGAGTCCGTATTGTGCCCACTTCCGTTGCGCTGCCGTCCAGTCCTGGCGCCGGGTCGGCCGGATCGCCGTCGGCGGACAGCGCGGACGGCGAGCCCTACCGGCCGCGGCGCGAGAGTCGTTCCCTGTTCGTCGACGTCCGGGGCCTGCGCCACCACGTGCGCAGCTGGGAGCCGCTGGCCTCGCCGGCGCCCGCGGCCCCCGCCGTGCCCACCGTGTTCCTCCTTCACGGCTGGATGGACGTGTCCGCGTCGTTCCAGTTCGTCGTCGACCTGCTGCCCGATGACTGGCGCATCTTCGCGCCCGACTGGCGCGGCTTCGGCCTGACCGACCGCAGCGGCGCGGATGCGTACTGGTTTCCCGACTACCTTGCCGATCTCGACGCGCTCCTGCACGCGCTGGCGCCGGCCGGGCCCGTCGACCTGATCGCCCACAGCATGGGCGGCAACGTGGCGGCGCTCTACGCCGGCGTGCGACCGCAGCGGGTGCGGCGGCTGGTCAACCTCGAGGGTGTCGGGCTTCCCGCGACGCGGCCTGCGCAGGCGCCAAGCCGCTACGCGAAGTGGCTCGACGAACTGCGCGCCGGCGTCGCGCTGCGCGACTACGCGTCGCGCGCCGACGTCGCGGCGCGCCTGATGAAGGGCAATCCGCGGCTGCGCCCCGACTTCGCGGCGTTTCTCGCGCAGCACTGGTCGCGCCGCAACGCGGCCGGCCGCTTCGAGCTGCTCGCCGATCCGGCGCACCGGGTGTCCTCGCCGCTGCTGTACCGGGTGCCCGAGGTCGTTGCGTGCTGGCGTGCGATCACCGCGCAGGTGCTGTGGGTATTCGCGGCGCAGACGGGCGAGCGGATGGCCTTCGTCCACACCCCCGAGTACCGGCGCCGGCTGCAGGCGATCCGCTGGCTGCGCGAAGTGACGGTCGAGGGCGCCGGACACATGCTGCACCACGACCGCCCCGACGAGGTCGCGCGCCTGATCGTGGAGCACCTCGCCGGAGCGCCTCGCCCGTGAGCGCACCGACCAAGGCACCGATGAAAGCCCCGACGAACGCACCCGCGAACGCACCCGCGAACGCGCCCGCTGCACCGCTGCGGCTGAACGCCGACCTGCACGCCCACTCGCGGGTGTCGGACGGCTCGCTCGCGCCCGCCGAGGTCGTGCACAGGGCGCACGAGCACGGCGTGGAGCTGTTCGCGCTGACCGACCACGACGAAGTCGACGGGCTGGCCGAAGCCGCCGCGGCCGCCGCCGGCCTCGGCCTTGCGTTCGTGCCCGGCGTGGAGATTTCGGTCACCTGGGGCGGCGAGACGATCCACGTGGTCGGCCTGCGCATCGATCCCGGATGCCAGGCGCTGCGCGACGGGCTCGCCCGCACGCGCAGCGGCCGCGACGCGCGCGCGAGGGAGATGGGCGATGACCTTGCCCGCGCCGGCATCGCGGAAGCGTATGCCGGCGCGCTGGGGTTCGTCGGCAATCCGGCGATGGTGGGGCGTACGCACTTCGCGCGCTTCATCGTCGAGCAGGGCGTTTGCCGCGACGTCCACGAGGTGTTCCAGCGCTACTTGTCCGAGGGCAAGCCGGGCTTCGTGCCGCACCGCTGGGCGAGCCTCGGCGACGCAGTGGGCTGGATCCGCGGCGCCGGCGGCGTCGCGGTGCTGGCCCACCCGGGCCGCTACCGACTCGGCGAGACGGCGCTGTGGTCGCTGATCGCCGGCTTCCGCGACGCAGGCGGCGAGGGCATCGAAGTCGTCAGCGGCTCGCACACGCGCGACCAGTACCGGCGCTTCGCGCAGGTGGCGCACGAGTTCGGGCTGCGCGCCTCGCGCGGCTCGGATTTCCACGGCCCCGACGAGAGTCGCGTCGAACTGGGCAGCCTGCCGGCCCTGCCGGACACGCTGGTGCCGGTGTGGCTCGACTGGCCCGAGACGGCGCAGGCGATTTCGCGCGGCGCGCTGGCGCCGGCGCGGGCCGGCGCCGGAGTCACTTCGACGGCGCGCGCATGACCCAGCGTTTCACGCTGCACCCGACCCATCCGCAGGCGCGGCTGCTGCGGCAGGCCGCCGAGGCGCTGGGCGCGGGCGGCCTGGTGGCGATGCCCACCGACGCCTGCTACGTGCTCGCGTGCCGCCTGGGCGACAAGGCCGCGGTCGACCGGCTGCGCGCGATCCGCGGGCTCGGCGAGCGTCACCTGCTCACGCTGATGTGCCGCGACCTCTCCGAGCTCTCCAGCTACGCGATGGTCGACAACCGGCAATACCGGTTCCTGAAGGAGTGGGCGCCGGGCCCCTACACGTTCGTGCTGAACGCGACGAAGGAGGTGCCGCGCCGCCTGTGGCACCCGTCGCGGCGCACGATCGGCCTGCGCGTGCCCGATGCGCCGGTCGCGCAGGGCCTGCTCGAGGCCCATGGCGAGCCGGTGCTGTGCTCGAGCCTGATCCTTCCCGACGAGGACGACCCGCTCACCGACGCCGACGCGATCGTCGAGCGGCTGGCGCGTCGCATCGATCTCGTCCTCGACGCGGGAGGGCAGGGCTTCGTACCCACCACGGTCGTCGACCTCACCGGCGACGAGCCGCTGGTGGTGCGCGTGGGCTGCGGCAGCATCGAGGGCATGGTCGCACGGGGGGCGGAGACTTCGGCGCTCAGGGTGCGCTTCTAGGCGGCTGCTACAATCGCTGCCATGGAATTGAGCCTTCCGCAGCTGATCGCGGTCTATGCGATCCCGGTGATTTTCGCGATCACGCTGCACGAGGCGGCGCACGGTTTCGTCGCCGCTCGCCTGGGCGACCGCACTGCGCAGCTGCAGGGCCGCGTCTCGCTGAATCCGCTTCGCCACATCGATCCGATCGGCACCCTGCTGGTGCCGGCGATCATCCTGCTCGCGAGCAAGACGCTGGGTGGCGGCATGCTGTTCGGCTGGGCCAAGCCGGTGCCGATCGTGCCCTCGAACCTGCGCTCGCCGCGACGCGACATGGGCATGGTCGCCGCCGCCGGGCCGCTGGCGAACCTGCTGATGGCGCTCGGCTGGGGGCTCCTGCTCAAGCTGATGACGCTCTTCGGCAGCGACGGCGAATTCTTCCCGCGGATGGCGATTGCCGGCATCTTCGTGAACCTCGCGCTGGCCGCGCTCAACCTGGTGCCGGTGCCGCCGCTCGACGGCGGGCGCATCGTCAACAGCCTGCTGCCGGCTCGCCTCGCGGCCCGCTTTTCGCGCCTGGAGCCCTACGGGCTCCTCATCCTGCTCGGCTTGCTGGCCACCGGCGTGCTGGGTTTCGTCGTCGCGCCACTGGTCGACATCGGGGTCGGCGTGATCGCGGCGCTCTTTTCGTTGTCCGACTGAAATGTTCACCGAACGTGTCGTATCCGGCATGCGCCCGACCGGGGCGCTGCACCTGGGCCACTTCCACGGCGCGCTGAAGAACTGGGTGCGGTTGCAGTCCGAGCATCCGTGCCTGTTCTTCGTCGCCGACTGGCACGCGCTCACCACGCACTACGACTCGCCCGACGTGATCGGCAACAACGTCTGGGAGATGGTGATCGACTGGCTCGCGGCGGGCATCGATCCGCAGCAGTCGGTGCTGTTCATCCAGTCGCGCGTGCCCGAGCACGCCGAGCTTCACCTGCTGCTGTCGATGGTCACGCCGCTGGGCTGGCTCGAGCGCGTGCCCACCTACAAGGACCAGCAGGAGAAGCTGTCCGACCGCGACCTCTCCACCTACGGGTTCCTCGGCTACCCGCTGCTGCAGGCGGCCGACATCCTGATGTACCGCGCGGCCTGGGTGCCGGTGGGCGAAGACCAGGTGCCGCACGTGGAGTTCACGCGCGAGATCGCGCGCCGCTTCAACCACCTGTTCGGCCGCGAACCGGGCTTCGAGGACAAGGCGCGTGAGGCGGTGAAGAAGCTCGGCAGCAAGCGCGCGAAGCTCTACCAGCAGCTGCGCACGCGCTACCAGGAGCAGGGCGACGACACCGCGCTTCAGCAGGGCCGCGAGCTGCTCGAGCTCGCGCAGAACCTCAGCATGGGCGATCGCGAGCGGCTGTTCGGCTACCTCGAGGGCAGCCGGCGGATCATCCTGGCCGAGCCGCAGGCGCTGCTCACCGAGGCGTCGCGGATGCCGGGCATCGACGGCCAGAAGATGTCCAAGAGCTACGGCAACTCGATCGCGATGCGCGAAGACCCGGAGTCGGTGCGCAAGAAGATCCGCACGATGCCCACCGACCCGGCGCGCGTGCGCCGCACCGACCCGGGCGAGCCCGAGCGCTGCCCGGTCTGGCAGCTGCACCTCGTCTATTCCGACGAGGCGACCCGCGAGTGGGTGCAGACCGGCTGCCGCAGCGCCGGCATCGGCTGCCTCGAATGCAAGCAGCCGGTGATCGACGCGATCCTGGCCGAGCAGCAGGGCTTTCACGAGCGGGCGCAGCCCTACCTCGACGACCCGAGCCTGCTGCGCAACATCATCGCCGACGGCTGCGACCAGGCGCGCAAGATCGCGCAGGAGACGATGCGCGAGGTTCGCGAGGCGATGGGGCTCGCGTTCGACTGAGGCTTCGGGTCTCGGGTCTCGGGTCTCGGGTCTCTGGCCTCAGGCCGCGCCGAGGCGCGAGTCGCGCACCAGGTGCATCTGCCGCAGCGTCGGCAGCGCTTCCATGAACTCGCGCAGCTGCGCGAAAGGCAGCGGCTCGGCGATGAGCGACCCCTGCACCTGGTGGCAGTCGAGCGAGCGCAGCCCGCGCAGCTCGGCCGCGGTCTCGACGCCCTCGGCCATCGCCTGCAGGCCCAGCTTGGCGGCCATCGTCGTGATCGCCTGGACGATGGCGGCGTTGCCGCGATCGGCGGGCAGGTCCTTCACGAACGTGTGGTCGATCTTGATGCCGTCGACCGGCAGGTTCTTCAGGTACGACAACGACGCGTAGCCGGTGCCGAAATTGTCGATGAAGACGCGCACGCCGAGCCTGCGCAACTCGCCGATCAGCGCGATGGTGCGCTCGGGGTTCTCGATGAACGCGCTCTCGGTGAGCTCGAGCCGCAGCAGGCGCGGCGGGAAGTCGCGCTCGTCGAGCAGCTCGGCGAGCGTCGCCAGGAAACCTTCCTCCGAGAGCTGGCGCGCCGACACGTTCACCGACACCGCGACGTCGGGATACGCTTCGATGCCCAGCCGCACGCGATCGTCCAGCGCGCGGCGGATCGCCCACAGGCCGATCTCGCGGATCAGGTTGCTCTGTTCGGCGGCGGGCAGGAAGCGGTCGGGCAGCAGCAGGCCGCGGGTCGGGTGGCGCCAGCGCAGCAGCCCCTCGTAGCCGATCACGACGCGCTCGTCGATGTTCATCACCGGCTGGTAGTACAGGTCGACCTCGTCGCGCCGGATCGCCATCGGCAGCTCGGCGGCCAGCTGCAACTGCTCGGCGCGCTCGTCGGAGACGCCGCCGGCGAAGAAGCGCACGTCGTTGCGGCCTTCGGACTTCACCTGGTACATCGCGCTGTCGGCGCAGCGGATCAGCGCCTCGGCGTCCTGTGCGTCGTCCGGTGCGAGCGCCACGCCGATGCTCGCCGACAGGAAGTAGGCGCGGCCGGCGAGCACCAGCGGCTTCTCGATCGCCGCGAGCGCGCGCCGGGCGACCTGCTCGATGTCCTCGCGCGTGCCGGGCTGCACGAGCAACGCGACGAACTCGTCGCCGCCCATCCGCCCGACCACGTCGTCGGTGCCCACCGCGGCGCGCAGGCGCCGCGCGACTTCGATCAGCGCCTTGTCGCCGGCGGCGTGGCCCAGCGTGTCGTTGATCAGCTTGTAGCGGTCGAGGTCGACGTAGAGCAGCGCGGCGCGCTCGTTGGAATGCAAGCGCGTCTCGAGTTGCTGCAGCAGGAAGGCGCGGTTGGGCAGGCCGGTCAGCGCGTCGTGCATCGACGCGTGCAGCAGTCGACGTTCGGCGGCCTTGCGCTGCAGGTACAGCGACAGCGTGCGCGACAACGTCTCGGCGGCCTGGCCGAGGAACACGTCGCCCTGGAACGCGACCGGCCCGAGGAACAGCAGCAGGCTCAGGGTGCGCCCCTGCTCGTCGCGGATCGGCGCGAGGAACGCCGCCTTCGCGCCCAGCGCGCGGGTGCGATAGCGGCCGATGAACGCCGGATGCGCCGACAGGTCGGTGATCCAGGCGTGCCGCCCCTCGCGCCAGCACAGGCCCTCGACGCTGGCTTCCTCGAGCGCGACGTCGGCCGGCAGGTCGGACACCATTTTCGTGAACGCTGGGTAGCCCCAGCGCTCGCGCGCGGCCAGCCCGCGATCGGCGCGCACCAGGTGAACGCCGCCGAGCCAGCCGAGCTTGCCGCACAGCGTGATGATGATCGCGGTGATCACGCGCGCCGGCTCGGTCTGCTCGCGCATGATGCCGGCCACGTCGCCTTCGATCTCGAGCAGCATCCGTTGCTGCTTCTCGCGGGTGATGTTGCGGCCGGTGCCGCGATAACCGGCGAACTGGCCGGCTTCGTCGAACACCGGGTGGCCGCTCAGCGACAGGTGGTAGACGTTGCCCTGCGGATCGATCTGGCCGAACTCGAAGTTCTCGAACGGCTTGTGCGCCTCGCAGGTGGCGCGATGGCTGTCCCAATCGGGGCGCAGGAAGTCGGCCTCGGCCATCTCCCAGCGGCGCCTGCCGATGAGCGCGCGCCGCCACGGGCCGAGCACCGCGTCCATCGAATCGGACAGGAAGGAGACGCGGTGCTGCGCGTCGGTCTCCCAGACCCAGTCGGAGCTCAGGTG
Source organism: Burkholderiaceae bacterium (assembly GCA_046347945.1). Lineage (GTDB taxonomy): Bacteria > Pseudomonadota > Gammaproteobacteria > Burkholderiales > Burkholderiaceae_E > Zeimonas. Next base: position 86,162 of record JAXMFB010000011.1, read on the forward strand.
CGTCAGGTCGCGGAACTTCGCCTCGCTCGCCGCAAGCTGCTGCTGCATCGCGCGCATGCCGGTGATGTCCTGCACGATGCCCGCCATCCGCACGGTCTGGCCGTGCTCGTCGCGCTCGGGCCGCCCGACGCTGCGGACCCAGACGACGTCGCGGTTCGGACGCATCCAGCGGAACTCGACGCGCGCCTCGCGGCCGCTGCGCAGCGCGCGCCGATGCGCTTCCTGCCAGCGCTCCTGGTCGTTCGGGTGGATGTGGGCGAGGAACTCGGCCGGCGGCGGCACTCCGTCCGACCGGTCGATGCCGAACAGGCGAAACGCGCCGTCGCTCCAGTGCAGCGTGTTGCGGCGCAGGTCGTGCACCCAGGACCCCAGCGCGGCGAGCTGCTCGGCCGCCTGCTGGTGCTCGCCGAGGTCGCGCAGCAACTCGCTCGAGCGTCGGCCTGCGCGCAGTTCGCGGCGCATCGCGACGCAGCCCCAGCCGAGCGCGGCGATCGCCACGAACGCCGACGCCGCGATCGCGGCGCGCCATGCCGACGGCGATGGCGCCGCCCAGGCCACCGCCAGCAGGCCCGCGGCCGCTGCGAGCGCGACGACGCAGGCGGCCACGTCGCGTGACGAGAGCCGGAAACTCGGCGAGGCGGCAACGGGTTCGATCGTCGATCTCCGGAGGGGATCGGGCGTAATGTAGCGGATCGTCAGCGCCGAACCGAGGAATATGTCCACCTTGACTGCGACCCCGTCCGCCTTCACGCCCTTGCCGCCGTCGCCCTGGGTCCGGCGCTGGCTCGAGACCCTGCGGGAGGGCGCCACGGTGCTCGACTTCGCAGCGGGATCGGGACGCCACGCGCGCGAGGCGCGGCGCCTGGGGCTGCGCGCCACGGCCATCGACCGCGACGCCGGGGCGCTGGCGGGGATCGGCGAGGGCGTCGCGACGCGCGCGGCCGACCTCGAGGGGGGGGAGTGGCCATTCGGGCGCGAGCGCTTCGACGCGGTCGTCGTGACGAACTACCTCTTTCGCCCGCGATTCGCGCTGCTGGCCGCGCTGGTGGCACCCGGCGGGTTGCTGGTCTACGAAACCTTCGCGCGGGGCAACGAGCGCTACGGCAAGCCGTCGAATCCGGCGTTCCTGCTCGCGCCTGGCGAGCTGCTGGAGCGCTGCCGCAGCGCCGGGCTGCTGGTGCTGGCCTACGAGCACGGGCTGCTCGAGCGGCCGCGCCCGGCAGTCGTGCAGCGCGTCTGCGCGGTTCGCGCCGCCGGACCGGAGGCGCTGCGCCCGCTCGGATAGAATGCGGATTTTTGCGATCGACCCGCCATGATCCAGGGCAGCATTGTCGCGATCGTCAGTCCGATGCACGAAGACGGCAGCCTCGATCTCGAGAGCTACCGCCGGCTCATCGACTGGCACATCGAGGAAGGTACGGCCGCGATCGTCGCGGTCGGCACGACCGGCGAGTCGCCGACCGTCGACGTCGAAGAGCACGCGACGCTGATCCGCGTGGCAGTCGAACACGCCGCCGGGCGCCTGCCGATCATCGCCGGCACCGGCGGCAACTCCACGCGCGAAGCGATCGAGCTGACCGAATTCGCGCGCAAGGCCGGCGCGCACTCGACGCTGCAGGTGGTCCCGTACTACAACAAGCCGACGCAGGAAGGGATGTACCGGCACTTCCGGGCGGTGGCCGAAGCGGTCGACCTGCCGGTCGTGCTCTACAACGTGCCTTCGCGCACGGTCGCCGACCTGTCCAACGCCACCGTGCTGCGTCTGGCGCAGGTGCCGGGCATCGTCGGCATGAAGGACGCCTGCGGCGACGTCGGGCGCGGCTCGGTGCTGCTCGCGCAGGTGCCGGCAGGCTTCGCGGTGTACAGCGGCAACGACGATACGGCGCTGGCGCTGATGGCGATGGGCGCCCAGGGCGTGATTTCGGTCACTGCCAACCTCGCACCCGGCCCGATGGCGCAGATGTGCGCGCGGGCACTGGCCGGCGACTGGGCGCAGGCGCTGGCGATCAACCGCCGGATCCTTCCGCTGCACACCGACCTGTACGTCGAAGCCAATCCGATCCCGGTCAAGTGGGCGCTGGCCGAGATGGGCCGGATTCGACCCGGCATCCGGCTGCCGTTGACGCCGCTCTCGCCCGATCGGCACGATTTCGTGCGCGCGGCGCTGAAGCGTTCTGGAGTGCTCAATTGACGACGATATTCCGCCCGACCGTGCTCGCCCGCGCGCTGCGCCTGTCCGCCATCGCGCTGTTCGCTGCGGCGCTGGGTGCCTGCGCGCTCGGTGAGCGCATCGACGAGGCGAGCAAGATCGAGTACAAGTCGGCCACCAAGGGGCCATCGCTCGACGTGCCCCCCGATCTCACCAGACCGGCCGCCGACGGCCGCTACACGGTGCCCGATCGCAGCGCCCGCACGGCCTCGGCCTTCGAGAGCGGCCGCGCGGCCGAGCGCTCGACGTCCGGTGCTTCCAGCCCGGTGCTGCCCAAGGTGGCGGGCGCGCACATCGAGCGCGACGGCTCGCAGCGCTGGCTGGTGGTCGACCAGCCCCCCGAGAAGGTCTGGCCGGTGCTGCGCGACTTCTGGCAGGAGTCCGGTTTCGTCGTGAAGACCGAATCGCCGGCCACCGGGATCATGGAGACCGACTGGGCCGAGAACCGCGCGAAGCTTCCGCAGGACTTCATCCGCGAGACGATCGGGCGGGTGTTCCAGAACCTGTATTCCACCGGCGAGCGCGACAAGTTCCGCACGCGGCTCGAGCCGGTCGGCGGCAAGACCGAAATCTTCATCAGCCATCGCGGCATGGTCGAGGTCTACACCAACACGGCTCGCGAGAACACTGCCTGGCAGCCGCGACCGAGCGATCCCGAGCTCGAAGCCGAGTTCCTGCGCCGGCTGATGCTCAAGTTCAACCCGACCGAAGCGGCGGCGACGACGACGGCGGCTGCCAGCCCGGTAGCGCGCGCGCGGCTGGCCGGCAGCGGCGCCACGCAGACGCTGGAGGTCCTCGAGGGCTTCGATCGTGCCTGGCGTCGCGTCGGGCTCGCGCTCGACCGGGGCGGGTTCACCGTCGAGGATCGCGACCGCACGCAGGGGCTGTACTTCGTGCGCTACATCGATCCGGAGGTCGAGGGCGGCCGTGTCGCCGAGAAGCCGGGCTTCTTCGCGCGGCTGTTCGGCTCGTCGAAGGCGCGCGCCGACGCCAGCCAGCAGTTCCGCATCCGGGTCGAGGGCAGTGGCGAGCTCAGCCGCGTGAACGTGCTCGGCCCCGACGGCAAGCCGGTCGGCGACGTCGACCAGCGCACGGTGGGGCGCATCCTCGCGCTGCTCTACGAGCAGCTGAAGTGACGGCGCGGTGCGCTTCGCGAGTCTGGGCAGCGGCAGCGAAGGCAACGCGCTGTTGATCGAGAGCAGCGACGGCGCCCGCACGACGCGGGTGCTGGTCGACTGCGGTTTCGGGCGACGCGAGGCCGAGCGTCGGCTGCGCGCGGCCGGCTGCGAGCCCGACCGGCTCGATGCCATCCTCGTCACCCACGAGCACGCCGACCACATCGGCGGCGTGTTCCGGCTCGCGCGCGCGCATGGCGTCCCGGTGCACCTGACGCACGGCACCTTGCGCGCGGCGGCGGCGATGCTGGCGACGCTGGACGACATCGAGCCGCTGCTGCGCGTGTTCGACTCGCATGCAGCCTTCGACTGCGCGAGCCTGCGGATCGAGCCGGTGCCGGTACCGCACGATGCGCGCGAGCCCGTCCAGTACGTGATCGACGACGGCAGCCGCCGCCTGGGCGTGCTCACCGACCTCGGGCAAGGTACGCCGCACGTCGTGCGCGCGCTGTCGCGGCTCGATGCACTGGTGCTCGAGTGCAACCACGACGAGCAACTGCTCGCCGGCAATCCCCGCTATCCGCAGGCGCTCAAGCGCCGCATCGCCGGACCCTGGGGGCACCTGGACAATCGCGAGGCGGCGCGCATCCTGGCGACGATCGACCGCTCGCGACTGCACACCGTGGTGGCGGCGCACCTGAGCCGGCACAACAATCGCCCCGAACTGGCGCGCGAGGCGCTGGCGTCGGTGCTGCGGTCCGATGCCGACGCCATGGTCCGCATCGCCGACCAGGAGCGCGGCATCGACTGGATCGCGGTCTGAAAAGAAGAAACCGGCCGCGAGGGCCGGTTTCGGCGACACCGGGCGAAAGCGCCGATGTCCGGCGGCCGGCTTGCGCCGGGCCGCCTCCGTGCGGGCGGATGACTCGCCCGGATTACTTCTTGGCGGCTTCGGCAGCCTTGTCGGCGGCTTCCTTGGCGGCCGCGGCAGCCTTGTCGGCGGCTTCCTTGGCGGCGTCGACGGTCGCGCCGGCGGCGTCCTTGGTGGCCTGGACCGCGTCCTTGGCCATCTCCTTGGTGGCGTCGGCCGCCGCGGTGGCGCCTTCCTTCACGGCTTCACCAGCCTTCGCGGCGGACTCCTTGGCAGCGTCGACGGCGGCGCCAGCGGCTTCCTTGGCAGCCTCGGCAGGGGCCGGGGCCGGGGCGGTGGTGGCCGGAGCGGGGGCAGGCGCCGGCGCTTCTTCCTTCTTGCCGCAGGCGGCCAGGGTGACGACGATCAGCGAGGCGAGGAGGAGCGACTTCTTCATGATGGGGTCTGGTCCTGGGAGGAAATCGTGGAGGGGTCGAACTTCGCCGGCCGGCGACCCGTTGCCGCGGCTGGCGCGACGTTGCGGGTCGGCTTCGGGTCAAACCCGTAGGTATTAACCCTCGTTTCCGGACCGGTCGAGCCGCGAATTCTAGCAAACTTGTGGCAAGACCTCAGGATTCCGACAAGTGCAGCCAGCCCGCTTCGTGCCATTCGAGCAACAACGCGGCGCAGCGGGGTTCGGCGAGTGCACGCGCGGCACTCGCCGGGTCCAGGCGCCGACAGTCCGCCAGCGCCCGCACCCAGGCAGCGGCCCCGGCTTCGAAGCGCTCGCCGTTGACGAACACCTGCTGGCGTCGATAGGCGATCCGGGTGCGCCGGTCGAGCCTGAGCCCGACCCGCGCGGCCCGCGCGGCGAACCGTGCTGCGCTCATCGGGGGCGCGCGCTCGAACCACACCTGCGGCTTCGGTTCGGTGAGGAAGCGGCCGATGAAGTCGTCGAGCATCGCGGAGCCGGGGCGCCAGCCGCGCGCCCAGCGCGCGAGCTGCGCGCGCAGGTCTTCGGGCACCCGTGCCGGCCGGGAAACGGGGCGCCGCCCGGCGTCGCCGAAGCGCGGATCGGGGCCGGTCGGTGATTCGGCCGCGTCGGCGAGAAACGCCGACAGGAACTCGTGGCGCGAGGGCGCGCGAAAACCGATCGAGCAGGTCATGCAGGCCGCCCTCGGCGACGCCGTCGTGGGCCCATCCGGGCGGCAGGTACAGCATGTCGCCGGGTTCGAGCACGAATTCGTGCTGCGGCTCGAATCGGGCCAGCACCTTCAGCGGCAGGCCGGGCACGAGCTCGCGCGACGCGGGCCAGCCGATTCGCCAGCGTCGTCGCCCCCACGCCTGAACGAGGAATACGTCGTACGAATCGACGTGCGGGCCGACGCCGCCTGCGTCGGAAGCGAGGCTGATCATCAGGTCGTCGAGCCGCGCATCGGGCACGAAGCGAAAGCGCTCGAGCAGCGCGTGCGCGCGCTCGTCGTGCAGGTCGACGCCCTGCACCAGCAGCGTCCAGCGCCGCCGGCGCAGGCTCGGCACGGCGCCTGCGAAAGGGCCGTGACGAAGTCGCCAGCGCCCGCCGAAGGCGCTCACCAGCCGTGATTCGACCTCGTCGCGGGCGGCGAGCGCGACCAGTGCGTCGGGGTCGAGCGGCGCCTGCAGCGCGGGAAGTGCCTGTCGCACCAGCAGCGGCCGGCGCTGCCAGTAGTCGCGCATGAAGCGTGCGACGCCGACGCTCCCCAGCGGCCCGCAGGCGCGGCGCCGCGTCGGGTTCGAGGGGGCCTCGATCGGAGGGCGCGTCGACGGGCCGGTGGCGGGCATCGGCCGATTTCCGGAGAAGGGCGCGGACTACGGCCGCGCGGCTGCGCGGGCGCCGCGCCCGCTGCCGGCGTGAACGCATCGGAGTGGCAGGCGTCCTCGGCAGGCCTTGAGACGAATGGCCGCGCCGCCTCGACCATGCGCACCGAGCCGCAGGCATAGACCGAGAATCCCGACAGTCGGGGAAGTCGGCGAGGATCGCCTCGTGGACGAGTCCGGTGCGGCCGCTCCAGCCGTCCTCGGGCGTCGGCTCGGAGAGCACCGGCACGAAGTGGAAGTTCGGGTGCTCGCGCTCCCACTGCCGCGGCAGGTCGGTCAGGTACAGGTCGCGCAATCGGCGCACGCCCCAGTACAGATGGAGCGGCCGCTCGATGCCCATCCGGAAAGCCTGTTCGAGCAGGCTCTTGACCGGTGCGAAGCCGGTCGCGCCGGCGACGAAGATCAGCGGCTTGTCGCTGGGTTCGTGCAGCACGAACGAGCCGACCGGCCCTTCGAACGTGATCGGGTCGCCGACCTTCAGCGACTCGAAAACCCGGGTCGTGAAGCGACCTCCCGGCATCAGGCGCACGTGCAGCTCGACGAGGTCGGTGGCGCCGGAGGGCGTCGTGAACGAGTAGCTGCGGCGCGCGCCGTCCTCGAGCACGACGTTCAGGTACTGCCCGGCCTCGAACGCGATTCTCGTGCCCTCGGGCAGGCGCAGTGCGACCAGCATCACGTCGTGCGCCAGCCTGTCGAGCCGCTCGACGCGTGCCTCGTAGGTGGCCACCTGCGTGCCGCGCGCGGCGGCATCTTCCTCGTACTCGAACTCGACGTCGGAGAGCGCGCGCGCGCAACACAGCAGGATGCGGCCGGCGCGGCGCTCGTCCTCGGACAGCGCACTGGGCTGGTAGCCCGACATCTCGACTTCGCCGCCGATCATCGTCGCCTTGCACACCCCGCAACCGCCGGAGCGGCACTCGTACGGCAGCGCGATGCCGGCGCGCAGCCCGGCGTCGAGCAGTGTTTCACCCGCGCGCACCGGCGCACCCTGGCGGCCCGGGTGCGCAACCAGGTGATAGGCCTTGCCCCGCCCCGTGCGCGCCGGCGGCAGCCATGGCATCGCCAGCATCAGCAGCGTGGCCCCGGCGCAGGCGATCCACAGCTTCAGCGGGTCCCAGGAATAGATCAGCGGGAAGACCGTCAGGTAGAACCAGTCGAAGTCCAGTCGCGTGGGCACGGTGCCGAAATCGGCCGGCGCCTGGCTCACCACCGGCTTGACCAGCGCGAGCACGAGCAGCATGCCGACCAGCCCGTAGGCAAGGCGGCGCGGCGGCATCTGCGAGGCCCGCGGCACGCGCTGCGTGTGGATCCACAACGCCAGCATCACGACCAGCGGGATGCCGATGTGCAGGAACGACAGCAGCGAAAACAGGCGGTCGGTGATCGCCTCGGGCGTGATGAAGTTGCGCGTCAGGATGCCGCGGAACACCGGCAGCGCGTCGAGCCACTCGGTCGTGCCGATGACGACGAACTGCGCGAGCTTGTCCCAGGGCAGCATGAAGCCGTTGACCCCGGACGCGTAGACGAGCCACAGCACGATCACGCCGGTGACCCACGAGAACGCGCGGAAGCCCCGGTACCGGTCGAAGGCGAAGTGCCGCACCATGTGCAGCAGCATCGTGAGCACCATCGCGTCGGAGGCATAGCGGTGCACGCTGCGCATGATGCCGCCCGCGAACCACTGTCCGTGGGTGATCGACTCCATCGACGCGTACGTCTTGTCGATGCCGGTTTCGTAGAACGCGTACACGTACAGGCCGCTGGCGACCACGATCCAGAACATCCAGTAACTGGTCGCCCCGAGGTAGTACATCGGATTGAGCCGGTCGCCGAACACGCGGTTGCCGACGGCTTCCATGCGCAGGAAGAACCACTGCAGCAGGGCCTGGAGTCTCTTGAGCAAGGAACTTCTCCGTCACGCCGCGCTCGCGAATCCCGCGCTGCGTGCCTGTGGAGCGGCGCAAGCCGCGGGACGCGCAAATCACGGGGAACCTAGCCGGAACGCCAGACCCTTGCAACTACGAGGAAACGGCCTGTCTCCAATTTCCCTGTTGCATCGCCGCAACTCAGCAAGGTTTGATGCGGGTCAATGCGGCTGCGGGCTGCTGACAACCATGATGGCCGGCGTTACCAATTTTTTCCACAGGGAAGGGGAGCTGCAATGGCTGACCAAGCTCAATCGCAGGCTGGACAGAAGGAAGAACGCGTACCCGTCATGCAGCAGATTCTCGACAACCCCTTCCTGCTGCTGTTCCTGGGCATCACGGTCCCGACGGTGTTCTACATCCTGTGGGGCGTGATGGAGATCGCCACCGTGCCCGTCACGCCGCTGGCCAAGTAAGCGTTCGCGAGGAGAACAACGATGAGCGCGATACTGCCCCCGCAGCATCGGATCTGGTGGAAGCAGCCGGTCGACAGGGTCGAGATCCTCTGGATCGTGATCGCCTTCGTCTGGTGCATGATCATGTTCTTCATGATGCCGTACTGGCACGTGTACGGTAAGCAGAACCTCTCCCCTGAAACGTACAAGGTCAAGCCCGAACTGTTCGCGAAGGCCACGCAGGAGATGGTCGACAAGTACACGGTGCGCACCGAAGGCGAGAACAAGGTCCCCGTGGTCGCGCCGCCGGCCGGCAGCGACGTCTACCTGATCGCCCGCCTGTGGGACTGGTGGCCGATCCTCGAACTCGAGAAGGGCAAGACCTACCGCCTGAACCTGAGCGCGATGGACTACCAGCACGGTTTCTCGCTGCAGCCCGAGAACATCAACATCCAGGTGCTGCCTGGCTACCAGCACGTCGTGACGATCCAGCCGAACCGGTCGGGACAGTACGCGATCGTCTGCAACGAGTTCTGCGGCATCGGCCATCACAAGATGGTCTCGCGGCTGTACGTCAAGTAATCGGGGGAGGAACATGGCAACCGCTGAAGCGCAGTACCGAATCTGCCCCCGCACGGGGCTGCAGTTCCACAAGTCGGCCGAGTCGCTGATCAAGCTCAACGCAGTCGCGGCCGTCGTCTCGCTGCTGATCGGCGGCGTCCTGGCGCTGCTGATCACGCTCACGCGCTGGCAGGCGATCCACCTCGTCGACGCCGAGAGCTTCTACCTGTATCTGACGGCGCACGGCCTCGACATGCTGGTCGTCTGGATCATCTTCTTCGAGATCGCGATCCTCTACTTCTGCTCGTCGACGCTGTTGCGATGCCGGCTTGCCACGCCCAGGCTCGCATGGCTGGCGTTCGCGCTGATGGTGATCGGCACACTGACCTTCAACGCGGCCATCTTCACCGGCAACGCGACGGTCATGATGACCTCGTACGTGCCGCTGCCCGGCCACCCGGCGTTCTATCTCGGCCTGATCCTGTTCGCGGTGGGCGCGCTGATCGGCTGCTTCATCTTCCTGGGCACGCTCGTCGTGGCCAAGGCCGAGAAGACCTACGAGGGCTCCATCCCGCTGGTCACGTTCGGCGCGCTGACCGCGTGCATCATCGCGATCTTCACGATCGCCTCGGGCGCGATCATCCTGATCCCGACGTTCCTGTGGTCGGTCGGCTACATCAAGCACATCGATCCGGCCATGTACCGGGTGATCTGGTGGGCCTTCGGTCACTCGTCGCAGCAGATCAACGTCTCGGCGCACATCGCGGTCTGGTATGCGATCGCGGCGATCGTCTTCGGCGCCAAGCCGATGTCGGAACGCGTGAGCCGGACGGCGTTCCTGCTGTACATCCTGTTCCTGCAGCTCGCGTCGGCGCACCACATCCTGGCCGACCCGGCCGTGGGCACCGAGTGGAAGATCTTCAATACCAGCTACGCGATGTACCTCGCGGTGCTGGCGTCGATGCTGCACGGCCTGACGGTGCCGGGCGCGATCGAGGCGGCGCAACGCGAGAAGGGCTACACCAAGGGCCTGTTCGAGTGGCTGCGCAAGGCGCCGTGGGGCAACCCGGTATTCTCGGGGATGTTCATCTCGCTCATCGGCTTCGGCTTCCTCGGCGGTATCTCGGGCGTCATGATGGGCACCGAGCAGCTGAACATGATCATCCACAACACGATCTACGTGCCGGGGCACTTCCATGCCACGGTCGTGATCGGCACGACGCTGGCATTCATGTCGCTGACCTACTTCCTGTTGCCGACGCTGTTCAACCGCGAGCTGATCCTGCCGGGATGGGCGAAGCTGCAGCCGTACATCTTCGGGCTCGGCATGGGCGTGTTCACGCTGGCGATGATGGGCGCCGGAACGCTCGGCGTGCCGCGTCGGCACTGGGACATCACGTTCGCCGGCGCCGCGCTGCCCTACGAGTACCCGGGCACCGCGCTGCTGATGATCGCCATCTTCGGCGTCGCCGGGGTGGTCGCGATCGTGGGCGGGGCGATGTACATCCTGATCACGGTCGGCACGATCCTGTTCGGCAAGCGGCTCGATGCCGGCGCCTACACGACGACGGTCAGCCCGCTGCGCCTGCCGGTGCAGGCGGCGCTCACCGGCCACGGCGGCCACGGCGGCGGCTTCGGCGTGCCGGGCACCTTCGTGTTCGCGCTGGTGTTCCTGGCCGCCTTCGTGCTGTACTACTTCGTCAACTGGAAGTACCTGTCGACCGTCTGGGGCCTGAGCTGATCCCCGGAGCGCGTACGTGAGCGACGGACGAACATGGCCGGGCCGCCCCGCGCGGCCCGGCGATGGAGGCAGGCCATGAAGGCGTTGCTCAACCTGTTCAAGCTTCGCATCGGGGTAGCCATCGCGCTGACCGCGGTGGCCGGCCTGATGGTGTCGCCGGGCGCCGCGATCGAGACCTGGCAGGCCGTGGTCCTCACTCTCGCGGTGCTGCTGTCCTCGTCGGCGGCCGGCGCGTTCAACCAGTTCTACGAAGTCGATCTCGATGCCCGGATGCCGCGCACGCGCCGGCGCCCGTTCGTCAGCGGACGCATGCGCCACCACGGCGGATGGCTGGCGCTGATCGTGGCGCTCACCGGCATCGCGGTGGCCGCAGCGTGGCTGGCCACCAACGCCAGCGCGGCGTTGTATACCTTCCTGGGCGCATTCTTCTACGCGATCGTCTACACGGTCTGGCTGAAGCGGCGCACCGCGTGGAACATCGTCATCGGGGGCCTGGCCGGCAGCTTCGCGGTGCTGGCCGGCGCCGCAGCGGTCTCGCCTCAGTTGTCCCCCGAAGCGCTGGTGCTCGCGCTGGTCCTGTTCCTCTGGACGCCGCCGCACTTCTGGAGCCTGTCGATCGTCTTTCGCGACGAATACGCGGAGGCGGGCGTCCCGATGTTGCCGGTCGTCAAGGGCGATCGGTATGCAGCGTGGGCCATCCTGGGGCACGCCGTCGTCATGGTCGGGCTGTCGCTGGCGCTGGCGCTGCTCGGTCCCGGCTGGCTGTACTTCGTCTGCGCCGCATCGGGCGGCGCGCTGCTGATCCGGCGTGCGCTGACGCTGGCGCGCGCGCCGAATCGCGCCAATGCGCTGGCGAGCTTCCACGCTTCGCTGATCCAGCTCTCGCTGCTGCTCCTCGGAACCATCGCCGACGGGTGGATGAGGGCCTCGCTCGGTGGCTGAGGCGCTGGTGTCGCTGGCCGCGCACCTGCAGTCGATCGTCCCCGTGCTGCGGCGCGCGCTGGCGAGCGGCGCCATGGCGGCCTGCGTCGGCGCGGCCGCGCCGGCATGGGCGAACGGCGCGTCGGCGGACGGGGCGAGCCGGGTGCCCGACTATCGCAAGGTGATCACAACCAGCCAGGCGGCGATCGGTCGCCCGCTCGTCGACGTGCGCATGCGCGACAGTACCGGCAAGGACGTCCGGTTCAGCGACTACCGCGGCCGGCCGTTGCTGATCAGCCTGGTCTACACCGGCTGCTTCCAGGCGTGCCCCGTGGCCACGCAGTTCCTGGCCGAGGCGGTGCGCGAGGCGCGCAGGGCGCTCGGCGACGAGAAGTTCGCGGTCGTGTCGATCGGCTTCAACCAGCCCTTCGACAGTCCCGCGGCGATGGCGGCATTCAAGCGCCAGAACAGGATCGACCAGCGCGGCTGGGACTTCCTCAGCCCGGACCCGACGCAGGTCGAAGCGCTGACCGCCAATCTCGGCTTCATCTACGAGGCGACGCCCAAGGGATTCGACCACGTCACCCAGGTGACGATCGTCGACGCCGACGGCGTGATCTATCGCCAGGTCTACGGCGAGAACTTCGACCTGCCGATGCTGGTCCAGCCGCTGAAGGAACTGCTGTCGGGGCAGGCCTCGCAGCACGCGTCCCTCGAGAACCTGTGGGAAAAAGTCATCCTGTACTGCACCGTGTACGATCCGCAGACGGGTGGCTACCGGGTCAACTACTCGCTGTTCTTCGAGATCTTCGCCGGCCTGACGACGCTGGGCGCCATCGCCTGGGTGGTGATGCGGGAGCTGCGGCGGTCGACGCGCGCCTGAGCGCGCCCGGGTGTTTTCCAGGCATCCTGCCATCGCGCCGGTCGAGCATGTCCGTGTTCCTGTCCCAGAGGCCCGTCGAGCCGCCGCGAGGCGCTCGCGCCGCGCGCGCCTGGCGTGCGCTCGAGCACGGGCTCGACCGGGTCTGCGGCGAGCCCGACAATCCGCTGCGCCAGTTGGGCGGCCTGGGCTTCTACCTGTTCTGGCTGATCGCGCTGACCGGCGGCTACCTGTACGTCTTCTACGACACCAGCGTGGACGGCGCGCACGCGTCGGTCGAGGCGCTGACGCACGGCCAGTGGTGGGCGGGCGGCGTGATGCGCAGCCTGCACCGCTACGCGTCGGACGCGTTCGTCGCCGTGATCGTCCTGCACCTGCTGCGCGAGCTGATGCTCGGGCGGTTTCGCGGCTTTCGCTGGTACTCGTGGGTGAGCGGCGTGCCGACGCTGTGGCTGGCCGTCGCGGCGGGCGTGATCGGCTACTGGATGGTCTGGGACACCGTGGCGCTGTTCGTCGCCACGGCGACCACCGAATGGTTCGGCGCCTTGCCCGGATTCGGTCCCGCGCTGGTGCGCAACTTCGTCGCCGCAGGAGCCGTCTCCGACCGGCTGTTCTCGCTGGTGGTGTTTCTTCACATCGGCGTGCCGCTGGTGCTGCTGCTCGTGATGTGGGCCCATGTTCAGCGGCTCACCCAGCCGCAGACCGGAGCCAGCCGCGCCGTGGCGCTGTGGAGCCTCGGCGCGATGCTCGCGCTGTCCCTTGCGATGCCCGCGGTCTCGGAGCGGCCCGCCGACCTGCAGCGGCTGCCCGCGTCGCTGCCGATCGACTGGTTCTACCTCGCGCCGCTGCCGGCGATCTACGCATCCTCCCCGGCCGCCGTCTGGGTCGCGAGCGTCGGCCTCACGCTGCTGCTCGGCGTGGCGCCCTGGCTCGGCAGCCGCACGCGACCGGCCCCGGCGAGGGTCGACCCGCAGCACTGCAACGGATGCCGCATCTGTTTCGCCGACTGTCCGTTCGCCGCCATCGCGATGGCGCCGCACCCCGGAGGCGAGGGCGAGATCGCCGTCGTCGACGACGACCGATGTGCGTCGTGCGGGATCTGCGCGGGTTCGTGCCCGTCGGCGGTGCCGTTCCGGCCGGGCGTGCGGCTGGTGAGCGGCATCGACCTGCCGGGCCTGGCGGTGGGCGTGTTGCGCGACGAGATCGAGGCCGTGTTCCGGCAACCGGCGCCGCCGGCGCGACGCTGGTGTTCTCGCCGGCACGGTGCGCGGCCGGCCGTGCGCGACGGAGTGCTGGACTTCGAGTTGCCTTGCGCGGAATGCTGCCGCCTTCGTTCGTGGAATACGGCTGCGCGCCGGCGCCGCCGGCGTCGTCGTGGCCACGTGCGCGATGGGGGATTGCGAGTACCGCTTCGGGGTACGATGGACCATCGAGCGGATCGCGGGCCGTCGCGAGCCGCGCCTGCGCCGCGCCGTCGATCGTGCGCGGGTCATGGTGATCCCCGCCGGCCGCGAGGACGGCGCCGCGCTCGACGCAGGGATCGAGGAGTTCGGGTCGCGGCTCGCCGCGGCAGGGTTGGCATCGAAGACCGGCGACGCGCGCCGGCGCACTTTCGGAGAGCACGGACATGGCTAACGCGCTGCTGCGGTACGGCGGACAGGGAATCCTCTACCTGCTGTTCGCCGCGTTCATCGGCTACTTCTCGACCGCGCCGGCGTACCAGCACCTCGCGCCCGACGAGGCGCTGCTGCGCCTGTCGTTCCGGCATCCGGGCGAGTTCGCGACCGACTGCCGGGCGCGCACGGCCGAAGAGCTCGCCAAGCTGCCGCCGCAGCTGCGCGCGCAGATGGACTGCCCGCGCGAGCGCTCGCCGGTGCACGTGCGCGTCGAGCTCGACGGCAAGGTGCTCTACGACGAGACCTTCCAGCCGGCCGGGCTGCGGCGCGACGGCGCGGCCAGCGGCTATCGCCGCCTGCCCATCGCGGCCGGTGATCACCAGCTGCGCGTGCAGTTCAACGACGACGTCCGCGTCAAGGGCTTCAACCACGAGGGCGAACGGCGGTTGACCGTCGTGCCGGGGCAGGTCGTGCTGATCGACTTCATCCCCGACCAGGGCGGGGTGGTGATCCGATGAGCGGGGCACCGACCGCGGGCTTGCCCCGCCGGATCGCGAGCGCGCCGGCGAGCGCCCGTGACGATCGCTTCGATGTCGCCGTACCCACCACCGAGCAGCGTTCGATCGCCGCCGGATGGCTGCTGCTCGGGGTGGCGGCGCTGATCGGCGCCGGCGTGTTCTCGATCCTGCTGGTGCTCGCGCGCACGCCGTTCTTCGCCAACCTGGTCCCGGCGGGCGACTTCTTCCGGGTCGCGCTCGTGGTGCACGTCGATCTCTCGGTGCTGGTCTGGTTCGTGTCGATGGCGGGCATGCTGTGGACGATCGACACGTCGCCGCGCTCGCTCTGGCTCGGCTGGCTCGCACTGTGGGTCACCGGGCTCGGCACGCTGTTCATGGCGGTGGCTCCGTTCACGGGGGCGGCGACGCCGGTGATGTCGAACTACGTGCCGGTGCTCGACAACGACACGTTCCTGTACGGGCTGGCCGTGTTCGGCGTGGGGTTCCTGCTGCTCACGCTGCGTTCGTTCGTTGCGCCGGCCCGGATGAGCCTGCAACTCGACGGCGCCGACGCGCTGCGCTTCGGCCTGAAGGCGGCGGCGGTCTCGAGTGCCGTCGCGCTGATGGCGCTGGCGTGGTCGGCGGCCGACGTGCCGCGCGAGCTCGAGGCGCGCACCTACTACGAGCTGCTGTTCTGGGGGCCGGGCCACGTGATCCAGTTCACCTGGACGCTGCTGATGCTGGTGGCGTGGGCCTGGCTGGCGACGCTCGTGGGTTCACCGCTGCCGCTGAGCCCGCGCGTCGTCGTGCTCGTCTATGCGATCGGTCTCGTCTCGGTGTTCGTCGCGCCGCTCATCTACCTGAACTGGAGCGTGCCGTCGGTCGAGCACCGCAAGATGATGACCTGGCTGATGCGCTTCGGC
Source organism: Burkholderiaceae bacterium (assembly GCA_046347945.1). Lineage (GTDB taxonomy): Bacteria > Pseudomonadota > Gammaproteobacteria > Burkholderiales > Burkholderiaceae_E > Zeimonas. Next base: position 101,652 of record JAXMFB010000011.1, read on the forward strand.
GGCGGGCTCGCGATCCTGCCGATGGTGCTGGCGCTGGCGGTCGCGCTCGCGCGCCGCGTCGCGTCGACGCCCGCGATGCGGCCGCTGCGTGCGTCGCTGATCGCGTCGCTGCTGCTGTTCTCGGCGGGCGGCGTGCTCGGCTTCCTGATCGAGGGGTCGGACGTGCGCGTGCCCGCGCACTATCATGGCTCGATCGTCGGCGTGACGCTGGCGCTGATGGGGCTCGCCTACGCGCTGCTGCCGCGCCTGGGCTATCGCGAGGCCACCGGCCGGATCGCGAACTGGCAGCCCTGGATCTACGGCGGCGGGCAGTTGCTGCACATCCTCGGCCTGATGTGGTCGGGCGGCTATGGCGTGCAGCGCAAGGTGGCCGGCGCCGAGCAGACGCTGCGCAGCACGCAGGAGGTCTTCGGCATGGGCCTGATGGGCTTCGGCGGGCTGCTGGCGATCGTCGGCGGCGTGCTGTTCGTCTGGGTCGTGCTCGACAGCGTCGTCGCCGCGAGGCGCGCCCGATGATCCGCGTGCTGGCGATCGTCGCCTGCCTGCTCACGGTCTGCATCACGGCGTCGAGCGCGTTCATCCGCCACTGGGGCAACGGCGTCGGCTGCGAGGGCTGGCCCGACTGCTACCGCGCGGCGCACGGGTCCGGCGCGGCGACGGCGACTGCAGTCGAGCCGTCCGGGCAGGCCGGTCCGCGCGGGCGCGATGCGCTCGACGCGGCGGTCGCGACGATCGCCAACGTGCCGTCGGTCGACGCGCCGCCGCCGGTGCGCATCGCGCGGGCGCTGCACCGTGTCAGCGCGACGCTGGCCGGCGTGCTGGTGCTGCTGGTCGTCGTGTTCGGCTGGTCGTCGATGGGCGGCGGCGCGCGGATCGCCGCGGCGGTCGCGCTCGTCGACACGGTGTTCCTGTCGTGGCTGGGGCGCTACACGCCGCACGACCTGCCGCTGGTCACGCTCGGCAACCTCGTCGGCGGCCTGCTGCTGGCGGTGGCGCTGGCCTGGATCGCGGCCGCTCGCGGCGGCCGCGGCGTGCCGCCCGGTTCGCGCAACGTTGCCGTCGCGGGGCTCGCGCTGCTCGGCCTGCTCGCCTGGGGCGGCACGATGATCGGCGCGCGGCACGCAATCGATGCCTGCGCGACGCCGCTGTGCGCCAGCGGCGCGCGCTTCGATGCCGCCGCGATCGATCCGACGCGTGCGACGGTTTCGCTGGATGCCGCGGCGGCGCAGGGGCTGCACGTGGCGCATCGGCTCGTCGGGCTGTTGCTCGCGATGGTGGCCGCGATGCTGGCGCTGCGGTTGCGCGTCGCGCGTCCCGCGGTGGCCGCGTGGCTGGCCCTGCTGGTGGTGGCGCAGGGGCTGCTCGGCGCGGGCACTGCACTGGGCACTCAACCGCTGCTGACGACCACGCTGCACAACGCCGTCGCCGCATTGCTGGCCGTGGCGCTGGCCGCCGTCGCGGGCAGCGCTACCGCGGCGTCGGCTGCGCCGCGGCGATCCGCCGGCTGACGATCGAGAACGGCTCGCGTGCATCGGCATCGACGTCGATGCGCACCCACTGGTCGATGAACGGCGATCCGTGCGCCTCGACCCGCGTGAGCTTCGGCGAGATCGTCTGCACAGTGTGCCAGTGCGTGTCGCCATGCAGGAACAGCGTGGGCCCGGCAAACGCGTCGCTCGATTCGTGCAGCAGGCGGCGAAACGCCGCGTAGCCGTCGCGCCGCGCCCCTGGCGCGCCTGGCGCGGATTGGCCGGCGCGGTCGCGATCGAAGCGCGGATTCGCGTGCACGACGACGACGAGCGCCGCCTGCGCCTCGCGGGTGGCGATCGCGTAGGCCTCGCGGAGCCACTCGGCGTTGAAGTGCTCGCGAACCCTCAGTTCCGGCTCGCCGAGCCCCTCGGCTGCGAGCCCGTTGTTGCTGCCCGGCAGGTTCAGCGTCACGAAGCCGATCCCGCCGTGCCGCCAGCGCAGGTTCTCCGGTGGGCCGCCGGGAGTGTGGTCGGCCTGGCGCTCGAAGCCGGCGAGCGTCTGCGCGACGCGCCGGGCACCTGCCCCGACCGGCCGCGGCTGCGCGAAGAAGCGCTGGCGCAGCCAGTCGAGGCGCTCGAGCGGAGCGAAGCCCCCGGCGCGCGAGCGCGCGCAGTCGGTCCATTCGTTGTCGCCGGGAACGTAGACCAGCGGCACCGGACAGGCGTCGAGCAGCGCGTGGCGCGCGGCGAGCAGCGCGTCGTCGCAGCGCTCCCAGCCCGCCTTGATGTCGCCGACGTGGATCGCGAAGTCGATGTCGCGATCGAAGTCGGCGTACAGCCGCCCGAGCCACTGCGCCTCGAGCGCGCTGTAGGGTGCGTCGCCGATCAGCGCGAACGCGAAGCGCCGGCCGGACGCGACGCGCTCGGTGCCCGCGGACAGCGCGCGGCGCGGCAGCGCCACGACGCCGCCCGCGCAGGCCGCGGTCGCCTGCAGCAACATGCGCCGCGTCGCATCGGGGCGGCGCCCGTTCATCCGCGGCCGGCGCCGCCCGCGTCGCCCAGTCCCGCGTCGCCCAATCCAGCGTCGCCGACGCCCGGTGCGCCAGTGTCCTCGTCGACCTGCGCACGCAATTCGTAGAGCAGATCGAGCGCCTCGCGCGCACTCAGGGCGTCCGGATCGATCTCGCGCAGCCGCGCGAGCGCCTGCATCGCGCGATCGGGCTCGCCGCCCCGGGTCGGCGCCGGCGTGGCGGCGCCGGGCCCTTGCTCGACCAGGCCGGCCAGGTCGGACGCAGGCCCTTGCGGCATCGCGAACAGGTCGAGCTGGTCGTCGTGGGCCCGGGCACGTGCCTCGAGTTCGCCCAGCAGCTGGCTGGCCGCGCGGATCACCGGGGGCGGCAGCCCCGCCAGCCGCGCGACCTGCAGGCCGTAGCTGCGGCTGGCCGGCCCGTCGCGCACCTCGTGCAGGAACACGATTCCGCCACGGTGCTCGGCCGCGGCCAGGTGCAGGTTCACCGCCTGCGGGTGCGTGGCTGCGAGCTGGGTGAGCTCGAAGTAATGCGTCGCGAACAGCGTCAGCGAACGGTTGTGCGAGAGCAATCGCGCAGCGATCGCGTGCGCGAGCGCGAGGCCGTCGAAGGTCGACGTGCCGCGGCCGATCTCGTCCATCAGCACCAGCGAGCGCTCGGTGGCGGCGTGCAGGATCGACGCGGCCTCGGTCATCTCGACCATGAAGGTCGAGCGTCCGCCGGCCAGGTCGTCGGAGGCGCCGACGCGCGTGAAGATCCGGTCGAGCGGCCCGATTTCGCAGGCGTCGGCCGGCACGAAGCTGCCGCAGCACGCGAGCAGCGCGATCAGCGCCACCGAGCGCATGTAGGTCGACTTGCCGCCCATGTTCGGGCCGGTGAGCAGCAGCAGGCGGCGGTTCTCGCGCATCACGCAGTCGTTCGGCGTGTACTGCTCGACGCCGGCCTCGACCACCGGGTGGCGGCCGGCGCGGATCTCGATGCCCGGCGCCGCGACGAAGCGCGGGCGCACCCAGCGCAGCGTGCGCGCGCGCTCGGCGAACGCCGCCAGCACGTCGAGTTGCGCCGCGGCCCGCCCGGCGCGCTGCCAGGCGGCCACCGTCGGCGCCAGCGCCTCGAGCAGCGCGTCGTAGAGCTGGCGCTCGAGCGCCAGCGCGCGCTCGCGCGCCGACAGCGCCTTGTCCTCGAAGGCCTTCAGCTCGGGCGTGATGTAGCGCTCGGCGTTCTTCAGCGTCTGGCGGCGACGGTAATCGTCGGGCACGCGGTCGGCCTGGCCGCGCGTGACCTCGATGTAGAAACCGTGCACCGCGTTGTAGCCCACGCGCAGGTTCGCGATGCCGGTGCGTTCGCGCTCGCGCGCCTCCATCGTGGCCAGCAGGCTGTCGCAGTCGCGGTCGATGGCGCGCAGCTCGTCGAGCGCGGCGTCGTGGCCGTCGCGGATCACGCCGCCGTCGCGTGCCTGCGCGGCCGGCTCGTCGAGCAGCGCGGCCGCGATCGGCGCGAGCGCCGCGTCGGGCACCTGCAGCGCATCGCGCAACTCGCCGAACAGCGCGTCGTCGAGCGCGGCGAGGCGTTCGCCCAGGCGGCGCAGCGCCGGCTCGGCGTCGCGCAACGCGGCGAGTTCGCGCGGGCGCGCCGAGCGCAGCGCGATGCGCGCGGCGATGCGCTCGAAGTCGGGCAGCTCGCGCAGGTCGGCCAGCACCGGTTCGCAGAGCGGTGTCCCCGGGGCGGCGTCGTCGGGCGTGAGCGCCGCGGCCGACCGTCCGCCCGGGCTCGGCACCGCGGCAGGGCCGAGCAACGCCTGCACGCAGGCATGGCGGCGCGAGGCGGCCCCTTGCGAGCGCAGCGGCTCGAGCAGCCATCGGCGCATCAGGCGGCCGCCCGCGCTGGTCGCGCAGCGGTCGAGCAGCCGCAGCAGCGACGCGCCGTCGTCGCCGCGCAGGCTCTCGACGATCTCGAGGTTGCGCCGCGCGGCAGCATCCAGGATCACGAACTCCTCGCCGGAGAAGACGCGCAGCGCCTGCACGTGCGACGGTGCCTGTCCCTGCGTGCGCTCGACGTAATCGAGGAGGGCACCTGCCGCCGCGACCGCGGCGTCCAGGTCCTGAGCGCCGAAGCCGGCCAGGTCGCGGGTGCCGAGCAGCCCGGTGAGGCGCCGCCGCGAGCGGGTGGCGTCGAACTGCCACGCGGGGGCCCGCGCGATGGCCGCGCCGGCCAGCGCGTCGGCGAGCGCCTGCGGCAGCATCGCACCCTCGGGAAGCACGACCTCGGCCGGGCGCAACCGGTCGAGCTCGCGCGCCAGCGCGTCGGGCGACAGCTCGGCCAGCCAGCACTCGCCGCTCGCCACGACCATCCACGCCAGGCCCAGCCGGCCCGGCGGGATGCCGGCGACGCGCTCCATCGTGTCGGCGCCATGTCCCGCCGTGGTGGCGCGCCCCACGGCCGCACCGTCGCCGCGAGCCGCCCCGGGTGCGGGCTGCACGGCCAGCAGGATCCGGTCGTCGCGATCGGGCAGCAGCTGCGAGTCGGTCAGCGTGCCGGGCGTGACGATGCGTACCACCTTGCGCTCGACCGGGCCCTTGGAGGTCGCCGGGTCGCCGATCTGCTCGCAGACCGCGACCGACTCGCCGAGGCGGATCAGCCGCGCCAGGTACTGCTCGACCGAGTGTACCGGCACGCCCGCCATCGGGATCGGCTCGCCAGCCGACACGCCGCGCCGGGTCAGCGTGATGCCGAGCAGGCGCGCGGCGCGCTCGGCGTCGCCGTAGAACAACTCGTAGAAATCGCCCATCCGGTAGAACATCAGCCGGTCGGCGTGCTCGGCCTTCAGGCGCAGGTATTGCGCCATCATCGGGGTATGGCCCGAGAGGTCCGGCTCGTCGAGTCGGGGTTCCGGCGAGGGCTGCGGCGGGGGCACTTGCGCTGTACCGTGGATCCTGGCCCGCAAGTATGCCAGCGGGCCGGGGGCGCACCGCGCGGCGCTTGCAGGCGTCACGTGGGGGCCGTGGTCGGCCGACCGGGCATCGATGGTGCGCCAAGATGTAACTGCTTACAAAACATATGGTTAACATGTATTCTTCATAAATGACTGTAAAAAACGACGGCCGGCCGATGGCCGGCGCCGGGCCGCGCACGAGTGCCGATTCCCGGCCTGAGCGCACGCAGGCGCGGTGCGCCGATGCACCCGTGGTGGCGCCGTGAGCAACGCCATCCTGACGGTGACGCCCAATCCGGCGATCGATGTCTTTGCCGGGACGTCGGTCGTGACGCCCGAGCACAAGCTGCGCTGCACCGACGTCCGGCGCGACCCCGGCGGCGGCGGGATCAACGTCGCGCGCGTGCTCACGCGGTTCGGCGCCCTCTGCACCGCGTTGTATCCGGCCGGCCCGAATCTCGGGCGGCTGCTGCGCGAATTGCTCGACCAGGAGGGGGTGCCGAGCATCGCGATCGACATCGCCGGCGAGACGCGCGAGAGCTTCACGGTCCTCGAGCACTCGAGCGGCCGCGAATACCGCTTCGTGCTGCCCGGCCCGCAGCTGGCACCCGGCGAATGGCAGGCCTGTCTCGACGGTGTCGCGTCGCTCGACGAGGCGCCGGCCTGGGTGGTCGGAAGCGGCAGCCTGCCCGCCGGCGTTCCGCAGGACTTCTTCGCGCGCCTTGCACGGGCGGCGCGCGACCGCGGCGCCCGCATGGTGCTGGACACGTCCGGCGCGCCGCTTGCGGCGGCGCTCGAGCAGGGCGTCTACCTGGTCAAGCCGAACCTGCGCGAGCTGCGCGAGTTCACCGGCGAAGCGCTGGAGGCCGAGGCGGACTGGGTGCGCGCGGCCCGCCACCTCGTGCTCGCCGGCAAGGCCGAGGTCGTCGCGCTGTCGCTCGGCCATCGCGGCGCGCTGCTCGCCACCCGCGACGCTGTGCTGCGCGCCCCGGCGCTGCAGGTCGAGATCGCCAGCACGGTCGGGGCCGGCGACAGCTTCGTCGCCGCGATGCTCTGGCGCCTCGTGTCGGGCGCTTCGCTCGAGGACGCGTTCCGCCACGGGATCGCCGGCGGCACCGCGGCGCTGCTGGCGCCGGGCACGCGACTCGCGTTCCCGGAGGACACGACGCGTCTTGCGCGGCAGGTCGAAGTGCGCGCGCTGCCGGCCGGCTGACCGCGGGCGCGCGCATTCGCGCGGCGCCCGGGCCGCCGCCTGCCGCTACGGCTTGCCGTAGTTCCTCACGAGGTAGTCGACGATCGCCGGCACGTCCTCGGTCTTCACCGGAGCTCCGTAGGCCTTGATCATCTTCGTGACCTCGGCCTCCCAACCCTTGTGGTCGAGGAACGGCGAGTTGAGCTGGATGTAGTCCACGCTGTGGCATGACATGCAGTTCGTGTAGACCTGCTGCACGCCGGGCGCGTCCTTCAGCTTGAACTGCGCCTCGGCCGCCCAGCCGGTGGCGCAGGAAGCGGCGAGGGCAGCCGCGATCAGGGTTCGCATCATGGCAGCCTCCTCAGACCACTTCGACCTGGATGCGCTCCACCACGTTGTGGTGGTAGCCCGCCGGGTTGTGCACCAGGCTCATCGTCTGTGTGTCGCCGCGCGCGTTGGTCGCCTTGACCATGACGAGATGGACGCCCTCCTTCTCGGGCCGGAACCGGTAGCTGTACTGGCGGAACGAGTAGGGGCCGTAGTCGCGTCCCAGCTTCGCCGGTTGCCAGCTGCGCCCGGCATCGATCGACACCTGTACCTCGCGGATGCCGCGGCCGCCGTCCCAGGCGATGCCGGCGACCTCCACCGCCTGGCCGCGGTGGACCCGCTCGCCGTCACGGATCGACGTGACCAGCGAATTCACGACGATGTCGGTGATCGGCGTGCTGGCCGGCGTCGCCTGGGTCGCGAAGGCGTCGGCGTTCGGGAAGCGGCCCGCCGGCACCCGATAGGCCGGGTTCATCCAGAATCCGCCCTGGGGCTTGGTGCGGAGGTCGAGATCGGTGAGTTGCTTCATCCAGTAGGTGCCGGTCCAGCCTGGAACGATCAGCCGCGCCGGGAAGCCGTTGGCGGCCGGCAGCGGCTTGCCGTTCATCTCGAAGGCGATCATCGTGTGCTCGTCGCGCGCCTTGTCGACCGGGATGCTCTTGACGAAGTCCGGCGTGGCCGGAAACACGCCGCCGTCGGCCCCGTTGAACGCGACCTCGATCGCGCCGGCTTTCACGCCCGCCTTGTCGAGCACGTCGCGCAGCCTCACGCCGGTCCAGCGCGCGTTGCCCATCGCGCCCACACCCCATTCGACGCCCGCGACGTGCGGCTGGAACATCCCGCGGCGGTTGCCCGAGCACTGGCAGACCGCCACCAGCTCGACCTGCTCGAACTCGCGCCGCAGCGCCGTCATGTCGAACTCGAGCGCCTTGCCGGCCGCCTCTCCGCCGACCTTCAGCCGCCAGTCGCGCAGCTTGACCTCGGGAATGCCCGAAAGGTGCCAGCGCACGAAGAACGCGTTGTTCGGCGTGATCGCCGTGCGCAGGTAGTCGATCGGGGTCTCGTAGTTGGTCGGGCGGTAGCTGCGCTTGATCAGCGGTACCTTGCCCGGCAGCGCCTCGAGTGTCGCCGAGTCGACCGTGCCCTCCGCCAGCTCCTCCGGCTGCCAGGGTGCCGCCGCCCGCGCGAGGCCCGGCGCGAGCGCACCGAATGCGCCGGCGGCCAACGATCCGCCGGCTCCGGCCAGGAAGTCCCTCTTTTTCATCGTCGTCCTCCTCCTGTGGGAGCAGGACGCCGGACGCGGCCGCGTCCCACGCGATCAGGACGCGCGACGCGCGAGGTTTATTCCATCGAATGCCATGCGCGGATCAGCCGGCGCTCGCCCGTTGCCGACGCCCGAGCCGGCGGTACAGGGTGCGCTCGCTGATGCCCAGCAGCGCCGCCGCCTGCCCGCGATGGCCGGCGCAGTCGTGCAGCGCCTGGGCGATCGCCTGGTCGGTGACCGGGCCCGCGCGATGCCGCGGCGTTGCCGGCGGGCGCCCGTGGCGTGCCGCGCCGTGGGCGCTGGCCCGGCGCGGCTCGTCGAGCACGACGTGGCTCGGGCGCAGCGCGTCGTCGCAGGCCAGGATCGCGGCGCGCTCGACGATGTTGCGCAGTTCGCGCACGTTGCCCGGGTAGTCGTACGCGAGCAGCACCTCGATCACCTCGGGGCTGAGCGGCAGGTGCCGGTCGGCGTCCTCCATCCGGGACAGGAAGTGCTCGGCCAGCCGGGCGATGTCGTCCTTGCGTTCGCGCAGCGGCGGCACCGTGATCGGGAACGCCGACAGCCGGTAATAGAGGTCCTGCCGGAACAGGCCGTCCGCGACCATCTGCCGCATGTCGCGGTTGGTGGCCGCGATGATGCGCGCGTCGACCTTCACGTAGCCGGTACCCCCGACGCGCCGGATCGTACCGGTCTCGAGCGCGCGCAGCAGCTTGGCCTGCAGCGGCAGCGGAAGCTCGCCGATCTCGTCGATGAACAGCGTCCCGCCATCGGCCGCCTCGAACAGGCCCCGGGTGCGCTGCGACGCGCCGGTGAACGAGCCCTTCTCGTGGCCGAAGAGCTCGCTCTCGATCAGGTTCGCGCCGAGCGCCGCGCAGTCGACCACCACGAACGGCCCGTGGGCGCGGTTCGAATAGTGGTGCAGGTACTTGGCGACCTGCTCCTTGCCCACGCCGCTCTCGCCGAGCAGCAGCACCGTGGTCTGGGTGGGCGCCACGCGCTGCAGCAGGCTGGTCATGCGCAGCAGCGGCTGCGAGCGGCCGATGAGCCGCGCCGCGCCGTCGCCTTGCGCGCTCGCCACGCGGAAGATCGTCTCGCCGATGTAGCGCACCTCGCCGTCGTCGTCCAGCAGCGGGCTGGAGTGCAGCTGCACGTACTCTTCGCCGCCATCGCGGTCGAAGTGCACGTGCATCACCTGCGTGGCCTGCTTGCGCTCGAACACCTCCTCGAGCGGGCAGTGCTCGCCGTTGCGGCTGCACGGCACCTCAGAATGATGCGAGACCTCGTGGCAGAGCCGCCCGACCACGTCGTGGGCTTGCACGCCGTAACGCTCGCGGTAGGCGCGATTCGCCGCGACGATGCGGTAGTCGCGGTCGATCACCACGAAGGGATCGACCATGATGTCGATGATCTGCTCGCAGCTGGGCTTCGAGTCGGCTGCCATGCGCGCCTCCGGAGCGCCGTCGGACATGACGTGTCATGACAGTGTACCGGCTTCGTCATGACAGATCGGTGCCGGCGGCGGCCGGCGGGCGCCGCCCTCCAGCCGCGAAGGGCGGGGGTTCAGCCGGCCTTCGGCTTCGACTCGTCCTGCAGCCGGGTGATGCCCAGCGCCTTGAGCACGTACTTCTCGTAGATCGGGTCGGACGACCCCTTCTTCATCTTGCGCAGGAAGTACTTCTCGAACGCGACCTTGCCCAGGTGCACCCACTTGCCCTTCTTCATCCACGCCACGTTGCGCGGCGGGATCTGCGGGATCGCGACGAACGCGACGCCGGTGTCGCCCATGTCGGCCAGGCAGATCGCGTTCCAGGTGCCTTTCTCCGAGACCTGCCTGCCGGCGATGTCGTCGCGGATGTTGTGCGCGACCGCGGTCACCATCGACTCGATCATGTAGCCGGTCTTGGGCGTACCGGTCGGCACTGGCGTGGCCTCGACCGGCGGGATCGCGATGCACACGCCCACCGAGTAGATGTTCTTCCACGCCGGGTTGCGCTGGAACTCGTCGACCTTCACGAAGCCGCGCGGGTTGACCAGCTTGTCGCCGACCTTCATGACCGCGTCGACCCCCTTGAACGCCGGGATCATCATCGAGTACCTGAACGGCAGCTCGTGCTCCTTGACGACCTCGCCCTTCTCGTTGTGCTCGGCGACGATCATCTTGCCGGGCTCGACGCGCATCACCTTGGCATTGCAGATCCACTTGACGTGGTGCTGGCGCAGCTCCGACTCGAGCATCGTCTTCGAGTCGCCGACCCCGCCCAGGCCGAGGTGGCCGATGTAGGGTTCGGAGGTGACGAAGGTCATCGGCACCTTGCTGCGCAGGCGCCGCTTGCGCAGGTCGGCGTCCATGATGAACGCGAACTCGTAGGCCGGGCCGAAGCACGAGGCACCCTGCGTCGCGCCCACCACGATCGGGCCCGGGTCGGCGACGAATCGCTGCCAGGTGCCGTACGCCTTCTCGGCGTGGTCGATCGTGCAGATCGACTCGGTGTGGCCCTCGGGGCCGAAGCCTTCGATCTCGTCGAACGCGAGCTTCGGGCCGGTGGCGATCACCAGGTAGTCGTAGGACAGCTGCTGGCCGTCGGCCAGCACGACCTTGTTCACATCGGGCTGGATCTCGGTGACAGCCTGCGCGATGAAGTCGATGTCGCGCTTCTTCAGGTACGGCGCGATCGGAAAACAGGTGTCGCTGCGTGTGCGCCAACCCACCGCGATCCACGGGTTCGACGGCACGAAGCTGAAGGTCTCCGATGGATTGACGACCGTGATCCGGTGCCCGGAGCCGAGCGTGTTGCGGATCTCGTAGGCGGCGGGCATGCCGCCGGTGCTCGCGCCGACGATGACGATGTGGGCCATGTGTCTCCTCCTCGGGATCCGGGTGGGGCCATCTTCCGATAAGCACGTTTCGTGCCACCGGACGCCGGGGCGAATGTCCCCGCCCGGATGTCCGCGGGCTTTGACCTGGATCATTCACCCGAGCACGCGACGGACCTACGAATGGCGGGGCGATCGGGGCGCGTGATTCGCCATGCCCCCGGTTTCGCGCGGAGCGATCGATGTCCGACGCACGAGCACGGCTGCGCCGCCGGTTCCTCGAATTGGGGATCGAGGCGCCGACCGTGCCCTATCCGGCCCACCGGACGGTCGAGGAGGGCAAGGCCCTCCGCGGCCGGATGTCCGGCCGTTTCACGAAGAACCTGCTGTTGAAGGACCGCAAGGGGCGGCTGTTCCTGGTCGTCGCGCACGAGGACCGCGTCGTCGACCTGAAGAAGCTGCACACGCGCATCGGCGCCTCCGGCCAGCTCAGCTTCGCGCCGGCCGAGCGGATGCGCGCGGCCCTCGCGATCGAGCCCGGGGCGCTCACGCCGCTGGCATTGCTCGAGGACACCGCGGGGCTGGTGACGGCAGTGATCGACGCGGGCCTGATGGATGCGGACCAGCTGAACTTCCATCCGCTCGTCAACACCGAGAGCACCGGGATCGCGCCGCGGGACCTGCTCGCCTTCATCGCGTCGTGCGGCCGCGAGCCGCTGATCGTCGAGCTGGCGCCCGGGCCGGACTGACGCCCGGGCGACCCGGTCGAAGCGCGCGCGCCGCCGCGCCTCACAGCGTGAAGTCGCCGCTGGCCTCGGGCTGGAACAGCAGTTCGACGATGCGCAGACGATGGGTCGCGCCCGACGGTGTGGCCCATTCGACGAGATCGCCGCGGCGGCGGCCGAGCAGCGCCGTGCCGACCGGCGAGAGCACCGATACGAACCCGGCAGCCGGGTCGGCGTCTTCCGGATAGCAGACCGCGAGCTTGCGGCGGGTCCCGTCGTCGGGGTCCTCGACGGTCAGCTGCGTGTACATCGTGACGACGTCGGCCGGGACCTGCCGCGGCGGTACGATGTCGGCGTCGTCGAGCAGCGCGTGCAGCGCGTCGTCGGACGCGCGCAGCGCGCGCGCGAGCAGGCGGTCGATGCGCACGTGGTCGAGTTCGGTCATCACGCGGGTGGCGAGAGCGGTACGGTTCATGGCGACTCCTGTGTGCGCACCGGCGGCGCGCAGCGCAATGCGGCCCCCTGGTGAGGGCCCGGCGATCAGGTGGGGGCGGGTAAGGTCGTGCGGAAGATCGCCGGGCTCAGAGTTCGAAGGCCGGCGAGCCGGAGCGGCTGGCGGCCTCGAACTGGCGTCCCGGCGGCGCGATGCGCGCGCGCGCGCGCCCCGCGCCCGGCAGGGCGGCGGCGCATCGGCGCTGGCGGTGGAAAGGCATCGCGTGCATGGTCGGTGTTCCAGGACGAATGATAGCCCACGATCGTCTTCTCGTGTGATCAGGCAGAATGCGGGTCGCCCATGGAACCGTTCTTCCGACCCGTCCTCACGCCCCCGCGTCCCGCGGCCACCGTCGTGCTGCTGCGCGACGGCGCTCGCGGCCCCGAGGTGCTGATGCTGCGCCGGCACGGCAGCTCCGACGTGCTGGGCGGCGCCTACGTCTTCCCGGGCGGCAAGCTCGACGACGACGACAGCGGCGACGCGCTGATCGGTCGTGCCGGCGCGCCGGTCGAGGCGCTGCACGCGCGGCTCGGCGAGCCCGGACTCGAAGTGCGGGTCGCAGCCGGCTTCTTCGTGGCGGCGTGCCGCGAGACGTTCGAGGAAGCCAGCGTGCTGCTCGCGCGCGGCGCCGACGCCGGCCTGGCCGAGCGCGCAGCGCGTCGTGCGCGCGAAGGGCTCGCGTTCGGCGCGATGCTCGCCGAACTCGGCCTGGAGCTCGCCACCGACGCGCTGGTGCCGTTCACGCGCTGGATCACGCCGAAGGTGCCCGCGATGATGAACAAGCGCTTCGACGCGCGCTTCTTCGTGGCCGCGCTGCCCGGCGGCCAGCAGGCGCGGCACGACGATCACGAGGCGACCGACAGCGTGTGGCTCACGCCGCGCGAGGCGATCGAGCGCTACCGCCGCCGCGAGATCGTGCTCGCGCCCGCGCAGATCATGAGCCTCGCGCAGGTGGGTCGGCACGACAGCGCGGCCGCGGTGCTCGACGAAGCACGGCGGCGCCCGCCGCCGGTGATCGAGCCCGAGTCGTTCGAGGCCGACGGCGTGCGCACCCTGGTCTACCCCGGCGACGAGCGCCACAGCGTGCGTGTGCGCGCGATGCCGGGACCGACGCGGCTCGTCGTGCGCGAGAGCCGCTTCGAGCCGCCGGGAGGTTTCGATGCGTTGTTCGATTGACTACGGCCACGGCATCGCCGCCGTCGACTCGGGCTTCGTGCGCCCGATGCTCGACGCGGTTCACCTCGTCGTCGAGGGAGGACGGGCGGCGATCGTCGACACCGGCTCCAACGACTCGCTGCCGCACGTGACGGCGGCGCTGGCCGAGCGCGGCCTGGGCGCCGCGGACGTCGACTGGGTGATGCTCACTCACGTTCACCTCGACCACGCGGGCGGCGCCGGAACGATGATGGCCGCCTTCCCGAACGCGCGGCTCGCGGTGCATCCGCGCGGCGCGCGGCACATGATCGACCCGTCGCGGCTCACCGCGGCCACGGTCGAGGTCTACGGCGCAGAGGCCGCGCGGCGCATGTACGGCGACATCGTTCCGGTGCCCGCCGGGCGGGTCGTCGAGATGCCCGACGGCGCGACCGTCTCGCTGAACGGGCGCCGCTTCGAGTTCCTGGACACGCCCGGCCATGCGCGCCACCACGCGTGCATCGTCGACGAGCGATCGGGGCACATCTTCGCCGGCGACACGTTCGGGCTGTCGTTTCGCGAGCTCCAGCGCGACGGGCGGCAGGGGATCTTCCCGTCGACGACGCCGGTGCAGTTCGACCCGCCGGCGCTGCACGCGTCGATCGACCGGCTGCTGGCCCGGTCGCCCGGCGCGATCTACGTGACGCACTTCGGACAGGTAACCGACGTGCAGCGGCACGGCGCCGACCTGCACCGGCTGATCGACGAGCACGTGCGGCTGGCGCTGGAGTGCCGCGACGCCGGCCCGTCCCGCACCGAGTGCCTGCGCGACGGCGTGCGGGCGATGCTGCTCGAGGAGGCGCGCCGCCAGGACTGGCCCGTGAAGGGGCCCGAGCTGCTCGCGATCTTCGAGCTCGACATCATGCTGAACGCCGGCGGCCTCGCGGCCTGGCTCGACGCGGGACGCTGAGGTGTGGCGCCTGCCGGGCCCTCAGGCCTTCTCGGCCGGCGGCATGCCGCGCAGCAGCCCGATCATCGCGACGAACACCTTCGGCGAGCCCGCCACGACGCGTTCGGAGAACAGGTAGTCGGGCTCGCCGTGGAAGTCCCCGATCAGGCCCCCGGCCTCGGTGATCAGCAGGCTGCCGGCGGCGACGTCCCACGGCGACAGCCCCATCTCGAAGAAACCGTCGAAGCGGCCGCAGGCGACGTAGGCGAGATCGAGCGCCGCCGCGCCCGGCCGTCGGATACCGCCGGCGCGTTCGGTCACGCTGCGGAAGATCGCCAGGTACTCCTCGAGCTGGTCGAGCTTGCGGTAGGGGAAGCCGGTGCCGATCAGCGCCTCGTCGAACTTCTGCCGTTTCGACACGCGGATGCGGCGGTCGTTCAGGAACGCGCCCGCGCCCCGCGAGGCCGTGAACAGCTCGTCGCGGTTGGGGTCGTAAACCACCGCCTGCGTGACCACGCCGCGCTGCATCAGCGCGATCGAGATCCCGTACTGCGGCAGCCCGTGGATGAAGTTGGTCGTGCCGTCGAGCGGATCGATGATCCAGATGTGCTCGGCCTGCTCGACCTTGTGCCCGGCGCCCGCGGGCGCGCCCTTCACGAGATGGCCGGACTCCTCTGCTAAGATCGTGTGGTCCGGATACGCGGTGAGCAGGGTCTCGATGATCGCCTTTTCCGAGGCGTGGTCGACCTCGGTCACGAAGTCGTTGCGCTGCTTGCGCGCCACCGCGAGCGTCTCGAGATCGAGACTCGCGCGGTTGATGATCCGGCCGGCGCGTCGCGCCGCCCGGACCGCCACGTTCAGCATCGGATGCATGGGCGATCGGGCCTGTATTGACTGAACAGAACCCGTCATTCTAAGGGATCGCCCTGACAAGCCTTCATCGCCCTGCGCCGGCGTGGTTCGACCGCGTCGAATTCGTGCTGGTCGGCACCAGCCATCCCGGCAACGTCGGCGCGGCCGCGCGCGCGATGCGCGCGAGGGGGTTGCGCCGGCGGGGGGGCTCGCGTCGCCCCGCGATCCGCAGGTTTGCAGCCACCCCCGAAGCGATCGCGCGCGCCAGCCGTACCGACGACGTGCTGGCGACCGCGCGTGTCGTGCCCTCGCTGTCGCAGGCGCTGGCCGACAGCACGCTGGCGATTGCAGTCAGTGCCGAGACACGCGAGTTCGGTCCGCCCGCGCAGGATCCGCAAGCGTGCGTGCGCGTCGCGCGCGACGAACTCGCCGCCCATCCGTCGCACCGGGTGTCGTTCGTGTTCGGCGCCGAGCGCACCGGCCTGTCGATCGACGAGGTAGGCCTGTGCCAGGCGCTGTGCACGATTCCTGGCGAGGACGACTATCAATCGCTGAACCTCGCGCAGGCGGTGCAGGTCGTGGCCTGGTGCCTGCGCGCGCAGGCGGCGGAGCCTCAGGGGGCGCAACGGCAGCCCGCGCGGCCGGGCGACGCGGTGTCCGCATCGGAGGCGCTCGAACCGGGCGCGGCCGCGCCGCGCCACGCGACGCAGGCCCAGGTCGAGGCGCTGTTCGAGCATCTCGAGCGCGTGCTGGTGGGCATCGGGTTCCTCGACCCGCGCCACCCGAAGAAGCTGATGCCGCGGCTGCGCCGGCTGTTTTCGCGCGCCCGGCTCGAAGACGAGGAAGTCGCGATCCTGCGCGGCGTCTGCACCCGGATCGAGAAGCACGCCAGGACCCCGCGATGAACCTGCGACGCATCCCCGCCGTCTACATGCGCGGCGGCACCAGCAAGGGCGTGTTCTTCCACGTTCGCGACCTGCCGCGCTCGATGCGCGAGCGCGACGCGCTGCTGCTGCGCGTGATCGGAAGCCCCGACCCCTACGGCAAGCACACCGACGGCATGGGCGGGGCCACGTCGAGTACCAGCAAGGTGGTGCTGGTCGCGCCTTCGACCCGCGACGGCTGCGACGTCGATTTCCTGTTCGGCGCCGTGTCGATCGGCGAGCCGCTGATCGACTGGTCGGGCAACTGCGGCAACCTGTCGGCGGCGGTCGGCCCGTTCGCGCTCGCCGAAGGGCTGGTCGCGCCGGTCGACGGCCTCACCCGGGTGCGCATCTGGCAGCAGAACATCGGCCAGCGCATCGACGCCTTCGTGCCGGTGCGCCATGGCGAGGTGCTCGAGGACGGCGCGTTCATGGAGGACGGCGTGCCATTCCCCGGCGCCGAGATCCGCCTGGAGTTCCTCGAACCGCAGCCTGGGGCGCGCGGCGACGCGACGGGCGCCGAGGCGCTGCCGCTGCTGCCTACCGGGTCGCCGCAGGACGAGCTCGCCGTGCCTGGCCTGGGCCGGATCCGCGCGACGATGATCACGGCCGGCAATCCGACCGTGTTCGTGCGCGCCGACGCGCTGGGCCTCACCGGCCGCGAGCTGCCCGACGAGGTCAATCGTCAGCGCAAGCTGCTCGCGCAGCTCGAGGCGATCCGCACTGCGGCCGCGGTGCGCATGAGCCTGGCCGACAGCGTGGAGTTCGCCACCGCGTTCCGGCCGGCCACCCCCAAGGTCGCGTGGGTGGCCCGACCGGCAGGCTACCGGAGCAGCGCCGGCGTCGACATCGGTGCCGACCGCATCGACCTGCTGGCGCGGATCATGTCGATGGGCAAGCTGCACCACGCGTTCACCGGCACCGGATCGATCGCGCTGGCGGCGGCCGCGGCGCTGCCCGGCACCGTGGTCGGCGAGATCGCCCGGACGCTGCCCGGGGTGCCGACCCGGATCGGCCACGTCTCCGGTGTGCTGGCAGTGGGCGCCGAGGTGTCGTCCGGGCCCTCCGGCTGGCGCTTCGACAAGGCCGTGCTGTCGCGCAGCGCGCGCCGCCTGATGAGCGGCTGGGTGCACTTGCCCGCGTCGGCGGCAGGACCGCCGCAAACCGCTTAAACTGGATCGGTCCATCGACTTTCGGAGAAGTCCAGATGTTCGAGCGCCTGCGGGAGGACGTCGCCACCGTGCTGGAGAAGGATCCGGCCGCGCGCTCCACGCTCGAGGTGCTGCTGTGCTACCCCGGGGTTCACGCGCTGGTGCTGCACCGGATTGCGCACGGTCTGTGGGGCTCGGGGCTGCGCACGCTGGCGCGGGCGGTCTCGCAATTCGGGCGCCTGCTCACCGGCATCGAGATCCACCCCGGCGCGACCATGGGCCGGCGGGTGTTCATCGACCACGGCATGGGCGTCGTCATCGGCGAGACCGCCGAGGTCGGCGACGACTGCACGATCTACCAGGGGGTCACGCTCGGCGGCGTTTCGCTCGAGCGTGGCAAGCGCCATCCGACGCTGGAAAAGGGCGTCGTGGTCGGCGCCGGCGCGAAAGTGCTCGGGCCGTTCACGGTCGGGGCGGGCGCGCGGATCGGCTCGAACTCGGTGCTGGTCAAGGCGGTGCCGGCCGGCGCGACCGCGGTGGGCATCCCTGCGCGGGTCATCGTCGAGGACGCCGACCAGCGCCGCGAGGCGCAGGCGCAGAAGATGGGGTTCTCCGCCTACGCGATCACCCAGGGGGGCGACGATCCGTTGTCGCTCGCGCTGCACCGGCTGATCGACCACGTCGCCGAGCAGGATCGCACGATCGAGCAGCTGCAGGCGGCCCTGGCTCGCCTCGGCGGCGAGGTCACGGAATCGTGCGAGCCGCTCGACGCGCCGGCGCTGAACAGGATGGTCGAGTGAGGGCCGCGGGCGCCGGCCTCGGCATGGTCGAGCGAGGGCGGTAGGCCGGCCTTACGGACCGATCGAACCCTGGGTCGGGTAGCCGATCGGCGACCACCCCGACGCGTCCACGCGCAGGAATCCGCCGCGAGACGGCCCGTCGCTTCCGGCATGCCAGTCGGGCAGCACCCAGCGACGTGCCGGCGCGCCGTCGAGCGTCCACCGATGGCAGGCCGGGCGGTGCGTGTGGCCGTGCACCATCGTGCGTACGCCGGCGCTGCGCATCGCCGCGTCGATGGCCGCGAGGGCGACGTCGCCCGGGTCGGCGTCGCCCATCGCCCGCGCCGCCTGCACGCGGCGGCTTTCGCCGCGCAATTCGCGGGCGATGCGCAGCCGCTCGTCGAGCGGGCGAGCCAGGAAGTCGCGCTGCCAGCCGTCGCTGCGCGCCAGTGCGCGCGCCCGCTGGTAGTCGACGTCGTCGGCGCACAGCGCGTCGCCGTGGGCGAGCAGCACGGGCTCGCCGAACAGCGTGACCGTGCACGGGTCGTCGATGAGCGTCGCGCCGCTGCGCTCGCCGAACGTGCGCACCGGGCGCGTCGCCGCCTCGGGCGGGAACGCCACGTCGAGCAGGAAGTCGCGGTTGCCGCGCATCGCGTACACCCGCGTGCCGGCGGCGGCGAGTGCGGCGAGGCGCTCGATCAGCACCTGCGCGACCGCGTCGGGCTGGTCGTCGCCGACCCAGGCTTCGAACAGGTCGCCGAGCAGAAACAGGTGGCTGGCCGTGCGCGCCTGCGCGTCGAGGCGCTCGACGAAGCGGGTGGCGGTGCGCGGGTCGTGGTCGCCCAGGTGCATGTCGGAGCAGAACAGCGCGACCTCGCGCGCCGTCCGCCCGACCTCGATCACTTGCCGCCGCCGACGACGGCCATCGAGTCGATCACGACGGCGTCCGCCGGCACGTCCTGGTACGGGCCGACCGATGTCGTGCGCACCTTGCGGATCGCATTGACCACGTCCATGCCGCTCACCACCTTGCCGAACACCGCATAGCCGTGGCCGTCCGGGTTCGGGTGGTTCAGGTTGACGTTGTCGACCACGTTGACGAAGAACTGGCTGGTCGCCGAGTTCGGGTCGCCGGTGCGCGCCATTGCCACCCAGCCGATGTCGTTCTTCAGGCCGTTCTTCGACTCGATCGCGATCGGCGCGCGGGTGGCCTTCGGGCGCAGCTGGCCCTTGTACAGCTCGGCGGTGAAGCCGCCGCCCTGGATCATGAAGCTGCCGATCACCCGGTGGAAGATCGTGCCGCTGTAGAAGCCGTCGTTCACGTACTGCAGGAAGTTGGCCACGCTCGCCGGTGCCTTGTCCGGGTACAGCTCGATGACGAACTCGCCCATCGAGGTCTTCACCAGCACCTGCGGGTTGGGTGCGGCGCTGGCGCCGTCGGGAACGGCGGACAGGGCGACGACGAGTGCGCCGATCAGCGGCAGTTTCTTCAGCATCATGGGCTCCGTTGAGGTCGTGAAGAGGGGCGCTGCTCAGCGTGCCGTGGCCGGCGCCTGCGCAGGACGGGGTTCGGGCGGCCGCACGTTGGCCGGTCGGCTTCCAGCGGGCGATACCTTCGAGATCAGCTCGCGGGCCAGCGCGAGCTTCTCGCGTGCCGCGCGGCTGGTCGCGTCGGCCCTCGTGGCGCGCTCGTAGGCGCGCTCGGCCAATCGCAGGTGGATGTCGCCGAGGTTCTCGTGCGCCAGTGCGTACGAGGGCAGCGCCCGCACTGCGTCGTCGAGCGCCGCGCGCGCACGGTCGAGCTCGCCGCGCGCCGCGTACAACACGGCCAGGTTGTTGTGCGGCTCGGGCAGTTCGGGGAACTCCTGCGTGAGCGCCTCGAAGGCGGCGATCGCCTCGTCGATGCGGCCCATGTCGGTGAGCACGACGCCGCGCTGGAAGCGAAGCTGCGCGTCGCCCGGCGACGCCTTCAGGCCGGCGTCGATCGCCGCCAGCGCCTCGTCGTTGCGGCGCTCGGCGAAGAGCTTGCGCGCGGATTCGAGCGCGGCCGTCGCCGCGCGCGGATCGCTCGCGGGCGCGGCCGCGGGGGCAGCGACGGGCGTGGCTGCGGGGGCAGCGGCGGCGGGGCCAGTGGTGGGGGCTGCGGCGGGCTCGGTCGCAGGGGCTGCGGAAGCCGGGGCGGTGGCGTCCTGCGCCGCGGCCGCCGGCGCACCGACGGCGACGGCAACGGCGAACAGCAGGGTCGACGCTGCTATACTCGATCGCATCCGCGCATTCTAGCCAATCGCGCCTTGCCGGCCGCCGGCCGGCCCGCGCCGAACGGACGCGGCACGCGCCGGGCCGTCCGGCTCCGACCCATGATCCGACTCTACAACTCGCTCACGCGCAGCAAGGAAGAATTCGTCCCGCTCGAGCCGGGCAAGGTGCGCATGTACGTCTGCGGCATGACGGTCTACGACTGGTGCCACGTGGGCCACGCGCGCGTGCTGGTGGTGTTCGACATCGTGCAGCGCTGGCTGCGCGCGTCCGGCTACCGCCTCACCTACGTGCGCAACATCACCGACATCGACGACAAGATCATCCGCCGCGCGGTCGAGAACGGCGAGACCATCGCGCAGCTCACCCATCGCTTCATCCAGGCGATGCACCAGGATGCCGACGCGCTCGGCGTCGAGCGCCCCGACCACGAGCCGCGGGCCACGCAGTACGTGCCGCAGATGCTCGGGCTCATCGACCTGCTCGAGAAGAACGGGCTCGCGTACCGCGCCGCCGACGGCGATGTCAACTACGCGGTGCGCAAGTTCCCCGGATACGGCCGGCTGTCGGGCAAGTCGCTCGACGACCTGCGCGCCGGCGAGCGCGTCGCGGTCGACGACGCCAAGCAGGATCCGCTCGACTTCGTGCTGTGGAAGTCGGCCAAGGCCGACGAGCCAGACGAGGCGAAGTGGGAATCGCGCTACGGATTCGGCCGTCCCGGGTGGCACATCGAGTGCTCGGCGATGGCCACCAGCCTGCTGGGCAAGACCATCGACATCCACGGGGGGGGCGCCGACCTGCAGTTTCCGCACCACGAGAACGAGATCGCGCAGAGCGAGGGCGCGCTGAACACGCGCTTCGTGCGTTACTGGATGCACAACGGTTTCGTGCGCGTCGACGACGAGAAGATGTCGAAGTCGCTCGGCAACTTCTTCACGATCCGTGAAGTGCTCAGGAAGTTCGACGCCGAGGTGGTGCGGCTGTTCATCCTGCGCGCGCACTACCGCAGCCCGCTGAACTACTCCGACGCGCACCTCGAAGACGCGCGCCAGGCGCTGCTGCGGCTCTATGGCGCGCTCTCCGACGCGGGCGCGGCGGGCGCGGACGACGCATTGCCGATCGACTGGTCCGATCCGCTGGCGGCGCGCTTTCGCGACGCGATGGACGATGACTTCAACACGCCGGTCGCACTGTCGGTGCTGTTCGACCTCGCCAGCGAGTTGAACCGCGCGCGCGCGGTCGCGGCGGCCGGGCAGGGCGGGTCGACGCCGGCCGCGCAGGGTGCGGAGATCGAGGCGCGGCTGCGCCGGCTGGCCGGCCTGCTCGGGCTGCTCGGGCAGGTGCCGTCGGAGGTCAAGCGCAGCGGGTTGCACGGCAGCGACGCCGCGCAGGCGGCGGCCGGCGCCCCCGACGACGCGGCGATCGAGACGATGATCGCCGCACGCGCCGCGGCCAAGAAGGCGCGCGACTTCCCCACCGCCGACCGGATCCGCGGCGAGCTCACCGCGCAGGGCATCGTGCTCGAGGACACGCCGTCCGGCACGGTCTGGCGGCGATCGTGAACCGCGCCGTCTCGCGCCGGCCGGGGGGCCTCGTTCGTTTCCCATGAAACCGTTCTGGGTCCACTCCGGCCTGGCGCTGCTCGACGCGGACGCTTACGGCGGGCTGCAGGTCACCGACGCGTTCCTGCGCGCCTACCTCGAGCGGCCCGAGCTCGCGCCGATCGACGAGTCGTGCGCGGCCGAGCGCGCCCTGCACGCGGCGCTGGTGGCCGACCCGCGGCGTCCGGTCGCCACCGGCGACGATGGCGAACTCGCGGCGCTCGCCGATCCGGATGCACGCGAGAACTGGCGGCTGTTCCTGCGCTTTCGCGACCGGCTGCTGGCCGCGCCGAACCTGCAGGCCGCCTACGTCGCGATCTTCGCCGACGCGCAGCACGCCGGGCGCATCGACGTGCCGCCGCTCTTCGTCGAGCAACTGGCGCAGATCATCGTCCACCACATGCTGGTCGACAGCGAAGACGGGCTGCTGCTGCGCGTGGCCGAGCTGTGGTTTCGCGAGCAGCGCGTGTCGCTGCTGGAGAACCGGGTCGTGCTCGCCGACCTCGAGACGGTCGAGGCGCGCGCCGCAGATCCCGGGTTCGGCAACCTGGGCCGCCTGC
The DNA here is from genome assembly GCA_046347945.1 of Burkholderiaceae bacterium. GTDB lineage: Bacteria > Pseudomonadota > Gammaproteobacteria > Burkholderiales > Burkholderiaceae_E > Zeimonas. Next base: position 124,101 of record JAXMFB010000011.1, read on the forward strand.
TCGCGCAGGCCAACGTCAGGACGAAGGCCGGGGGAGACGTCGACCTCGAAGTGATCGACCGACCGAACGCCGCGAGCTACTTCGGCCGCGACGAGCGCCACGACTTCGCGGTCGAGATCACGCACGGGCGCACCGCCTCGGCGATGTTCTGCGACCTGGTCCGGCGCTGGATCGGGCACCTGCTGGGCGTGCCGGTGCGCGTGACGACGCTCGCCTCGATCGACGACGCGCGCTGGCGCTGGCACGTGGGGCTCGACGCACACGCGTCGGTGCTGCTCGACAAGCTGTACCGCGAGGAGGGGCTGACCCCCGAGGAGCACCGGCGCATCCTGCTGCTGGTGCGGCTGGACTTCGAGCGGCTCGAGGACCAGGATCCGGCCGTGGCCGGCAAGCCGGTCTACCTGGCGCTGGCCGCCGACGAGGCCGGCGTGCTGAGGATGAAGCCGCAGAACCTGCTGTTCAACCTGCCGTTGCGGGGGCACTGATGAAGCCCGACTACTGGGAGGACGCCTGCCGGGCGCTGGCGCGGCGCGACCGGACGATGGGCCGGATCATCCGCGCCTGCGGCCCGGCGCACCTGGTGTCGCGCGGCGACGCGTTCCAGACGCTGGCGCGCTCGATCGTCGGCCAGCAGATCTCGGTGAAGGCCGCCCAGTCGGTCTGGGAGCGCTTCGCCGCGAAGGCCGGCGAGGTCGCGCCGGCGCGGGTCGTGCGGATGCGCGCCACCTCGCTGCGCGCCTGCGGGCTGTCCGGCCGCAAGGCCGAATACCTGAAGGATCTCGCCGCCCGGTTCGTCTCCGGCGAGGTCGATCCGGCGCACTGGCCGGGGGCCGAGGACGAGGCGATCATCGAGGAGCTCTGTTGCGTGCGCGGCATAGGGCGCTGGACAGCGGAGATGTTCCTGATATTCAATCTGCTGCGCCCCGACGTTTATCCGGTCGACGACATCGGCCTGCTGCGGGGCATCGGAACCAATTATCGGGACGGACAGAAGGTCTCGCGAGACGAGGCCCGCGCGATCGGGGAGGCCTGGCGGCCGTGGCGAACCGTCGCCACCTGGTACCTGTGGCGCAGCCTCGATCCGTTGCCGGTGGAGTACTGATGAAGACGACATTTCTCGACTTCGAGCAGTCGGTCGCCGACCTCGAACAGAAGATCGAGGCGCTGCGCTTCGCGCAGGAAGACTCGGCGGTCGACATCGCCGAAGAGGTGGAGCGGCTGCAGAAGAAGAGCCAGTCGCTGTTGAAGGACACCTACGCGAAGCTCACGCCGTGGCAGGTCGCGATGGTGGCGCGCCATCCGCAGCGGCCGTATACGCTCGACTACGTCCAGGCGGTCTTCACCGACTTCCACGAGCTGCACGGCGACCGCGAGTTCGCCGACGACCCCGCGATCGTCGGCGGCCCGGCCCGCTTCAACGGCCAGCCGGTGATGGTGATCGGCCACCAGAAGGGCCGCGACACGAAGGAACGCGGCTACCGCAACTTCGGCATGCCGCGCCCCGAGGGCTACCGCAAGGCGCTGCGGCTGATGAAGCTCGCCGAGAAGTTCGAGATCCCGGTGGTGACCTTCGTCGACACGCCCGGCGCGTTTCCGGGCATCGGCGCCGAGGAGCGCAACCAGTCCGAGGCGATCGGCCGCAACCTCTACGAGATGGCCGCGCTGCGCGTGCCGATCGTCACCACGGTGATCGGCGAGGGCGGCTCGGGCGGCGCGCTGGCGATCGCGGTCGGCGACGTCACGCTGATGCTGCAGTACGCGATCTACTCGGTGATCTCGCCCGAGGGGTGCGCGGCGATTCTCTGGAAGAGCGCCGCGCAGGCGCCCGAGGCCGCCGAGACGCTGGGCATCACCGCGCACCGGCTCAAGGCGCTCGGCCTGATCGACCGGATCATCAGCGAGCCGGTCGGCGGCGCGCACCGCGACCCGGCGCAGATGGCGAACCTGCTCAAGCGCGCGCTCTCCGATGCGCTGCGCCAGTTCCAGGGCGTGAGCCCCCGGGATCTGATCAAGCAGCGCCACGAGCGCATCATGAACTATGGCAAGTTCAAGGAGATCGGGCAGGGCTGAGGCCCCGGTCGACGCCGCAGTCGCCGAGGCGCTGCGGCGGCTTCCCGATCGCTCGACCCTGCTCGTCGCGTTCAGCGGCGGGCGCGACTCCACCGTCCTGCTCGACGCGCTGGTCCGGCTGCACGGGGCCGGGCAGTTCGTCGCCTGGCACGTCCATCACGGGCTGCAGCCGCAGGCCGACCAGTGGCTCGCCTGGTGCGAGCGCGCGGCTGCGCGCCTCGGTGTGCGCTTCGGCCACACGCGCCTGGGCCCGCGGCCGGCCGCCGGCGCGAACCTCGAGGCCTGGGCGCGCGACGCGCGGTACGAGGCGCTGTGGCGGGCCGTCGCCGAGCGTGGCGCGGCTGCGCTGCTGACGGCGCACCACGCCGACGACCAGCTCGAGACCGTCTTCATGCGCCTGGCGCGCGGCAGCGGCCCCGAGGGACTCGGCGCGATGGCGCCGGCCGAACACCGGCCGGGCGGCTGGCTGCTGCGGCCGCTGCTCGCGGTGGGCCGCGACGTCGTCGACGCCTGTGCGCGGGCGCGCGGCCTCGAGTGGATCGACGATCCGATGAACGCCGACGAGGCGTTCCTGCGGGCGACGCTGCGCGCGCGCGTGCTGCCCGCGCTCGCGAAGCGCGGTGCCGGGGTTGCGCGAGAACGTGCTGCGCAGCGCGGCGCTGCTGCGCGAGACCGGCGAGGCGCTGCGCGCCGCGGCGGAAGCGGATCTCGCCGCGGCCGGGCTGAGCGCCGACCTGCGCGTGATCGACCGCTGCACGCTGGCTGCGCTGCCGCCGTTTCGCCGCAACGAGTCGGTGCGCGAGTGGTTCCGGCTGCTCGGCCTGCCGATGCCGACCCAGGCGCGGCTCGCCCAGTGGGTCGCGCAGATGCTGCTGGGGGGCTCGGCGAGCGCGAGCGTCGAGGCCCCGCCATGGCGCTTTCGCCGCTACCGCGACCGGGTCAGCGCCGAGCCGGCCGGCGCCCGCGACTGGCGCCGCGACCCCCCGCCACCCGTGGCGCTGCGTTGGCGCGGCGAGCCCGCGATCGAGCTGCCCGGCTGGGCGGGGCGCCTGTCGGTGCGTGCCAGCGCCGAGCCAGGCGCGGTCGATGCGGCCTGGCTGGTTAGCCAGTCGCTGGAGGTCCGCTCGCCGCCGGCCGGCGCGCGACTGCGCCCGCGGCACGGCGGCCCGAGCCGCACGCTGAAGAACCTGTACCAGGAGCGCGGCGTGCCGCCGTGGCTGCGCGCCGCGATGCCGGCCGTCTTCGTGGGCGATCGCCTGATCTACGCAGCCGGAATCGGGATGGACGCCTCCCGGCCCGGCGCGGCTGCTTCCGATGAGCCCGCCGGCGGCGGCCGCCGGGTCTGCCTGCACTGGCGCCCGGACGACCCCGAGGACCCGCGCAGCGCGGGTTTCGAGCCGGCCGCTACCGTATAATTTCGGGCTTTTCGCGGCCCGCCCGTTGGCCGCGCCAACCTTCGGCAGTCATGGCACTGATCGTTCACAAGTACGGCGGCACGTCGATGGGCTCGGTCGAGCGCATCCAGAACGTCGCGCGCCGCGTCGCCAAGTGGCGCGCCGCCGGCCATCGCATGGTGGTCGTGCCGTCGGCGATGTCGGGCGAGACCAACCGCCTGATCGCGCTGGCGCGCGAGATCCAGGCGCATCCCGACCCGCGCGAACTCGACATGATCGCGTCGACCGGCGAGCAGGTGTCGGTCGGCCTGCTGGCGATGGCGCTCAAGGCGCAGGGCACCGACGCGATCAGCTACACCGGCTGGCAGGTGCCCGTTCGCACCGACGGCGCCTACACGAAGGCGCGCATCCTCTCGATCGACGACGCACGCGTGCGCGCCGACCTCGACGCGGGCCGCGTCGTCATCGTCACCGGCTTCCAGGGCATCGACGAACTCGGCCACGTCACGACGCTGGGCCGCGGCGGCTCGGACACCTCGGCGGTGGCGATTGCCGCGGCGCTGAAGGCCGACGAGTGCCTGATCTACACCGACGTCGATGGCGTCTACACCACCGACCCACGCGTCGTGCCCGAGGCGCGCCGGCTCGAGCGCATCACCTTCGAGGAGATGCTCGAGATGGCGAGCCTGGGCTCGAAGGTGCTGCAGATCCGCTCGGTGGAGTTCGCCGGCAAGTACAAGGTCAAGACGCGCGTGCTCTCGAGCCTGACCCCGCCGGACATTCCGCTGCAGGTCGAGGCCAACTCGGGCACCCTGATCACCTTCGAGGAAGACGCAAGCATGGAACAGGCGGTCATCTCCGGGATCGCGTTCAGCCGCGACGAGGCCAAGATCACCGTGATGAACGTGCCCGACCGGCCCGGCATCGCGTACCAGATCCTGGGCCCGATCGCCGACGCCAATGTCGACGTCGACATGATCATCCAGAACCAGAGCGTCGGCGGCATGACCGACTTCTCGTTCACCGTGCACCGCAACGAGTACCAGAAGGCGCTCGACGTGCTCAACGGCAAGGTGCGCGAGCTGATCAAGGCCGGCGACATCGTCGGCGACCCGAAGATCTGCAAGGTCTCGGCGGTCGGCATCGGGATGCGCTCGCACGTCGGCATCGCCAGCCAGATGTTCCGCACGCTGTCGGAAGAGGGCATCAACATCCAGATGATCTCCACCAGCGAGATCAAGATCTCGGTGGTGATCGAGGACAAGTACATGGAGCTGGCGGTACGCGCGCTGCACAAGGCGTTCGGGCTGGACCAGCCTGCGACAGCCTGACGGCCTGCGCCGAGGGCCCGGCCGGCACCGGGCGGGGCGCCTGCGGTACAATCGCGCCCGAGCCGGCATCGAGCGAGCGTTATCTCAATCGAAGCCCGGAGACGTGGCCGAGAGGTCGAAGGCACTCCCCTGCTAAGGGAGCATGCGGCCAAAAACTGCATCGAGGGTTCGAATCCCTCCGTCTCCGCCAGGACATGTCCGTGTGGCCTGCGCAGCAGGCCGCCACGGCGCACAGAGCCCCGCACCAGGCGGGGCTTTTTGTCATGGGCTGCTGACTGCGCTCCGGCCAGGGCGTCCCGTCCTGTTGCCACAGGGCGGTCGCCAGCTGAACTTGGAGAATGAAGGTGCGCCATCAATCCAATCTCGTTAGGCGCGGCGTCTACTACTTCCGCGTTGGCGTCCCTGCTTTCGGCTTGGCGATGCCTTCTCAGCTCTTCGGCGAAATTCGTCGCCAAGGCCGTCAACCACTTCCATCGCCGACGCGGCCCCGCCAAGATCCCGGAAAATAAGGCAAAGGCCGGAGGGGCATGGAAATCGTCATCGGTTGGCTGTCTTCTCGCTCGTGGCGGCCTGGATCGCCAGCAGCAAGGGCGCAGCGGATTCGGCGTCTTCGTCATGTCTGTGCTGCTCTCTCGCCCCTCATCGGCATCATCGTCGCCCCTAGTGATGCAGCGGGCCGACAAGATCGAGGCGACTCAGGTAGTCCACGGAGGTGTCTCGCGCGAGTTCTGGAAGTGCCCCTTCTGTGCCGAGGCAGTGCGCTTCGAGGCCATCAAGTGCAAACACTGCGGGTCGGACTTGAGTACCCCGGAGGTTGCCGAGAAGAGGGCCGCAGCAGTCGCGGCGACGAACAGCACGTTCAAGAGCCAAGCAGTCGTGAAGATCTTGCTGATCGTGACGGTCTTGGCGATCCTCGGGTACATACTGAACCACTGACCGAGAACGTTCGTGCGCCGGCTTCGACCTGGCGACTCTGTCGCGTCTGATCGCCCTCTCCATCGCCCTGCTTGGTTGCGACAACGCGAACCGGCCCCCCGAGTTGTCGAAGACAGTCGTCGATCCTGCCGAGCGGCGCGCCCAAGAGTGCGTGACCGCCGCCCCCGCAATCATCGAGAAGTCCGATGCGCTCGTGAAGGAGGGCAAACCTGACGAGGCGATTGCGGCGCTCAATGAGTGCGGCAACCCTTGCTGGGGAAATCCTCCGACATCGTGCTTGCACTGGATCGCGCGAAAGCGGCGAAGGTGAAGCAGCAACTCGATCCGCGACGCCAAAGCACGATTGGTGGGGACGACTCAGGTTATTGGAGGAATGGAGCGGCCTGGTGGACAAGCTGCCGGCGCCGTTCGATAAGGAGCTCGCGACCTTGAGAGCGAAGCGGGACGCGGAGCGGGAGAGGGCGTCGCTTCACTGAGCAGGCAAAGGCCATGAAGTACTACGCCTTCTGCACGGAAATTGGCCGGTTGGTGCGCTCGAAGGGGCCGCTCAACGAGAAGGGGGAAGCCTTCATGGCATACGCAAGGTCAGCGTACGGGATCCGCACCGAGGACGAAGGCCTGATACGGGTGCGCGAGCTTGCCGTGGGGATGCCGATGTGTGCAGTGGTTGCCTCGCTGGGGGTACCGAGCGAGGTCCGCGAGATCGCTTCAAGGCACGGCAAGGCGTGGTCGGTCTGGTATCGCGACAGGCAGATCCTGATCTATCTTGATGGCCATCAGATGGTCACGAGGTACTCGCGATGAGGTCGCTTCGCGGGGCGCGGGGGCCGATGGGGGAAGGGATGGCATCCCGGAATTTTCCAGTGCTTTTCGTCCGGTCCCCATGTACGCTTTCGGCGGTCCCTTGAAGGCATCTGTCGAGTAACCGGATAGGAATGGCGAAGGGAGATCGTCTGCGTATGCCGGTAGGCCCGGAGTACGCCCGCACGCTTGGTCATGCCGTCTACACGTTCACCCTGCTTGAATGGAATGCGATCCACTGCTGCGAACGCCTCGAAGAGGGCTTCGTCTACGGGGTTGATGGTAGGAAGACCATGGGATCGCGGAACGTAGCCGAGAAACTCGTCTCCCTATGCAAGCTTGCTCCCGACTCTCCCGATGCAGATGAACTCCGTGCGGCCGCCGACGAGTTCCTGCGCCTTGTCGCCGTTCGCAATGCGCTTGTCCACGCGCGTCCTGGAACCGCCCCTGATGGTCACTCGCAGCGGCTCTTCAGGCACGGCGAGATGTGGACAATCGAAATGATCGAAGAGCAGGCCGACGCGTTCGCGGCTTGCAGCGTCCGCCTCAATCGGCTCCTTCACGGGTTCCTTTCGGGGGGACAGGGGAAGGGCGCGAACAGGCGATGAACATTCCATCTGGTACCGCCATGCCCCGCGAACTCCTCCTTGCTCCTCTCTGCGTGACTCCATGCGTGTTCGCGCAACCGTCGCCCGAAGCGTTCAAGGCAGAGGTAACCGATAACGTCGCCACCGAATACGCAGAATGCGCTGCCTACTTTGCGATTGTTCAAGGGGCCTTCGAGAGTTCCGGCAGAACCGCCGAAGCTACGAAGTACAAGGAGGTCTCCGACAAGGCATTCCAATTCTCCTTCCGCGCAGCACAGCAGAGCCGCAACGAGGAAATGGCGGGAAAGGTGTCCCTCGCGCGATTTGAGACGAGCCTCAAGGAGATGCAGAAGGTCATCGACTATGACTACAGCAATATCTCGCTCCTGATGAACAGGCATTCGACACCGTGCGTCGAGGCCATGAAGGACTCGGGGGTCGTCATCCGCCGATGGACCGAGCGCGTCGACGCGAAGCGCGGGTTTCCGATCACGAAGTAGCCGCGTGAAAACCCCGGCTGTCGTCTTTCTCGATGCGTCCGCGATGAAGCGGGCGGTTCTCGTCCGCACTCGTTCCACTGTGGCACCCAAGACCGCTTTCATGGGGGCCGCGAGAGATCACGGATTCCGTGACCCGCTTCGAGGCTTTCGACACGACGGAAGGAATTGCGAATCAAGTGATGCGGGATGAAGCACTGAGTTGCTGCCGTACGTTGCGGAGCTCGCGGGAGCCGGGCGTCTACGATTGCAGACGGGGGTCGAGGCTATGGGGAGTTCCTGGGCCTGCGCGAGATTGATGGCCTCGGAGTGCTCGACGGCGTCCAGATCGAGATGATCGAGTCGCCGCTTGGGCGCTCGCACTCTCGGATGATGGGCGGCGGAGGGTTGGATGTAGCAGCTCCAACGGGAGTTCTTCGAGTCGATCCATGCACCGCGCTACCTCGAAATGCGGCGTTCCGGGGCGCTGAAGACGGGGTCGAAACGCTCGCGTAATCTGCTCGCCGACATCTTCCACGTCTGGACTGCTGACGAGTCGGGCGCGGATTTCCTCTTGACCCTTGATGCCCGCCTTTGCCGGGCGGTCAGGGGCCAGCCGCAGTTGAGGCTGCGCGTGAAGGTCGTTCAACCGTCGAAACTCATTACCGAAGTGCCGCCGCCGTCTCTGCGCTGGCGCCTGGCGCGCAGTGGACCGCTTGCGCGCTCGATTCAAGCCGCGAGCACAACCGGACACACTGTTTGGCCGCTGAAGGGCAAGCGTAAGCTCGCCTGAGCGGTAGACATTCGCAAGCGGACTTTTCTGGCAGCCTGAAGCGCCGAAATCCGGTCCGGCGCTGGACAAGTCTGCGCAACCGGGCGCACATTGGACGAACGCGCTGCCTGACCCGGTTCGGAATCTCACGAATCCGGGAAATGCGGACCCGGGGGAACCAGGTGGCAAGACCTTCCTCGGGAACGCGCGTCTTCGCGATTTCCGAGGCCAGATCGTGAGGTCGGCCATGCGAAGAGTCCTTTCGATCCAGATTGCCGCTTGGCTCCTGTTGGCGTGCGCCTCGGCCGCCGCGCAGACGCCGGGTGCGGGTTCGGCTGCACCGGGATCTGTCGACTGCAGCGCGCTGGCCGGCGCGCCGAACTCGCCGCTCGGCAACGCCGACTTCTGCCGGCAGATGATGAACAGCGCGCAGCAGTCCGCAGCCTCACTCCAGGACGCGCGCGGCGCGCGGCCCGGTGACGAGGCGATGAGCTGCCAGGACATCGCGAAGGAAATGTCCACGATGCAGGGCATCGGCCTGTCCGATGCGAGCCGGGCCGAGGGTGACGCGGCGAGCGCGCAATACGGCGCTGTGGTGAGTTCGCAGCTCGCCCGGCTCCACGCGCAGGGCGTTGCGGGTGCGGTGGCGGTCACCGCCGCGGCTGCCGCGGATCTCGCGGTGCAGCTCGCCACGGCCGGCCTCGTCAACCCCCACGCCGCCCAGACTCTCCAGCAGGCAGCGCTCACCGGCAGCAAGGCCCAGGGCGAGCAGATGGCCGAGGAGCGGCGGCCCGCGGAGCAACGGGTCGCCAATGCAGTCGGCAAGAGCACGCGGGAAATGTCGGAGCAGCTGCAGTCCAACCCGAGATTCGCGCGCCTCGTCAGCCTGGCGATGGCCAAGGGTTGCAGGGGGTCGGAGGATACGCCGACCCCGTCGCCGCTGCAGATTCGACCCGGCATGTCACCCATCGGTCACTGATTCTTCTCGGCGGCGCGGCGCTGATTGTCGCGATGCTCTGGCTGGGTCGGGAAGCGCTGCGGCTTCGCTCGGCCGCGGGACCAGACCGTGGGGCGTGACCCTGAACCAGGTCAGGGCGCCGGCGCGCTCAGCCTGAGCGGCAACTCCGCCTGCGCCAGGACCTTGCCGCTGCGCGCGTCGCGCAACGTCAGTCCGACCACGTCCGAATAGGTTCCCGGGTCGGCACTCTCGTAGTCGCCGTGCCGAACGATCGCCGTGATCGTGGCCGTGACGAGTTGCGAGCCCCGGCCCTCTCCGGTGCCGGGCGCGAATTCGAGCGAATACGCGATCGCGTCGTCGCCGTCCGGGCCCTGCAACTGGCGCGCTGCCGTGTCGCCGTCGAAGTGCCGGCCGGCGTCCACTTCGAGCCGGTAAGGGGTGGTGCGGGTGCAGCGAAACTGCACGGTCAGCGACGTCGACGTATCGCCTGCCAGGGGTCGGATCGCGGGGGGCAGCGTGCCCGCCGGCACATCGACGAACCGGCACGAGTCGATGACGGTGGCGGAGACGCTGGCAGAGACGCTGGCGCTTCCTGTGCTGCCGGCGCGGGCCGGTGCGGGGAGCACGGCGGCCGCCGCCACTGCGAGCAAGGCGACGATCGCGCCGATGCGCCACGTCGCGGGTCGACGCCGCGCGTCGGCCCGAACGAAGCGTCGCGGCGC
>JAXMFB010000012.1:0-133081 GCA_046347945.1 Burkholderiaceae bacterium
CACGCCGCGCATGGCGGACGCCGCCTTGGCATCGAAGCGCAGCATCGGGCCGCCCTGGCGCGGGTTCACCTTGACGGCGGCATGCAGCATGCCTTCGAGGCGCAGGTCGATGCCGAACTTCAGCGTCCCCGTGGACTTGGGCACGATGTCCAGCCGCGGCATGGGCTTGCCGATCAGCCGCCACTGCGAAGGGTCGCGCAGCTTGACGTCCTGCACCGTCTCGACAGCACTCGCGTCCTGCGCCAGAGCGGTGTAAGGCAGGCGGCGCCCATCCGGCAAGACGACGCTGCCGTGCTCGGTTCTCAGCTGCTCGACGGGCACGCCGCTGCGCCGGGATGCCGCGAGCTTGAGCGTCTCGCGCGCGACCGCGCCCGCCTGGCGCAGCTTGACGAAGCTGTCCGGCACGGTGCTGGATCCGCCCGTCAGTTGCAGGCCCAGGATCTTGAACAGGCCGCCCATGGCCGATCGCAGCGCCTCGGCCGTGAGCCCGGTGTCGGTCGACAGGAACGGCACCTGCTCGTCGGCCAGGGCGGTGTTGTAGTAGGCGGCGCTCGGCGGGCCGGGCTCGACGCTGAACTGGCCCCAGTCCAGGTCGAGTTCTTCGGCGATCAGGGCGGCCTGCACGGAGCGCACGCCCTGCCCCAGGTCGGTGTGCGGCGCGATCAGCGTGACGCCCTGGGCATCGATCTTGACCCAGGGATTGAAGATGGCCTCGCCGTCGTGGCGTTCGTCCAGCAGCGGATTCGCAGGCGTCTTGCGAACCAGATAGATGCCGAAGGCGACACCGCCCGCGATGGCAGCCGACGCGACCAGGAAGCCGCGGCGCGCGATGCTGGCGGGGCCGCTCACCGGGCACCTCCGGCGAGCGCGGCGGCGGCGGCCCGAACCGCCTCGCGGATGCGCGGATAGGTTCCGCAGCGGCACAGATTGCCCGACATCGCGGCATCGATGTCGGCATCGGTCGGCGCCGGGTTGGCCGCCAGCAAGGCCGCCGCGCTCATGATCTGGCCCGACTGGCAGTAGCCGCACTGGGCGACCTGATGCTCGACCCAGGCCTTCTGCACCGCATGCAGTGCGGCGGGGCTGCCCAGCCCCTCGATGGTGGTGACCTTGCCCTGAACCTGGCCGACCGGCATCGAGCACGAGCGCGTCGCCACGCCGTCGATGTGCACCGTGCAGGCGCCGCACAGGCCGATGCCGCAGCCGTACTTGGGGCCCGTGATGCCGAGTTCGTCGCGCAGCACCCACAGGAGCGGCATGTCGGGTTCGATGTCGAGCTCGCGCATCTGGCCGTTGACATTCAGGCGCATGGGCTTTCCTCGGTCGTGATGGGGGGTGAGGGTGGCGAGCGTCTAGGCCGTGCTCGCCTGCTCGCGGATCTGCCGCAGACCTTCCCGGTAGGTCGTCACCGCGAAGTCCGGGAAGCGCCGCTTGAACTTGGTCGAGTCGAAAAGATTGTCCTGCTTGTAGCGCGGCAGCAATTCCCTGATCTCGCGGACTTCCTTCTTGAAGAGTCCGGCCACCGTCATCGTCAGGCCGCCGATGACGGTGTAGTCGGGTGGCCGGCCGAACGCTGCAGCGGCCAGCGCCACGAACTGCTTGTAGGTCAGCCGCTCGTCATCGCAGGGAAGGTGCCAGGTCTGGCCGAAGGCGTCCGGCGCGTTGCCCAGCGCAGCCAGCGCCCGGCTGGCATCCGGCGTCCAGATCAAGCTGCGCAGCGTGTCGTCACGCAGCGGCACGCGCGGCTGCTCGCCGAGCCTGAGCCTATCGATCACCAGCGCGTTCGTGAAGCTCTGGGTCTTGCCGGGGCCGTAGAACTCGGGGGCGCGGCCGATCAGGACGGGGATGTCTGCGCGCGCCATTTCCTCCAGCACCATCGTGGCCATCGCGGCACGCACCTGGCCCTTGCGGCCGTTCGGCTGGAAGGGCGCGTCCTCCGTCAGCACACGCGCATCCTGCGGGTACATGTAGGTGTTGTCGAAATAGACGAACCTGGCACCCGCCGCGCGGCTGGCGTTCAGGGCATTGCGCAGCATCGTCGGAAACTGGGCCTCCCACAGCGCGGTGTCCGGCGGCAAGCCCGCGGTGAAGTAGACGACCTCACTGCCCTTCACTGCGGCGGCCGTCTGCCCGGCGTCGAGCAGATTGGCGGCCACCAGCGCGTCGGTCTCGTTGACCTTGCGCGGATTGCGGCTCACCAGCCTCAGTTCGCTGGTGTGCTTGCGCCGCAGCTCGCGGGCCAGCTCGACCGCGATCTGACCCGTGGCGCCCAGGATCGTTTGCATGACTGTTCTTCCCGCCTTCGATGTGCGGCAACGCGCTCGTTCTCGGTCATCACAGAGGCTTGGGTGCGTACAAGGCACCCTGGAACTCCGGCACGTACTCGTACTTCACCAGCTTGCCCAGTTTGAGCGCCTTGATGGTGCTGGACAAGCTGCCGTCGGTCAGCGTCAGCTTGACGGAGTCGGCATTCGAGCTGCTGGCGTGGCTGAGCTGGCGCGACACCGAGTAGCCGGTGGTCAGTTGCCCCTGCCGGTCGATGTTGGTGAAGTTGTTCCTCACGAAGGCCTCCTTGCTGGACACATCGCCGAGCCGTTGCGTCTCGATCGTGAGGTCGAGCTGCTTCGTCGCACTGTCGAAGATCTCCACCACGACGGCGTCGGCCGTCTCCCGATAGTCAATCTTGGTCAGCCACTTGGGCAGGTTGTAGCCGACCACACCGCGCACGCGCGCCAGTTCGGTGTCCACCGGCAGCTTGAGCACGTAGCCCCAGAAGTCGCTCGACATGGATTGGCTCAGCAGCGTGAAAGGCCCGAAGCTGCTCGATCCGGGCCGGTTGGTGATGACGGACAGGCCGACCTCGTTGTAACTGTCGTTGTCGCAATAGCGGTAGGTGTAGGCGGTCAGCGCCACCAGGCCACGGCCTGGCCAGACTTGCAGCGGCTGGACGGTTTCCAGCACCTTGGCCGGCATCAGCGACTTGAGCTGGTCCAGGTCGGCGGTGAAGATGGCCGTCACGAGGCTGTTCTTGTAATAGAAGTTCGGCGAGTAGGACTCGAAGCCGATGTCCAGCTTCTCCTTCTTCAGTTGCTTGAACCAGCTCAGGTCCACCTCGGGCGCTTCGGCTGCAACGACGGACAGCGGCGGGTTGGAGCGGAACCGGTCGTACAGACCACCCTTGACGACAGGGACCTGCTGGCCGGCCATGCTGATCGTCGTCATTTCCGGCTGGGTGGGCTCGGCCGGGCCGGCGGCCCAGGTGGCATGGGTGGCCAAGCTCACGGCAAGGCCGAGGGCGGTGAATGTGGCCCTATGGTTCATGTTGATCGGCTCCGGGAAGAGTTGGTGGATGCCGGACGGTTGCCCGGCGTTCGAACCGCGGATGTGAGGCGATGGGTTGTCGCGTGGCGGCCACCGGCCCCCTGGGCGGACCGCTGGGGCAAGAGATGCTGTGCGGCGGAATTCACGGCTGCGTCCTCGCTTGACGATGACAAGACTCTAAGGTTAAAGTTAACTTTAAAGTCAAGCGAAGATTGAATCCCCCGTGAAGATCGGTGAACTGGCCAAGCACAGCGGTCTGGCGCCGTCGCGCATCCGCTTCTACGAATCAAGCGGCTTGATCCGCGGCGTGGAGCGCAAGGAGAACGGCTACCGCGAGTACGGACCTGAAGCCTTGTGGACGCTGGACATCATCACCGGCGCCCAGCGCGCAGGCTTCTCGCTGGACGAGATCCGCAGCTTGCTGCCGGACGGCAAGGCGCGCTGGCAACACGACGAACTGGTGGCCAGTCTGGAGCGCAAAGTGGCGGAGATCGAAGCGCTGCAGTTGCGCCTGAAGCAAAACAAGGCTCAGTTGCTGCTTGCGATCGATAGCGTGAAAAACCGCCCGGAGGCATTGGCATGCACCGAGCGCGCACAGTGGGTGCTGGGGAAGCTCAAAGAAGGTACGGGGCCTGCGTCGACGCGGCAGGCAAAGAAGCGCGGCAAGAAGGCGTGAACCGCCACCTCAGGCATGCCACGCGTAGTCGGACTCCAGCCGTTCGCGACAAGCTTTCGGCCGACGGCTGCCCGCTCCACTGCGGTAGTTGGCGGTTGCGCTATCGATGGCCGCTCAGGGTCGACTGCGGGTCCAGGCCATCGCATTCACGCTGACCGCTGGCAGTCCGTGGACAGTCAGTCGCCCGGACTTGATGGACGTCACCCGCCACTGACGAGAGGCGAGTCAGAGAAGTTTGCAACGAGGCGTGTCGACAGCGGGAAGTGCTGGGACGTCCCGGGTGCAACTGGATCCAGGGGGGACGACGGCACGCCAACACGCACATCTTGACGGGTACTTCCTCACCTCGGAATGCGGCGGCACGATGCATTCATGCGCCTGCCGTGGAACAAGTCCAAAGAGGTTCAGCTCGACCTGTTCGGCGCCGAGCCAGGGGCAGCAGCGTCGCATCAGCCCGTAGCGGCTGCGCCGCGTGCCGGCGTATCGAGCCACAACGCAGCGGCATATTCAACCGCTGCAGCCATGCCCAGCGGCAACGACGGAGGGCCGTTGCTTCTGGCCGTGTCGTTGCTCTACGAGGACGCGCACAACCCGCGCACCGGGTTTCCCGAGGAGTCGATTGCCGAGCTCCATGAGGTTCCGGTCGTCGTGCGCGACCTGCCTGCCGATCGCTATGCCCAGGTCGCCGAGAACCAGAAGCGCCACGGGCTGACCCCGCTCGAACTGGCCCGGTTCATTCGCGCGCAGGTCAATGCGGACGACCCGAACGCGACGATCGCGAGGCAACTCGGCATGAACCTGAGCGCGGTGGCGCACCACCTGTCGCTGCTGGAGCTTCCGCCGGTGCTCGACGATGCGCTGAAGTCCGGCCGATGCACGTCGCCCCGCACGCTGCACCGGGCGTTGCCCGCCCTTGACCCGGCGTGCGGCGCGCTCGCCACCACAACGCAAAGGGCGTCTCGCTGTTCAGGCTCGCTGGCCTTCCAGCTGCGCGCGGAAGCGCGTAAACTGCGCAGAATTCTGCAACTTCCGGATGGACGTCCGATGGGAATCTCTGCGAGCGATGTGGTGCCGTTCACCCAGGCGCGTGCCACGCTGTCCGACCTGGCTGAACAGGTCAAGGCCGGCGCCGAGAAGATCATCACCAAGAACGGCGAGAGCTATGTCGCCCTCATCGACGCAGAGCGCCTGGACTATTACCACCGCCTGGAGCGCGAGCGCATCCACCTGCTGCTGATCGACGACGCGCGGCGTGGCCTCGCGGACATTGCAGCCGGGCGGACCCAGGACGCGGATGCGGGCATCGCCGCGCTGCAGGCGCGGCGGGCCGGTGCGCCGCGGGCCGGCACGAAAGGCAAGGTGAAAGCCAGCGGGACTGCGCGCAAACGTGGCTGAGCCCGTCGTTCGGGTCGAACTGACGGCCAGCTTCCTGGACCGTCTGGCGGCGATCGAGTCCTTCCTGACCGAGGCGGACGCGGCGTCGGCCTACGACAGGCTGCTGGGCGAACTCCGCAGCACCGTCATCCCCAATCTCCGGCGCTTTCCCCGTATCGGGCGGCGCTATCTGGACCAGCCGCCGCAGTCTGCCGAAGCACTCGCGCAGCTCGCTGCACTGCCGGCGGGTGCGGCAGACCGCCTGCGCGAGTACCTGCACGGGGACTACCTGATTCTGTACACCGTGGCGACGCCGGGCCACCTGGTTCACCTGCTGTCGATTCGGCACCACCGCGAACTGTCGTTCCAGTTCTCTCGGCTGTGGGCTGGGCCGGCTGGTAGCCCGGAGCGCTGAAGAAATTGGCCAAGCGCACAGCCCGTAGGTCCGTTGACGGGGCCACGGTTGGAGCCACGCTTCGATCTCAGTGACCGAGAACCCGCATGGTCGCTGGATCAGCGGGCGATTGGGAAGTGATGATCGAACATGTGACGCGGTCCCGGGACGTCTCCGGACGTCCCACCCCCGAGACTGCGCGCGACGCCCGGCTCGAAGCCCGCGTGTCCGCCGCGCAGAAGAGCCTGCTCCAGCAAGCGGCGGCGCTTTCCGGGCTTCGCGTCGGGCTCGACGAGCGGCGCGCGGGTCCATCACTGACCGGGATGTCGACGCTCTTCGGCTGTTGGGCGGCCGCCGCGCGAGTTGCCGGCCGGCCGGATGATTGCGGTCAGCGGCGGTGGCGATCTTCTGTGTCGTTCGATCGGGTGGCGGGCACCAGCAAGACCTTGCCGGGCCGGGCGAGCGCCGCGGGCAAGCTCGACATTGCGTCGTCCAACGCCACCCGTGCCGCAATCGGTGTATGCCACTCGCCGTCGAGGAAGTGCTGCTGCGCCAGCGTCACGGCACGTTCGCGTGCATCGGGCGTCGCCGCACGCAGCCAGCGGCTGAGCCAGAACCCCTCGATGCGCTTGTCCGAGAAAACGAACGGGCGCATGTCCGGCAGGTACGGTCCCGTCGCCGAGAGAATCCCGTAGGAGATCCAGCGGCTGTGCGGCGGCATGGCCAGGAAGATCCCGGCCGAGGTCTGGTCGCCGACCGCGTCCAGGAGGATGCGCGGCTTCTCGACGCGCAGGACTGCAGCGAGCCGCCCGGGAAAATCGTTCGCCGTGCTGACGAGCACTTCCGGGGCGCCGAGCGCCCGCAGCGCGGCTTCGTCGGTGCCTCGGCGCACGACGGCGAGCGGCACGATTCCGCGCTCGCGCGCCAGCCCGATCAGCATCCGCCCGAGTTGTGATGCCGCTGCCGTCAGCATCACTGCGCGCGCTCCCGCCTCGGCGGCAAGATCGATCATCGCCACCGCAGTGAGCGGGTTCACGAGCAGGGCCGCGGCATCGTCGTCGCGCAGACCGTCGGCGACGGCGACGCAGGAGGCCGGATCGGTCAGCGCGTATTCGGCCCAGGCGCCCGATCCGCTGGCGAGGAAGCTGACCCTGCGCCCCAGCAGCACCGATGTGCCGCCCGTCGCGACGATCGTGCCCGTGCCCTCGAAACCGGCGGCAGCACCGCGTACCCGCGGCTGGCCGTAATTGCCCTTCACGAACAGCAGGTCCGATGGATTGACGGGCGACATGGCCACCTTCACGAGGAGCTGACCCGGGCCGGGGTACGGAACCGGTACGCGGCGCAATGCGACGAGTTCCGTGAGGTTGCCGACCGTCGGCCCGTCGAACGCGGCGGCATAGCCGTCCTGCAGCTGTACCAAGGCCTGCATGGGGTCCGGTCGCGTCATGTCGTGTCGGGTTCGAACGCGTTTGACAAGCGTGACGAGGCTCGAGAGCCAGGCACTTTGTTGAACATTACTTGAATTCCAAGTAACTATAAAGTACTCTCCTCGCTACGCCAGCTGCAAGGCGACGCCGGAACTGGCTACTCGGCAACAAGCGACGGCGCTCTCGGGGTGGCGCACGCAGGGGCC
This sequence comes from Burkholderiaceae bacterium, assembly GCA_046347945.1. Classification (GTDB taxonomy): domain Bacteria; phylum Pseudomonadota; class Gammaproteobacteria; order Burkholderiales; family Burkholderiaceae_E; genus Zeimonas. The sequence goes on from JAXMFB010000012.1 coordinate 7,402, forward strand.
GTCTCAGACGCGGCCGATCCTGTGACGGGCTGGATCGAATGGGGTGGAGCGAGGCGGCGAGATGCAGTGGTTGAGCGACTTTGCCCAGATGCTGGCAAGCGGCACCTCGATCGGTTGCGTCTACGCGATCGTGGCCCTGGGCTTCGTGCTCATCTACAAGGCCAGCGAGATCGTCAACTTCGCCCAGGGCGATCTGATGATGCTGGGTGCGTTTCTGGGCTTCACCTTCATCGGCGTGATCGGCATGCCGTTCGTCGCCGGACTCGTGCTCGCTGCGATGTGCATGGCGCTCATCGGGGCGACGCTCGATCGGCTCGTGCTTCGGCCGATGGTCGGCGAACCCGTTTTCGCGATCGTGATCATCACGGTCGGCATCGGCTTCGTCATCCGCAGCCTCGTCATCATGCTGCCGGGCTGGGGAACCGAGACGCGGACGATCGCGACCCCCTATTCACGGCGCGCCCTCACGTTCGGCGGCGTTGCGATCGGCAACGAGCACCTCGCCATCATCGCCGGCACGCTGATCCTGATCCTCGTGCTGTACGCGTTCTTCCGCTACACGCGGCTCGGAATCGCAATGCAGGCGAGCTCCCAGAATCAGCTCGCCGCGTACCACGTGGGTATTCCGGTCAAGTCGATCCTGTCGTTGATCTGGGCGATCAGCGCGGCCACGGCCGCGCTCGCGGGAATCCTGTTGGCGCCCGTCACCTTCGTGCACGTGAACATGGGATTCATCGGGCTCAAGGCGTTCCCGGCGGCCGTCCTGGGCGGTTTCGGTTCGATCCCCGGGGCCGTCGTCGGCGGACTGGTCATCGGCATCGTGGAGGCACTCGCGGGGTTCTATCTGCCCGAGGGCTTCAAGGACGTCGCCGCGTACGTTCTTCTGCTCCTGGTACTGGCGATACGCCCGCAGGGGCTGTTCGGCCAGACGGTCGCCAAGAGGGTCTGAGCCGATGTACGTCCCGATGAAGGTCAGTTACGAGCAGGACCTCCGCCTGTTCGAGCATCGCTGGTCGGCGCTCTGGTACGCGTTGCTGGCGCTCGCCGCGCTGCTGGCGCCGATGGTTGCCGGCGAATACCTTCTATCGCAGTTGAGCGTGGTCGCGATCTACGCGATCGCCGGGGTCGGGATCATGCTGCTCATGGGCTACGCCGGACAGATATCGATCGGCCATGCGGCCTTTCTCGCGGTCGGCGCCTACACCGAGGCGATCCTGCGCGCGCAGGGCGTGCCGTTCGCATTGACGCTGCCTGCATCGGCAGCGATGGCCGCGTTGCTCAGCGTGATCCTGGCGCTGTCGACATCGCGGCTGGCGGGAATCTACCTCGCGATTGCCACGCTCGCCTTCGCCCTGATCGTGGAAGAGGTCCTGATGCGCTGGGAGTCCCTGACGGGAGGCAATTCCGGCCTGGTGGTAGGCGGCATCGCATTCGGGTCTGTGTCCCTCGATGCCGAATGGCAGTTCTACTACGTCTGCGTCGCCGTCCTTGCCGCGGTGCTGCTGGGCGCGGTCAATCTGCTGCGCTCGCGCAGCGGTCGTGCGCTCGCCGCGATCCGCGACAGCGAAATCTCGGCCCAGAGCCTGGGGATCCACCTTGCCCTCTACAAGGCGGCCGTTCTGGCGATCAGCGCCGCACTCACCGGGGTTGCAGGGGCGCTGTACGCTCACAGAATCCAGTTCATCACGCCGGACCAGTTCACGATCATGGTCTCGGTCGAACTGCTGGTGATCGTCGTGGTCGGCGGCTTGGGCTCGCTTCACGGCGCGGTACTGGGTGCCGCGTTCATCGTGATGCTGCCCCAGTTCATCATCCTGCTGCGCGATGCCATCGGGATCAGCACTGCCTACCAGGCGGGGCTCGACGCCGGTGCCTACGGGCTGCTCATGGTGTTCTTCATGCTGTTCGAGCCGCGCGGCATCCATGGACGCTGGGTAAAGATCAGGACATACCTCGAACTCTTTCCCTTCTACCGCAAGGCGAGTTCGAAGCACCAGCGCCAGTATCACAAGTCCGAGCAGCTGCGATGAGCCTGCTCGACGTCCGGCACCTGGGGCGCAGCTTCGGCGGCATCGAGGCGTTGCGCGACGTGAGCCTGTCGGTCGAGATGGGCGAGATCTTCTCGATCGTCGGACCGAACGGTGCAGGCAAGACGACGCTGTTCAACGTCATCAGCCGCATCCACCCGGTTGACAGGGGGTGCATCCTTTTCGCCGAGCACGACATCACGCGCATTGCACCGCATCGCGTCGCCGCACTGGGCATTGCACGCACGTTTCAGAACATCGAGCTCTTCGAACGCTCGACGGTGCTCGACAACCTGCTGGTCGGGCGGCACTGCCGCGGGCGCGCCGCGCCGCTCGCCGAACTGCTGTTCACGCCGGCCAACCGGCGTGCCGAGGTCGCGCACCGCGACAAGGTCGAGGAGATCATCGATCTGCTCGACCTGCAGGCGCACCGCGATTCCCCGGTCGGCGCGCTCCCCTACGGTACGCGCAAGGTCGTGGAGATCGGCCGCGCATTGGCGGCCGAACCGCGCCTGCTGCTGCTGGACGAACCCTCCTCGGGTCTGAACGCGGAGGAGACCGAGGATGTTTCGTTCTGGATCCGGGACATTCGCGACGACCTCGGCATCACCGTCATGCTGATCGAACACGACATGCATATGGTCGAACTGGTCTCCGACCGTGTGATGGCCATGGATCGCGGCGCCGTGGTCGCGATCGGGACACCGCAGCAGATCATGACCGACCCGCGCGTGGTCGAGGCCTATCTTGGAGCCTGACGTGGACGCGCCGCTGCTGGCTCTGCGAAACGTCGAGGCCTACTACGGGCCGGTGCTGGCGATCCGGGGCGTCAGCATGGATGTACGCGAAGGCAGCATCGTGACGCTGCTCGGCGCGAACGGCGCGGGCAAGTCGACCGTCCTGAAGGCGATCTCGGGCTTCGTCGTGCCGCAGAAGGGGACGATCCGCCTTGCAGGTCACGACCTGATCGGACGTGAGCCCGACACGACGGTGAGCCTCGGCCTTGCGCACGTGCCCGAAGGACGCGAGGTGTTTCCGTTCCTTACGGTGCGCGAGAACCTTCTGATGGGTGCCTTCACGCGCCGCGACCGCGATGCGGTACGCGGCGACCTCGAGCGGATGGGCGAGATATTCCCGGTTCTGCGCGAACGATCGGACCAGGCGGCGATGAGCCTTTCGGGTGGCCAGCAGCAGATGCTCGCCATCGCCCGTGCCCTGATGGCCAGGCCGCGTCTGCTGCTGCTCGACGAGCCGTCTCTTGGCCTGTCGCCCCGGCTGGTGGGCGAGGTGTTTGCCACCATCCGGCGCATCAACGCGGAATCGGGTACCACGATCCTGCTGGTCGAGCAGAACGCGCGCAAGGCGCTGGAGGTGGCCGACTATGGCTACGTCCTCGAGGTGGGCCGCATCGTCATGAAGGGCCGTGCGCGCGAGCTCGCGAACCGGCCCGACATCCGCGAGTTCTACCTCGGAGTCAAGGAAGAGGGTGCACGGGCCACGCGCCGCTGGAAGAGGACCAAGCTGTGGCGCTGATGCACGCCGGAACGATCTGCGCGGACTGGGGGGCATACGGTCGCGGGCAGGAGGTGGAGCCCACGCCTGTGACTACCATCGCGGCGGCCTTCTTGATGGCAGTTCGGCTGCGCGGCGAACGCATCGCGATGCGTCACAAGAATCGCGGACTCTGGCGTTCGATCACCTGGGCCGCTTATGGCGAGCAGGTGCGACGTCTGTCGCTGGCGCTGATCGCATCGGGCTTCGCGCGAGGCGATCGCGCCTGCATTCTGGCCGACAGCTGTCCGGAGTGGTTCTTTTGCGATCTGGCGGTCATCACGTCCGGCGGAATCTCGGTCGGGATCTACGCGACCAACGCGCCGCAACAAGTGGCCCATGTCCTCGGCGACTGCGACGCTCGCGTCGTCTTCGTCGGGAACGAGGAACAGCTGGACAAGGTTCTTCAGGTCCGCGAGATGCTGCCGGCACTCGAGCGCATCGTCGTCCTCGACATGGAGGGACTGAGGGATTTTCGAGATCCGATGGTGACGAGCTTCGCCGATTTCGCCGCTCTTGGCGCCGCGCAGTCGCCAGGGCTGAGCGCGCAGCGGGACGCAAGGGCCGGGGCCATCGCCCCGCAGGATGCGGCACTCCTGATCTATACCTCCGGCACCACCGGGCCGCCAAAGGGCGCGATCCTCAGCCACGCCAACCTGGTGTTCCAGGCCGCCGCGTTGCATCAAGTGATGCCGCTGTCGCCTGCCGACGAACTGCTGAGCTTCCTGCCGCTCAGCCACATCGCCGAGCGCCTGCTGAGCGTGATACGGCCGATCTTCGCCGGCGCTGTCGTGAACTTCGCGGAAAGCCAGGACACGATGGCGCAGAACGTGCGCGAAATCTCGCCGACCGTGTTTTTCGCGGTGCCGCGGATCTGGGAGAAGTTCCATTCCCGCGCCACGCTCGCCGCGCGCGACGGCACCGCCCTGGAACGCCTGGCCTTCCGGCTGGCCTTCGGCATCGCGAACCGCGTGCTCGCGCTCGGAGCCCAATGCCGCCCGACACCGCTGTGGCTGAAGCTTGCTCACGGGTTGGCGGACCGAACGGTCCTCTACCGCACCCGCAAACTCATCGGGATGGAGCGCACGCGCTACGTGACCACCGGCGCCGCCCCGATCGCACCCGAGCTCATCCACTGGTACTTCGCGCTCGGCCTGGACATGATGCAAGCCTACGGGATGACCGAGACCGCGGGTGTCGCAGCCTTGCCGCCGCCGGGCATGCGCCGGATCGGAAGCGTCGGCACGGCACTGCCGGGAACCGAGATCAGAGTCTCGGCCGAAGGCGAAGTACAGATCCGCGGCCCGCACGTCTTCATCGGCTACTGGAACAACCCCGCACGAAGCGCCGACGTGCTGGTCGATGGCTGGCTGCGCACCGGCGACATCGGTGTCGTGGACGGGGACGGCTTCGTTCGCATCGTCGACCGGCTGAAGGACATCATCATCACCTCGGGAGGCAAGAACATTTCACCCTCCGAGATCGAGAACGAGCTCAAGTTCAGTCCCTATGTCATGGACGCCGTCGTGTTCGGGGATGCCAGGCCCTACCTGACGGCGCTCGTGATGATCGACTACGACAACGTGGCCAGGTACGCCCAGGACCACGCGATCCCTTTCACCGACTACAGCAGTCTGTGCGCCCACGAGGAGATCCGCTCGCTCGTCGCGGCCGAGGTCGAAGCCGCCAATTCCCGTTTCGCCCGCGTCGAACAGATCAAGGCATTCCGGCTGATCGACGTGCAGCTGACGACCGACGACGAGGAGTTCACGCCGACCCTGAAGCTCAAGCGCAACGTCGTCGCCCGCCGCCACAGTGCGCTGATCGAGGACATGTACGCAGTCTACGGGCAAGGCAGCACGAAGGCGCAGTCCGCGCCGATCATGGTCGACGACCGACCGCAGGAGAAGCAGGCATGAAGATCGTACGTCCGATCAGCGCGGCATTCGCCGCGCTCATGGCGATGCTGCCGGTGGCACCGGCGCAGGCGCAGACCCAGGGGGTCACCGATACCGAGATCGTGCTCGGCACGCTGCTGGATCTCAGCGGCCCGATCAACTTCTGGGGATTGCCGGTCAAGACGGGGATGGAACTGGCAGTCGACGAGATCAACTCTGCGGGCGGCATCCACGGCCGAAAACTGCGTCTCGTGATCGAGGACATGGGTTACGACCCGAAGAAGGCCGTGCTCGCCACGCAGAAGTTGCTCACCAACGATCGCATCTTCGCCATGGTCGGTTCGATGGGAACGGTCACCTCGGCGGCGACGATGCCGCTGGTGCTCAGGCGCGGCGTGCCGCACCTGTTCCCGATCACGCCGGCCGAGATGTTCGCGGTACCGCTCGACCGATTGAAGTTCGCCTATTTCGCGCCCTACTACGACGACATCCGCACGAGCCTGAAGCACCTCCTGGCCACCAAGCGATACAGCCGCATCGGCGTGCTCTACCAGGACGACGAACTGGGTGCCGAGATCCTCAGGGCCACCCAGGATCAGCTGGCCGAATCCGGGCTCAAGCCGGTTGCGACCACCAGCTTCAAGCGCGGCGCGACCGACTTCTCCAGCCAGGTCGCTCGCCTGAAGACCGATGGCGCCGACCTGGTGGTGATGGGCACCGTCGTGCGCGAGACGGTAGGCGCAATGACCGTGGCGCGAAACCTCGACTGGCATCCCGCCTTCCTGATCAGCCAGGCAGGCTACGCGCCCGTGGTCGCACAGCTCGGCAAGGAGGCGGTGGAAGGCCTCTATGCCGGGGCGATGACGCCGATTCCCTATGCCGATACCGCGTCGCCGCAAGTGCTCGACTGGATCAGGCGCTACAAGGCCAGGTTCGGTCAGGATCCGACGATCGAGGCGGTGGTGGGCTACATGGTGGTCGCGACGACCGCAATGGGCATCACGAATGCCGGTCGCGATCTGACCGTCGATTCGCTGGTTGCCGGCCTGGAGCGCATCCGTGACTACCGGAACATCTTCGGCACCGCACCGATCTCGTTTACTCCCGGCAATCACCTTGCGTCGCGGCGGACCTTCCTCGCCCAGATCCAGAAGGGACGATGGGTGGCACTGACCGGCTCCATGCACTACAGCGAGTGAAGCGAACGGCCGATATCGAGCGTTCCGCAAAGGAGAACCGACCATGCAGACCAATATCGGCTTGTTCCTTGCCAAGCGGGCCCGGATGAACCCGGACAAGCCGGGCCTGGTCTTCGAAGCCCGCGAGATCTCGTACAGGGAACTGAACGCACGCGCGAATCGAGCGGCGAACGCCTTCGTCGGGCTCGGCGTCGAGCCGGGCGATCGGGTCGGCCTGCTGATGGGAAATACGCCCGAGTTCCTCGAATGCTTCTTCGGGCTCGCCAAGATCGGCGCGATCGTCGTGCCGCTGAACTGGCGGCTGACGGCAGTGGAACTTGCCTACATTGCCGACAACGCCGGCATCGGCGCACTGGTATACGGTGCGAACCACGCACAGACCGTGGCGGCAATGCGTGATGGCATCCCTGCGAAGGCTTATGTCGCCGTCGGCGACGCGTCAGCCGCGGATCCCGTCTATGCGGCGCTGACTGCGGTGGCGTCCGACGCGGAACCGCGCGCGGCAGGCGCCGGCGACGACCCGCTCGTCATCATGTTCACCTCGGGGACGACCGGCGCGCCCAAGGGCGCAGTCCTCACGCACGACAACCTCTTCTACGACTCCTGTACGGTGGCGATGAGCACCGACTGGCGCTGCGACGATCGCGTTCTCGTTGCGCTGCCGCTTTTCCACATCGGTGCGCTGATCTATGCCGTGATCGACGTCCACGTCGGGGCGACGACGGTGCTGATGCCGGCGTTCGATCCGGCGGGTTTCCTGCAGGTCCTCCAGGATCGGAAGATCACCTCGTTCCTGGCCGTCCCGGCCATGCTGAACTTCATGCTCCAGGTGCCGACGCTCGACAACTTCGATCTCTCGTCGGTGCGGTGGGCATTGTGTGGAACCGCGCCGGTGCCTGTGCCCCTCATCCAGGCCTGGGCACGACGGGGCATCGCGATCCAGCAGGTCTACGGACTGACGGAATGCACGGGCGGCGCGGCGGTGCTGGGTTCGGAGCGGGCGCTGGACAAGGTCGGATCGACCGGTCTGCCGATGTTCCACACCGACATACGCGTCGTCGACCTGCACGGCCGCGATGCGGCCCCCGGAGAGGTCGGCGAAGTCGTCATTCGCGGGCCGCACGTGATGCGTGGATACTGGCGCAACCCGAAGGCCACTTCGGATACCGTGCGTGACGGCTGGCTGCATACCGGTGATCTGGCCAGGCTCGACGAGGACGGCTATCTGTATATCGTCGAGCGCAAGAAGGACATGATCATTTCCGGCGGCGAGAACATCTATCCGGCCGAAGTCGAAAGCGTCCTGAGCACGCTGCCGCAGTGCGCCGAAGTCGCGGTGATCGGAGTCCCCGATCCGCAGTGGGGCGAGGCGGTCTGCATGATCGCGCGCCTGAAGGAAGGCCGATCGCTGACCCTCGACGAGGTGCGGGCGCACTGCGCCGGCAAGCTCGGCAAGTACAAGATACCCAGGAAAGTGATCCTGAGCGATCAGCCGCTCCCACGCAACCCGACCGGCAAGCTGCTCAAGCGCATCCTGCGAGAGAACTTCGCCGCCGACACCGGGCGATAAGACGCGCTCCGACTCGAGGCGATCAACCGGCGCCGTGCACCTGGCGCGTGTGGCCGGCCCAGTAGGGTTCGCGCAGGACGCGGCGCACGATCTTGCCGACCGGGGTCTTGGGCAACGCATCGATGAAATGCACCGTCTTGGGCACCTTGAAGTACGCCACGCGCTCCTTGACGAAGGCGATCAGCTCGGCCTCGGAGACGTTCTTGCCCGGGCGCAGCACGACCGCGGCGTGGACGGCCTCGCCCCACTTGTCGTCCGGGACCGCGAACACGCCGCTCTCGGCGACCGCCTCGTGCGCGGCGAGCGCGTGCTCGACCTCGGCCGGGTAGACGTTGTAGCCCCCTGAAATGATCATGTCCTCCTTGCGGTCGGCCAGGTAGACGTAGCCGTCGGGTTCCATGCGGCCGAGATCGCCGGTCAGGAGCCAACCCCCCTTCAGGCGTCGCGCATCGAGCTCCGGGTTCTTCCAGAACCCCGGTGTCATCCACGGCGCGCAGATGCAGATCTCGCCGACCTCGCCCTGCGCGCAGGGCTCGCCGTCCTCGCGGCGGATCATGACCTGCGCGGCACCGAACTCGCGGCCGACGGAGCCGAGGCGCGCCGGATGTTCGACCAGCGCCTGGGCATGTTCGGCCGGTCCCATGTACGTACACAGGCCGTAGGCCTCGGTCTGTCCGAAGCCGGTGTTGAGCACCGGGCCGAAACGCTCGACTGCGCGCGCGACGAGCGTCGGCGCCGCCGGCGCCGCGGCATAGACGATGTTGCGCAGGCTGGACAGATCGGCGCCCTCGGTCGCCGGGTCGTCGAGCAGCATGCGCAGGAACGTGGGTACACCGAGCATGAAGTTGACGCGGTGCCTGACGATCGCCTCGATGACCGGCTTGGGTGACGGATCGCGCAGGATGACCAGGGCGGCTCCGCCGATCCAGGCACTGTCCATCGCGCGCGCACAGAAGTGGCTGAGCGGCAATTGGCCCAGCACGCGATCGCCCGGGCGGTGGCCGAAGGTCGTGGCCCAGAAGTTCATCGCTGCCGAGACCGAAGCGAAGCTGTGCGTCACGCCCTTGGGCTTTCCGGTAGTGCCCGACGTGTAGAGGATCTGTGCCAGGGTTTCGGGCGGGCGGTCGAAGTCGGGCAGCGGCTCCGCGCCCCGTCGGTGTGCAAGCAGGTCGGCGCTGCCCGCCATGGCGCCCAGAGCGAGGGCCGCGTCCGGATCGGGCGCCACGGCGCGCGCACGCTCGAGATGCTCGGGCGTCAGCGCGAGCACGAAGCGCGCATCGCTGTCGCCGACGATGTAGCCGTGTTCTGCCGCGGTCAGCGCGCCCAGCATCGGGCACCAGACGCCACCGGCACGTGCAATGGCGACCGCTGCGATCACGAATTCCAGGCTGTTGTACTGGATCAGGGCCACGCGCTCGCCGGGTTGCAGCCCGCGTGCGACGAGTGCGGCGGCAACGGCGCTCGCGCGTGTATCGAGTTCGGCGAAGGTCAACTGCCGTTCGCCGTCTATCGCGGCAATGCGCTCGGGCCAGTGGCGTGCCGCACGCGCCGGGTAGTGCGAATACGGATGCTTCATGCTTCGGTCCTCCGATCGGGGACGTGACGCTCGGCGGGGCCGTCGTAATGCGCCCCCAGCGCGTCGGGAATGATCCGCAGCGGCACGCCGTCGCGGATCTCCTCGGTGATATGCGCCAGCATCGCCATGCCGTAGCCCAGCGCGCCGAGCCCGCCGATGACCAGCGGATCGAGGCCCAGATCGGCCAGCACGGCACCGAGCGCGCCCGCCAGATTGATCGGGATCTTGCGCCCCTTCGCTCCGGCCAGGTGCGCCTCGACGGCGTCGAGCATGCGGCCGTGTTCGCGCCATCCATCGAGCCCGAGCGCCAGGCGCCGCAGCGTGACGGCGCGCGGCTCGGCCGCCTTGTGCAATGGATGGCCCAGCCCGGGCACGCGGCCGCGCCGCTCGCCCCAGATCTGCATCACGCGCGCGCACGTGTCGGGCTGCGGCAGCTTCCAGCCGAGCGCCTCGATCAGCATCTCGGCCGGTTCCTGCGGTGAACCGGTGACCGACCCGGAGGCCAGCATGCCGCTGGCCAGTGCCGGCACTGGCGAATCGGGAAACGCCGACGCCGTGAACCGCGCGGCGCCAATGGCGGCGCTGACGAACTGCTGGTCGACGCCGCTGCGCAGCACCAGGTCGAACAGCGCGGCCTGGCGCGCATCGGGCAACTCGCCCACGAGCACCAGCCAGGCCATCTCGGTGTAGCTCAGCCGCTCGATGATCTCCTCGACGGGATAGCCCCGCACCAGGATCCGTCCCTGGCCGGCACGGCTGATGCGCGTGCTCCAGTAGTCGCTCCAGTCGCCAGAGGCGACGAACTCGCCGATGTTGTGACGCCGCGCGTGCGGCCGTTGTCCTTCGCTCATGTCTTGTCTCCTGGGTCGACCTGGCCGGCGTCGACCACGGCAGTCGCGGGCACGAACAGCGGCAGTTGCCGCTCGCCGCGCTTGTCGAATCGCACGCGCACCGTCATGCCGACACGCACGGCCTCGGCCGGACAGTCGACGACGTTCGAGATCATGCGCGGCCCTTCGCGCAGTGCAATCAGCGCGATCACGTAGGGTGGTACGAAGTCCGGGTGGTACTGCTGCCGATAGACCGTGAAGGTCGCCACCTCGCCCTGCCCCGAGAGCGCCCGCCGCCCGATGTGGTCGGACCAGCAGCGGGGGCAGACAGGTGCGATGGGCAGGAAGAAGTGGCCGCATGATCGGCACGCAGCCGCTTCGAGCGTGCCCGGCGTTGTCGGCGAGACGGTGTGCGGGCGGCTCATGCCCGCGACCCCAGGATCAGCGTGGCGTGGCTGTTCATGCCCAGGCCGTGTCCGCTCACCAGCGCGACTTCGGCACCCGCCACCTGGCGTTCGCCGGCCGCCCCGCGCAGCTGCCGCACAGCCTCGATGACGTGCAGCATGCCGCCGCCGTAGCCTTCGGCGAGCAGGCCACCGCTGGGGTTGACCGCCAGCGCCCCGCCCGGGCCGATGCGGCCGTCGGCCACGAAATCGCCCGCTTCGCCCGGCGCACAGAAGCCGTAGGCCTCGAGCTGCATCAGCACCACGATGGTGAAGCAGTCGTACAGCATCGCCACGTCGACATCAGAGGCGCCGAGCCCGGCACGCGCGAGCGCACGTGGGCCGCAGCGCGCCGCCGGCAGCGTGTCGAAATGCGCGGGGTTCGAGAAGGTGCCCAGGCTGTGCGCCTGACCCATGCCGAGAATGGGCACGGCGCCCTGGCGCAGGTCCTTCGCGCGTTCGGCAGCGCACACCACCACCGCCGCGGCGCCGTCCGAGACCAGGCAGCAGTCGGCTCGGCGCAACGGTTCGACGAGCATGCGCGAGTCGAAGTAGCTCGCCATGTCCAGCGGCTTCTTCAGCTGCGCATGAGGCGTGCGGGCGGCGTGCGCGCGCGCGGCGATGGCGACTTCCGCAAACGCCTCGGGACGCGTTCCGTACCTCGCCATGTGTCGTTGCGCCGCCAGCGCGTGCAGCCCGGCGGCGCCGAAGAAGCCGAACGCAGCCTCTTCACCACGGCCATAAGCGTAGGAGCCGGCGCTCGACAGTGCCGTGTCTGCGTAGACGCACAGGCACACCGAGCACAACCCGGCCTCGATCGCCAGCGCGGCGCGTTGGATGCTGGCAACGCTGGACGCGCCCCCGAGGATCTCGGTGCCGGCGAAGTCAGGATCCAGGCCGAGCGCACGTCCGAGTCGCAGATAGTGGGGTTCGATGCCATTCAACACACCCTGGGCGGCGCCGGGGTCGGTGATCAGCCCGTCGATATCCGCCGGTGCCAGGCCGGCGTCGCGCACCGCCCGCCGCGCCGCCTGCGCTTCGAGTTCCAGCGCGCTTCGGCCTTCGAGGCGGCCGAACGCCGTATGCCCGATTCCTGCAATGCCGACTCGATTCACCGAAACCGTCCCGAGCTTGCTTCGCCCCGCTGCGCCGCCCGCGCCGTCCGGAGCATTGCGATGCACTAAGTATTGATGATTACACAATTTGTGAGTATTATTCAAGCAACACCGGGCCTGGATCTGTGCCCGGGCCCGACGAACCAGGGGGCGGCAGTGGACAGGGATTGGAGCGAGGAGCACGACGCGTTGCGGCACTCGCTGCGCAGCTACGTCCGGGCGAAGGTCACCCCGCACGTGCTCGACTGGGAGGCGGCTGGCGAGGTGCCTCGCAGCCTGTTCGCCGACCTGGCCGATCTCGGCGTGCTGGGGCTGAGACTTTCGCCCGAGTACGGCGGCGGCGGCCAGGATTTCTGGTTCACCGTCGTGCTGCTCGAGGAACTGATGCGCTGCGGCTCCATCGGCGTGCCGGTCGCCGTGATGGCGCATGCCGAGTTCGCCACCATGCTGATCGACCGCTACGGCGCGCCGGCCTTGCGCGACAGGTACGTGCGCGGTGCCTCGGCAGGGCGCCTCGTCGGTGCACTCGGCGTCTCCGAACCCGACGCCGGCAGCGATGTCGCCGCGATCCGCACGCGCGCCGTGCGCGATGGTGCCGACTACGTCATCAACGGCTCCAAGCTCTACATCAGCAACGGCACGATCGCCGACTACATCACGTTGGCGGTGCGGACCGGTGGCCCGGGCGCCAAAGGGCTTTCGGTGATCGTCGTGCCGGCCGACAGCCACGGACTGCGGCGGCGGCGGCTGCGCAAGCTCGGCACGCACGCATCCGACACGGCCGAGCTGTTCTTCGAGGATTGCCGGGTCCCGGCGGCGAACCTGCTGGGCGCCGAGAACGCCGGCTTCGGGATGATCATGTCGGGCTTCGAGGGCGAGCGTCTCGTCCTGTCTGTCATGGCGTGCAGCCACGCGCGGCTGATGTTCGACGAAGCGCGCGAGTGGGGCCACCAGCGCCGTGCCTTCGGCCAGCCGGTGCTCGGTTTCCAGGTCTGGCAGCATCGCTTGGCCGACGTGCTGACGCGAATCGAGGCGGCCGAGGCGCTGGCGCTGCGCGGCATCGACCTGTACGTGCGTGGCCGTCCCGCGCAGTCCGAGATCTCGATGGCCAAGCTCTTCGCCACCGAGACGGCGCGCTTCGCGGCCAGCGAGTGTGCGCAGATATACGGCGGCCTCGGCTACATGGAGGAATCGCTGATGGCGCGGCTGCACCGCGACGCGCTGGCGATGACCGTCGGTGCGGGGTCGAGCGAGGTCATGCGCAGCCTCATCGCGCGCGCCAACAACCTGGTAGCGCCATGACGCTGCGGCGCGAAACCCGCGACGGCGTCCTGATCCTGACGATCGATCGCCCGGCTGCGCGCAACGCGCTCGACTCCCGCACGCAGAAGGCGCTGCTCGACGAATGGCTGCGCTTTCGTGACGACGACGAGCTGCGTGTCGCCGTGCTCACCGGCGCCGGCAACGAGGCCTTCTGCGCCGGCGCCGACCTGAAGGAACTGGGTGCGTTCTATCGCTCGATGACGCCATTCCAGCGTCGCGAGCGCGGCGAACGCGAACCGGGTCTCGGCGCCATCACGCGCAACTTCGACGCGCGCAAGCCGACCATCGCCGCGGTCAACGGCACCTGCCTGGCCGGTGGACTCGAGCTTGCGCTGGCCTGCGACATCCGCATCGCCGCGGAGCACGCGCGGTTCGGCCTGCCGGAGGTCTGCCGCGGCATCCTGCCCGGCGCCGGTGGCACGCAGCGCCTGCCGCGCGCGCTGCCGCTCGGGGTGGCCATGGAGATGATCCTGAGCGGCGCGCCGATCGACGCGGCCGCGGCGCTGCGCTGGGGACTGGTAAGCCACGTCGTGCCGGCCGCCGGACTGCTCGAGGGCGCGCTCGACATCGCTGCACGCATCGCTTCCAACGGGCCGCTGGCGGTGCGTGCGGCGCGCGACGCGGTCCATCAGGGACTGACGCTGCCGCTCGAGGCGGCGTTGCGACTCGAGCAGTTCCTCGCCGAACCGCTGCGCCAGAGCGAGGACGCCGCCGAGGGCGTGCGTGCGTTCATCGAGAAGCGCACTGCCAAGTTCACCGGACGCTGAAAGGAGCGCACCTCATGGCCAGAGAGAAGATCGCGATCGACGCATGGGCCACCTATATCTCGCCGGAAGGCGCGAAGAAATGGCCGCCCGAGTTCCTGCACATCTTCCGCAAGTACAAGTGCCCGCCCAACATGTTCGAAGGGGGCACGGTGGAGGCGATGCTCGCCGAGATGGATGCTGCAGGTGTCGACCGCATTGTGCTGTCGGCCTTCTTCTACGGCGGCCAATGGGTGTTGCTCAACGAGGAGGTGGCTCACATGGTGCGCGAGCACCCCGACCGCTTCATTGGCGCAGGCACCGTCAACATCATGCAGAAGCCCATGCAGGTGGTGCGCGAGGTCGACTACCTGGTCAAGGACCTGGGTCTGCGCTGCCTGCGGCTGGAGCCCTACATGTACGGCGACGGCATGACCGGCCTGCCGCCCAATGACAAGCACTACTGGCCGGTCTACATGCGCTGCGGCGAGTTGGGCGTCGCGGTGGCCATTCAGGTCGGCCACACCGGGCCGCTGCTGCCCTCCGAATGCGGGCGGCCGATCTATCTCGACGAGGTGGCGCTGTCGTTCCCCGACCTGGCGATCCTGGGCTGCCACGTCGGACAGCCCTGGCACGAGGAGATGATGGTACTGGCCTGGAAACACCCCAACGTCTATCTCGAGACCTCGGCACGCGGGCCGCGCCAGTGGCCGCAGTCGCTGGTGGATTTCGCGAAGGGCTGGGGCCAGGACAAGGTGATCTGGGCGACCGACTACCCGTTGCTCGGCTTCGATCGCACACTGGGCGAACTCGAGGCCCTCGGCGTCGACGCCACGATCTACCGCAAGATCGTTCGCGACAACCTGTTGCGCGCACTGAGACTCGACCTGTGAGCGACAGTACCCAGCGCCTGCTCGATTCGATCGCCTACGTCGCCTGGCACGGCCAGAAGCTTCGGCTTCGGGAGCCCGGTCGTGCAGTGGTCGTGCAGCCCGATCGCGCCGATCTGCACAACTACGTCGGCACGACCCATGCCGGTGCGATCTACACGCTGGCCGAGACCGCTGCAGGCGTGGCGGCCGACAGCGTGGCGGCGACGATGGGCGGCTTCGTCCTGCTCGCGACCGCCGAGTTGCGCTACACGCGCCGCGCCCAGGGCACGCTCGAGGCCGAGGCCCGGCTCGAATCGACTGCCGACGTCGAGGCGCTGGCGCGCGAATACGTCGACAGCGGCCGAGGACGCCTGAGCGTTGGCGTGCATGTCCGCGACGCTGGCGGCGAAGCCGTCTTCGACGGTACCTTCCACTATGCGATCCGCAAGAGGACACGATGAGCGAATCCCTGCTGCTCGAGCGGCGCGCCAGCTCGCTGCGCCTGACACTCAACCGCCCCGACAAGCTCAACGCCATCGACTTGCCGCTGCTCGACGCGCTTACCGAATCGCTCGAAGCGGCCGGTCGCGACCCCGAGGTGCGCGCCATCGTCATCGCCGGCGCCGGGAAGTCGTTCTGCGCGGGTGCCGACATCGGCCAGATGATCGATCGCACCGCCGACGACTGGGAGCGCACGGTCGATCATTACCTCGACCCGATCCGCGCGATTTCGCGTATTGGAAAGCCGGTGATCGCGCGACTGCACGGTAACGTCTTCGGCGGGGGGTTGGGGCTGGCGATCGCCTGCGACTTTCGCGTCGCTGCGAGCACTGCACGGTTCTGCACTCCCTTCGTCAAGCTGGCGCTGGCCGGCTGCGACATGTCGGCCGGCTACTTCCTGCCGCGGCTTGTCGGCCTGGGGCGAGCCACCGACATGATGATGACCGCGCGCGTGGTCGAGGCGAGCGAAGCGCTGGCGATCGGCCTCGCGAGCCGCGTCGTGCCCGACGAGGAACTCGACGCGGCCACCGACGCGCTGGCCGATCAGCTCGCCGGCTTCGCGCCGCGTACCACCGCCTTCACGAAGGGGGCGATCCGCCGCTCGCTCGACCGTGACATGGAAGGCGAGTTCGACTACGAGGTCTTCGCGCAAGTCCAGTGCCTGCAAAGCGTTGACCACCGCGAGGGCGTGGCCGCATTTCGCGAGCGACGACCTCCGGTCTTCCGCGGGGCCTGAGACGCCTGGTGCGCCGACGACCGTCCGCACCGCATCCGCACCGTCAATCCCTGCGCGCCGAATCCGAGGAGGGCCCGCGATGACCGAGATCGGCTTGAGCGAAGAAGAGATCCAGTTCCGCGACAGCGTGCGCGCCTTCGTCGACAAACGCATCGTCCCCAACGCCACGCGCTGGGACTTCGAGGAACGCTATCCGCGCGAACTCTTCCAGGAGACCGCGGCCCTGGGTTGGCTTGGCGTGGGGTTTCCCGAGGAATACGGCGGTAGCGGCGGCAGCAGCGTGCTGTATGCGCTGCTTTGCGCCGAGTTGGCGCGCGGTTCGGCCGCGATCGCGCTGGGGCTCTACGTGCACACGGCGCTGGCGTCCTCGGCGATCCTGCATCTGGGGACGGCCCGGCAGAAGGCCAGTTACCTGCCCGACGCACTGGCCGGCAGGCGCATCGGCTGCTGGGGCTACGCGGAGGCCGGCGCCGGTGCCGACATCAGCTGCGTGCGAACGCGCGCGCGGCGCGACGGTGACTGCTACGTGCTCGACGGCGCGAAGCTGTACATCACCAACTCGCCGTTCGCCGACTTCATGGTGATCGTCGCACAGACCGAACCCGGGCGCGGGCTCAAGGGCATGTCGCTCTTCGTCATCGACCGCGACACGCCGGGAGTACGCGTCGGTGCGCCGTTCAGGAAGCTGGGCATGGGTGCCTCGGAGATGGCCGAGATCGTCTTCGAGGGGGTTCGCGTGCCCGCCGGGAACCGCGTGGGCACCGAGCATTCCGGCTTTATCGAGGCGTTGAAGGTGCTCACGCTCGGGCGCATCGCATCGGCCGGCTTCGGCGTCGGCCTGGGACGCGCCGCGCTCGAGGAGGCCTTGCGCTATAGTGCCAACCGCATGCAGGCTGACGCACCGATCAACCGCCACCAGTTCGTGCGCTTCACGTTGGCCGACATGGCCACTCGCCTCGAGGCGGCCTGGCGCCTGACGCTGCACGCAGCGCGCCTGGCCGAGGCTGGCAGCGACCATGATTGCGCCGCCGCGATGGCCAAGCTGTTCGCCACCGAGACCTGCACGCATGTGTGCGAACGCGCGCTGCACCTGTGCGGCGCGCAGGGCTACATGCGCGAGAGCGCGGCGCAGCGTTTCTACCGCGACTGCAAGGTGCTGGAGCTCGGCGAGGGCACGAGCGAGATCCAGCGCGAGACCATCTTCAGACACATGGGCAGTTGATCGATGGGTGTATCGGAGCGACGCAAGCGCGAGCGCGAGGCGCGCCGCGGAGCCATTCTGGACGCGGCGCGCGACGTCCTGCTCAGCCAGGGACTCCGCGGCACCACCACGAAGGAGATCGCCGGACGCTGCGAGCTGTCCGAAGCGACGCTGTTCTTCTACTTCCACAGCAAGGACGAGATCCTGCTGTCGTTGATCTTCGAGAGCATCGGCTTCTGGGCCGAAGGACTCGATGCACTTGCTGCCAGGGCGCTGCCGCCCGCGGCCCTGCTCGACGCGATATGGGAGTTCCACGAAGAGGTCTACCGCGAACACCCCGAGTATTTCGTCATCTCCGCGTATCTTGCACAGCCCCAGGTGCTGGAGAACGTCTCGGCCGAGGTCAAGGAGGAGATCGCGCGTCGCTCGGGCGAGAACTTCCGCCGCCTTCGGCAACTGCTCGGGCAGGTCGACGGCGACACCACCGGCGGCGTGCTGGCTGACCTGATCTGGTCGCTGTTTCTCGGCCTTACCATCAGCGAGGCATCGCGGGCCAATCTCGGCTACGGCCGAGCCAACGAGCGCCTGCAGACCCGGGCCCGCGTGTTCGACGTGGTCCGGCGCGGTTGCGGCTTCGGACGCGACGACGCCGAGGCTGCGGTCGAGGCATCCCAGGGCGCAGCGGCACGCAGGACGCAGCATCGACGCAGCACAAGGAGCGAGAAATGATCGCCAGGCAGATGCGCGCGGCTCGCTTGCACAAGGCAGGCATGCCGCTCTCGATCGAGACAGTTCCCGTTCCGGAGCCGGGGCCCAATCAGATCCTGCTCGAGGTTGCGGCCTGCGGCCTGTGCGGCACCGACATCCATCTCGCGGTCGAGGGCGACATCCCGGTCGCGCGCGTGCCGATCACGCTCGGGCACGAGGCGGCCGGCACGATCGCGGCGCTGGGCGAAGGAGTCAGCAGCTTGGCGCTGGGCCAGCGGGTCGCGCTTTTCCCGTCACCCGTCTGTGGCAGGTGCCGCTTTTGCCGCGTCGGACGCGAATCGCTTTGCGAGGCAACGCAGGCCTACGGCATGTCCGCCGACGGTGCGCTCGCCCAGTACGTGGTCGCACCGGCATTCGGTGTCATCGCGATTCCCGACGAGGTCGATTTCGCCACCGCGGCCATCGTCACCGACGGCGTCTCCACGCCGCTGCACGCGCTGCGCTCGCGTGGTGCGCTGCGCGCCGGGGAGGCGGTGGCGATCGTCGGCTGCGGCGGCCTGGGCGCGCATGCGATCCTGCTGGCCCGCATGATGGGAGCGGGCTTCGTCGCAGCGATCGACACGCAGCCCCAGGCACGCGAGCGCGCCGTCGAGTTCGGCGCCGACCTCGCCATCGATCCGGGCGAGGAGTCGAACCCGGGCCGTGCGATCCGCGCCCGATTGGGGCGCGGCGTCGATCTGGCGCTCGAATTCGTCGGCCGCCCGGAAACCGTCGACATGACGTTGCGCTGCCTGGACACCGGAGGTCGTGCGGTACTGGTGGGCGTAGGGCCCGGGCGCGCGACGCTGCCGCCTCTGGTGAGTTTCGTCGCGCGCGAGCATTCGGTGATCGGCTCGTTCGGGATGGACAAGCGCGACATCGCAGACCTGTTCGCGCTCGTCGCGCGGGGGCGGCTCGATCTTTCGCGCTCGGTCACCCGGTCGTACCCGCTGGCTGGCGTGAACGAGGCGCTCCGCCACCTGGCGAGCAAGGATGCCGGCGTGGTGCGACTCGTGATCGAGCCCGGGCGCCTCTGACATCTCGACCTGCCAGGCCGCGCAGCGGCGGCACCCGGCCGGCACGTCGTTTCGACCTGCCCGGTCGATGTCGCGGTAGCGCGGGTGGCGCATCCGCGGCTGCGTCATGAACGAGGCGAAGACCACGTTGGCGTCCGGGGTTCCCGCCGGGCCGTCTTGACCTTCCAACAATGGGAAGGTGGAAGCTGTCGGTGTCTCGAACCCATGCTTCCACGGAGGCCACCGCCATGACCGCCCTCGTCGCACCGAGCACCCTGAAGGACTTCAAGCTTCCGATCGAAGGCATGACCTGCGCGTCCTGCGCCGTGCGCGTCGAGAAGGCGCTGAAGGCGCTGCCGGGCGTCGAGGCGGCCACGGTCAATCTGGCCACCGCAGAAGCCACGGTCCGGGCGTCCGCGGCCCTGGTGGCCGACGCGCTCGTCGGCACCGTTCGCAAGGCCGGCTACGACGTCCCGATCCGACGAGTCGAGCTTCGGGTCGAGGAAATGACCTGCGCCTCGTGCGTCGCCCGGGTGGAAAAGGCCTTGCTCGCGGTCCCCGGTGTTTCGGCGGCGTCGGTGAACCTCGCGACTGGCAAGGCCGCGATCGACGCGCTGGCGAACGTATCGTTCGCGACGCTGGCGGCCGCCATCGGGAAGGCCGGGTATTCGGCCAGCGCGGTCGAGGCGACGCCTGCCGCGCCGGCCGGGCGGGGGCTTCCGACATGGTGGCCCGTTCTCGTCGGCGCAGTGCTGACGCTGCCGCTGGTGTCGCCGATGCTGCTGCAGCCGTTCGGAATCGACTGGATGCTCGGCGGCTGGGCGCAACTCGCGCTCGCCACGCCGGTGCAGTTCTGGCTCGGTGCGCGCTTCTACCGCGCCGGCTGGAAGGCGGCGAGGGCCGGGGCCGGCAACATGGACCTGCTCGTGGCCCTGGGCACCAGCGCCGCCTACGGCCTCTCGCTCTACCTGCTGTGGAGGCACGCCGGCCACGGCATGCCCCATCTGTATTTCGAGGCGTCGGCCGCGGTCGTCACGCTGGTGCTGCTGGGCAAGTGGCTCGAGGCACGCGCCACGCGTCAGACTGCCGACGCGATCCGCGCGCTGAATGCGCTGCGACCGACGGTCGCCCGCGTCCTCGTCGACGGCGACGAAGTCTCCACGCCGGTCGAGCAGCTCGCGGTGGGCGATGTGGTCGTCGTCCGCCCGGGCGAGCGGATACCGGTCGACGGCGAGATCGTCGACGGGCAGAGCCACGTCGACGAGTCGCTGATCACGGGCGAGAGCCTTCCGGTGCCCAGGTCAGCCGGAGGCCAGGTGACCGGGGGCTCCGTGAACGGGGAGGGCTTGCTGCACGTGCGCACCGCGGCCATCGGCGCCGAGACCACGCTCGCCCGCATCATCCGGATGGTCGAGTCGGCGCAGGCTGCGAAGGCGCCCGTGCAGCGCATCGTCGATCGTGTCAGCGCGGTCTTCGTCCCGGTGGTTCTCGGCATCGCGCTGGCGACGTTCGCCGGCTGGGTCCTCCACGACGGCAACTGGGAGCAGGCGCTGGTCAGCGCCGTGGCGGTGCTCGTGATCGCCTGCCCGTGCGCGCTGGGCCTCGCCACACCGACGGCGATCATGGCCGGCACGGGCGTGGCTGCGCGACAGGGCATCCTCATCAGGGACGCCGAAGCCCTGGAGGTGGCCCACTCGGTGACCGCCGTCGCATTCGACAAGACCGGCACGCTGACCGAGGGCAGGCCTTCGCTCGTCGCGATCGAGGCCGCCGACGGATTCGACCGGGACGAGGTCCTGCAGCTCTCGGCCGCGCTGCAGAAGGCCAGTGACCACCCGCTGGCGCACGCGGTGATGGACAAGGTTCGCGTCCTGCGCGTGGGCGTGCCTGGCGCGCGTGACGCCAGGACGCTGCCCGGCCGGGGCGTGGAAGGCACGGTGCGGGGCCAGCGCATCGCGCTGGGCAGCACCCGCCTGATGAACGAGTGGGGCGCCGATCCCGGCGCGCTGCTGATGAAAGCGCAGCGCCTCGAAGGGGAGGGCGCGACCACCTCCTGGCTGCTGAGCCGCGACGGCGATGTCGCCCGGGTTCTGGGGCTGCTCGCCTTCGGGGACATCGTCAAACCCGCTTCCCGCCAGTCGGTCGCGCGCCTGCGCGAGCTCGGCATCAGGACCGTCATGCTCACGGGAGACAACGCGGGCAGCGCTGCGGCGGTGGCGCGCGAACTCGGCATCGACGAGGTCCGCGCGCAGCTGTTGCCTGGCGACAAGGCATCCGTCGTGCAGCAGTTGCGCGACCAGGGGCACGTGGTGGCGATGGTCGGCGACGGCATCAACGACGCTCCTTCGCTCGTGGCTGCGGATGTCGGGTTGTCGATGTCGACCGGCACGGATGTCGCGATGCAGGCCGCGGGCATCACCCTGATGCGCGGCGATCCGCGCCTGGTGGCCGATTCGTTCGACGTTTCGCGCCGCACCTGGTCGAAGATCCGGCAAGGCCTGTTCTGGGCCTTCGCCTACAACGTCCTGGGTATCCCGCTCGCGGCATTCGGCATGCTCAGCCCGGTCATCGCCGGAGCAGCCATGGCCTTCAGCAGCGTGAGCGTCGTGGCCAATGCGCTGACGCTGCGCCGCTGGCGTGGCGCTGCGGCAGCATGAACGGTATCGTCGGGACTCGAGGAGCGTGACCATGAACATCGGCGACGCTGCCGGCGCCTCCGGCGTATCGGCGAAGATGATCCGCCACTACGAAAGTGTCGGGCTGCTGCCCCGCGTGAGCCGCACGCAAGCCGGCTACCGGCAGTACGCCGACAAGGACGTGAGCGTGCTGCGGTTCATTCGCCACTGTCGCGATCTCGGCTTCTCCCTCGACCGGATCCGCGAGCTTCTCGACCTCTGGCAGAACCGCAGGCGTTCCAGCCGGCAGGTCAAGTCGCTGGCCCAGGCGCACATGGCGGAGCTGGACGAGAAGCTGAAGGATCTCCAGCAAATGAAGGCCACGCTCGAGCACCTGGTGCAATGCTGCCATGGCGATGACCGGCCCGACTGCCCGATCATCGAGACGCTCGAATCCGGGGGCCGGGTCGCCGCCGGGCAGGCGGCACGCAGCGGTCACTCACGCGCAGGGTTGCGACGCCGCGGGCGCCGGTGAACAGGCCGCGCAGCTGCGGAACCCGGCCGGCACGTCGTTTCGGCCTGCCTGGAAGAAATTGCGGTAGCGCGGGTGGCGCATCCGCGGCTGCGTCATGAACGATGCGCCGCGCAGCACCGGCCGGCCGTCGAACCACGGGGCCGAGTAGTCGCGGTAGGGGTGGGCGACGAAGCCGGGGAAAGGCTCGAAGGGGCTGCCGGTCCATTCCCAGACGTCGCCCCAGCGGAAGCGCTGCGGCTGCGTGACGGCGGCGCGCTCCCACTCGGCCTCGGTGGGCAGTCGGCGGCCGGCCCAGCGACACCATGCCTGCGCCTCGTGCAGGGTCAGGTGGCAGGCGGCCTCGGCCGGGTCGAGCGCCTGCCAGCGGCCGTGGCGCCACCGCTGCCAGCCGTCGCCGGCGCGTCGCAGGTACCGCGGGGCGCGGGCGCCCGATTGCGATAGCCACTGCCGGCCCTCGTCGGTCCACCAGTGCGGCCGGGCGTAAGCGCCGGCCTCGACGAAGGGCAGGAATTCGGCCCAGCGCACCGCCTGCGCATCGATCTCGCAGGCCGGCACGGTGCGCTCGGTCGCCGGGCGCTCGTTGTCGAAGGCGAAACCGCGTGGGTCGCTGCCCAGCGACCAGGTTCCGCGTCGAAGCGCAGTGCGTCGGGCGGCGGCGGCAGCGCGCGCGGCTGCCAGCGTGGGTCGTCGATCGCGATGCCCAGCCCCTGCGCCATGTACAGCGCGGCTTCGTGGTGCATGTCCTCGTGCAGCAGCGCCAGGCGGAAGAAATAGAGCGCGTCGTCCTGCTCGGGTGCGTCGGCCAGCAGGGCGAGCGTTCGGTCGAGCTGGCGCCGCAACTGCGCCCGGGTCGTGTCGGCGTCGGGCAGCGGCAGCCGCCAGCGGCTGTCGTGCGGCACGCGGCCGGAGTGGTACAGCGCATCAGCGTCGGCGGGCTCCGCGGCGGCGCGCGGCGCGTCGGGGTCGGCGCGCACGCCACGGTCGCGCTGCGGATTGCGCTGCACCCAGTACGCCTGGAACCAGCCGACGTGACCCAGCTCCCACAGCGGCGGATTGAGCTCGGCGCGCAGCGGCACCCACAGGTCGGGAAGGGCGTGCTCGCAGGTCGCGAACGTCGCCAGCGTGTCGACGCGGCTCGCCTGCAGCGCCAGCGCCAGCGCGTCGCGCCCGCCGTGGCGGGCCACGGCGGCTTGCGTCGTCGGGCTCGGGTCGCGCATCGAAGCTCCATCGCCTTCGTGGCACTCGCGCCGGTGGGCTGTCCCGATCGGCATCGGGTGCGGCGCCGGCTGCGCGCCGGTTGTCGGGAGCTTACCGCGCGAGCGACCGCCGCGCCCGCCCGCGTGGCCGCAACGCGCGCCGGGTTAACATCGCGGCACCGACGACCCCTGATTCGAGCCCGGCACCGCGCCGACGATGGCGCGCCGCCCCTCCCGCAACGTTCCATGACCCACCGCATCACCGTTCTCGGCGCAGGCTTCGCCGGCCTGTCGACCGTGCATGCGCTGCGCCGTCGCGATCCGCGCGTGCAGATCACGCTGGTCGCACCGCGGCCCGAGCTGCACTACCTGCCCGGCATCATCTGGATTCCCAGCGGCCTGCGCACGCGCGAGCAGCTGGTCGTTCCGCTGGACCGCTACTTCGACCGGATGCGCGTGCAGTTCCGCGCAGCCGAGGTCACCGGATTGCGCGAAGGCGGACGCGTCGTCGAGACCACTTCCGGCGACGTGGCCAACGACGCGCTGGTGATCGCCACCGGCGGGCGCTTCATCAAGAAGCTGCCCGGCATCGAGCACGCGATCACGCCCTGCGAGGGGATCGCCGCGGCCGAGCGCATTCGCGACCGGCTGCGCGAGATGCAGGGCGGCACGATCGCGCTCGGTTTCGCCGGCAACCCGAACGAGCCGTCGGCGATGCGCGGCGGCCCGATGTTCGAGTTCCTGTTCGGAATCGACGCGCAGCTGCGTCGCGAGGGCCGGCGCGAGCGTTTCGAGCTGGTCTTCTTCAGCCCCGCCGCCGAGCCCGGCAACCGGCTCGGCCCGAAGGCGGTCAGGCACCTGCTGGCCGAGATGGGCCGGCGCGGCATCCGCACGCACCTCGGCCACAAGCTCGAGCGCTTCGGCCCGGACCGCGTGGTCACCCAAGGCGGCGAGTTCCCCACCGACCTGATCCTCTTCATGCCCGGCATGACCGGCAACGCGTGGTTCGACGCCACCGACCTGCCGCGCTCGGCCGGCGGCCTGGTGCAGGCCGATGCGCACTGCCGCGTGCCGGGGCGCGAACGCGTCTACGTCGTCGGCGATTCGGGCAGTTTCCCCGGCCCCGACTGGATGCCCAAGCAGGCCCACATGGCCGACCTGCAGGCGGCCGCGGCGGCGGCGAACCTGCTCGGCGACCTGAACGGCCGGCCAGACAACGAGACCTTCAAGGTCGAGCTGGTGTGCATCGTCGATGCGATCGATCGCGGCACGCTGGTCTTCCGCGACGTGCGCCGCAACGTGCTGCTGCCGTCGGCGCGGGTGTTCCACTGGGCCAAGCGGGCCTTCGAGTGGAACTACCTGCGCCGCTACCGCTGACGCCGCCGATGCCCGATGCGTCGAACCGGCCCGCCCGGGCGGCCACCCAGGCCAGCGTCTACGAGCGTATCGGCGGCGCCGCCGGCGTGCGGGCGCTGGTCGATCGTTTCTACGAACTGATGGACGAGCTGCCCGAGGCCTGGCGCGTGCGGCGGCTGCACCCGGAAAGCCTGGCGGGCAGTGCCGACAGCCTGTTCAAGTTCCTCTGCGGCTGGTTCGGCGGCCCGCCGCTGTACGTCGCCGAGCGCGGCCACCCGAGGCTCAGGATGCGGCACCTGCCGTTCGCGATCGGCCCGGCCGAGCGCGACGAATGGCTGCTGTGCATGCGCCAGGCGCTGGCCGAGCAGGTGAAGGACGATGCACTGCGCGCAGGCGTCGACCGCGCCTTCACCGAGATGGCCGACCACATGGTCAACACCACGGCGAGCGACGTCCGCGGGCGTGCGGCGGAGGAGGTGGGAGAGGGCGCGAGAGAGGGCGCGGGCGAAGGTGCGGAACAGGGAACCACGGGAGGCGATCGCCGGCACTCCAGCTGATCGCCCGCGTCGCCCGAGGTCCGGCGAACGGGCCCCGGGCAAGCAGCGTCGGCGACGTCAGGCCGACTGGATGTTGGACGCCTGCTTGCCTTTCGGGCCCGCGACGACGTCGAACTGGACCTTCTGACCTTCCTTCAGCGTCTTGAAGCCGTTCATCTGGATCGCGGAAAAGTGCGCGAACAGATCCTCTCCTCCATCGTCGGGGGTGATGAAGCCGTACCCCTTGGAATCGTTGAACCACTTGACGGTGCCTGTAGCCATGCCTGCCTATCCTTCAATGCCAATGGACAAGGTCGGCCAGACTCGAGGCTGCAGAGAACGGGGCGCGATGCGCCGGGGTCTCACTGACACGACCATCTCGGTGCTCCGGCGTCTTGAAAGCCGTGGCGCTGCCCCCCAACTTCGCGTTGTCATCGAAGAACGGTTCCAGCGGTAAAGACCCCGGATAGCGCTCGGATTCTTTGGCAAAAATGTTCCTTCGTCAAGGGTAGTCCGGCAAAACCCTGACAGCTTCGTGAACGCGGTCACGGTCGTCGGAAAAGGCCTCCGATCCGTTGTTGCATGGGGTGGACGACTCGCTAGAATGGGGTTCATGGCGACACGGCAAGATCCCTCCACGGTTCTGGAGCGAAAGGAATCGCGGCTGAAGCCGCCGCCGATGTACCAGGTGATGTTGCTGAACGACGATTTCACCCCGATGGAGTTCGTCGTCAGCGTGCTGCAGAAGTTCTTCGGCATGGGCCGCGAAAAGGCGACGCAGGTCATGCTGAGGGTGCACCGGGAGGGTCGTGGCGTGTGCGGGGTGTATCCGCGCGACGTGGCATCCACGAAAGTCGAGCAGGTTAGCAGTTACTCACGCCAGCATCAGCATCCGCTGCAGTGCGTGATGGAGGAAGCATGATCGCGCAGGAATTGGAAGTCAGTCTGCACATGGCCTTCGTCGAGGCCCGGCAGCAGCGCCACGAGTTCATCACCGTGGAGCACCTGCTGCTGGCCCTGCTCGACAACCCGTCGGCCGCCGAGGTGTTGCGCGCGTGCGCCGCCAACATCGAAGACCTGCGCAAGAGCCTGACCACCTTCATCAAGGAGAACACTCCGGTCGTGCCGGGCAGCGAGGAAATCGACACGCAGCCCACGCTCGGGTTCCAGCGCGTGATCCAGCGCGCGATCATGCACGTGCAGAGCACGTCGAACGGCAAGAAGGAGGTCACCGGGGCCAACGTGCTGGTGGCGATCTTCGGCGAGAAGGACTCGCACGCCGTGTACTACCTGCACCAGCAGGGCATCACCCGGCTCGACGTCGTCAACTACATCTCGCACGGCATCACCAAGACGCCGCAGCCGAAGGAGCCGCAGAAGGAAGAGCAGCCCGAGGCCGAGCAGGAGGGCGCGGCCAGCCAGCAGGGCGCGCTCGAGCAGTACACGCAGAACCTGAACGCGGCCGCCAAGGAAGGCCGGATCGACCCGCTGATCGGGCGCGAGCACGAGGTCGAGCGCGTGATCCAGGTGCTGTGCCGGCGGCGCAAGAACAACCCGCTGCTGGTGGGCGAAGCGGGCGTCGGCAAGACCGCCATCGCCGAGGGGCTGGCCTGGCGGATCACGCAGGGCGACGTGCCCGAGGTGCTCGCCGACGCCACCGTCTATTCGCTCGACATGGGCGCGCTGCTGGCGGGCACCAAGTACCGCGGCGACTTCGAGCAGCGCCTGAAGACCGTGCTCAAGCAGCTGAAGGCGGCGCAGCACGCGATCCTGTTCATCGACGAGATCCACACGCTGATCGGCGCCGGGTCGGCCTCGGGCGGCACGCTCGACGCGTCGAACCTGCTCAAGCCCGCGCTGTCCTCGGGCACGCTGAAGTGCATCGGCGCGACCACCTACAACGAGTACCGCGGTATCTTCGAGAAAGACCATGCGCTGTCGCGGCGCTTCCAGAAGATCGACGTGGTCGAGCCCACCGTCGAGCAGACGGTGCAGATCCTGCGCGGGCTGAAGTCGCGTTTCGAGGAGCACCACGGCATCAAGTACTCGTCGTCGGCGCTGTCGGCGGCGGCCGAGCTGTCGGCGAAGTACATCAACGACCGCCACCTGCCCGACAAGGCGATCGACGTGATCGACGAGGCCGGCGCCGCGCAGCGGATCCTGCCCAAGAGCCGGCAGAAGAAGATCATCAGCAAGGGCGAGATCGAGGACATCGTCGCCAAGATCGCGCGCATCCCGCCGGCGTCGGTGTCCTCCGACGATCGCGGGCGGCTGCAGACGCTCGACCGCGACCTGAAGGCCACGGTGTTCGGCCAGGATCCCGCCATCGAGGCGCTGGCGGCCGCGATCAAGATGGCGCGCTCCGGGCTCGGCAAGCCCGACAAGCCGATCGGCGCGTTCCTGTTCTCGGGCCCCACCGGCGTCGGCAAGACCGAGGTCGCCAGGCAGCTGGCGTTCATCCTCGGCATCGAACTGATCCGCTTCGACATGTCCGAGTACATGGAGCGCCACGCGGTGTCGCGGCTGATCGGCGCGCCGCCGGGCTACGTCGGCTTCGACCAGGGGGGGCTGCTCACCGAGGCGGTCAGCAAGAAGCCGCACGCGGTGCTGCTGCTCGACGAGATCGAGAAGGCGCACCCGGACATCTTCAACATCCTGCTGCAGGTGATGGACCACGGCACGCTCACCGACAACAACGGGCGCAAGGCCGACTTCCGCAACATCATCGTCATCATGACGACCAACGCCGGGGCGTCCGACCTGCAGAAGCGCGGCATCGGGTTCTCCGACACCCGCAAGCAGGGCGACGAGATGGTCGAGATCAAGCGGCTGTTCACGCCCGAGTTCCGCAACCGGCTCGACGCGATCATCAGCTTCGCCGCGCTCGACGAGGAGATCATCCTGCGCGTCGTCGACAAGTTCCTGATGCAGCTCGAGGAGCAGTTGCACGAGAAGAAGGTCGAGGCGGTGTTCACCGAGCGGCTGCGCAAGATGCTCGCCAGGAAGGGCTTCGATCCCCTGATGGGCGCGCGTCCGATGCAGCGCCTCATCCAGGACACGATCCGCAAGGCGCTGGCCGACGAACTGCTGTTCGGCAAGCTGGTCAACGGCGGCAAGGTGACCGTCGACGTCGACGACGCCGAGCAGGTCACGCTGTCCTTCGCCGAAGGCGCGCCGCCCACCGCGGGCGGCGAGGGCGAGGAGTTCGTCGAGGTGCTGCCCGCCTGACACGCGGCCCGCGGCGGCAACCCGCTGCAGCCGCGTCGATCGAGCGTTCCCGTTCACGAGGGGCCCCGCGCGGGCCCCTCGTCGTTTTCGGCGCTCCGGCTCCCGAATAAGCGCATAACCTTGCCGCAGATCACGGCGGCTGTCGTTCGTCGTTGACAGACTCGGCCGTCGCGTTCCCACCAGAAGAGGAGACATCGATGAGAACGTTCTCATTCGCGGCCGCTGCCTGTGCAGCCGTTGCCGCGCTCGCCGCCGGGCCGGCGCACGCCCAGCAGGCGCAGTACATCGCCGCCAATTGCGCCAACTGCCATGGCACCGACGGGCGGTCGGCCGGCGGCGGCGGCATGCCCGGCATCGCCGGGCTGTCGCCGACGTACTTCAAGGAACAGATGAAGGCGTTCCGCGAAGGCACGCGCAAGGCGACGATCATGCACCAGATCGCCAAGGGCTACACCGACGAGCAGATCGCGGCGCTCGCCGACTACTTCTCGCAGCAGAAGAAATGAACCGGCCGACGGAGGACGACATGAAGGACACGAACATCTCCCGCCGGCGTTTCGCGCAGGCGATCGGCTCGGGCACGGCCCTGTCGATGGTCGGCGGCGGCGCGGCGCTGTCGCTGGCCGGCTGCGCCACCGGTCCGACGACGACTGCCGAGCGCAAGCTCGGCCGCGTGCTGGTCGTCGGCGGCGGATTCGGCGGCGCGACTGCCGCGAAGTACCTGAAGAAGTGGGGCGGCCCTGGCCTCGAAGTGATGCTGGTCGAGCGCCAGACCGCGTTCGTCTCGTGCCCGCTGTCGAACCTGGTGCTGGGCGGATCGCGCAAGATCGCCGACCTGACGGTGCCCTACGACGGGCTGCGCCGCGCCGGCGTGATCGTCGTCAACGACGAGGTCGAGGCGATCGATCCGGCCAGGCGCAGCGCGACGTTCCGCAAGCTCGCCAACCAGAGCTTCGACCGGATCGTCGTTTCGCCGGGGATCGAATTCGACTTCGACTCGGTGCAGGGGCTCGACGCCGAGGCGCAGAAGACGATCCTGCACGCCTGGAAGGCCGGGCCGCAGACGGTGGCGCTGCGCGCGCAGCTCGAGGCGATGCCCGACGGCGGCGTCTACGTGCTGTCGATCCCGAAGTCGCCGTACCGCTGCCCGCCGGGGCCCTACGAGCGCGTCTGCCAGGTCGCGCACTACTTCAAGACGGCCAAGCCGCGCTCGAAGATCATCGTGCTCGACGCGAACCCCGACATCCAGTCGAAGAAGGGGCTGTTCCTGGCGGCCTGGAACGGACCGTACAAGGGAATCGTCAGCTACCAGCCGAACATGAACGTCACCGAAGTCGACGCACGCAACCGCGTCGCGGTGACCGAGCTCGGCGACAAGGTCAAGGCAGGCGTCCTCAACGTGGTGCCGTCGCAGCGCGCCGGCGCGATCGCGCAGAAGACCGGTCTCGTCAACGCCAACAACCGCTGGTGCATGGTCGACTGGCTCACGCTCGAGTCGACGGCCGCGCCGGGCGTGCACGTGCTCGGCGATTCGACGTTGTCGGCGCCGGCCATGCCGAAGTCGGGCCACATGGCGAACCAGCACGGCAAGGCGGTGGCTGCGGCGATCGTCGAGACGCTGAACGGTCGCACGCCGCAGCCGCCGATGATGGCCAACACCTGCTACAGCTTCATCGACGACAAGAACGTCGTCCACGTCGCGTCGGTGCATCGCTACGTGCCCGAGAAGAAGATGATCGAGCCGGTGGCCGGCGCAGGTGGCCTGTCGCCCGCGGCGAACGAGCTCGAGGGCCAGTACGCGAATGCGTGGGCGCGCAACATCTGGAACGACATGCTGACCTGAACCCCGCTCGCGCCGCCGTCTCCCCGCGTCGCCGGCGGCGCGGGGAGACGGGCGGACGCCGGTGGGCACCAGCGCGGCGCGGGGGCCCGGGGCGGCCGCCGCGATGTCGTATAGTGCGCGGATGCTTCGCCGCAGCGAATCGATCCTCCTGCTGAGCGCCGTGCTCGCGATCGGCGCCGTCGGCGTCGCGCTGGTGCTGCAGCACGTGTTCGGCATCGAACCCTGTGCCTGGTGCACGTTCCAGCGGCTGATCTTCCTGCTGGTCGGCGCGTTCGCCGCAATCGGATGGCTTGCGCGCGGCTCGCGCAGGGCCGTCGTGGCGATGTCGGCGCTGGCCACGGCGGCGGCGCTCGGCGGCTTGTGGGCGGCGCTGCACCAGCAGTTCGTCGCTGCGCAGAGCCTGTCGTGCGCGTTCACCTTCGCCGATCGCGCGCTGATGAAGCTCAGGCTCGACGAAACGCTGCCGTGGCTGTTCGAGGCGACGGCGTCGTGCCGCGACGCCAACGCGCCGCTGCTCGGAGTGCCGTTCGCATGGTGGAGCGCAGCGCTGTTCGTCGTGCTGGCGCTGCTTGCGGCGCGCGCACTGCTTGCGGCGCGCCGCGCGCCGGAGAATCCCGCATGAACGCACTCGAGCAACTCAGGCAGTTCACCACCGTCGTCGCCGACACCGGCGACTTCAACACGATGCGCGCCTACGCGCCGCGCGACGCGACGACGAATCCCACGCTGATCCTCAAGGCGGTGCAGAAGCCCGAATACGGCGCGCTCGTCGCGCAGACGGTTGCGGCGCATCGGGGCGAGCCGGTCGCCGACTTGTGCGACCAGCTGCTGGTGCGCTTCGGCCGCGAGATCCTGTCGATCGTGCCGGGCCGCGTCTCCACCGAGGTCGATGCCCGGTTGTCGTTCGACGTCGATGCGACGATCGCCAAGGCGCGGCGCCTCGTCGGGCTCTACGAGGAGGCGGGCGTCGGCCGCGAGCGCGTGCTGATCAAGGTGGCCTCGACCTGGGAAGGCATCCGGGCGGCCGAGTCGCTCGAGAACGAGGGCATCCACTGCAACCTGACGCTGCTGTTCTCGTTCGCGCAGGCGGTGGCCTGCGCCGACGCCGGCGTCACGCTGGTCTCGCCGTTCGTCGGCCGCATCTACGACTGGTATCGCAAGCGCGACGGCGTCGACTACGCGCCCGACGACGATCCGGGCGTGCAGTCGGTGCGGCGCATCTACGGTTACTTCAAGAGGTTCGGCTATCCCACCGAGGTGATGGGGGCGAGCTTTCGCAGCACCGGGCAGGTGCTCGCGCTGGCCGGCTGCGACCTGCTCACGATCAGCCCGGAGCTGCTCGAGCAGCTGCGTGGGCTGAAGGAGCCGATCGCGCGAAAGCTCGACCCTGCGAGCGTGCGGGAAGAGGCGATCGAGCGCGTACGCTTCGACGAGAAGCACTTCCGCTGGGCGCTCAACGAGGATGCGATGGCCACCGAGAAGCTCGCCGAAGGCATCCGGCTGTTCGCGGCCGACGTGCGCAAGCTCGAGGCGCTGGTCGGCGCGGCTCGCTGAGCGGGCGCGGCGCGCGTCGCTACCAGATTCCCATCGCGACGCCGGCGGCCATCGCCGCGCCGAGTTCGCGCGCTCGATCGAGCGAGGCGGCGTCGATCGACTTCGGCGCCAGGATGGCCTCGGGCGTTTGCGCGTGCGTGATCACGACGAGCGGCTCGGCCACGGGTTTCATCCGCCATCCGGTGGCGATGCGCGCGATCTGACGCGCCGCGCCCTGCCCGTCGGAACCGGCGCAGACCAGCGTCGCGTACGGGTGGCCCGCGATGCGGTCGAGCACCGCGTAATAGCTGCGGTCGAAGAAGTCCTTCATCATGCCGGCCATCGACGCGAGGTTCTCGGGGGTGGCGAACAGCGCAGCGTCGGCCGCAAGCAGGTCGGCAGCCTGCGCTTCGTCGGCACGACGCACCAGCAGTTCGACCCCTTCCTGGGCCGCGGCGCCTTCGCAGAACGCGTCGACCAGTTGGCGAGTGCCGCCGGTCATCGTCCACCAGACGACCAGCAGCCGCTTGTTCACGCCTTGCCGGTACTGCCGAACCCGCCGCTGCCGCGGTCGGTGGCGACGAACGCGTCCACCGGATTCCACTGCACCTGCACGACCGGCACGACGATCATCTGCGCGATGCGCTCCATCGGCTCGATGGTGAACGCCTCGCGGCCGCGGTTCCAGCACGACACCATCAGCGGCCCCTGGTAGTCGGAATCGATCAGCCCGACGAGGTTGCCGAGCACGATGCCGTGCTTCGTGCCGAGACCCGATCGCGGCAGGATCATCGCCGCGTGGCCCGGGTCGTCGATGTGGATTGCCATGCCGGTGGGCAGCAGCTGCGCGTCGCCGGGGGCGAGCGTCAGCGGCGCGTCGATGCAGGCGCGCAGGTCGAGGCCGGCGCTGCCGCGGGTTGCATAGGCGGGGAGGTGCCCCTGGAGTCGCGGATCGAGGATCCGCACGTCGAGTCGCATCATCGGTTGGACAGGCTGCGCAGGACGAACGAGAGCATCAGCAGGGCGAAGCCCGGAAGCGGCGTCATCGACGGGACGATCTCGAGGATCGACAGCGCGACCAGCGCGATGCCGCCGATCATCGCCCAGCGGCTCAGCCGCAGGCCCAGCGCGCGGCCGGCGGCGCGCAGCGCATCGACGCCGTCGCCGGAATCCGCGCGGCTCGTTGCACCGGCACCGCTGCCGGCATGGCGGCGCGCGTCGGCCGCGGCGCGGCGCAGCGCCTCGGCGGCCGTTTCGGCCAGCGTACTCGACGGCTTCACGGGCTTCGACGACGCCTGCGGCGCCGCACGGCCGGCCGCCGCGCGCGCGTCGCGCATGGCCAGCGCTGCGCGCGATTCGACCCGCCCGGGCGTGCGGCCCGCGGCGCCGGTCAGGCGCTCGACGTAACTCGCGAAGTCGCCGTCGGGCGGGCCGTCGCGATCGATGGTGTTCATGGCGGCCGGGTGCTCAGTTGCGCTTGGGCGGCAGTCGCCGCGCGATCTCGGCGACCAGCGTCTGCGCGAGCTGCGCCTTCGAGGCGCGCGGCAGGCGCCGGTTGCCGTGCTCGTCGATCAGCAGCAGCTCGTTGTCGTCTCGCCCGAAGGTCGCGTGGCCGATGTTGGCCACCAGCAGCGGCACGCCCTTGGCGCGACGCTTGGCTTCGCCGTTGGCTTCGAGCTCCTCGCTCTCGGCCGCGAAGCCGACGCACCACGGCGGGTCGGCGCGACGCGCGACGCTGGCGAGGATGTCGGGGTTCTGCGCCAGCTCGAGCTTCGGCACGTCGTGCGGGCCGGCCTTCTTCAGCTTGCGCTCGCTGGCGTGCGCTATCCGCCAGTCGGCGACCGCGGCGACTGCCACGAACACGTCGGTGCGTGGCGCTGCGTCGAGCGCGGCCATCACGGCGTCGTGCATCTGCTGCGCGGTGCACACGTCGATGCGATCGACCCCGCGCGGCGTGGCGAGCGACGTGGGCCCGGCGACCAGCGTGACCCGGGCGCCTGCGGCGCGGCAGGCGCGGGCGATGGCGAACCCCATCTTGCCGGAGGACAGGTTGGTGATTCCGCGCACCGGGTCGATCGGCTCGTAGGTCGGGCCGGCCGTGAGCAGCACGCGCAGGCCGGCCAGCGACTTCGGTGCGAAGAAATCGGCGAGCTCGTCGACCAGCGCGAGCGGCTCGAGCATGCGGCCCATGCCGGTCTCGCCGCACGCCTGGTCGCCACTGTCGGGGCCGAGGATCGCCACGCCGTCGGCGGCCAGCTGCGCGACGTTGCGCCGGGTGGCCGGGTGCTGCCACATCTGCCGGTTCATCGCCGGCGCCACCAGCAGCGGGCATTCGCGCGCCAGGCAAAGGGTGCTGAGCAGGTCGTCGGCCAGGCCGTGGGCCGCTTTCGCGAGGAAGTCGGCGGTGGCCGGCGCGACCAGGATCGCGTCGGCGGCGCGCGACAGTTCGATGTGGGCCATGTTGTTGGCGATGCGGGCGTCCCACTGGTCGGTGAACACCGGCTCGCCGGTGAGCGCCTGGAAAGTGGCCGGAGTCACGAAGCGGGTCGCAGCCTCGGTCATCACGACCTGCACCCGTGCGCCGGCGCGCTGCAGCTCGCGCGACAGCTCGGCCGCCTTGTAGGCGGCCACGCCGCCGGTCACGCCGAGCACGATCCGTTTGCCTTGCAGGTCCATCCGTGCTGTATAGCACACTGTGCCGCTGCGATGGCGCTCGCGGCCGCCGCGCCGGGCGGCGGCCCGAATATCGACTCGAAGGGAGGCATCCGATGAAGCTCGAGGGATCCTGCCACTGCAAGGCGGTACGGTTCACGGTGCAGGCGTCGTCGCCATACCCGTTCATGCGCTGCTACTGCTCGATCTGCCGCAAGACCGCGGGCGGCGGCGGCTACGCGATCAACCTGGGCGCCGATCGGCGCACGCTGAGCGTGCAGGGCAGCGAACACCTGTCGGTGTATCGCGCGGCTCGACGACGGCAGCACCCGCAGCGGCGAGCGCAACTTCTGCCGCCGCTGCGGCAGCGCGCTGTGGCTGTACGACCCGACGTGGCCCGAGCTGGTGCATCCGCATGCCTCGGCGATCGACACGCCGCTGCCCGTGCCGCCGCAGCGCGGCTATGCTCGGCTCGAAGGCGTCGTGGGTCGAGCCGGAAGTGCGCGCGGGCGACCTGTGCCACGACGCCTATCCGGACGAGTCGCTCGCGCAGTGGCACGCGCGGCACGGGCTGTGAGCCGCGTCGCGCCCGACGGGCCGATCGCGGGGGCCCGCGCCGCTCAGCGACCGCGCCGCACCCGACGGAACTCGTCGAGAATCAGCAGCACCGCCCCCACCGTGATCGCGCTGTCCGCGACATTGAACGCCGGCCAGTGCCAGCGCTGCCAGTAGACGAGCAGGAAGTCGACCACCTGGCCGCGCGACGCGGTCGATCACGTTGCCGATCGCGCCGCCGAGGATCAGCGCCAGCGCGAACGCGAACAGCCGCTGGGTGCCGTGCCGCGCCAGCAGCCAGACGATGAAGATCGCCGCGGCCACGCCGAGGCCGGTGAAGAGCCAGCGCTGCCAGCCCGACGCTCCCGCCAGGAAACTGAACGCGGCGCCGCGGTTGTAGACCAGCGTCAGGTCGAACAGCCCGGGCACGACCGCCAGCCGCTCGCCGAACGAGAAGCTGCGCAGGATCGCGAACTTCGTGAGCTGGTCGACGGCGACGATCGCCGCCGCCAGCCACAGCCAGCGCTTCATGGCGCTCGAACCGCCTTTCGCCATCGCGGGTTCCCTCAGGCGGCACTGCGCGGCTCGCCCGCGCCGTGCAGGTTCTCGTTGCAGCGTCCGCAGATCGTCGGGTGCGCCGGGTCGGCGCCGACGTCGGCGCGATAGTGCCAGCAGCGCTCGCACTTGGCGTGCTCGCTGGCGACGACCGAGACCGAGGCGAGCTCGTCGTCGGCGCCGCGCACGACGCGCGCCTGCGAGGTGATGAACACGAAGCGCAGGTCGTCGCCGAGCGAGGCGAGCGCGTCGAAGGTCTCGCCCGACGCGCGCACCTCCACCTCGGCCTGCAGCGACGATCCGATCGCGCCGGCGCTGCGCGCCTCCTCGAGCTTTCTCAGCACGTCGGCGCGCACGGCACGGATCGCCTCCCACTTCAGCCGCAGCAGCGCCGTGGACTGCGCGTCTTCCGACGCGAGCTCGCCCATGCCCTCGAACGCGTGCCAGGTCTGCGTGAAGATCGTCTCGCCGCCCGTCCTCCACGCCGCCGGCGCGAGCAGCGGCCAGGCTTCCTCGGCGGTGAACGAGAGGATCGGCGCCATGAGCCGGACGATCGACTGCGCGACGTGGTACAGCGCGGTCTGCGCCGAGCGCCGCGCACGCGAACCGGGCGCCGTGGTGTACAGGCGGTCCTTCAGGATGTCGAGCCAGAACGCGCCGAGGTCCTCCGAGCAGAAGGTCTGCAGCTTCGCGACCGCCGGGTGGAACTCGAAGCGCTCGTAGTCGCGTTCGATGTCGCGCTGCCAGGCGGCGGTCATCGCGATCGCGTAGCGGTCGATCTCGATCATCCGGTCCGCGGGCACCGCGTCGCGCACGGGGTCGAAGTCGGATACGTTGGCGAGCAGGAAGCGCAGCGTGTTGCGGATGCGGCGGTAGGCCTCGACGACGCGCGCGAGGATCTGCTTCGACAGCGCCATCTCGCCCGAGTAGTCGGTGCTCGCGATCCACAGCCGCAGGATCTCGGCACCGAACTGGTTCCAGATCTCCTGCGGATCGATGCCGTTGCCGGCCGACTTGCTCATCTTGTAGCCGCGCTCGTCGACGGTGAAACCGTGCGTGAGCAGCGCCCTGTACGGCGGCACGCCGTTCAACATCGACGAGGTGAGCAGCGACGAGTGGAACCAGCCGCGATGCTGGTCGCTGCCCTCGAGGTACATGTCGGCCGGGAAGGTCGATTGCGCCGCGTGCGAGCCGCGCAGCACCGTCTCGTGCGTCGTGCCCGAGTCGAACCAGACGTCGAGCGTGTCGCGGTTCTTCACGTACTGGTCGGCCTCGTCGCCGAGCAGTTCGCGCGGATCGAGCCGCTGCCAGGCCTCGATGCCCTCGCGCTCGATGCGCTGCGCGACCTGCTCGAGCAGCTCGTCGGTGCGCGGATGCAGCGCACCGGTCTCCCTGTGCACGAAGAACGCCATCGGCACGCCCCACTGGCGCTGGCGCGACAGCGTCCAGTCGGGCCGGTTGGCGATCATCCCGTGCAGGCGTGCCTTGCCCCAGGCCGGGTAGAAGCGCGTGGCCTCGATGCCGGCGAGCGCGGCCTCGCGCAGCGTCGGGCCGCCGTCGTGCGGCGCGACGTCCATCCCCGCGAACCACTGGCTCGATGCGCGATAGATGATCGGCGTCTTGTGGCGCCAGCAGTGCATGTAGCTGTGCGGATACTGCTCGACGCCGAACAGGCAGCCGTGCGCGCGGATGTGCTCGACGATCTTCGGGTTGGCATCCCAGATCGACAGGCCGGCGAAGTCGGGCAGCCAGCTCGCGTAGGTACCGTCGCCGAGCACCGGCTGCAGGATGTCCGCATCGGCCATCCCGTGCTGCCTGCACGACGCGAAGTCCTCGATGCCGTAGGCCGGCGCCGAGTGAACCAGCCCGGTTCCCGAGTCGAGCGTCACGTAGTCGCCGAGGTAGACCGGCGCGAAGCGGTCGGCGAAGGGGTGGCGAAACCGCACCAGTTCGAGCGCCTTGCCCTTGCAGCGCGCCAGCTCTTCGCCTTCGAGCTTCCAGCGCTTCAGGCAGGCCTCGACCAGGTCGGTGGCCACGACGAGCAGCGCCGGCGCGCCGTCCCACTGCACCTTCACCAGCGAGTAGTCTAAATCGGGGTGCAGGTTCAGTGCCTGGTTCGCCGGAATCGTCCACGGCGTCGTGGTCCAGATCACCGCGTAGCCGCGCTCGAGCGGCAACGCGGGCAGGCCGAACGCCTGCGCGAGCTTCGCCGAATCTTCGGGCGCGAACGGAAAGCCGACGTCGATCGACGGGTCGACGCGGTCGGCGTACTCGACCTCGGCTTCGGCCAGCGCCGAGCCGCAGTCGAAGCACCAGTTCACCGGCTTCAGGCCGCGATAGACGTATCCCTTGCGCAGGATCCGGCCCAGCGCGCGCAATTCGTCGGCTTCGTTGCGCGGGGCCATCGTCAGGTACGGGTTGTCCCACTCGCCGAGCACGCCGAGCCGGATGAAGTCCTTCTTCTGGCGCTCGATCTGCGCGGTCGCGTAGGCGCGCGATTTCGCCTGGACCTCGCCGGCCGACAGGTTCTTGCCGTACTGCTTCTCGATCTGGATCTCGATCGGCATCCCGTGGCAGTCCCAGCCCGGCACGTAGCGCGCGTCGAAGCCCGCCATGTTGCGGCTCTTGACGATGATGTCCTTCAGGATCTTGTTGACCGCGTGCCCGAGGTGGATGTCGCCGTTCGCGTACGGCGGCCCGTCGTGCAGCACCCACACCGGGCGGCCCTTCGACGCCTCGCGGATCCGTCGGTAGATGCCCTTGTCCTGCCACGCCTTCGTCCACTGCGGCTCGCGCTTCGCGAGGTCGCCGCGCATCGGGAACGGCGTGTCGGGGAGGTTCAGCGTGTCGCGGTACGACTGATCGCCCTTCGCGCTGCGGTCGGATCTGCCTTCGGCCATGTGATTCTCTCGGATCAGTCGGGTCGGTCGCCGGCGCGACCTTCGCGGAACCATTCGCGCGCGGCTTGCGCGTCGCGGTCGATCTGCGCCGTCAGCGCTTCGATCGATTCGAAATGCGCCTCGTCGCGCAGCTTGTGCAGGAACTCGACGCGCACCAGCCTGCCGTAGAGGTCGTCGTCGAAATCGAACAGGTGCACCTCGAGCAGCTGCCGCCCGTCGCGCTCGACCGCCGGCCGTGTGCCCAGGCTCGCGACGCCCGGCGCCGGGCGCTCGCCCAGCCCGTGCACGCGCACGACGAACACGCCGGCGACGGCCGGGCGCTCGAAGGGGATCGGCACGTTCAGCGTGGGATAGCCGATCGTGCGGCCGAGCTTGCGGCCGTGGACGACGTGCCCGGAGATGAAGTAGGGACGGCCGAGCAGCTCGCGGGCGCGCGCGAAGTCGCCCGCCGCCAGCGCCTCGCGCACCGCCGAACTGGAAACGCGCTCTCCGTCGCGCGTGACGGTCGCGAGTCGGGCGAGTTCGAAGCCGTGCCGCGCGGCGGCCCGCTCGAGCATCGCGAAGTCGCCCCGGCGCTTCGCGCCGAAGCGGAAGTCGTCGCCGATCAGCAGGTGGCGCGCGTGCAGGCCCTCGACGATGATCTCGTCGATGAACGTCTCGGCGGCGAGCGTGGCCACCGACGCGTTGAAGTGCGCGATGCATACGCGGTCGACGCCGCAGTCGGCCAGCGCGTCGAGCTTGTCGCGCTCGGTGCAGATCCGCGCGGGCGCGGGCAGCGCGGGCCGCGCGCCTGCGTCGGCCGGGGACGACGCGGCGAGCGCCGCGAAGTATTCACGCGGATGCGGCTCGAAGGTCAGCACGCAGGTGGGCAGCCCGAGCTCGTCGGCACGCCGCCGCAGCTGCGCGAGCACCGCCCGGTGGCCGCTGTGGACGCCGTCGAAATTGCCGATCGTCAACGCGCAGGGGGCGCGTCGATCGGCGGGCGGCAGGCGGCGGAAGACTTCCATCTCGGGGTCGCGGCGAGGGCTGGGCGGAGTCCGGCGGACGGCGATGCAAAACCTTGAATTATAAGGCGATGATAGGATTGGCCGATGAAAAGGATCGTCGTGCTGTTGTCGGGGCGGGGCTCGAACATGTCGGCGATCGCCCGCGCGATGCGCAGCGAGCGCTGGCCGGCGGCGATTGCCGGCGTGATCGCCGACCGTCCGGGCGCCGCCGGCCTGCAGGTCGCCGCGGGGCTCGGCTTGCCGACCGCGGTGATCGACCACCGCGGTTTCGCGCGCCGCGAGGACTTCGAACAGGCGCTGCGCGAGGCGATCGACGCGCTCGCGCCCGATGCGGTGGTGCTCGCCGGGTTCATGCGCGTGCTCGGCGAGGCCTTCGTCGAGCACTACCGGGGCCGCATGCTCAACATCCATCCGTCGCTGCTGCCGGCGTTCCCCGGGCTGGCGACGCACCGGCGCGCGCTGCAGGCAGGCGTTGCGGTGCACGGGGCGACGGTTCACTTCGTCGGCACCGAGGTCGACGGCGGGCCGATCGTCGCGCAGGCGGCCGTGCCGGTGCAGCCCGACGACGACGAGGCGACGCTCTCGGCGCGCGTGCTCGAGGCCGAACACCGCCTGTACCCGATGGTCGTGCGCTGGTTCGTCGAGGACCGGCTTCGCCTCGACGGCACTCGCGTGCGGCTGGCCGACCCGCGGCCGGGCGAATCGCGCCTGCTGTGCAGCGACGCGCGGTGAAGCCGGCGCGCAGCGCGGGCCACGGCGGACGCCGCGAGGCGCTCCGCGGACCACGCCGCCGCGGCGCGGCACCCACGCTGGAGTCGCTGCAGCGCGACGCCCTGGCCCGTGTGCTTCGCTTCGAGGCGCCGGCCGACGCGGTGCTGCGTGCGTTCTTTCGCCAGCACCCCGTGCTCGGGCGCCGCGACCGCGGCGAGATTGCCGAGGCGGTGTTCGATGTGCTGCGCAACCGCCGGCTCTACGCGCACCTGGCGCAGAGCCGGGCCGGGTCGCTCGAGTCGCGCCTGCTCGCACTCTCGCGCGAGCGGCGCGAAGGGCACGAAGGAGGGTACGAGGGCCGCCTCGCGGTTCCGGCGCTGCCGTTCGCGGTGCGCTTCAGCCTGCCCGACTGGCTCGCCGAGGCCTTGGTGGCCGGCTACGGCGCCGCGCGGGCCGAGGCGCTCGCGGCGGCGTTGCTCGAGGGCGCCCCGCTCGACCTGCGCGTGAACACGTTGAAGTCCGAGCCGGACGCGGTCGTGGCGTCGCTGGCGGCTGCCGGCATCGAGGCGTACGCGCTGCCGCAGTGGCCCGGCGCGCTTCGCGTTTCGGGCAAGCCTGCGCTGGAGCGAAGCGCGGCCTTCGAGGCGGGCTGGTGCGAGGTGCAGGACCTCGGCAGCCAGTTGCTGGCGGCGCTCGTCGCGCCGCGGCGCGGCCAGACCGTCGTCGACCTCTGCGCTGGCGCGGGCGGCAAGACGCTGGCGCTGGCCGCCGCGATGCGCTCGACCGGCCAGGTCTATGCCTGCGACGTGTCGGCGCCACGGCTGCTGCGGATGCGGCGCCGGCTCGAGCGTTGCGGCGCGACCAACGTGCAGCCGATGGCGATCGCCGACGAGCGCGACGCGCGGCTCGAACGACTGCACTCGCGCGCCGACGCGGTCCTGGTCGACGCGCCGTGCACCGGCACCGGCACGCTCAGGCGCAACCCCGACCTCAAGTGGCGCACCGAGCCCGCCGACCTCGAGCGGCTGGTCGCCGCGCAGCGCGCGATCGTGGCCGCCGCGGTGCCGCTGGTGCGCCCCGGCGGTTCGCTGGTCTACGCCACCTGCAGCCTGCTCGCCCGGGAGAACGACGAGCAGGTTGCCTGGTTCGAGGCCCGGCATCCCGACTGGCTTCGTCGGGCGGCCGGTGAGGTGCTGCAGGCGCAGGGTGCGCGTCTCGACCCGCAGGCGACGGCGGACGGCCTGCTGCGATTGCTGCCCGATCGCGATGGCTGCGACGGCTTCTTCGCGGTGCGCTGGGAGCGCCCGAAGTAGTCGCTGCGAGCGGCCGAAGCAGGTGCTGCGAGCGGCTGAAGCAGGCGCCGCTCGCGCTGCGGGTCCCGTTCGCTCACGCGCTCGCCTGCGAAGGGTAGAATCGGGCCGCTGTTTCAGGAGACCTTCCCCTTGCTGGATTCCTTCCTCGTTTTCCTCGACCGGGGCCTGCTCGACGCGGCCTGGTGGCAGGTCGTCGCGTACACGCTGGTCGTCACGCACGTCACGATCGTCGCGGTCACCGTCTACCTGCATCGCTGCCAGGCGCACCGCGCGCTCGAATTGCATCCGCTCGCTTCGCATTTCTTCCGGTTCTGGCTGTGGCTGACCACCGGCATGGTGACGCGTGAGTGGTCTGCGGTGCATCGCAAGCACCACGCGAAGTGCGAGACCGGCGACGATCCGCACAGCCCGGTGCGCTGGGGCCTGCGCAAGGTGCTGCTCGAAGGCACCGAGCTCTATCGTGCCGAGGCGGCCAACGCCGGGACCGTGCAGAAGTACGGGCACGGCAGCCCGGACGACTGGATCGAGCGCAAGCTCTATTCGCGGCACACGATGCTGGGGATCTCGATCACGCTCATGGTCAGCGTCCTGCTGTTCGGCGCCATCGGCCTCACGGTATTCGCGGTGCAGATGCTGTGGATCCCGGTGTTCGCCGCCGGCGTCATCAACGGATTGGGCCACGCGCGCGGCTATCGCAACTTCGACTGCCCCGATGCGAGCACGAACATCGTGCCGTGGGGCATCCTGATCGGCGGCGAGGAACTGCACAACAACCACCACACCTACGCCAGTTCGGCGAAGCTGTCGATCAAGTGGTACGAGTTCGACATCGGCTGGATGTACATCCGGCTGCTGTCGCTGCTGCGCCTGGCCAGCGTGAGGCGCGTCGCACCGAAGCCGAAGTTCGCGGCGGCCAAGCCGGCGGTGGATCTCGAGACGCTGCAGGCCGTGATCGCGCATCGTTACGACGTGATGGCCCGGTATGCGCGTTCGCTGCGGCGCGCCTGCGCCGAGGAGGCGCGGCGGCTGTCGCGGCTCGAGCGGCCCGAGGGCCGGCTCGTCGCGTCGGCGCGCCGCTGGCTGCACCTGGACGCCGCGCGCTGGACCGAGCAGCACCGGGCCGGGCTTGCCGAGATCTTCGCCGCGAGCGACCACCTGAAGAAGCTGGTCGAGATGCGTCGCGAGCTGGCGGCACTCTGGGAGCGCTCCAACCTGAGCCGCGAGCAATTGCTGGCCCACCTGCAGCAGTGGTGCCAGCGCGCCGAAGCGAGCGGCATTCGCGCGCTGCAGGACATCGCGCTGCGACTGCGGTCGTACGCCGCCTGAAGCGGCCCGCGCGCGCCGACGGCCGATCCACGATGAGCGTCCACCCTGTCGACCCCGCCGGCGGCGCCTCGCGCAAGCCGGTCACGCAATTGCACCTGGCCGAGATGCGCGCGCGCGGCGAGCCCATCGCGATGCTCACCTGCTACGACGCCAGCTTCGCTTCGCTGCTCGACGACGTCGGTATCGAGTGCCTGCTGATCGGCGATTCCTTGGGCATGGTGGTGCAGGGGCACGATTCGACGCTGCCGGTCACGCTCGACGAAGTCGCCTATCACACGCGTTGCGTGGCGCGCGGCGCGCGTCACGCGTGGATCATCGCCGACATGCCGTTCGCGACTTACCAGACGGGGGCCGACAGCGCCTTCGCGAACGCCGCCCGGCTGATGCAGGCCGGCGCCCGGATGGTCAAGCTCGAAGGCGGCGCGTGGCTCGCCCCCGCGGTCACCGTGCTGACCCGTGCCGGCATCCCTGTCTGCGCGCACCTCGGCCTGACGCCGCAGTCGGTGTTCGCGCTGGGCGGTTACCGGGTGCAGGGGCGCACCCCCGAGGCCGCCGAGCGACTCGTCGCCGACGCGCTGGCGCTGCAAGCGGCCGGTGCAACGATGCTGGTGCTCGAGATGGTGCCGGCCGCGCTGGCCGACGAAGTCACCCGGCGCCTGTCGATCCCGACGATCGGCATCGGCGCCGGCGCGGCCTGTTCGGGGCAGGTGCTGGTGATGCACGACATGCTCGACGTGTATCCGGGGCGCAAGCCGCGCTTCGTGCGCAACTTCATGGTCGGTGCGGCGAGCGTGCGCGGCGCAATCGAGGCGTATCGCGACGCCGTCAAGGCGCGCAGCTTCCCCGGCCCCGAGCACGCCTACTGACGCCGGCGAGCGGACACGAAGGGGGCAGGCGATGGAACTCGTCATCCTGACCGGCGCATCGCGGGGCCTGGGGGCCGCGATGGCCGAGCGCCTGCTCTCGCCGTCCCGGCAGCTGGTCTGCATCGCCCGCTCGCCGAACGAGCCGCTCGCGGCCAGCGCGCGCGCGAGTGGCGCGCGGCTCGACTACCGGCTGCACGACCTGTCCGACGCGGGCGCGACGGCGCAGCTCGCGCACGCGCTGGGCGAGACGCTGCGCGCGGCGGCCGGCGTGTCGCGCTTCGTGCTGATCAACAACGCCGGCGTGATCGAGCCGATCGGCCGGGTCGAGTCGCTGGCGGCGGCGCCGCTGGTCGTCGCGCTGCAGGTCAACCTGGCCGCGGCGATGCTGCTC
This sequence comes from Burkholderiaceae bacterium, assembly GCA_046347945.1. Lineage (GTDB taxonomy): Bacteria > Pseudomonadota > Gammaproteobacteria > Burkholderiales > Burkholderiaceae_E > Zeimonas. The sequence continues at coordinate 51,868 of JAXMFB010000012.1, forward strand.
ACGTCGGCGTTTCTCGCGGCCACCGAGCCCTCCGGCGCCGAGCGAAGGGTGCTCAACGTCTCGTCCGGCGCGGCGCGCTATCCGGTGGCCGGATGGTCGGCGTACTGCAGCACCAAGGCGGCGCTCGACATGTTCACGCGCTGCATCGCCGCCGAGCATGCCGGCCGGCCGAACGCGCCGCGGGTCTGCTCGCTGGCGCCCGGCGTGATCGACACCGGCATGCAGGTGACGATCCGCGCCGCCGACGAGGCCGACTTCCCGCCCGTCGAGCGCTTCCGCAAGCTCAAGGCCGACGGCGCGCTCGGATCGCCGGCGCAGGTGGCCGAGCGCATCGTCGCGTACCTCGATCGCGACGACTTCGGCGAGCGCGAGATCGACGACATCCGCGAGCACTGAGGCACGCCAGCGCCGCGCAACGGCCACCCACCCGGGGCGGCGCCGCCGCCGGCTCAGTGGCCGAGCGCGTCGCGCTCGGCGATGCGGCGGCCGCGCCGGCCGATCACGATCTCGCCCTCGTAGTCGAGCTGCGGCGACTCGGGCGGGCGAAGGATCGGGTGCCCGTGCCCGACGAACGACGACGCGAAGCGCGCGAACACACCCGGATGCTGCGGCGCGCTCGACCTGTCGCGGTACTCGTCGTTGCGCCCGGCGTGGTTCACGCCGATGCACAGGGTCTTGCCGGGCCGCGTCACCGGCAGGTCGAACGCGATGCCGTCGAGGAGGCGGCGCAGGAAGGCGGCGCCAGAAAGCACAAGCCCCTCGGCAGAGGGGCTTCCAGGCACAGCCCCTCGGCAGGGGGCTTTCCGATCGTTCGCGCCGGTGCGCTTACTTGATCTTGGTTTCCTTGTACGTCACGTGCTTGCGGGCGACGGGATCGAACTTCTTGATCTCCATCTTCTCGGGCATCGTCCGCTTGTTCTTCGTCGTCGTGTAGAAATGGCCGGTGCCGGCCGACGACTCGAGCTTGATCTTGTCGCGCATGATGGGTGCTCCTCGATGTCAGGCCGCTTCGCCGCGGGCGCGCAGGTCGGCGAGCACCGCGTCGATGCCCTTCTTGTCGATCAGGCGCAGCGCCGCGTTGGTGATGCGCAGGCGCACCCAGCGGTTCTCGCTCTCGACCCAGAAGCGGCGGTATTGCAGGTTCGGCAGGAAGCGGCGCTTGGTCTTGTTGTTCGCGTGCGAAACGTTGTTGCCGACCATCGGCGCTTTTCCGGTGACTTGGCAGACTCGGGCCATGATGGGCTCCTGGGACTCGAGATTCGAGCTCGATATTGCAGCAAAGCTTTGAATTATAGCGCTATTTGCGGGAAGCTCGCAAGCCGCCCGCGGCAGGCAGCGACGGCAGGCGGTTGCGGGGCCGGGCGCGCTATAAAGGGAGCTTGTGCATCCGGAGTACGCCGCATGAAGCGTTTCCTGTTTGCCGCGGGCCTGGCTGCGGCCGCCGTCCCCGCCATCGCCGTCGACGTGGGCGTGTCGGTCAGCGTCGGCCAGCCCGGATTCTACGGCCGCATCGACATCGGCCAGTTTCCGCATCCGGCGCTGATCTATCCGGAGCCGGTGATCATCCAGCCCGTGCCGATCGGGGTGGTCCGCCGGCCGATCTACCTGCACGTGCCGCCCGGCCACGCGAAGGACTGGCGCAAGCACTGCTACAAGTACAACGCCTGCGGGCAGCCGGTCTATTTCGTCCAGGACTCCTGGTACAACGAGGTCTATGCGCCGCGCCATCGCGAGACTTACGGGCCGGCCTACCGGGCGCGCGAGCCGCAGCGCCTCGAACGCCGCGAAGGACTGGGCGCGCCCCGCTACGAAGCGCCAGGGAGCCGCGGGAATGACAGGCAGCGTGGCAACGACAGGCAGCGCGGCGGCGGCAAGGACAAGGGCGGCAAGGACAAGGGCGGGAAAGGCAAGGGCGGCGACAAGGGCAAGGCAAACGGCAACGGCAAGGGCAAGGCAAACGGGAACGGCAACGGCAAGGGCCGGGGCTGAAGCTGCGGCCAGCCGGCCGCATCACGGCACGTCCCCTCAGAGCAGCCCGGCCTCGGCGAACGAGAAGCAGCGGTTGCCGGCCACGATCAGGTGGTCGAGCACCGGTACGTCGAGCTGCGCGAGCGTCGCCTTCAGCGCTTGCGTGAGCATCCGGTCGGCGGCGCTCGGCTCGGCGACGCCCGACGGGTGGTTGTGCGTGAGGATCAGCGCAGCGCTGTTCAGCTCGAGCGCGCGCCGCGCGACCTCGCGCGGGTAGACGGCGGTCTGCGTCAGCGTGCCGCGGAACAGCTCTTCGGCGGCGATCAGGCGATTCTGCGCGTCGAGGAACAGGCCGGCGAAGATCTCGTGGGCGCGATCGCGCAGCCACAGCGCGAGGAAGTCGCGCACCGCGGCCGGCGAGGCCAGCACGTCGCGGCTGCGAAGTTCCTCGCGCAAGCTGCGCCGCGCCAACTCGACCGCCGCCTGAAGCTGCGCGCGCCGGGCCGGCCCCAGGCCGGCACTGCGCGGGGCTGCCGCAGCGTCGGCACAGACCAGGCCGCGCAGTCCGCCCGATTCGGCCAGGAGCTCGCGGGCCAATTCGACCGCATGCTTGCCGGCGGTGCCGGTTCGCAGCAGCACGGCGAGCAGCTCGGCGTCGGACAACACGGCGGCGCCGCCGGCCAGCAACCGTTCGCGCGGCCGTTGGTCGATCGGCCAATCGCGGATTCGCAAGGCAGGCTCCCTGGTCGGTGGATGGCGGCGTTCGGGGCGCGGTCGAAGTCGGCCTAGAATGTCGGGCATGGCAAGCACATCTTCGGCGACGACGCCTGCAACGGTAGTGGCCGGCTCACATCTCACGCTTCACTACCGGGTCAGTCTGGCCGATTCCGGCGAGGACGTCATTAGCACTTTCGGCGGCCGGCCAGCCACCCTTCAGATCGGGCTCGGCCAGCTGGCCGAGCCGCTCGAGCGATGCCTGGTCGGGCTGGCCGAAGGCGCGCGCGCGAGCTTCGACCTGGCCCCCGAGCAGGCCTTCGGTCCGCGCAATCCGGCGCTGCTGCAGACCCTGTCACGCGCGGCCTTCGACGCCCACACCGGCGGTGACACCGACTACCAGCCGGGCGACCCGGTCGAGTTTCCCGCGCCCGGCGGCGGGCGCTACGCGGGCGTGCTCAAGGCGCTCGACGAGCGCCACGCGCTGTTCGATTTCAACCATCCGCTGGCCGGCCGGCGGATCCGCTTCGAGGTCGCGATCCTCGGCATCCTGTAGGCACCCGCATGGACGCGCTCCTCGCCCAGCCCCGCGGTTTCTGCGCCGGCGTCGACCGCGCGATCGAGATCGTCGAGCGCGCGCTCGAGGTGTTCGGTCGCCCGGTCTACGTGCGCCACGAGATCGTCCACAACGAGCACGTCGTGCGCGAGCTGCGCGACAAGGGTGCGATCTTCGTCGACGAGCTCGACCAGGTGCCCGACGGCGCCGTGGTGATCTTCTCGGCGCACGGCGTCTCCCGCGCGGTGCGCGCCGAGGCCGAGCGCCGCGGCTTGCGCGTGTTCGATGCGACCTGCCCACTGGTGACCAAGGTGCACATCGAGGTCGCGAAGATGCGCCGCGACGGCCGCGAACTGGTCATGATCGGACACGCCGGCCATCCCGAGGTGGAGGGCACGATGGGGCAGGCCGACAACGGCATCTACCTCGTCGAGACCGTCGACGACGTCGCGAAGCTGCGGGTGCGCGACCCGCAGCGGCTCGCCTACGTCACGCAGACCACGCTGTCGGTCGACGACTGCCGCGAGATCATCGCGGCGCTGAAGGCGCGCTTTCCGGCGATCGCCGAGCCGAAGAAGCAGGACATCTGCTACGCGACCCAGAATCGCCAGGACGCGGTCAAGGCGATGGCGCCGCAGTGCGACCTGGTGCTCGTGATCGGCTCGCCGACCAGCTCCAACAGCAACCGCCTGCGCGAGGTCGCCGAGAAGATGGGCTGCGAGGCGCGGATGATCGGCTCGGCGGCCGAGCTCGACCCGGCGTGGCTCGCGGGCAAGCGCCGCGTCGGGGTCACCGCCGGCGCGTCCGCGCCCGAGCGGCTGGTCGAGGAGCTGCTGGCGCGGCTGAAGGCGCTGGGCGTAGACGGCGTGCACGCGCTGGAAGGCGTGCGCGAGAACATGACGTTCCCGCTGCCCAAGGGGCTGGCGCGGCCGAAGGCCGAAGCGGACGATGCACGCGATTCGCTCCCGGAGCGCGAGCGGCGCTAGCCTGTGCGCCCGGCCCCTGCCAGCTTCTCGGCCGCGCCTTCCGACGCCCGGTTGACGCAAGGCAAGTCGCTGGGCCCGCGGCTGCGGATGATGGTCCCTTGTTCGGGAGAACACTGTGGGCGGCCATCAGGCTCCTGTAGCCAGGGAGGGCATCATGCTTCGACTACTCGCCATCGCGCTCGTTGCGGGCGCTTCACTGCTCGCGTCACGGGCCATGGCATTTCCGGTGACGGTGCAATCGGTGCTTTTCGACTACGACGGCGATGTGCTCACGGTCGGTCCTGCGGCGACCGACCCGTCGGGAAACGCGGTGATCAACGGTGACTTCACGATCCTGCAAGCTCCAGGGGCAGTCGAGCCGACGGTGGGCGATGGCATCGATGACTGGACCCGGGGCACCTTCGACTTTCGAAGTGATCCGGCCTACGCCCAGTTCATCATGGGCGAAAGGATCACCGCGGCGACGTTGAGCCTCGTCTTGTCCCCGGTCGATGGCCTCTTCTCCAACGACCAGTTCAACCTCGAGAACGGCCCGTTCACCGGCTCTCCGGAGATCGGCAATCAGCTCTACGACAACGCGTTTCTGGAAAACGGGATCTCCAAGATCGTCACGCTGAACCTGCTGGACTATTTCACTTCCGAGCAGCTGATGAACTTCCTGTCTGGCGGCACGGGTGACTTCCTCAATGACGGCCGCATCGTCTTCACCTACGGCGACGACACCATCGTGTCGGGCGCGATGATGCAGCTGACCGCAGTTCCCGAGCCTCCGACGCTGGCGCTGGTGGGCGTGGCGCTCGCCGGATTCGGCGCGGCGCGGCGCCGCAAGGTTCGAGAAGGGGTGGTTGCGCGCCACTGAGTGGTTGGGCAGTCTGCCGGCCGCAGGGCGCCTTGAAGGACGAAAGGGTCAGAGGCCGTCAGGCCTCTGACCCTTGCATGACTGGTGCCGATGGACGGACTCGAACTGTCGACCTTCGCATTACGAATGCGCTGCTCTACCAACTGAGCTACACCGGCGTATCCGGCGCCCGCCGTGAGGCGGGCACGCGGACAGCCGAAAAGTATAGCAGAGCCGGGTGCGCGATGGGGCGTTCGTCGTTGATACGGCGCCCGGTATCAACGATCTTCGTCGATCGGCGAAGCGGGTGCGATGCCCGCCAGCGTCGCGTCGACGGTCGGCCAGCGCAATCGGCAGCGCAACTCGCGCGCGAGCCGCCGGTTGGCCAGTCGCCGCGATTCGCTCATGAACGACAGCATCGCCGGGCCGACCTGCCGGGCGACTTCGTCGCGCGAAAAGCGCGGCGGTCGCGGCAGGCCCAGCGCGTCGGCGACCTTGTCGAAGTACGCGCCCATCTTCAGGTCGCTGTCGTCGACGGCGTGATAGACGCGGCCCGGCCGGCCGCGGAACAACGCGAGCCACGCGGCGCGCGCGAGGTCTTCCGCGTGGATGTGGTTGGTGAAGACGTCCTCGGCGTCGGCCAGCGCCGGCGTGCCGCGGCGCAGCCGCTCGATCGGCAGGCGGTCCTGCGCATAGATGCCCGGTGCGCGCAGGATCGGCACGCGCGCCGTGCCGCTCGCGGCCAGCGCGCGCATCCTGCGCTCGGCGGCCACCCGGCGGATCGCCCGCGCGCTGGTCGGTGCGACCGGCCGCGTCTCGTCGAATGCTGCGCCTGCGCAGTCGCCGTAGACGCCGGTGGTGCTGACGTAGGCCCAGCGCGCTGCCGGGCCGCGGCTGCGGCGCCGGCGCAGCGCGGCGGCGCAGGCCGCGATCAGGCGCGCGGTGCGCGGATCGTCGGCACCTTCGGCCGGCGGAGGGGCGAGGTCGATCGTCCAGCCGCAGAATGCGGCCAGCCGGCGCAGCGAGCGCCGGTCGTCGAGGTCGGCACCGAGCGCGCGCGCGCCCAGCGCGCGCGCCGCCGCCTGCTGCTCGGGCCGCCGCGTCACCGCGACGGCGCCGAGCGCATCGCGCAGCCGCGGCGCAAGCTGGCGCAGCAGCCGCATGCCGACGTCGCCGCAGCCGACCACCAGCAGGCGCGGCCGGCGAAATCGCCTGGGCAGGGAGCGCGGCACGGCGCGCGAAGCGAAGCGGAATCTCATTGGCGTCAAACTCGCGCGATGGCCTGCAGGCCATAATAGCGGCTTTGCGCGATCGCCCTCGGGCCAGCCATGAGCTTCAAGGTCACCGTCGCCCCCAGCGGCAGGCAGTTCGACGTCGACGACGACGAGTTCATCCTCGAAGCGGCATTGCGCCAGGGGGTCGTGCTGCCCTACGGTTGCCGCAACGGCGCCTGCGGCTCGTGCAAGGCGCGCGTCGTCGACGGCCGGATCGAGCAGGGGCCGCATGCCGACAAGGCGCTCGCGGCCGACGAGGCGGCGCGCGGTTATGCGCTGCTGTGCTGCTCGCACGCGCGTTCCGACCTCGCAGTCGAATGTCGCGTCGTCGCTGCCGCAGGCGACATCCCGATCCGCAAGATGCCGTGCCGGATCGCCTCGATCGCGTTCCTCGCCCCCGACGTGGCGGGGCTGAAGCTGCAGTTGCCGGCCAACGAGCGCCTGCAGTACCTGGCGGGCCAGTACATCGAAGTGCTGCTGAAAGACGGCTCGCGTCGCAGCTACTCGATGGCTTGCGCGCCGCACCTGGCCGAGCAGCTCGAATTGCACGTGCGCCACATGCCGGGCGGGCGCTTCACCGACGCGCTGTTCGGCGTGACGCAACCGGCGGTCAAGGTGCGCGACATCCTGCGCTTCGAAGGGCCGATGGGCACCTTCTTCCTGCGCGAGGACAGCGACCGGCCGATCGTGCTGCTGGCGAGCGGCACCGGCTTCGCGCCGATCAAGGCGATCGTCGAGCACGCGCGCCACAAGGGCATCGCGCGCCCGATGACGCTGTACTGGGGCGGCCGGCGTCCGCGCGACCTGTACCTGAACGCGCTGGCCGAACAGTGGGCCCGCGAGATCGACGGCTTCCGTTACGTGCCGGTGGTGTCCGACGCGCTGCCCGAAGACGACTGGCACGGGCACACCGGCTTCGTGCATCGTGCGGTCATGGACGACTTCCCCGACCTGTCCGGGCACCAGGTCTATGCCTGCGGCGCGCCGGTCGTCGTCGATTGCGCGCGCCGCGACTTCACCTCGGTCTGCCGGTTGCCGCAGGCCGAGTTCTTCGCGGACTCCTTCACGTCGGCGGCCGACCTGGCCCATGCCGGGTAGACGGGGGCGCACGTGCGCGGCGACGCGGTCTTCCACGTGCACGGGGTCTCCAAGGTCTACCGGATGGGCGAGGTCGAGGTACACGCGCTGCGCGAGGTCGACCTCGACCTGTACGAGGGGGAACTGGTCGTGCTGCTCGGCGCTTCGGGCAGCGGCAAGTCGACGCTGCTGAACATCCTCGGCGGGCTCGACCGCCCGACCCGGGGCGAAGTGTTCTATCGCGATCACCAGCTCACCGCGGCGAGCGACGCGCAGCTCACCGAGTTCCGGCGCGAGCACGTCGGCTTCGTGTTCCAGTTCTACAACCTGATTCCCAGCCTCACCGCGCTCGAGAACGTGGCGCTGGTCACGCAGATCGCGGCGAACCCGATGGATCCGGCGCAGGCGCTCGAACTGGTGGGGCTGGGCGAGCGGCGCAACCACTTTCCGGCGCAGCTCTCCGGCGGCGAGCAGCAGCGGGTCGCCATCGCGCGGGCGGTCGCCAAGCGCCCCGACGTGCTGCTGTGCGACGAACCCACCGGCGCGCTCGACTATCCCACCGGCAAGCTCGTGCTCGAGGTGCTCGAGCGGGTGAACCGCGAGCTCGGGACGATCACCGTGCTGATCACGCACAACGCGGCGATCGCCGCGATGGCCGACCGCGTGATCCGGATCGGCAGCGGCCGCATCGTCGGCATCGGGCGCAACGCGACGCGCGCGTCGCCGTCGGAGATCTCGTGGTGAGCCCGCTCGTGCGCATCATGCTGCGCGAGCTCTGGCACCTGCGCGGGCAGGTGATCGCGGCCGCGCTGGTCGTCGCCTGCGGCGTCGCGGCATTCGTCTCGATGCGCGGCACCTATCACTCGCTGGTCGTCGCCCAGGACGACTACTACGCGAGCTACCGCTTCGCCGACGTGTTCGCGAACCTGAAGCGGGCGCCGGAGGCGCTGGCGCAGCGCATCCGCGCGATTCCCGGCGTCGCAACGGTCGACACGCGCGTCGTGGCCGACGTGACGCTGGACGTGCCCGGCCTGGCGGAGCCGGCGACCGGGCGGCTGGTCTCGATCCCGCCGCGGCGCGAGCCGATGCTCGACGACCTTGCGTTGAGTGCGGGCCGCTACATCGAGGCCGGTCGCAGCGACGAGGCGATCGCCAGCCGTACGTTCGCCGAGGCCAATGGCCTGCGCGTCGGCGACTCGATCGGCGCGGTGCTCAACGGCCGCTGGACCAGGCTCACGATCGTCGGGCTCGCACTGTCGCCCGAATACGTCTACGAGGTCGGCTCGGGCGTCGTGTTTCCCGACAATCGTCACTTCGGCGTCCTGTGGATGGGCCGTCCGGCGCTCGCCGCGGCGTTCCAGATGGACGGGGCGTTCAACGACGTGGCGCTGACGCTGGCGTCCGGCGCGGTGGCGCAGGACGTCGTCGATCGCCTCGACCGCCTGCTCGAGCCGTACGGCGGGCTGAGCGCCTATCCCAGGCGCGACCAGGTCTCGCACCGGTTCCTCGCCGACGAGTTCGGCGAGATCGAGATCACCTCCACCTGGATCCCGGCGCTGTTCCTGGCGGTGGCGGCATTCCTGCTCTACACGGTACTCTCGCGCCTGGTGAGCACGCAGCGCGCGCAGATCGGGCTGCTCAAGGCCTTCGGCTATTCCGACCTCGCCGTCGGCCTGCTCTACCTGTCGTTCGCGGTCGCGACGGTCACGATCGGAACGATCGTGGGGATGGCCGCGGGAATCTGGTTCGGCGGGCTGATGACCGGCCTCTACGGCGACTATTTCCACTTCCCGCGCCTGTCGTTCGAGGCGCCCGCGTCGGTGCTGCTCCAGACCGCGCTGATCGGGTTCGTCGCGGCCGGTGTCGGCGCGCTGGGCGCGGCGCGTCGCGCCTCGTCGCTGCCGCCGGCCGAAGCGATGCGCGCCGAGCCGCCGGCCAGCTTTCGCGCCGGGTCGATCGAGCGCAGCGGCGCCGCCGCGCTGCTGGCGCCGACGCTGCGGATGATCCTTCGCAACCTCGCGCGGCGCCCGTGGCGCGCGGCGCTGTCGATCCTCGGCGTCGCGCTGGCGATCGGACTCATGGTCGTGGGGCGCTTCGGAATCGACGCCTCGAGCCACCTGATGCACGTGCAGCTCGACGTCATCAAGCGCGACGACGTCACCGTGACCTTGCGCGAGCCGCGCGAAGCGTCGGCGCGCGAGGAGATCGCGCGGCTGCCCGGCGTGCTGCGCGCCGAGGGCTTTCGCGCGGCGGCGGCGTGGCTGCGCCATGGCCACCGTGCGAAGAAGGTCGCGCTGGTGGGCATCGACGCGGACGGCACGTTGCACAGGCTGGTCGACCGGCGCCTGCGGCGCATCGACCTGCCCCCCGACGGGTTGGCGCTCGGCAGGAAGCTCGCGGAGATCCTCGGCGTCGGGGTCGGCGACACGGTCAGCGTCGAGGTCATCGAAGGCGCGCGCCCGGTGCGCGAGGTGCCGGTCTCGGCGGTGGTCGACGAATACCTGGGCCTGGGCGCGTACATGGATCGGCGCGCGCTCGCGCGGCTGCTGCGCGAGGACCGGCTCGTGTCGGGCGCGCGGCTCAGGGTCGATCCGGCGCAGGCGCCGCGGCTGTATGCCGAGCTCAAGCAGATCCCCGCGGTGGCCGGCGTCGAGGTCAAGGAGTCGGTGCGCAAGGTCGTGCAGGACTCGCTCGACCGCGCGTTCGAGATGTTCAGCCGGATCATCGTCGTCTTCGCCGGCGTGATCGTCGCCGGCACCATCTACAACAGTGCGCGCATCGCGCTGTCGGAACGCGGCAACGAACTGGCCAGCCTGCGCGTGCTCGGTTTCCGGCAACGCGAGATCGTGGCGATCCTGCTGGGCGAGCAGGCGCTGCTGGTCGCGGCTGCCATCCCGCTCGGCCTGGGCATCGGGTACGCGATCGCGGCCGCGCTGGTCCCGGTCTTCGACCGCGAGATGTTCCGCCTGCCGCTGGTGATCACGAACCTGACCTATGCCTGGGCGGCGCTGGCGGCGATCGTCGCGGCGCTGCTGTCGGGGGCCGTCGTCGCCACGCGCATCGGGCGCCTCGACCTCGTTGCCGTGCTGAAGACCCGGGAATGAACAGACCGATGAAGAGATCGTTGCGCACGCTCGGATATGCGGCCGGCGCGGTCGCGATCGCCGCGCTGGCGGCGTGGGCGCTGCGCCCCGAGCCGATCGAGGTCGAGATCGCCCGCGTGTCGAGGGGGCCGATGGAGGTCACGGTCGAGGATCGCGGCGAGATGCGCAGCCACGACCGGTTCACGATCGTCGCGCCGGTCGCCGGCCGCCTGATACGCATCGAGATCCACGACGGCGACCGCGTCGACGAGAACGAGGTCGTCGCGAACATCGCGCCGGCGCCGCTGGGCGCGCGCGAGCGCAGCGAGTGGAGCGCGCGGGTGGCCGCGGCCGAGGCGCTGCAGCGCGAGGCCGAAGAGCACGCCCGGCGCGCGCGCGAGGATCTCGCGCAGGCGCGGCGCGAGCGCGAGCGCGTCGAGCGACTGGTCGCCGACGGCTTCGTGACGGCGCAGGCCGCCGACAAGGCGCGCAGCGACGAGGCGGCGGCGGCCAACGAGGCCGACGCGGCGCTTCCGCGCGCGCTCGGCCGCCGCCGAGGTGCGGGTCGCGCGATCGGCGCTCATCGCGCAGGGGGCGGGCGGCGACGCGACGGCGCTGGTGCCGGTGCGCGCGCCGATCACCGGGCGCGTGCTGCGCGTCCCCGACCAGAGCGAGCGCGTGGTGGCGGCCGGCACGCCGCTGATGACGATCGGCGACCAGTCGCGCCTCGAGGCGGTGGTCGAACTGCTGTCGTCGGAGGCGGTCAGGGTCGCGCCGGGCATGCCGGTGCGGATCGAGGGCTGGGGTGGGCCCGGGCCGCTGCGCGCGAAGGTCCGCCTGGTCGAGCCGTTCGCATTCACGAAGGTCTCGGCGCTCGGCGTCGAGGAGAAACGCACCAACGTGATCGCCGACCTCGTCGATCCGCCCGGGTCGCTCGGGGACGGCTACCGGATCGAGGCTCGCATCGTGGTCTGGAGCGCACCGGATGTGCTGCGCGCGCCGGCCAGCGCGGTCTACCGCTGCGCCGAGGGCTGGTGCGGGTTCGTCGTCGACGACGGCAGGGCGCGGCGTCGCGTCGTGAGAATCGGGCAGCGCAACTCGCTCGAGGTGCAGCTGCTCGAGGGCGTGACCGAGGGCGAGACGCTGGTGCGCCACCCCGGCAACGATCTCGAGGACGGCGCGCGCGTGGCCACGCGCTGAGCGCTCAGGATTCCTCGCCGAGGTAGGCGGCGCGCACGCGCGGGTCGTCGAGCATCGCGCGCGCGTCGCCCGACATCGTCACCAGGCCCGAGTCCATCACGTAGGCGCGCGACGCCGACTCCAGCGCCAGGCGCGCGTTCTGTTCGACCAGCAGGATCGTCGTCCCCTGCGCGGCGACGCTGCACACGACCTCGAACACCCGCTCGACCATGATCGGGGACAGCCCCATCGACGGCTCGTCGAGCAGCAGCAGCCTGGGCGCGCTCATCAGCGCTCGCGCCATCGCCAGCATCTGCTGCTCGCCGCCCGACAGCGTGCCGGCGAGCTGGTCGGCGCGCTCGCGCAGCCGCGGGAAGGTCTCGAACATCCGCTCGAGGTCGCGGCGCACGTCGGCCGGATCGCGTCGCGTGTGCGCGCCCATCATCAGGTTCTCGGCGATCGTCATGCGCGCGAACACGCCGCGGCCTTCCGGCACCATCGCCAGCCCCCGCGCCACCAGCTGGTGCGCGCCCACGTCCCGGATCGACTCGCCGAGGTACGACACGTCGCCCGACGCCCACGGCTGGGTGCGCGTGATTGCCTTGAGCGTGGTGGTCTTGCCGGCACCGTTGGCGCCGATCAGCGCGACCAGCTCGCCTTCGCGCACCTCGAGGTCGACGCCCTTCACCGCGCGGATGCCGCCATAGGCGACCTGCAGGCCGCTCACGACGAGGATCGGTGTCGACATGCGCGCGTGCCCGCCGTCAGTGCGCCGCGCTCGCGCCGAGGTAGGCCTCGATCACGGCCGGGTCGCGCTGCACGTGCGCGGGCGTTCCCTCGGCGATGACCTTGCCGTAGTCGAGCACGGTCACGCGGTCGCACAGGCCCATCACCAGCTTCACGTCGTGCTCGATCAGCAGGATCGTTCGATCGTCTCTGCGGATGTGCGACAGCAGGTCGCGCAGCGTGAGCTTCTCGGTCGCGTTCATCCCGGCGGCGGGCTCGTCGAGCGCCAGCAGCTTCGGGTCGGTGGCGAGCGCGCGCGCGATCTCGAGGCGGCGCTGGTCGCCGTACGACAGCGTGCGTGCCTGGAAGTCCGCGTAGCGCGCGATCCCGACGTAGTCGAGCAGCTCGAGCGCGCGCGCACGGATCTGCGCTTCTTCCCGGCGCTGGCCGGCGGTGCGCAACACCGCGCCGAGGACGCCGGCGCGGGTGCGCACGTGGCGACCGACCATCACGTTCTCGAGCGCGGTCATCTCGCCGAACAGGCGGATGTTCTGGAACGTCCGGGCGATGCCGGCCGCGGCGACGCGGTGCACCGCGCTCGGCTCGTAGGGCGTGCCGTCGAGCACGAACCGGCCCGCGTCGGGCGTGTACAGCCCGGTGACGACGTTGAAGAACGTCGTCTTGCCGGCGCCGTTGGGGCCGATCAGTCCGTAGATCTCGCCCCGCCGGATCTCCAGGCCGACGTCCGACAGCGCCTGCAGGCCGCCGAAGCGCTTGTCGACGCCGGTCACCGACAACAGCGTGCGGGCCTCGTCCATCGCGCTCAGCTCCTGCCCGCGGCGGCCGCGTCGGGCGCGCCGGACCGCTTGCGCTGCACCGGGTTGCTGCCGTGCTTCGGCGCCGGCCACAGGCCGGTGGGCCGATAGAGCATGATCAGCACCAGCGAGAGCCCGAACAGCAGCATCCGCAGCGCCTCGGGCGCCACCAGCTCGGTGCCGAACACCGCCAGCTGGATCGGCCGCGCAATCTCGCGCAGCGTCTCCGGGATCGCGTACAGCAGCACGGCGCCGAGGACCACGCCCGGCACGTGCCCCATGCCGCCGAGCACGACCATCGCGACGATGACGATCGACTCCATCAGGATGAAGCTCTCGGGCGAGACGAACCCCTGGAACGACGCGAACATCGCGCCCGACACGCCGCCGAACGACGCGCCCATCGCGAACGCGAGCAGCTTGACGTTGCGCGTGTTGATGCCCATCGCCCTGGCGGCGATCTCGTCCTCGCGGATCGCCATCCAGGCGCGGCCGATCCGCGAGTCCTGCAGCCTGATCGACACCACGATCACGGCGATCGCCAGCACGAGGAACAGGTAGTAGTACAGCGTGACCGACGGGACCCGCAGGTTGCCCAGTTCGATCGTCTTCGAGAAGTCGAGCCCGGCGATGCGCACCGGGTCGATGTTGCTGATTCCCTGCGGCCCGTTCGTGATGTTCAGCGGCGCGTTCAGGTTGTTCAGGAAGATCCGGATGATCTCGCCGAAGCCGAGCGTGACGATCGCCAGGTAGTCGCCGCGCAGTCGAAGCACCGGCGCGCCGAGGATCACTCCGAAGAACGCTGCGAGCAGGGCCCCGAGCGGCACGACCAGCCAGATCGAGTTGTGCAGCCCGTCCGGAAAGGCCGCGGCGATCCACTCGAAATTCTCCATCAGGTGCGGCGAGGCGAGCAGCGCGTACATGTACGCGCCCACGGCGTAGAACGCGACGTAGCCGAGGTCGAGCAGGCCGGCGTAGCCGACCACGATGTTCAGCCCGAGCGCGAGCATCACGTAGAGCAGCGCGAAATCGGCCAGCCGCACCCATCGATTGCCGCCCATGCCGAGCACGAACGGCAGCGCGGCGAGCGCGACCGCGACGGCGACGGTGGCTGCGAGGGCCGCCCTGGGCCGGTCGCGCAGCGAGGGGAAGAAGGTCGTGATCATCCGCGCGTCGCCTCGCGCCTCAGGCCCGGTCGGCGACGCGCTCGCCCATGATGCCCGAGGGCCGGAACAGCAGCACGAGGATCAGCACCGCGAACGCGAAGATGTCCTGGTAATGGCTGCCCAGGAACCCGCCGGTCAGGTCGCCGATGTAGCCGGCGCCCAGGCTCTCGATGATGCCCAGCAGCAGGCCGCCGAGCATCGCGCCGGTGATGTTGCCGATGCCGCCGAGCACCGCGGCCGTGAACGCCTTGAGCCCGGGAATGAAGCCCATCGAGAAATGGGCGATGTTGTAGTTCAGCGCGACCAGCACGCCGGCCACTGCGGCGAGCGCCGCGCCGATCGCGAACGTGGCGGCGATCACCCGGTTGGCGTCGACGCCCATCAGGCTGGCGATCCGCGGGCTCTCGGCGGTGGCGCGCATCGCGCGCCCGAGTTTCGTGCGGTTCACCAGCAGCAGCAGCCCGGCCATCATCGCCGCCGCCACGACGAGGATCAGGATCTGCTTGGGCGCCAGGATCGCGCCGAAGACCGGCACCGGATCGGTCGGCAGCAGGTCGGGAAAGACGATCGGATTGGGCTTCCAGATCATCATCGCGACCGTCTGCAGGACGATCGACACGCCGATCGCCGTGATCAGCGGCGCGAGGCGCGGCGCGTTGCGCAGCGGCCGGTACGCGACGCGCTCGATCGCGACCGACAAGGCCATGCACACCGGGACGGCGGCCAGCACGACGACGAGCAGCGCCACCGGCGCCGGCACGCCGGCGGCCAGCAGCTTCGGCACCAGCCAGGCGGCGACCATGGCGCCCATCATCAGGACTTCGCCGTGCGCGAAGTTGATCAGTTGCAGGATGCCGTAGACCATCGTGTAGCCCAGCGCGATCAGCGCATAGACCGAGCCGAGCACGAGGCCGTTCAGGATCTGCTGCAGCAGGATGTCGAAGTCGAACAAGCCGGCCTCTTGCGCTCGCGAGCGCAGGCGACAAACCGCGCGAATATAAGCGAAATGGCCGTCGCGCGGCACCGCGGGGCGCGATAGCGGGGGTTATCCCGGAAAAAAAAGTGCCCCGGACGAACCGGGGCAAACCAGCCAGGGAGGAAAAAATCGTTGCGCGGCTGGGAGAGGAGGCCTGACGCAGGACGCAAGCGGCGCCCCGCGATCCCAATGTAGCGGGGCCGCAGGCAGCGGGCGTCGGGTCGGCGATTGACGGCCCGCGCGGCCGGACGGACGGGGCGGGGCAAAACGACGAGGGGCGCCCGAAGGCGCCCCTCGATCCTCGAGCGGCGGCCGCTTACTTGTGCGACAGCACCCACTTCACCAGGGTCGTGGCCTCGTCGGCCGACACCTGCGGGTTGGCGGGCATCGGGATCTGGCCCCAGACGCCCGAGCCGCCCTCGCGGACCTTCTTCGTGAGCTTGGCCAGGGCGTCCTTGTCGTTGGCGTACTTCGCCGCGACGTCCTTGTAGGCCGGGCCGATCAGCTTCTTGTCGACCGCGTGGCAGGCCGTGCAGTTCTTGGCCTTGGCGAGGTCGGCGCTGGCCATGGCGGCCCCGGAGGCGCAGGCGAGGGCGACGGCGAGAGTCAGGGTGGAAATCCGCTTCATGGAGGCTCCGCTGGAATGAATGCCGGTCGGCACGTCGGTTTTCATGGGTCAATAACGCGTCGTCGCCGCCACCGTTGACACCGCGCCGTCGGCCGCCTGGCCGGCGGGCACAGACGCAGGTGCCGTGCTGCGGCACATTGGGTGCTCCGACTGCAACCGCCGCGCCTCATGCCGTTCGTCTGGATTGGAGCCCTGCTGATTGTCCTGAAGTGGCTGGAGATCGGCCCGATCGGGCAGTGGTCGTGGTGGTGGGTCCTGGTGCCGCTGGCGCTCGCGTTCGCCTGGTTCGAGTTGATCGAGCCGCTTTTCGGATTCGACCGCCGCAAGCAGGTCGAGGACAACTACGCGAAGCTGCGCAAGCAGCGCGTCGAAGCCCAGTTCCCGGCGCGATCCGGCACCGGCTCGTCCAGGCACGCCGGCCCGCGCGCCTGAACGGGCGGGGCGTCGGCCCTGCGCGGTTCGAGCCCTCGTCGCCTCGCGCGCCTTCAGGCGCAGCGCACCTTCAGAAGTCGTCGAGCACCGCCCCGCGGCTCGCGCTGGACGCGAGCTTGTAGAACTTGGCGAGGACGCCGCGCGTGTAGCGGGGCGCCGGCTGCTTCCAGGCCGACTTGCGGCGCGCGAGTTCCGCATCGTCGACGTTCAGTTGCAGCACGAGCCGGTGCGCGTCGATGGTGATCGTGTCGCCTTCGCGCACCAGCGCGATCGGGCCGCCGGCCGCCGCTTCGGGCGCGACGTGGCCGACGACCATGCCCCAGGTTCCGCCCGAGAAGCGCCCGTCGGTAACCAGCCCGACCGACTCGCCGAGCCCCGCGCCGATGATCGCCGACGTCGGCGCGAGCATCTCGGGCATGCCGGGCGCGCCGCGCGGGCCGAGGTAGCGCAATACCATCACGTCGCCGGCGACGATGCGCCCTTCGAGGATCGCGGCCAGCGCGCTCTGTTCGTCGTCGAACACGCGCGCCGGGCCCGTGATGACCGGGTTCTTCAGGCCGGTGATCTTGGCGACGCTGCCCTCCGGGGACAGGTTGCCCTTCAGGATCGCCAGATGGCCCTGCGCGTAGAGCGCCTTGTCGACCGGGAAGATCACGTCCTGGTCGGCGCGCGGCGTCGCGGGCACGTCCTCGAGTTCTTCGGCCAGCGTGCGCCCGGTGATCGTCATGCAGTCGCCGTGGATCAGTCCGGCCTCGAGCAGGATCTTCAGCACCTGCGGAATGCCGCCGGCGCGATGCAGGTCGGTGGCCAGGTACTTGCCCGAAGGCTTGAGGTCGCAGATCACGGGCACGCGCTTGCGCACGCGCTCGAAGTCGTCGATCGTCCACTCGATGCCGGCGGCGTGCGCGATCGCCAGGAAGTGCAGCACGGCGTTGGTCGAGCCACCCACTGCCATGATCAGCGCGACCGCATTCTCGATCGACTTGCGCGTGACGATGTCGCGCGGCTTCAGGTCGTTCTGCACCGCGCGGATCAGCACCCGCGCCGACTCGGCGGCCGACTCGGCCTTCTCGGCGTCGGGATTGGCCATCGTGGAGGAACCCAGCAGGCTCATGCCGAGCGCCTCGAACGACGACGACATCGTGTTGGCGGTGTACATGCCGCCGCACGAGCCGGTGCCGGGGATCGCGTTTTCCTCGATCCCGCAGAAGTCCTCCTCGCTCATCCGGCCGTGCGAGAACTCGCCGACCGCCTCGAACACCGAGACGATGTTCAGGTCCTTGCCCTTCCAGTGGCCGGCCTTGATGGTGCCGCCGTACACGTAGATCGACGGGACGTTGGCGCGCAGCATGCCCATCATGCCGCCGGGCATGTTCTTGTCGCAGCCGCCGATGACGAGCACGCCGTCCATCCACTGGCCCTGCACCGCGGTCTCGACGCAATCGGAGATGACTTCGCGCGACACCAGCGAGTACTTCATGCCTTCGGTACCCATCGCCATGCCGTCCGAGATCGTCGGCGTGCCGAACACCTGCGGGTTCGCGCCCGCCGCGCTGATGGCCGCGACCGCCGCATCGGCCAGCACCTGCAGACCCGAGTTGCAGGGCGTGATCGTGCTGTGGCCGTTGGCGATGCCGATCATCGGGTTGGCGAAGTCGCTGCGCCTGTACCCCATCGCGTAGTACATCGAGCGGTTCGGGGCGCGGGCGACGCCTTCGGTGATGTTGCGGCTGCGGCGATTGGCGGTCATGGCGATCGGGAGCGCGCTTGCGCGCGAAAGGCGGGTTGGGAAGGCGTCGAGTGTAGCAAACGGGCTGGCCGGCGGCGCGAAATTCCGCATTTCGATACCGGAATGCGGGGCTGTTCGCGCGCCGCGGCGGGGACGGGACTGCATCGGCGCGTCACCTGCCTGCAACGGGTGCCTGCGCCGCGATCCGGTGTGTTGGCGGCATTAACGAGAACGATTTGTATTGACCGACCCAGGCCCGGCCTGCGCTCGAACCGAACCCGCGGGTCGATGACTGCCGGTTGCTGCCATGATTGTCTGCATCGGCCGAGGAGTCCCGGATCGCGAGATCCGCGCCGTCGTCAGCCAGGGGGCCGGTTCGCTGGCCGAGGTGCGAGCGGAGCTCGGAACCGGGGAATGCCGCGGCAAGTGCTCGCGCCAGGTACGCGAGCCGATCGACCGGTACGCGCCGGCACCCGGCGCAGCGACCTGCGACTGCGGACGCGTCATCTGCGACGGCTGGTAGTTCTGCAGGCCCACCTTGCCGATGTCCTGCAGATTCGGCAGCCCCTCCAGCAGCAGGATGCGCTCGATCTTCGCCAGGCCCGGAAGTCCCCAGTGGCATCGATCGCCTGGGTGATCGTGCGGCCAACCGCGGCGACAGTCATGCAAGAATAGCCGCGACGACGCCGCGGACCGACGATGCTTATTCATCCCCAGTTCGACCCCATCGCCTTCAGCCTCGGGCCGATCGCCGTTCGCTGGTACGGCCTGATGTACCTGCTGGCGTTTGCCGGCTTCTTCCTCCTCGGCCGCTGGCGCCTGCAGCAGGCGGCCTTCGCGCAGTCGACCGGCCTGGCGCCGCGCGACCTCGAAGACCTGCTGTTCTGGGGGGCTCTCGGCGTCGTGCTGGGCGGGCGCCTCGGCTACGTGCTGTTCTACAAGCCCGGCTACTACCTCGGCCATCCGCTCGAGGTGCTCGCGGTCTGGCAGGGCGGCATGTCGTTTCATGGCGGGCTGCTCGGCGTGATCGTCGCGACGTGGCTGTTCTGCAGGCGGCGCGGGCTCGCCTTCTGGCCGGTGATCGACTTCGCGGCGCCGCTGGTGCCGATCGGCCTGGCTGCGGGGCGCATCGGCAACTTCATCAACGGCGAGTTGTGGGGCCGGCCGACCGACGTGCCGTGGGCGATGGTGTTCCCGCAGGTCGACGCGCTGCCGCGGCACCCGTCGCAGCTCTACCAGTTCGCCGGCGAGGGCGTGCTGCTGTTCGTGCTGCTGTGGTGGTACTCGACGCGGCCGCGCCCGGCGGGCGCGGTCTCGGGCATGTTCCTGATCGGCTACGCGGTGCTGCGCTTCGCCGCCGAGTTCGCGCGCGAACCCGACTCGTTCCTCGGTCTGCAGGCGCTCGGGTTCACGATGGGGCAGTGGCTGTGCGTGCCGATGTTCGTGGCAGGGCTCGCGCTGTACGCGTGGGCGAGGCGCCGGCCGGGCGGCGCCGGCAGCTGACGGCGGGGCGGCGCGTGTTCGAGCGGCTCCGCCAGGTCCGTCGCGATGCGCGCGAGCGCAACGACCTGCACGGCCTGCTCGACGACTGCCGGCAGCTGCTCACGGCACACGGCGAGACGAACAGCCTGGTCATCGCGGCGCGCGCAATCGAGCGATACGCGCGCCTGTCCGACGACGCAGTCGCGCGATTCTTCGAGGTGCTCGCCACCGACTTCGATCCCGATCCCGGCGAGGTGCTGCGGCTGGCCGAGAGCTACGCGGTGTCGCGTTCGCCCGACAACCTGATCCAGCTCTGGAAGGCTGCCGAGTCGCCGCGCCAGGAGTTGCTGCGCCGCCTGAACCGCGCGCCGAACGCCACCGGCACGCTGGTGGCCATGCGCGCGAGCCTGCTCGAGCGGCTGCGCCGCGACGAGTCGCTCAAGGCCGTCGACGCCGACTTCCAGCACCTGCTGTCGTCGTGGTTCAACCCCGGCTTTCTCAGGCTGGTGCAGGTCGACTGGAGCTCG
This sequence comes from Burkholderiaceae bacterium, assembly GCA_046347945.1. Lineage (GTDB taxonomy): Bacteria > Pseudomonadota > Gammaproteobacteria > Burkholderiales > Burkholderiaceae_E > Zeimonas. The sequence goes on from JAXMFB010000012.1 coordinate 72,024, forward strand.
CCGGCGCGGCTGCTCGAGAAGATCATCCAGCACGAGGCAGTGCACGAGATCGACGGCTGGGCCGACCTGCGCCGGCGGCTCGAGCCCGATCGGCGCTGCTTCGCGTTCTTCCATCCGATGCTCCCCGACGAGCCGCTGATTTTCGTCGAGGTCGCGCTGCTCGACGCGATGCCGCAGGCGATCGCGCCGCTGCTCGACCGCAAGTCGGAGCCCGAAACGCGCGAAGACCGCTTCAAGGTCGCGGCGTTCTATTCGATCTCGAACTGCCAGCCGGGCCTGCGAGGCGTGAACCTGGGCAACTTCCTGATCAAGCGGGTCGCCGAGCAGCTGCAGCAGGCGTTCCCGAAGCTGAAGTCGTTCTGCACGCTGTCGCCGGTTCCCGGCTTCGCCGCCTGGCTGTCGGCGACCGGGGCCATCGACTCGCCGCGCCTGAAGCCGGCGACGCGGCGCGAGCTCGACGCCGGACTGCGCGCGCTGCGCGAGCGGCACGGCGGCGACTTCGCGGCACTGGCGAAGGCGCATGCGGCGGCAGACGAGGGCGCGAAACCGGACCCGGACCTGGCGATGCTGCAGCGGCTGTGCGCAGCCTACCTGATCGAGACTTCGCCGAACGAGGCGCGGACGTCCGACCTGGTGGCGCGCTTTCACCTGAACAACGGCGCCCGGCTCGAGCGCATCAACCTGGCCGGCGACCTCTCGCGCAACGGACTGCGCCAGTCGCACGGACTGATGGTCAACTATCTGTACGATCTCGACGAGATCGAGAGCAACCACGAGAAGTTCGTCAACGACCAGGTGAGCGCGTCGCGCGCAGTGCTGTCGCTGCTCTGACGCGCCGCCGAGTCGCCGCAGCGAGGCCCGACCATGCAGGAACCAGGCAATCACAACCTCTACGCGCTGCTGGCCGCAGGTTTCCCGGCAGATCGCGCGAGCTGCTGCATCGACGCCGGCGAAGGCGCCTGGTACAGCTGGGACGACGTCGAGCGCGCCAGCGCGATGATCGCGAACCTGCTGAAGCGACTGAAGCTCCCGAAGGGTGCCCGGATCGCGGTGCAGGTCGACAAGTCGCCCGAGGCGGTGCTGCTCTACCTCGCGACGCTGCGCGCCGGCTTCGCGTTCCTGCCGCTGAACACCGCCTACCAGGCGACCGAGATCGACTACTTCGTGGCGGACGCCGAGCCGTCGGTGGTCGTCTGCAGCCCCGCGAACCTGCGCTGGATCGAGCCGATCGCGCGTCGCCATCGCGTGCCGCACCTGTTCACGCTGGGCGACGACCGCCGCGGCACGCTGCTCGAAGCGGCGGCGCGCGAGTCGGCGCACTTCCCGACGGTGCGCAGTCGCGCCGAGGACCTCGCCTGCATCGTCTACACGTCGGGGACGACCGGCCGCAGCAAGGGCGCGATGCTCTCGCACGGCAACATCGGCAGCAACGCGCTGGTGCTGCACCGCTACTGGCGCTGGCGCGCCGGCGACGTGCTGCTGCACATGCTGCCGATCTTCCACGTGCACGGGCTGTTCGTCGCGATCCACGGCGCGCTGCTGTCGGGTAGCCGGATGATCTGGCGCGCGCGCTTCGACGCGCGCGAGGCGATCCGGCTGCTGCCGCAGGCGACGGTGTTCATGGGCGTGCCGACGATGTACGTGCGCCTGCTCGACGAGCCCGGTTTCGACGCGAACGCGTGCCGCAACATGAGGATGTTCGTCTCGGGGTCGGCGCCGCTGCTGCCGGACACCTTCCGGCAGTTCGAGGCGCGCACCGGCCAGCGCATCCTCGAGCGCTACGGGATGAGCGAGACCGTGATGCTGACCTCGAACTCGTACGACGGCAATCGGGTGCCGGGCACGGTCGGCCTGCCGCTGCCGGGCGTCGAGGTCCGCGTCGTCGACGACGCGGGACGTGCCTGCGGCACCGGGGAGATCGGCGCGATCCAGGTGCGCGGCCCGAACGTCTTCTCCGGTTACTGGCGCATGCCCGAGAAGACCCGGGAAGAGTTCACCGCCGACGGATACTTCCGCACCGGCGACATGGGGAAACGGGACGCCAACGGCTACCTGTCGATCGTCGGGCGCAGCAAGGACCTGATCATCACCGGCGGCTACAACGTCTACCCGAAGGAGATCGAGTCGTACCTCGACGAGATGGACGGCGTGGCCGAGTCGGCGGTCATCGGCGTGCCGCACCGTGACTTCGGCGAGGCGGTCACGGCCGTGGTCGTCGGGAAGCCCGGTGCGCAGTTGCGCGAGGCGGCGATCATTGCGGCGCTCAAGGGGCGCATCGCGGCGTTCAAGGTGCCCAAGCGGGTGCACGTCGTCGACGAATTGCCGCGCAACACGATGGGCAAGGTCCAGAAGAACGTGTTGCGCGAGCGTTTCGGGGCCTGAACGCGACGCGGGCGATGTCCGCGCGGTCAGTGCCCGCGCAGTCAGTGCCCGTACAGTCCCTTCCAGAGCATGTACGCCGCCAGCGCATAGAGCAGCATCGCGAACACGGACCGGAGCAGGCTTACGTCCATCGCGTGCGCGGTCTTCGCGCCCAGCGGTGCGGTCAGCACGCTGGTGACGACGATCGACGCCAGCGCCGGCAGGTAGATGTAGCCGAACGTGCCGCCGGGCAACTCGAGCCCCCAGCCGGCGTAGACGTAGCCGAGCGTACCGGCCAGCGCGATCGGAAAGCCGCAGGCGGCGCTGGTGGCGACCGCCTCGTGGATCTTCACGTTGGCGCGGGTGAGGAATGGCACCGTGATGAACGCGCCGCCCGCCCCGACGATCGCCGACAGCAGGCCGATCAGGGTGCCCATGCCGAAGCGCCCGGCGTTGCCGGGCAGCGCGCGGCGCGCGCTCGCCTGGCCCTTGCACAGCATTCGCGTGGCCATCAGTGCGATGAACACGCCGAAACCGACCGCCAGCACGCTGCCGCGCAGCGCCGCCGCGATCTGGGCGCCGACCAGCGAACCGAGCACGATGCCCGGGGCCAGCGTCTTCGCGATGTCCCAGCGCACCGCGCCGCGCCGGGCGTGCGCGCGCACGCTCGACAGCGACGTGAACAGGATGGTCGTCAGCGAGGTTGCGATCGCCACCTTGACGATCTGCCCGGTCGGAAAGCCCTTGCTCGTGAGCAGCATCGTCACGAACGGCACCAGCAGCATGCCGCCGCCGACGCCGAGCAGGCCGGCGGCGAAGCCGGTGGCGGCGCCGAGCAGCAGGAACCAGGCGATCAGGTCGAGGGCCATGAACGAGTCGGGGCGGCGGGCTCAGCGGCGGCCCGCGGCCGCGTCGATCTCCTGCAGCACGAGCCGCAACGTCTCGAACATCCTGGCAATCTGGCCGGGCTCGACGATCAAGGGCGGCGACAGCGCGATCACGTCGCCGGTCACCCGGACGAGCAGGCCGCGGTCGAAGCAGCGCTGGAACGCATCGGCCGCGCGCGCCCCCGGTGCGTCGTCGCGTGGCGCGAGCTCGATGCCCGCCACCAGGCCCAGGTTGCGCACGTCGACCACTTGCGGCGCGTCGCGCAGCGAATGGGCTGCTTCCTCGAACAGCGGCGCGAGGCTGCGCGCCCGCTCGAACAGTGCCTCGCGCCGATAGATGTCCACCGTGGCGAGAATCGCCGCGCTCGCCAGCGGGTGCCCGGAATAGGTGTATCCGTGGAAGAACTCGATGCCGGCCGGCGCGCCCTCGACGATGGCATCGTGGACCTGGCGCCGCGCGGCCACTGCCCCGGCCGGAACGACGCCGTTGCTGATGCCCTTGGCCAGCGTGATGAGGTCCGGCGTGACGCCCAGCGCGCCGCTGGCCGTCGCCGCGCCCAGGCGGCCGAATGCCGTGATGACCTCGTCGAAGATCAGCAGGATGCCGTGCCGGCTCGTGATCTCGCGCAGCCGCTCGAGGTAGCCGACCGGGGGCACGAGGACGCCGGTCGAGCCTGCCATCGGCTCGACGATCACGGCCGCGATCGTCGAAGGGTCGTGCAGCGCGACCAGGCGCTCGAGATCATCGGCCAGGTGTGCGCCGACAGCGGGCTGTCCGCGCGAGAACGCGTTGTCCCGGGGCAGGTGGGTGTGGGGCAGATGGTCGACGGCCGGCAGCAACGCGCCGGAGAAGGCCTTGCGGTTCGAGACGATCCCGCCGACCGAGATGCCGCCGAAGCCGGCTCCGTGGTAGCCGCGTTCGCGCCCGATGAAGCGCGTGCGCTGACCTTCTGCGCGCGCGCGGTGATACGCGAGCGCGATCTTGAGCGCCGTGTCGACCGACTCGGAGCCGGAGTTCGTGAAGAAGATCCGGTCGAGGCCTTCGGGCATCAGCCCGGCGATGGCCGCGGCGGCCCGAAACGCATCGGGGTGTCCGAGCTGGAAGCCGGGCGCGTAGTCGAGCTCGGCGGCCTGTCGCGCGATCGCCCCGGTGATCTCGGTCCGGCAGTGGCCCGCGTTGACGCACCAGAGTCCCGACGTGCCGTCGAGGACCTGCGTGCCGTCGGCCGCCGTGTAGTACATGCCGCTCGCCCGTGCAAGCAGCCTGGGCTTCGTCTTGAACGCCCGGTTCGCCGTGAAAGGCATCCAGAGCGACGACAGGTCGGGCAGTCCGCCTGGCGCGCTCATCGGGACCGCGACTCGAGCAGGTTGCCCAGGTAGCGCCACTCGGCGGGCGTCACCGGCGTGATCGACAGGCGGCTGCCTTTGCGCAGTACCGCCATGTCGGCGAGCGCTTCGTGGCGGCGCAACTCGGCCAGCGTCAGGTAGCGCGTCTTGCGCAGCACGCGCACGTCGACGAGCATCCAGCGCGGCGACTCGTGTGTGCTCCTGGCGTCGAAGTACGGCGAAGCCGGGTCGAACTGCGTGTCGTCGGGGTACGGCGCCGACGCGACCTCGCCGATTCCGGCGATGCCCGGCTCGGCGCAGCCCGAGTGGTAGAACAGCACGCCGTCGCCGACGCGCATCGCATCACGCATGAAGTTTCGCGCCTGGTAGTTGCGCACACCGAACCACGGCACCGTCTGCCGCGGCATCGCCAGCACGTCGTCGATCGAGCACTCGTCGGGCTCGGACTTCATCAGCCAGTGGGATCTCGCGGGCATCGTCGCGTAGGGAGAGGGGACCCCGCCTGTGCCGGCAGGCCGGCATCCTGAACCGTTCAGTTCAGTTCGGCCGCAGCAGGCACCACATCAGGTTCGTCCGACGAGGGACGATCACAACAGCAGTACGCAGAAAGCCGCGACCTGGATGCAATGCATTGGTTCAAGGAATGTATGACCTTGTCGAGCACTGCAGGGTCGGCCGCCATTCTAGCGCGGAACGCGATTCAGAACAGGCTTTCCTGGCGTTCGAGCTCGGCGTCGAGGTCCTCGCGCATCTTGCGGATCTTGCCGAGGATCTCGGCCTTCGGCGTGCCCGCGACGGGGCTTTGCGCGCCGAGCAACTCGTGCGCGAGCTGCAGCGCCGCCATCACCGCGATGCGGTCGACGCCCGAGATGCGCCCGGCCTCGCGGATGGCGCGCATCTTCTCGTCGACCATCTGTACCGCTTCGAGCAGCTGCGGCTTGGTCTCGCCGCTGACGGCCAGCCGATAGTCGCGGTCGAGGATCTTGACGTCGATCTGTTCCATGCTCGGGGTCCGTCGAACGCGCCGCCAATCGTCGCGTTGGTGTTTATTCGCCGCCTTCTGCCGGCAGCGGCAGCCGCGCGAGCGCCGACTCGACGCGCGCGCGTGCCTCGGCGATGCGCTGCTGGAGCTGCTCGTTGGCGCCGCGGCTCGCAGCCAGCTGGTCGCGCAGGTTGGCGTTCTCGTCCGCAAGACGACGCACGACCTGCAGCATGCGGTCGATGCGCTCGCCCAACTGGTCCACTTCCTGATCCATGGCGTGATGGTATATGAAGACGCCATGGCGGGGGCGGCCGCGCCCGCGCCTGCCCGGCGAAGGGGGTTCGCGGGGGGATCCGGTCGGTTCCGGTAGCATTCGGTAACCCCTGCGGACCCGCCGATGACCGTGCATTCGTTGCTTCGCTCGCGACTGGCAGCCTGGGCGCTGGTGGCGCTGGTGCTGTCCGGCGCCGGCGCGCAGCGCGCGCTCGCCCAGGCCGCGGGCGCCGCAGCCGCTGGCGCGATCGCCCCGGCTGCCGTCGCGCCGGCGAGTACCGGTCCGACGCGCGTCGAAGCGGTCGAAGTGGAACTCGTCGGCGAATCGGCCGCGGTCGTGCCCGGCCAGGCCCTTCGCCTCGGCCTGCGCATCCGGCACGACCCGCACTGGCACACTTACTGGCGCAATCCCGGCGACTCCGGGCTGGCGACGCAGCTTGCGCTCGAACTGCCGGCGGGTTTCCGGGCCGGTGCGATCGAGTGGCCCGCACCGCAGCGCCTGTTCATCCCGCCGCTTGCCAACTACGGCTACGAGGGCGAGATCGTGTTGCCGGTGCCGGTCGAGGTGCCGGCCGTGATCGACGCCGCGCGCGTGCGGTTCACCGGCCGCGCGTCGTGGCTGATGTGCCGCGAGGTCTGCATCCCCGGCGAGGCCGACGTCGCGCTCGAGCTGCCCGTGCTGCGCGAGGGCACCGCCGCGCGGTCGCAGTTCGCCGCGCTGTTCGACGAGGCCGATCGCCGGATGCCGCGCCAGCGCATCGCCGCGCGCGCCTTCGCCGACGGTGCGACGCTTTCGATCGGCCTGGCCGGGCGCCCGGCAACGGTCGAGTTCTTCCCGTACCGCGAGGGCTTGCTGCGCCACGCCGAGGCGCAAGTGCTCTACGCCTCCGAGGGCGGCGTGCGGCTCGCGGTGCAGCTCAGCGAGGACGGCGTGCAGCGGGTGCGCGCCGACCGCGCGGCCGTCGCGCAGGCGGCCGACGGCATCGTCGTCGTCGACGGCGAGGCGCGCGAACTCGACGTGTCGGTGTCGCCGGCGGCGCTGCCCGCCGGCACCGAGATCGCGCGCGTGGCGGGTGGGCCGCAGGCGAGCGCCGAACCGGCGCGCCGCGGGCTCGGCCTGCCCGGCCTGGGGCCCGATGCGTCCGCGTCGGCGGGCGGCGCCGGCACCACCACCCGGGGCGCGCCGCCGGCTTCGGCCGCGAGCCTGTGGGTCGCGGCGCTGTTCGGCGCGATCGGCGGACTGATCCTGAACCTGATGCCGTGCGTGTTTCCGGTGATCGGCCTGAAGGTGCTCGGCTTCGCGCGCCACGGCAGCGAAGGCAGCGCCGGCTCGCGCGTCGGCGCACTCGCCTTCGCCGCCGGAGTGGTGGCCTCGTTCTGGGTGCTGGCCGGCCGGCTGCTCGGCCTGCGCGCGGCCGGCGAATCGGCGGGGTGGGGCTTCCAGCTGCAGTCGCCGCTGTTCGTCGCCGCGATGGCGCTGCTGTTCGTGGCGATCGCGCTGAACTTCTCCGGGGTCTACGAGATCGGCCTGTCGCTGACGCGCCTGGGGCAGTTCGATCGTGCGGCGGGGCGCAGCGCGCATCCGCTGGCCGGCTCGTTCGGCTCGGGCGCGCTGGCGGTGCTGGTCGCCACGCCGTGCACCGCTCCGTTCATGGGATCGGCGCTCGGCTACACGCTCGGCAGCTCGACGATCGAGGCGCTGGTCGTGTTCACCGCGATCGGCGTCGGGATGGCGGCGCCGTACCTGCTGCTGGGCCTGTTCCCGGTGTGGCTGCGCTGGCTGCCCCGCCCGGGACGCTGGATGGAGACGTTCCGGCAACTGCTGGCGTTTCCGATGTACGCGACCGCGGCGTGGCTCGCCTGGGTGCTCGGCCAGCAGGCGGGCATCGACGCGGTGCTCGCGCTCGCGATCGGCGCCGTGCTGCTCGCGCTCGCGCTGTGGCTGGCGGGGCGTTTCGTCCAGCGGGGTAGCGGCGTGCGCCGCGCCTGGGCGGCTGCGCTCGCGCTCGCGTCGCTCGCGCTGGCGATCTGGACCGCGTGGCCGCAGCACGACGGCAACGCGCCGCCGGTGCAGGCGCAGTCCGGCGCCGCCGGCGCGACGCAGGGCGGCGCCCCGGCGTGGCAGCCGTGGTCGCGCGATCGCGTTGCCGACGCGCTGGCGAGCGGTCGCCCGGTGTTCGTCGATTTCACGGCTGCGTGGTGCGTCAGTTGCCAGGCCAACAAGCGGCTGGTGCTCGAGCGCGACGCGGTCGTCGCGGCGATGGCGCAGCGCGCCGTCGTGCGGCTGAAGGCCGACTGGACCCACCGCGATTCCGCGATCACCGCGGAACTGGCGCGCTACGGGCGCAACGGCGTGCCCCTCTACCTGCTCTACGCGCCCGGGCAGGGCGAGCCGCAGATCCTTCCCGAACTGCTGACGTCCGGCATCGTGCTCGACGCGCTGGCGCGCATCGCGCCTTCGCCGGTCGCGCGCTCGACCGATCGCTGAACCTGGATCAAGCCGATCTCGTCGCACCCGATTCACCGTCGCCGGGCCGGTCTATAATCCGTCTCGCTTCCGGTGCTGCGCGGTCCTTGCCGACGCGCGGTTAAACGGGAAACAGGGAGCGCGGTCCTGCGGGCCGTCGCCAACCTGTGCTGCCCCCGCAACGGTAAGCAGCGGCGCTCGCGTTCGCGCGAGCGGTCGTGCACCCATCGCCACTGGATCCGGCGTCGCCTGGCGCGCGCCGGTCCGGGAAGGCAGTGCCCGCCCGGGCCGGCCCCGCATCGCATCGCGAGGCCCCCGACGCTGCAAGCCCGGATACCGGCCGGAAGGGCGGGTCGCGGCTTCGAGCCGTCGATCCATTGACGAACCGACGCCTTGCGGTGGGCAAGGCGTACAGGAGTCCCCATGTCCCTTCCATCCACTCGTTCGGCGGCTGCGCTCGCGGTCGCCGCCCGGTGCGCGAGTGCGCTCGCCGCGGGCCTGATTCCCCTTCACGCATCCTCTCAGTCGATGAACCCGGTGGTGGTCACCGCCACGCGAACCGAGACCACGATCGATCGCGCGCTCGCCGACGTCACGGTGATCGACGCGCAGGCGATCCGCGACGCCGGCGCCGCGACGCTGCCCGATCTGCTGCGCAGCGCCGGCGGCATCGAGATCTCGCAGACCGGCGGTGCGGGGTCGGTGTCGGGCCTGTTCGTGCGCGGCACGCGCAACTCCCAGACCATCGTGCTCGTCGACGGCATCCGCATCGAGAGTCCGCTGAGCGGCGGCGGGGTGGTCGAGCACCTTCCGCTGTCGGCGATCGACCGGATCGAGGTCGTGCGCGGCCCGGCGTCCGCGCTCTACGGCTCGGGGGCGATCGGCGGCGTGATCCAGATCTTCACGCGACAGGCCGACGCCGACGGCTGGTCGCCGTGGGCGTCGGCCGGGATCGGAACACAGGGCACGCAGCAGGCGCAGGTCGGGTTTCGCGCGGCGCGCGAGGGCACGCGCGTGGCGCTGTCGCTGTCTCACGAAAGCACCGCCGGGTTCGAGTCGACGCGCGCCGGCAGCCCGGACTTCCAGGCCGATCGCGACGGCAATCGACAGCGGTCGCTGACGGCTTCGCTGTCGCACCGTCTCGCGGCGCAATGGGAAGCCGGAGCCAGCCTCCTCGTCAACGATGGCCGCGTCGAGTACGACGACGCCTTCTCCACCGCGTCCACGGCGCGCCAGGACTATCGCTCGGGCGCTGCATCGGCCTGGGTGCGCGGTCGCCCGACGAACGACTGGCAGACCGAACTGCGCATCGGCAACAGCTCGATCGACTACAGCTTCCAGGCGTTCACCTTCGCGCCGAAGACCGACTCGCGCACCCTCTCGTGGCAGAACACCGTCGCCGCGTGGGGCGGGTTGCTGCTGCTGGGCGTGGAGTCGCTGGTGCAACGCATCGACGGCGACGGCGTCACCCGCGGCGGGGCGTTCGTCTACGCGCGCGACAGCCGCAGCACCGACTCGGTATTCGGCGGCTACGAACGCGCGTGGGGCGATCACACGCTGCGCGCGACGCTTCGTCGCGACCGCATCGAGTCGGTCGGATCGGAGACCACCGGGGCGCTGGCCTGGGGCTGGCGCTTCGTGCCGCAGTGGTTGCTGCGGGCGAGCTACGGCACGGCGTTCCGGGCCCCGACATTCGACGACCTCTACAACCCGTTCTCGCCGAACCCTGCGCTGCGCCCCGAGAAGTCACGAGGCTACGAAGTCGCGCTCGAGCAGCGCAGCGGCGCCGATCTGTTGCGGGCGACCGCGTTCAGGAGCCGCATCGACGATGCGATCGAGCTCGACTCGTTCTACACCGCGCAGAACCTGGCGCGCGCGCGCGTGCAGGGCCTCACGCTGGAGGCGCGGCGCGCGATCGGCGCGTGGGTCCTGCGCGCTTCGGCGACGATGCAGCACACCGAAGGCGTGAGCGTCGATCCCGTGACCGGCGCGCGCAGCGACACCGAGCTCGCGCGGCGCGCGCCGCGCTATGGCGTGGTGGGCGTCGAGCACGCGCGCGGCCCGTGGCGCTTCGGCGCCGAGGCGATCGCGCAGGCGCGGCGCTTCGATACGCTGGGCCAGCGCATGGCGGGCTACGTCTTCGTCGACGCGTGGGCGTCGTACCGGATCGACCGCGACTGGGAGTTGTTCGCGCGCGCGGCCAACCTGGGCGACCGCGACTACGAGACCGCAGCGGGCTACCGCTCGCCGCCCCGATCGCTGTTCGTCGGCGTGCGTTACGCCGTGCGGTGACGCACGTGGCGCACCGGCGCATCGTCGCGTGGCTGCTCGCGGGGGCGGCGGCCTGGGCGTGTCCCGCGGCGGCGCAGGCCGTTCGAATCCACGACGACTGGGGACGGGACGTGCCGCTGCCCACGGCACCGGCGCGGGTCGTCTCGCTGGCGCCGCACGCTACCGAGCTGCTGTTCGCGGCCGGGGCCGGCGGGCGGGTCGTGGCCGTCGATCGCGACAGCGACCATCCGCCGCAGGCGCGCTCGCTGCCGCGCGTGGCCGCCTACCCGCAGCCGGATGTCGAGCAGCTGCTGGCGCTCGCGCCGGACCTGGTCGTGATCTGGGGGCCCGGCGCCTCGCGTACGCTGGTCGGACGTCTCGATGCGCTCGGCCTGCGCGTCTTCGTGTCCGAGCCGCGCACGCTCGACGACGTCGCAGCGACGATCGAGCGCTTCGCGCAACTGGCCGACCATCGCCCCGACCATCGCGCCGCCGCGTCGCGCGCGGCGCGCTCGTTTCGCGAGCGGCTCGCCGCGATCCGTGGGCGCTACGCGGGATCGAGGCCGGTTCGCGTGTTCGTGCAGATCTGGTCGTCGCCGCTGATCGGCATCGGCGACCGCGACGTGATCGGCGATGCGGTGCGCAGCTGCGGCGCGCGCAACGTGTTCGCCGACGTGGCCGTGGCGGCGCCGCGGATCGATCCCGAGTCGGTGATCGCCGCGCGCCCCGAGATGGTGCTCGCGACCGATGGCACGCGCTCCGAGCGCCTGTGGCGCGAGCGCGGCGTGCTCGCGCCGCAGGGGACGGCGCGCTTTGCGGCGTTCGACGCGACGACGATGGAGCGCCCGGGCCCGCGCGTGCTCGACGCCGTCGAGCAACTGTGTGCCGCAATCGACACGGCGCGGCGCGCGACGCCCTGAATGCAACCGTGGTGCGCGTTGTTTGCTAACATCGCGGCATCGCAGCCAAGGAGCTCACGCATGCCCGTCGTCGCCGTCGTAAACCCCAAGGGAGGTGTCGGCAAGACCACGCTTGCGACGAACCTCGCAGGCTTCTACGCGTCGAACCACCATCGCACGATGCTCGGCGACTTCGATCGACAGCAGTCGGCCAGGCACTGGCTCACGCTGCGCCCCGCCGGCGTCAAGCCCATCGAAAGCTGGGAAATGAACGGCGAGGTCGCGCGCCCGCCGCGTGGCGTTACCCACGTCGTGCTCGACACGCCGGCACAGATCACCGGCAGGCGACTCTCGGAGGTCGTGCGGGTGGCCGACCGTATCCTCGTGCCGCTGCAACCGTCGATGTTCGACGTGCTCGCCACGCAGCGGTTCCTCGAGGAACTGCGGGCGGGGTTCGCGAACCTGCGCCGTTTCCAGGAGACCGTGGGCATCGTCGGCATGCGCGTGGACACGCGCACGCGCGCCGCCGAGCAGCTGGCACGCTTCGTCGGCAGCCTCGGGCTGCCGGTGGCGGGCTACGTGCGCGACACGCAGAACTACGTGCACCTGGCCGCGCACGGGCTCACCGTGTTCGACGTGCCTTCGCAGCGCGTCGACAAGGATCGCGCGACCTGGGAGCCGCTGCTGCAGTGGCTCGCGCGCTGAGGCGCGCCCGATCGGCACGGCTTCCTCGCCTTCCTGGCCGGCCTTTCCGGCCTCTTCCGCTTTTCCGGCCTTTCCGGCCGTCGCGCAGCGCGGCGCGCGCGTCTCGCTGCGCCTGGTCGAGGAGCGTCACGAGACCCTCGCCGTCGTGCGCGGCGTCGTGCAGCCGGCGCAGCTGTCGACCGATCGTGGCGCGATGGTCACGGTGTGGCTCGACGGCGAATCGGGGTACTGCGCGACGGCCGACCTGTCGGCGCGAGGACTGCAGGCGGCGGCCGAGCGCGCCGCGCAGTGGGCGCGCGCGGCGCGGGGGCGGGGCCTCGGGCTCGCCGAGGTGCCCTGGCAGCTTCCGGGCGCGACGCTGCGCTACGAGGGGCCCGCGGACGAGCCCCTTCCCGCGCGCGCCGAGCTGCTCGCGATGCTTCGCGTCGAAGCCGAGGCGATGGCTCGCGACCCGCGGGTGGTTCACTGGTCCGCGAGCTTGCGCGCCACCGAGTCGGCGCAACGGCTGTGGGTCGACGCCGCGCTGGTCGCCGAGCAGTCGTTCCGGTTCGTCGAGCCCAATCTCGAGGCGACCGCGTTCGCCGACGGCCGCTCCCAGACGCGCACGCTCGGCGGCCAGTACAACGGCTTTTGCCGGCAGGGCGGTTGGACCGCGTTGCGCGATTCCGGGATGATCGGCGGCGGCGCCCGCGTCGCCGACGAGGCGCTTCAGTTGCTGCGTGCGCCGAACTGTCCCGACGGTCCGCGCGACCTGCTGCTGTCGCCGGACCAGATGATGCTGCAGATCCACGAATCGATCGGGCATCCGCTCGAGCTCGACCGGATCCTCGGCGACGAGCGCAACTTCGCGGGAACCAGCTTCGTCACGGCCGACATGTTCGGCAGTTACCGCTACGGTTCGCCGCTGCTGAACGTGAGCTTCGATCCCGACGCGAGCGGTGAGTTCGCCAGCTACGCTGCCGACGACGACGGCACCGCGGCGCGTCGGCAACGCCTGATCGAGCGCGGCATCCTGCGGCGCGCGCTCGGCGGCGAACTGTCGCAGGCGCGCGCCCGCGCACTCGGCCTGCCGGTCGAAGGCACCGCCTCGGCGCGCGCCAGCGGCTGGCACCGGCCACCGATCGACCGGATGGCGAACCTGAACCTCGAGCCCGGCGACGCGACGCTCGAGTCGATGATCGCGTCGGTCGAACGCGGCATCTGGATGCAGACCAACGCTTCGTGGTCGATCGACGATTCGCGCAACAAGTTCCAGTTCGGCTGCGAATCGGGGCGCCTGATCGAAGGCGGACGGCTCACGACGCTGGTGCGCAACCCGAACTACCGCGGCACGTCGGCCACCTTCTGGCGCAGCCTGGCCGCCGTGGGCGACCGCGCGACGATGCAGGTGCTCGGCACGCCGTTCTGCGGCAAGGGCGAGCCCGGGCAGATCGCGCGCGTCGGGCACGCATCGCCGGCATGCCTGTTCCGGTCGATCGACGTGTTCGGGGGCGCGTCGTGACCGCCGCCCCGGCGTTCGCCGCGCATTTCGACGCATTGGTCCGGTTCGTCGCCGCGGCGGCCGGGCCCGGCGAGATCCTCTTCGGCAGCCTGCGGGCCGAGCGCAGCGACTACCTGCGGGTGAATCGCGCGCGAGTCCGGCAGGCCGGCACGGTCGAGCGTGCGACGGTCGGCCTTCGCCTGATCGACGGCGGGCGCCAGGCGCGGATTGCCTGCACGCTGGGCGAGCCCGAAGCGATGCAGGCGGTGCTCGCGTGCGGCCTCGCCGAATTGCGTGACGCCGTCGCGCAACTGCCCGTCGATCCCCATGCCTGCTGGCAGCCGGTGCCGGGCAGCAGCGAGCGCATCGACGGCGCCGGCGTGCCCGATCCCGGTGTCGCGATCGACGCGATCGTCGCATCGGCCGAAGGCGACGACCTGGTGGGGCTCTACGCGGCCGGGCCGGTGGTGCGCGCGCTGGCCAGCAGCCTCGGCCACCGCCATTACCACGAAACGGTCTCGTCCACCTTCGACTTTTCCGTCCAGGTGGGCGGCGATCGCGCGGTCAAGGACACCTGGTTCGCCGAGCGCTGGGACGCGCAATCATTGCGGGCGACGATCGGCGCCGCTCGCGAGCGCGCGCGGATCCTGCATCGGCAGCCGCGGCGGCTCGCGCCCGGCGACTATCGGGTGCTGCTCGCGCCGCAGGCGCTGGCCGAACTGGTGGCGTTGCTGGGCTGGGGCGGTTTCTCCGAGCGCGCCTGGCGCAGCGGCCAGTCGCCACTGGCGCGCGCGGCGCGCGGCGAGGCCGCGTTGCATCCGTCGCTCACGCTGGTCGACGACCTCGACGCGTTCGGCGTGCCGCGCTTCCAGGCCGACGGCTTCGAGCGCCCGGCGCGCGTTGCGCTCGTCGAGGCGGGGCGTCCGGCGCGACGCCTCGTCTCGCCGCGCAGCGCGCGCGAGTTCGGGGTCGACGGCAACGGCGCTGACGACGACGAGCGTCCCGTTGCCGCCTGCGTCGCGCCGGGTACGCTGCCCGCGGCGGACGCGATGGCGGCGCTTCACACCGGCGTGGCGATTTCCAATCTCTGGTACCTGAACTACTCGGATCGCGAGGCCTGCCGCGCGACCGGCATGACGCGATTCGCGACGCTGTGGGTCGAGGACGGCCGGGCGGTCGCGCCGATCGAGCCGATGCGCTTCGACGACAGCCTGTACCGCGTGCTCGGCGAGCAACTGGTCGCGCTCGGCGACGCCGTGCGCCGGATGCCCGACACGGCCACCTGGGACGGGCGCGAGCCGGGCGGCATCAGCGCGCCGGCCGCGCTCGTCGGCGCGTTGCGCTTCACGTCGTGAGGCAGCGGCGCTTCGCCGGCCGGTTCGGCACGCCCCGGCGCGGGGGCGATCGTCGTCAGTCGGCGGAGCGGCCGCGTCGATCGTGCGGTTCGGTCACGAATCCGAGCTTCGTGATGCCCGCCTGCTGCGCGCTCGACATCACCTCGGCGATCCGCTGGTAGCGGGTCTCGCGGTCGGCGCGCAGGTGCAGCTCGGGTTGCGGTTGCCGCGCAGCCGCCTGCCGGAACCGCTCGCCGAGCGCGTCGAGCCCCGTCACCGGTTCGTCGTTCCAGAACAGCGCGCCCGACGGGTCGATCGACAGCGTGATCGTCTCCGGCTTCTCGGCCGATGCCGGGGCCTGCGCGTTGGGCAGGTCGAGGCGGATCGCGTGCGTGAGCAGCGGGGCAGTGATGATGAAGATGACCAGCAGCACCAGCATGACGTCGACCAGCGGCGTTGTGTTGATCTCGGCCATCGGCTGCGGGTGGTTGCCGGTATCGAATCCGCCGAATGCCATTGCGTGGAGCCTCCTGGTGATCGAGTTGCGCGCGGCTCAGCGCACGACCCGGCTGGCCGCCAGCGGGGCCACCGCGCTTCGCAGTGCGTCGCCCTCGTGATCCCGCAGCCTGCGCCCCGTGATGACCAGCGCGAGCACGTCGTGCGCGAAGCCGTCGAGCTCGGCGAGCACGATGCGGTTGCCGCGCACGAACGCGTTGTAGGCGAGCACCGCGGGAATCGCGACTGCGAGGCCCGCTGCGGTCATCACCAGCGCTTCGCCGACGGGGCCCGCCACCTTGTCGATCATCACCTGGCCGCTCGACGCGATCGCGAGCAGCGCGTGGTAGATGCCCCAGACGGTACCGAAAAGCCCGACGAAGGGCGCGGTGCTGCCCACCGAAGCCAGGAACGCGAGGCCGCTCTCGAGCCGCGCCGAAGCCTGCGTGATCTCGCCGCGCATCGCGCGCGTCACCAGTTCGTCGCGGTCGATCGACGCGGCGAGCGAGCTGTCGGGCTGCATCGCGGCGGCCGCGCGCGCCTTCTGGACCAGCGGCAGGAAGACCCGCTCGGTGTCGGCGCGCTCGAGCGTGGCGACCGCCTCGTCCATCGACCGCGCATTCCAGAACTGCTCGAGCGCGGCGCGCGCGCCGCGACGCAGCCGCCACGCGCTCCACGCCTTGGACAGGATGAAGTACCAGCTCACGACCGACATTGCCAGGAGCAGGTACGCGACCGCGTGGGTCACCACGTCGCCGGCCTGCCAGAAGTGCATCAAACCGAGTTGCTGTTCCTGCATCGCGTGTCCCTTCAGCCTTCGAGTCGGAAGACCCATCGCCAGTCGTGATACCACTCCGCAACAGGCCGGCCATCGACGGTGGCCGGCTTGAAGCGCCATTTCCTCACCGTGTCGATCGCGGTGCGGTCGAGCAGCGTGGAACCGCTCGACTGCTTGAGCCGGACTTCGGTGACCCGGCCGTCCGCGCCGACGTGGACGTCCAGCCTGACCTCGCCCTGGTCGCCCAGTCGCCGCGCCATCCCCGGATAGGGCGGCGGCGTGTTGCCGCTCCAGGTCGCGTCGACGTGCGGGGCGCTGCGCGTCGACGGCGCCGCGGAGGCGATGCCGTCGCCCCGCCGGCTGCCGGCCGCCGCATCCAGGGCCGTGGCGGGCGACGCGGGCGCCCCGGGCGGCCCGGCGTCCTGCCCCGGCGCCGGCTCGGTGGTCGTCACCGGCGGCGGTACCGTGATCGCGCTCGACTGCGGCGGCGCGGCGCGCACCGGGAGGTCGGGCACCGGTGCTGGCGCCTCGGGCCTCGCCGAGACGGGCGGCTGCGCCGGCCGCTCGAGCATGGGCCGCGGCTCGGGTCGCGGCCTGGGCCTGGCGCGCACCGGCTGCGGTGCAGGGCGGGGCGCGGCGGCTTCGAGCGGTGCGCTGCGCGCAGGCGGCCCGGCCGTGGGCTCGGCGGCGGGCGGCGCCGACGCGCGCGCAACCGGCAGCGGTTCAGGCGCCGTGAGCAGGACGACCTGCACCGGTTCGACCGTGCGTTTCGTGGCGGGAGCGATGGCCAGCGTCAGCACACCGGTGAGCACGAGACCGTGCAGGGCCAGCGCACCGCCTGCCGCCGACAGCCGGGATGCATCCATCGCGAAATTATCGCGGCCGACGCCGGGAAGACCAAATTCGGGCAAGCCGGCGCGGGCAGCGCGCCCCGGCTCTGCAACAATGCGCGTTCCTTTTTCCGAGCGGGCAGGGCGCCGATGCAGGACGACCGGGGGTGGTGCGACACGATCGTTGGCGTCGCCGCGGGCAGCGAGCCCGCAACGCCGCGGCGCAGGCCCCGGTGGCAACGGCTGACCTCGACGATCGCGGCGCTCGCGCTTGCCGCGTGCTCGGCGCTGCCTGGCCAGCCTGGGGGCGCGCAGGATGGCGCGGCGCTGCCGCCGGCGGCGTTCGACGCCGACCTGCTGCTGATCGGCGAGGTGCACGACAACGCGATCCAGCACCGCATGCGGCTGCGTTGGCTCGAGCAACTCGCCGAGCGGCGGCGCATCGTCATCGCGCTCGAGCAGCTCGATGCCGTGAACCAGGGCGCGCTCGACCGTGCCCGAGCCGCCGACCCCGCCGCAGCCGGCGATGCGTTGCCGCAGCGCGCCCGCCGGGTCGCCGAGGCGGCAGGCTTCGACTTCCGCGGCTGGCACTGGGAGTACTACCGGCTGGTGATCGAACTCGCGCTGCGCCGCGACCTGCCGCTGGTGGCGGCCAACCTGTCGCGGTCCGAGACTTCGGACGTGGCCCGCGGCCGCGCGCCGGCTGCGCGGGAGCCCGCCGGCTGGAGCGCTAGCGACGAACGAGCCCTGGAGGACTCGATCCGGCGAGGGCACTGCGGCCTGCTTCCCGAATCGATGATCGCGCCGATGGCGGCTGCCCAGCGCAGTCGCGATGCGCGGCTCGCCCGCTCGGTCGCCGACGCCCATCGCGCCAGCGGCCTGCCGGTGGTACTGCTGGCCGGCAACGGCCACGTCCGTCGCGACATCGGCGTGCCGCGCTACCTGGCCGAACTCGCGCCGCACGCGCGGGTGTTCGGCATCGGCCTGCTGGAAGCCGGAGAAGCGACGCCGGTGCCGTTCGACGCCGCCGAGGTGACCACGGCGGCCCCGCGCGAGGATCCATGCAACGCGCTACGCACGAACCCGCGGCGTTCGCAAGCCCCGCAGTGAGATCGCGGATCAGTCCTTCAGGCCCAGCACGTCCTGCATGTCGTACAGGCCGTTGGCGCGTTCCGACAGGAAGCGGCAGGCGCGCAGCGCGCCGTGTGCGTAGGTGACGCGGCTCGCCGATCGGTGCGTGATCTCGATGCGCTCGCCGATGCCGGCGAACAACACCGTGTGGTCGCCGACGATGTCGCCGCCGCGAACCGTGGCGAAGCCGATCGTCGACGGATCGCGCTCGCCGGTGACGCCTTCGCGACCGTAGACGGCCACCTTCTTCAGGTCGCGCCCGAGCGCCGCGGCGACGACCTCGCCCATCTTCAGGGCAGTGCCCGACGGGGCGTCGACCTTGTGGCGGTGATGGGCTTCGATGATCTCGATGTCGTAGCCCTCGTGCAGCGACTTCGCCGCGAGCTCGAGCAGCTTCAAGGTCACGTTGACGCCCACGCTCATGTTCGGCGCGAACACGATCGGCACGCGCTCGGCCGCCGCGGCGATCGCGCGCCGGCCCTCGTCGTCGAAACCGGTCGTGCCGATGACCATCGCGGCGCCGCGCGTCGCGCAGGCGCGCAGGTGCGCGAGCGTGCCCGCCGGTCGGGTGAAGTCGATCAGGAACTGCGCGTCGGCGATGCCGGCGTCGACGTCGTCGGTGATCGCGACGCCGGTCGCGCGCCCGAGGAAGTCGCCGGCATCGCGCCCGATCGAGGCGCTGCCGGCCACGTCGAGCGCGCCGACGAGTTGCGCGTCAGGGGCCTCGAGCACCGCCTCGACCAGCATTCGCCCCATGCGGCCCGAAGCGCCCGCGATCGCGATCCGCATCATGGCTGCGCCTTCTGCGCGGTGCTGGGCGGCCGATAGCCCGGCAGGGCGGGGTCGGTGGGGTCTTCCTTCGCGGGCAGCGCCTGCGCCTCGATCGCGGCGACGCGGTCTTCGCGGAACACGATGGTGGCGCGCCGCAATTCGGCGCGGCCATTCGGAAACTGGTAGCGGAACACGTAATCCCAGCGATCCGGATGGAACACGTGGCGCAGCAACGGGGTGCCGAGCGCGAAGCGGACCTGCTCGCGCGTCATGCCCTCCTTGACCTGGTCCAGCGTCTGCTGCGTCAGGTAGTTGCCCTGCGGCAGGTCGGTGCGATACGGCTGCAGCAGGCCGCTGCGGTTCGGATCGCGCTGGGCACAGCCGCCGGCGAGGAGCGCGGCCACGAGCGCCGCGGGCACCCACCAGGCGGCGCGTGCCGGCCGCAAGCCGCGCTGGCCGGCCAGTGGCCGGCGGTGCTGGGCAGAAACCTCGTTCATGGTGCCGGTCGCGACTCGTTGCAGTTGAAAACCGTTATCATACGACGGGACTTCCCCAGCCCGGGCCGAGCCGCATGTCCGTCACCAGCGAACTCAAGAACATGGGTCTGAAGGCGACCTTGCCGCGCCTGAAGATCCTGGAAATCTTCCAGAACGGCAAGCAGCGGCACATGAGTGCCGAGGATGTCTATCGCGAGCTGATCGCCGAGAACCAGGAGATCGGGCTCGCTACGGTCTACCGCGTGCTGACCCAGTTCGAGCAGGCCGGGCTGCTCAAGCGCAGCAACTTCGAGTCCGGCAAGGCGGTGTTCGAGCTCGAGCAGGGGCAGCATCACGACCACCTGGTCTGCCTGCAGTGCGGCCGCGTCGAGGAGTTCTACGACGCCGAGATCGAGAAGCGCCAGCAGAAGATCGCGAAAGACCGTGGCTTCTCGCTTCAGGAGCACGCGCTGGCGCTGTACGGAAACTGCATCAAGCCCGACTGCGTGTATCGGCGCAGCTGAGGGCGCCCGGGGTCGCCCGCGCTCAGGTCTGCGCGAGGATCTCGCGCGCGTGCTTGCGGGTGGTTGCGGTGATCTCGGTGCCGCCCAGCATCCGGGCGATCTCCTCGACGCGGGCGCCGCGATCGAGCGCCTCGATCCGGCTGACGGCGCGCCCGTCCACGCTGTCCTTGCTGACCCGGAAGTGATGGTGCGCCTTCGCGGCCACCTGCGGCAGGTGCGTCACGCACAGGACCTGGCGGTCGCCGCCCAGCCGGCGCATCAGCGCGCCGACCGCGTCGGCGACCGCGCCCCCGACGCCGGCATCGGCTTCGTCGAAGATCAGCGTCGGCACCGGGTTGGCCTGCGCAGCCAGCACGGCGATCGCAAGGCCGATGCGCGACAGTTCGCCGCCCGAGGCCACCCGGGCCAGCGGTCGCGGCGTCGCGCCGGCGTGCGCGGCCACGCGGAACTCGATGGCGTCGGTGCCCGAGGCCGTGGGCTCGCCGGGCTCGAACGCCACGGCGAGCTTGCCGCCGGCCATGCCCAGTTCGGCCATGTGGCGCGAGATGCCGTCGGCCAGGCGCCGTGCCGCCTTGCGTCGCGCGGCAGACAGGTGCGCGGCGAGTGTGTCGTAGCGCGTCCGCGCGGCCGCTGTCCTGGCACGCAGACCCTCGATGTCCTGGGCCGCGTCGAGCTCGCCGAGCCGCGCGCGGATCGAGTCGAGCGTGGCGGGAATCGATTCGGGCGGCATTCGCAGGCGCCGCGCCGCCTCGAAGACGGCGCCGATCCGCTGCTCGGTGTGCTCGAGCCGCTTCGGGTCGAGGTCGACACGTTCGGCGTAGTCGGCCAGCATGGACGCGGCCTCGTCGACCTGGATGGCGGCGCTCTCGAGCAGCTCGACCGCCTCCTGGAGCGCTGCGTCGATCGCCGCGAGCGGGCGCAGGCGCTGCAGCTGCTGGTGCAGGCGGCTCGCCAGCGCGTCGTCGCTGTCGACGAGCGCGTCGGCGGCGCCACGCGTGCCCTCGATCAGCGAGGCGGCGTGCGCGAGCCGCTTCTGTTCATCGTTGAGTTGCTCCCATTCGCCCGGCGCGAGCCGCAGGCGTTCGAGTTCGCTCGCCTGCCATGCCAGGCGCTCGCGCTCGAGCGCGAGCTCGCGCTGCCCCGATTCGGCGGCTTCGAGGTCGCGTCGCAGCGCGCGCCAGGCCGTCCAGGCCTCGGCGAGCACCTGCCTGTCGTTGTCGAGTCCGGCATAACCGTCGAGAAGCTGCCGCTGCCCATCGGCGCGCAGCAGCGACTGCGACGCGTGCTGGCCGTGGATGTCGACCAGCCGCTCGCCGATTTCGCGCAGCAGCGCCGCGGTAGCCGGATGGCCGTTGACCAGCGCGCGCGAGCGACCGTCGGCGTCGACCAGGCGCAGCAGCACGGTGCCGGCGTCGCCCTGCAATGCGCGCTCGGCCAGCCAGGCGTCGAGCGCCTCGTCGCTGTGGAACATTGCCGCGATGTCGGCGCGAGGGCGGCCTTCGCGTACCACCCCGGCGTCGGCGCGCCCGCCCATCGCAAGGCTCAGCGCGTCGATCAGGATCGACTTGCCGGCGCCGGTCTCGCCGGAGAGCACCGTGAATCCGGGGCCGAATTCGAGTTCGGCCGAGTCGACGATGACGAAGTCTTCGAGGCGAAGGCTGAGCAGCATCGGGAGCGGCGTTCGGGGACGGGTCGGTCGGGGCGCCCGCGTTCAGCGCTGGATCGTCTGCAGGTGCGGCAGCTCGTGCCAGTTGAGCTTGCCGCGCAGCGTGGCGAAGTAGCTGTAGCCCGGCGGGTGCAGGAAGGTGGTGGTGAACGCGGCCCGCTGGACGATGATGTCGTCGCCGACCTGAAGGTCGCTGAACACCTGCATGTCGCCGGCCACGCGCGGCTCGCGGCCCTCGACGACGCGGATCGTGATCGTCACCTCGTCGGGCAGGGTGATCGGGCGGTTCGACAGCGACTGCGGCGCCACCGGCACCAGCACGATGCCCTTGGTCTGCGGGTGCAGGATCGGCCCGTTGGCCGACAGCGCGTACGCGGTCGAGCCGGTGGGCGTCGCCACGATCAGGCCGTCGGCGCGCTGGCTGTACATGTACAGGTCGTCGACGTGCACCTGCAATTCAATCATGCCGGTGCGGGACGACCGGTTGACGACCACGTCGTTCAGCGCCAGCTCGGTCCAGACGACTTCCTGGCCGCGCACGACGCGCGCGGTGAGCAGCGTGCGTTCCTCGGACGCGTAGTGGCCTTCGAGGATCGACGACAGCGCCTGGCGCCAGCTGTCGAGCCCGATGTCGGTGATGAAGCCGAGCCGGCCGTGGTTGATGCCTACCAGCGGTACCTCGTGCGGGGCGAGTGCGCGGGCGGCCCCGAGCATCGTGCCGTCGCCGCCGATCGCGATCGCGAGGTCGGCCTCGTGGCCGATTCGCTCCAGGCTCGCCGTCTCGAGCTCGGACGCACCCAGCAGCACCGCCGAGCGTTCTTCGACCAGCACCGAGACGCCGCGCGCGCGCAGGAACGCGGCGATCTCGCGCACGGTTCCCCCGACGCTCTCGGTCTGCGGGCGGCTGACCAGCGCCACGCGGTTGAATCGGCTCTTCATCGCAGCGATTAGAGCACAAGCCGCCGGTGGCGAGCCGGGGCGCCCGGCCGAGCCGTCCGGCCGAGCCGGACGACTTGCGCCCGTGCCGACTGCCCATACAATGGGCGCATGCTGGATGCGCGCGCACGGACTCTGCTGAAGACCCTGGTCGAGCGTTACATCGCCGACGGGACGCCGGTGGGTTCCCGCACGCTGTCCCGGTACTCCGGACTCGACCTGTCGCCGGCCACGATCCGCAACGTGATGGCCGACCTCGAAGAGCTCGGACTCATCGCCAGCCCGCACACCTCGGCCGGCCGCATCCCGACGCCGCGCGGCTACCGGTTGTTCGTCGACACACTGCTCACCGTCGAGCCGCTCGAGGGCGAGCAGACGCGGGTCATCCGGGGCCGGCTGCAGGCCGACGAGCCGCAGCGGCTGCTGTCGGCCGCCGCGTCGCTGCTGTCGAACCTCTCGCATTTCGCCGGCGTCGTCATGACGCCGCGCCGCGCGTCGCTGTTCCGCCAGGTCGAGTTCCTGCGGCTCTCCGGGCGCCGCATCCTGCTGATCATCGTCACGCCCGAGGGCGACGTCCAGAACCGCATCCTGTCGACCGAACTCGACTACACGCCGTCGCAGCTGGTCGAGGCGGCCAACTACATCAATACGCACTTCGCCGGACTCGACTTCGAGAGCATTCGCGGCCGCCTGCACTCCGAGCTCGCCTCGCTGCGCGACGACATCACGGGCCTGATGCACAAGGCGGTCGAAGCGAGCAACCGCGCGCTGACCGAGGAGGCCGAGCCGGTCGTCATCTCCGGCGAACGCAACCTGATGGGCGTGGCCGATCTCACCGACAACATGGAGCGCCTGCGCCGGTTGTTCGACCTGTTCGACCAGAAGACGAGCCTGGTGCAGCTGCTCGACGCGTCGAGCCGCGCGCAAGGCGTGCAGATCTTCATCGGCGGCGAGTCCGAGTTGGTCCCGATGGACCAGATCAGCGTCGTCGTCGCCCCGTACGAGTCGGACGGCCGCATCGTCGGCACGCTGGGCGTGATCGGCCCGACGCGGATGGCCTACGAGCGGGTCATCCCGATCGTCGACATCACCGCCAGGCTGGTCTCGTCGGCCCTCAGCCATCACGGCTGAGCGCACGCCCGCGATTCCACCGACGCCGACGCGGACCGCCCTCGCGCGCATGTCCGAGACGCTGATCCGACGCTTCTACGACGCATTTGCCGCGCTCGACGGCGCGGCGATGGCTGCCTGCTATCACGGCCAGGCGTCGTTCAGCGACCCGGTGTTCCCCGACCTGCGCGGCGCCGAGCCGGGCGCGATGTGGCGGATGCTCACCGCCGCCGCGGCTCGCAGCGGCGGTTTCCGGCTCGACTACCGGATCGCATTCGCCGACGAGCGCAAGGCGCAGGTGCTTTGGGAGGCCGACTACCTTTACCGGGGCGGGCGCCGGGTGCACAACCGGGTGCGATCGACGCTCACGTTCTGGGACGACGCGATCGTGCGGCAGGTCGACGAGTTCGCGTTCTGGCCATGGAGCCGCCAGGCGCTGGGCGCGACCGGCTGGCTGCTCGGCTCGCTGCCGGCCTATCGCCGCGCGGTCCAGCGCGCGGCGCGCGGCCAGCTCGACCGCTTCATCGACCGCGAGCGCGCACCGGCATCGTGACGCGCTACACGGCTGCCACCCGCTTCGACCACGCGGCGCCGTCGCGAACCGCGGTGCTGCTCGTGCAGCTCGGCACGCCCGACGAGCCGACCCCGGCGGCGCTGCGGCGCTACCTGGGCGAATTCCTGTCCGATCCGCGCGTGGTCGAGATTCCGCGGCTGGCGTGGCTGCCCATCCTGCACGGCATCATCCTGCGGACCCGTCCGTCGAAGTCGGCGCGCAAGTACGCGAGCATCTGGACCGACGAGGGCTCGCCGCTGATGGTGCACACGCGTCGCCAGGCGACGCTGCTGCGCGGCGCGCTGGGCGCGCGCGGACACGACGTCGAAGTGGCGTTCGCGATGCGCTACGGCAATCCGTCGATCGCTGGCGTGCTGCGCGAGCTTCGCGAGCGCGGCGTCGTGCGGCTGCTGGCGCTGCCGTTGTATCCGCAGTACGCGGCCTCGACCACCGCCACCGCGTTCGACGCGCTGGCCCGCGAACTGGCCGGCTGGCGTAGCCTCCCCGAGCTGCGCACCGTGCGCGGCTTCCACGATCACGACGGCTATCTCGACGCGCTGGTCGCCGGCGTGCGCCGCGCCTGGGAGCGCGACGGCCGCGGCGAGCGCCTGGTCATGAGCTTCCACGGCGTGCCCCGGCGCACGCTGGCGCTGGGCGATCCCTACCACTGCGAGTGCCTGGCCACCGGCCGGCAGCTCGCCGAGCGTCTCGGCCTGCGGGCCGGCGAATGGGTGCTCACCTTCCAGTCGCGCTTCGGCCGCGCCGAATGGCTGCAGCCGTACACCGAGCCGACGCTGCGCGAGCTCGCACGCTCGGGCGTGCGCAGCGTCGACGTGATCTGCCCCGGCTTCGTCGCCGACTGCCTGGAAACGCTCGAGGAGATCGCGGTCGAGGGCCGCGACGCATTCCTGGGCGCCGGCGGCCAGGCGTTCCGCTACGTCGAGTGCCTGAACGAGTCGCCGCCCTTCATCGACGCGCTCGCGAGCCTCGCCGAGCAGCACCTGTCGGGCTGGCCCACCCGCCGCCTAGACGCAGCCGCGACGGCAGCGCGTGAGCAGGCGCTCGCCGCCCGGCGCCAGCGCGCGCGATCGCTGGGCGCCGCCGGCTGAAGGCCATCGGCGCGGCTCGCGCCGCGCCGCAGCGGGCGGCGCAGCCTCAGGGCTGCGGCGGAATCCGCAGCACCTGTCCCGGATAGATCTTGTCCGGATGCGTGAGCATCGGCTTGTTCGCCTCGAAGATCGGCATGTAGGCGTTCGCGTTGCCGTAGTACTGCCTGGCGATCTTCGACAGCGTGTCGCCGCGCACCACCGTGTAGTACTGCGCCTCGGGCGTCGGGTTGCTCACGGACATGTTGTCGATCACGTTGCTCACGCCGGCGACGTTGCCGCAGCACAGCACGATCTTCTCGCGGGTCACCTGGTCCGGCGCGGTGCCGGAGACGGTGACCGAGGCGTTGGCGCCG
This sequence comes from Burkholderiaceae bacterium, assembly GCA_046347945.1. Classification (GTDB taxonomy): domain Bacteria; phylum Pseudomonadota; class Gammaproteobacteria; order Burkholderiales; family Burkholderiaceae_E; genus Zeimonas. The sequence goes on from JAXMFB010000012.1 coordinate 97,762, forward strand.
TCGAACTCGACGGACAGGCCATCGGCGCCCAGCTTCATCGCCGCGATGTAGTCCTCGATGGCCTTGCCGGCGGCCGCATTGGCTGCCGCCACCTTGTCCGCGCTCGGATCGGCTTCGGCCGCCTTCTGGGCGGCTTGCGCCTCGCCACGGCCGAACAGCTTCTCGCCAGCGTCCTTGACGAATGACAACAGGCCCATCTTCGCTCTCCCTGGTTGTGGAAACGTTCCCGTCGCGCACCCGGGACCGACCCCAAGGGTAACCTCTGCGCCGGGGGAAGTGCGCTGTTGAAATCCCTGATTGCGCCCCGAAATACACCGCGCCCCCGCCTGCCTGGCTCGGGGTGATCGCGCAACTATCTGATTCCATTGGGAGAAGCAGCGGATGAACCCGGAAAGACCGGAGCAACCGGACCAAGACGTGCCTGCTGGGACCGTCCACGGCGGCGTCGAACCCGCCCAGGGCGCTCCTGACGAGATCGCGACCGAGCAGGCGCGATCCGGCCCGGATGCCCGCCTTGCCGAGGCGCAGGCACAGGTCGCCGAAGTCCGCGACCAGTACCTGCGGGCTGTCGCCGAACTCGACAACGTGCGCCGCCGGGCGCAGGACGACGTTGCCAAGGCCCACAAGTACGGCATCGAGACGTTCGCGGAGAGCCTGCTGCCGGTCAAGGACAGCCTGGAGATGGCGCTCAAGGCCGACGCCCCGAGCGTGGACAACCTGAAGGAGGGGGTCGAGGCGACGCTGCGGCTGCTGGCCTCGGCGTTCGAGAAGAACCGGCTGTTCGAGATCGATCCCCAGGGCGAGAAGTTCGACCCCAACAGGCACCAGGCGATCTCCACCGTGCCTGCCGCCGCGACGCAGCCGCCGATCGCCCCGAACCACGTCGCGCACGTGCTGCAGAAGGGCTACCTGATCGGCGACCGGGTGCTGCGGCCCGCCCTCGTCACGGTGGTGCAGGGCTGAGCCGGCCGCTTGAATTCCATTCACCACGACCTATCTGCAAGCCAGACAATCTCCGTCACCGAGGAAGAAGGAACATGGGCAAGATCATCGGCATCGACCTGGGCACGACGAACTCGTGCGTCGCAATCATGGAGGGCGGCCAGCCCAAGGTGATCGAGAATTCCGAGGGCGCGCGTACCACGCCGTCGATCGTCGCCTACATGGACGACGGCGAGATCCTGGTCGGCGCACCGGCCAAGCGGCAGGCGGTCACCAATCCCAGGAACACCCTCTATGCGGTCAAGCGACTGATCGGGCGCAAGTTCGAGGAGAAGGAGGTCCAGAAGGACATCCACCTGATGCCCTATGGCATCGTCAAGGCCGACAACGGCGACGCCTGGGTCGAGGTGCGCGGCAAGAGGCTCGCGCCGCCGCAGGTGTCGGCCGAGGTGCTGCGCAAGATGAAGAAGACCGCCGAGGACTACCTCGGCGAGGAAGTGACCGAGGCGGTCATCACCGTGCCGGCCTACTTCAACGACAGCCAGCGCCAGGCGACCAAGGACGCCGGTCGCATCGCGGGCCTGGACGTCAAGCGGATCATCAACGAGCCGACTGCGGCCGCGCTCGCGTTCGGGCTTGACAAGGGTGGCAGCAAGGACCGCAAGGTCGCGGTCTACGACCTGGGCGGCGGCACCTTCGACATTTCGATCATCGAGATGGCCGACGTCGACGGCGAGAAGCAGTTCGAGGTGTTGTCCACCAATGGCGACACGTTCCTGGGCGGCGAAGACTTCGACCAGCGGGTCATCGACTACGTGATCGGCGAGTTCAGGAAGGAGCAGGGCGTCGACCTGTCCAGGGACGTGCTCGCGCTGCAGCGGCTGAAGGAGGCCGCCGAGAAGGCCAAGATCGAGCTGTCGTCGGCCCAGCAGACCGAATTCAACCTGCCGTACATCACGGCCGACGCGTCGGGGCCGAAGCACCTCAACATGAAGATCACGCGCGCGAAGTTCGAGGCGCTGGTCGAGGAGCTGGTCGAGCGCACGATCGAACCGTGCCGCATCGCGCTGAAGGACGCGGGCGTCAAGGCGTCGGACATCGACGACGTGATCCTGGTCGGCGGCATGACCCGGATGCCGAAGGTCCAGGAGAAGGTCAAGGAGTTCTTCGGCAAGGAGCCGCGCAAGGACGTCAACCCCGACGAGGCCGTGGCCGTCGGCGCGGCGATCCAGGGCGCGGTCCTGTCGGGCGAGCGCAAGGACGTGCTGCTGCTCGACGTGACCCCGCTGTCGCTGGGCATCGAGACGCTGGGCGGCGTCATGACGAAGATGATCCAGAAGAACACCACGATCCCGACCAAGTTCTCGCAGACTTTCTCGACGGCCGACGACAACCAGCCGGCGGTCACGATCAAGGTGTTCCAGGGCGAGCGCGAGATCGCCTCGGGCAACAAGCTGCTCGGCGAGTTCAACCTCGAGGGCATCCCGCCGGCGCCGCGCGGCACGCCGCAGATCGAGGTCACGTTCGACATCGACGCGAACGGCATCCTGCACGTGTCGGCGAAGGACAAGGCCACCGGCAAGGAGAACAAGATCACGATCAAGGCCAACTCGGGCCTGACCGAGGCCGAGATCCAGAAGATGGTGAAGGACGCCGAGGCGAACGCTGCCGAGGACCACAAGCGCGTCGAGTTGACCAACGCGCGCAACCAGGCCGACGCGCTGGTTCACTCGGTGAGGAAATCGCTCGCGGAGTACGGCGACAAGATCGACGCCGTCGAGAAGTCGAAGATCGAGGACGCGCTGAAAGCCGCCGAGGAGTCGCTGAAGTCCGACGACAAGGCCGAGATCGAGGCGAAGACCAATGCGCTGATGGCCGCGTCGCAGAAGCTCGGCGAGCTGATGTACGCGAAGGCGCAGGCCGAGGGCGGTGCGCAGGCCGCCGGCGGCGCGGGCCCCGAGGGTGCCAGCGAAGCGAAGCGTCCGAAGGACGACGACGTGGTCGACGCGGACTTCAAGGAAGTGAAACGCGACGCCTGAGGGCGGAGAAGGGACAAGGGGGAAGGGAGAAGGGACCGGGCAAGGGGACGGCGTGCGGCGCAAGCACCGGGACCTGCTCGTCTGGCAGCGCGCGATCGTGCTGGTCGAGATGGTGTACGGTGCGACCGATGCGTTCCCGCCGTCCGAGAGGTACGGGCTCAGTGGCCAGCTTCGCCGTGCCGCCGTCTCGGTGCCTGCGAACATCGCGGAGGGGTATGCCAGGAGCGGAACTCGCGAGCTCCTGCATTACCTGAGCATTTCCGCCGGGTCGCTGTCCGAACTCGATACGCTGATCGAGATCGGACAGCGACTCGGCTATTTCGATCAGACAGAGGAGTTGCGGAAGACACTGGACGACGTGAGCGGAATGCTGATGGGACTGCAGGCGTCGGTGCGTCGGCGCACTGGCTCCTGACCCTTCTCCCTTCCCCCTTCTCCCTTCCCTCCGAAACATGGCAAAGCGTGACTACTACGAAGTCCTCGGCGTCGCGAAGAACGCGAGCGACGATGACCTGAAGAAGGCGTATCGCAAGCTCGCGATGAAGTACCACCCGGACCGCAATCCGGACAGCAAGGACGCCGAGGAGAAATTCAAGGAGGTCAAGGAAGCCTACGAGATGCTGACCGACCCGGCCAGGCGCGAGGCCTACGATCGCTTCGGCCACGCCGGCGTCGACCCGAACGCGGGTTTCCCCGGCGGTGCGGGCGGCCAGGGCTTCGGCGGCTTCGCCGACGTGTTCGGCGACATCTTCGGCGACATCTTCGGCGGCCAGCGCGCCGGCGGCGGCCGCAGCAACGTCTATCGCGGCGCCGACCTGCGCTACGCGATGGAGATCACGCTCGAGCAGGCGGCCAGCGGCTACACGTCCGAGATCCGCGTGCCGAGCTGGGACACCTGCGGCACCTGCAGCGGCACCGGCGCGAAGCCGGGCACCAGGCCGAAGGTCTGCCACACCTGCGGCGGGCAGGGCGCCGTGCGCGTGCAGCAGGGGTTCTTCTCGATCCAGCAGACCTGCCCGACCTGCCACGGCAGCGGGAAGGTGATCCCCGAACCGTGCACCGGCTGCGAGGGCGCGGGGCGGGTGAAGAAGAACAAGACGCTCGAGGTGAAGATCCCTGCGGGCATCGACGACGGGATGCGCATCCGCTCGGCCGGCAACGGCGAGCCCGGCATCAACGGCGGGCCTCCGGGCGACCTCTACGTCGAGATCCACGTCAAGGAGCACCCGGTGTTCCAGCGCGACGGCGACGACCTGCACTGCGAGGTGCCGATCGGCATCACCACCGCCGCGCTCGGCGGCACGGTGCAGATCCCGACGCTGGCCGGCCGCGCCGAGATCGACCTGCCCGAAGGGACGCAGTCGGGCAAGCAGTTCCGGCTGCGCGGCAAGGGCATCAAGGGGATCCGCTCGAGCTATCCGGGCGACCTGTACGCGCACCTGGTCGTCGAGACGCCGGTGAGGTTGACCGACAGGCAGAAGCAGCTGTTGCGCGAGCTCGAGGCCTCGCTGCAGGATCCGAAGCACAGCCCGCAGACCAAGGGCTGGATGGACCGCGTGAAGGACTTCTTCCAGTGAAGCTCACCTTTGCCGGCGCGGCCGACACCGTCACCGGCTCGCGCTACCTGCTCGATTCCGGTGGGCGCCAGGTCCTGCTCGACTGCGGGCTGTTCCAGGGCTTCAAGAAGCTGCGCGACCGCAACTGGGCCGCGTTCCCGCTGCCGCCGCGCGAGATCGACCGCGTCGTGCTCAGCCACGCGCACCTCGACCACAGCGGCTACCTGCCGGCGCTGGTGCGCGACGGCTTTAAGGGGCAGGTCATCGCCACCGAGGCGACGCGCGAGCTGTGCGAGATCCTGCTGCGGGACAGCGCGCGGCTGCAGGAGGAGGAGGCCGAGTTCGCCAACCGGCACGGCTACTCGAAGCACGCCCCGGCGCGGCCGCTCTACACCAGCGAAGACGCCGAGCGCGCGCTCTCGCGCATCGTCGCGGTCGGCTTCGACGATGACTTCGACCTCGGCGACGGGATCACCGCGCGCTTCCTGCCCGCCGGGCACCTGCTCGGCGCGGCGATCGTGCGGCTGCAGCGGGGCCACCGCACGCTGGTCTTCAGCGGCGACCTCGGCCGCCCGAACGACCTGGTGATGCAGCCGCCACGCACGGTGGAGTCGGCGGACACGCTGATCGTCGAATCGACCTACGGCGATCGCAACCACGCCGACGACGACCCCGAGGCCGTGCTCGGCCGCGTGATCCGCGAGACCGCAGCGCGCGGCGGCACGGTCCTGATTCCCTCCTTCGCCGTGGGCCGCGCGCAGACGCTGCTCTACGCGCTGTACCGGCTGAAGGAGCGCGACGAGATTCCCGAGATCCCGGTCTTCCTCGACAGCCCGATGGCGGTCGACGCGACGCGGCTGTACCGCCGGTTCCAGCACGACCACCGGCTCACGCCCGAGCAGTGCGCCGGCATGTACCGCGCGGCCAGGCTGATCACGACGCCGGACGAATCGAAGCGGCTGGCCACGCTTCGCGGGCCGCTGATCATCATTTCCGCGAGCGGCATGGCGACCGGCGGCCGGGTGCTGCATCACCTCAAGCGCATCGTGCCCGACCCGGCGAACCACGTGGTGTTCGCCGGCTTCCAGGCGCCGGGCACGCGCGGCGCGCACCTCGTGGCCGGCGCGCGCGAGGTGAAGATCCACGGCGAGTGGCATCCGGTTCGCGCCGGCGTGACCCAGCTCGACGGGTTCTCGGCGCACGCCGACGGCGATGAGCTGATCGACTGGATGCGGGGCTTGCGCGCCCCGCCGAAGCAGGTCTACGTCACGCACGGCGAACCCGAGGCGGCCGACCGGCTGCGCGTGCGCATCGAGACCGAACTCGGCTGGCACGCGCGCGTGCCCGAGCACCTCGAGAGCGTCGACCTGTCGCTCTGAACGGGCGCCGGCCCGGGGGCACCGATTCCCCCGCGCCGGACCGTGAGACGATGAACGCGCGGCACCGGGCTGCTAAAGTCGGTGCCATGGACGCGAGCGGGTTCCGAAGACCGACGGGGTGGCGCAAGGGCCGGCAGGTCGACGCCGCCGCGCGGGCGCGCGTGTTGCAGCTGCTCGATGGGCTCGCGTTGCGGCGCGACCTGCTGATCGAGCACCTTCATCGCATCCAGGATGCCGAGGGCTGCCTGCCGGCGGGGCTGCTGGCCGCGCTCGCCGAGTTGCTGCGGCTGTCGCAGGCCGAGGTATACGAGGTCGCGACCTTCTACCACCATTTCGACGTGGTCCGGGAGGACGATGCGCGCCCACCGTCGCTCACCGTGCGCGTCTGCGACTCGCTGCCGTGCCGTCTGGCCGGCGCCGAGGCATTGGTCGCCGCGCTGCCGCAGCGGCTCGGCAGCGACGTGCGCGTGCAGCGCGTGCCGTGCGTCGGGCGTTGCGCGCAGGCGCCCGTGGCCGTGGTCGGCCGTCGTCCCGTCACGCCGGCCGATCCCGCATCGGTCGAAGCCTGCGTGACGCGCGGCCCTCACGATTGCCCGGTTCCCGCCGCGCAGGACTACGCGGCCTACCGCGCTGCCGGAGGCTACCGCCAGCTCGCGCAGCTGCTCGACGGCTCGCGCAGCCGCGAGTCGGTGCTCGGCGAACTCGATGCATCGGGCCTGCGCGGACTGGGCGGCGCAGGATTCCCCATCGGTCGCAAGTGGCGCATCGTCGCGCAGCAGGCCGGCCCGCGGCTGATGGTCGTCAATGCCGACGAGGGCGAGCCCGGCACCTTCAAGGACCGGCACTGCCTCGAGACCGCGCCGCACCGGATGCTCGAGGGGATGCTGATCGCCGCGAGCGTCGTCGGCTGCGACGCCTGCTACGTCTACCTGCGCGACGAGTACGCGGGCGTGCGGGCGTTGCTCGAGCGCGAACTGGCGGCGTTGCGCAGCGATCCGCCGGTGCGCGGGCACGCGCTGCCGCAGGTGCACCTGCGGCGTGGCGCGGGCGCGTACATCTGCGGCGAGGAGAGCGCGCTGATCGAGTCGGTGGAAGGCAAGCGCGGGATGCCGCGGCTTCGTCCGCCGTACGTGGCCGAAGTCGGCCTGTTCGGAAGGCCGACGCTCGCGCACAACGTCGAGACGCTGCACTGGCTGCCCGAGATCCTCGAGCGCGGCGCCGCGTGGTTCGCCGGGCACGGGCGGCGCGGCCGCCACGGCCTGCGTGCGTTCTCGGTGTCCGGGCGCGTGCGCTCGCCCGGCGTCAAGCTCGCGCCGGCCGGCATCAGCGTGCGCGAGCTCATCGACGAGTTCTGCGACGGCATGCTGCCGGGACACGAGCTGTACGCGTTCCTGCCCGGTGGCGCGTCCGGCGGCATCCTGCCCGCGTCGCTCGCCGGCGAGCCGCTCGACTTCGATACGCTGCAGCCGCACGGGGCCTTCATCGGGTCGGCGGCGGTGATCGTGCTCTCGCAGCACGATCGCGCCGTCGACGCCGCACGCAACCTCATGGCCTTCTTCCGCGACGAGTCCTGCGGGCAGTGCACGCCGTGCCGGGTCGGCACGGCGAAGGCCGCGCGCGAGATCGCCAGCGGCGACTGGAATGTCGCGCTGCTGCGCGAGCTGTCGACGGCGATGATGGATGCGTCGATCTGCGGGCTCGGTCAGGCGGCGCCGAACCCGGTGCTCTCGGTGCTGCGGCACTTCGCGCACGAGCTCGGCCCGGACGACGAGGGCGAGCGATGAGCCCGGCGCACCCGCCGACGACCGCGGCGACACAGGCCGGCCCCGCCGGCGCGACGACCGTCTTCGAGCTCGACGGCCGGGCCATCGAGGCCCGCCCGGGCGAGTCGATCCTCGCGGCCGCGAAGCGCCACGGCGTCGCGATCCCCCATCTGTGCCATCGCGACGGCTATCGGCCCGACGGCAATTGCCGCGCCTGCGTCGTCGAGATCGAAGGCGAGCGCGCGCTTGCGCCCTCGTGCTGCCGCGTGCCCGCGCCCGGAATGAAGGTGCGCACCGAGGGGCGCGCGCGCGTGTCGCAGAAGATGGTGGTCGAGCTGCTGCTGGCCGACGCTCCCGAGGCCGATCGCCGCGAAGACTCGGAACTGCGTCACTGGGCGCGCACGCTCGGGGTCGCGGCGTCGCGCTTCGCGCCGCGCGAACAGCCGGCGCCCGACTTCAGCCATCCGGCGATCGCGGTGCAGCTCGACGCGTGCATCCAGTGCGGGCGCTGCGTGCGCGCCTGCCGCGAGGAGCAGGCCAACGACGTCATCGGCTACGCGTGGCGGGGCGAGCACGCGAAGATCGTCTTCGATTGCGACGACCCGATGGGCGCGTCGAGCTGCGTCGGATGCGGCGAATGCGTGCAGGCCTGCCCGACCGGTGCGCTGATGCCGCGGCTGCTCGGCGCCGGGGCCGCGCCGGACGGCGACGCCGCACGGGTGGCGCCGCGCGCCGCGCAGCGCAGGGTCGATTCGCTGTGCCCGTTCTGCGGTGTCGGCTGCCAGATGACTTACCACGTCTCGGACAACCGCATCCGCTACGTCGAGGGCCGCGACGGCCCGGCCAACCGCGGCCGGCTGTGCGTGAAGGGGCGCTTCGGCTTCGACTACGCGGCGAGCCCGGAGCGGCTCGTCGTGCCGCTGGTGCGCCGGTCCGGCGCCGCGAAGATCGCCGGCATGGGCCGCGTGCCGACGGACTGGCGCGAGCAGTTCCGCGAGGCGAGTTGGGACGAGGCACTCGAGCTCGCGGGCGGCGGCCTGGCGCGGATCCGCGACCTGCACGGGCCCTCGGCGCTCGCGGGCTTCGGCTCGGCCAAGGGGAGCAACGAGGAAGCCTACCTGTTCCAGAAGCTCGTGCGCACCGGCTTCGGGACGAACAACGTCGATCACTGCACGCGCCTGTGCCACGCGTCGTCGGTCGCCGCGCTGCTCGAAGGCATCGGTTCCGGGGCCGTGTCGAACCCGGTCTCGGACGTCATGAAGGCCGATCTGGTGCTCGTGATCGGCGCCAATCCCGCCGTGAACCATCCGGTCGCGGCCACCTGGATCAAGAACGCGGTGCGGCGCGGCACGCGGCTGGTCGTCGCCGATCCGCGGCGCACCGAGCTCGCGCGGCACGCGACGCACGTGCTGCAGTTCCGCTCGGACACCGACGTCGCGCTGCTCGACGCGATGCTGCACACGATCATCGCCGAAGACCTCGTCGATCGCGATTTCGTCGCCGCGCGCACGGCCGGCTTCGAGGCGCTGCGCGAGGCGGTCGCGCCGTACAGCCCCGAAGCGATGGCGCCGGTCTGCGGCATCGACGCCGCAACCATTCGCGAAGTGGCGCGCCTGTACGCACGCAGCAAGGCGTCGATGATCCTCTGGGGAATGGGCATCTCGCAGCACGTGCACGGAACCGACAACGTCCGCTGCCTGATCGCCCTTGCGCTGCTCACCGGCCAGATCGGCCGGCCAGGCACCGGCCTGCATCCGCTGCGCGGGCAGAACAACGTGCAGGGCGCCTCCGACGCGGGTCTCATCCCGATGATGCTGCCCGACTATCACCGGGTCGGCGACGAGCCGGCGGCGGCCGCATTCGAGCGGCTGTGGGGGGCGAGGCTCGACCGCCGGCCCGGCCTGACGGTCGTCGAGATCCTGCGGGCCGCCAGCGCGCGCGAGATCCGCGGCATGTACATCATGGGCGAGAACCCGGCGATGTCCGATCCCGACCTTCGCCACGCGCGCGAAGCGCTCGCGAAGCTCGACCTGCTGGTCGTGCAGGACATCTTCCCGACCGAGACCGCGGTGCTCGCCGACGTGATTCTGCCGGCCTCGGCGTTCCCCGAAAAGACCGGCAGCTTCACCAACACCGACCGCATGGTGCAACTCGCGCGCCAGGCGATCGACCCTCCCGGCCAGGCGCGTCCGGACCTCTGGATCATCGTCCAGATGGCCCGGCGCCTCGGGCTCGACTGGCGGTACGCGCACCCGCGCGAGGTGTTCGAGGAGATGCGCCAGGGCATGGCATCGATCCGTGGCATCGACTGGGCGCGGCTCGAGCGCGAGGGCAGCGTCACCTATCCGTGCCCGGACGAGAGCGATCCCGGCCAGCCGGTCGTGTTCGTCGACCGATTCCCCACCGAAGACGGCCGCGCGCGGCTCGAGCACGCCCGGCCCGAGCCGGCCGACGAGCAGCCCGACGCGGACTGGCCGTTCGTGCTGATCACCGGGCGCCAGCTCGAGCACTGGCACACCGGCGCGATGACGCGGCGCGCGCAGGCGCTCGATGCGATCGAGCCCGAGGCCACCGCTTCGTTGCACCCGCAAGACCTGCGCCGGCTCGGCCTGCGCCCGGGCGAGCGCGCGGCGATCGCCTCGCGGCGCGGCGAGATCGTGCTTCGGGTGCGCGAGGACGACGGTGTCGCTCCCGGCAGCGTGTTCGTGCCGTTCGCCTATGCGGAGGCCGCGGCGAACCTGCTCACCAAGCCGACGCTCGATCCGTTCGGGAAGATTCCGGGCTTCAAGTACTGCGCCGTGCGCGTCAGCCGCCCGCCTTCGGCGGCTCGAACTGCCTGAGCAGCTCGCGGCCGATGATCAGCTTCTGCACTTCGGTCGCGCCCTCGTAGATGCGCAGCGGCCGGATCTCGCGATAGAGAAGCTCGACGGCCATGCCCGATTTCACGCCGAGGCCGCCGAAGAGCTGCACCGCCTTGTCGATCACCTGCTGCGCGGTCTCGGTCGCGACCAGCTTCGCCATCGCGACTTCGCGCGTGCCGCGCTCGCCGAGCCGGTCGCGCACCCACGCGGCCCGGTAGGTAAGCAGCGCGGCGGCGTCGATCCCGGTCGCCATGTCCGCCAGTGCCGCCTGCGTGAGCTGGAAGTCGGCCAGCATCTGGCCGAGCATGCGGCGCCGCGTCGCGCGGCCGAGCGCTTCGTCGAGCGCGCGCCGCGCGAAACCCAGCGCGGCGGCGGCGACGCTGGTGCGGAAGATGTCGAGGTTGCGCATCGCGATCTTGAAGCCTTCGCCCGGGGCACCGAGCAGCGCGTCGGCCGGGACGCGGCATCCGGAGAGGCTCAGCGTGCCCAGCGGATGGGGCGCCATCACCGGGATGCGATCGGAGACCTCCAGGCCCGGCGTCGCGGCGTCGACCACGAACGCCGAGATGCCGCGGCTGCCCGGCGCCTCGCCGGTCCGCGCGAAGACGCAGTAGAAGTCGGCAATGCCGGCGTTGGAGATCCAGGTCTTGCAGCCGTCGAGCACCCAGTGCGCGCCGTCTCGCGTCGCGGTGGTCGAGAGCGCCGCCACGTCCGAGCCGGCGTCGGGCTCCGAGAGGGCGAACGCGGCGAGCTTGCGCCCGGCGACGACGTCGGGCAGGTAGCGGCGCTGCTGCGACTCGGTGCCGGCCAGGCTGATCGAGCCGCTGCCCAGCCCCTGCATCGCGAAGGCGAAGTCGGCCAGCCCCGAATGCCAGGCCAGCGTCTCGCGCGCCACGCACAGCGAGCGCGTGTCGATCGAGTCGAACGCGCCACCCCAGGCCTTGCCGGCGCAGTAGCGCAGCCAGCCATCGCGGCCCAGGTCGGCGACCAGCCGGCGGCAGGCCGCGTCGACGTCGGGTTCGTGCTCGTCCGCGAGCCGGGTGGCGGCCCACTGCTCGAGCGCGCGCGCCTGTTCGCGATGGGCGTCGTCGAGGAAAGGCCAGGCGTAATGACTGCGGTCGGGCATCGGAATCTCCGGGGGCGCGGCGCGGCGGGGGTTGCGATCGGCGTGGAGCCCGGATGCCGGAATCGCGACGCTTGGCGACGCTTGATTTCTCCGGGCGATGCGCCTAGGATACTGAATGAGTGTTCATTCAGTCAAGCAGGCATCCTGCTGAATTCCCTGCGCCGCCGGTCGATCCACGACCCGGGCGGCGCGACTTCCCGGAGATCATCGCATGTACAAGCTGAAAGCGGCAGAGTGGCGTCCCCAGCACTTCAGGTGGCAGGTGCAGGACAACGTGGCGATCGTCACGCTGAACCGGCCCGAGCGCAAGAATCCGCTCACCTTCGAGAGCTACGCCGAGCTGCGCGACACCTTCCACCGGCTGCAGTACGCCGAGGACGTGCGCGCCGTGGTGATCACCGGCGAGGGCGGCAACTTCTGCTCCGGCGGCGACGTGCACGAGATCATCGGCCCATTGACGAAGATGGACATGAACGGGCTGCTGACGTTCACGCGCATGACCGGCAACCTGGTGAAGGAGATGCGCACCTGCCCGCAGCCGATCATCGCCGCCATCGACGGCGTGTGCGCCGGCGCGGGCGCCATCCTGTCGATGGCTTCCGACCTGCGCTACGCGACGCCGGAGACCAAGACCGCGTTCCTGTTCGTCCGCGTCGGGCTGGCCGGCTGCGACATGGGCGCCTGCGCGATCCTGCCGCGCATCATCGGGCACGGACGCGCCAGCGAGCTGCTGTACACCGGGCGCTCGATGAGCGCCGACGAGGGCAAGGCCTGGGGCTACTTCAACGACGTGGTCCCGCAGGCGCAGGTCCTGCAGAAGGCGATCGACATGGCAAGGTCGCTCGCGACCGGGCCTGCGTTCGCGCACTTCATGACCAAGAAGTGCCTGCACCAGGAGTGGAACCAGACCATCGAGCAGGCGCTCGAGACCGAGGCCGAGGCGCAGGCGATCTGCATGCAGACGCAGGACTTCACCCGCGCGTACAACGCCTTCGTCGCGAAGGAAAAGCCGAAGTTCGAGGGCAACTGAGGAAGGCGGTGCGGTGAAATCGCCCGAGCACGTCGCCAGCGTCGTCAGCGACCCGAAGCTGGTCGAGGAGCGGCGCGCCGGGATCCTCGACGCGGCGGTAAAGCTGTTCGCCGAGAACGGCTACTACGTCACGACGATCCAGCAGATCGCGAAGGCGAGCGGCGTCAGCATCGGCCTGATCTACCAGTACTTCGGCGACAAGGACGACATCCTGTTCCTGTCGCTGAAGCGGGTGCTCGATCGCTACGAGACCGAGATTCCCGCGCGCCTCGAGGGCGTCTCGCACCCGGTCGACCGCCTGTGCACCGCCGTGTGGGCCTACTGCTCGATCGTCGACGAGCTGCGGCAGGTGGCGGTGCTCACGTACCGGTCGACCGGCTCGCTGCGCGCCGATCGCCGCGCGCTGATCCAGCAGGCCGAGCTGCGGACCAACCGGTTGCTCGAGCGCTGCGTGCGCGACTGCGTCGACGGGGGCCTCATGCGCCAGCTCGACGAGTTCCTGCTCGTCTACCAGCTGGTGATGTTCTGCCACGCGTGGGCGCTGAAGAACTGGGCGATGCGCGAGCGCTTCGACCTGGGCGGCTACGTGTCGGGCGGCATCTCGCTGCTGATCGAGCCGTTCCTCACGACGAAGGGCAAGGCCGCGCTGGCGTCGTTGCGCCGGCGAAGCGGCGATTTTTCCGGACCGCCGGCGCGCGGGTCCGCGGGCTGAGGCGGGGTCGCTGACGACGACCCCATTGGGAAGAGGTGCGGCATCATGGTGAATGAACGTTCACTCGCGAACGAGGCCCGGTCGGCTGCGTGGTCGCCCGCGATGGCGCATCCGGCCGCGGCATCCCCGCCGATCTCGCTGTCGATCGAGGCGGGCGTCGCCGTCGCGACGCTGTGCCGGCCGCCGGTCAACGCGATCGACGACGACTGGGTCGCGCGGCTCGAAGAGCTGCTCGACGACGCCGAAGGCGACGCTCGCGTGCGCGTGCTGTGGATCCGCAGCGCGCAGCGCGTCTTCTGTGCCGGGGCCGACCTGGAGTTCATGCGGCAGCGCTTCGCGACCGACGACGGGCGACGCGCGATGATCGACTTCACGCGCCGGCTGCAGCAGGTGTACGCGCGCATCGAGCGCAGCGCCCTGGTGTCGGTCGCGGAGATCGGCGGCGCCGCGCTCGGCGGCGGCTTCGAGCTCGCGCTGGCCTGCGACGTACGGGTGGTCGCCGACGAGGCGAGGCTCGGATTGCCGGAAGCGCGGCTCGGCCTGTTGCCGGCGGCCGGCGGCACGCAGCGGATGACGCGCATCTGCGGTGAATCGGTCGCGCGCCGACTGATCCTGGGTGCCGAGGTGGTGCAGGGCGCCGAGGCGGTCGGCCTCGGGCTGGCCCAGTGGCGCGCGCCTGCGGCGGAACTTCGCGCGACGGCCTGCGGCATCGTCGAGCGCATCGCCGACCTGCCCGGCGCCGCGCTGCGCGAGAGCAAGCGCTGCATCGCGGCGGCCCTCGATTCGCGGCGCGACGGCTACGAGATCGAGCTCGAAGGCAGCGGTGCGCTGCTGTCGCTCGAAGAGACGCAGGAGCGCGTGCGGCGCTTCCTCGACCGCGACGCGTCGTGACAGGGCAGCGGGCCCGACAGGAGCCCGGGGAGGGGGAGACGATGGAGGGGATGCAGGTCGACCCGCGCAGGATCGCGATGGAGCGCGAGCGCGGCATCTGGCCGGATCGCGTGCTCACCGACTACCTGGATCGGTGGATCGAGGAGAAGGGCAACGCCACCGCCCTGATCGGATTCCGCGAGGAGAGCGGTGCCACCGTGCGCCTGAGCTGGCGCGAGCTCGGCGATCGGGTGGCCCGTATCGCGCAGGGCCTCGCGACGCGCGGCGTGGGCCGCGGCGACGTGGTCTCGCTGCAGTTGCCGAACTGGTGGGAGTTCGTCGCCGTGCACCTGGCGTGCCTGCGCATCGGCGCGATCACCAATCCGCTGATGCCGATCTTCCGCCACCGCGAGCTCTCGTTCATGGTGGGCCACGCCGAGTCGAAGGTGTTCATCGCGCCTTCGCACTTTCGCGGCTTCGACCACGGGGCGCTCGCGCGCTCGCTGAGCTACGAGCTGCCGTCGCTGCAGCACGTGTTCCTCGTCGACGGCGACGGTGCCGACTCGTTCGAGCGTGCGCTGCTCGACGGGCCGGCCGATCCCGCCTTCGCTCGCGGCACCTCGATCGACGGCAACGGCCTGGTGCAGCTGCTGTACACCTCGGGCACCACCGGGGAACCCAAGGGCGTGCTGCACACGTCGAACACGCTGCTCGGCACGATCCTGCAGTTCATCGAGCGGCTCGAGTGCTCGGATCGCGACGTGGTCTTCATGCCGTCGCCGCTCGCGCACCAGGCCGGTTTCGCCTATGGCCTGATGCTCGGCGTGATCCTCGGCGCGCCGATCGTGCTGCTCGACATCTGGCATCCGCGGCGCGCGGTCGAGCTGATGGAGCAGTACCGCGCCACCTACACGTTCGCCTCCACGCCGTTCCTGGCCGACCTGGCGCAGTTCGACGGGATCGAGCAGCGCGACCTGCGATCGTTTCGACTGTTCGTCACGTCGGGCGCGCCGATCCCGCCGATCGTCGTCAGGCAGGCGCAGGAGAACCTCGGCGTCACGGTCGTCGCGAGCTGGGGGATGAGCGAGGTCTGCTCGGCGACGACGACGCTGCTCTCGGGACACAAGGTCCAGGAGAGCGACGGCGTCGCGGTGCCGGGTTCCGAGGTCAAGGTGGTCGACGACCAGGGACGCGAGATGCCGCGCGGCCAGCAGGGCTCGCTGCGGGTGCGCAGCGCGGCGCTGTTCGTCGGCTACCTGAAGCGACCGCAGCTCTACTCGGTCGACGAGGAAGGCTGGTTCAACACCGGCGACATCGCGCGGATGGACGACGAGGGCTACATCCGGATCTGCGGGCGCGACAAGGACATCGTGATCCGCGGGGGCGAGAACATCCCGGTGGTCGAGATCGAGGCCGCGCTGTACCGGATGCCCGGCATCCTCGAGGCGGCGATCGTCGGCATGCCCGATCCGCGCCTGGGCGAGCGCGCCTGCGCGTTCGTCGCGGCCCACCCTGGCGCGCACGTCGACATGGCGGCGATGCGCGCGTTCCTCGAGGAACAGCAGATCAGCAGGAGTTTCTGGCCCGAGCGGCTCGAGATCCTCGAGCAGCTGCCGCGCAATCCGACCGGCAAGGTGCTGAAGTTCGTGTTGCGCCAGATGGCGCAGAAGCTGGTCGACGCGCAGTCGCAGCAGGGCGGCGCAGGGCTCGACCGCGCGTCGTGACGGCCGGCGGCGGCATCCAGTAGACTTGGCGGCTGCGCCAGTCTCACGGATCCGCTGCCCGGCATGAGCACCAACTCTTCCGAATTCGAACGCGCCCGCAAGGTTCTCGTCGGCGGGGTCAACTCGGCCGTTCGCGCGTTCCGCGCGGTCGGCGGCACGCCGCGCTTCATCGACCGCGCCGAAGGCGCGTACATGTGGGACGTCGAGGGCAAGCGCTACATCGACTACCTCGGCTCATGGGGGCCGATGATCGCCGGGCACTCGCATCCGCACGTGCTCGCGGCGGTCGAGCGCGCTGCCCGGCGCGGGCTCTCGTTCGGCGCACCGAACGTCATGGAGAGCGAGCTCGCCGAGCGCGTCTGCACGCTGTTCCCGCAGGTCGAGCGCGTGCGCTTCACCAGCTCGGGCACCGAGGCGGCGATGTCGGCACTTCGCCTGGCGCGCGGCTTCACGCGGCGCGACTCGATCGTCAAGTTCGAGGGCTGCTACCACGGCACGGCCGACAGCCTGCTGGTGAAGGCGGGCTCGGGGGCGCTCGCCTTCGGCACGCCCAGCTCCGCCGGTGTGCCCGACGACCTGGCGAAGCACACGCTGGTTGCGCAATTCAACGACCTGGCCAGCGTCGAGGCGCTGTTCGCCGCGCACCCCGGCCGGATCGCCTGCGTGATCGTCGAGCCGATGCCGGGCAACATGAACCTCATCCTGCCTGCGCCGGGTTTCCTGGCCGGGCTGCGCGCGCTGTGCACGAAGCACGGCGCGCTGCTGGTCTTCGACGAGGTGATGTCGGGCTTTCGCGTGGCGCTGGGTGGCGCGCAGGAACTCGTCGACGTCGTGCCCGACCTGTCGGCGTTCGGCAAGGTGATCGGCGGCGGGATGCCCGTCGGCGCGATCGGCGGCCCGGCGGCGATCATGGACATGATGGCGCCGCTGGGCCCGGTCTACCAGGCGGGCACGCTGTCGGGCAATCCGATCGCGATGGCCGCGGGCCTCGCGACGATGGACCTGATCGTCGAGCCGGGCTTCTTCGAGCGGCTCGGCGCCGGCTGCGCGCGGCTCGTCGACGGGCTGAACGCCGCGGCCCGCGAGGCCGGTGTCGCGTTCTGTGCGCAGCATCGCGGCGGGCTGGCCGGCCTGTACATGCTCGCGGCACCGCCGGCGGGCTTCGCGCAGGTGCAGGCGCAGGACGTCGAGCGCTTCAAGCGGTTCTACCACCTGATGCTCGACGAGGGCGTCTACCTGCCGCCGTCGCCGGTCGAGGCGTTCTTCTTCTCGGGCGCGCACAGCGACGAGGACGTCGACGCGACGGTCGCTGCGGCCCGGCGAGCGCTGCGCGCGGTCGCCTGATGGGCGCGCCCGCGCCGGCGCGCAGCGCGCCCTCGTACCTGCCGGTGCTGCTGTTCGGGTGCGCGATCCTCGTGATCTCCACCGGCGTGCGTTCGTCGTTCGGCCTGTTCCTGCCCGAGATGACGCAGGCGCGAGGCTGGTCGCGCGAGACCTTCTCGTTCGCGATCGCGATCCAGAACCTGATGTGGGGCCTGGGCGGCTCGTTTCTCGGCGCAATGGCCGACAAGTACGGCTCGATGCGAACGCTGCTGCTGGGCGCGGTGCTGTACGTGATCGGCTTTCTCGGGATGGCGTGGGCCGAATCGGGCGCCGCGCTCTCGCTGTCGGCGGGCGTCGTCATGGGCATCGCGATCGGCGGCACGTCGTTCGGGATCATCCTCGCCACGCTCGGGCGCATCGTGCCTGCCGAGCAGCGCAGCCTGGCCTTCGGCATCGGGGTCGCCGCAGGTTCGTTCGGCCAGTTCCTGTTCCTGCCGCTGGCGGGCAGGCTGATCGCCGCGCTCGGGTGGCAGGCGGCGCTGCTCGTGCACGCGGCGATCGTCGCGCTGATCCTGCTGCTCGCGCTCGGCGTGCGCGGCGAGCACGAGGCCGCGGCGCGCGCGGGTTCCGTCCGGCTGTCCGACGCGCTGCGCGGAGCGATCGGCGACCGCAGCTTCCACCTGCTGTTCTGGGGCTACTTCGTCTGCGGCCTGCAGGTCGTGTTCATCCAGCTGCACCTGCCGGCCTACCTGCTCGACAAGGGGCTCTCGGCCAACGTCGGCGCGACCGCCGTGGCGCTGATCGGATTGTTCAACGTGGCGGGATCGTTCGCCGCGGGCATGCTCGGGCAGAAGCTCTCGCGCAAGTGGCTGCTGGCGGGCATCTACGTCGCGCGCTCGGTCGTGATCGGCCTGTTCCTGCTCGCGCCGCTGAGCCAGGCGTCGGTGTACCTGTTCAGCGCGGCGATCGGCCTGCTCTGGCTGTCGACGGTGCCGCTCACCAACGCGCTGGTCGGCCAGCGCTGGGGCGTGCAGTACCTGGGCCTGCTGGGTGGCGTGATCTTCTTCGGTCACCAGATCGGAAGCTTCCTCGGCGCCTGGCTCGGCGGCCGCTTCTTCGACCTGTTCGGCAACTACGACTACGCGTGGGCGATGGTGATCGCGTTCGGCGCCTTCGCCGCGCTGGTCCACGCGCCGATCGACCAGCGGCCGATGGGCGAGCGCCGCGCGCCGGCGGCGGCGCGCGCCTAGCTGCCAGCGGAGGCATCCTGCGGGCGCCGCTTTTGCGGCGTGATGGTGCGGCCGCCGCTTTCGCGGCAAGGTGCGCCGGCCGGAGGAGAGCGGGCCGGCGCGGTTCGGCCGTCAGGCGCGCTCGAAGATCGCGGCGATGCCCTGTCCGCCGCCGATGCACATCGTGACCAGCGCGCGGCGGCCGCCGGTGCGCTGCAGCTCGTAGAGCGCCTTGACGGTGATCAGCGCGCCGGTGGCGCCGACCGGGTGGCCGATCGAGATCCCCGAGCCGTTGGGGTTGACCCGCGCCGGATCGAGGTCGAGGTCGCGCGTCACCGCCAGCGCCTGTGCGGCGAACGCCTCGTTGGCCTCGACGACGTCGATCTGGTGCGCCTTCAGGCCGGCTTTCTCGAGCGCCTTGCGCGAAGCGGGCACCGGGCCGATCCCCATGTAGGCCGGGTCGACGCCGGCATGCGCGTACGAGACGAGCCGCGCCAGCGGCGCGAGGCCGCGCGCCTCGGCGGCGCGGCGTTCCATCAGCACGAGCGCCGCGGCGCCGTCGTTGATGCCGGACGCGTTGCCCGGCGTGACGGTGCCGTCTTCCCTGGCGAACGCCGGCTTGAGCTTGCGCATCTCCTCGATCGTCGCGTCGTGGCGGATGTGCTCGTCGGCGGCGAACGTGGTCGTGCCCTTGCGCGACTTCAGCTCGATCGGCAGGATCTGCGACGCAAAGCGGCCCTCGCGCGTGGCGAGCGACGCGCGCCGATGGCTTTCGACCGCCAGCGCGTCCTGGTCCTCGCGCGAGATGCCCCACTTCTTCGCGACGTTCTCCGCGGTCACGCCCATGTGGACGTTGTGGAACGGGTCGTGCAGCGCGCCCGTCATCATGTCGACGACGCGCGCGTCGCCCATCCGCGCGCCCCAGCGGGCGGCCGGCATCGAGTACGGGCCGCGGCTCATCACCTCGGCGCCGCCGGCGACGGCCGCGTCGGCGTCGCCGAGCAGGATCGCCTGCGACGCGGAGACGATCGCCTGCATGCCCGAGCCGCACAGCCGGTTCAGCGTCATCGCCGGCACGTCCTGCGACAGCCCGCCCTCGAGCGCGGCGACGCGCGCCAGGTACATGTCGCGCGGCTCGGTGTTGATCACGTGCCCGAAGACGACATGCTGGATGTCGCCGGCGCCGAGCCCGGCCCGCGCGACCGCCTCGCGCACCACCATCGCGCCGAGTTGGGTCGGCGCGTGATCCTTCAGGCTGCCGCCGAAGGTTCCCACTGCGGTGCGCACTGCGCTGACGACGACGACTTCACGGTTCATGGCTTGTCCTCCAGGGGGGATGCGTTCGAATAGGGGATCGAGGGGCGGGGCCGGCGCGCGAGCGCTCAGTGAAGCGTCGCGCCGTTGCGTGCGCGCCGCGTGCGCCCGCGGAACAGCGTCTGCAGCACGCGGGTGGTGCCGAGATTGACCATCGACTGGCCGATCGAGTGCGCCTCGTCGGCAGCGATGTCCAGCGTGACGTCGGCCCCGGCGGCGCTCAGCCCGCGATAGGCGCGCTGCGCGTGCACGGCAGGAACGAGGCTGTCGAACTCGCCGTGCACCAGGTGGATCGTCGGCACGATCCTCTCCTCGGGGGCGATCGGCCGCGCCAGCTGGCCGGCGTACGAAACCACGATCGATGCGAGCGGCGCATGCGAACGCGCCAGCTCGAGCGCGACGGTCGCGCCCTGCGAAAACCCGATGACGACGGTGCGCGCGCCCTCGATGCCGGTGGCGACCTGCAGGGCCTCGAGGCGCCGCGCCACGACGGCGCAGGCGTCCTCGATCCGCGGTTGCCGGTCGGCGGATACCCCGCGCGCATCGAACCAGTCCTTGCCGCGATGCGCGGAGCCGTCGCGAAGCGCCTCGAGGATCGCCGCCGTTGCGCCGGGGAACTTCAGCTGCCAGGCGAGCGCGATCGGCGCGAAGGCTTCCGCGCTCGAGCCGGCGCCGTGCAGGAAGACCAGCAGGCGCCGCGGGGCCTGCGCCGACTGGGGCGGCAACTCGAGCCACAACTGGCCAGCCCGGTTCAACTGCTGCGGCCTCCTACAGGAACTTCGAGCCGATCCACCAGGCGACGGCGGCCATGGCCGCCGATGCCGGAATCGTGAGGATCCAGGCCCAGACGATGTTGCCGGCGAGCCCCCAGCGCACGGCCGAGAACTTCTGCGACGAGCCGACGCCGACGATGGCGCCGGTGATCGTGTGCGTCGTCGACACCGGGATGCCGAAGCCGGACGCGATGAACAGCGTGATCGCTCCACCCGCCTCGGCGCAGAACCCGCCGACCGGCTTGAGCTTGGTGATCTTCTGGCCCATCGTCTTCACGATGCGCCAGCCCCCGAAGAGGGTTCCCAGCCCGATCGCGAGGTAGCACGACAGCACCACCCAGTACGGCGGATGGTGCTCGCCGGTCGAGCTCAGCCCGGCGGCGATCAGCAGCAGCCAGATGATGCCCATCGTCTTCTGTGCGTCGTTGCTGCCGTGGCCGATGCTGTACAGCGCCGACGAGGCCAGCTGCAGCCGGCGGAACCAGCGGTCGGTGCTGCGCGGCGTGGACCGGAAGAATGCCCACGACACCCCGAGCATCAGCGCGGAGCCGAGGATGAAACCGAGCGTGGGCGAGATCACGATGAACAGCGCCACCTTGGTGATGCCGCTGCCCAGCAGCGAGCCGGCGCCGGACTTCGCGATCGTCGCGCCGATCAGCCCGCCGATCAGCGCGTGCGAGGAGCTCGATGGAATCCCGGACCACCAGGTGATGATGTTCCAGACGAGCGCGCCGGCCAGCGCGCCGAAGATCACGACGTGGTCGACGACGGTCGGGTCGACGATGCCCTTGCCGACCGTGGCCGCCACCTTCAGCTCGAACATGAACAGCGCGAGGAAGTTGAAGGTCGCCGCCCAGGCCACCGCCTGGTAGGGCTTGAGCACGCCGGTGGACACGACCGTGGCGATCGAGTTCGCCGCGTCGTGGAAGCCGTTCATGAAATCGAACGCCAGCGCCAGCACCACCAGGAACACCAGCACCGAGAAGCTGATGTGCAGCGTCGTCATGCGTTCTCGAGCACGACGCCTTCGAGCACGTTGGCGACGTCCTCGCACTTGTCGGACACCGACTCGAGGAGCTCGTAGATCGCCTTGAGCTTGATGAGCTGGCGCACGTCGCTTTCGTCGCGGAACAGCTTCGACATCGCCGAGCGCATCACGCGGTCGGCGTCGGATTCGAGCCGGTCGATCTCGGTGCAGATCTTCAGGATCGTCTCGGCGTTTTCCATGCTGTCGAGCAGGTTCACGGCCGCCTTGACGCGGTCGCAGCACATCTCGTTGATCTCGGCGAGCTGCTGCGCCTCCGGCGAGATGCGCTGCAGGTCGTACAGCATCGCCGATTCGGCGACGTCCTGGATCAGGTCGAGGATGTCGTCCATCGTCGTGATCAGCTTGTGGATGTCGTCGCGATCGAACGGCGTGATGAACGTCTTGTGCAGCAGCGCCACCGTCTCGTGCGTGACCTTGTCCGCGTCCTTCTCGGCGCGGTCGATGGCGTCGATGTGCTGGCGGCGTGCCGCGACGTCGCCGTAGTCGCTCATCAGCCTGGCCAGTGCGCGGCTGCCGCTCGCGATCTGGTCGGCGTGCTGGTCGAACAACTCGAAGAAGTTGCCCTCGCGGGGCATCAGGCGTCCGAACATGCGGCATTCCCGGGAAGGTGGGCGCCGGGCCGAAACGGGGCGGCGCGCCGGCGAGAGTTCGCTGCGAAGGGTAACAGAAATGACCCGCAATTCAGCCGGCCGCACCGGCGCCGGCGCGGCGCGCAGCGCATGCGAGGTAGGCTGCCGCGTCGGGCGGCGCGCCGTCGCGCTGCGAGCGCCAGACCACCTCGGCCAGGCACTCGATGAGCGCGTGCGCGGCCTCGTGCGGCGTTGCGGTGCTGCGCAGCAATCGCTCGAAGGCGGCCCGGATTCCGGGCGGCTGGTCGACTTGCAGCTGCTCGGCCACCGCGAGGTGCAGCGACAGGTGCAGGAACGGGTTCTCGCGGCCCGATTCAGGACCGAAGTCGGCCGCGATCGCCGCTTCGGGCGCCGCGAGCAGCGCGTGGTACTCCGGGTGCAGGAGGATCCAGTCGAGTGCGATCGCCTCCAGCGGGGACAGCGGCAGGCGCTCGCCGTGCTTGCGCCAGGCCTCGCAGAAAAAGCGGCGGACGTCCTCGCGCGACGGATCGAACATGGCGTTTCGCGCTCCCGGGTGCGCCTGCGTCGCCGATCACGCGCCGGCCGCGCGCGGCGCGGGTGGCGGCGTCTTGGCTCGGTAGTCGCAGAGGTCGGCGATCGGGCAGCGCCAGCACTGCGGCCTGGGCGCCTTGCAGACGTAGCGACCGTGCAGGATCAGCCAGTGGTGGCAGTCGTGCAGATACTGCTGCGGGACGAATCGCATCAGCCGCTGCTCGACCTCGAGCGGCGTGCGCCCCTTCGCGAGGCCGGTGCGATTGGCGACCCGGAAGATGTGCGTGTCGACCGCGATGACCGGCTCGCCGAAGGCGACGTTCAGCACCACGTTGGCGGTCTTGCGGCCGACGCCGGGCAGGCGCTCGAGTGCCTCGCGGGTGCGCGGCACCTCGCCGCCGTGCTCGGCCAGCAGGATCTCGCAGGCTTGCACGATGTGCTTCGCCTTGGACCGGTACAGCCCGATGGTGCGCACGTACCCGGCCAGTCCATCGACGCCGAGCGCGGCGATCGCCGCTGGCGTGTCGGCGACGCGGAACAGCTCGCGCGTCGCGAGGTTGACGCTTCGGTCGGTGGCCTGCGCCGACAGGATCACCGCCACCAGCAGCTCGAACGGCGTGCGGTACTCGAGCTCGGTCGTCGGCCTGGGGTTCAGCGCCTTCAGCCGCGCGAAGATCTCGGCGCGCCGCGCGGGATTCATCGATGGCCTTCCGGGCCGGGCCGACGCTCGTGCGCGGCTTCGGCTGCCTCGGCGTCCACGGGCACCCCGGACAGCCGATGCGCGGCTGCGCGCTCGTGCGCGCGCCGAAGCGCGGCCTCGATCACGGCGCGCTTGCGTCGCGTGGCATCGTCGCCGCCATCGGCGGCCTGCGCGTCGAATTCCGCGAGCTTGCGCGCTGCGCGCTGCGCGAGCCGCTGGTCGCGCTCGGCGTGCCGGCGCGCGAGGCGCTCGCGCCGCGCGTCGTGGCGTGCGCGCGCGGCACGGGCGTCATCGTCGCGCCAGGGCGCCTCGCGAGAGAGATCCCGCATGTCGATGCAGTCCACCGGGCAGGGCGGTACGCACAGGTCGCAGCCGGTGCACAGCGCGTCGATCACCGTGTGCATCCGGCGCGGTGCGCCGATGATCGCGTCGACCGGACAAGCCTGGATGCATTTCGTGCAGCCGATGCACAGCGCCGGGTCGATCCACGCGATGCGGCGCGGCTGCTCGACCCCGCAGGCTGGGTCCAGCGGCAACTGCGCGCGTCCGAGCAGCCGCGCGAGGCGGCCGATGCCATCGGCGCCGCCCGGCGGACAGCGGTTGATCGTTGCCTCACCGGCGGCGATCGCCTCGGCGTACGGCCGGCAGCCCGCGAACCCGCACTTCGTGCACTGCGTCTGCGGCAGCAGCGCGTCGATCGCGTCGACCGGGTTCACGCCACGACGCGCAACCTCGACCGCTGCCGGCTCGAAGCGATGAAGTCGCGCACTTCCGGATAGATGATCTCGCGCCAGCGGCGTCCGCTGAAGATCCCGTAGTGGCCCGCGCCTTGCGCCGTCAGGTGCCGCTTCATCGACTTCGGCAGCCCGGTGCACAGGTCGTGCGCGGCCTGCGTCTGCCCCTGTCCCGAGATGTCGTCGAGCTCGCCCTCGATCGTGAACAGCGCCACCTTGCGGATGTCGCCGGGCACGACCCGGTGGCGCTTGCCCTCGAACCAGACGTGCCAGCGGCCCAGCGGCAGCGCGTGGTCCTGGAACACGGTGCGGATCGTGTCCAGGTAGTACTCGGCCGGCAGGTCGAGCACCGCGTTGTATTCGTCGTAGAAGCGGCGATGCACCTCGGCGTCGTCCAGGTCGCCCTCGACCAGGCTCAGGTAGTAGTCCCAGTGCGAGGTGACGTGCCGGTCGGGATTCATCGCGACGAAGCCCGCGTGCTGCAGGAAACCGGGGTACACGCGCCGCCCGGCGCCGGGATAGCGTCCCGGCACCCGGTAGATGACGGTGCGCTCGAACCACTCGAAGCTGCGCGTCTGGGCGAGGTTGTTCACCTGCGTCGGCGAGCGCCGCGTGTCGATCGGCCCGCCCATCATCGTCATCGAGCGCGGCACCGCCGGGTCGCCCAGCGAGGACATCAGTGCGATGGCGCCGAGCACCGGCACCGTCGGCTGGCACACCGACATCACGTGCACGTCCGGGCCGAGATGCCGGATGAAGTCGATCGCGTAGCCGACGTAGTCGTCGAGCTGGAAGTTGCCCTCGGCGAGCGGCACCATCCGCGCGTCGATCCAGTCGGTGATGTACACGGTGTGGTCGGGCAGCAACGCGTGCACCGTGTCGCGCAGCAGCGTCGCGTGATGGCCCGACAACGGCGCGAACACCAGCACGGCCGGGTCGTCGCGGCGGTGCGCGAGCGCGTCCGGCAGCAGGCGCTCGAACTTCAGCAGATGGCAGAACGGCCGCGACAGCTCGATGCGCTCGACGACGGTGACTTCGCGCCCCTCGATGCGCGTGGAGCGCAGCCCGAACTCGGGCTTCTCGTAGTCCTTGCCGAGGCGGTGCATCAGCTCGAGCCCGGCCGAGACGCGATTGGCGAACGGCAGGTAGGAGAGCGGGCTGTACGGATTCGTGTACAGCTGGCTCATCGAGTCGGCCCAGTGCGACAGCGGGTTCAGGAAGGCGCGCTGGGCTTCGCGGATGTCGTAAAGCATTCGGGCTCCGGTTCGGCCACCGATTGCATGCAATTTATCCGCAGCGTGTTGCGGCGCGCAAGAAATCTTTTCGCACGAACGTGCCGAAAAACCCGCGGTTCATTCCGCATTGCGACATTGGGCGATCCACGCGGCCGTCTGGCGCTCCTGCAGCGCGTTCTGGGCCAGGCGCCCGGCCAGGGCCGGGAAATCGACCTGGTCGAGCGGTTGGTCCTGGTTGAAGCACGAAAAGACGTAGGTGACCGCGCCCGTGGCGGGGTCTTTGTGCGGCTGAAGGCATTGCGCGCACACCTCTTTCATCATGCACTGCATCGGCGAGTTGATCGAGCCGAGCGCGCGGTGGCGCGGCTTCAGGTACGGGGCGAGTTGCGCGTGGCGCGCGGCGGCGACGGCGGCCATCATGCGGTCGGAGCCGATCGCGATGATCCGGTCGGCATCCTGCAGGCGCAGCGCGCCCGGTTCCGACAGGTTCGACAGCTCGCCACGTGCCCAGGCGACCATCGCCTCGACGATATTGCCCACGACGCTGCGGTCCCGCGGCCGGCCGGGCTCGAAGCCGGGGGCCTCGTCGCAGCACCAGACGATCGTGTCGGCCGCGGCCTCGATCTCGGCGACCTTGTAGCGGTCGATCCGCTTCTTGTAGCCGGCGAAGTACAGCACCCGCGAGCCCGCCGCGCGCAACGCCGCCCCGATCGAGAACAGCACCGCGTTGCCCAGGCCGCCGCCGACGAGCACGACCGTCTCGCCGGCCTCGATCTCGGTGGGCGCACCGGTCGGCCCCATCAGGACCACCGGCTCGCCGGGGCGCAGGTCGGCGCACAGGTTCGACGATCCGCCCATCTCGAGCACGATCGTCGACACCAGTCCGCGCTCGCGGTCGACCCAGGCGCCGGTGAGCGCGAGGCCCTCCATCGCGAGCGTCGTCGGCAGCCCGTCGACGCTGACCCGCCGCGCCCGCGTCTCGAAGTTCTGCAGCCGGTAGAGCTGGCCGGGCTCGAAGCGGCGCGCGGCCATCGGCGCGCGCACGACGACCTCGACGATGTTCGGGGTGAGGCGCTCGACGCGTTCGACGCGCGCGCGCAACAGGTCGTCCAGCCGGGCGGCGAAGGCGTCGAACGCGCCCGTCGACGCCGGCGGCCGACGTTCGAGCACGCTGCAGACGACCGGGTAGCCGTGGCGCGCCGAGGCCATCGCCTTGACCACGTTGCCGAAATAGCTCGGATGCAGGTCGCCGAAGAACGACATCATCCGCCCGTCGTCGAGGCGCGCGAGCAGCACCTGTGCGGTATCGGGCTTGGCGTTGCCGCGCGCGGGCCGGACCGGCTTTCCGTCGGGGTCGATCGCCCGGAAATAGCGCCCGTCGAGTTCGAAGTGCGTCGCGTCCTCGCGCGCGAGCACGGTGTTCGGCTGCGTGCCGGCAGCGATGAAGACGGTGCGCGCGGGCGCGCGCCAGGCCTCGCCGTCGCGCCACGGGCCGTCGTCGTCGCGCAGCTGTCGTGCGAACGAAATCGATTCGACCGCGCCCTGGGCATCGACGTCGATGCGGGTCGGGGCAAGGCATTCGGCGAAGCGGATCCCTTCCTCCAGGGCCTTCTCCACCTCCTCGTGGTTCAGCGTGTACGACGGGCTGTCGACCAGCCGCTTGCGGTAGGCGATCGTCGCGCCGCCCACTGCTGCAGCAATTCCGCGATGCGCGGCGCGCGCCTCGCGTCGCGCGGCGTCGCGTTCGGCGCGGATCGCGCGGCCGTGCGCGAGGACTCGTCGGCGACGGCCAGGTCTTCGGCCCGCCAGCCGGCGCGCGCGCCGGACTCGCCGAGCCGGGCGGCCAGCGCCTCGTGCCGCGCGAGGAATTTCTCGACCTGCACCGCGTAGTAGGCGAGCGATTCGGTCGCGGTGTCGATCGCGGTGAGACCGCCGCCGATCACCACCACCGGCAGCCGCAGCTGCATGTTGGCCAGCGAGTCGGCGCGCGCGGCTCGGTGAGCTGCAGCGCCATCAGGAAGTCGCTCGCGGTGCGCACGCCGCGCGCGAGGCCGTTGGGGATGTCCAGCGTCGTCGGCTTGCCGGCGCCCATCGCCAGCGCAACGTGGTCGAAGCCGAGCGCGAACGCGTCGTCGACGGCGAGCGTGCTGCCGAAACGCACGCCGCCGATCAGCGCGAAGCGCGCGCGGCGTTCGAGCAGCAGGCGCACGAGCTTCAGGAAGTTCTTGTTCCAGCGCACCGTGATGCCGTACTCGGCCACGCCGCCGAAGCCCGCCATGACCCGGTCGTCGAGCGGCTCGTACAGGTCGCGCACGTCGTGCACCGGCTCGAAGGGCACGCGCGTGCCGTCTGCGCGCACGCCGCCCAGGTGCTCGTCGAGCGGCTCGATCTTCAGGCCGTCGACGCCGACCACGCCGTGTCCTTCGTTGAGCAGGTGGTGCGCGAGCGTGAAGCCGGCCGGGCCCATGCCGACCACCATCACGCGGTAGCCGCTGTCGGGCTTCGGCAGCGGCCGGCGCAGGTTCAGCGGGTTCCAGCGCGTGAGCAGCGAATAGATCTCGAAGCCCCAGGGGAGCTCGAGCACGTCCTTCAGCGTGCGCGTCTCGGCCTGTGGAATGTCCACCGGCGTCTGCTTCTGGTAGATGCAGGCCTTCATGCAGTCGTTGCAGATCCGGTGGCCGGTCGCGGCCATCATCGGGTTGTCGATCGCGATCGTCGCGAGCGCCGCGATCGAGTGGCCCTGCGTCTTGAGCTGGTGGAACTCGGAGATCCGCTCCTCGAGCGGGCAGCCGGCCAGGTTCACGCCGAACGGCGAGCGCTTCCAGGCGGCCTCGCCCGTGGGACCCGGCTTCTCGCGGATGCCCTTCGAGCAGGAGTCCTTGCGCTGCCCGTGGCACCAGATGCAGTAATTGGCCTGGTCGAGCGCGCCGCGCAGGTCGGTCCCGGCGTCGGTGAGCGCGAAGCCTTCGCGACGGCGCAGGTGCGCGGGATCGATGGTGAACACGCGCACGCCGTCCTCGTCGTGGCTGCGCGCGTGGCCGATGAGCTGCATCGGGTCGGTCTTGCCGGGCAGCGCGAACAGCACGTCGCCGGCGTGGCGGCGGCGGCCGGCCCCGGTGGTCGCGGCCCAGGCGCTGTAGCGCAGCGCGACGGCCAGGCGCGCGCGCGCGGCGTCGCGAGGTTGCGGCCCGGCGGCTTCGTCGGCCTCTTCGCGCTGCCAGCCGAGCACCGCGCGCGCGAAGGCGAGTTCGTCGAACGGCTCGCCGAGCCACGCTTCGATCTGGCGCAGCGCCGCGTCGGCGTCGAAGCCCTCGAGCTCGGTCGCACGCAGCTTCGCCGCCTCGCGCCGCACGAACTTCGTCTTGACTTCGTAGAGCGGGTCGAGCTCGTGGTGCCGTCGGCGCAGCCCGGCGAGCGCGTCGCCGATGCCGAACAGCGCGCCGACGAACGCGTCGACGTGCGGGGCCAGCTCGATCAGCAGCGCCGCTTCGTCGTAC
This sequence comes from Burkholderiaceae bacterium, assembly GCA_046347945.1. Taxonomy (GTDB): domain Bacteria; phylum Pseudomonadota; class Gammaproteobacteria; order Burkholderiales; family Burkholderiaceae_E; genus Zeimonas. Next base: position 126,738 of record JAXMFB010000012.1, read on the forward strand.
GGGCCGGGTGCCGGGCCGCCGCGCTCGCCGGCGCGGTGCGCCACCAGGTCGCCTCGAGCCGCTGCGCGAGCGCCGCGTCGGCCGCACGCAATGCGTCGACGAACGCCGCATCGACGCGAAGCAGGCCATCGGGCGAGTACAGGTCCTGAAAGGCCAGTCCGTGGGCGAGGGCGAGCGGTTGGTCCAAGGCGGTTCCTTCGTCGTCGGTGGCGATTCAGCGTTCGAGGTATTGCAGCTTATCGCGCACTTCCTTCCACTGCTCGGCCTCGGCGAGCGGTTCCTGGAGTCTTGGTGATCGCGGCCCAGCTCTTCGCCAGTTCCGCGTTCAAGGCGACGAATGACTGCTGCTCGGCAGGAACGTCTTCTTCGGCCTTGATTGCTTCCACCGGGCACTCGGGAATGCAGACCGCGCAGTCGATGCACTCGTCCGGGTCGATGACCAGCATGTTCGGTCCCTGGCGGAAGCAGTCGACCGGGCAGACGTCGACGCAGTCGGTGTAGCGGCAGCGGATGCAGGATTCGAGGACAACGTGAGTCATGGCGTCGGTTTCCGGATGAGGTGCGAGGTTCAGGCCGTCGGCGGGGTCCATGGCGCGGGCGTCAGCCGGCGCTTGCCGTCCTTCGTCTTGCGAAGGCCCGGCTCGTCGAGGTTGGGCCGAATGCAGAGCTGGCAGGTGACTTCCTCGTCGCTCCTCGCGTCGAGCGCCTCGCAGTAGTTCGCGTAGATGCACAGGTTGACCGCATCGCCATGACCCGTGCGCACCTTCAGGAACCAGTCCGGATCGGCGAGGCTGGCGCGCGCGAAGCCGACCACGTCGCGCGATCGCCGGCGAGCAGTTCCTCCTCGCCTGGCCGAAGCCATGGACGCCGCCGGTGACGACCACCGGTGTCGTCAGGCCGGCGGCACAGTCGCTCCGCGGATCTGCGCCGACGCTTCGACGTTGCGTCGAGCAGGCCGCGCTCGTCCGACACATGGTGCGGCATGCGATAGCCGGCCGCTCGGGCCCGTGTAGGGGTACGCAGACCAGCCGACCGCCGGTTGCTTGGCATCCTCGAATTTCCGCCGCGCGACGAAGACGAAGTCCAGCCCTGCGCGTGCCGAAAGCGACGCCGAAATGAGCCGCGTCTTCACCATCACCGTTCTGCACGACGCCGGGAATGCAGTCCTCGGACAGGAAGCGGCAGCCGACCCGTAGTCGGCACCGGCCTCTGCGCGGACCCGCTCGAACACCTCGAGTGGAAGCCGCACGCGCTCTTCACGCGATCCTCCGTAGCCGTCGTCGCGCGTATTCAGCGCCGACAGGAACAGGAGCCATCGTGTACGCGTGCGCGTAGTGCAACTCGACGCCGTCGAAGCCGGCCTCGCGCGCCCGCCGCGCGGCGCCGGCGAACAGGTCGGGCAGTACCTGCGGCGTTCCCAGTGTGCGGCAGGTGCATGTCGGTCACGCGTTCGCGTGCGCCCATCCGCAGTGCTTCGAGTTCGCGTGCATCGAGCACGTCGGGAGGCGCTCCTCCGCGAGGCCGAGCAGTGCCTGCCGAACCGCCTCCTCCGGGGCACCGTGGAGCCCGAGCGCCGAGCGATGCCGATCGCTAATGCGCAGGTGCTGGCCGAATTTCGCCGGGTCGGGGCGACGCCGAAGATCGACGGGAAATCGATCAGCTGGATGAACAGCTTCGTCTCGCCGCCGCTCGCCTGCCTGACCGCGTCGACGATGCGCCGCAACCCGGGTACGAATCGATCATGCCCGATCCGCAGCAGCGGGCCGCTCGGCACGTCCCGAATGCCGGTGGCTTCGAGCACGATGGCGCCCGGGCGTCCTTGCGGCGAAGCGCGCAGTCAACGTTGTCGTCGGTGACGAAGCCGTCGTCCGTAGCCCGCCACGGCACCATCGCGGGAACCCAGGTGCGGGTAGCGAGCCTGAACGGCCCCGCTTGCGGCGGGCTGAACAACCGGGAGCGGCCTGCCGCGTCGCGTGGGCCATTGGCCGAAAGACTTGGTCTTCCCACTTGATTTTTTGCGGGGGGCGCCACATGAATCCGTACTCCATCCGTCCACTAGTGGACCGTAACAGTTAAAACGCTAGTATCATCATGCCCAAGGAGGGCGTGATGAAACTGACCGAAAGCGAGCTCATGGAGTTGCAGCGGCAATCCAACGCGAGAAACGGCCGTGCCGATGCGGCGCGACGCGCCCGTGTCGTATTGCTGTTGGCCGATGGCTTCACGTGGGCAGAGATTCGCGCCAAGCTCGATTGCCCCGATTCGTACATCAATCGCTGGAGCAAGCGCTTCGAGGCCGAACGGCTGTCGGGGCTGTTTGCGCGCCATGCGGGCCGGGAGCGGTACAAGGTGACCGAGACGGTCGAAGCGCGCGTGCTTGCGTGGACGACCAAGCGCAAGCCTGCCGACGGCTCGACGCAGTGGTCCTCGCGCAAGCTTGCAGCCGAGCTCGGCGGCGGCATCTCGCACATGACGGTGGCTCGCATCTGGGCCAAGCACGGCCTGAAGCCGCATCGGCTCGAGGGCTACATCGCCTCGAACGATCCGAACTTCGAGGCCAAGGCTGCCGACGTCATCGGCCTGTACCTCAATCCCCCGCAGCACGCGGCGGTGTTCTGCGTGGACGAGAAGACGGCGATCCAGGCGCTCGATCGCAAGGACCCGGTGCTGCCGCTCTCGCCGGGGCGCGCCGAGCGGCACGGTTTCGAGTACTTCCGTCACGGCACGCTGTCGCTGTACGCGGCTTTCAATACCAAGACCGGAGAGGTGATGGGCAAGACCGCCGAGCGTCATACCTCGGCTGAGTTCGTCGCGTTCCTCACCGACCTCGTCGCAAACCAACCCGCCCGCAAAGAGATTCACGTCATCGCCGACAACCTCTCGGCGCACAAGACCAAGCGGGTCGATGAGTTCCTGGCCGAGCACACGAACGTTCATCTGCACTTCACCCCCACGTACTCGTCCTGGCTCAACCAGGTCGAGCTGTGGTTCGCAAAGATCGAGCGCGACGTGATCGCTCGCGGCGTGTTCACCTCCGTGCCCGATCTCAAGAGAAAGCTCATGCGATACATCCGCCAGTACAACAAGGATGCCAAACCCGTGAAGTGGAAGTACTTCGATCCATCGCGTCGAATTACTCCCGATTCAATCGTTACAGTCCACTAGATGGCAGATAGTTTAGGCTTAAACTATTTAGGTCGCAAGCACTTTCCGCTCCCCCCGGCGCGATCCGAGCGGGCTACGGAAGTTCATCCGCCCGGAAAAACGTCGCCTCTGCGTCGCTCCGCATCCGCGCGGATGAGCTTCCATGTGTCCCGCTCGAGATCGCGCCGGGCACGGTTTCGCCGGTCGGGCGCGGTGCCCTTCCATAGGCTGCGGCCCACAGCCCGAGGCTCGCCACGCCAACACGCTCGCACATGTTGGCATGCAGGGCCACATATCAATCGAGCCTGACGCCGGCGCTGCAGGCCCTTGCACGACGTACTTCTCGCGATCCCTGGCGAGGAACGATCCGAATTCCGACGGACCGCTGCCGACCGGCACCAGCCCGACATCGGTGATGTACTTCTGCCGGAACTCGGCATCGTCGACGACGCGGCGTACTTCGGCGGCCAGCTTGTCGACGATGGCCTTCGGCGTGTGCAGCCGGCGCGACGAGCCCGAACAGGCCATCGATTCGAGCTGCGGGAACCCGGCTTGCGCGATCGTCGGGACGTCGAAACAGCGGCGAGCGCTTCGTGTCCAGCACCGCCAGCGGCCTGAGCTTGCCGGCCCGGACAAAGGAGCAGCATCAGGAGCACGCCCGCGAACACGAGCTGGGTATGATCGCCGAGCATCGCATTGACCACGTCGATCAGGCCCTTGTACGGAACGTGCGTCAGCTCGACGCCGGCCATGCGGGCGAAGGTTGCCCCCGCCAGGTGGCCGTTGCTGCCCAGCCCTTGCGAACCGTAGGTGAGCGTGCCCGGCCTTTCCCTGGCCAGGCGCACCAGCCCGGCCACGTCGTTGGCCGGCACGCTCGCGGTCACCACCAGGAATTCCATGGTGTGCGCGACCACGCTCACGGGAACCAGCGCCGCGGGATCGAACGGCAGCTTGCTGTAGAGCAGCGGCAGGACCGACAGCGTCGCGTCGGTCGCCATCATGAAGGTATGGCCGTCCGGCGCCGCGGCGCTCACCGCCTCGGCTGCGATGATCGTGTTGCCGCCGGGACGATTGTCGACGACCACCGTCTGGCGCATGTTCTTCGACAGGCGCTCGGCCAGTCCTCGCGCGAGGCCATCGGCGATCCCGCCGGGAGGAAACGGCACCACGATGCGGATCGGCTTGCCGGGTGCGTCCTGCGCAGGCGCGGCAACCGAGACCAGCGACAGCGCCGCGGCCGCGAGCAGCCGGAAGATCGATGATTTCATGGCTTCATGCTCCGGTTGAAGGCAGCCCGTCGGGCTGCGGGGTCGTCGGCCCCGGCGTTGCGGCCGAGCCGGGTGGGTGCAGGGCGGTGTCGGGCCGGGGCGCGGCGCCGAGCTGCTCGAGAAGCCGGAACTGGCGCCGGCAGATCTCGAACCGGTAGTCGGCGAGATCGCGCTCGCCGTAGGTGTAGAACCCGCGGCCGCTGCGTACGCCGAGGCGGCCCTCGGACATGTAGCGCTCGACGACCGGGGCCAGGCGGTAGCGCTCGCCCAGCGCGCCCTCGAGATAGCGGTTCGCGTGATAGAGGATGTCGAGTCCGCCGAAATCGATGAACTCGAGCGCGCCCATCGTCGCATAGCGGAAGCCGAACCCGAACCGGATCGCCTCGTCGATCTGCGCCGGCGAGGCGACACCCTCTTCGACCATTCGCGCCGCTTCGTTCAGGATCAGCGACTGCAGTCGCGGCACGATGTAGCCGGGCGAGGCCGCGCACCGGACCGGCCGCTTGCCGATGCCGCGCAGGATCGATTCCAGCGCCTGCAGCGCTTGCGGACTGGTGGTGGCGTGCGGCGACAGCTCGACCACGGGCACCAGGAACGCCGGGTTGAGCCAGTGCGCGTTCAGGAAGCGCTCGGGCCGGCTCACCAGCGCGGCCAGCTCGGACGAGAGAATCGTCGAGGTGGTCGAGGCGATCACCGCGTCGTCGCGGATGTCGGGACAGGCGGCAGCGAATGCCGAGCGCTTCGCTTCGACGGTTTCGGGCACGCATTCGAACAACACGTCGCAACGGCCGAGCGCCTCGGGCGCGTCGGCCCAGCCCGCGAACCGCGCGCGCTCGACCACCTGCTTCGTGCCCGAATCGGCGATCGCTCCGAGGCGGGCCATCATCGACACGCCCGCGTCGATTTCCGCGAGGCACTCGCGCCGCAACGCCTCGACCTGTTCGGCCGAACGCCGCTTGATGTCGATCAGGATCGCTTCGTGTCCGGCGAACGCGAACGCCTGCGCGATTCCGCGCCCCATTCGCCCCGCGCCGATCAGTCCGATCAATGCAGGCATGACGGGTCTGCCTCTATGCGAAGCCGTGCTGCAGCAACCGGCTCATCTGCTCGCGGCTGTGCCGGTCGAGCCCCAGGCGGCGCAGCGATCTTTCGCCGTCTTCGAAGCGCTCGTCGCAGAGGGCGCCGGCGATCTCGAGCAGCGCGCGTGCGACGGGGACGTCGCACGCGGCCCAGTCGGCGACGGAGACCAGCAACGCCAGCCCCAGCGCGACGTCCTCGCGCATGTAGCGATGCGAGAAGAGGTCGACGGGTTCGCGCCAGTCGCCGCTCTCGACCAGGCTGGAGCGCGACCGCGGGCCGTACATCCAGTCGCGTCCCTCGTAGTGGTCGCGCAGCGGATAGTGCTTCGAGCGGTAGCCCAGCGCCTCGCGCGTTGCGATCCGTTCCCGGTCGAGGCGGTCTGCCAGGCTTCGCACGACCGGCTGCGTGCCTTCGTTGTGGATGTCGAAGTCGCGCGATCGATTCAGCGGGCCCGCGTTCAGGAGGATCAGCGGCGGATGGATGATCGGTCCCGCGTTCAGCAGCGCCGCCGACAGTGCGTCCTCGACCGGATGCGCGCACGGGTAGGCCTGGCGGATGACCGACAGCGCCCGCTGCGTATCCGAGGCCGGGAACACGCCGGTAGGCAGGTGGGTGGCGGTCGCCGACACGCGAATGCGCGAGGGCCCCAGCTTGCGTGCGAGGTAGGGCAGCGTGCCGGTTTCCGCGAAAGCGACCCGGGCCGTGCAGCCATGCTCCCTGACGCGTCGCGCGATCAGATAGCTGCCGAACGTTCCGGGAGGCAGGCAGACCACCTGGCCGTCGCGAAGGTGGGGAGCGAGCGCCCGCGCGAGATCCTCGTGCGCCGTGGCCGGCACCGCGGCCACGACGAGC
>JAXMFB010000013.1:0-129326 GCA_046347945.1 Burkholderiaceae bacterium
CGCAGGTGCCACGGGCGACCCGGGCGGCGACTGCGGCCGCGGCGACGCCGCACACGATGACGTTGCAGATGCCGTCGGCGATGCCAGGCGAATCGTTCGCGCGGACGCACCCCGCCGCCGCCGTCGCCGACGAACCGGCGGGCACCGGCGCGCTGATGGCGGAAATGCGCGCGATGCGCGGCCTGCTCTCCGACCAGATCGAATCGATGAACTGGTTCGAGGGTGTGCGCCGGCGACCGGCCCAGGCGCGCATGCTGCGACTGCTGCTGCAGGCCGGTTTCTCCGCCTCGCTGTCGCGCACGCTGGTCGGCCACCTGCCTGCCGACTTCGGCGACGCCGAGGCGCAGCGCTGGCTGCGCGAGGCGTTGCGGCGCAATCTTCGCGCAGCGGCCCCCGAGCGGACCATCTTCGACGCCGGCGGCGTGTTCGCGCTGCTGGGGCCGACCGGCGTCGGCAAGACGACGACGGCCGCCAAGATCGCAGCGCAGTTCGCACTCAAGTACGGCGCCCAGTCGGTCGGGCTGATCACCGCCGACGTCTACCGGATCGGAGCCCAGGACCAGCTGCGCACTTTCGGGCGGCTGATCGGCGTCCCGGTCCACGTCGCGCACGACGTCGCCGGGCTGGCCGACTTCCTGCAGCTCTTCATGAACCGCAAGCTCGTGCTGATCGACACGGCCGGGGTCGGCCAGCGCGATCCCCGCGTCGGCGAACTGCTCGCGGCCCTGTCGACGACGCAGGTGCGAAAGGTGCTCGTCGTCAACGCGGCGATGCAGGCCGAGGCCATCGACGAGGTCGCCAGTGCCTACCAGGCTCACCAGGCGGCGGGAGTGGTGCTGTCGAAGGTCGACGAGACGGTCCAGCTGGGCGGGGCGCTCGACTGCCTGATCCGCCGGCGTCTCGAGTTGCAGGGCGTGGCCAACGGCCAGCGCGTTCCCGAAGACTGGCACCGGCCCGATGCCGGTGCGCTGGTCGACCGCGCACTGGCTTGCGCCCAGTCCGCGAAGCCGACGGCGTTCAGTTTCGACGAGGCCGAACTCGCCATGCTGATGGCGGCGCGCCCGGCCCCGGCGCGCGCTGCGAGTGCGTTCGCGGAGGTACGCGGTGTTTGACTCGGGCCGGGACCAGGCTGCGGGCCTGCGCGGCCTGTTCGAGGCGCGGCCAATGCTGTTCCTCGGGCTTGGCTGCACCAGCGCCGACCCGCGCGACCGTGATGGCGCGACTGCGCTGGCGCACGCGCTGCAGCGCGCGGGGCGGCGCCCGATGGTGATCGACCTGCTCGGCGACGACGCCGGACCGGGCGCGTGCGGCAGTCGCAGCCGTCATGCCTCGCGCCGCGCTGCGATCGCCCGCGTCGAGGCGCACCGGTTGCTGGATCCGGACGCCGATTCGCGCGATCTCGCGGCGCTGGCCCGCTCGCTGCGCGAGCACGCGCTGCAGTGCGGCTCCGATGCCGACATCGCACTCGTGATCGCCGACCCGTTGCGACTCGCCGACGTCGCCGCTGCGCTGACCGACCGGATGGTGCTGATCGCACCCGGCGATGCCGCGTCGCTCGCGCGGCTGTATGCGCAGCTCAAGGCGGTGAGGCTGGCGCACGGGATGACCCGTTTCGTCGCCGCATTTCGCGACGCGCGATCGAGCCAGGCAATCCTGGCGGCGCATCGCAGGTTGTCGGAGACTGCCGCCCGATTCCTCGGCGCCGCCGTCGAGTTCGGCGGCGTGCTGCCGAGCGGCGAGCAGGACCTGCACGCCTGGGATCGCCTCGCTGCTGCGGCGATCGACTGGGCGCGCCCGCTCGACGTCGCGCATGCGGCGGTGCCGAATTGAGCAACGCAGAGGCTTTGGCCATGTACACCGCTCAGGGAACGCTGGACCGCGAGGCTGCGATCGAGCGTTACGGCCCGATGGTGCGGCGCGCTGCAAGCCAGCTGGCCGCGAAGCTGCCGGCCAACGTCGAGCTCGACGACCTCGCCCAGGCCGGGATGATCGGGCTCTTCGACGCGATGACACGATTCGAGGCTGGCCAGGGCGCGCAGTTCGAGACCTTCGCGATGCAGCGCGTCCGCGGAGCGATGCTCGACGAACTGCGTAGCGCCGACTGGCTGCCGCGCTCGGTTCGGCGCAACCAGCGCGCCATCGAGCGAGCGATCCGCGCCGCCGAGCAGAGACTGCGGCGCGCTCCGGGCGAGGCCGAGATCGCGGCCGAGTTGGGCGTGGGCCTTCGCGAATACCAGCAGATGCTCGCCGACGCGCGAGGCGCGCAACTGGTTCACCTCGACGACTTCGGAGACGAAGACGGCGAGGAAGGCTTCCTGGACCGCAACGTTCCGGCAGGCGCGCCCGATCCGTCGGCCATCCTCGGCGACTCGCGCTTCCGGCATGCGCTGATCGACGCGATCGAGCGCCTGCCCGAACGCGAGCGCCTCGTGATGGGCATGTACTACGAGCAGGAAATGAACCTGAAAGAGATCGGCGCGGTGCTCGGCGTCACCGAGTCGCGGATCTCGCAGATCCACAGCCAGGCGGTGGCAAGGCTGCGCGCGCAGCTCGCGGGCTGGACCTGAAGCGCCTCTGGGGGCACTGCGTACTGGTACGAGCCGATCTCGTGCCGGGGTCGGCCCGCGTCCGGCCGGTTGCCGCCCGCCGTCAGGCCGATGTCGATCTGCCGCGGCGGGTTGCCGGGGATTTCCGCCCGTCTGCTTCGTAAACCGGATCGGAGGGCGCCAGCAGCGCCGAGAGTCCACGCTGCGCCGCCGCCGCCGCGCGTTGCGCGACCGCGGCATTGGCGCGCAGTGTGCTGTGCATCCGGGCCGCGTCGGCGCGCGCAGCCGGCGCGTGGCCGGCGGCTGCGAAGGGGCGGCGCGACCGCGAAATCCAGTCGGCCAGGGCGGCGTTGACCGTCGCCAGTTCGTCGAGGTTGCCGGCGACCATCGCCTTGCGCTGCGCATCGAGCAGCGCCGCGCCGTGGCTGAGCCAGTCGGCCTCGGCGGTACCGTCGCGCGCGTCCGTCATCGCTTGGGCACGGTGAGGGTTTCGAGCAGTTCGGCCGCCTGCGTGATCATCTTGTCCGCGACCACCTGGGCGCTCACGTCGAAGCGCCCTTCACGGATGGCTTCGCGCACTTCGGCGACCTTGTCGTGCCTTACCTCGACGCCGTCGGTGGCGAGGTCGGCCGCCAGGCCCCGCGAGGCCGCCGAGAGGCTGACCGAGTCGGCGGCGCCGCCTGCGCGCCCCTGGGCGCCGGCGCGGGCCGCCGGACGAGCGGCGCCCGCCGGCTGTCCGGCGCGCAGCGCGGCGTCCTGGGTGGGCTGGATCTCGACCGGCTTGTCGATCTTCATGGCGATGTCCCCTGCGGGCCGATGGCCCGCGGTTCGAATGCCTGATTATTCGGCATCGCGGGGGGGAACTTGAGCGGGGAAAAGCGGCATCCCGACGGTGCTTTTCACAGCTTGACCTCGACGATGCGGTCGCGGACCGTCCCGACCAGCATCCGGCCGGCACTGGTGCGCACGCGCAGCGACTGGCCTTCGCCGGCCCCGGCCAGCGCAAATCCGTCGGACGAGACCGTGAACCCCTGGCCGAGCAGCCGGATCCGGACCGGATCGCCGGCGGCCACGGTCTGCAGCACCCGCAGATCCTGCGCCCGCAGCGGTTCACCGGCTCGCAGCGACCGGGCCAGCGTTCGCCCGGACAGCTGCGCCGGGTCGGCTACCGGCGCGCCGCGCGTGGCCGTCAGGTCGACCTGATCGATCCGGAACGAGTCGACGTCGGCGGCGCTGCCGGCCGCCAGCGGCCGGTCGGCTACCAGCGCCGGGCCGTAGACCGAAACGGTCACGGGCACCATCATCGTCCACGAGCCGCCCGCGACACAGCGCACCCCGATGTGGCTCGGACCCCACAGTCGGGCGTTCGGCGGGAGGAACGGCTCGAAGCGGGCGCAGGCCGGAAGTTTCGGCCGGCTGCCCAGGCTGCCGACCCGGACCTCGACCCGGATCGGTGCCGCCTTCGATGCGGCGTCGCGGCCGTCCGCGTCGCCCTGGCCTTCGGTCCACGCCGCGGTGGCCGATGCCTCGACCCAGCGCTGCAGGTCGGCGGCGTCGGGTTCGTCGGCGGGTCCGGGCGCGGCTACCGCGGCACCGGCCGCCACGAGCATCGCGGCAGCGATCGCAGCGGCCCCGACGCGACGCGTCGGCGCGGACCGCTTCGGGGCAGGCTCGTCGTGCGGCATCGGCGTTCTCCAGGCAAGCGATACGGGTCCAGGGAGGCGGCGACCCAGGTCGATGCGCTCCCGATGCCTGCAGCGTATTCGCGCGGCGAACGCCGACACCCGCGGAGATGCGGGGAAAAAGCCGCGCTTTTCCGCCGATGCGCGGGGCGGCCTCCCTGAATAATCGGCAGCAACGGCAAGAACTGGAGGCCCCGATGCTCGACCGGCTCACGACAACGCTGAAGTTCCAGGGCGAGGCACTCGCGCTGCGCGCGCAGCGCCAGGAAGTGCTGGCGTCGAACATCGCCAACGCCGATACCCCGAACTACAAGGCCCGCGACTTCGACTTCGCACGTGCGTTGCGCGAGGCAGCCGGCCCCGAGGCGCCGCGCGGCGCCGGTCCCGTGGCACCGCGACTGCCGCTGGCGCCGGCGGGCGGGGCGCCGGCCGCGCCCGGTGCTCCCGCCACCCCGACGCTCGGCTTCCGGCTGCCGCAGCAGGCGTCGATCGACGGCAATACCGTCGATCTCGACCGCGAGCGCGCCAACTTCGCCGACAACTCCCTGCGCTACGAGGCGACGCTGCGCTTCATCAACGGCAGCGTGCGCAACCTCGTCAGCGCCATCCGCGGCGACTGAGCGACCCCGGATCGAGCGACCCCGACAAGGAATCGGCCATGTCCCTCCTGAACATCCTCGGCATCTCGGGCAGCGCCGTGTCGGCGCAGAGCCAGCGCCTGAACGTGGTGGCGTCGAACCTGGCCAATGCCGACAGCGTGGCGGGCCCCGACGGGCAGTCGTACAAGGCGCGGCAGGTGGTCTTCCAGTCCGAACCGGCGGCGGGCGCGAGCCCGGCCATGCCCGGCGTGCGGGTGAGCAACGTGGTCGAGGACACCGCGCCGGGCAAGCGCATCCACGACCCGAAGAATCCGATGGCCGATGCCGATGGCTACGTGACGCAGAGCAACGTCAACGTGATCGAGGAGATGGTGAACATGATCTCCGCCTCGCGTTCGTACCAGAACAACATCGAAGTGATGAACACGACCCAGCAGCTGCTCGCCAGGACGCTGCAGCTGGGTCAGTGAAGGGGGGACTCGGCGCGTGGCCACCATCGACACTTCCAGGGCCGCGGCTTCCGCGGCTGCGGCCGGCGCCACGAGCGCGCCTTCGGGCGCTGCCGCGACCGACTCGGCCGCCGGCACCGAGGACCGCTTCCTGAAGCTTCTGGTCGCGCAGATGCGCAACCAGGACCCGCTCAATCCGCTGGACAACGCGCAGGTGACGAGCCAGCTCGCGCAGATCAACACGGTGCGCGGCATCGAGCAACTGAACGCGTCGGTATCGAAGATGGCCGCCGCATCGGGCACGGTCTCGCCGGTCTCGGCGGTCGGCCTGCTCGGCCGCCAGGTGCTGGTCGCCGCCGATGCGGTCGACTGGCCGGGCTCCGCCTCCGCGGCGTCGGGCGCCGATCCGGCCGCCTCGGCGGCGTCGCCGCTGCGGCTGGGCTTCCAGCTGCCGGCTGCGGCGAAGGCAGTGCGCGTCGAGCTGGTCGACACGGCGGGCCGGGTCGTCTTCACGCACGAGGCTACCAACGCGCAGGCCGGCGTCGGCATGTTCGAATGGAACGGCGTCGGAACCGACGGCTCGAGCGCCGCGGCCGGCACCTACCGGCTGCGCGCGTCGGCGCTGGGCTACGACGGCGCCGCACTGGCCGTCGAGGTACTCGCGCCGGCGCGCGTGACCGCCGTCTCGCAGGCGAGCGACGGCGCCCGCGTCGAACTGGGCGGCCGTGCCGCGCAGCCGGCGTCGGCGATCCGCGCGGTGCTCTGACAGCGGCGCGGCCCGCGACTCCACCTCCGATCAGCGACTTCCCCGACCCGAACCCTCTTTTCGACAGGAGCGCAACATGTCCTTCCAGCAGGGTCTCAGCGGCCTGAACGCCGCGTCCCGCAATCTCGACGTCATCGGCAACAACGTCGCCAACGCCAACACGGTCGGCGCGAAGTCCTCGCGCGCCGAGTTCGCCGACGTGTACGCGACCTCGCTCTACGGCGCCGGCGGCAGCGGATTCAACGGCATCGGCGTGACCGTCGCCGACGTCACCCAGCAGTTCACGCAGGGCGACATCAGCACGACCAACAGCGCGCTCGACATGGCGATCAACGGCCGCGGCTTCTTCCGGATGTCGAACGACGGCGAGCTCACCTACACGCGCAACGGCCAGTTCCAGCTCGACAAGGACGGCTACATCGTCAACGCGCAGGGCGGCCGGCTGACCGGCTTCCCGGCCGACGCCAACGGCGTGGTCAACGTCGGCGTACCCACCGAGCTGAGGTTGCAGACCGGCGACGTCGCGCCGCGCGCCACCGACGCGGGCGCGATCGGCGCCAACCTCGATGCCGGCGCCACCGCGCCGACGACGCCGTTCAGCCTGTCGGACGCGAGCAGCTACAACGGCGCGACCTCGCTGGCGGTGTACGACTCGCAGGGCGCCGCGCACACGGTGGCCGTCTACTTCCGCAAGGTTTCGGACAACAACTGGGACGTCTACGCGGCGGCCGACGGCACGCAGCTCGGCGCCTGCGCGCTCGGCAGCTTCTCGTTCGGCGCCGATGGCCGGCTCGCGGCTGCGTCGCCCACTTCGGTGACGGCCAACGTGCCGGTCCCGGCAGCGGTCGGCGGCAACCTGCCGGTGCCGATCGACCTGTCGCGGCTCACCCAGTTCGGTTCGGCGTTCTCGGTGTCGGAGCTGTCGCAGACCGGCTACGCCGCCGGCCGGCTGACCGGCTTCTCGGTCGCGTCCGACGGCACGGTGCTGTCGCGCTACACGAACGGACAGACGCTCGCGCAGGGCCGGGTGGTGCTGGTCAACTTCACCAATCCGCAGGGCCTGCAGTCGCTGGGCGGCAACCAGTGGGCCGAGACCGCGGATTCGGGCGTGCCGATGGCCGGCTCGCCGGGCGCCGGCAGCCTGGGCGTCATCCAGTCGGGCGCGCTCGAGCAGTCGAACGTCGACCTGACCGCCGAGCTGGTGAACATGATCACCGCGCAGCGCATCTACCAGGCGAACGCGCAGACGATCCGCACGCAGGACCAGATCATGCAGACGATCGTCAACCTGCGTTGATCGGGCCAGGCCGCGAGCGCAGCGAGGCCGCTGCGCGCGGCGCCCGCACGGAGCAAGCATGGACCGGATGATCTACCTGTCGATGAGCGGGGCCAAGGCGCTGATGCAGCGCCAGGACGCGCTCGCGCACAACCTGGCCAACGCGTCGACCGATGGCTTCCGCGCCGACCTGATGGCGTTTCGCGCGGTTCCGGGAAGGCAGGACGGCACCGCCACGACCCGCGTCTGGGCGCTGGAGGCGAGCGCCGGCTTCGACCCGAAGTCGGGGCCGATCCGCGAGACCGGCCGCGCGCTCGACGTCGCGGTGCGCGGCGAGGGCTGGTTCGCGGTGCAACCCGCCGATGGCGGCGAGGCCTACACGCGCGAGGGCTCGTTCGAGATCGGCGCCGACGGCACGCTGCAGACGCGGCGCGGCCAGCTCGTGCTCGGCGACGGCGGCCCGCTCACGATCCCGCCCAACGCCGAGGTGGCGATCGGCGGCGACGGCACCGTCAGCGCGAAGCTGGCCGGCCAGCCGCCGTTCGAGGTCGGGCGCCTGAAGCTGGTCAAGCCGCCGCCCGAGGCGCTTCGCAAGGGGGCCGACGGCCTGGTGCGCAGCGTCGACGGCGAGCCCGCGCCATCGGATCCCGCGGTGCGCGTGGCCGCGGGCGCAGTCGAGGGCAGCAACGTCAACGTGGTCGAGGCGATGGTCGGGATGATCGCGCTGGCGCGCCAGTTCGAGCTGCAGACCCGGCTGATGCAGACCGCTGAAACCAACGAACAGAAGGCAGCGCAGCTGCTGACGCTGAAGGGATAGGTGCCGCCATGATCCGATCGCTGTGGATCGCCAAGACCGGGCTCGACGCGCAGCAGACGCAGCTCGACACGATCTCGCACAACCTCGCCAACGTCGCGACCAACGGCTACAAGCGCTCGCACGCGGTGTTCGAGGACCTGCTGTACCAGAACCTTCGACAGGCCGGCGGCCAGGAGACGCAGCAGAACGTGCTGCCGACCGGCCTGCAGCTCGGCACCGGGGTGCGCACCGTCGCCACCGCGCGGCTGTTCACCCAGGGCAACCTGCAGAAGACCGACAACACCTTCGACATGGCGATCAACGGCAACGGGTTCTTCAGCGTGCAGATGCCCGACGGCAGCATCGCGTACACGCGCGATGGCTCGTTTCGCGTCGATGCGACCGGGCAGCTGGTCACCTCCAACGGCATGCCGATGTCGCCGCCGATCGTGATCCCCCCGAACGCGACCAGCGTCACGATCGGCGCCGACGGCGTCGTGTCGGTGATGCAGGCCGGCCAGCCGAACCCGACGCAGGTCGGGCAGGTGCAGCTCACGACCTTCGTCAATCCGGCCGGCCTCGATCCGCGCGGCCAGAACCTGTTCACCGAAACCGCCGCCTCGGGCGCGCCGACCGTCGGCACGCCCGGCAGCAACGGCGCCGGCATCCTGAACCAGGGCTACGTCGAGACCTCCAACGTCAACGTGGTCGAGGAGCTGGTCGCGATGATCCAGACGCAGCGCGCCTACGAGATCAACTCGAAGGCGATCCAGACATCGGACCAGATGCTGGCCCGGCTGTCGCAGCTGTGACGGAGGCGGGGATGCGCGTTCCGACCCCCCTTCGGCTGCTGCTCGCGCTGCTCGCCGGCGCCGCGCTGTCCGGGTGCTTCGCGACCACGCCGCGCGTGGCGGTGCTCGAGCCGACCACGGTGCGACCCGAGCCGACGACCGCCACCGCCGCAGCGGCCGCCGCCGCGCGCGCGCCGCTGGCCAACGGCGCGATCTACCACCCGTCCAGTCATCGCGGCCTGTTCGAGGACCGGCGCGCCCGGCTCGTCGGCGACCTGCTGACGATCCAGATCCAGGAGAAGACGACCGCGCGCAGCAGCTCGAACAGCAGCGTCGACAGGAAGGGCAGCGTCGACGGCTCGATCTCGCAGCTGCCGTTCGTGCCGAAGACCTCGAGCCTGATGCCCAGGCTCGGCGTCGCCGGCGAGTCGAACAACACGTTCGAGGGCAAGGGCGCGACCGGTTCCGAGAACCTGTTCACCGGCACGATCACGGTCACGGTCGTCGAGGTCCTGCCCAACGGCAACCTCGTGGTCACCGGAGAGAAGCAGGTGGGCATCAACCAGAACGTCGAGGCGCTGCGCTTCTCGGGCGTGGTGAACCCCGCCACCGTCCTGCCGGGCAACATCGTGAGCTCGACGCAGGTCGCCGACGCCCGGCTCGAGGTGCGCGGCCGCGGCGACATCGACAGCGCGCAGACCGTTGGCTGGCTGGCGCGCTTCTTCCTCAGCTTCCTGCCGATCTGAGCGGCAACGGGTGACGAAATGAAGACGACCCGACGAATCCTGCGCGCGCTGCTCGTGCTCGCGCTCGCGGCCGGCGCCTGCGCGCCGGCGATGGCCGAGCGCATCAAGGAGCTCGCGAGCATCCAGGGGGTGCGCCCGAACCAGCTGATCGGCTACGGTCTCGTCGTCGGGCTCGACGGCAGCGGCGACCAGACGACGCAGGCGCCGTTCACCGTCCAGAGCCTGCAGTCGATGCTGTCGCAACTGGGGGTGCAGCTGCCGCCCGGGATCACGCCACAGCTGCGCAATGCCGCGGCGGTGATGGTGACCGCGCAGCTGCCGCCGTTCGCGCAATCCGGGCAGCTGATCGACGTGACGGTCTCGTCGCTGGGCAATGCCAAGAGCCTGCGCGGCGGCACGCTGCTGCTCACGCCGCTGCGCGGCGCCGACGGACAGGTCTACGCGATGGCGCAGGGCAATCTCGTCGTCGGCGGCGCGGGTGCCTCGGCGGCCGGCAGCAAGGTTCAGATCAACCATCTGAGCGCCGGCCGGGTTCCGGGCGGCGCCACCGTCGAGCGGGTGGTGCCCAACCACACGCTCGCCGCCGACATGATCCATATCGAGCTGAACGACACCGACTTCGGCACGGCGCGGCGCGTGGCCGACGCGATCAACGCGCGCGCGCTGCCCGGGCAGGGGGCGGCGACGGTCGCCGAGCCGCTCGACGCGCGGGTGATCCGCGTCCAGCTTCCCGCGGACCCGACGCTGCGGGTGCCGTTCCTCGCCGAACTCGAGAACCTCGAGGTGCGGCTGCCGCAGCCGGTCGCGAAAGTGATCGTCAACGCGCGCACCGGCTCGGTGGTGATGAACCAGTCGGTGACGCTGGCGCCCAGCGCGGTCGCGCACGGCAACCTCGCGGTCACAGTCCAGACCACGCCGGTCGTCAGCCAGCCGAACGCGTTCGCTCAAGGTACGACCGTCGTGGCCGAAAAGGCCGATATCACGATCCGCCAGGACGGTGGCTCGCTGATGATGCTGGAGGGGTCGGCCAGGCTGGCCGACGTCGTCAAGGCGCTGAACAGCCTCGGCGCGACCGCGCAGGATCTGATCGCGATCCTGCAGGCGCTGAAGGCCGCCGGCAGCCTGAGAGCGGAGCTGGAGATCATCTGATGGCGCTGCCGGCGATACCGGCGCAGGGACTGGCCCTCGACGCGCGAGCGCTGGACGGGCTGCGCCGCGACGCGTCCGCCGATCCGCGTGCGGCGCTGCGCCAGGCCGCCGGCCAGTTCGAGGCGCTGTTCATGCAGCAATTGCTCAAGAGCATGCGCGACGCGATGCCGAAGTCCGGGATGTTCGGCGGGACCGGCCACGACACTTACGTCGGCATGCTCGACCAGCAGCTGTCGCAATCGCTGGCCGGCCAGCCCGGCGGGCTCGCCGAGATGATCGCGCGGCAGCTCTCGCGCCAGCTGGCGCCCGCCGGCGCGGGCGCGCAGGTGTCGCCCGGCACGCCGCCGACCCGGATGCAATCGCTGCCGCCGCGGCCGTCGCCGTCGCTCGATCCGCAGGCGGCCGAGAAGCTGAAGGCATCGCTGTCGCAGCGGCTCGACGGCTCGCAGGCCGCGTTCGTCGAACGCATGTGGCCGCACGCGCTGGCTGCGCAGCGCAGTTCCGGCGTGCCGGCAGCCTACGTGGTCGGGCAGGCGGCGCTGGAGTCGGGATGGGGCCGGCAGGAGATCCGCCACCCCGACGGGCGCAGCGCGCACAACCTGTTCGGCATCAAGGCCGGCAGCGGCTGGAAGGGCGCGACGGTCGACGTCGCCACGACCGAGTACGTCGACGGCAAGCCGCAGCGCAGCGTCGAGCGGTTCCGCGCCTACGGGTCGTACGAGGAGGCGTTCCGCGACTGGGCCGCACTGATGGCCGGCAACGCGCGCTACGCCCCGGTGCTGCGCGCCGGGCAGTCGGTCTCGGGATATGCGAGCGGCATGCAGCGCGCCGGCTACGCCACCGATCCGCGCTACGGCGAGAAGCTCGAGCGCACGATCAACCGGACGCTGATGCTCGGGCGTCTGACGACCTGACGGGAGCGATGCGATGTCCGGACTGCTCGGCGTCGGCCAGAGTGCGCTGCTAGCGGCCTACGCGCAGCTGCAGACCACCGGCCACAACATCGCCAACGCGAACACGCCCGGCTACAGCCGCCAGGATGTCGTGCTCGCCACCGCGGGTGGCCAGTACACCGGCGGCGGCTTCCTCGGGTTCGGTGTCGACGTGGTGACCGTGCAGCGCCGCTACGACCAGTTCGTCGCGGCCGAGGTTTCCGCGTCGATTGCCGCCGCGTCGGCCGACTCGGCGCGCGCCGAGCAACTCGGGCGCGTCGACAACCTGCTCGCCGACACCGACAACGGCATTGGCGTGGCGATCGACGACTTCGCTGCGGCGCTCGCCGACCTCGCGAACCGGCCGTTCGACGCGAGCGCGCGGCAGGCGGTGCTGGCGCGTGCCGACGCGCTGGCGTCGCGCGTGCAGGCGGTCGACGGCCGACTGAGCCAGTTCGGGCAGGATGCCGACGAGCGGATCGGACAGGCGGTCACGACGGTCAACGACCTGCTCGCCCGGATGGCGCGGCTGAACGAGCGCATCGCGGCCAGCGCCGGAACGGGGCAGCCGCCGAACGACCTGCTCGACGAGCGCGACCAGGCCCTGCGCGAGATCAACGGCTACCTGAAGACGACGGCCTACACGCAGCCCGACGGCACCGTCAGTGTTTTCGCCGCGGGGGGCGAGGGGCTGGTCGTCGGCGGCCGCGCGTCGACCCTGGTCGCCGAGCCCGATCCGCTCGACCCGACCCGCCAGCGCGTCGTCATGGTGTCGGGCGCGACGCACCTGCCGATGAACGCGGACACCCTGGGCGGCGGCTCGATCGCCGGGCTGATGCAGTTCCGCGACCAGGACCTGCAGGCGATCCGCGCGCGGCTCGGGCAGCTCGCGGCGGGCATCGCCTCGGCGTACAACCAGCAGCAGGCCCTCGGCGTCGATTCCGGCGGCGCTGCCGGCGAGCCGATGTTCGCGCTGGGCGCACCGGGTGTCGTCGCGGCCTCGACCAACGCCGGTTCGGCGATGCTGTCGGCCAGCGTCGTCGACGGCACACAGGTCGCCGCGAGCGACTATTCGATCCGCTACGACGGCACGCAGTACGTGGTCACGCGCAGCGCCGACGGCGTGCAGCGCAACTACGCGTCGCTGCCGCAGAGCGTCGACGGGCTTTCGATCACCCTGTCGGGCGGCACGCCTGCGGCCGGCGACACGTTCACGCTGCACAGTGCCACCTCGCTGGCTGCCGGGTTCGCGCGGACGCTGTCGTCGGGCGCGCGGCTGGCGACCGGCTACGCGGTCAGCGTCGAGCGCGCGGCCGGCAACGCGGGCGACGTCTCGGCGAGCGCCTCTCGGTGGTCGCCGCCGACGCCGACCTCGCGCAGCCGGTCACGCTGACCTTCACGTCGGCGGGCACCTTCGACGTGTCGGGCATCGGCACCGGAAGCCCGTCGGGGGTCGCCTACACGCCGGGTGGCCCGATCGCGTTCAACGGATGGAGCCTCACGCTGCGCGGCACGCCGCAGCCGGGCGACCAGATCCGGATCGTGCCGACCGTCGATCCGGCGGCCGACAACCGCAATGCGCGCGCGATGGTCGCGCTCGGCGACCAGCCGCTCGCCGGCGGCGCGACGTTCAACGATGCGTTCGCCGCGATGCTCGCCGATGCGGGGACGCGGACGCAGTCGGCGAAGGCCGCGCAGGCGGTTTCCACCCGGCTGCAGCTCGACGCACAGGCCGCGCAGGCCCAGCAGTCGGGCGTCAACCTCGACGAGGAGGCCGCACGGCTGATGCAGTACCAGCAGATGTACCAGGCCGCCGCCAAGGTGATCCAGGCGGCGCAGTCGATGTTCGACTCGCTGCTCGCCGCGACCGGACGCTGAAGCGCCGATCGACGCGTACCACGACCGAGGGACCCGCGATGAACAGGATCGCCACGCTGTTCGCCTTCGAG
Organism: Burkholderiaceae bacterium; assembly: GCA_046347945.1. Lineage (GTDB taxonomy): Bacteria > Pseudomonadota > Gammaproteobacteria > Burkholderiales > Burkholderiaceae_E > Zeimonas. The sequence goes on from JAXMFB010000013.1 coordinate 13,682, forward strand.
CGCAGCCTCGACGCGATGAACGAGCGACGCGCCGCGCTGACGCAGGCGCAGTTGCAGATGTCGACCGGCAAGCGAGTCAACGCGCCGAGCGACGATCCGCTGGGCGCCGCGCAGGCCGAGCGCGCCCGTTCGCAGGTCGCCCGGATCGGCATCGAGCGGCGCATGATCGACTTCGCGCGCACGATGCTCGGCCAGGCCGACAACGCGATGGCGAGCGCCGGCGAGACGCTGCAGGTCGCCCGCGAGGGCCTGGTGGCCGCCGGCAACGGTGCGCTGTCGGCAACCGATCGAGCGCTGATCGCGCAGAAGCTGCGCGCGAGCCGCGACGAACTGCTCACGATCGCCAACCAGCGCGATGGCGCCGGCGGCTACGTGTTCGGCGGGCAGGGCAGCACGCGCGCGCCGTTCGCCGATTCGGGCGCGCTCGCCTGGCTCCCCAATGCGGGCGAACAGGCCACCGGTGCGGACGTGCCGTTCACCACCAGCCAGGATGGCCGCGCGGTGTTCATGGACCTCGCCGCCGCCGGTACGTCGCAGAGCATCTTCCAGACGCTGGACGACGCGATCGCGCTGCTCGAGAACCCGGGCGCCAGCGGCGCCGCGGTCACTGCGGGGATCGGCAGCGCGCTCGACGGCGTCGACGGTGCGCTCGAGCGGGTCCTGGTCACGCGTACCCGCGCCGGTGAGCAACTGCGCGCGATCGACGCGCGCCAGCGGCTGCTCGAGAGCGGCGAGATCGAGGCGAGCGGCCGGCTCTCCGACCTGGTCGACGTCGACTACGCCTCGGCGATCACCCGGTTCCAGCAGAACCAGACGGCGCTCGAAGCGGCGATGGCCACCTACGCGAAGGTCGCGCGGCTGAGCCTGTTCGACTTCCTGTAGGGGCGCCGCGATGCCAGGGTCGCTGCTCGCAGGCGCGCTGATCGGCTACGAGCCGATCGTCGGTCGCAGCGGCAACGCCCTGGCGATGCGGGTGACGGTCGAACTCGCGGACCGCTCGGCCGACCTGGCGGCACTGTACCGGGCCTTGTCCGCGCATGTCCCGGGCGGCGGCGCGATCGCGGTGCGCAGCAATGCGGCGATCGACGAGGAGCTGCTGCGCGTCGAGCCGCTGGACTCGCTGTGGGTCGAGGTGCCGGCTGCGACCACCGCGACCCCGCAGGGGCGCCAGCTGGTGGCGGCGCTGCACCGCTGCGGCTTCCCGATGGTGCTCGCGGGCATCCCGCCGGTGCCGCTGGCCGTCGAACTCGTCCCGGCATTCAGGTTGTCGGTGATCCACGTCGACGACGATCGCCGCGTCGCGTTCGACGAGGGCGAGACGCCGGCGCGCGCCAGCGGGGTGGAGCGCGCGATCCCGTTCGCGCAGGAGGGCGTGCGCACGGTCGCGGCGATGAAGGAAAGCTTCGCGCGCGGCGCGTTCGCGGTCGTCGGCTGGCCGATGGACGACGTCCTGCGCAGACACGTCGGCGCCGGTGCCAATCCCGACTACGCGACGATCGTCGAGCTGATGTCGATGATCGAGCGTGGCGAGGACACCGTGGTGATGGAGCGGCTGATCCGGCGCGATCCGGCGTTGGCCTGGCGCCTGTTGCGCTATATCAACTCGCCGGGATTCGGCCTGCGCACCGAGGTGCAGTCTTTCCGCCACGCGGTGATGATGCTCGGCTACGCGCGGCTCGAGCGCTGGCTCGCGCTGCTGCTGGCGACTTCGTCGCGCGATCCCGCCTTGAGGCCGGTGATGATCGCGTCGTTCCGGCGCGGCGTGCTGCTCGAGCACCTGATCGGTGCGGGCCGCGACGAGCGGGTGCGCGACGAGCTGTTCATCCTGGGGGTGTTCTCGATGCTGGACCGGATACTCGACCAGTCGTTCGCACAGCTGTTCGAGGTCGTGCACGTTCCCGCGAGGGTTCGCGAGACGCTCGTCGAGCGGCGCGGCCCCTACGTCGCGTACCTCGAGGCGATCGAGGCGATCGAGCGCGGGCCGGGCATGTCGCTCGAGCGCGCGGTGCACGCCTGCTCGATTTCGCTCGAGCAGTGCAATCACGCAGTGCTGCGCGCGCTCTCCGCGCCCGACCTGGTCGCCGCCTGAGTCGCCCGCTGCGGCCGCCGCGCGGCGCTCGTGGACGATCCGGCGCACGGGTTACACTGCCCGGATGAACCAGAACGAACTGAAGCGCGCCGCGGCGCGCGCCGCGCTCGACGAGCTCGTCGACGGCGCGATCGTCGGCGTCGGCAGCGGCTCCACCGTCGACATGTTCATCGACGAGCTGGGCGCGCGACGCACGCGCGTGGCCGGCGCCGTGTCGAGCTCCGAGCGCAGCAGCGAGCGGCTGCGCGCCCACGGCATCGAAGTGCTCGACCTGAACCAGGTGCTCGCCGAAGGGCGCAACATCCCGGTCTACGTCGATGGCGCCGACGAGATCGACGGGGCACTGCGGATGATCAAGGGCGGCGGCGGCGCGCTCACGCGCGAAAAGATCGTCGCGGCCGCCAGCGGCCGCTTCGTCTGCATCGTCGACGCGTCGAAGCTCGTCGCGCGGCTCGGGCGCTTCCCGTTGCCGGTCGAGGTCGTGCCGATGGCACGCGAGCTGGTCGCTTCGCGGCTGCGCGCGCTGGGCGGCCGGCCCGCGCTGCGCGCGGGCTTCGTGACCGACAACGGCAACCAGATCCTCGACGTTGCCGGGCTCGAGCTCGACGACCCGGTCGCCTTCGAGTCCGAAGTCAACCAGTGGCCGGGCGTGGTCACGGTCGGCCTGTTTGCCAGGTCGGGGGCCGACGTGGTTATCATTGCGTCGCCACAAGGGATCGAACGTCGCGCGGCATCCGGGGCGAAGGGCTGAAGCCTGTCGATCGGTCCGGGGCGGCTCGACCAGACCAGATCGAATTCGTCCGAGGGGGACTGCGCGATGTTTCGTTTCGAGGCGCTGCGGCCGCAGCAAGACGACCGGCTTGCCTTCCTGAAGGGCTTCCTGCGCCAGCCCAAGGGAGTCGGCTCGGTCATTCCGAGCTCGCGCTTCCTCGAGCGGAAGATGGTGCGGATGGCCGGTGCCGCCCAGGCCGACTCGGTGATCGAGCTGGGCCCCGGCACCGGCGGCACCACCCGCGCCATCCTGGCCGCGATGCCGGAGACGGCGACGCTGCTGGCGATCGAACTCGACCCGGCATTCGCCGACCACGTGCGCAACATCGACGACCGAAGACTGATCGTCCACCAGGGAAGCGCCGAGCACCTGGCCGAACTGATTGCGGCGCACCGGCTTCGCGCGCCGAACGCGATCCTGTCGGGCATTCCGTTCTCGACCATGCCCGAGGACGTGGGCACGCGCATCATCGAGGCGATCCGCGACGTGCTGGCGCCCGGCGGCTGCTTCGTTGCCTACCAGTTCCGCGGCGCAGTGGCCGAACGGGCCAGGCCGATCCTGGGCGAGCCCGATGTCTCGCCCGAGTTCCTCAACATTCCGCCGATGCGCGTCTATCGCTGGTGCAAGCCCTGATGCGCCGACACCGCGCCCGGCGCGCGAGCGCCGCTGACGCGCGTCAGGCCTTCGGCGGCACGTAGCCCGGCGGCTTCTCGGCGCCGGCGCCGAAGAAATACGCCTCCAGCTGCGTGGCCAGGTACTTGCGGGCCCGCGCGTCCGCGAGGCTGAGCCGGTTCTCGTTGACCAGCATCGTCTGGTGCCGGATCCAGCCCTGCCAGGCTTCCTTCGAGACGTTCTCGTAGAGCCGCTTGCCGAGCTCGCCCGGGTAGGGCGGGAAGTCGAGGCCCTCGGCCTCGCGCTGCAGCTTGATGCAGAACACCTTGCGCGACATTCGGACTCCTACAGTTGCTTGATCAGCACCAGCGATTTTCGTTGCCAGTTGTACAGGCCGCGGCGCTGCTTCGGCAGCTGATCGACCGAGGCGAGCACGAACCCCCGCTTGAGAAACCAGTGCATGGTACGCGTGGTGAGCACGAACAGCCGCTTCAACCCCGCTGCCCGTGCCCGTTGCTCGATCCGCTGCAGCAGCCGCTCGCCGTCGCCGCGCCCCTGTACCTGCGGATTGACCGCCAGCGCCGCCATCTCGCCGATGCCGTCCTCGGGGAACGCGTACAGCGCGGCGCAGCCGAAGATGACCCCGTCGTGTTCGATGACGGTGAAGTTGGCGATCTCGCGCTCGATCAGCCCGCGGTCGCGGCGCACCAGCGTGCCGTCGTCCTCGAGCGGTCGCAGCAGCGCGATCAGGCCGCCGACGTCGTCCGGGCCGGCCTCGCGCAGCGCCTCGAGCGTCTCCTCGACGAGCATCGTGCCGACGCCGTCGTGCTGGAACAGCTCGAGCAGCACGCTGCCGTCCAGGCCGTAGGGAATGACGTGCGCGCGCGCGACGCCGCCCTCGCAGGCGCGCAGCGCGTGGCGCAGCGTGAACGCCATGTCGTCCGGCAGCGTGCCGTCCTCGAGCAGCGCCTTCGCCTCGGCCTCGGAGACTTCGCGGCGCAGCGCGCCGTCGGCGTCGAACACGCCGCCGGTCTCGGCCAGCACGATCAGCTTGTCGGCGTCGAGCGCGATCGCGGTGCTCGCGGCGACGTCTTCCATGCTGAGGTTGAAGGCTTCGCCGGTCGGGGAATAGCCGAGCGGCGACAGCAGCACCATCGCGCCGCTGTTCAGCGCGAAACGGATCGTCTGCACGTCGATCTTGCGCACCAGCCCGGTCTGCTGGTAGTCGACGCCGTCGACGATGCCCACCGGCCGCGCCGTGACCAGGTTGCCCGATACCACGCGGACCGCCGAGTGCGCCATCGGCGTGTTCGGCAGTCCCTGGGAGAACGCGGCCTCGAGGTCGAGGCGGATCTCGCCGGACGCCTCCTTGGCGCACTCGAGCGCGACCGGGTCGGTGATGCGCAGCCCTTCCGCGTAGTGCGCCTCGACGCCGCGAAGGCGCAGCTGCTCGTTGACCTGCGGCCGCGAACCATGCACGACGACGATGCGCATGCCCATTGCGTGCAGCAGGCTGAGGTCCTGCACCAGCGGGTTGAGCCAGCCGGCCTGGATGAGCTCGCCCGGCACCGCGACGACGAAGGTCTTGCCGCGGAACGCGTGGATGTACGGGGCGACCCGGCGTAGCCAGGCGACGAATCGCGCCTCGTCCTGCGGGGCGCCGGACGACGCCGGCGGGAGCGGGTTGCCGGAGCCGTCGGGCTCGGCAGCGGCTTGGGGGGCAGGCTGGGCGGGGGCGTTCATCGCGTCATTATAATTTCGCCCATGTCTTCCCGGCAGCGCACCGTGCAGCGGCCCGTGACGCCCCTGCGAGCGTTGCCGCCGTTGCGGTTTCCCGAGGCGCTGCCGGTGTCGGCGCGCCGCGACGAGATCGCCGAGGCCATCCGGCGCCATCCGGTGGTGATCGTCTGCGGCGAGACCGGTTCGGGCAAGACGACCCAGCTGCCGAAGATCTGCGCGATGGCCGGCGGCGGACGCGCCGGGCTGATCGGCCATACCCAGCCGCGCCGGCTGGCCGCCACCACGGTGGCCCGGCGCATCGCCGAGGAGCTCGGCTCTGCGCCCGGCATGCACGTCGGCCACAAGATCCGCTTCGACGAGGCGCTGTCGCCCGGTGCCACGATCAAGCTGATGACCGACGGAATCCTGCTCGCCGAGACGATGTCGGATCCGCTGCTCTCGCAGTACGACACGCTGATCGTCGACGAGGCGCACGAGCGCAGCCTGAACATCGACTTCCTGCTGGGCTACCTGAAGCAGCTGCTCGACGGGCCGCGGCGCGATGACCTGAAGCTGGTCATCACCTCGGCGACGATCGACGCCGAGCGCTTCGCCTGGCATTTCGGCAGGCGCATCGTCCCCGCGATCGGGGCCGGGCTGGCTGCCGGAGCGCCGACCGCGGCCGGCGACGAGGCCCGCGACCGGATCGAGCCTGCGCCGGTCATCGAGGTCTCGGGCCGCCTGTATCCGGTCGAGATCCGCTATCAGGGCTTCGACGACAGGCACCGCGACGACGACGACGAGTCGGACCTGCCGTCGCGGATCGACGAGGCGATCGAGACGCTGTGGCGCGAGGCGCCCGGCGACGTGCTGGTGTTCCTTCCGGGCGAGCGCGAGATCCGCGACGTCGCCGAACATCTGCGCAGGCTGCACGCGCGCGAGAGCGCGTCGCGCACCGGCTCGCCGTGGTCGCGCGGCGCGATCGAGATCCTGCCTTTGTATTCGCGGCTCTCGGCGGCCGAGCAGCAGCGCGTGTTCGCCGGCTCGGGCGGACGGCGCATCGTGCTGGCGACCAACGTGGCCGAGACCTCGCTCACGGTGCCCGGCATCCGCTACGTGGTCGACCCCGGGCTGGCCCGCGTCAAGCGCTATCGGTATCGAGGCAAGGTCGAGCAGTTGCAGGTCGAGCCGATCTCGCAGGCGGCCGCGAACCAGCGTGCCGGGCGCTGCGGGCGCGTCGCCGACGGCGTCTGCATCCGGCTCTACGACGAGGCCGATCTTGCGAAACGGCCGCGCTTCACCGACCCCGAAATCCTGCGTTCTTCGCTGGCCGCGGTCATCCTCCGGATGAAGGCGCTGCGGCTGGTCGACATCGAGGAGTTCCCGTTCCTCGACCCGCCGCCGCGCAAGGCGATCGCCGACGGCTACGCGCTGCTTCACGAACTGGGCGCCGTCGACACTGCGCAGCAGCTCACCGAAGTGGGGCGGCAGCTCTCGCTGCTACCGGTCGACCCGCGGATCGGCCGGATGCTGCTCGCTGCGCGCGATCTCGACTGCCTGCGCGAGGTCGCGCTGATCGCGGCCGCCCTGTCGGCGCAGGACCCGCGCGAGCGCCCGATCGACGCGCAGCAGGCGGCCGACCGGTCGCACCGACGGTTCGCCGACGAGAAGTCCGACTTCGTCTCGTACGTGAAGCTGTGGGACTACTGGGCGCAGGCCCAGGCGGAGAAGGAATCGAACCGCAGGCTCGCGCAGCGGCTCGAGCGCGAGTTCCTGTCGACGCGCCGGCTGCGCGAATGGGCCGACGTTCATGCCCAGCTCGCCGACGCCGTGCGCGCGCTGAAGTGGCGCAGCAACACGCGGCCGGCGACCTACGAGGCACTCCACCAGGCGCTGCTCGCCGGCCTGCTCGGCAATCTCGGCTTCAAGGCGCCCGACGACGCCCAGTACGCGGGCACCCACCAGACGAAGTTCGCGATCCATCCCGGCTCCGCGCTCGCGAGGAAGCAGCCGCGGTGGCTGATGGCGGCCGAGATGGTCGACACCGGGCGGCTGTACGCACGGACCGTCGCGCGCATCGAGCCCGCGTGGATCGAGCGCGCCGGTGCCCACCTGATCCAGCGCAGCTGGTCGGATCCGGCCTGGTCGAAGAGCGCCGGCCACGCGGTGGCCAGCGAGCGCGGCGTGCTCTACGGGCTGACGATCTACGCGCAGCGCCGGGTGAACTACTCGGCGATCGATCCGCGTGTGTCGCGCGAGCTGTTGATCCGCGAGGCGCTGGTCGGCGGCGACTGGGACGGCCGGTTGCCGTTCTTCGTGCACAACCGGCGGCTCGTCGCCGAGATCGAAGCGCTCGAGCAACGCATCCGCCGGCCAGACCTGCTGGTCGACGAGCGCGACCTGTACGACTGGTACGACGCGCGGATTCCGCAGGACGTCCACACGACGCAGGCGCTCGAGCGCTGGTGGCGCGAGGCGTCGCGCGCCGACCCGAAGCTGCTGCACCTGTCGCGAGAGGCGCTGCTGCGCAAGGGCGCCGGCGGCGTCGGGGCCGAGTCGTTCCCCCGGCGCCTGTCGATGCGCGGCCTCGATTTCGATCTCGATTACCGCTTCGACCCGGGCGCCGCCGACGACGGCGTCACGATGACGGTGCCGCTGGCCGTGCTCAACCAGGTCGACGCGGTGCGCTGCGAGTGGCTGGTTCCGGGGATGCTGAAGGACAAGGTGCAGGCGTTGGCGAAGTCGCTGCCGCAGAAGCTGCGCCGCCACCTCGTGCCGCTGCCCGCGTGGGCCGAAGGCTTCGTTGCCCGATGGCGCGGGCGCGAAGGCGGCCGGGCGCTCGTCGACGCGCTGGTCGAGGACCTGCGCGAGGAGCAGGGGCTGCGCGCGGCGCCGACCGACTTCCGGCCCGAGGCGCTCGCACCGCACCTCGCGATGAACTTCCGGCTGGTCGACGCGCACGGCGGCGTGCTGGCGACCTCGCGGCAGCTCGCGGCGCTGCGCGCCGAGCACGGTCCGCGCGCGCAGGGCGCGTTCCAGGCGGCGTTCGCGGCGCTGGGTGATCCGATCACGACCGCGAACGCGCAGCCCCGGCCCGCATCGCCGGCGACCGGCGCCGAGGCGGCAGCCGCCTCCGGACGGGAAGGCGTCTCCGAGCGAGCAGGTGCCTCCGAGCGATCAGGCGGGGCGCCCCTCGTCTCGCACCCGGCGGTCGGCCACCGCTTCACCGACTGGTCGTTCGGCGCCTTGCCCGAACTGATGGAACTCACGCAGCGGGTGGGCGGGCGCGACCAGACGGCGATCGGCTACCCCGCGCTGGTCGACGTCGGCGACGCCGTCGAACTGCAGGTGTTCGACGATCCCGCGCAGGCGGCCGCCACGCATCGTGCCGGCCTCGCGCGCCTGTTCGCGATCGCGCTGCGCGAGCCGCTCAGGTTCTTCGAGAAGAACATTCCCGACTTCCAGCGGATGTCGCTGCTCTTCGCCACGTTCGGCGGCGCCGACGACCTGCGCCGCGAGCTGGTCGGCGCGCTGCTCGAGCGCGCCTGCCTGGTCGAGCCGCTTCCTTCGGATGCCGAGTCGTTCGCGGCACGCGTGGCCGACGCCCGCACGCGGCTGAACCTGGTCGGGCAGGAACTGGCGCGCCTGGTCGCGGAAATCCTCGTCGAGCACGCTGCGGCGACCCGCAAGCTCGGCGCGGCGAAGCCGCCGGCCGCGGCCGCGGCCGACCTCGACGCGCAGCTGCAGGCGCTGATGCCGAAGCGCTTCGTCACCGCCACGGCGCCCGCGCAGCTGCGCCACCTGCCGCGCTACCTGAAGGCGATCGGCTTGCGACTCGACAAGCTGCGTAACGACCCGGCGCGCGACGCGCAGAAGCTGGCCGAGGCGGCACCGCTGTTGCAGGCCTGGCGGCGGCTGGCGGCGCAGCGCCGCGGACAGCCCGATGCGCGGCTCGACGAGTTGCGCTGGCTGCTCGAGGAACTGCGCGTGTCGTTGTTCGCCCAGGAACTGCGCACGCCGACGCCGGTGTCGGTCAAGCGCCTGCAAAAGGCGCTCGACGCGCTGCGCGCCTGATGCCCGATCAGCCCGCCATCACCAGCACCGGCTGCGGGCGCGACTCTCCGCGAAGGGATCGCCCCGGCTCCTCGGTGCTGGCGAACAGGTCGGCGAACTCCGGGGCGCTGAGCTGGATCAGGCTCAGCAGCTTCGGCGTGATGCCGACCTGCTGGCGCCCGACCTGCCCGGCCAGCCTCAGCAGGGTGTCGAGCGTGCGCGCGGTGAAGCCGGGGCCCTTTTGCAACGCGTCGGGGCGAGCCAGCACCGCCTGGACGATCGCGGCTCGCACCGCGAAGCCGCCGCGGCGCGCCTGTGCCAGCAGGTTGCGCAGCGACTGCAGTCCCCAGCGCATGTCGGTCAGGCAGACCAGCAACTGGTCGCCGTCGTGGTCGACGACGCGCCCGCCGCTGTCGCAGACGCGACGGATGTAGTCGACCATCGCCGCCTCGGCCGGCGACGCGGCCGCCTCCAGGCCTTCGAAGCGGAGCAATACGAGCAGGTTGACCATGTTCGGGCAGTAGGGGCATCAGCCGCGGTGCCTCCCGTGTTCGTGCAGCGCAGCATCGGGCGGGCGATCCTCGGCATCCCTAGCGTAGCGGCGCGCAACGGGCGCAGTCGCGGCCAGGCGACAGGCGGCGGAGCGTGGCCGACCGCACGCCTTGCGCGCGGCGGCGGGTGTATTCTTTGCGGCCCCGATTCCCCGTCGAACCTGGCGCTGCAGGCCCTCCGATCATGATGCACGACCCAGTCCGCGCGTCGCGGTCACTGCGACGACTCGTTGCGTCCCTCGTCGCTGCCTGCTTCGCCTGCTTCGTGGCCATCGCGTCATCGGCCTCGGCTGCGGCCGCGGGCGACACCGCCGCGCCGCCGGACCCGATCGTGTTCGTCCTGAACTCGCGCGACGCGAGCGTCTCGAAGATCGACCAGACCCGCTACGGCGAGATCGGGCGCATCGAGGTCGGGCGCGAGCCGCACCACCTGTACCCGACACCCGACGGGCGCTCGCTCATCGTCGCCAATGCGATCAGCGACGAGTTGCACCTGCTCGATCCGGTCACCGGCCAGCTGCAGCGGCGCATCGAGCGCATCGACGATCCCTACCAGATCGGCTTCTCGCCCGACAACCGCTGGTTCGTCGTCGCGGCCCTGCGGCTGGATCGGGTCGACGTCTATCGCCACGAGGGCGGCGAGTTGAAGCTCGCCGCGCGCATCGCCGCGCCGAAGGCGCCCAGCCACCTGTGGTTCTCGGCCGACAGCCGCTTCGTCTTCGTCACGCTGCAGCAGAGCGACGAGGTCGCGGCGATCGACCTGGCCACGCAGTCGATCGCGTGGAAGCTGCCCACCGGCAGGCAACCGGCCGGCATCGTCGTGACGCCCGACGACCGTTACCTGATGGTGGGCGTGATGGGAGAAGACTACGTGCAGGTGATCGACTGGCGCGCGCGCCAGACCGTGCGTCGCGTCGTCACCGGCAAGGGCGCGCACAATTTCCGCGGACTGGGGGACGGCAGGCACCTGTTCGTCTCGAACCGGGTCGACAACACGGTCTCGATCATCGACATGAACACGCTCCAGGTGCTGGGCTCGATCCCGGTGCCGGGCGGCCCCGATTGCCTCGAGGTCACCGCGGACCGCCGGCAGCTGTGGGTGACGCTGCGCTGGGCACGGCAGGTCGCGGTGGTCGACCTCGGGCAGCGCCGAGTCGTGCGCACGATCGCGGTCGGCCGGTCGCCTCACGGCATCTATTTCCACAACCGGGCGCCGCTGCTCTGACGTGGACGCGCCGCGCGCCGTCATGGGTCGCCGCGGTCGCCGGCACGCGCCGTCGTTGCCGCGCCGCCGGGCCGCAGCGATGCTGGGCGCGCTGCTCGCGGCAGGCGTGGCGCGGCCGGCGGCCGGGCGCGGATCGGGCACCGTCTACCTGACGCTCGACACCGGCAACATGGCCGAGGCAGGACGGATCGCGCGGATCCTGGCGCGACATGCGGTTCCCGCCACGTTCTTCCTCGCCAACGAACGCACGCCGCGCGGTGATCACGCGCTCGAGCCGGGCTGGGCCGACTTCTGGCGTGCGCGCGCGGCCGAAGGCCACGCGTTCGGCTCGCACACCTTCGACCACGTCTACCTGCGTGGCGTCGAGCATGGCGCCGACGGCAGCTTGCGATTCGTCGTGCGTCCGCAGTTCGGTGCCTTGGCCGGTCGGACGCTGCGCTGGAGCGAGGCCGAGTTCGGTGCCGAGCTGCGCCGGGTCGACGAGCGCTTTCGAGAACTCACGGGCCGCGGCCTCGATCCGTACTGGCGAGCGCCGGGCGGCAGGGCGCCGGCGGCGGCGAACGAGGCCGCGCGGCGCTGCGGCTTCGCGCACGTGGGCTGGACGCCGGCGGGGTTCCTCGGCGACGAGCTGTCGTCGCAGGCGCATCCGAACGACCGCCTGCTCGCCGATTCGCTGGCACGCATCGGCGACGGCGACATCCTGCTCGCCCATCTGGGCATCTGGTCGCGACACGATCCGTATGCGCCGATGCTCGATCCGCTGATCGCCGGCCTGAAGTCGCGCGGCCTGCGCTTCGCCACGATCGAGCGGCATCCGCTGTACCGGGCGGCGAGCCTCGCACGCGCGGGCGCGCCGGCAACGGGAGCGGCACCATGATCGCCGCGAGCTTCGATCCGCTGGCGCGCCTGCAGCAGTGGCTTTTCGAGGCGTGGGTGCAGCCGCTGCTGTTCTCGGCGGGATGGATGCGCTACGAGGAGCAGGCCTACGACGCGCTCGAGTGGCTGCCGGTCGGCGTGCTCGAGGTGCTGCTGGTCGCGCTGGTGCTGGGCACGCTGCAGCGACGCTGGCCGGTCGAACCGGTCGCCGACCGTGCGGCGGTGCGCACCGACATCGCGTACACGCTGCTGCACCGGCTCGGGCTCTTTCCGCTGCTGGCGTTCGTCGTCCTGGCGCCGGCCTTCGACGCGCTCGAGGCGCGGCTGCGCTGGCTCGGCGTGTCGCGATTGAGCGTCGAGCAGTGGCTCCCCGATGCGCTCGACTCGCCGGTTCTCGTGTTCGTCGTCTACCTGGTGGCGCTCGACGCGATCGACTACCTCGTCCACCGCGGGCAGCACCGATGGCGCTGGTGGTGGGCGCTGCACGCGGTGCACCACAGCCAGCGGCAGATGACGATGTGGAGCGACAGCCGCAACCACCTGCTCGACGACCTGATCCGCGACGCGCTGCTCGCCGGCGTGGCGATCGCGATCGGGGTGCCGCCGGCGCAGTTCGTGCTGCTGGTGGTCATCGCGCGGTTGCTGCAGAACCTGCAGCACGCCAACCTGCGACTGCGCTTCGGACGACTGGGCGAGCGGATGCTGGTGAGTCCGTCGTTCCACCGACGCCACCACGCGATCGGCGTCGGGCACGAGGGCGCCGCGCGCGGCTGCAACTTCGGCGTGCTGTTTCCCTGGTGGGACATGCTCGCCGGCACCGCCGACTTCACGCCGGGCGTCGAGCCGACCGGGATTCGCGACCAGCTCGACGGGCGCGACTACGGCCGCGGCTTCTGGTCGCAGCAGTGGCGCGCGCTGCTGCGCCTCGCGGGGCGTGCCTGAGCACGCGCGAGCGAATCGGCTGCGATCGCGCCGGGCCGCTGCCGGCAGCAGGCCACCGTCGGCAGCGGGCGCGGCCGCCCGGTATCATGGCGCGATGCAAAGGGTTCTCGCCGCGTTCGGCCGCGCCGTCGTCAGCCAGTTGCACCCGAAGATGCTCGCGCTGCTCGTGGTGCCGTTCGTGCTCGCGATCGTCTTCTGGGTGCTCACCGCGTGGCTCGTCTGGACGCCGCTCACCGGCTGGCTGCAGGGCTGGATGTTCGACGGTGGCTTCATGGCGCGCGTCGACGGCTGGGCGGCCCGCTACGGCCTCGTCGGCCTGCGCGACTGGATTCCCGCACTGGTCGCGCTGCTGTTCGTGGTGCCGGTGATGTTCGCGACCGCCGTCGTGCTGATCGCGGTCTTCGCGATGCCGGCGGTCGTGCGCCACCTCGGCGGCGGCGCGTATCGCGACGTCGAGCGGCTGGGCTCGATGGCGGTGGCCGCGAGCGTCTGGAACGCGGTGTCGTCGTCGCTGCTGTTCGTCGCCGGCTACCTGGTGTCGCTGCCGCTGTGGCTGATTCCGCCGCTGGCGCTCGTCGTGCCCTGGCTGTGCTGGAGCTGGCTCACCGCGCGAGTGATGCGCTTCGACAGCCTCGTCGAGCACGCGAGCCCCGCCGAGCGCCGCGCCGCGATTTCGACCCGGCGCGGCGAATACTTCGTGCTCGCGCTGCTGGTCACCGCGCTGAACTACGTGCCGCCGCTGTTCCTGGTCACGCCGGTGCTGTCGGCGCTGGCGTTCTGTCACTACTCGCTCGCCGTGCTGCGCGAGCAGCGCGCGGCGCGGCCGCCGGCGGCTCTCGCGTGAACTTCGGGCTGATCATCGTCGGCGACGAGATCCTGTCGGGCAAGCGGCAGGACAAGCACTTCGCGCGCGTCGTCGAGATGCTGGGCGGGCGCGGCCTGCGGCTGTCGTGGGCGATCTACCTCGGCGACGATCGCGAGCGCCTCACCGCCGAGCTGGCACGCAGCTTCGCCTCGGGCGATGCGGTGTTCTGCTGCGGCGGCATCGGCGCGACACCCGACGATCACACCCGCCAGGCCGCCGCCGCGGCGCTCGGCGTCGAACTCGCGCTGCACCCCGAAGCGGCCCGGCTCATCGCCGAGCGCACCGCGGAGATGGCGAGCGAGGGGCGCGGCAGCGCCGACATGTCGCTGCCCGAGAACCGGCTGCGGCTCAGGATGGGCGAGTTTCCGGCCGGCGCCGAGATCGTGCCCAATCCGTTCAACCGCATTCCCGGCTTCTCGATCCGCAACCACTTCTTCGTTCCCGGCTTCCCGGTGATGGCGTGGCCGATGATCGAGTCGGTACTCGACGTCCGCTTCGCACACCTGTTCCACCGCGACCGGCTGGCCGAGCGCTCGTTCCTCGTCTACGGGCTGGCCGAGTCGACGGCGACGCCGCTGATGGAGGAGATCGAGCGCGGTTTTCCCGACATCAAGGTGTTCAGCCTGCCGTCGATGGGCGAGGACGGCGTGCGCCGCCACATCGAGCTCGGCGTGAAGGGGCCGGCTGCGCTGGTCGATCCCGCGTACGCGCGGCTCGAGGCAGGCGCGCGCGAGTTGGGCGGCGAGATTCGCTGAGGCCGCGCGCCGGCCGCATTCACCGGGAGATCACGATGAACGCACCGGCCGCACCGGTCCTCCGCCAGGTCTCGCTCGACGACCGCTACGACGCGACGGAGGGCCTCGTCTACCTGACCGGTACGCAGGCGCTGGTGCGCCTGCCGCTGATGCAGCGCCAGCGCGACCTCGCGGCGGGGCTGAACACCGCGGGCTACATCTCGGGCTACCGGGGCTCGCCGGTCGGCGGCTACGACCAGGCGCTGTGGAAGGCGAAGCGCCAGCTCGACGCGCACCACGTACGCTTCGTGCCGGGGCTGAACGAAGACCTTGCCGCGACCGCGATCTGGGGCACGCAGCAGCTGAACGCCTTCCCCGGCGCGAAATACGACGGCGTGTTCGGCATCTGGTACGGCAAGGGCCCGGGCGTCGATCGCAGCGGCGATGCGCTGCGCCACGCGAACCAGGCGGGCAGCTCGAAGCACGGCGGCGTGGTTGCGGTGGCCGGCGACGACCACGGCGCGAAGTCGTCGACGATGGCCGCGCAGACCGACTTCGTCTTCCAGGCGGTGGGCATGCCGGTGCTGGCGCCGGCCACCGTGCAGGACTATCTCGACCACGGGCTGCACGGCTTCGCGATGTCGCGCTTCTCGGGCCTGTGGGTCGGCCTGAAGGCAGTCACCGACACGATCGAGACCGGCGGCATCGTCGACGTGTCGCCGGGGCGCCTGAACCTCGTGCTGCCCGAGGGCGTGGCGATTCCGCCCGGCGGGCTGAACCTGCGCTGGCCCGAGGGCTCGTTCCTGCAGCTCGAGGAGCGGCTCACGCGCTGGAAGCTGCCGGCGGCGATCGCCTACGCGCGGGCCAACCGGCTCGACCACCACGCGTTCGGACGCCGCGACGGCGAGCCGGCGCGGCTGGGCATCGTGAGCACCGGAAAGAGCTGGCTCGACGTCATGCAGGCGCTGGCCGACCTGGGCCTCGACGACACGGCGGCGCGCGCGGCGGGCGTCAAGGTCTGGCGCGTCGCGATGCCGTGGCCGCTCGAGCCGGAGGGTCTGCGCGGGTTCGCGCAGGACTGCGAGGAGCTGCTGGTCGTCGAGGAAAAGCGCGCGCTGATCGAGTCGCAGCTCAAGGAAGCCTTGTACCCGCTCGCCGAGCGTCCGCGCGTGGTCGGCAAGGCCGACGAGCGAGGCGCCGCGCTGGTGCCCGATTACGGCGAGGTCTCGCCCGCGTCGTGCGCGCGGCTGATCGCGGGTCGCCTGAAGCGATGGGCGGGCCGTCCCGACGACGCGCGCGGTGCGCTGCCGGCGGAGCTGCTCGCGCGCATCGACGCGCAGCTCGCGCGCCTCGATGCGAAGGAGCGCGGCGCGGCGAAGTCGTTCGAGACGATCGAGCGCATCCCGTACTTCTGTTCCGGCTGTCCGCACAACACGTCGACCCGCGTGCCCGAGGGCTCGCGGGCACTCGCCGGCATCGGCTGCCACACGATGGCGATGTGGATGGGGCGCTCGACGGCCACCTTCACGCACATGGGCGGCGAGGGCATGACCTGGGTCGGGCAGGCGCCGTTCAGCGAGACGAGGCACGTGTTCCAGAACCTCGGCGACGGCACGTACTTCCACTCGGGGTCGCTCGCGATCCGCCACGCGGTCGCGACGAAGACGCCGATCACCTACAAGATCCTGTTCAACGACGCGGTCGCGATGACCGGCGGCCAGAAACACGACGGGCAGCTCACGCCGCGGATGATCGCGCAGCAGGTGCGCGCCGAGGGCGTCGGCAAGGTGGTCGTCGTCACCGACGAGCCCGACAAGTACCCGTCGGGCTATTTCGACGCCGACGTGACCGTGCACCACCGCAGCCGGCTCGACGAGGTGCAGCGCGAACTGCGCGACTACCCGGACGTGTCGGTGCTGATCTACGACCAGACCTGCGCGGCCGAGAAACGCCGCCGCCGCAAGCGCGCCGAGTTTCCCGACCCGCCGCGCCGCGCGTTCATCAACGAGGCGGTCTGCGAGGGCTGCGGCGACTGCGGCGTGAAGTCGAACTGCGTGTCGATCGAGCCGGTCGAGACCGAGTTCGGCCGCAAGCGCGCGATCAACCAGTCGTCGTGCAACAAGGACTTCTCCTGCGTCGAGGGCTTCTGCCCGAGCTTCGTCACCGTGCACGGCGGGCGGCTGCGCCGCAAGGCGGCGTCGCCCAGGGCGTCGCTGCCGGCGGCCGGCGAGCTGCCCGTGCCGGACCTGCCGGCGATCCGCGGCAGCTACGGCCTGCTGGTCGCCGGCATCGGCGGCACCGGCGTGGTCACGATCGGGCAGCTGCTCGGCATGGCCGCGCACCTCGAAGGCAAGGGCGTGACGGTGCTCGACGTGACCGGGCTCGCGCAGAAGAACGGCGCCGTGATGAGCTTCGTGCGCCTCGCCGAGCCGGGCGAGCCGCTGTACGCGCCGCGCATCGGCACGGCGGCGGCCGACGCGGTGCTCGGCTGCGACGTGGTGGTCACCGCGGGCCGCGAAGCGCTCGCGCGGATGGACGCGGCGCGCACGCGGGTGGTCGCCAACGTCGCGAGCACGCCGACCGCCGACTTCACGCGCAACCCCGAATGGAAGTTCCCGCTGGGCGGCATGGAGGCCGCGATCGTCGATGCGGTCGGCGAAGACCGCGCCTGGTTCGTCGACGGCACGCGGCTCGCCACCGCGTTGCTCGGCGACGCGATCGCGGCGAACCTCTTCATGCTGGGCTTCGCCTGGCGGCGCGGGCTGGTGCCGGTGTCGGCCGCGGCGATCGAGCGCGCGATCGAACTGAACGACGTGGCGATCGAGCAGAACAAGGCCGCGTTCGCGTGGGGCCGCGTCGCGGCGGTCGACCCGGCGCGCGTCGAGGCGGCGGTCGAGCCCGCGGGCGCGCCGCCGGTGTCGCGCAGGTTGTCGGCTTCGCTGGACGAGATCGTCGCGCGGCGCGTCGACGAACTGGCCGAGTACCAGGACGAGCGCTACGCCCGCCGCTACGCGGCCCTGGTCGAGCGGGTCGGGGCCGCCGAGCGCGCGCTGGTCGGCGACGCGAAGCCCGCATTCACCGAGGCGGTGGCGCGCAACCTGTTCAGGCTGATGGCGTACAAGGACGAGTACGAGGTGGCGCGCCTGTACACCAGCGGCGCGTTCCTCGCGCGCCTGAACGAGCGCTTCGAGGGCGACTTCCGACTGGGCTTGCACCTCGCGCCGCCGCTGCTGGCGCGGCGAAACGCGAAGGGCGAACTCGTCAAGCGCGAGTACGGCCCCTGGATGTTCAAGGCGTTCGCGCTGCTTGCGCGGCTGCGCCGCCTGCGCGGCACCGCGTTCGATCCGTTCGGCCGCAGCGCCGAGCGCCGGATGGAACGAAGGCTGATCACCGACTACGAGGCCGACGTCGAGCGGCTGCTCGCTGCGCTCGACGCGCGCCGGCTGCCGCTGGCCACGCAGATCGCGTCGATCCCCGAGGAGATTCGCGGGTTCGGGCACGTGAAGGAGCGCAACCTGAAGGCGGCCCTGGCGCGCCGGCAGGAGCTGCTCGACGAGTACTTCGCGACGCGCGAGGCCGTCGCCGCGCATTGAGCGCCCGAAACGAAAAAGCCCGGCCTTTCGACCGGGCTCGGGTCCCGCGGCAGCGAGGAGGAAGAGGGGGCCGCCGCGGAACCGGGGGAGCGGGCAAGCGCGCTCAGGCGGCCTTGCGCGAGCGGCCGGCGGCGGTCGACTTCGCGGCGGCGGCCATGTTGGCCTCGGCCACTTCGACGGCCTGCTTGGTCGCCTTGCTGACCTGGTCGAACGCGGAGTTCGCGGCCGAGACGGCCTGCTTAACCAGCGTCACGACGCCTTCGGTGCCGGCCGGCGCGTTCTTCGCCAGCGCGTCGATCGCGGCGTAGAGCTGCTTGTTGCTCTCGGCGAACTGCTTCTCGAACAGCTTCGCGAGTTCGGTGCCGGTCTCGTTGGCGATCTCGTAGACGTGCTTGTAGTAGGCGGTGACCTTGTCGGTCGCCGGCTGCACCGAGCCGGTCGCCATGTCGGCGAGCTGCTTGGCGTCCTTGACTTCGGTCATCGACTTCAGCGCGTCGGTCGACTCGTCGATCGAGGCCTTGGCGGCCTGGACGTTCAGCGCGGCAAGCCGCTCGAAACCTTCGATCGAGGTGATCGTGGCGGTCTGGAAGACTTCCAGCGCGGTTTTCTGGATCTGCAGGAACTGTTCGGGGGTGGTGACCATGTCGATTCTCCGTGACCGTGTAGGGGACTGGGCTGGGAACGCTCTGCGCATCGATTTGTGCATCGCAACAATCCGGATTTTAGGGCCAGCCCGGCCGAAGTCAAGAACTTTTTGATGCGTCGCAACAATTCATCTCGAGGCCCGGCGGCCTCCGCTCTTAACGCATTGATCCGGAACGGAAAAAAGCATCGAAACAAAGAGGGTGGCGGCTGACGGCCCGTGCAAGGAAGGACGGGTGGGAACCGGCGTCTCTTATCATTGCCGGCGGTTGCCAGGCAGCGCGCCGCCGACACGGAGACGAGACGATGACCAAACCCGGGGCCCAGCACGACGCAGGCGCGCCACCGACGGGACGCGGCAGCGCGGGCGAGGCGCCGCGCCCGCAGCCGCTCGCGCGCAGCGCGTTCCGTCACTTCCTTCCGATCACGACCCGCTGGATGGACAACGACGTCTACGGGCACGTGAACAACGTCGTCTACTACGCGTACTTCGACACCGTGGTGAACCGCTACCTGATCGAGCGCGGCGTGCTCGACATCCATCGCGGCGCGGTGATCGGCCTGGTCGTCGAGACCGGCTGCCACTACTTCGCGCCGCTGGCCTTTCCCGAGACGGTTCATGCGGGGCTGCGCGTCATGCGGCTGGGCACGAGCAGCGTGCGCTACGAGGTCGCGCTCTTCGGTGGCGACGCGCCGCTGGCAGCGGCGCAGGGCCATTTCGTGCATGTCTACGTGGATCGCGAGACTCGGCGTCCCGCGGCGCTGCCGTCGCCGCTGCGCACGGCGTTGCAGGACCTGGCGGCCTGACGCCGATGCGCTATCCGTACAGCCACCGCCACGTCGACGATGCGATCCTGTCGCGCCATTCGGTTCGTTCGTTCCTCGACCGGCCGGTGCCGCGCGAAGTCGTCGAGGACATCCTCGACGTGGCGCGGCGCGCACCCTCGGGCACCAACACGCAGCCGTGGAAGGTCTGCGTGCTCACCGGCGAGGCCCGGCAACACGTGACCCGCCGCATCCTCGAGGCGTTCGACGAGCCGGCGCACGACGCGAGCCACGTCGCCGAGTACCGCTACTATCCGATCGAGTGGACCTCGCCTTACCTGGAGCGTCGCCGCAAGGTCGGCTGGGACCTGTATGGCCTGCTCGGCATCGCCCGCGGCGACAAGGCGCGGATGCACGCGCAGCACGCGCGCAATTTCGCGTTCTTCGGTGCGCCCGTCGGGATGATCTTCAGCATCGACCGCTCGCTCGAGCGGGGCAGCTGGCTCGACTACGGCATGTTCCTGCAGAACGTGATGGTCGCGGCGCGCGCCCGCGGACTCGACACCTGCCCGCAGGCGGCGTTCGCGCCGTACCACCGGATCATCGCCGAAGCACTGCGACTGCCGGACGGCGAGATGGTGGTCTGCGGGATGTCGCTCGGCTACGCCGACCCGGCGGCGCCCGAGAACCGGCTTCGCACCGAGCGCGAGGGCGTCGCGGGATTCGCACGGTTCGAAGGCTGGTAGCGCGCGGGTGAGCCCGCCTGTCGCAAAAAAGCGACCGATCATCGAGAATTCGCGTGAGAGACCTCACGTAAGCAACTCTATTTCCGTAGTTTTTCGTTACCATCCGTGGCAACCTGCCAACAATTTCCGCTCGCGAAGGGGAATGCGACGATGACTTGCCTGTGCTCGAACGGGTTTTCGCGCTTCGGTGCGTCGCTGATCCTCTGTGTCGCGTTCCTGGGTCTGTGCTGGCCAGTGGCCGATGCGTCGGCGCGCGAGCCCTCGACGCAGGCCAAGCGGGCAGCGGTCACGAAAGCCAAGGCGAAGCCCGCTGCGTCGGCGCGGCGCGGCAGTGCCGGGAAGGCCCGGTCGGTCTCGGCCGGCAAGGGCGTCAAGCGTGCCAGCTACACGGTCTCGCGCAAGGGCGTCGCCGTGGCGCACCCGGCCAAGCGCAGTGCGGCGTCCGCGAACATCCGCCCTGCCGATCCGCAGCGCCCGTCGCTCGGCCACGCGATCGGGCTGCACGCGGTCAACGATCCGCTGTCGCTGCAGTCGGCGGTCGCGCTGGTGGTCGACCAGGACACCGGCGAGGTGCTGTTCGACAAGAACTCGCAGGCGGTGCTGCCGATCGCGTCGATCAGCAAGCTGATGACGGCCATGGTCGTGCTCGACGCGCAGCTGCCGATGTCCGAGATGCTCGAGATCTCCGAAGCCGACGTCGACACCGAGCGCAACACCCGCTCGAGGCTCTCCACCGGCACGCGCCTGTCGCGCGGCGAGCTGTTGCAGCTCGCGCTGATGTCGTCCGAGAACCGCGCCGCACATGCGCTGGGCCGCAACTACCCGGGCGGGATGCCGGCGTTCGTCGAGCAGATGAACCGCAAGGCGCGCGAGATCGGCATGAGCAGCTCGAGCTTCATCGAGCCCACGGGCCTGTCCAGCCAGAACGTGTCGAACGCGCGCGATCTCGCCACGCTGGTGCGCACCGCGTCGAAGTATCCGGTGATCCGCGAGTACTCGACGGCGAGCGCGCTCACCGTCGACACCGGCTATCGCACGGTGAGCTACCGGAACACGAATCGCCTGGTCGGCAACCCCGACTGGGACATCGAACTGCAGAAGACGGGCTACATCTCGGAGGCGGGCAACTGCGTCGTGATGCAGACGCGCATCGACGGGCGCCCGGTCGTGCTCGTGCTGCTCGACGCGCAGGCGCGGATGGCGCGGGTGGGCGACGCGCAGCGCATCCGCCACTGGCTCGAGCGCGCCACGCGCGCGGGCGTCGACGTCGGCGGAACGGGCGCGCACAAGGTCAGCGCGCAGCGCGCGCTTCAGGCTTCGCGCGACTCGTAGCCGAGCGCGGCCGAGATGTCGGCCGCGGTCTTGCAGAGCTTGTCGATCCACTCGTCCTGGATGAAGTCCGCGGGTGCCGAGATCGACAGGCCGGCGACGACCTTTCCGCTGTCGTCGCGAATGCCGGCGGCGATGCAACGCACGCCGAGTTCCAGTTCCTCGTTGTCGCGCGCATAGCCGCGCGCGCGCACCAGCGCGAGTTCGCGCTCGAGGCGCGCCGGATCGGTGATGCTGTTCTTCGTGTGGCCCGCCAGGCCGGTGCGCGTCGCGTACGCACGGACGTTGCGGGGATCGTCGACGGCCAGGAACAGCTTGCCGACCGAAGTCAGGTGCAGCGGCGCGCGCCCGCCGACCGCGCGCACGACCTGCATGCCCGAGCGCTCCGACACCGCCCGCTCGATGTAGACGATCTCGTCGCCCTGGCGGATCGACAGGTTGACCGGCTGGCCGGTCGCGCGGTGCAACTCGCGCATCGGGCCCAGCGCCGCGTCGCGCACGTTCAGTCGCGCCTTCACCAGGTTGCCGAGCTCGAGCAGCCGGATGCCCAGCTGGTAGGCGCCGGGCTCGGAGCGATCGACGAAGCGCGCAGTGACCAGGTCGTTCAGGATGCGGTGAGCCGTCGACGGGTGCAGGCCGGTGCGCCCCGACAGCTCCTTGAGGCTCACGGGGTCGGGCTGCTCGGCCAGTGCGTCGAGCAGCGAGACCAGCCGTTCGATGACCTGGATGGCGGTGCGGCCGTCTTCGTTCTTCGACAGTCGGGGTCGTGGCATCGGCAGTGGATTGCGCCTCGCGGCGCGGTGCGGCGTGAACGTGGGATGTTATACCACCCTGTGAAAATACCTGCCAGCATCGTCTGGCGACTGCGCCTCGCCGGGCACCTGCGCCGGGTCGGCGAAGCGCGCCTGCCGTTTCAGCGCGGCGCTGCCGCCCGCCGAGCCGCGCAGGCCGCGTCGCATGAATGCGGGGCGGCCGTGCAGGCCACTGGCCGAATAGTCG
This sequence comes from Burkholderiaceae bacterium, assembly GCA_046347945.1. Lineage (GTDB taxonomy): Bacteria > Pseudomonadota > Gammaproteobacteria > Burkholderiales > Burkholderiaceae_E > Zeimonas. The sequence continues at coordinate 36,194 of JAXMFB010000013.1, forward strand.
GCAGCGAGCAGCGCGTCGGCGCGGTCGCGGTCGCAATGCCCGGTGTCGCACAGCCATTCGTGGACGGCTTCGTAGAGCCGCTCGGCCGAGAGCCGGGCGCTGTCGCCGGTACGTGCCGCGAGCCACCCCGAGAACGCCATGAAGCGCTCGAAGCGCGCGCCGGGCGCCGCCGCCACGTCGCCCGGCTGCGCGTCGCCCGGCTGCGCGTCGAGGCCGAGCAGCGTCGGCAAGGTCGCGCGGAACCGCCCCGAGTTGGCGACCAGGTCCCAGTGGCGCGCGAAGCGCGCGATGCGCTGCATCGCCGGGAACGGCAGCCGGTCGGTCGACAGCACGTTGTAGGGCGGCGCGGGATTGAAGCGCAGCGCGAAGGCCTCGGCATGGCGCGCGATCGGCGCGCCGCGCAGTCGCTTGAGGATCCCGATCTGGATCTCGTGCGGGCCGAGCGCGTGCAGCCGGTCGAAGCCGGCGGCGAAGCTCGCGAGGTCCTCGCCGGGCAGCCCGGCGATCAGGTCGACGTGCAGGTGCGCGTGCGTGTGCGCGCGCAGCCAGGCGAGGTTGGCCTCGGCCTTCGCGTTGTCCTGGCGCCGGCTGATCAGCGCCTGCACCTGCGGGTTCCAGGTCTGGATGCCGATCTCGAACTGCAGCGCCCCGGGCGGAAAGCGCGCGATCAGCGCGCGCAGGCGATCGGGCAGGTGGTCCGGGATCAGCTCGAAGTGTGCATGGAGCAGGTCAGCGGGGCGCGCCTCGACGCGCTCGAGGAAGAAGCGCAGGATGGCTTCGCTGGTCGCGGCACGCAGGTTGAAGGTGCGATCGACGAACTTGAACCGCCGCGCGCCGCGCTCGTAGAGGCGCGACATCTGCGCGAGGAAGCGCCCGGCGTCGAACGGCACGGCGGTCCGGTCGAGCGAGGACAGGCAGAACTCGCACCTGAACGGGCAGCCGCGCGACGCCTCGACGTAGAGGATGCGGTGGCGCAGGTCGTCGTCGCTGTAGAACGGGTAGGGCGGCTCGAGCGCATCGGGCGCGACGGCTTCGCCGGCGATCACCTGCGCGGGCGGCAGCTCGCCGTCGAGCAGCTGGCGGCACAGCTTCGCGAACGTCACGTCGCCGGGGCCGGTGATCACGAAGTGCGCGTCGCGGAGAATCGGCTGCGTGCCGGTTTCGTGGCTGACTTCGGGGCCGCCGAGCACCAGCGTGACTTCGGGGGCGACGCGCCGCAGGACCGCAACCAGTCGAGCCGTCTCGTCGGCGTTCCAGATGTAGACGCCGAAACCGACGATCCGCGGCGCGCGCTCGAGGATCCGCTCGGCGAGCCACTCGGTGCGGGCGCCGATCACGAACTCGGCGATCTCGCAGCGCGGCTGCAGCGCGCCCATGTTCGCGTAGAGGTAGCGCAAGCCGAGCGACGCGTGGCTGTAGCGGCAGTTCAGCGTGACGAGGAGGATGTCGGGCACGGTGCGCACAGCGTAGCATCGAGGCGAGGGCGCCAGTAAACTGGCGCGGTGCCGTCCCCTTCATCGCCGACCGGAGGCGCGTCGCTTGAGCGGAACCCATGCGAACCTGACCGAGCTCGATGCGCGGGAGACCGACCGGCTCGCGAGGCTGGTCACTCGCGATTCGATGATCGGCACCGGCCTCGCGCTGCCGGCGCAAGCGCTCGGCGACCCGCAGCGATGATCCGGCGCTCGGTGGGGATCGCGCTATGGCGCGTGCTGGCGATCGCCTGCGTCGCGCTGGCGCTGCTGGGCGCCGTGCTGCCGGTACTGCCGACGGTGCCGTTCCTGCTGGTGGCTGCGTGGGCCGGCAGCCGCGGCTGGCCGCGGCTCGAGACCTGGCTGCTCGAGCACCCGAAGCATGGTCCGGCGATCCGGCGCTGGCGCGACCACGGCGCGGTGCCGCGCCGCGCGAAGTGGTTCGCGACGGTGATGATGGTCACGAGCGCCGCGATTCTCGCCCTGTCGGGCGCGCCGCCGTGGGTGAAACTCGCGGTACCCGGCGTGATGGCCAGCGTGGCGGTGTGGCTCTGGATGCGGCCGGAGATCTGACGGGGGCGCGCGTCTCAGCCGAGCATCGCGTGCAGGAACCCCAGCGGGTGGTGCGCGCGCGCGATCGAGACCATCATCCCGAAGCAGGCGAGCGCGGCAACGAACCACGCCACGCGGCTGACCGGCGAGCGCGCGCGGCGCAATGCCATGACGCCGAGCACGACGTAGGCCGGCAACAGCACGAGCTTGGCCGCCAGCCACGGCTCGACGAACGGATTGAGCCGCAGCATCGCGAGCAGCAGCAGCGCGGCCGTCAGCAGCGCCGTGTCGATCAGGTAGCTGGCGCGGCGCACCGGCATCAGCGCGGGCCAGCGCGCCCCCGCGATCGTCGCGAGGCCGCGCGCGGCGAACAGGCTGCCGCTGATCGAAACCAGCGCGATGTGCGCGATGCGCGTATGCGGATAGAAGTCGACCAGGGACATGGAACGGGAGCGGGATTCCCCGATCGTGCAGCACGCGCCGGCGCGCCGCAAGCATCGCGCCGGCGTGGGCTCAGCGCACGCGGAAATCGATGACGATCTCTCCCGGATTGCGGCTGACGTAGCTGATCTCGACCTGGTCGCCGAAGTGCCCGGCGATCTGGTTGAGCAGCGGCAGCGGATCGTGGTCGTTCATGAAGCGCATCGTTTCGCCGGGATGCAGCGCCGACAGCGCGCCGAAGATCGCGGCGTGCCGGAAGCGCTTGGCGATGCCGCGGGCGTCGAATCCGTAGGTGTCCTGCCCGAGGATGGGCAGCGCGTTGTCTTGCATGGGGAGGCTCCTGGGGTCGATTCGGGGGAGTGTCGGCCACGCCGGAAGAGGTGGCCGGACTGAAGATAACTGTAAAATATAGCTTAATGGGCGTCAAGCCCCTGCCGATGCCGCCATCACGCGCATCACGGCCGCGGACGCTTCGACGGGCTGGTCAACCGCTGCGGGCGAGCGCGCGCGCGCACTGGCCCACCAGCGCCGGGCCGCGATAGACCAGGCCGGTGTACAGCTGTACCAGCGTCGCGCCTGCGGCGATCTTCGCGCGAGCGTCGTCCGCGCTCAGGATGCCGCCCACGCCGATGATCGGGTAGTCGCGCGGCAGCGCGGCGCGCAGCGCGCGGATCACCCGGTTCGACGGCTCGAACACCGGCGCGCCCGACAGGCCGCCGGCTTCGTCCCCGTGCGGCAGGCCGGCGACCGCGTCGCGCGACACCGTCGTGTTGGTCGCGACGACCGCGTCGATGCCGTGGCGCTCGAGCAGCGCGGCGATCGCCGCGATCTGGTCGTCGTCCAGGTCGGGCGCGATCTTCAATGCCAGCGGCACGCGCCGGCCGTGGCGCTCGGCCAGTTCGCCGCCGCGCGCCTGCAACGCCGCCAGCAGCTCGTCGAGCGCGTCGCCGCCCTGCAACTGGCGCAGGTTCTTCGTGTTCGGCGACGAGATGTTCACCGTCACGTAGCTGGCGTGCTCGTAGACGCGCTCGAGGCAGGCCAGATAGTCGTCGAGGGCGCGCTCGATGGGCGTCGCCGCGTTCTTGCCGATGTTCAGCCCGAGCACGCCGCGCCACTTCGCGCGGCGAACGTTCGCGACGAAGGCCTCGACGCCGGCGTTGTTGAAGCCCATCCGGTTGATCAGCGCGTCGCGCTGCGGCAAGCGGAACATCCTCGGCTTCGGGTTGCCCGGCTGGGCCTTCGGCGTCACGGTGCCGACCTCGATGAAGCCGAAGCCCATCGCGGCCAGCGCATCGATGTGCGCGCCGTTCTTGTCCAGGCCGGCGGCCAGCCCGACCCGGTTGCGGAAGCGCAGCCCCATCACCTCGACCGGGTCGTCGACCGGGCAGCCGGCGACGAGCTGCAGCGCGCCGATCCGCGCGGCGCGGTCGATCGCCCCGAGCGTCAGCTCGTGCGCGTCCTCGGGGTCGAGCGCGAACAGGAACGGGCGTGCGAGCGCATAGGGGTTCATCGCGTGGCGCCGGCCCCGGCGTCGCCACACGGCGCCCAGCGACCGTCGACCAGGCATTCGATCGGCCGGAAGTTCGCCTTGTACGACATCTTGGGGCTCTCGGCGATCCAGTAGCCGAGGTACAGGTGCGGCAGCCCGAGCTGTCGGCACTGCTCGATCTGCCACAGGATGTTGTACGTGCCGTAGCTCGCGCCGGGCGTGTCCGGATCGAAGAACGTGTAGACCGAGGACAGCCCGTCGTTGAGGATGTCGATGATCGACACCATCCGCAGCGCGCCGTCGGCCTCGCGGAACTCGACCAGGCGCGTGTTCACCTTGCTCTGAAGCAGGAACTGCGCGTACTGCTCGCGGCTGTCGTGGTCCATGCCGCCGCCGGCGTGCCGGCTCGACTGGTAGCGCAGGTACAGCGCGTAGTGCTCCGGCGAGAAGCCGAGCCGCGCGACCAGCGTGCGCAGGCCGCGGTGCGCCTTCCACGCGCGGCGCTGGTTGCGCGCGGGCTCGAACGCCGTCACCGGCACGCGCACCGGCACGCATGCGCGGCAGCCGTCGCAGTGCGGCCGGTAGGTGAAGATGCCGCTGCGCCGGAAGCCGGCCTTCACCAGCTCGCCGTAGACGTCGGCGTTGATCAGGTGATTCGGCGTGGCGACCTGGGAGCGCGCCTGGCGCCCGGGCAGGTAGCTGCAGGGGTAGGGTGCGGTCGCGTAGAACTGGAGTGCCGCGAACGGCAGTTCCTTGAGGTGCGTCATGCGTCCGGTAGCTCGATGCTCAGTGCCCGCCAGTCGGGCCCGGGCTGCCGGACGAGCTCGGCGACCTGCTGCAGGAACGCCGCGCGGGAAATTTCGCGTGCGCCGAGCGAGGCCAGATGACGGGTGTTCTGCTGGCAGTCTATCACGCGAAAACCGTGCACGCGCAGCAGTCTCGCCAGCGCGAACAGTGCCACTTTCGACGCGTCGGGCACGCGCGTGAACATCGACTCGCCGAAGAACATCCGGCCGATCGATACGCCGTACAGGCCGCCGTCGAGGCGCTCGCCGTCCCACACTTCGACGGAGTGCGCCGCGCCCATGCGGTGCAGGTCGCCATAGGCAGCGGCGATCTCGCGCGTGATCCAGGTGCCGTCCTGGTCCTCGCGCGGCATCGCGCATTCGCGCATGACCCGCTCGAAGCAGGCGTCGAGCGTGATCCGCCAGCGCCGGTCGCGCCGGGCGCGCCGCACCGTCTGCAGCAGCGAGCGGCTGGCCTTGAACTCGTCGAGGTACAGCACCATCCGCGGGTCGGGCGACCACCACAACACCGGCTGTCCTTCGGTGTACCAGGGGAAGATGCCGTGGCGATACGCCTCGAGCAGCCGCGGGGCCGACAGGTCGGCGCCCGCGGCGAGCAGGCCGTTGGGATCGGCCCACGCGCGCGCCGGATCGGGGAGCGGCTCGCCGGCGCCCACCCAGGCGAGCGTGCGTCGCGGCGATCCGGCCATGCGTCGATGCGTTCCGATTGCGCGGCGGCAGCCAGCGTGCGCTGCGTTCAGGCGCAGCGCATCAGCTGCCGGCAGTAGGTTTCGATCGGCTGCACGACGGTGGTCGCGCCGGCCGGCTCGCGGGCACGGCTGCCATGTTCGAGCGAGAGCTTCATCGCGAAGCTGCCGAAGAATGCGTCGAACAGCTCGCCGCCCAGCGTGCCCACGGCGAACAGCGCGTCGCTGGCCGGATCGTGCTCGAGCAGGATCGCCGCGAGCGGTTGCGTCGCCGGCCCCGCGAGCACGCGCGCGCCGTCGGCCGGGTCGTACTGGCTGTGTTCGGAGCAGCAGTGGATGACCTGGCCGCGCCCCGACACGGGCGAGGTCTCGTCGCGATAGCTGATGAAGCTGATCTCGCGGGTCGGATAGGCCATCCGGTGCGCGCAGATCGCCGAGAAGGCCACGATCGATCGCTGCGGCCCGACGCCGCCCTCCCAGGTGTAACGCTCGCGCCGGCTCGTCGACAGCGTGACGTCGCGGTGCGTGGGCTTGCCCAGGTCGAGCAGGAAAGCGGGAGTGCCGACGTACGGATAGTGGAACAGCAGGTTGCGTCGCACCGGCACGTCGGCGGCGCGCAACGCGCGCCCGTCGACGCCCACCAGTTGCGCGCGAGGATAGGCGTGCGGCGTCGCACCGGCGGTGGCCGCCTCGGCAGCCTGCATCAGCGCCGCGCCGTCCGCGGTCGCCGCAGCCGCCGCGCATCCGATCAGGAACCCACGCCTTTGCATCGACTGCCTCCGAAACGCCGGGCGCCATCGCCGCGCTGCCGCAGCGCCATCGTAGCGCGGCCCGCTTCGCGCCGCAGCTCAGCCCTTGCGTCGCGGCTCGTAGCGGATCGCGCCCACGTGCATCGAGAAGGCGCCGCGCGTGCGGTCGGCGAAGTACCAGCGCAGCGTCTGCTCGACGGTGCGGAACGCGATCGCGTCCCAGGGGATCTCGGCCTCGGCGAACAGTCTCGCCTCGAGGCTCTCGGGCCCGGGGTCGAGCGATGCGTCGAGCATGTCGGCGCGAAAGAACACGTGTACCTGGTTGACGTGCGGCACGTCGAGCATCGAGAACGGCTCGCCGAGCGCGATGCGCGCGCCCGCTTCCTCGACGGTCTCACGCTCGGCGCCTTCGGCGGTCGTCTCGCCGTTCTCCATGAAGCCGGCCGGAAGCGTCCAGAACCCGTAGCGCGGCTCGATCGCGCGGCGGCACAGCAGCACCTTGTCCTGCCAGACCGGGATCGTGCCGAGCACGACGTTCGGGTTCTGGTAGTGGATCGTCCCGCACTGCGGGCAGCCGTAGCGCGACCGGTTGTCGCCGGGCGGGACGCTCAACAGGACTTCATGGCCGCAGACCGAGCAGAACTTCATGGTGGCGAAGGGGGTTCGCGCGAGTGTAGCAGCGGGTGGGCGATGGTTCGCGGCCGCGACGCGGGCGGGGCTTCGCCGACTTGCAGGTGACGCGTCGACACTGGTATAGTTTCAGGTTCCAGACGCGGGGTGGAGCAGTCTGGCAGCTCGTCGGGCTCATAACCCGAAGGTCGCAGGTTCAAATCCTGCCCCCGCAACCACATTCCCGGTGACCGGGGCTCGCGGCTACACTGAAGCAGCCGCACTCCACAGCCCCCGTCGCCCGCCCCATGACCCCCCGTCCGTTGCCGGTGCTCTCGATGCTCGAGGCGAGGGTGCTCGCCGTCCTCGTCGAGAAGGAACGCACCGTTCCCGACACCTACCCGATGACGCTCAATGCGATCACCGCCGGTTGTAACCAGAAGAGCAGCCGGCAGAAGAGCAGCCGGCGCCTCTTCGCGCGCCTCTGCGAGGAAGTCGGTGTACAAACCTGAGTCCGGCGCTATGATGGGCCGGATTCGCGTGGCAGCCGGGGGTCGGGCGCATGAGCAGCAACCTTCCGAAGAATTTCCCGGGTCGCCCGGCATCGGCACCGACGCCTTCGCAGGCGCCGGCTCCCGCGCCCTCTGGTGCGCTTCCCAAGAACTTCACCCCCGAGATGGCGCGCGCCGCGGCCGCGCTGCAGGCTGGCGCAGCGACCGCCGCCGGGCCGGCCCCCTCGTCCGGCGCCCCGGCGGCAGCACAGTCGCCAGCGCAGGCGGGGGCTCGGGCCGCGGCGCCCGGGGGCCCCGAGGTGACGCGCGGCGAGATCGCCGACCACTTCGCGCAGCGGATCGTGCGCATGGTCGACGCGCACCGCGGCGATTCGTCGCGCTCCAGGCTCTACGCGATCGAGTTCCCGTTCACCGACTTCGAGTTCGACGTCGCCTACGCGCTGGCGGGCCGTCTGGGCGCGACGCTGTCGGCGAGCGACGCGGCCGTCGACGATGACGAGCCGTCCCGCCCGCTGGTGATGCTCGACCGCGTGCTCGGCAACCCGCAGCAGTTCGAGCGCATCGTCCGGCACATCAACCACGGGCAGGACGTGCAACTGTTGTGCACCCGGGCGTGGCAGTTGCCGCAGTCGGTGGCCGATCTCGTCGACGCAACCCTGTCGGTGCCGCGATTCGATGCGCCGCGTTTCGCCGCGGCATGCGTCGACTTCTACGAACTGGGGGCGCCGCCCGCGCTCGGCACCGATGCGGACTGGGTGCCCAACGTCGTGCCGCGCGATTTCCTGCTGAACAGCCAGGTCGCGCGCAGCGACGTCGTCTCGGCGGTGCACCAGTCGGTCGAACGGCGGCTGCGTCGCTACGCGACCGACGATGCACTGGACCTCGCCGACCTCGCCGGGATGGACGAGGCCCACGACTGGGCGCGCGCACTGATCGACGAGGTGGCGCTGGCGCGCTCGGGAGCGATCTCCTGGGACGACGTGGGTGGCCGGGTCATCCTCCTCGGCGCGCGCGGCGTCGGCAAGACGACGCTCGCGCGCGCGATCGCGAAGGCCGCCCACCTGCGCTACGTGGAGGCCTCGGCGAGCGACTGGGCGCCGCCGGAGAACGAGCCGCAACTCGGCTGGCTGCGCATGAACGCCGCCTTCCAGGAGGCAATGGCCGCGGCACCGGCGCTCTTCTTCGTCGACGACGTCGACGCCTTCTCGATCGCGCCCTGGGCCGCGATGCTGCCGGCCTTCCTCGAGCAGCTCAAGGGGCTGTCCGCCGACGATCGCGTCGTGCTGATCGCGGGGGCGCAGTCGGCCGAGCACGTGCGCCTCGAGTTGCACCGGCGGGGCGCGCTCGAGACCACGCTCACGATGCCTGCGCCCAATTCGCAGGCGCTCGCCAAGATGTATTCGGTGCTGCTCAGGGGAAGCGGCAGCACGCTTGCGCAGGCCGACCTGGAGCACATCGGACTGCTCTCGCTGGGCATGACCGGCCACGAAGTCGAGTTGATCGTGCGCCGGGCGCTGCGGCGCGCGCGCAAGGACGACGGCCGCAAGGTGTCGAAGGAAGACCTCGCGCAGGCGATCATCGAGCAGCGCGTGGGGCCCGAGTCGCAGGATCGCCGCCGCCTGATGGCCGCCGACGAATTGCGCAACACCGCCTATCACGAGGCCGGTCACGCGATCCTCGAGCTGATGCGCACGCGCGGCGCGCGCCTGCGCTACGCGAGCATCATCCCGCGCGAGAACGGCAGCCTGGGGTTCGTCCTGCCCGGCGTCGATGAGTCGCGCAACTCGGTCACTCGCAACGACATCGTCGAAATGGTGCGCGTGGCGCTCGCCGGGCGTGCGGCCGAGGAGGTGTTCTCGGGCCCCGAAGGCACGACCTCCGGTTGCAGCAACGACCTGCAGCAGGCGACCGCGTACCTGCGCTACCTGATGACGCGCAGCGGCTTCCACGGGCTGCTCTCGCTCGATCGCAACTTCGAGGATTCGCCCGAGTTGCGCGAGCGCGCCGAATCGATGCTGCAGGCCGAGTACGCGCACGTTCTCGGGCTGCTGCAGCGGCACCGTCCGCTGCTCGACAGCGTCGCGAAGCTGCTGATCGAGCGCCAGGAGGTCTCCGGCGACGAGCTCACCCGCGTCGTCGACGCATATCGCAGCAGCCACCCACTCGTCTAGGACGGAGGCATCGCCATGGAATTCCGCAACGAGATGCAGAAGAACGTCTACGTCATGGTGGCCAGCTGGTTCGAGCCCGACCTGCAGGGCGGCGCGATCGAGCGCGACGCCGAGCGGCCCAGCTTCGTCATGCGCAACGGCAGCACCGCGATGACGATCTCGGTCATGCCCTACGGCGACGACGAGGCGGTGATCAACGTCTGCGGCTGGGTGGTCAAGGGTGCGAAGGTCTCGCCCGAACTCATGCAGTTCCTGCTGAACACCAATCGCGACCTCTACTTCGGCGCGTTCGGCCTCGACACGAAGAACGACTTCGTCACCTTCGAGCACTCGATCATCGGGTCGACCTGCGACAAGAAGGAGCTGTACACGTCGATGCAGGCGGTCATCAGCACGGCCGACAAGTACGACGACGCGATCGTCGAGAAATTCGGCGGCGCGCGGATGCGCGCCGGCTAGCCGCGGCCCGGCCCGCGCGGCGGGCCGCACGCCGCCGTTCACGGCGGCTTCGTGTATCATCTGGGCGATCGTCGTTGCAGGTGGCGCGAGCCGCCCGCAGCGGGCCGCAGGGGCCCCTCGCGCAGACAAGAGCCCCGTGCCTGCAGTCCGACGTGCCGGCTCGGCACCGTCCGATCCCGATGCCGTCCGACCCGATCCTGTCGATGCCGCGACTGCCGCGTTTGCGCAGAGTGGCTCGGCTCGTTTGAAGCATGTGGTCCGTGCCAGCGGGCACGGCGAATCGCCCGTTCGACCCTTTTCGCACGAACCGTGCCGATGAGCGCCAGCCAGCGCCGATACGTATCGCTCCGATGAACACGCAGGAAGCCAAGATCGTCATCGAGGCCGCGTTGCTGTGCTCGCAGCAGCCGATGAACCTCTCCGAGTTGCGCCGGCTCTTCGACGAGGAGATCGCCGCCGACACGATGCGTGCCCTGCTCGACGAACTGCGCCAGGACTGGCAGGGCCGCGGCGTGCAGCTGGCTGCGCTGGCCACCGGCTGGCGGTTCCAGAGCACGCCGCAGATGGCGCCCTACCTCGAGCGGCTCAGTCCCGAGAAGCCGCCGCGCTACTCGCGCGCGGCGATGGAGACGCTGGCGATCATCGCCTACCGGCAGCCGGTCACCCGCGGCGACATCGAGGAAATCCGCGGCGTCACCGTGTCCTCCCAGCTCGTGAAGACGCTCGAGGAGCGGGGCTGGGTCGAGGTCATCGGGCACAAGGACGTGCTCGGGCGGCCCGAGTTGCTCGGCACCACCCGGCAGTTTCTCGACGACCTTGGCCTGCGCTCGCTCGGCGAACTGCCGCCGCTGCTCGAGCCTGGCCAGACCCCGGGTGCGGCCGAGGCGATCGCGCAGCGGGTCATCGAGTTCGCCGGCGACGGCGCGCAGGACGCGCTGCTTCAGCCCGACGAGACGGCCGCCGCGCAGCCGGTGTCGGTCGACGCGATGGTCGACGTGGCGACCGGTCCCGAGTCCGACGCAGCAATCGATCCCGGCGCCGTCGAGTCCACCGCAGCCGAGGCCGAGTTCCTGGCCGACCGGGCCGAATCACAGGCGGCCGAGGCCGAACTTTCCGGGCAGGGCGGGCTTGCGGGCGTCGGCGAGTTGCCCGACGAGAGCGAGACGTCTACCGAGAGCGAGCTTCCGGCCACGCGCGACCAGGCTGCCGACGCCTGAGCGCGCCGACGACGCCAACCTGCTACCACGAACCCGACGAGGGCCTTCACTTGAACAGCGAACATCCGAGCGAGGGCCGCCAGGACGCCGCGGTGGCCGATTCCGAGCCACCGACCCCGCGCGCCGCGGCTGAACGGGCTGCGCAGCCTTCGGCGTTGCCGCAGGGCGCAGACGAGGCGGCTGCGGGGAGTGGCGGCGCCGCGAGCGGCGAGCCTGCAGACGGCCGCGAGCCGCGCACTCCCCGGAACATGTTCAATCGTCGTCGCGGCGGCAGGTCGGGTTCGCGGCGAGGTCGCGGCGACCGGCGCGACGGCAGCGAGAGACCCGAGGGCGACACGGCCGACGCTGCCGGCACAGCGGGTGAGCGGGCCGGCCCGGGCCCGGCGCGCCAGGGCGGCGCCGAAGCTCCGGACCAGGCGACCGATGCGGCGGCGGACCGCCCGGCTGCGGATGCGGAGCCGCTGCCCGCGTACGCGAGCGGCGCTGCGATCGGCCTCGACGCCGCCGACCCGCGCAAGCGCGGGCCGCGCCGCGCGCCGACCGAGGACCAGCCGAAGTTGCACAAGGTCCTGGCCGACGCCGGCCTCGGCTCGCGGCGCGACATGGAAGAACTCATCCTGTCCGGCCGCGTGTCGGTGAACGGCCAGCCGGCGCACATCGGCCAGCGCATCGGCCCGACCGACCAGGTGCGCGTCAACGGTCGCGCGATCAGCCGACGCGCCGCGCCGGCGGCGCCGCGCGTGCTGCTCTATCACAAGCCGGCCGGCGAGATCTGCACGCGCGACGACCCGGGGCAGCGGGCCACGGTGTTCGAGCGGCTGCCCAGGCTCAAGGGCGCGCGCTGGGTCGCCGTGGGGCGCCTCGACTTCAATACCGAAGGCTTGCTGGTGTTCACGACATCGGGCGACCTTGCCAACAAGCTGATGCATCCGCGCTACGGCTGGGAGCGCGAATACGCGGTCCGCGTGCTCGGCCGCATCGGCGACGAGGCCCGTGAGTCGCTGCTGGCGGGCGTGCAACTCGAGGACGGGCCGGCGAAGTTCGCCATGCTCGAAGATCTCGGCGGCGACGGCGCCAATGCCTGGTACCGGGCGGTCATCGCCGAGGGCCGCAACCGGGAGGTGCGCCGGATGTTCGAGGCGGTGGGGCTGACCGTCAGCCGGCTCGTGCGCCTGCGCTTCGGTCCGCTGGCGCTGCCCCGCGGACTCGCCCGCGGCCGCTGGATCGAACTCGGCGAGGCCGAGGTCCAGGCGCTGGCGCAGGCGATCCGGCGCGCGGGGCCTGCCGGAGCCGAGGCCGCAACCGAGGGCGGGCGGCGTCCGGGCGAGGCCGGCGACCAGCGCGAGGCCGACGACGATCGTCCGGCGCGCGGACCGATGCGCGAGGCGTCGAACGCGGCGTTCGAGGACACGCGCGAGGCGGGCGACGAGCAGTGGGACGACGAAGACCCGGCCGACTCGATCGGCAATCGGGCCTTGCCCGTCGCTGCCGAGGCGGCCCACGATCCGATGGACGACGACGAGTGGCAGCCGCGCTCGGCCAACGCGCACCTCGAAGGCATCACGCGAGCGGTGCGCAAGGGCGACGGCGCGCAACCAGGCGGAGCGAAGCGCGGCGGCTTCGGCACGGCGCGCGGCCGCGCGCCCGGCGGCGCCACTTTCACCGGGCCGATGGACACCGGCAGGCCGGGGGGCATCACCGGTGGTTTCGGGGGCTTCGGACCCTCCGGCCAGCCGGGCGGTCGCGGCGGGCGTGGCGGCCGCGGCGGTCCCGGCGGGCAGGGCAAGCGAGTGCAAGGCCAGGGGCAAGGGCCGGGGTCGCGCGGACCGGGGGCGGCCAGGGGCCGTCGCGCGGCGGGCAGCCGGGCAAGCCGGGCGGCGCGCGCCGCGGCGGCCGCTCGCGCGGTGGCCGCCCGGGCGGCGGCGGGCAGCGCGGCGAGGGTTGAACCCGTGCCCTGGCGGGGTTTTCGGGCTATAATGCGCAATTAACAAATCGCCGCTTCGGCAGGTGCGAAACGGCGTTCCGGACGACGTCATCCGGGGCGCGTGCGCATCGTGCACGGGCGGCGTGCTCGAAGAAATGGGCTCGCTGGGCCCATTTTTTTTTCCGGTCGCGCCGGCATGGGGTCGGCGGCGGACCGACAAGGGTCGGCAGGTGCCGGCAGGGGGTTTGCGAGTGTCCGCACAGATGACGTCGACGCAGGCGATCATCGAACGCACCCTCGCCGGCATGGGTTACGAGCTCGTCGATGTCGAGTACGCGCAGGACGGATTGCTGCGCGTCTACATCGATGCGCCGTCGGGCATTGCGCTCGACGATTGCGAGAAGGTCAGCCGCCAGCTGTCGCACGTGCTGGCGGTCGAGGACGTCGACTATGCGCGGCTCGAAGTGTCGTCGCCGGGGGTCGATCGGCCGCTGAAGAAGGCGGCCGATTTCGAGCGCTTCGCCGGCGCCGAGGTCAGCGTCAGGTTGCGCCGGCCGCTCGAGGGGCGTCGCAACTTCGAAGGCGTGCTCACGCTCGAGGGCGACGGGCGCTACGGCCTCGAGCTGATCGAGCGGCCGCCCGAGGCGGCCGGTGCGAAGGGCAGGAAGGCGGGATCGAAACCCGGCGCGAAGGGCGCGCCGGGCAAGGCGACGAAGGCAGGGAGCGCGACGAAGGCGCAGGCGTCGTCGCAGGCCGAGGGCGCCGGGGCCGCGGGCCGCAAGCTCGTGTTCGTGCTCGACGAGATCGAGCGGGCTCGGCTGGTGCCGAAGCTGAAGTTCCAGGAGAGGCGGAAATGAGCCGGGAAGTGTTGTTGCTGGTCGACGCGCTGGCGCGCGAGAAGAACGTGGCGCGCGAGGTGGTCTTCGGCGCGCTCGAGAGCGCGCTGGCATCCGCGACGAAGAAGCGCTTCAAGGAAGAAGTCGACGTGCGCGTGTCGGTCGATCGCATGAGCGGCGAGTCCGAGTCGTTCCGGCGCTGGCAGGTGGTGCCCGACGGCGAACTCGAGGACCACGACGTCCAGATCATCCTGTCCGAGGCGCAGAAGCAGATCTCCGACATCCAGGTGGGCGACTTCATCGAGGAAGAGCTCGAACCGGTCGACCTCGGCCGCATCGGGGCGCAGGCCGCCAAGCAGGTCATCCTGCAGAAGATCCGTGATGCCGAGCGCGAGCAGATCATCAACGACTTCCTCGCCCGCGGCGAGTCGATCCTGTCGGGCACGATCAAGCGCATGGACCGCGAAGGCGCGATCGTCGAGTCGGGCAAGGTCGAGGCGCGCCTGCCGCGCGACCAGATGATCCCGAAGGAGAACCTTCGTGTCGGCGACCGGATCCGCGCCTACGTCGCCAAGATCAACCGCGAGGGTCGCGGCCCGCAGCTGTTCCTGTCGCGCACCGCGCCCGACTTCATCCGCCACCTGTTCGCCAACGAGGTACCCGAGATCGAGCAGGGCCTGCTCGAGATCAAGGCGGCCGCGCGCGATCCCGGCGTGCGCGCGAAGATCGCCGTACATTCCAACGACCGCCGCGTCGACCCGATCGGCACCTGCGTGGGCGTGCGCGGCTCGCGCGTGCAGGCGGTTACCGGCGAACTGGCCGGCGAGCGCGTCGACATCGTGCTGTGGTCGGAAGATCCCGCGCAGTTCGTGATCGGCGCGCTGGCGCCTGCCAACGTCTCGTCGATCGTCGTCGACGAGGACAAGCACAGCATGGACGTGGTCGTCGACGAGGACAACCTGGCGCTGGCGATCGGCACCGGCGGGCGCAACGTGCGCCTGGCATCCGAGCTCACCGGCTGGCAGATCAACATCATGAGCGCCGAGGAATCGCAGGCCAAGAGCGCGGGCGAGCGGCAGGCCGTGCGCGAGCTGTTCATGGCCAGGCTCGACGTCGACGAGGAGATCGCCGACATCCTGATCGACGAGGGATTCACCACCGTCGAGGAGGTGGCCTACGTCCCGATCAACGAGATGCTCGAGATCCAGTCGTTCGACGAGGACACGGTCAACGAGCTGCGCAATCGGGCGCGCAATGCGCTGCTCACCGAGGCGATCGCCACCGAGGAGAAGATCGGCACGACCGCCGAGGACCTGCTGGCGCTCGAGGGCATGGATCGCGACCTCGCGGCGAAGCTGGCCGATGCGGGCGTGCACACGCGCGACGAGCTCGCCGAGCTGGCGGTCGACGAGCTGGTCGAGGCGACCGGGATCGACGAGGAGCGCGCGAAAGACCTGATCATGAAGGCGCGCGCGCACTGGTTCGAGGCGGAACAGCCCGATGCGGCGCAATCGGCGGAGTCGGGGCAGGAGCGGGCGCAGGCATAGCGGGCGGCATCCGGGAGCGAAGGGCCGCGAGGCGGCCCCGGGCGCCGCCGGGCGCGCGCACCGAGGTGCGACGCGGCGGGTGGTGCGGTTCAGCAGAGAGGTCCGGGAAGGATGAGCATGGCGAGTACGAACGTGGCGAAGTTTGCGGCGGAGCTGAAGATGCCGGCCGAGGCGTTGCTCGAGCAACTGAAGGCTGCCGGTGTCAGCAAGCAGTCTCCGGACGACGAGTTGACCGAGGCCGACAAGGAGCAGCTGCTGCTCGCGCTGCGTCGCGCGCACGGCGCCGACGAAGGCCCGAAGCGCCGGATCACGCTGACGCGCAAGCAGACCTCGGAGATCAAGCAGGCCGACGCGACCGGCAAGGCGCGCACGATCCAGGTCGAGGTGCGCAAGAAGCGCGTCTTCGTCAAGCGCGACAGCGGCGACGCGGCCGCGGTGGAGGTTGCGCCGGCCGAGCCGGTCGAGGCGCCGGCGCCGCTGAAGTCGGTGGTCGACGAGGAGCAGCAGCGCCTGCGCGAAGCCGAGGAGGCGCGCCAGCGCGAGCTGCTCGAGCGGCAGGCCGCCGAGTTGCGCGAGAAGCAGGAACGACTCGAGCGCGAGCGCCAGCGCGAGGAGCTGGCGGCCGCCGAGGCGCTGCGACGCGAGGAAGAGGCGCGGCGCGAGGCCGAGCGGGCGGCGGCGATCGACACCGCCACCGAGGGCGCCGAGCGCGAGCGCGCCGATGCCGAGGCCCGGGCTGCCGGCGAGGCCGCGCGCAAGGCCGCCGAAGAGGCGGCCGAGCAGGCGCGCGCCCGCAAGGCCGTCGAGGACGAGGTCGCCGAGATCAACCGGCTGATGAGCCTGCAGCGCAGGCCGCAGCCCAAGCCGGCCGAGGCGCCAGCGCCGGTCGCCAAGCCGGCGGCCGCTGCCGAGCAGGCGGGTGCGCCGGGAGCACCCGGCAAGGCAGGCGTGAGCGGCACGTTGCACCGTCCCGCGGGTGGCCGTCCGGCGCCCGGCGCGGCCCCGTCGGCCGACGCGCAGAAGAAGCACGTCAAGAGCGAGAAGCTCTCGTCGACGTGGTCCGAAGAGGCTGCCAAGAAGCGCGGCATCAAGACCCGCGGCGACACCGCGGATGCAGGATGGCGCGGCAAGGGTGGCGCCCGGCATCGCGGCGGCGGGCGCCACGAGGCGGTCGGCGCCTCGGCGCCGGCGTCCAGCGAGCCGATCGTGCGCGAGGTGCACGTGCCCGAGACGATCACGGTCGCCGACCTCGCCCACAAGATGTCGGTGAAGGCGGCCGAGGTCATCAAGGCGCTGATGAAGCTCGGCCAGATGGTCACGATCAACCAGGTGCTCGACCAGGACACCGCGATGATCCTCGTCGAGGAGATGGGCCACAAGGCGCTGGCCGCCAAGCTCGACGACCCCGAGGCGTTCCTGGTCGAGGACGTCGAACACGGCGAGGCCGCGCAGCAGCCGCGCCCGCCGGTGGTCACCGTGATGGGCCACGTCGACCACGGCAAGACGTCGCTGCTCGACTACATCCGGCGCGCGAAGGTCGCCGCGGGCGAGGCCGGCGGCATCACCCAGCACATCGGCGCCTACCACGTCGAGACGCCGCGCGGCGTGATCACCTTCCTCGACACGCCGGGCCACGAGGCGTTCACCGCCATGCGCGCGCGCGGCGCGAAGGCCACGGACATCGTCGTGCTGGTGGTGGCGGCCGACGACGGCGTCATGCCGCAGACCATCGAGGCGATCAACCACGCCAAGGCGGCCGGCGTGCCGATGGTCGTGGCGATGAACAAGATCGACAAGCCCGAAGCCAACCCGGACCGCGTCAAGCAGGAGCTGGTCGCCAACCAGGTCGTGCCCGAGGAGTACGGCGGCGAGGTGCCGATCGTGCCGGTCTCGGCCAAGACCGGACAGGGCATCGACGAGTTGCTCGAGAACGTGCTGCTGCAGGCCGAGGTGCTCGAGCTCACCGCAGTCAGGGACGGCGCCGCCAAGGGCCTGGTCATCGAGGCTCGGCTGGACAAGGGCAAGGGCGCCGTGGCGACCGTGCTGGTGCAGTCGGGCACGCTCAAGCGCGGCGACGTCGTGCTGGCGGGCTCGTCGTTCGGCCGCGTTCGCGCGATGCTCGACGAGAACGGCAAGCCGGTGGCCGAGGCCGGGCCGTCGATTCCGGTCGAGATCCAGGGCCTGCAGGACGTTCCGGGCGCGGGCGAGGAAGTCATCGTGCTGGGCGACGAGCGCAAGGCGCGCGAGATCGCGCTGTTCCGCCAGGGCAAGTTCCGCGACGTCAAGCTCGCCAAGCAGCAGGCCGCCAAGCTCGAGAACATGTTCGAGCAGATGACGGCGGGCGAGGTGAAGTCGCTGGCGCTGATCGTGAAAGCCGACGTCCAGGGCTCGCAGGAGGCGCTCGCGCACGCGATGCTCAAGCTCTCCACCGACGAGGTCAAGGTGCAGATCGTGCACCAGGGCGTCGGCGCGATCAGCGAGAACGACGTCAACCTGGCGACGGCTTCGAAGGCCGTCGTCATCGGCTTCAACGTGCGCGCCGACCAGCAGGCGAAGCGGCTCGCCGAGACCAACGGCATCGACATCCGCTACTACAACATCATCTACGACGCGGTCGACGACGTGAAAGCCGCGATGTCGGGCCTGCTCTCGCCCGAGCAGAAGGAAGAGACGATCGGCCTCGTCGAGATCCGCCAGATCATCCGCGTGCCGAAGATCGGCAACATCGCGGGCTGCATGGTGCTCGAGGGCGTCGTGCGGCGCGGCGCGAAGGTGCGCCTGCTGCGCGACAACACCGTCGTCTGGACCGGCGAGCTCGATTCGCTCAAGCGCTTCAAGGACGACGTGCGCGAAGTCCGCGAGGGCTTCGAGTGCGGCCTGTCGCTGAAGAACTTCAGCGACATCAAGGAAGGCGACCAGCTCGAGGTGTTCGAGATCAAGGAGGTCGCGCGCACGCTGTGAGGCGGGCGCCGGGCGTCATGACGACACATCGACCGGGCGGCGTGAGCCGCAGCGTGCGCGTCACCGAGGCGGTGCACCACGAGCTCGCCGAGCTGGTGCGCGCCGAGGTCAAGGACCCGCGCGTGGGCATGGTCACGATCACCGGCGTCGAGCTGACGCCCGACTATGCCTACGCGACGGTGTACTTCAGCGTGCTGCCCGACGACGAAGCCACCGTCGCCAGCACGCTCGCCGGGCTGCGCCACGCCGCGGGCTTCCTGCGCTCGCAGCTCGGCCGCCGCGTGCGCATCCACACGACCCCCGAATTGCGTTTCGTCCACGACGTCTCGGTCGAGCGCGGCATGGCGATGTCCAAGCTGATCGACGAAGCGAACAGGCACCACGCCGACGACTGAAACACCCCGGAAAATCCCCGCCATCGGCCGGTTGGCGGCCGTCGCCGGCGCGAGCCGCTGCGATCCGCAGCTCGATCGGGGCGAGTCGGGCGGGGCCTCGACCCAGGCGAGTATCGAGGAGCGACTCGAGGCCCGCCCGACTCGCCCCGACCGGTGGTGAAAGACGCAGCATGCCCCCAAAAAACCTGGCGCGAACCGGTCGACGGCATCCTGCTGCTCGACAAGCCGAAGGGCCTCACTTCGAACGACGCGCTCGTGCGCGCGCGCCGGTTGCTCAACGCCCGCAAGGCCGGGCACGGCGGAACGCTCGACCCGATGGCCAGCGGGCTGCTGCCACTGCTGTTCGGCGAGGCGACCAAGTTCGCGCACGATTCGCTCGACGCCGACAAGACCTACCTGGCCGAGCTGACGCTCGGCACGACCACCGACAGCGGCGACGCCGAGGGCGAGGTGCTGTCGCAGCGCGGGGTCGATTGCGACGACGCGGCGTTTCGGGCCGCCGCGGCCGCCTTCGTCGGCGAGATCGAGCAGGTGCCGCCGATGCACTCCGCGATCAAGCGCGACGGCCGGCCGCTGTACGAGTACGCGAGGGCCGGCATCGTGCTCGAGCGTGCGGCGCGGCGCGTGACGATCCGCTCGATCGAGACGCTGGCGTTCGAGGGCTCGCGCGTGACGATCCGCGTGTGCTGCAGCAAGGGTACCTACATCCGCACGCTGGCCGCCGACATCGGTGAGCGGCTGGGCTGCGGCGCGCACCTGAGCGCGCTGCGCCGCGAGCAGGTCGGCGCGCTGTCGCTGGCCGATGCGGTGAGCTGGATGCGCTCGAGGCGCTCGGCGCCGGCGGCCGCCGCGCGCGCCTGGCGCCGGCCGACGCGCTGCTGGCGGGCCTGCCGCGCGTCGATCTCGACGCGGCGAGCGAAGACCCGCTTCCTGCACGGACAGAAGCTTCGCGCGCCTCCATCGCTGCAGGGCGGCGAGATCGCGCGCGTGCGTGTCTACGGCCCGCGGCGGCTGCTCGGCGTCGCCGCGCTGCGCGCCGGCGCGCTCGTTCCACTACGGCTCGTCGCTACGGGCGACGGCGAACCGACACACCCCGAACCGGAAGCACCCCATGAGCCTCGCCATCCGTAACATCGCGATCATCGCCCACGTCGACCACGGCAAGACGACGCTGGTCGACCAGCTGTTGCGCCAGTCCGGCACGTTCCGCGCCAACCAGCAGGTGGCCGAACGGGTGATGGACAGCAACGACATCGAGCGCGAGCGCGGCATCACCATCCTCGCGAAGAACTGCGCCGTCGAGTACGCGGGCACGCGGATCAACATCGTCGACACGCCGGGACACGCCGACTTCGGCGGCGAGGTCGAGCGCGCGCTGTCGATGGTCGACGGCGTGCTGCTGCTGGTCGACGCGGTCGAGGGACCGATGCCGCAGACGCGCTTCGTGACCCGCAAGGCGCTCGCGCTCGGCCTGAAGCCGATCGTCGTCGTGAACAAGATCGACCGGCCGGGCGCGCGACCCGACTGGGTGGTGAGCCAGACCTTCGACCTGTTCGACAAGCTCGGCGCCACCGAGGAGCAACTCGACTTTCCGGTCGTCTACGCGTCGGCGGTCAACGGCTTCGCCGTCGACAGCCTGAAGGACCTGCCGGAGGACGGCGTCGACGGTCCCGGCGACGCGGCATCCGAGGGCCTGTCGATGAAGCCGCTGTTCGAGGCGATCCTGCGCCAGGTGCCGGCGCGCGAGGACAACCCGGACGGCCCGTTGCAGCTGCAGATCTCGGCGCTCGACTACTCCAGCTACGTGGGCAAGATCGGGATCGGCCGGATCAACCGGGGGCGCATCCGCGGCGGCCAGCCGGTGACGGTGGTGTACGGCGATCCGGCCGAGACCGGCGTGGCGCCGATCGCGGCCAGGGTGAACCAGGTGCTGCGCTTCAGCGGGCTCGAGCGCGTCGTCGTCGACGAGGCCCAGGCCGGCGACATCATCGCGATCAACGGCATCGACCAGCTCGACATCGGCTCGACCGTCTGCGACCCGTCGCAGCCGCAGGCGCTGCCCGTGCTCAGGGTCGACGAGCCGACGATGACGATGGAGTTCATGGTCAACACCTCGCCGATGGCCGGCCGCGAGGGCAAGTTCGTGACCAGCCGCCAGATTCGCGAGCGCCTCGAGCGCGAGCTCAAGAGCAACGTGGCGCTGCGCGTCGAGTTCACCGCCGACTCCGATACCTTCGTCGTCTCGGGCCGGGGCGAGCTGCACCTCACGATCCTGCTCGAGAACATGCGCCGGGAGGGCTACGAGCTGGCCGTGTCGCGGCCCAAGCCCCGGCTGCGAACGGTCGGCGGCGAGCGCCAGGAGCCGTACGAGCTCCTGGCGATGGACCTCGAGGACGCGCACCAGGGCGCGGTGATGGAACTGCTCGGCCGGCGCAAGGGCGAACTGCAGAACATGGAGCCCGACGGCAAGGGCCGCGTGCGGCTCGACTACCGGGTGCCGGCACGGGGCCTGATCGGCTTTCACAACGAGTTCCTGAACCTGACCCGCGGCACCGGCATCGTCAGCCACGTGTTCGACGACTACGGCCCCTGGGCCGGCGACATCGAGGATCGCCGCAACGGCGTGCTGATCTCGCAGGACGACGGCGAGGCCGTTGCCTACGCGCTGTGGAAGCTGCAGGAGCGCGGCCGGATGTTCGTCAATCCCGGCGATCCGCTGTACGAAGGGATGATCATCGGCATCCACTCGCGCGACAACGACCTGGTGGTCAATCCGGTGAAGGAAAAGAAGCTCACCAACGTGCGCGCCTCGGGCAAGGACGAGCACATCGTGCTGACTCCGCCGATCCAGCTCACGCTGGAGAAGGCGGTCGAGTTCATCGCCGAGGACGAGCTGGTCGAGCTGACGCCGAAAAGCATCCGGCTGCGCAAGCGCCACCTGAAGGAGCACGAGCGCAAGCGCGCCGCCCGCGAGGCCGAGGCGATCTGAGCGCCCCGCGCGTCGGGCGCGCGGCGCCCGCCGGGGCCCTCACTCGCGATACCAGACGATCTGGTGCGTCGTCGCCAGCAGTCGGTCGCCGCGCCCCCACAGCTCGCCGTGCTGGTCGAAGTAGCCGCTCTGGTAGACGTGGCAGAGCGCGGAGCCGAGCATCGGTGACGCTCCCTGCTCGGCCAGTGCCGCGCCGTCGGCGTGGAAGTAGATGTTCAGCGATACCGTGCCGATCGGCACCAGCTTGCCGCGCCGAAGGAAGATCCTCGGGAAGAAGACGTCGCAGGCCGACGCCAGCGCCGGGAAGTCGAGCGGCCGCGGCGGGTGGTCGGCGACCCAGCAGGCGCTGCGGCTGTCGGTGGACAGCGACTCGAACGGCGAGCGCTCGAAGCGCAGGTCGTAGCGCCGCGTGAACGCCGGCGCCTCGGGCCGCGACAGCCGCGGCAGGGTCTCGAAGGGGGCGATGGCCGGCGGGCGCGCCTCGGTGTGGCTCCACACCGGGCGCCGAGTGCCGAACACCGCCATCGCGATCGCGGCGACCGACTCGGCGTTGCCCTCCTGTTGGCCGCCGTCCTGCAGCAGCGTTGCCGTCCAGTGCTGCGTCGAGCGGTTCGAGCGCATCAGCTGCGTGCGGATCCGCAGCGGGCCCTCGGCAACCGGGCCGGCGAAGTTCACCGTCAGCGACACCGGGTCGCCGAGCCGCTCGGGCTGCGACAGCATCGCGTGCAGCAGCTGCGCGGCGGTGATCCCTCCGTACGGGCCGACCATGTTCCAGTAGGCGGGGCTGCTGCGCCCGGCGAACACGCCGTCGCCCAGCGGCTCGAGGGAGATCGCTTCGTCGAAGGGATGCAGAGTCGCGGTCATCGGGGTGCGCGTGGCGGGAGGTCCGGGCAGGCGCCGATTGTCGCACCGGGTCGGGGCCCCCGGCCCCGCCGCTCCCCGATGGCTCCAAAGGGCCACGCCCGGATGGCTCGTCGGGGCGATTCCCCCGCAGGGGCGCCGACCCAGAATGCGTTCACGACGTTCCCGTCCACCACGCATTCCAGGAGACCACGATGAGCCCGACCGACACCCGCACCCCCGCCGCCCTTCACCGTTCCGCCGTCTCGCCGGCAGCCGCTCCGATCGCCGCGCCGCGCTTCGACATGTACATGCAGATCCACAAGGGGCTGCGCAGCCTGATGGCCGCGACGCTGGTGGAAGTCGGCCGGATCGACTGGCAGGACCCGGCCGAGCGCGACGCGACGCTGTCCCGGCTCGGCAGGCTGCTCGAGGTGTGCCGCGGCCACCTCGAACACGAGAACCAGTTCGTGCACACCGCCATCGAACGGCGCCTGCCCGCCGCCGCCGGCCAGACCGAGGCCGATCACCTCGAGCACGTCGCCGCAATCGACCAGTTGCGGCGCCGGATCGACGCGCTGCGCCAGGCCCCGGGCGACGCTGCCGGCGCGGTCGCGCTCGCGCTGTACCGGGAACTCGCCGTCTTCGTCGCCGAGAACTTCCTGCACATGCAGGTGGAGGAGTCGCGCAACAACGCGTCGCTGTGGTCGGCCTACACCGACGAGGAACTCGTCGAGATCCACGACGCGCTGGTGGCGTCGATTCCGGCCGAGGAGATGTCGTACCTGCTGGGGCTGATGCTGCCGGCGCTGGCGCCCGTCGAGCGCGTGCAGATGATGCTCGGCATGAAGGCGGGAATGCCCGCCGAGGCGTTCTCCGGGGTGCTCGAAGTGGTCCGGCAGGCGCTGTCCGACCGCGATTGGGCCAGGCTCTCGGCGTCTCTCTCGGCGAGCGAGTGCGCTCTCTCGCACTGAGCACTGCGTCGCCGATACAACACTCCCGACGAACGGCGCCTTCGCAACGCTTGTTTTTGTTGGCGATCCGTGCAAGACGCGTCATGCTTCGCTCCTGTGGAGAGAGCGCGTTTTCCCTCTGAAACCGCGCTGTTCGAAACGAACATCGCACTCATGGATTCAGGAGGATCGAGAATGGCCACTGCCAAGAAGGCTGCCAAGAAACCCGCTGCGAAGAAGGCTCCGGCCAAGAAGCCGGCCGCGAAGAAGGCTGCTGCCAAGAAGCCCGCCGCCAAGGCGCCGGCGAAGAAAGCCGCTGCCAAGAAGCCCGCCGCGAAGAAGGCGGCAGCCAAGAAGCCGGCCGCCAAGAAGGCCGCCAAGAAGCCCGCCGCCAAGAAGGCCCGCAAGCCGAATGCGGCCTTCATGAAGGCGCTGACCCCGAGCGCCGCGCTGGCGTCGATCGTCGGCGACAAGCCGCTGCCGCGCACCGAGGTAGTCAAGCGGCTGTGGGACTACATCAAGAAGGGCAAGCTGCAGGACGCCGTGAACAAGCGCCTGATCAACGCCGACGAGAAGCTCAAGCAGGTCTTCGGCAAGGCGCAGGTCAACATGTTCGAGATGACCGGCCTGGTCGGCAAGCACCTGAAGTAATCCGGGCGCACGCCTCCGAAAAAGGGCAGCCTTCCACGGCTGCCCTTTTTCATTCATCCTCGGGCCATGCAGGAAAAGGTCATCACGCTGGCCACGCCGGTGTTCTTCGCCCTGATCGCGCTCGAGTTCGCCTGGGGCTGCCTGCGCGGGCGCAATACCTACCGGCTCGACGGGTTCGACCGCGTCTTCGCCAGCCCGTCGAACCACCGGGTGCGCCACGCGGTCAACGATCGCTTCGTGGCCGCGGCGGGCTGGGTCGCGAGCGCCGCGTGGGCGATCTGGCTGGCGGGGCCGCTCGCGTGGCGTGCGCGGCCCGGCGCCGGCGAACCCGGGTGAGGGCGACGACGTGAGCACGAGCCACGATCTCCTCTGGCGCCGCGGCGCGGTCGCGCTCGCGGCCGCGGCGGTCGCCGCGATCGCCGGCGCGCTGCTGCGCTCGCGCGGCGGATTCGACGGCTGGACCCTGCTGCACTGGATCGGCAAGCCGCTGGCCACGGCGATCCTCGTGGGGCTCGTCTGGCGGGAAAGCGCCGCCGTCGACGCGCGGTTGCGCCGCGGCGTGCTCGCGGGGCTCGTGTTCTCGCTGGCCGGAGACGTGCTGCTGATGCTGTCGCCCAGGCTGTTCGTCGGCGGGCTGCTGGCGTTCCTCGCTGCGCACCTGTGCTACCTGCGCGCGTTCACCGTCGACACCCGGCTGTTCGCGCGGTGGCTGCCGCTGGCGGTGCTCGGCGCCATCGGCGCTGCGATCCTGGCTTTCCTGTGGGGTGGGCTCGCGCCGGCGCTCAGGGGCCCGGTGATCGCCTACGTGGTCGTGCTGGTGGCGATGGCGGCGCAGGCGCTCGCGCGATGGCGCGAGCACCCCGACCCTCGCACGCGGATGGCCGCGTTCGGCGGCGTGCTGTTCGTGGCATCGGATGCGCTGCTCGCGATCGACCGCTTCCGGGTGCCGATCGCCGCGGCCCCGCTGTGGGTGCTGGGCAGCTACTGGGCCGCGCAATGGGGCATCGCGCAGAGTGTGCGCGGGGGCATCGCGCAGCGCGTGCGCGGGGCGGTCGCGCCCGGCGCTCAGCGCCAGTAGGCCGGGTTGCCGTAGGTGTTCTTCAGGTAGTCGACGAACATCCGCACGCGCAGCGGCAGGTGCTTGCGCTGCGGGAACACCGCGTAGATCGCATTGTCGGGTGCTGCGAACGCGTCGAGCACGCTCCTGAGCCGTCCTGCGCGCAGGTCGTCGCCGACTTCCCACATCGAACGCCAGGCCAGGCCGCGACCGGCCAGCGCCCAGTCGTGCAGCACCGCGCCGTCGTTGCACTCCATCGTGCCCGACACGCGCATCGACAGCAGTTGCCCGTCGACGGTGAACTGCCAGCCACGCGCCTGGTTGCCATAGGTGCCGAAGGTCAGGCAGTCGTGCTGCGCCAGGTCGGCCGGCGTGGCCGGCTCGCCGTGCGCCTGGAGGTAGGCCGGACTGGCGACCACGACGCGTCGGTTGTCGGCCAGTTTCAGGCCGACGAGGCTCGAGTCGTCCAGCGCGCCGATGCGGATCGCCACGTCGATGCCCTCGTTGACGATGTCCGCGAGGCGGTCGGTCAGGTCCAGCGAGATCGACACCTCGCGGTGCGCGTCGAGGAACGCGGGCAGCAGCGGCGCGACGTGTGCGCGGCCGAAGCCCGCGGGTGCCGTGACGCGCAGGTGGCCGCTCGCCTTCACGCCGCCGAGCGACACCGACGCCTCGGCGTCGTAGAAATCGTTGAGCAGCCGCTGGCAGTCTTCGAGGAACGCGCTGCCCTCGAACGTCAGCGTGATGCGCCGCGTGGTGCGCACCAGCAGCTTCACCCCAAGGCGCTCCTCGAGCGCGTCGATTCGGCGACCGATCACGGCCGGTGCGACGCCCTCGGCCTGGGCCGCGGCCGACAGGCTGCCGCGGGTGGCGACGGCGACGAAGGTCTCGATCTGCTTGAAGCGGTCCATGCTCGCTCGGGGTTCCGGGGCGATTATTCCAGAGACGCCACCTTCTCGACGTGCCCCGACGGGCGTAGACTCCGGGGCTTTCCGGACTGCCTGCGATGCCCGACCCGACGCGCCGTCCGATCGTGCTGGCCCCCGAGGACCTCGCGCTGCTGCAGCGGGGCTGCGGGGTGTCGGTCGCGTCGCGCGACGCCACCTGCCTGCCCGACCTCGTTCGCGGCGTCGGGCAACGCGTCGAGCCCAACGGCGAGATCACCGTCTTCCTGTCCCGCGTCGACGGCGCCGGCGTGCTCGCCAACCTGCGCGAGAACGGCGCGATCGCGGCCGTGTTCAGCCAGCCGTCCACCCACCGGACGGTGCAGATGAAGGCCACCCGCGTGTCGATCGCCGCGGCGACTGCGGCCGACGTCGAGACCGTCGAGCGTTGCCGCGCGGCGATGAGCGCGGAGCTGCACGCGATCGGCTACGGCCCCGAGTTCGCGCGCGCCCTGCTGGCCTGCGAGCCGGCGGACCTCGTCGCGGTGCGCTTCGCCCCCGAGAGCGCGTTCGACCAGACGCCGGGCCCGAAGGCCGGGGCGCCGATCGCGTCCCGCTGACGCGCAAGCGCAACGTGCCTGCGATGAAGGTCGCGCTTGACAGCATCCGCGACTGCCTCGAAGGCGCCGCTCCGGGGATCATCGCGACCTGCGCCGCCGACGGCACGCCCAACGTCAGCTACCTGTCGCAGGTGCAGTACGTCGACCGCCACCACGTCGCGCTGTCGTTCCAGTTCTTCAACAAGACACGGGCCAACGTGCTCGTCAACCCGCGCGCGCGGCTGATGGTCATCCATCCGGTGAACGGCGCGCGTTCGTAAAACCTGGTTCGCCGATTCTTAAGAAGTCATTAACGGCGCCGGTTGCGCCGGCGGTCGATGACGACGGACAATCCACGTCATGGCTGCGATACTGCGCGCCGTGCAGGCGGACATCACGACCCTCGACGTCGACGCGATCGTCAATGCGGCCAATTCGACGCTGCTCGGCGGCGGCGGCGTGGACGGCGCGATCCACCGGGCGGCCGGCCCCGGACTGCTCGAAGAGTGCCGCGCGCTGGGCGGTTGCCCGACCGGCGACGCGAAGCTCACCGGTGGCCACCGTCTTCGGGCGAGGCACGTGATTCATACCGTCGGCCCGGTGTGGCGGGGCGGCACGCACGGGGAACCCGCGCTGCTCGCGTCGTGCTACCGGCGATCGATCGAGGTCGCGGCGGCGGCCGGCGTTCGCACGCTGGCGTTTCCAGCGATCAGCACCGGCGTCTACGGCTATCCGCTCGAGGCTGCGGCGGTGATCGCGGTCGCCACGACCCGTGCGGCGGCGGCGCAGCATCCGGTCATCGAGGAGATCGTCTTCTGCTGTTTCTCCGCCGGCGATCTCGAGGTCTACCGGCGGTTGCTCGCGTGAGAGTGCGGCCGTCCCCTTCGAAGCCAGGAGCCCTGCAATGAGTGCCGAACCGGTCGTCTGGAGCCTCGACGCGCGCGGCGTCGCGACGCTGACGCTGAACCGCCCCGAGGTCAACAACGCCTACGACGCTGCGCTGCTGAACGGCGCGATGGCCGCCATGGACGCGCTCGGCGCGCAGCCCGGTCTTCGCGTCGTCGTCGTGGCCGGCGCGGGGCGCCACTTCCAGGCGGGGGCCGACCTCGCCTGGCTGCAGGCGGTGGCGCAGCGGTCGCCCGAAGACAACGTCGACGCGTCGCGGCTCACCGCGCAGGTCGTGCACCGGCTGAACACCCTGCCGGTGCCCACCGTCGCGCTCGTGCAGGGCGCGTGCTTCGGCGGCGGCACCGGCCTCGTCGCCGCCTGCGACGTGGCGATCGCGGCCGACAACGCGCAGTTCTCGATCGCCGAGACGCGCTGGGGCCTGATGGCCGGGATCATCGTTCCGCAACTCGCCGACGCGATCGGCGCGCGCCAGCTGCGGCGCTACGCACTGACCGGCGAGCGCTTCGACGCGCAGGAGGCGCGCCGGATCGGCCTGGTTCACGAGGTCGTGCCGCTGGCGTCGCTGCGATCGGCGGGCGCGCGGGTCGTCGACCACCTGCTGCAGAACGCCCCGCAGGCCAACGCCCAGACCAAGGCGCTGGCGATCGAGTACGCGTGGGGCGACGTATCCGCGCAGGCATTCGGCCGGCTCGTTGACCAGCATGCGCAGAAGCGACAGTCGCCCGAGGCGGCCGAGGGTTTCGCGTCGTTTCGCGAGAAGCGGCCGGCGAGCTGGTACCCGGGCCCCGAGCCCGAAGAGACCTGACCGATGACCGCAGGACCCGCCGACGCGCGATCCGGCCAGCCCTCGAGGCAGGGGCTGCGATGAACGCCCCGGCGCCCAACGCGAGCATCCGGTTCTTCGACGAGCAGTTCCGGCGGCAGATCCGCGAGCACGAGTTCCGGCTCAACCCGTTCGAGCTGTCCGCGCTGCAGCACCTGCGCGGGCGGGTTCTCGATCTCGGCTGCGGGGTCGGCAACCTGTCGGTCGAGGCGGCGCGGCGCGGATGTTCGGTCGTCGCGCTCGACGCCTGCGACGTCGCGATCGACTCGCTGCGCGAACGGGCGCGCGCCGAAGGTCTCGATATCGAGGCGCGCGCGGTCGACCTGCGGCGCAGCGGGATCACCGGCGACTTCGACGCGATCGCCTGCATCGGGCTGCTGATGTTCTTCGACTGCGCGAGCGCGGCGCGCGTGCTGGCGAACCTGCAGGATCGCGTTCGCCCCGGCGGCGTCGCGATCGTCAACGTGCTGGTCGAGGGGACGACCTACCTCGACATGTTCGAGCCCACCGGCCACTGCCTGTTCGGTCGCACCGAGCTCGACGCGCGTTTCGCCGGCTGGCGGATCGTCGACTCGCGGATCGACGAGTTCGCCGCGCCGGGCAACCGGGTCAAGGTCTTCTCGACGGTCGTCGCCGTGAAGCCTTGACCCCGCCGTTCTGCGTTACGCTTGCGGGTCTGCAACGGGGGTGGCGATGGGGAAATTCGAGTCGGCGATGGAATCGGTGCTGTTCCGCAGCCGCTGGCTGCTGGCGCCGTTCTTCTTCGGCCTGATCGTCGCGATCATTGCGCTGCTGGTCAAGTTCGGCAAGGAGCTGCTGTCGCTGGTCACGGGCCTGCTCGGGATGAACGGCAGCGAACTGATCGTCTCGATCCTGACCCTCGTCGACTCGGCGCTGATCGCGAGCCTGCTGCTGATCATCGCGTTCAGCGGCTACGAGAACTTCGTCTCGCGGATCGGGGTCGGCGAACACGAGGACCGACCGGCGTGGATGGGCAAGGTCGGCTTCGCCGACCTGAAGATCAAGGTGATGGGGGCGATCGTCGCGATCTCGGCGGTCGAGTTGCTGAAGGGATTCATCAACGTCGAGGAATTCACCAACCAGGAACTCGCCTGGAAGGTCGGCATCCACATCACCTTCGTCGTCTCCGGGGTGATCTTCGCGATCACCGACCGGATCGCCGAGGGCAAGGACGGCGGGCACTAGCCCACCGGCGGCGTGTCCCCGCGAACACGCGGGGCGGACGGCCTCAGGCGAGCTGGGCGCGCCGGATCTCCATCAGCCGCAGGATCATCGGCGTCAGGATCAGCTGCATCGCCAGGTCCATCTTGCCGCCCGGCACCACGATGGTGTTGGCGCGCGACATGAACGACTCGCCGATCATCGACAGCAGATAGGGAAAGTCGATCCCGCGCGGGTTCCTGAAGCGGATCACCGTCATGCTCTCGCCCGCGGTCGGGATGTCGCGCGCGATGAACGGATTCGACGTGTCGACCACCGGCACGCGCTGGAAGTTGATGTCGGTCTCGCCGAACTGCGGGCAGACGTAGTGGATGTAGTCGTGCATGCGGCGCAGGATCGTGTCGGCAACCGCCTCCTTCGAGTAGCCGCGTTCGCGCGTGTCGCGATGGATCTTCTGGATCCACTCGAGGTTGATGATCGGCACGACGCCGATCTTCAGGTCGACGTGGCGCGCGAGGTCGACCTCGCCGGTCTTCACGCAGCCGTGCAGGCCCTCGTAGAACAGCAGGTCGGTGTCGACGGGCGTGTCGTACCACGGCGTGAAGGTACCCGGCTCCTGCTTCCACGGGGCGGCCTCGGCGTCGTTGTGCAGGTACAGCCGCGCGCGGCAGCGGCCCTCCTTCGCGTACGCGCGGAACTGCTTCTCGAGCTCGGCCCACTCGTTGGCCTCGGGACCGAAGTGGCTCATCGGCCGGCCCTCGCGGTCGGCCGTCGCGATCACTTCCTTCATCGCCTTGCGCTCGTAGCGGTGGAAGGCGTCGCCCTCGATTGTCGCGGCGGTGATGCCTTCGCGGCGGAAGATCGTGTCGAACGTGCGCTTGACCGTGCTCGTGCCGGCGCCGCTCGAGCCCGTGACGGCGATGATGGGGTGCTTTCTGGACATGTCGGTGCGACCAGGCGGGGATGGATCAGGCGCGCACGAACAGCGAGCGCGAGCCGAACAGCTGCCAGGACACGTTCTCGTTCGGATCTTCGTGGTAGCGTACGATCAGTTCGACTTCCTGCAGCGAGCCGACGATCATCGGCACCCGCTGGTGAAGCGTGTCGGGCACGACGTCGAGCAGGTGGCGGGTGCCGGTGACCGCGCCCGCGCCGGCCTGCTCCATCAGGAACGCCACCGGCGCCGCTTCGTACATCAGCCGCAGCCGGCCGGGCTTGTACGGCGTCTTCGTGTCGCGCGGATAGAGGAACACGCCGCCGCGGCCCAGGATGCGGTGCACTTCGGCGACCAGGCTCGCCACCCAGCGCATGTTGAAGTCCTTGCTGCGCGGACCGGTCTCGCCGGCCAGGCATTCCGACACGTAGCGCTGCACCGGCTTCTCCCAGAAGCGCTGGTTCGACGCATTGATCGCGAACTCGCGCGTCTGCTCGGGCACGCGAATGGCGTCGCGCGTGAGCCGCCAGCGGCCGTCGCGGCGGTCGAGCGTGAACGCGGCGACGCCGCTGCCGCAGCTGAGCACCAGCACGCAAGCCGGGCCGTAGATCGCGTAGCCCGCCGCCACCTGGCGGCGGCC
Source organism: Burkholderiaceae bacterium (assembly GCA_046347945.1). Classification (GTDB taxonomy): domain Bacteria; phylum Pseudomonadota; class Gammaproteobacteria; order Burkholderiales; family Burkholderiaceae_E; genus Zeimonas. Next base: position 67,481 of record JAXMFB010000013.1, read on the forward strand.
CGGCTGCAGGAAGCCGGCCGCGCCGGGCGGGGTGCCGCGGAACGGGTGCGGCAGGATCGAGAAGATCGTGCCGACCGAGATGTTGGCGTCGATGTTCGACGACCCGTCGAGCGGATCGAAGACCACCAGGTACTCGCCCGTCTCGGCGTGCTCCTCGGAGATCGACGGCTCGTCGTGCTCCTCGCTGGCCCAGCCGGCGACGTGGCGGCAGCCGGCCAGCGCGCCGGCGATGCACTCGTCGGCGAACAGGTCGAGCTTGGTCTGCATCTCGCCGTGGCTGTTCGCGTGCTCGGTGTAGCCCTCGAGCCCGGCGAGCTGGCCGAGGGCGGCCGACTCGGCGATGCGCGCGCACGAGCGCGCCAGCGTCTCGATGGTGGCGGCCAGTGCCGGCGCCTGGGGCGCCAGCCAGTCGTGCAGGTCGATCGGTGTCATCGGACTCCCCCGGCGGACGAGCGGGCTCTCTCGCCGGACCCCGCATCGGCAGTGATGGGTGCCGCAGGCGCGGCGAACACGCGGCTGGCGCGGATGTCGGCCTCGGCGATCGTGCAGAGGTCGTCCAGCGACAGCTCGCGGTGGCGGTCGGCGAACAGGCGGCTGGCCTGGCGTAGCCGCGCGCGGTCCAGCGCGTTGCGCACGCTGCGCGCGTTGGCGAAGTGCGGCTGGGCGACGCGGCGCGCGAGGTACTGCGCGAACGCCTCGCGCGCGCCCTCGCCGAAGCGGTAGTTCTGCTGCGCCAGCATGCGCTCGGCGATCGCCAGCAGCTCGCCCTCGGTGTAGTCGGGGAAGTCGAGGTGATGCGCGATCCGCGAGCTCATGCCGGGATTGCTGCGGAAGAAAGTGTCCATGCGATCGGCGTAGCCGGCCAGGATCACGACCAGGTCGTCGCGCTGGTTCTCCATCACCTGCAGCAGGATCTCGATCGCCTCCTGGCCGTAGTCGCGCTCGTTCTCGGGCCGGTACAGGTAGTAGGCCTCGTCGATGAACAGCACGCCGCCCATCGCCTTCCTGAGCACTTCGCGCGTCTTCGGAGCGGTGTGGCCGATGTACTGCCCGACCAGATCGTCGCGGGTCACGGCCACCAGGTGGCCTTTGCGCACGTAGCCGAGCCGGTGCAGGATCTGCGCCATGCGCATCGCCACCGTCGTCTTGCCGGTGCCGGGGTTGCCGGTGAAGCTCATGTGCAGCGACGGCGACTGCGCGGCCAGCCCGAGGTTCAGGCGCAGCTTGTCGATGACCAGCAGCGCTGCGATGTCGCGGATGCGCTGTTTCACCGGCGCCAGCCCTACCAGGTCGCGGTCGAGCTCGTCGAGCACCGCCTCGACCTGGCTGCTCGCCAGCACTTCGGCCACCGTGCGCGGCACCGGGGCGGCGTCGGCCGCCGGGACCTGGGCCGAGGCGTCGCCGGGCGTCGCCTGCGAAGCCGCCGTCGGCTCGGCCGATGCGGGCGTGGCGCCGGGAATCCGGTAGAGCGGGGCGCTCATGGTCGGCTCGATCGCTGGCGGCCGGGTGGGTCGCGCGGCGCTCAGTAGCGCTCGTTCTCGGGCCGGTCGGTCGCGTACGCGCGCAGCGCATTGTGCTGCATGCGCCCGGCGATCTCGATGCGATCGAGCGCGAAGCCGGGTTCGCTCTTCGGGCGGTTCACGATGAAGCTCATCGCGATCGACTCGACGCCCGCGGTCGAGTCGAACGCCAGCATCCGGATGTAGTGGTTCGGAAAGGCCTTGCGGCAGCCTGCCAGTTCCATCATCACGCCCGCGGCGTCCTTCAGGTCGAACATCGGCTGGCCGTACATGTCCCAGTAGGTATTGCGCGGGTGCGGGTCGTCGGTGTACTCGACGCTCCACGCGTAACCCTTGTTCAGCCCGTACTCGATCTGCATCGCGATTTCCGCGTCGGTGAGGTCGGGCAGGAAGCTGAACTGCCCCTGCGTCAGGCGGCCGGTGGGGTTGGTCATCATGGTTCGGTGCTCCGGGGTGTCGTCGGTGCGTCAGGCCGCGGTGGCCGGCGTGACCGCGTAGTCGCTGCTGTCGGTCGAGGCGTAGTTGAAGCTCACGTCCTTCCAGGTGTCGAGCGCCGCCTTCAGCGGGCCGCAGTGCGCCGCCGCCTGCTGCAGGATGGCCGGGCCTTCCTCGAGGAGGTTGCGGCCCTCGTTGCGGGCCTTGACCATCGCTTCGAGCGCGACCCGGTTGGCGACTGCGCCGGCCTGGATGCCCTGCGGGTGGCCGATCGTGCCGCCGCCGAACTGCAGCACCACGTCGTCGCCGAACAGGTCGATCAGCTGGTGCATCTGGCCCGCGTGGATGCCGCCGGAGGCGACCGGCATCACCTTGCGCAGGCCGGCCCAGTCCTGGTCGAAGTAGATCCCGCGCGGCAGGTCCATCCGCGTGAAGCTGTCGCGGCAGACGTTGTAGTAGCCCTGTACGGTCAGCGGATCGCCTTCGAGCTTGCCGACCGCGGTGCCCGTGTGCAGGTGGTCGACGCCGGCCAGCCGCAGCCACTTGGCGATCACGCGGAAGCTCACGCCGTGGCTCTTCTGCCGCGTGTAGGTGCTATGTCCCGCACGGTGCATGTGCAGGATCATGTCGTTCTTGCGCGCCCAGTTCGCCATCGACTGGATCGCCGTGTAGCCGATCACCAGGTCGATCATGACGATCACCGAGCCGAGCTCCCTGGCGAATTCGGCGCGCTCGTACATGTCCTCCATCGTGGCGGCGGTCACGTTCAGGTAGCTGCCCTTGACCTCGCCGGTGACCGCGCTCGCCTTGTTGACCGCTTCCATCACGTACAGGAAGCGGTCGCGCCAGTGCATGAACGGCTGCGAGTTGATGTTCTCGTCGTCCTTCATGAAGTCGAGGCCGCCCTTGAGGCCCTCGTAGACGACGCGGCCGTAGTTGCGGCCCGACAGGCCCAGCTTGGGCTTGACGGTCGCGCCCAGCAGCGGGCGGCCGTACTTGTCGAGGCGCTCGCGCTCGACCACCAGGCCGGTGGGCGGGCCCTTGAACGTCTTGACGTAGGCCACCGGCACGCGGATGTCCTCCAGGCGCAACGCCTTCAGCGGCTTGAACCCGAACACGTTGCCGATCAGGCTCGCCGTCATGTTGGCGATCGAGCCTTCCTCGAACAGCGCGAGGTCGTAGGCGATCCACGCGTAGTACTGGCCGGGGTTGTTCGGCACCTGCTCGACCCGGTAGGCTTTCGCCCGGTAGCCGTCGCAGGCGGTCAGCCGGTCGGTCCAGACCACGGTCCAGGTCGCCGTCGACGACTCGCCGGCCACCGCGGCGGCGGCTTCGATCGGGTCGACGCCTTCCTGCGGGGTGATCCGGAACAGGCAGATCACGTCGGTCTCTTTCGGGACGTAGTCGCCATCCCAGTAGCCCATCTGCCGGTACTTCAGTACGCCGGCTGCATAGCGCTTCTTCGAATCGGTGATCAGGCCTTCGTCGACGATCTGGTTCACGGTGCACTCTCCGCTGGATTCGCCGCCGGCTCGATGCCCGGCAGCGCGATGCAGAAACGATAGGGTGCTTTGTCAATAAGAAAAATTCAGATATTATTTCCTCGAACTTCAGTAATATCTGAATGAGCAACATCACTTTCCGGCAGCTGAAGGTCTTCGCCGAGGTGGCGCGCCACCTGAGCTTCGTCCGGGCCGCCGAATCGATGCACCTGACGCCGCCGGCGGTCACGATGCAGGTGAAGGAGCTCGAGGAGCGGGTCGGCCTGCCCCTCTTCGAGCGCGAGGGCCGCAAGGTGTCGCTCACCACGGCCGGCGAGTACTTCCTCGTCTATGCGCGCCGCGTGATCGCCACGCTGAAGGAAGCCGACGACGCGATGGCGCGCTTCAAGCGCCTGGAGACCGGCCTGCTCACGATCGGCATGGTCAGCACCGCCAAGTACTTCGTGCCGCACCTGCTTGCGCGCTTTCGCGAACAGCATCCCGGCGTCGACGTGCGGCTGCGGGTGACGGCGAACCGCGAGCAGCTGGTGCGCCTGCTGCAATCGAGCGAGGTCGACCTCGCCGTGATGGGGCGCCCGCCGAAGGAAGTCGCGGCGCGCGCCGAGCCGTTCGCCGCGCATCCGCTGGTCTTCGTCTGTCCGCCGGGCCACCCGCTGCTGCGCGTGGGTCATCCGCCGGTGCAGGCGCTCGCGCCGTACCCGTTCATCGTCCGCGAGCCCGACTCGGGCACGCGCAGCGTGATGGAGGCGTTCTTCAAGGCGCAGCGCTTCGAGCCGCGGATCACGATGGAGATGTCGAGCAACGAGACGATCAAGCAGGCGGTGATCGCCGGCATGGGGATCAGCTTCCTGTCGCTGCACACGATCGGGCTGGAGGTGCGCAGCGGCCTCATGCACGTGCTGGTGGTCGAGGGCACGCCGGTCATGCGAAGCTGGAACGTGGTGCACCTGCTGTCGAAGGTGCTCTCGCCCGCCGCCGAGGCGTTCCGCTACTTCATCATCGAGGCGGCGGAGGAGTTCCTCGTGGCGCACGACACGCCGCTGTTGAAGGACCTGACGAGCTGAACGGGGGAAACCGGTGAGCCTGCGCGAGCATTTCGGCCTGATGGCCCGCTACAACGCGTGGATGAACGTCAAGGTCTACGACGCCGCCGCGAAGCTCGACGCGCAAGCGCTCGCCGCCGACCGCGGGGCGTTCTTCGGCTCGATCCTGGGCACGCTGAATCACCTCGCGGTTGGCGACATCACGTGGCTCAAGCGTTTCGCGACGCATCCGGCGGGCTACGCCGCGCTCGACCCGGTACGCCGCATGCCGACGCCGTCGTCGCTCGACCAGCAACTGGCGTCCGACCTCGGCCCGCTGCGGATGCTACGCCGCGAGCTCGACGCGGCGATCCTCGGCTGGGCCGAGGCGCTGACCGACGCCGACCTGGGGCACGTGCTGGAGTACGCCAACATGAAGGGGGTCGTCGCGCGCCGGCCGTTCTCGGGCCTGGTCGCGCACTTCTTCAACCACCAGACCCATCACCGCGGCCAGGCGAGCACGTTGCTGCTGCAGGCAGGCCAGGATGTCGGCGTGACCGACCTGGTGGTGCTGATCCCCGACGAGGCGGCGACCTGGAGGGCGCGGCCCGGGGACGACGTAGCGCGAGGACGCCGAGGCGACGAGTCTCGCCGATCCGCCGCGCGGCGGCGGCGGTGACTTCGCGTCAGCCGACGCGCCGGCGCATCCAGCCGAGGCCCACGAGCCCGATACCGAGCAGAACCAGCGCGGCGGGCTCGGGCACCGCCGCACGATCGGCGGTCATCTGGATGGAGTATCCGGTGGCGCCGCCGTGGTCTTCGCGCAGGATCTGCAGGTAGTGCGTGCCGCCGGCGAGCGACGCGATGTCGATTCCGTACTCGCCGGGCGTGGAGCCGCCCGGTGCCATCGCGCCGAACAGGTAGGTGCCGTTGAGCCAGACGTAGATGCCGTTGTCGACGCCGAGGTCGATGTGCACGTTGCCCAGCCCGGAACCCGCGTTGATCGCGTAGACGATCGCGGTTTCGGTGTTGATCGCCCACGTGGCGGGGATGGCCTGCGGAGCGGCCGACCAGGTGCCGCCGGCAGGCGCCGCAGCGGTGAGCCAGGTGCCCAGGTTGGTCGCGGCGGAGAGGTCCGGCGCCGGGGCGACTGGCGGCACGGTCGGGTCGCCGCCGGCGACGTTAGCCAGCGGGAATCCCGCCGCCGGGGCAAGGTCGCCGAGGCCGGCGTTGTAGTAGCCCAGCGTCGACCCGTCGATGACGACGGCCGCCTGCGCGGCACCACAGACGCCCAACGCAAGGCCGGCGATGACGGTGGAGAGCGTGCGCGCAAGGGTCATGGGGGTCCTCAAGGGCGGTCGTGTTGTCTGCAAGGGTTGTAAGCAATAATTGTGCCAAGAGAATCGACCCCTGCAGATCAACCACTTGCGGCAGCCGGTCGCTCGAGGGTGTAAGAATTTCCGACAGCGCCCCCTTCGAGCCGGGCTTGCCGGGATGGGCTGGCGTTGCGCCGGCTCCCCGGGTGACAGGTTGCCGCGCCGGGGCTATTCTCGCGGCCTCGGCACGAGCGCGCAGTCAGGCACGGCAGGTGAAGGCCCGGGATCGATCGGCACGGCGGCACCACGCGGCGCGGCGCAAGGCGCGCGTCGAGCGCGTGCTCGCCCACCTGCTCGCGGGTTGGCAGGGGCGCCTGCGCTTGCGCGTGAAAGGCGTGCTCGCCGATACCCCGGCTCGTTGCTCGTGCTGGATGTGCGCCAATCCCCGCCGCATCTTCGGCGAGACGACGGTTCAGGAGCGGCGCCTGTTCGCGACGACGGACGAAGAGTCGTGACGCCCGGCCTCGCCACGCCGATCCTTCGCGCGCGCTGCCGATGAGCATGCCGGCGCGTTCGACCCGCGTGCGCGTGGACGAGGTGGAGTTCACGGCGATCCGCGCGCAGGGGGCCGGTGGCCAGAACGTGAACAAGGTCTCGAATGCGGCGCAGATCCGCTTCGTGATCGCAGCCTCGTCGCTGCCGGCGCGGGTGAAGGAGCGCCTGATGGAGCTCGACGATCGACGGATCTCGGCCGACGGCGTCGTCGTCATCAAGGCGCAGAGGTTCCGCAGCCTCGAGCGCAATCGCGAGGACGCCATTGCGCGCCTGCAGGCACTGGTCGATCTCGCGGCGCACCAGCCGCCGACGCGCGTGGCCACGCGCCCGAGCGCGGGCGCCCGCGCCAGGCGCATCGACGAGAAGGTCCGGCACGGCCAGGTCAAGGCGTTGCGGCGTCGGGTCGTCGACTGACCCGGGGCGCATGTCCGGATGGGTCGCCCCGTCCTCGGCGCGTTCGTCCCGTCCCCGGCGCCCGCTCCATCCGGCCGCGTTGGTCCGGCCGCGTTCGTCCGGCCGCGTTCGTCCGGCCGAGTGGCGCGGCGGGCAAAGACCCGCGACAATGGCGGTCGGGAAAGCATTCGCACAACCGGCACCGGGAGATCGCAGATTGGCAAAGCCGAATTACGCATTTGCAAAAAGACAGCGCGAGCTCGCCAAGAAGCAGAAGAAAGAGGAGAAGCTCAAGCGCAAGGCCGAGCAGGGCACGCAAGGCGAGGCGCCCGACGAGCCTGAAGCCGCGGCGGACGACGTCGCGCAAGACCAGCCCAGGGACGACCAGCCGTCCGCCTGAGGGGCGGCGGCGCCTACAGCTTCGCGAGGCGCTCGAGCGCCAGCTTCAGCGTCTCGTCCGTCTTGGCGAAGCAGAACCGCACGACGCGGTTCTCGACCGGCCTTTCGTAGAACGCCGACAGCGGAATTGCGGCCACGCCGATCTCGGACGTCAGCCACCTGGCGAAATCGTTCTCGCCCAGGTCGGAAATCGCGCTGTAGTCGACCACCTGGAAGTAGGTGCCTTCGCAGGGCAGCAGCCTGAAGCGCGTGGCGGCGAGCCCGGCGCGGAAGAGGTCGCGCTTGCGCTGGTAGAACGCCGACAGGCCGCGCCACGGCGCCGGATCCTTCATGTACGCCGCCAGCCCGTGCTGCACCGGCGTGTTCACCGAAAAGACGTTGAACTGGTGCACCTTGCGGAACTCGGCCGTCAGCGGCGCGGGGGCGGCGCAATAGCCGACCTTCCAGCCTGTCACGTGGAAGGTCTTGCCGAACGACGAGATCACGAACGAGCGCGAGGCGAGCAGCGGGTATCGGCTCACCGACTGGTGCGGCTCGCCGTCGTAGACCATGTGCTCGTAGACCTCGTCGGAGATGACGAACAGGTCGTGCGCGGCCACGATCGCCTCGAGCTCGCGCATGTCCGGGTTGCGCAGGATCGTCCCGCTCGGGTTGTGCGGCGAGTTCACCATGATCGCGCGCGTGCGCGGTGTCACCGCCGCGCGCACGGCGGCCCACGGCACGCGGAAGTCGGCGCCCATCGAGACAGTGACGGCCTTGCCGCCGGCGAGCTCGATGTTCGGGATGTAGCTGTCGTAGCCGGGTTCGATGACGATCACTTCGTCGCCCGGGCGGACGATCGCCAGCACCGCGGTGAAGATCGCCTGCGTCGCGCCGGCGGTGATCGTGATCTCGTGGTTCCAGTCGTAGCGGGCCTCGCACGTCGCGGCAATCTTCCCGGCCACTGCGCGGCGCAGTTCGGGTACGCCGGCCATCGGCGGGTACTGGTTCAGCCTCGCGCGCATGGCATCGGCCACGGCGTCGACCAGACGCGGGTCGCAGTCGAAGTCGGGGAAGCCCTGGCCCAGGTTGACCGCGTTCTTCTCGACGGCCAGCGCCGACATGACGGTGAAGATCGTCGTGCCCACCTTCGGCAGCCTGGTCTCGATCGGCGGCGGTGAGAAGCTCTGCGGGGCGTTCATGGCGGCCTGGATCCTCCGGTGCACGATTATAGGTTCGCTGCCTCACCCGACAGCGCGTCCTGCAGCGGCGCCGAGTCGGGTCGGACGATCGACAGCGCGTGCGAGCGTGCGGCGCGGCGGGCCAGTGCGAGCAGCGCCTTGTCCTTGGTCACCAGCCAGCGCGCGTGCCGGGCCACTGCCAGGTCGACGAACTTCTGGTCGTCGCGGTCGCGGCAGGCGAGCGCGCAGGCCGACGCGCGCGCGCAGGGCTGCACCCAGCGGTCGTAGGTAGCTTCTGCGGCGGCGCGGGCGCGCGGATCCAGGCCGAACAGCGGCCGCGCGATGACGTCGAGCCACTCGGCCCGGGTCTCGTCGGTGCCCAGCACGAGCAGCGCACCGCGCTCGACGCCGCGCACGATGGCGGCGACGCCGGGATCCCCGAAGACCAGCCAGTCGAGCCAGACGTTCGTGTCGAGCACCGCTTTCATGACATGATCGCGGCCTTCACGCACCCGCCGGCCCCCGATGCTGATCGTCCTCTCGCCAGCCAAGACGCTCGATTTCGAGACTCCGCCCCACGTCGACCAGCACACGCAGCCGGCATTTCTCGCCGAATCGCGCCGGCTCGTCGACCGGTTGAAGGGGCTCGACGCCGCGCAACTGGCCTCGCTGATGTCGATCAGCGACACGCTGGCCGCGCTGAACGTGGCGCGCTATGCGCGCTGGAAGCGGCCGTTCACGCCGCGCAACGCGAAGCAGGCCGTGCTCGCGTTCGACGGCGATGTCTACGACGGGCTCGATGCCCGCCGGCTCGACGCTCGCCACCTCGACTGGGCGCAGGCGCACCTGCGCATCCTGTCGGGCCTGTACGGGATCCTGAGGCCGCTCGACCTGATGCAGCCATACCGGCTCGAAATGGGCACGCGGCTGGCCAACGAGCGCGGGACCGACCTCTATGCGTTCTGGGGCGATCGGATCGCGAGGTCGCTCGACGCCGAGCTCGCGCCGCACCCGCACCCGGTGCTGGTGAACCTGGCGTCGGTCGAATACTTCAGGGCGGTGCCGCGCTCGGCGATTCGGCATCCGGTGGTCCAGCCGGTGTTCCAGGAATCGCGCGGCCGCGCCTGGAAGGTGATCAGCTTCGCAGCCAAACGCGCCCGCGGCCGGATGGCGCGCTTCGCGATCGAGCACCGCGTCGACGATCCGCAGCAGCTCAAGGCGTTCGACGAGGACGGCTATCGGTTCGCGCCTGCCGCCTCGACCCACGAGACCTGGGTGTTCCGTCGCGCCGCCTGAGCGACTTGGGCGACCCGAGCGGTCGCGGCGCCCGACGCAGGCGCGAGGCGCCCGCACCGGTCGGCGCTCACTGGGCGGGGTAGACGTCTACGCGGCGCGCCTCGCGGTCGTCGCTGCCGCCGGTGGTCTCCTGCGGCTTGACCATCACGATGCGCCCGGCGGGAACGCCCGCGGCGAGCAGCGCTGCGCGCGTGGCGACGGCGCGATTGCGGGCGAGCAGCGCGTTGGCCGCTGCGTCGCCGTGCTTGTCGTGAAACCCCGAAATGCCGACTTTCGCCGAGGCATCGCCCTTCGCCCAGTCGGCGATCGCCGACAACTGCGCCGCGGCGTCGGCCGGCAGGTCGAACTTGCCGGTGTCGAAGTGGAAGCTCACCAGCGCCGGAATGCCGGCGCCCGTCGCCAGGGCCGGGGCGACGTCGACTTCGGGCACGGCGCCGGACCCGGTGGCGCCCGCCTGCGCGGACGCATCGGCCTGCGCCGTCGTGCCTGCCGGCAGCGGCGCCTTCGCCGACGGGGCCGACCCGCCGCCCATTGCGGCGATGATGCCCACCAGCAACGAAACCGCGACCGCGATCGTGACCGCAATGCCGAGGATCCAGGCCAGCAGCGCGTGGTGTTCGTTCTGTTGCTCGTCGTCCATGACCGCCCCTGCAGGAAACCGCGAATTATAGCGGGGGCACCGCCGCCTCAGATCACGACGGGCTCGCGCTCGAGCTCGACGCCGAATCGCTGCCTGACCGACTCGCGGATCCGCTCGGCCAGCGCCAGGATCTGCGCGCCGCTCGCATGGCCGTGGTTGACCAGCACCAGCGCGTGCTGCGCGTGCACGCCGGCGTCGCCTTCGCGGCGACCCTTCCAGCCGCAGCGGTCGATCATCCAGGCTGCCGAGAGCTTGGCGGTCGCCGGGGAGTCGCCCGGGTGGATCGGCATGTCGGGATGCCCGGCGCGCAGCCGCTCGGCGAGCGCGCGATCGACGATCGGGTTCTTGAAGAAGCTGCCTGCGTTGCCGATCGAGGCCGGATCGGGCAGCTTGCGTCGGCGGATCGCGCAGACCGCGTCGGCGACGTCCCGCGCGCCGGGCGACGCGACCCCGAGCGTGCGCAGCTCGTCGCGCAGTTCGCCATATTCGAGCCGAAGGCGCGGCGCGCGCGACAGCCTGAAGCGCACCGCCGTGATCAGCCAGTGCGAGCCCTCGGGGTGCTTGAAGACGCTGTCGCGATAGCCGAACGCGCAGTCGGCCGCGTCGAAGCGCCGCGCCGCACCGTCGCGCAGCGACACCGCGTCGAGCGAATCGAAGCAGTCGCGGACCTCGACGCCGTAGGCGCCGACGTTCTGCACCGGGCTCGCGCCGACGCTGCCCGGAATCAGCGACAGGTTCTCCAGGCCGTTGAGCCCCCGCTCGATCGTCCAGCCGACGAAGGCGTGCCAGTTCTCGCCGGCGGCCGCCTCGACCCGCACGTACTCGCCGGCCTCGTCGAGCAGGCGCCGGCCGGCGAGCATCACCCGCAGCACCGTACCCGGAGGGTCGCGCGTGAACAGCAGGTTGCTGCCGCCGCCGAGCACCAGCGCCGGCGGATGCGCGCGAAGCAGCTCGAGCGCCGCAGGCAGGTCGGCCGCGTCGCGCAGCTCGAGCAGGCGATCGGCGCGGGCCTCGACGCCGAAGGTGTTCAGCGCCTTCAGCGATGCCGCGCGACGCAGGGTGGGGGCCATCGGGCCGCCGACGTCAGCTCGGCTGGTAGGCGAGCCGAACGTAGATCGGCGCGAACGCCTCGGCCTGGGTGATCTCGATCAGCGACTCGCGTGCCAGCTCGAGCAGGGCGATGAACGTGACGACCACGACCGGGATGCCGCGCTCGACCTCGAAGAGGTCCTCGAACTCGGCGAAGCGGCGGTCCTGCAGCTTGCGCAGCACGAAGGTCATGTATTCGCGCACCGACAGCTCCTCGCGGCTGATGCGGTGGTGCTGCGTGAGCCGGGCGCGGCGCAGGATGTCGGCCCACGCGCTCTGCAGGTCGACCGGATGCACTTCCGGGAGCCGCGTGGTGATCGCCTGCTCGATCCAGACCTGCGCGCGCAGGAAGTCGCGCCCGAGCTGCGGGATCTCGTCGAGCCGCTGTGCGCCGAACTTGATGCGCTCGTATTCGATCAGCCTGCGGGCGAGCTCGGCGCGCGGGTCCTCCACTTCCTCGCCGCTGTCGGCCTTCTTCATCGGCAACAGCATCCGCGACTTGATCGAGATCAGCAGCGCCGCCATCAGCAGGTACTCGGCCGCCAGCTCGAGGTTGCGGCTGCGGATCTCCTCGATGTACGCGAGGTACTGCCGGGTGACCTCGGCCATCGGGATGTCGAGGATGTTGAAGTTCTGCCGGCGGATCAGGTAGAGCAGGACGTCCAGCGGCCCTTCGAAGGTCTCGAGGATGACTTCCAGCGCGTCGGGCGGGATGTACAGGTCCTGCGGCAACTGGACCATCGGCTCGCCGTAGAGCCGAGCGACCACCTTCAGCTCGAGCTGCTCGGGCTCGGGTCGGTGCACCTCGACGTCGGCGAGCGACGACGGCGCCTCGTCGAGCCCGGAATCGGAAGGTCCGGCGTTCAAGTGAAGTCTTTCGGGTAATAGACGTAGGCCTGCGGCGCGACGCGCGACTCGCGGTTGCGTCGCGCGGTGTCGGCGTCCTGCGGGCGGTCCCAGAGCAGCGCGCGCCCCTCGCGCTGCGACTGCTCGAGCCGGGGGTTCTTCTGCTTCAGATCGGCCAGGAAACGGGTGATCTCGGACTGGTACATGGCGGCACTCTCCAGTGCGCGATTCTAAGCGATCCGGGGCTGCTGCCGGCCGCGAATTCGGCGATACTTCGGGCGACCCGAGGAGATCCGGATGAAGCGCTCGATCCTGACCGGCTGGCTGTGCTCGATGCTCGCGCTGGTGGGCGCCTGCGACATGATCGCGCAGCGCGAGCTGCGCCCCGGCCAGTCGACCGTCGAGGACGTTCGCAAGCTGATGGGCAAGCCAGGCATGATCTGGGAAGAAACCGACGGAAGCCAGGTGTTCGAGTACGCGCGCGGCCCCGAAGGCTTCGAGACCTGGATGGTCCGGATCGGCCCCGACGGGATCTATCGCGGAATGAAGAACGCGCTGGTCCCCGAGAACCTCGCGCGGGTGCAGCCCGGGACGAGCCGCGACGACCTGCGCCGCCTGCTGGGCAAGCCCGGTTCGGAAGAGTCGTTCCCGGCCAGGGGCGAGGTCGTCTGGACCTGGCGGGTCAAGGGAGACGTCGCGGCCACCGAGATGTTCCACGCGCACCTGGGTGCCGACGGGCGGGTGCTGCGCACCAGCCGCAGCCCCGACCCGAACCTGCTCAAGGGCGGCTAGAGGGCCTCGCGTCACGACCCTGGTCCGACGAGACGGCGGTCAGCGCAGCGTCGAGTTCGTCGAACACCGAGCGCTCGCCGATCTCGTCGACGAACCCCGATCGACGCATCAGCGACAGCGGCTGCTCGTTGGGTTCGGCGATCACCAGCCGGCCGCCGCGCCGCTGCAGCATCCGGTGCAGGCTGCGCAGCGCGTCGAGCCCCGTGGTATCGAGGTTGATCACCTGGTGCAGTTCCAGCACGACGACGTCGGCCAGCGGCTGCGCCGGGTCAAGAAGCTGCTCGAGCCGGGTCACCGAGCCGAAGAACAGCGATCCGAAGATCCGGTAGGCCGCGACGCGCCTGCCCGACGCGGTCGTCGCGTAGTCGGCAGGCAGCGAGATCGGCTCGACGCGCGTGAGCGTCGAGATGCGGCGGATGAAGAACAGGCTCGCCAGCACCAGGCCGCTCTGCACGGCGACCGTGATGTCGAACACCACGGTGAGCAGGAACGTCGCCAGCAGGATGGTCCGGTAGCTCAGCGAGAAATGCCGCAGCCGCGCGAACTCGCGCCAGTCGCCCATGTTCCAGGCGACGAACAGCAGGATCGCCGCCAGCGAGGCCAGCGGGATGTCGTGCGCCAGCGGCGCCAGCGCGAGCACGATCGCCAGCAGCGTCGCCGAATGGACGATCCCGGCGATCGGCGTGCGCGCGCCCGAGCGCACGTTGGTGACGGTGCGCGCGACCGTGCCGGTCGCCGCGATGCCGCCGAAGAACGGCGCGACGAAGTTGGCGATGCCCTGCGCCATCAGCTCCTGGTTCGGGTCGTGCCGGTCGTGGATCAGTCCGTCGGCGACGCGCGCGCACAGCAGCGACTCGATCGCGCCGAGCAGCGCGATCGACAACGTCGGCATCGCGAGGTTCTGCGCGGTCTCCCAGTCGAACTCCGGCAGGCTGAACGCCGGCAGCCCCTGCGGGATGCCGCCGAAGCGGGTGCCGATGGTCTCGACCTGCAGCCCGGCCAGCGACACGGCCAGCGTGCCGAGCAGCAACACGACGATCGTGCCCGGAACCCGCGCCATCCAGCGGCGCCAGCTCGCGTCGTTCGCCGCATACGACTTCGGCCACGACACGACGATCGCCAGCGACGCCGCGCCGAGCGCCAGCGCGGTCGTGTTCAAGGTGTCCAGCGCGTGCCACAACGCGTCGATCTGCGAGAAGAAGTTGGCCGGCATCTTCGCGATCGACAGGCCGAGGAAATCCTTCACCTGCTGCAGCGCGATGATCACGGCAATGCCGTTGGTGAAGCCGATGACGATCGACACCGGAATGAAGCGGATCAGGTTGCCCAGCCGCAGCGCGCCCATCGCGAACATCAGCACGCCGGCCATGAAGGTCGAGATCAGCAGGCTCGCCACGCCGTAGCGCTCGACGATCGCGTACAGCAGCACGACGAAGGCGCCGGCCGGCCCGCCGATCTGCACCTTCGAGCCGCCGAGCGTGGCGATCAGGAACCCCGCGATGATCGCGGTGAAGATTCCCTGCTCGGGCTTGACGCCGCTGGCGATGCCGAAGGCCATCGCCAGCGGAAGCGCGACCACGCCGACGGTGACGCCGGCGGCCGCGTCGGCGCGGAAGTCGTCCCTCGTGTATCCGCGCAGGCTGTCGGCGAGCCGCGGCCGGAACCGGAACTCGCCGAGGTTCACCGGACTTTCATGCCGGGTTGCGCGCCCTCGTCGACATCGAGCAGGTACAGGCCCGAGGGCTGCGCGGCATCGTCGGCCGATGCCGACAGCACCATGCCCTCGGAGACGCCGAACTTCATCTTGCGCGGCGCGAGGTTGGCGACGACGACGGTCATGCGTCCGACCAGGCGCGCCGGATCGTAGGCCGACTTGATTCCCGAGAACACGTTGCGCGTGCGCCCCTCGCCGACGTCGAGCGTGAGTCGCAGCAGCTTGTCCGAGCCTTCGACCGCTTCGGCCGCGACGATGCGCGCGATGCGCAGGTCGACGCGGGCGAAGTCGTCGATCGAGATCGGGCTGCCTTCGCCGGCGCCCGTGGCTGCCGGCGCGGAGACTGCCGGGGTCTTGCCGGCCGCGGGCTTCGCCGCAGCGGTCGCCGCGGTGGCGGCTGCGGGCTCGGCTGGCGGCGGCTCGAACAGCGCATCGAACATCTTCGGATCGACGCGCGTCATCAGGTGCTCGTAGCGGCCGATCGCGCGCGCCCGCGACGTGGTGCCGGGACGCAGCGCGAGATCGTCCCAGCGCAGGTCGGGCGTGCCGAAGAGGGCCTCGACGCGGGCCGCCGTCGCCGGCAGGATCGGCTTGAGCAGGATCGTCAGCCGGTGGAACGCGAGCAGGCAGCGCGAGCACACCTCGTGCAACTCGCCGCGGCGCGCCGGGTCCTTGGCGAGTTCCCAGGGCTTGTTCGCGTCGAAATACTGGTTGACCTCGTCGGCGTAGCCCATCACCAGCCGGATCGCGCGGCCGAATTCGCGTCCCTCGTAGGCGGCGGCGACCTCGGCCTCGAGCTCGGCCGCGCGCCGAAGTTGCGGATCGGCCGGGTCGGCGGCCGCGGCGGCCAGCCTGCCCTCGAAGAACCGGTGCACGAAGGTCGCCGCGCGGCTGGCGATGTTGACGTACTTGCCGACCAGGTCGCTGTTCACGCGCGCGACGAAGTCGTCCGGGTTGAAGTCGACGTCCTCGACCCGCGCGTTGAGCTTGGCGGCGATGTAGTAGCGCAGCCACTCGGGATTCATCCCGATCTCGAGGTAGCGCAGCGGCGAGATGCCGGTGCCGCGGCTCTTGCTCATCTTCTCGCCGCTGACCGTGATGAAGCCGTGCACGTTGACGCGATCGGGCGTCTTGTGCCCGCCGAACTTCAGCGTCGCCGGCCAGAACAGCACGTGGAAGTAGATGATGTCCTTGCCGATGAAGTGCACCTGCTCGGTGGCCGGGTCGGCCAGCAGCGCGTCGAAGTCGATGCCGCGCTTCGCGCAGTGCGCCTTCAGCGACGCCAGGTAGCCGATCGGCGCGTCGAGCCAGACGTAGAAGTACTTTCCCGGCGCGTCGGGAATCTCGATGCCGAAGTAGGGCGCGTCGCGCGAGATGTCCCAGTCGGCGAGCGAGCCGCCTTCCTCGCCGACGCCGAGCCACTCCTGCGCCTTCGCCAGCACCTCGGGTTGCAGTCGCGGCTCGCCGTGCCGGTCGGTGCCGGCGGTCCACTCGCGCAGGAACGCCTGGCAACGCGGGTCGGACAGGCGGAAGAAGTAGTGGTCGGACGAGCGCAATTCGGGCTGCGCGCCCGAGAGCGCCGAGTACGGGTTCTTCAGCTCGGTCGGCGAGTAGACCGATCCGCACACCTCGCACGAATCGCCGTACTGGTCCTTTGCGCCGCAACTCGGGCACTCGCCCTTGATGTAGCGGTCGGGCAGGAACATGCCCTTGACCGGGTCGAAGAACTGCTCGATCCGGCGCACGTCGATCAGGCCGTTGGCTTTCAGGCCGCGGTAGATCGACTGCGAGAGCTCGGTGTTCTCGGGCGAGTCGGTGCTGTGCCAGTGATCGAAGCTGATCTGGAAGCCGTCGAGGTAGGCTTTTCGGCCGGCGGCGATGCGTGCGACGAAGGCCTGCGGGCTCAGGCCCTCCTTCTCGGCCGCGATCATGATCGGCGCGCCGTGCGCGTCGTCGGCGCCGACGAAGTGCACCGTGTGCCCGCGCATCCGCTGGAAGCGCACCCAGATATCGGCCTGGATGTACTCCATGATGTGGCCGATGTGGAACGGGCCGTTCGCGTACGGCAGCGCGGTCGTCACGAAGAGCGTGCGGGCGGGGGCGGTCATGGCTTGGCGCAGGAGAGGGAGAATTCCGCGTAAACCTGTCAGTCTAGCAGGGGGCCTGACGCCGTCCGGGGTATCGGCCAGGCGGCCACCCGGCTTCGATTAGACTTGCCGTCTTTGCAGATTCACCCCCATCCAGAGTGCAGCCATGAGCGTGACCGTCGAGCAGGTGAACGAGGCCCTGAAGGGCATCGTCGATCCCAACACCCAGAAGGACCTCGTCGCGAGCCGCGAGGCGCGCAACGTCCGGGTCGACGGCGGGGCGGTGTCGGTCGACGTCGAACTCGGCTATCCGGCGCGCAGCCAGATCGAGCCGATCCGTCGCGAGGTCGTCGCCGCGCTGCGCGCGCTGCCGGGCGTCACCAACGTGTCGGCCAACGTCTACCAGAAGATCGTCTCGCACTCGGTGCAGCGCGGGGTCAAGACGCTGCCCGGCGTCAAGAACATCATCGCCGTCGCGTCGGGCAAGGGCGGCGTCGGCAAGAGCACGACCGCGGTCAACCTGGCGCTGGCGCTGGCCGCCGAAGGGGCCAGCGTCGGCATGCTCGACGCCGACATCTACGGACCGTCGCAGCCGACGATGCTCGGCATCACCGGCCGCCCCGAATCGCGCGACGGCAAGACGCTCGAGCCGATGGAGGGCCACGGCATCCAGGCCAGCTCGATCGGCTTCATGATCGACCTCGATACGCCGATGGTCTGGCGCGGCCCGATGGTCACGCAGGCGCTCGAGCAGCTGCTGCGCGACACGAACTGGCGCGACCTCGACTACCTGGTCATCGACATGCCGCCGGGAACCGGCGACATCCACCTGACGCTCGCGCAGAAGATCCCGGTGACCGGCGCGGTCATCGTGACCACGCCGCAGGACATCGCGCTGCTCGACGCGCGCAAGGGCCTGAAGATGTTCGAGAAGGTCGGCGTTCCCATCCTGGGCATCGTCGAGAACATGGCGATGCACGTGTGCTCGAACTGCGGACACGTCGAGCACATCTTCGGGCAGGGCGGCGGCGAGCGGATGTCGAAGGAATACGACGTCGAGTACCTGGGCGGGTTGCCGCTCGACATCAGGATCCGCGAGCAGGCCGACTCGGGCAAG
The DNA here is from genome assembly GCA_046347945.1 of Burkholderiaceae bacterium. Taxonomy (GTDB): domain Bacteria; phylum Pseudomonadota; class Gammaproteobacteria; order Burkholderiales; family Burkholderiaceae_E; genus Zeimonas. Next base: position 85,364 of record JAXMFB010000013.1, read on the forward strand.
CCGACGGTCGTCGCCGATCCCGACGGGCAGGTCGCCGCGATCTACCGCCAGATCGCCCGTCGCGTGGCGGTGAAGATCGCCGAGAAGGCCCGCGACATGAGCCTGAAGATCCCGTCGATCGTGGTGCAGAACACCTGATCGCGGCCGCGTCGCCGATGACCCTTCCGCGGCCCGGGAGATTTGCTTTCCGCCCTCAGGGGGCGTAGCGTCGTAGGTGTTTACCCTTAGTCACCGTCGCGCAGGCGCGGTCGGCTCGGGGTGTCACCGTTGTCTCCGCCTCGCCGAGCGAAGGAAGCCCAAGTCCCGACGCTCGGTTTTTTTTTCACCGCCCGGATACCCCGGCAGGCGACCGCTTCCGGATGCGCGATGCCGGGTGCCCGTCAGGTCGCCACGGCAAGGATCACGTCCGGCGCCTTGATCAGCGCGACGGCGCGCATGCCCGGCGCAAGCGCCATCTGTGTGACGCTTGCCTCGGTGACGATGGCCACGATCTGTCCGCCGCTGTCGATGTCGAGCGCGACCTCGGCATTCACCGCGCCGGGCCGGATCGAACGGATGGTTCCGTGGCGGCCGCCTGGACCGGGATGCCGAAGTTCGCGTCGGCGGCGCCGAGTGCCGCTGGCGACCGCCGCGACGGCGAGGTGGTGGCGACGTCGATTGCTTCCTCGTGGTTGAAGCCGCGGATGCGCAGACCGGTCGCGACGCCGGCTCGATCCGGTGGCGCGCGAGCAGTTCCTCGAACGGGCAGCGCAAGCGCGTTCCGGTGGTGGGCGCGCGATTGACGAATCGCAGCGCGGCAGGTCTTCGATGCCGCGCACGCCGAGCGGATTGCCCTGCGCCACGAACAGGCCCTGCGTGCGGTGCGCGACGCGGATCAGTTTCTCGCGCCCGAGCCGAGCAGCGGCCCGAACGCGCGATGCACCTTCGAGCCGCGTTGTGCAAGCTCGGGCCGCGACAGCGGCAGGTGGATGCCCGCGAACTCGCAGTGCCCCTGGCGCAGCTGCCGGAGCGCCTCGAGGCTGCCCTCGTAGCGCAGGTCGAGCAGCAGCTCGCGCTCGGTCTGGCACAGGCGCTTCAGAAGCGGCAACGACAGGTCGTGGCTGGCCACGCAGTCGGTGATCTGCACCGCATCGTTGAACGCGATCGACAGCTCGCGGCCGATCTCGGTGGCCAGGTTCTCGACCTGCGGGCGCGAGCCGCGCCCGGATCCGCGTCTCGGCCCACAGCAGCTTCTCGGCGAACTCGGTCAGGCGCGCCGCGCGCCCTTGTCCCAGTGGACCAGCGCGCGGTCGAGCCGCTTCTCCTGATCCTTCAGGTAGCCCCACAGGTGGCGGTACGAGAAGCCGAGCTTGCGCGCGGCCGCCGCGATCGAGCCCTCGTGCCGGATCGCGCCGAGCACCTCGAAGAACGGATTGCGCAGGTGCCCCCCGCCCGAAGCCGAGAGCGCGTACTGCATTTCGATGGCGATGATGCCGGATGACTTATGCATGGCGCGTCATATCGATTCGGGGGGCCGGGCTGCCTATTCTCCCAGATCGCGCAACACGGATCGGGCCGGCGCCGGGCCGGCTGCACCGCGCGCCTTCCGAGGAAGTGCCCCGATGATGCCCCCACGTTCCTTTGCTGCGCGCCGACTGCTCGCCGTCCTGCGCTGGCCGCGACCCCCGTCGTCGCCCGGCCCGCGGCCGCGCAGACCGCACGCCTGCACGCCGCCGGCAGCCTGCGCGCCGCGCTCGACGAGATCGCGCGCGAATTCGAGCGGCGCGAGCAGGTGCGCATCGAGGCGGTCTACGGCGCCCGGGCCCGCTGCGCGACCGGATCGCGAAGGGCGAAGCCGCCGAGGTGTTCGCATCGGCGAACATGGCGCATCCGGCCTCGCTTGCCGCCGCGGGCAAGGCGATGCCGCCGCTACCCTTCACGCGCAACGTGATGCGCGCTCACGCGCCCCGACGTCGGCGTGCGGACCGGCAACCTGCTCGAACGCATGCTCGACCCGGGCGTGCGCCTGGGGACCTCGACGCCGAAGGCCGATCCGTCCGGAGACTACGCGTTCGAGCTGTTCGCGAGGGCGGAAGGCTGCGCCCCGGGGCGCGCCAGGCGCTGGAGGCGAAGGCGCTGAAGCTCACCGGCGGCCCGACTCGCCGCCACCGTCGCCGGACCGCAGCGTCTACGGCGACCTGGTCGCGCGCAAGCAGGCCGACATCTTCCTCACCTATTGCACCAACGCGCTGCTGGCGCGCCGCGACTTCCCCGATCTCGTCTCCGTCGCGATCCCGCGGAACTGTCGGTCGGCGCACTCTACGGGCTGACCGTGCTGCGCGGCGCGCCCGAGCCGGCGTGGCGCTTCGCATGGTTTATCCTGTCCGACGATGGGCAGGCGATTCTCACCCGGCACGGATTCGGTTCGCCGCGTTGACGCTGCCGGGGCGCCCGACGCCGGCTTCGGCTCCGTGCGCGCCCGGTCGCCGTCGCCGCTCCCGCGCGTCGGCGCGGCCTGCACGCGGCGGGTGCCGCGTCTCGCCGCGGCTGCGCCGGGGCTGGCGAACGCGCAGGCCGCGTTCGTCGACGACGCGGGGCGCCGCGTGCCGATCGGCGCCTCCGTGCGGCGCGTCTTCCCGGCGGGGCCCGGCGTCGGTCTTCCTGTATTGCCTGGCCCCCGATCGGCTGCTCGGCTGGACGCGGCGCGCTGCGCGCCGACGAGGCCGCGTTCCTGCTGCCCGAGGTCGCTGCCGCTGCCCGAGCTCGGGCGGCTGACGGGACGAGGGTCGACGGTGGCGCTCGAATCGGTGCTCGCGATGCGCGCCGAGCTGATCGTCGACGTCGGGGCGGTCGCACCGACCTATTCCTCGCTGGCCGACCAGGTGCAGCGGCAAACGGGCGTTCCGTACCTGCTGCTCGACGGCGCATTCGAGCGTACCGAGTCGACGCTGCGCCGACTGGGCAGCGCCCTGGGCCTGACGGCACGCGCGGAGAGCCTCGCGCGCGGCACGCGGGCGATCCTCGACGCCGCGGCAGAGTTGCGCGCCGGCCTGGCCGAGGGCGATCGGCCGCGGGTGCTGCTCGCGCGCGGCCCGACGGGGCTCGTCACGTCGGCCGGCCTGAACGCCGAGGTGCTCGACCAGGTCGGTGCGATCAACGTCGCGCGCGTCGATGCGCCGAACCTCGCGCTGGTCTCGCTCGAGCAGGTGAGCGCCTGGCGCCCCGACTGGATCCTCGCCAGCGACCTGTCCTTCGTCGCGCAGCTCGACCGCCACCCCGTCTGGTCCAGGTTGCCCGCTGTCCGTGCGAGGCGCGTGCTGCTGATTCCGCGCGTGCCGTTCGGCTGGTTCGACGCGCCGCCGGCGCTGAATCGCCTGATCGGCATCGAGTGGTTGTCCGCGGTCTTCATCCGCGGCGCGTGCGATGACCGACTCGACGAGCGCCTCGCGGCGACCTTCGAGTGGCTCTATCACCGGCGCCCGTCGATCGGCCAGATGCGCGCCCTGCTCGCCACGACGCGGTGAGACGCGCGTTCGGCTCGTCGCGTGATGGCCAGGCACCGGCGTGGCCGTGGGTGGTCGGTGCGCTCGCGCTCGCGCTCGCCGCGTCCGCGTTGTATGCGCTCGGCAGCGGGCGATTCCATCTTCCGCTGGGCGACGTGCTGCGGATGCTCTTCGGCGCGCAGGACGTGCCCCCGACCGCCGAGACCGTGCTGTGGCAGATCCGCGGCCCGCGCGTGCTCGCGGCGATCGTGGTGGGCGCAGCGCTCGCGGCCTCGGGCGTGGCGCTGCAGTCGGTGTTCCGCAACCCGCTCGCCGCGCCCGACCTGCTCGGCGTCTCGGCGGGCGCCGCGCTCGGGGCAGTGCTCGGCATCTTCCTCGGATGGAGCGTGTTCGCGATCCAGGCCTCGGCGTTCGCCGGCGGGCTCGCCGCGGTGGCGATCGTCTACGCGGTGGGCACCGTGCTGCCGCTTCGCGATCGCACGCTGAGCCTCGTGCTGGCCGGCATCGCGATCGGCAGCATGCTCGGCGCGTTGATCGCGCTGGTGAAGACGCTGGCCGATCCCTACACGCAGCTCCCGGCGATCACGTTCTGGCTGCTCGGCAGCTTCGCGTCGATTACCGTCGTCGATCTCGCACTGCTCTCGGGGCTGGCGCTGCTCGGCCTGGTGCCGCTCGCGCTGATGCGCTGGCGCGCCGACGCGCTGGCGCTCTCCGACGACGAGGTGCACGCGCTGGGTGTGCGGCTGCCGGTGGTGCGGCTCGCGCTGGTCTGCGGCGCGACGCTCGCCACCAGCGGTACGGTGGCTGCGGCGGGGATCATCGGCTGGATCGGCCTCGTGGTGCCGCACGCGGCGCGGCTGATGGTGGGCGCCTCGTTCCCGCGGGTGCTGCCGGTGGCGATGCTGCTCGGCGCGCTGCTGATGCTCGTGATCGACACGCTGGGCCGAAGCATCGCGCAGTCCGAGGTGCCTCCGGGCGTACTCACCGCGCTGGTGGGCGCGCCGGTGCTGTTCGCCCTGATGCTCAGGCGCACCGATGGCTGAACTGCTGCGCGCGCGAGCGCTGTCGTTCGGCTACGACCGGCGGGCGCTGACCGCGCCGATCGACCTCACGCTGCACGCGGGAGAGATCGTGGTGGTGCTCGGCCCGAACGGGTCGGGCAAGAGCACGCTGTTTCGTACGCTGCTGGGCACCGTGGCGCCGCTCTCCGGGACGGTCCGCTGGGGCGAGCGCGAGCTCGGGCAGCTCGGCCCGCGCGAGCTCGCGGCGCGCGTCGCCTGGGTGCCGCAGCAGCCCGGCGCGGCGTTCGAGTTCAGCGTCGAGCAGTACGTGATGCTGGGCCGGCTCGGCCGGCTCCCGACGGGCGCCGCGCCCGGCCGCGTCGACCGCGAGGCCGTTGCGCGCGCGATCGAGCGGCTCGGGCTCGAGCGCTTCCGCGGCCGGATGCTCTCGAGGATGTCGGGCGGCGAACGCCAGCTGGCCGCGATCGCGCGCGCGCTTGCGCAGCAGGCCTCGACACTGCTGCTCGACGAGCCGACCGCGAGCCTGGACTTCGGCAACCAGGGCAGGGTGCTCGACACGCTGCGCGGCCTCGCCGCGGACGGGCTGGGCATCGCCTACGCGACGCACGATCCGAATGCTGCGCTGCGCGCTGGCACGAATGCGCTGGTCTACCTGCCCGACGGCGCGACCGCGTTCGGACCGGTCTCGGAACTCATCGAGCCGTCGGTGCTCACGCGCGTCTACGGGGTCGAGGTCGAGCTTGCGCGCACGGCTGGTGGGCGGCCGGCTTTCGCGCTGGCCGCCGCGACCTCGCCACGCGACGCCGGCGGCTGACTCGCGGTGCCGGCGGCGACGCGCGCCGGGTGCCGACTCGCGGCGCCGATCGTTCAGCCCGCGACGAGGCAGGCTTCCTCGTCCTGCGGCGCCTTCTTCTGCATGAGCTCGACCCCGTTCTTCACCGACACGATCTCGGCCAGGATCGCCACGGCGATTTCGGCCGGCGTGCGGCTGCCGATGTGCAGCCCGATCGGGCCGTGCAACCGGGCGATCTCGTCGGCCGACAGTTCGAACATCGCGAGCCGCTCGCGCCGCTTCGCGGTGTTCTTGCGCGAGCCGAGCGCGCCGACGTAGAACGCCGGCGACTTCAGCGCCTCGATCAGCGCCAGGTCGTCGAGCTTCGGGTCGTGCGTGAGCGCGACCACCGCGGTGTTGGCGTCGGGCTTGAAGGCCGCGATCGCGTCGTCGGGCATGCCGGGCAGCCAGGTGACCTGCGGCAGCTCGAGCGTCGTGTAGTACTCCTCGCGCGGATCGCAGACGAAGACCTGGAAGTCGAGCGCCTTCGCCATCTCGGCCAGCACGCGCGAGAGCTGCCCGGCGCCGATCATCAGCAGCCGGTAGCGCGGCCCGAACACCGTTCGGGACGTCTTGCCGTCGAACTGGAACCACTCGCCGCGCTGCGCGGGCGCGAGCGCGGCGCGCCCGGTTTCCAGGTCGAGCGTACGCGCGACGAGCTCGTGGCGCGACGTGCGTTCGAGCACCTCGCTCGATCCAGCCCGCGTCGGTCACCGGCTCCTGCAGCAGGCGCAGCGTGCCGCCGCAGGGCAGGCCGAATCGCGCGGCTTCTTCCTTGGCAACGCCGTAGACGACGAGCGAGGGCTTCGCGACCCGCTCGCCGGTCTGCACCCGCTTGATCAGGTCGTCTTCGACGCAGCCGCCCGACACCGAGCCGACCACCAGCCCGTCGTCGCGCAGCGCCAGCAGCGCACCGGGCGGCCGGGGCGCCGAGCCCCAGGTCTCGAGCACGGTGACGAGCCAGACGCGGCGCCCGGCGGCGAACCAGTCGCGCGCATGTTCGAGGACTTCACGATCGAGGCTGTCCATTCGGTGCTCCTCAACGCAACAGGTAGGTGATCAGCGCGACGGCGATCAACGCGACGACGATCCAGACCAGCCAGCGCGTGCCGCCGCCGGGTGCTGCAGGCATCGGCGCAGCTGTCGGCGCCGCGACCACCGCCTCGCCGATCCCGGCCGCGGGCGCCAGCCGGGACTCGAATGCGGCGAAGAAATCGTCGGCGATCTTGGTGGCCGCGCCTTCGATCAGCCGCGAGCCGACCTGCGCCAGTTTACCGCCGACCTGCGCCTTCGCGGCATAGGAGAGGCGGGTGCCGGCGCCCTCGGGCGCGAGCTTCACGTCGGCCGAACCCTTTCCGAATCCCGCGACGCCGCCCTGGCCATCGAAGGCGATCGTGTAAGACGACGGCGGCACGATGTTCTCGAGCTTCAGCCGCCCCTTGAACCGTGCGTTCACCGGCCCGATCCGCATCGCCATCGTCGCGAGGTACTCGTCGTCGGCGACGCGCTCGAGCGTCTCGCAGCCGGCGATGCACGCCTTCAGCGTCTCGGGGTCGTTCAGCGCGGCCCAGGTGGCCTCGGGGGCCGCCGCGATCAGGCGTTCGCCTTGCAGGTTCATGTCGGATTCTCCGTGCGATGGGTTCGCATGTCGGGTCGCTCGGGGGGCTTGCGAAGCGCCTGCGCGAGGTCGGCGAGGCTGGCCAGGTTGTGCATCGGCAGCATCCGGTCGACGTGCGGCAGCAGCGCGCGCACGCCGGCCGCACGCGGCGAAAACCCCTCGTAGCGCAGCAGCGGGTTGAGCCAGACCAGTTCGTGCGAAAAGCGCGCCAGCCGCGCCGCTTCGGCCGACAGCGACCCGTGCTCGTCGCGATCGAGCCCGTCGGTGACCAGCAGCAGCGCCGCATTGCCGGTGAGCATGCGACGCGCCCAGCGGCGGTTGAACTCGGCCAGGTTCGACGCGATGCGGGTGCCGCCGCGCCAGTCCTGCACCAGCGCGTCGGCGCGCTCGATCGCCACGTCGGGATCGCGGTGGCGCAGGCAGCGCGTGATGTCGGTGAGCCGCGTGCCGAAGACCATCGTGTGCACGCGGTGATGGTGCTGCGTGAGGCCGTACGCGTAGTGCAGGAACGCGCGCGCGTAGCGGTCCATCGAGCCCGAGATGTCGATCATGATCACCAGCGGCGGCGGCCGCAGGCGCGGTGCCGAGCGCGGCAGGTCGATCGTGTCGGGCGAGCGCGCCAGGCGGCGCAGCGCGCGCCGCACGTCGATGCGCCCGCGCGGCGATGCCGCCAGCCGGCGGGTGCGCAGCGGGCGCACCGGCAGCGGCACCGTCTCGGCCAGGCGGCGCGCGATCGCGAACTCGCGCGCCGACATGCTCTCGAAATCGGCGCGCTGCAGGCGCTCGCGCTCCGAGAAGCTGACCACCGCGTCGATCGTCTGCTTGTCCTCCTCGTTGGGCGGCGCCTCGGGCGGCGGCGTCGTGGCGGGCGGCGACAGCGCTTCCTCGACTCGGCGCGGCCGCTGCGGTGGCTTGACCGCGCCCGGTCGGCCGGCGATCTTCGGCAGCAGCAGATACATCAGCCGCTCGAGCAGCTTCGGGTCGCGCCAGAACGCGGCGAACGCCGCGTCGAACACCGGCTGCTGCTCGTGCCGGCTCAGCATCACTGCGGTCAGCGCCGCGTGCACGTCGTCGCGGCGGTCGAGCCCCACGAGCTCCACCGCGTTGATCGCGGCCAGGATGCGATCGGGGCCCACGGGAAGGCCGGCCGCGCGCAGCACCCGCGCGAAGTGAACGATGTTGTCGGCGACGTGTCCGCTCACGAATGCCGTTCCAGGATGCCCTCGGCCTGCAGCTCGTCGAGGATCGACTTCGCGGCGCCGCCCTCCATCTGCGCGATGTCGTCCTGGTACTTGAGCAGCACGCCCAGCGTGTCGGAGACCGATTGCGGATCGAGCGACATCGCGTCGAGCGCGAGCAGCGCGTTGGCCCAGTCGATGGTCTCGGCGACGCCGGGCGCCTTGAACAGGTCGAGGCGGCGGGCGCGCTGCACGAACGCCACCACCTGCGTCGCCAGCCGTTCGCCGGCGCCGGGCGCCTTGCGCCGGATGATGTCGAGTTCGCGCGCCGAATCCGGATAGTCGACCCACGCGTACAGGCAGCGGCGCTTGAGCGCGTCGTGGATCTCGCGGGTGCGGTTCGACGTGAGGATCACGATCGGCGGATGCTCGGCGCGGATCGTGCCGAGCTCGGGCACCGACAGCTGCGACTCGGCGAGCACCTCGAGGAGGAACGCCTCGAAGGGCTCGTCGGCCCGATCGAGCTCGTCGATCAGCAGCACCGGCGACTTCGGCTGCGTCAGCGCCTGCAGCAGCGGACGCGCGCGATCAGCATCTCGCGCGAATACAGCCCGGCGACGAGCTTCTCGCGGCTGGCCTCGTGGCCGGCCTCGGCGATGCGGATCTCGAGCATCTGCCGCGCGACGTTCCACTCGTAGGCCGCGGACGCGATGTCCAGCCCCTCGTAGCACTGAAGCCGGATCAGCGGCGTGTCGAGCGCGCGCGCGAGCACCTTGGCCAGTTCGGTCTTGCCGACGCCGGCCTCGCCCTCGAGCAGCAACGGTCGCCCGAGGTTCAGCGCCAGGAAGACCGCGGTGGCCAGCGGCCGGCTCGCCAGGTAGTTCTCGCGCGCGAGGATCTCGAGGGTCTCGTCGACGTTGGCGGGGCGTGGCATGAAGGCGGCTCGCTGGGCGCTGGAGGGGAGAATTGCATGGGGAGAGGCTGCGCGCGGCGCCGGCGCGCGCGCGCGGCCGGACGAAGGCTCGATCAGCCGGCCAGTGCTCTTCTCGACGGCGCGCCGCGCCATCACCGTGACCATCGCGGCACGGTATTCGGCCGAAGCATGCAGGTCGCTGTTGTAGCCGGCCGGATCGAGGCGGATGCCCGCGATCGCGTCGGGCCGGAAGTCGCGCGACAGCGCCTGCTCCATCTGCGCAACCCGGAACACGTGCGAACGCGCGCCGGTGACCGCGACGCGTACGCCCGAGGCGCCCTGGCTCACGAACACGCCGACCAGCGCGAAACGCGAAGCGGGCTGCTTGAACTTCACGTAGGCGGCGCGCTGGGGCACCGGGAAACTGACCGAGACGATCAGTTCGCCCGGCTGCAGCGCGGTCGTGAACAGGTCCTTGAAGAAGTCGTCGGCGGCGATCGACCTGCGGTCGGTCTGCACCGTGGCGCCCAGCCCCAGCACGCCTGCCGGATAGTCGGCCGCCGGGTCGGAGTTGGCGATCGACCCGCCCAGCGTGCCCATGTTGCGCACCATCTGGTCGCCGATGCCGCCCGCGAGGTCGGCGAGTGCGGGGATCGCCGCGCGCACGTCGGCCGAGCGGGCCACTTCGGAGTGGCGGGTCATCACGCCGATCTTCACCGACGATCCGTCGCGGCTGATGCCGCGCAGCCCGTCGATGCCACCCAGGTCGACCAGGGTACTCGCCGACGAAAGCCGCAGCTTCATCGACTGCACCAGGCTCTGCCCGCCGGCGAGAAACCGCGCGTCGCCGGTGGCCGCGCCCACCGCCTTGGCGACGCTGTCGGGACGCTGGTATTCGAATGCGTACATGAGTATCTCCTCGATCAGGCGATCTTGTTCGCGATGCGCCACACGCGCTCGGCCGTGGCCGGCATCGGCACGTCGCGCACGGACAGGGCGTCGGTCAGCGCGTTGATGAACGCCGCCGGCGAGCCGATCGCGCCGGCTTCGCCGCAGCCCTTCACGCCCAGCGGGTTGTGCGTGCACGGCGTGACGTTGGTGCCGACGGTGAACTTCGGCAGGTCGTCGGCGCGCGGCATCGTGTAGTCCATGTACGAGCCGGTGAGCAGCTGCCCCGACTCGGGGTCGTAGGCGCAGCCTTCGAGCATCGCCTGGCCGAGCCCCTGTGCCAGCCCGCCATGCACCTGGCCCTCGACGATCATCGGGTTGACCACGTTGCCGAAATCGTCGACGGCGACGAACTGCACGACCTTCGTCTTGCCGGTCTCGGGATCGACCTCGACTTCGCAGACGTACGAGCCGGCGGGGTAGGTGAAGTTGGTCGGGTCGTAGAACGCGTTCTCGTTCAGCCCGGGCTCGAGCTTGTCCAGCGGGTAGTTGTGCGGCACGTAGGCCGTCAGCGCGATCTGCGCGAACGGCACCTTGCGGTCGGTGCCGGCCACCTTGAACTCGCCGTTGTCGAACTCGATGTCGGTGTCGGCTGCTTCGAGCAGGTGCGCGGCGATCTTCTTGCCCTTGGCGATCACCTTGTCGACCGCCTTGACGATCGCGGTGCCGCCGACCGCCAGCGAGCGGCTGCCGTAGGTGCCCATGCCGAACGGGATGCGCCCGGTGTCGCCGTGCACGATCTCGACGTTCTCGACCGGAATGCCCAGCTTGCCCGCCACCACCTGCGCGAACGTGGTCTCGTGGCCCTGGCCGTGGCTGTGCGAGCCGGTGAAGATCGTGACCGTTCCGGTCGGGTGCACGCGTACCTCGCCGGCCTCGAACAGGCCGGCGCGCGCGCCGAGCGCGCCGGCGATGTTCGACGGCGCGATGCCGCAGGCCTCGATGTAGCACGAGTAGCCGAGACCACGGATCTTGCCGCGCTTGGCCGCCTCGGCCTTGCGCGCCGGGTAGCCGGCCACGTCGGCCATCTTCAGCGCCTTGTCGAGCGTGGCCGCGTAGTCGCCGGTGTCGTAGGTCAGGCCGACCGGCGTCGCGTACGGGAACTGCGTGACGAAGTTGCGCCGGCGGATCTCGACCGGGTCGATCTTCATCTCGCGCGCGCACTGCTCGACGATGCGCTCGACGACGTACGTCGCCTCGGGGCGGCCGGCGCCACGGTAGGCGTCGACCGGCGCAGTGTTGGTGAACACCGATTTGACCTCGGCGTAGATCGCCGGCGTGCGGTACTGCCCGGCGAGCAGCGTCGCGTAGAGGATCGTCGGCACCGACGACGCGAAGGTCGACAGGTAGGCGCCCATGTTCGCCGTGGTTTTCACGCGCAACGCCAGGAAGCCGCCCTGCGCGTCCATTGCCATCTCGGCCGTGGTGACGTGATCGCGGCCGTGCGCGTCGGTGAGGAACGATTCGCTGCGCTCGGCAGTCCATTTGATCGGGCGGCCGACGCGCTTCGACGCCCACACCAGCGCGGTTTCCTCGGGGTAGAGGAAGATCTTCGAGCCGAAGCCGCCGCCCACGTCGGGGGCGATCACGCGCACCTTCGACTCGGGCAGCCCGAGCACGAACGCGCTCATCAGCAGGCGCTCGACGTGCGGATTCTGGCTGGCCACGTACAGGGTGTAGCTGTCGTCGTGACGTGTGTACACCGCGTTGGCCGCGCGCGGCTCCATCGCGTTGGGGATCAGCCGGTTGTTGACGAAGTCCATCCGCGTCACGTGAGCGGCCTTTGCAAAGGCCGCGTCGACTGCGGCCTTGTCCCCGTGCCCCCAGTCGTAGCAGACGTTGTCCGGCACCTCGTCGTGGACCGACGCCGGCGCCTTGTCGGCGGTGGCCGGGTCGATGACCGCCGTCAGCGGATCGTAGTCGACGTCGACCAGTTCGGCTGCGTCCTTCGCCTGGTTCAGGCTCTCGGCGACGATCAGCGCCACCTGGTCGCCCACGTGACGCACCTTGCCCTGGGCGAGCACCGGATGCGGCGGCTCCTTCATCGGGCTGCCGTCCTTGCTGTGGATCAGCCAGCCGCAGGGCAGGCCGCCCACCTTGGCCTCGGCCAGGTCGGCGCCGGTGAAGATGGCGACCACGCCGGGTGATTTCATCGCCCGCGAGGTATCGATGTTCCGGATGCGCGCATGCGCGTGCGGCGAGCGCAGGAAGACGCCCCAGGTTTGCCCCGGCATCACCACGTCGTCGGTGTACTGTCCCGCGCCAGTGAGGAAGCGCCGGTCCTCGCGCCGCGGCAGCGCCTTGCCGATCGGCGAGTTCGACATGTCGGTCATGGTCGTGTCTCCCCGGAGTCAGCCTTGCGCCGCGACCTGCTCGATCGCGCGCACGATGTTGTGGTAGCCGGTGCAGCGGCAGATGTTGCCCTCGAGCCCTTCGCGGATCTGCGCCTCGGTGGCCTTGGGGTTGTCCTGCAGCAGCTGGATCGCCGACATCACCATGCCCGGCGTGCAGAAGCCGCACTGCAGCGCGTGGCACTCGTTGAAGGCCTTCTGCATCGGGTGCAGCTCGCCGCCCGCCGAGAGGCCCTCGATCGTCGTGATCGTCGCACCGTCGGCCTGCACCGCCAGCATCGAGCACGCCTTCACCGCGCGGCCGTTCATGTGGATCGTGCAGGCGCCGCATTGCGCGGTGTCGCAGCCCACGTGGGTGCCGGTCAGCTGAAGGTTTTCGCGGATGAACTGCACCAGCAGGGTTCGGGCGTCGATCGTCGCCGTCACCTGCTTGCCGTTCACCGTCATCGTCACGGTACGGTCCATGAATCGCCTCCTGGGTTCGACTTTCTTGTTGCCGCTTGCGGCGGCGCGCTGATTCAAGTCGTGATGATGCCACCTTCCTGACGACGCCGAAGCGTTGTCGCGTCGTCACCGGGGACGCGGCCGGGCGAGCCGGCGCGGCGGCCCGGATGCTGCGCCGCAGCATCGGCGAGCCGAACCGGCGCTCGGGCTAGAATGCCGCGACTTTCGGCGCGCGGTGCGCCGCTTCCGGACACGCGATGAGCATCAAATCCGACCGCTGGATCCGCCGCATGGCAGCGCAAGGCATGATCGAGCCCTACGAGGCGGGACAGGTGCGCGAGGTCGACGGCAAGCGCATCGTCTCGTACGGCACGTCGAGCTATGGCTACGACCTGCGCTGCGCCGACGAGTTCAAGATCTTCACGAACATCAACTCGACGATCGTCGACCCGAAGAATTTCGACGAGAAGTCGTTCGTCGACTTCAAGGGGCCGGTCTGCATCATCCCGCCGAACTCGTTCGCGCTGGCGCGCACGGTCGAGTACTTCCGGATCCCGCGCAGCGTGCTCACCGTGTGCCTGGGCAAGTCGACCTACGCGCGCTGCGGCATCATCGTCAACGTGACGCCGCTCGAGCCCGAGTGGGAAGGGCACGTGACGCTCGAGTTCTCGAACACGACGCCGCTGCCGGCGAAGATCTACGCCGGCGAGGGCTGCGCGCAGGTCATCTTCCTCGAGTCCGACGAGGTCTGCGAGACCTCGTACCGCGACCGCGGCGGCAAGTACCAGGGCCAGACCGGGGTCACGCTGCCGCGCACCTGACCGGCTGCGCCGAGCCGGGCGCGCGGAGGGCGCGGTTGCGTGCGCTGCACAAAGCGGCTATATTTTTTTCCATGGCTACCCGCTTCGGCCTCGAATCCACGCTTTCCCTGACGACCCGCTCCCGGTCGTTCGGCGGCCTGCACCTGCTTGCGGTGCTGGGTCCGCTACTGCGCCCCGCGCGCTGACACCCCCTTCCCCCTACTACCGTCGCAGTCCCCTTTGCCTCCCGCCACGAGCGGGCCGGCACCCCAGGAGCATTCAGATGGCCGACAAGCTGATCATTTTCGACACCACCTTGCGCGATGGCGAGCAAAGCCCCGGCGCGTCGATGACCCGCGAGGAGAAGCTGCGCATCGCCAAGCAACTGGAGAAGCTGCGGGTCGACGTGATCGAGGCCGGATTTGCCGCGTCGTCCAACGGCGACTTCGAAGCGGTGCGCGCGATCGCCGACGCGATCAAGGATTCCACCGTCTGCTCGCTCGCGCGCGCCAACGACCGCGACATCTCGCGGGCGGCCGAGGCGCTGAAGGGCGCGAAGTCGATGCGCATCCACACGTTCATGGCGACCTCCGCGCTGCACATGGAGAAGAAGCTGCGGATGACGCCCGAGCAGGTCTACGAGCAGGTGAAGCTGGCGGTGCGCTTCGCACGCAAGTTCACCGACAACGTCGAGTTCTCGCCCGAGGACGCCAGCCGCTCGGACCCGGATTTCCTGTGCCGGGTGCTCGAGGCGGCGATCGCCGAAGGCGCGACGACGATCAACATCCCGGACACGGTCGGCTACGCCGTGCCGGAGCTGTTCGGCAACCAGCTTCGCAGCCTGCGCGAGCGGATCCCGAACTCGAGCAAGGCGATCTGGTCGGTCCATTGCCACAACGACCTCGGCATGGCGGTGGCCAATTCGCTGGCGGCCGTCAAGATCGGCGGCGCGCGCCAGGTCGAGTGCACGGTCAACGGGCTGGGCGAGCGGGCCGGCAACACGTCGCTCGAGGAGATCGTGATGGCGCTGAAGACCCGTCGCGACTACTTCGACCTCGAGGTCGGGGTCGACACGACGCAGATCGTGCCGGCGTCGAAGCTCGTCTCCAGCATCACCGGCTTTCCGGTGCAGCCGAACAAGGCCGTGGTCGGCGCCAACGCGTTCGCGCACGCCTCGGGCATCCACCAGGACGGCGTGCTCAAGCAGCGCGACACCTACGAGATCATGCGCGCCGAAGACGTGGGCTGGACCGCCAACAAGATCGTGCTCGGCAAGCTGTCGGGCCGCAACGCGTTCAAGCAACGGCTGCAGGAACTCGGCATCGAGCTCGACTCCGAGCAGGAGGTCAATGCCGCGTTCCAGCGCTTCAAGGACCTGGCCGACCGCAAGGCCGAGATCTTCGACGAGGACATCCACGCGCTGGTGTCCGACCAGGCGGTGCACCACGAGGCCGACGAGCACTACCAGTTCGTCTCGATGGCGCAGGCCTCGGAAACCGGCGAGCGCCCGCACGCGCGGGTGACGATGGCGGTGGACGGCCACGAGCAGACGAGCGAGTCCGAAGGCAACGGGCCGGTCGATGCAACCTTCAAGGCGATCGAGGCGAAGGTGGGCAGCGGCGCCGAACTGATGCTGTTCTCGGTCAACGCGATCACCACCGGCACCGAGTCGCAGGGTGAGGTCACCGTGCGGCTGGCCAGGTCGGGCCGCATCGTCAACGGCGTCGGCGCCGATCCGGACATCGTCGTCGCGTCGGCGAAGGCCTACCTCAATGCGCTGAACAAGCTGCATTCGAAGTCCGATCGCGTCAATCCGCAGGCGGGTGTCTGATGGCCGAGCGTGGGCGTAGAAGCTTCGCCGGCGCGATCGGCGCCTCGGCCCTGCTCTCGACGCTGCCGGCGGCCCCGGCGCGCGCGCAGGCCTCGGGCGAGCCGATCCGGCTCGCGGTCATCGAGGGGTTCTCGGGGCCGTTCGCCAATGCCGGCGACTCGGTCTGGCGCAACCTGCTGTTCGCCGTCGATCGCGTGAATGCGCGCGGCGGCGTGCGCATCGGCGGCAGGCAACGGCCGCTGCAGCTCGATCGGCTCGACAGCCAGGGCCAGGTCGAAGAGGCGATCGCGATGCTGCGCAAGGCGACCGACCAGCGCACGCCGTTCGTCTTGCAGGGGAACAGCTCGGCCGTCGCTGCGGCGCTGCTCGACGCGGTGTCCACGCACAACGACCGCGAGCCGCGCAACCGGGTGCTGTACCTGAACTATTCGGCGGTCGATCCGGTGCTCACCAACGAGCGCTGCAGCTTCTGGCACTTCCGGTTCGACGCGCACGCCGGCATGCGGATGGCCGCGCTCGTCGACGCGCTGGCGCAGAACCGGCGCGTCCGCCGCGTCTACCTGCTGAACCAGGACTACAGCTTCGGCAGGCAGGTGGCCAGCCTGGCGCGGCAGATGATCGGCGCGAAGCGCCCCGACGTCGAGATCGTCGGCGACGAGCTCCACCCGCTCGGGCGGATCAAGGACTTCGTCCCTTATGCGGCCAAGATCAAGGCGTCGGGCGCCGACACGGTGGTCACCGGCAACTGGGGCAACGACCTGACTTTCCTGGTGCGCGCGGCGCGCGAGGTGGGCCTGGTGGCGGACTTCTACACCTTCTACGGGAACGGGCTGGGCGCGCCCGCGGCGATCGGCGAGGCCGGCGTGGGGCGGGTGCGGGCGGTTGCCGAGTGGCATCCCAACGCCGGCGCGCTGGACGCGGAGCGCATCTACCTCGACTTCCGCAGGCGCCTGCGCGACCCGCGCGAGGATTACTTCAACATGCGCCACGTGGTCATGATCGAGTTGCTGGCGGCCGCGATCGAGGCCGCCGGCACGACCGAGGCTGCCGCCGTGGCGCGCGCGCTCGAGGGACGCACCCACCGGGCGCCCCCGTACACCGCCACGATGCGCGCCGCCGACCACCAGTTGCTGACACCATTGTATGTCTCGGTCATGGAGCGGGCGGGGCCCGCAGCCGGCCCGGGGGCCCCGAAGTACGACCTGGAGGGCAGCGGGCTGGGCTTTCGTACCGAGCTGTTCGTCGACCTCCGGGAGGCGACCCGGCCCCAGTCCTGCAAGATGCGGCGGCCGGCGAGCTGAGGCCGTTCCGGTTATAATCGAACGTTTTCGCGCCCGGCTTTCGTTGTGGGCGGGCGCGGACAGGCACGGCATCGCAACCCGGCGATGCCGCAAGTGGATGTCTCTTCACAGGGGAAACTCATGGCTGTCGCCAACATCGACAAGGCGAAGATCGTCGCCGACTACCAGCGCGGCGCGAAAGACACCGGATCGCCCGAGGTCCAGGTCGCGCTGCTCACCGCTCGCATCGTCGAGCTGACCGATCACTTCAAGACCCACGCGAAGGACCACCATTCGCGCCGCGGCCTGCTGAAGATGGTCAGCCGCCGCCGCAAGCTGCTCGACTACCTGAAGGGTACGAACCCTTCGAGTTACAAGGCGCTGATCGAGCGACTCGGTCTGCGCGGTTGACAGAACGGACCCGAAACCCGCAAGCGAACCTTGCGGGTTTCTTGTTTTGGACTGCTGACAGGCGAACCGCGCCGCCGGACTGATCGCGCGGGCAATGTTGAAAGGAATCGAAGTGTTCGAAATCGCAAAGAAAACCTTCCAGTGGGGGGGCAACACCGTCACCATCGAGACCGGCGAGATCGCGCGCCAGGCGTCGGGGTCGGTCGTCGTGAACATGGACGACACCGTGGTGCTGGCCACCGTGGTCGCCGCGCGCAGCGCGAAGCCCGGCCAGGACTTCTTCCCGCTCACCGTCGACTACGTCGAGAAGTTCTATGCCGCCGGGCGCATTCCCGGCGGTTTCTTCAAGCGCGAAGGCCGTCCGACCGAGCGCGAGATCCTGATCTGCCGGCTGATCGACCGGCCGATCCGTCCGCTGTTCCCCGAGGGCTTCTACAACGAGGTCCAGGTCATCGTGCAGGTGATGTCCAGCAATCCGGAAGTCGACAGCGACATCCCGGCGATGCTGGGCGCCTCGGCGGCGCTCGCGCTGTCGGGCATCCCGTTCGACGGCCCGATCGGCGCGGCGCGCGTCGGCTACATCGACGGCCAGTACGTGCTGAACCCCAGCGCCACCCAGATGGAGAGCTCGAAGCTCGACCTGGTCGTGGCCGGCACCGACGCCGCCGTGCTGATGGTCGAGTCGGAAGCGCACGAGCTGCCCGAGGACGTGATGCTCGGCGCCGTGGTCTACGGCCACGAGCAGATGCAGACCGCGATCAAGGCGATCGACGAGCTGGTCGAGATGGCGGGCAAGCCCGCGTGGGACTGGACCCCGACGCCGAAGAACGAGGGGCTGATCGCCCGCGTCAACGAGCTGGCCGAGGCCGACATGCGGGCGGCCTACGCGCTGCGCAACAAGCAGCAGCGCATGGCGCGCATCGGCGAGATCGAAAAGGCGACCATCGCGAAGATCGTCGAGGACGCGGCCACGCACGGCCATCCGCCGCCCGACGCCAACGATCTGGGCAACATGCTGTTCGACCTGCAGTACCGCATCGTGCGCAGCCAGATCCTGGCCGGCGAGGCGCGCATCGACGGCCGCGACACGCGCACCGTGAGGCCGATCGCGATCCGCACCAGCGTGATGCCGCGCGCGCACGGCTCGGCGCTGTTCACCCGCGGCGAGACGCAGGCGATCGTCGTCGCCACGCTGGGCACTTCGCGCGACGAGCAGATCATCGACGCGATCACCGGCGAGTACCGCGAGCGCTTCATGTTCAACTACAACATGCCGCCGTTCGCCACCGGTGAAACCGGCCGCTTCGGCTCGCCGAAGCGCCGCGAAGTGGGTCACGGCAACCTCGCCAAGCGGGCGATCCGCCCCCTGCTGCCGGGCGCCGAGGAGTTCGCGTACTCGCTGCGCGTCGTCTCCGAGATCACCGAGTCGAACGGCTCGTCGTCGATGGCCTCGGTCTGCGGCGGATGCCTGGCGCTGATGGACGCCGGCGTGCCGGTGAAGGCGCACGTCGCGGGCGTCGCGATGGGGCTCATCAAGGAAGGCGGCCGCTTCGCGGTGCTCACCGACATCCTGGGCGACGAGGACCACCTCGGCGACATGGACTTCAAGGTGGCCGGCACGACCGCCGGCATCACCGCGCTGCAGATGGACATCAAGATCCAGGGCATCACGAAGGAGATCATGCAGGTCGCGCTCGCGCAGGCGCGCGAGGGCCGCATGCACATCCTCGGGCTGATGCAGCAGGCGATCGGCGGGGCCCGCGAGGAGCTCTCCGACTTCGCGCCGCGCATGTACACGATGAAGATCAACCCCGAGCGCATCCGCGACGTCATCGGCAAGGGCGGTGCGACCATCCGCCAGATCACCGAGACCACCGGCACGCAGATCGACATCCAGGACGACGGCTCGATCACGATCGCCGCGGTCGACGGCGCCGCCGCCAAGCGCGCGCAGAAGATCATCGAGGACCTGACCGCCGAGGTCGAGATCGGCCGGATCTACGAGGGTACCGTCCTGAAGATCCTCGATTTCGGCGCGATCGTGCAGGTGATGCCGGGCCGCGACGGGCTGCTGCACGTCTCGCAGATCGCCAACGAGCGGGTCAACCAGGTTTCCGACTACGTGAAGGAAGGCCAGGTCGTGCGCGTCAAGGTGATCGAGGCCGACGACAAGGGGCGCCTGCGCCTGTCGATGAAGGCCGTGACGCCCGAAGAGGCCGCCCAGTCGGCGAGCTGATCGACGTAGCGGCCGGAGCATCCGGCCGGCCCGCAGAAAGCCCGCCTCGGCGGGCTTTTCTTCTTGTGCGCCCGCGCCCGCGCAGTCAGGCCGGCTCCCAGCGCGACGATCGATCGTCCAGCGTCGCGCGTCGCTCGTCGCGCAGCTTGAGCAGGTGCGCGGTGAGCGAGCGCCTGGCGACCGGGTGCAGCAGCGGGTCGACGTCGTCGTAGGCGAGCACCACCAGCTCGTCGAGCGTGCCGCCGCCCAGGCGATCGAGCGCGTCGACGACCTTGGCTTCGCGCGCCATGCGGTGCGCGATCAGCCGCGCGATCTCGGTCTTCGCGCGCGCGATCACGTGCCCGTGCGCGGGCAGGATGAACTCGAACGGCTCCGCGGCCAGCCTCTCCAGCGATGCGACGTAGGCGCGCATGTCGCCGTCCGGCGGGTCGACGACCGTCGTCGAACCGTTGAGGATGTGGTCGCCGGAAAACAGCAGCCCGTCCTCCTCGAGCAGCAGGCAGACGTGGTGCTCGGCGGCCGGGCGTGCAGCGCCCGGAGCGTCGAGTCGCCGACTTTCAGGCGCGCACCGTCCTCGAGCGTCTCGTCGGGGCGGAAGGTCCAGGCCGGATTGAAGTGCGGTCCGCTCGGCCGGCCGACGATGCGCGCGCCGGTGAGCCGCTGCAGGGGCGCCGCGCCGGGTGCGTGATCTGGGTGTGCGTGCGTGCAGACGATCGTCTTCAGGCCGTCGCCGACGAAAGCGGCGATCCGGTCGATGTGCTCGGCGTCGTCCGGGCCCGGATCGACGACCAGCCAGTCGCCCGGCGTGCCGACGATGTAGGTGTTGGTGCCGGGGCCCGTCATCCGGCCCGGGTTCGGCGCAGTCAGTCGGTGAACGTGCCGCAGCAGCGGCACGACGCGCTCGGACTGCCAGTCCAGCGAGTGATGGAGGCCTCCATCCGGGGTGACCAGCTCGAGCTCGCCGAACGGCAGTTCCTCCTCGCTGAAGCGCTCGATGCGCCCGCGAAGCCAGCCCCCGCGAGAGCAGGACACGCTCACGCGCGACTGGCCGCTCGCGTGCGCCAGCACCTCGTCCACGCTGCCGAAGCGCGTGAGCCGGCGAAGCGACCGAATCGTCGGGAGCATGATGTTGAAGCTGCCCTGGTCGTGGCGGGCCAGTCCCTCGGCCGGCGTCACCCAGGTCGGCTCGAATTGCTCGCCTTCGTCGGCGACCGGCTGTTGATGCTCCGGCATGCGCGCGACGAAGAATCGCGTATCGAATCGCTTCGGAAGGTCGCGATCGGTGATCCAGTGGCTGAACCAGTGCAACTCGTCCAGCGCCAGGCGCAACTCGTGCGCGGCCACCTGCGCGAGCAGGTCCGCGTCGCGACTGCGGTCAAGGCTCCGCGCGACCTGCGCGAGTGTGGTTCCATCGGCACGGCCGCGCGCGAGCAGGATGCCCAGTTCCTCGAACGCTTCGCGCACGGCTGCGGTCGCGAACGTCAGGATCTCGTCGTCCTGGTCCGGCCGGGCGGCTGCGAGCTCGCGAGCCAGCGGCGACATGTCGCGCGAGTCCACGGTGCCGCCGGGGAAGACGTAGGCGCCGGGGGCGAAGCTCGCGTTCGTCGAGCGCCGCGTCATCAGCACCTGCGGCCCGTCGACGGAGTCGCGCAGCAGCAGGATCGTTGCCGCGGGCCGCGGGGCGACGGGCTCCAGCCACGGGTGGAGGCGCTTGTCGGGGCGGATGGTTGGCGTCATCGTCGGGGCTTTCCGGGAGGGCTCAGTTCGGCACGCCATGACGTCCTGCGCCGGCTGCGAAGCGCGCCGCGCCCGCGGTGGCCTCGCCGTCTTCGAGCGTGCGCATGCCTAGCGTGAACTCATGGGCGAGCGCCTCGTCGATCGTCAGGCCGAATTGCTCGTAGGCCGAGCGCCGGTCGTTGCGCAGGCAGGTCTGCGGCAGGGCGGCCAGTTCGTGCGCGAGCGCGACCGCGGCGGAGCGAGACGTGCCGTCGGCTACTACGCGGTTGGCCAGGCCGATCCGCAGTGCCTCGTCGGCGGATACCGCGCGACCGGTCAGGATCAGGTCGAGCGCGTGCGACAGGCCGATCAGGCGCGGCAGGCGCACCGTGCCGCCGTCGATCAGCGGCACGCCAAAGCGCCGGCAGAAGACGCCCAGCGTGGCCGACTCCTCGATGATCCTCAGGTCGCACCACAGGGCGAGCTCGAGGCCGCCGGCCACCGCATACCCGGAGATCGCCGCGATGACGGGCTTCGAGAGCAGCATGCGGCTGGGTCCCATCGGGCCGTCGCCGTCCGGCTCGACCCGATTGCGGCGCTCGCCGCCTGCCAGCGCCTTCAGGTCTGCTCCGGCACAGAAGTGGCCGTTGGCGCCATGGAACACGGCGACGCTGCGCGACGGGTCGGCGTCGAACTGCGCGAACGCCGCCGCCAGCGCTTCGGCAGTGGGGCGGTCGACGGCGTTGCGCGCCTCGGGGCGCGACAGCGTCACGATGGTGACCGGACCGTCGTGCTCGACCGTGACCGGACGGCGGTCGTCGTTCCGGTGGAGGGCTCCGGACGTGGCCATGGACAACCTCCTGACTAGATGGGCGTGTCCCGCTCGGCGTGCTCGAGCAATGACGCCGGTGGCGCGAAGCGCTCGCCGTAACGCTGCGCGAGTTCCCGGGCGCGAGCCACGAAGGCGCGCACGCCCACGTGGTTGACGAACTGGACCGTGCCGCCGGTCCATGCAGGAAATCCCCAGCCGAAGATCGCGCCGATGTTCGCGTCGCGCGTCGACTCCAGCACGCCCTCCTCGATGCAGCGCACCGTCTCGATCGCCTGCGCGTAGAGCATCCGGTCCTTCACGTCCTCGAACGGGATCGCGCGCCCGCCGCGCTCGAACACCTTGAGGCCGGACCACAGCGACTTCTCGCCGTCGTGCGGGTAATCGTAGAAGCCGCCGCCGTAGGCCCGGCCCATGCGCTTGAACCCGTGAGCCATCTTCTCGAGCACATACACGGCCGACTCCGGCACCCTGCGGCTCTTGACCTTGTGCGCGTGCCGGTGTCCGTGCTCGTGCTCGTGCTCGTGCTCGTGCGCATGCGCATGCCCGTGGTCATGTTCATGTCCGTGCGCATGTCCATGGCCGTGCTCGTGCTCGTGTTGCTCACGCTCCAGGTCGGCCAGCTCCTGGTGAAGCACGTCGTCGGCCAGCTTCAGCGAGACTTCGTCCAGCACTGCAAGCGGCCCGACGGGCATCCCGATCTGCCATCCGGCGTTCTCCACCATCGCTGCGGGGACGCCTTCGCCCAGCAGCGCCATCCCCTCGTTGACGAAGGTGCCGAAGACCCGGCTCGTGTAGAAGCCACGCGAATCGTTGACGACGATGGGCGTCTTGCCGATCTGCAACACGAAGTCGTAGGCCTTCGCCAGCGTATCGGCCGATGTCTTCCTGCCCTTGATGATCTCCACCAGCTGCATGCGGTCCACCGGGGAGAAGGTGGCAGTCCGATGAACTGTTCGGCGCGCCCTGAGGCCTCGGCCAATCCGGTGATCGGCAGTGTCGAGGTGTTCGACGCGACGATCGTATCGCCGCCCACGACCGCTTCGGCTTCCTGCGTGACCCGCGCCTTCAGTTCGCGATTCTCGAACACCGCCTCGATCACCAGGTCGCAATTCGACAGGAGGGCGGCGTCGGCGGTCGGCGTGATCGCCGCCAGGACCTTGTCGGCGTCGGCGGCCGACATGCGCCCCTTCTCGACGCGCTTGGCGAGCAACCGAGCCGAGTACGCCTTGCCCTGCTCGGCCCTGGCGAGATCGACGTCCTTCAGCACGCATGGAACGCCCCGGCTGGCGCACGCCCACGCGATGCCCGCGCCCATCATCCCTGCGCCCAGGATGCCGACGCGGGTGGCGCGCCAGCGCGGCGGATCGGCAGGCCGGCTCTTGCCGGCCTTCACCTCGTTGAGCTGGAAGAACAGGGTGCCGATCATGTTCCTGGCCACCTGCCCGGTGACGAGCCGCGTCATGTAGCGCGACTCGATACGCATCGCGGTGTCGAAGTCGACCTGCGCGCCTTCCACGGCAGCCGCGAGAATCGCCTCGGGTGCGGGATAGTTCCCGTGTGTCTGTTGCTGGAGGATGGCGGGCGCGATCGGCAGCATCCCCGCGACTGCCGGACTCGCGGGCGTGCCGCCCGGAATGCGGTGTTTCGGGTCGTCCCAGGGCTGCTGCGGGTGAGGGTGCGCATCGATCCAGGCCCGGGCGCGAGTGAGCAGGTCGTCGCGATCGCGCGCCAGCCCATCGATGAGGCCCATCTCGAGCGCCTTCGCAGGCGCGACGCGGCGTCCCTCGCTCAGGTAGGGGAGCGCGTGCTGCAGTCCGATCAGGCGCACGGTCTTCACGACGCCGCCGGCGCCCGGCAGCAGCCCCAGCGTCACCTCGGGGAAGCCGATCTCGATCGACGGGTCGTCGATGCACAGCCGTGCGTGGCAGGACAGCGCGAGTTCCAGTCCGCCGCCGAGCGCGCTGCCGTTGATGGCGGCGACGACAGGCCTTCCGAGCTTCTCGATCCGCCGCAGGCACGCCTTCATCGCTTCCAGTTCGTGGAAGAACGTCGCCGCATTCTCTGGTCGAACAGCGATCAGGGTGCGCAGGTCGCCGCCCGCGAAGAAGGTTCGCTTGGCCGAAGTGACGATGACGCCACGGATCTGCTCCCGCTCGCCTTCCAGCCGAACGACGATCGCGCGAAGGTCGGCCTGGAAGGCGGCATTCATCGTATTGACCGGCTGGTCGGGGGCATCGAGAAGCAGTGTCACGACGCCATGGGCGTCCTTCTCGTAGCGGATGCTGGACATGCGAACTCCGGACGGGGCGGGAATGATCGGAAGCGTCCAATCATAAACCGTCGCGGGCGGCGTCCGTCGGCCGCCGGAGAGTGGCTGCCCGATGCGGGGCAGCCGATGCCTTCAGGAGGCCTCAGATCGGCAGCGTGATCCGCCGCGAGGCGTCGCGAGAGCCGATCGCGCTGCCCAGGATGATGTCGGCGGTCTCCTGGTCGCGGATCAGCGTCACCGCGTTGGGAACCGCGAGCAGGCGCTCCCGATCGAGCGGCCGGCACACTCCATAGCCCTGCGCATAGTCGACCTGGAGTTCGATGAGTGACTTGACGATGCCCGCGTTCTCGGCCCATTCGGCCACGCAGCCCATCCCGAGCTCGTGTGCCAGGTCGACCACTGCGCGCGTGATCGCGAAATTCGCCCGATTCAGGTTGACGTCGCGGATGAAGTTACCGTCGATCTTGACCAGGTCGCCGGGAAGCTCCTTCAGGTAACTGAAGGACGTGTAGCCCGCGCCGAAGTCGTCCAGCGCGACCATCGCGCCGAACGACTTGACCCGATCGACGAAGCGTCGTGTCGTGTTCAGGTCGTACAGGGCGACGCTCTCCGTGATCTCGAAGCAGATCTTCCTCGTCGACTCCGGATGCGAGCGGATCAGCGCGATCGTGTCCTGAAGGAACTTCTCGTCGTTCAGCGAGGCGCCGCTCAGGTTCAACGTGCAGAAGTCGACGTTGTCGCGGTGGGCCGGCTGCGAGTCGAGCCACTCGAGCGTACTGCGGAGCACCCAGCGGTCGATCTGCGTCATCAGTCCGTTGCGTTCAGCGGCGGGAATGAAGCGGGCGGGCGGCAGCACCTGCCCGCTGTTGTCGCGCATCCGGATCAACACCTCGTAGCAGAGGCTCGACTCGGGGTTGCGCAGGGAGACGATCGGCTGCAGTTGCGTGAAGAAGTTCTCGATCGGCAGGCGTTCCTTCATTCCTGCCACGAGCTTGATCTCGTCGAGGTAGTTCAGCAACTCCGTGCTGCTCGAGTCGTAGGAGATGACGGTCGCGCCCCCGGAGGTCTTGGCTTCGGAGCACGCGCGATCGCTCGCGGTCAGGGCGTCGGCCGGGCGCATGTTGTCGAGCACGCGGATCAGTCCGATGCTCGCCGTGACGTTGAACGCCTTGTCCTGGTATTGATACGCGCGGTCGCTCAGGTCGACGCGAAGCTTCTCGCAGAGCGTCTTCGCCGACTCGAGCGAGGGGCCGTCGATGATGACCACGAACTCGTCGCCGCCGACCCGTGCGGCGACGTGTGGCGGCCTGATCACTTCGCGCATTCGCGTCGCCATCTGGCGAAGGATCTGGTCTCCGGCGGCGTGCCCGAACAGGTCGTTGACCAGCTTGAAGCGGTCGAGGTCGACGTAAGCCAGGCACACCGGGCGGTTGCCTGCCGAGCCGATGGCCTTTTGCAGATGGATCTCGAAGCCGCGACGGTTCAGCAGGCCGGTCAGTGAGTCGTGGTCGACGAGGAACTTCAGTTGCCCCTCGGCCTCCTTGCGTGCGGTGATCTCCTCGATCCATCCCTCGTACCGCTCGGCCTTCCGAACCGCACGCACATGGAACCAGCGCCGTTTGCCGTCCGGGCGTTCGATCGCCAGCTCGGTGTCCATCATCCGGTCGCTCGAGGTCAGCTCCTTGACGGCCTTCAGTGCCTCGAGGTTCGTCAGTTCGACCCAGTTCAGTCCGATCTTGGAGTTGCGGCGCCCGTTGCCCGGGAACATCTCGGCAAAGGTCGGGTTGTGTTCGATGAGAGTCCCGTCGTGCTTCATCGAGAAGATGCCGACGGGCATCGCGTTGTAGTTCTCGCGGAACCGTTGCAGGGCGGTGACGGCGCTGTGCTGGGCGGAGATTCGGGCTTCTCTCTCGTGTTGAAGTTTCGCAGCGAGGGCGATTCCCGAGAGGACGGCAGCGGATATCGCAGCGACTTGGCTATTCATCACCTTGGTCAGAGAGCCTGGGTAGCCAAGAGCGTTGACTATTTCTCCGAACATCCCCAGCCCGGTTACAAACCAGGAGAGCGCGTACCAGATCGCAACTGGCGAGGCGTCCTTGCGAAGGATCTGGGCGAGGAAAAGGAAGATAGTGACCGTCGTGATAACACCCAGCACCCATATGAGGACAATGCTTGCGTGCGCGGGCGCCAGAAGAGTCAGACCGGCCGCTAGGAGATACGTGACGTAGAGGCAGGGAAGCAAGAAGGAGGTGCGGGCCCCCTGAATTTGCTGCCCGAACAACTCCTGAAAGAGAGCGACAGTCAATACCAAGTGAAGTAGGAGGGTGAGGTTCTTTACGACTGGAACGAACCGTGCGTCGAGCACCCAGCCAATCCACTTGAGGTCCCAGCCGAAGTTGAATCCGGCGATGCGAAGGCTGGTGACTAAGAGCGCTGCGAGCAGAAAGAACGTCTTGTCGCGGTTCAACAGCGAAACGATGGCGCCGAAGACCGCCAGACCAAGCATGCCCCCGAAGAGCAGTCCCCCGAGTCTGTCGGAGGCAATCAGGTGTGGCGCAAGGGAAGAGCCTGGCTGCAAGACAACTTGTGGCTTGACGACTGATTCTCCACGCAGTCGTCCAACAATTTGCACTCGGCCGTTCGTCGCATGAAGGCCTTCGAAGGCAATTCCGCTGCGTGTCTCCGTAACGGCTAGCTTGGCGATTGCGAGAGTGTTGGCACTATCCGCAGGGATGCCAACTTGCCAGAATTCCGGATTCTTGCCGCGGAGCTGCCGCAATTCGATCGAAAGGTCGGACAGGGTCGGATCAACTTCAGCAGTGAGAGAAATCCAGAAGGACCCTTCCGGCGTCAGGCCCCGACTGGGCGCTACGCCGTCCGCCTCGGAGAAGAAACGATTGGTTGCCTCCTCAACTGGAATTCCGGGATCGGGGTCAGGGAGGTAGCTCAGCGATACAGTGCCGTCAGGTTCATCGGTGATGCTCTGGGAGACCAGCAGCCCGGCTGACACGAATCCCAGAATGATCGCTATGGAGGCCGCAAGCGTCTTCATCAGATGAAGAAGCTGCGACGCGCCTCCAACTGCATGCGAGAACGAATGTCCTCGCAGGCCTAGCGCCCGAGCGATCGACATGACCTTTTGTACTCCCTTGCCTTCTGGCAAGGATTGGATGAACCAGCCTGCTGCTGGGTCGAGCGCCGACGAAAGGCAGAATGAGCGGCGTCAATGGGTCGCGTTGCATTTTTGCAACGCGACCTTTCTCAAGGCAGGCTCCGCATGCGCCCGTGCGACTACTTCATCCCCTAGATCACGGGCACATCAAACGTCACGCCGAACGCGCGATTGGCAGATGTGCCTTTTCGCCGCGTCGAGCGGCTATTTGCCCAAGCACCGCTCACGGAGTCGAAGATTCGAATGTCTTCGTGGATCTGATTGCACATGAAGTCGTAAAGCGGGTGATCCGTCTCACGCCATCGCTGTTCAGCCGTTCGTACATTGAACGCGAGGAGTCGCGCGGGGATGCCCATTGATGAGGGAAGTGTCACCATGCCGCCATTGGGAAAGACTTCCTCGAACTGCAGGTTGATGTAATCGCGATCACGGGGAGGGATGCCAGTAACCATGATCCACTCAATCTGAGTCGCGAGGCAGTACCTATACAAAGCCTTGAACAGCGCAAGTTTCACTTGAACGCCGAGTCTCCCGCCGACCACGCCCAGCCGCGAGACGTGCGCGATGCTTTGGCCTTGGTACTTCTGTGGCAACAGCAACTCCCGCTCGAATTCTGTCTGGCCGTGGATGTTCGAGTGGATTCGCAACGTGCCAACTGGTGCGAGCGTTTCCTTTGATTCGGCGAGAAGGATGATGCTATCGCGATCACCGTCCTCCGACTCGGCACTTCGGAGCGTGCGAGCCAACGAAGGAAGCCGCTTCGCATAGGCGGTTGTGCGCACGTTGACCGCCCGGGCCAGCTGGTCGTTGGTCCGAACAAGCCGGATCGTGAAAGGGAGTAACACGGGGCGGGGGCGCTGATTAACGGGCCGAATCGAGATCTCGCTGAACGATTCCGACGCGTCTTGGACGTCTGTAATGGGTGTTCTTCGCATTGAGCAACCTTAGCCGTTCGGCCTATAGACAACTGCCCGCTCTCTCAAGTCTGATTCTGATGGCTGAGGGGGGGGCGAGTAAAGCTTAGCGGCAGGCGGGAATGCTCTCTGCGCGCCTCGCTTGGCAAGTACGTGCCAGTCATGAGTCAGGTTAGAAACAGCCCCTCAGGCTAGGTTGCCGGAACTATATTGCAGGCGCTCTGCGGGGGCTGAGGCGAATGGGTGCGGCGCAATGCCTGGCTGCAGATATTGGCGTGAGGCGAAGTCATGGCGCGACGCCGGCGCATCGTTCGGAAAGGATGACGATTGATCGGACTCCCGAAACGGTTTGACGCCACGGATGTCGAGCACGAGTTTCTTGCACAGTATCGGGCGTCGGGCCTGCGATTCGTGCGCTTGGCACTATTGCTTGGCGCCGGCTTGGCCGTGGTCTTCTTTGTCCTCGTGCTCTCGGTCAAGGACGACGAGTTCCCGACGAACCCGCGCCAAGCGCTCAGGTTGGGACTCTTCCTCATGATGACTTGTACGGCGATCTTGGTCGCATGGCGACCGGGTTGGGTCGTCAATCACTATGAGTTAGTCGTGGGAGGTGTCGTCTTAGCGTCATGTTTGGCGATTGGCGCCATGAGTCTTCTGCCCGCGGACGCCGAAGAACCAAGATCAGGCAGGTGGACTGTGGCAATGAGCCTCACCTGTTGGCTTGCGTATGGATTCACCCGCTTGCCAGCGCGAGTCGCCGCTGCTGCGTGCATCTTGGGCTCGACAGCCATTCTTATAAGCGCCCAAGTCTACAGTGACGACTATGTCCGCGCCTTGTTCGTCTACTTGCTGATGGCGAACCTCATCGGCTGGATCATGTCCGTCGAGATCGAGCGGCGCGAGAGGGCACTCTTCTGGAGCTCGAGGCAACTTGCCGCGGCGACGCGGGCGCTCGAGGAGATGGCCCGCAATGCCGCGGACGCTGATTCGGCCAAGACGCGGGTGTTGGCTGCGGTCAGCCACGATCTCCGCCAGCCGCTGGCGAGTCTCGCGCTCTACGCACAATTGTTGCGTGCGCGCAACGACGTCCTCGGGCCGGCCGGCCTCTCCGGCACGGTCGACCGGCTCGACGCGTGCGTGTCCGCGCTCAGTGGAAACCTCGATCGGCTGTCGGAACTGGGCGGCTTGCGCGATCGCGGTGCGCCCGTTTCCGTCACGACGATCGACCTCGGCGGCGTGCTCGACCGCCTCGAGAGCGTGTACTCGGCCGAGGCCGCGCGGCGCGGAGCCCGGTTGGTCGTTCGCAGGCCGCGCCCGGGTCGGCAGTTCGCCGTGAGCAACGAGAACCGGCTCTGGGACGTGCTGTCCAACCTCACCGGCAATGCGCTGAAGTTCTCCGCGCCTGACCGTGGGGCCTGGGTGCTGATCCGCGTTCGCCGGTCCGGCACCTGTCTCGTGGTCGAGGTGCGCGACAACGGAATCGGAATTGCCGCGGCCGATCAACGCCGGGTCTTCGACGAGTATTTCCAGGTGGCCAATCACGCCCGCAATCCCGAGCATGGTCATGGACTCGGCCTTTCGATCGTTCGCGAGGCCGTCTCGCGAATGCCGGGCCACTCGCTCGAGCTGCGATCGCGGCTCGGGCAAGGGACCCGATTCGCGCTGACGATGCCGGCAGCGGCCCCCGTCGGTACGTTCGGCACCCCCGGCGGCGAGGCATCGCCACTCGAGGCGTACGCGGGCGCCCCATCACGCGACGTCGAGGCCCGCGCGGCCGAGCAACGCTGCGAGATGCCGGTGGCCCGATACGCAGCTGGCGTCCCTCACGACCGTGAAGTCGAGGAGCAGCGGGCTCCCGAGCGGGTCGGCGCCGCGCCGCTCGACGAGCCCCTGGCCGGCGCTTATGTCCTGTTCATCGAGGACGACGACTCGATGCGCGACGCGCTCGGCCAGGTGCTCCGGCAATGGGGCGTCCTGGTCGATGCCGTCTCGAGCGGCGAGGAGGCGCTCGAAACAGCCGCCCGGGCGGAACGCTCGTTCGACGCGATCGTGTCCGACTTCAGGCTGCCGGGTACCTGGGACGGACTGCGCCTGATCGACGAGCTCCGCCGCCTCGAAGGAAGGCGAACGCCGGCGATCCTGCTGTCGGGCGAGTTCCGCGTCGAGGCCCTGCGGGACGGCGCGCCCGACGACGTTCACGTGATGGCCAAGCCGCCTCAGCTGGCTCGCCTGCGCGAGTTGTTGACCGTTTTTGCCGAGGGATCCGGCGCAGTCCGGGCCTGAGGCGTCGCGCGCCGTCGCGCGCTCAGAGTCGCTCGACGATGGTGGCAATGCCCATGCCGCCGCCCACGCACAGCGTGATCAGCCCGCGCTTGAGCTTGCGACGCTCGAGTTCGTCGATCATCGTTCCGAGCAGCATCGCACCGGTCGCGCCCAGCGGATGACCCATCGCGATCGCTCCGCCGTTCACGTTGACCTTCTCCTCGGGCACGCCGAGTTCGCGCATGAATCGCATGACGACCGCGGCAAAGGCCTCGTTGACCTCGAAGAGGTCGATGTCGTCGATCCCCAGCCCGGCCTTCTGCAGCGCCTTGCGCGTCGCAGGCATCGGCCCGGTGAGCATGATCGTGGGGTCGGTGCCCGTCAGGGCGACGGAGACGATGCGGGCGCGCGGGGCGAGTCCGAGGCGCTTCCCGGCCTCTTCGTTGCCGATCAGCGTCAGGGCGGCCCCGTCCACGATTCCCGACGAGTTGCCCGCGTGATGCACGTGCTCGATGCGCGCGACCTGCGAGTACTTGCGCAGGGCCACCGCATCGAAGCCCATTGCGCCGATCTTGGCGAACGACGGTTTGAGCTGGCTGAGTCCCTCGACCGACGTGTCGGGCCTGATCGTCTCGTCACGCTCGAGGATCGCGATGCCGAGGTCGTCGTGCACCGGCACCACCGAGCGATCGAAGTGCCCAGCGCGCTGGGCGGCGGCGGCCTTGTGGTGCGAACGCACGCCGAACTCGTCGACCATCTCGCGCGTGAAGCCGTCGAGCGTGGCGATCAGGTCTGCGCCGATCCCCTGTGGAATGAAGCTGGTGGCGATGTTCGTCTCGGGATCGAGCGCCCAGGCCCCGCCGTCGGAGCCCATCGGCACGCGCGACATCGATTCGACGCCGCCTGCGACGACCAGGTCCTCCCACCCCGAACGCACCTTCTGGGCGGCCATGTTGACCGCCTCGAGCCCGGACGCGCAGAAACGGTTGACCTGGACTCCGGCCACCTTGATGTCCCAGCCCGCGGCGAGCGCGGCGGTCTTCGGGATGACTGCACCCTGGTCGCCGACCGGCGTCACGCACCCGACGACGACGTCCTCGACCTGCGAGGTGTCGAGATCGTGGCGGCGCTGCAGCTCGTGCATCAGCGTGGTGAGCAGCCGAACGGGCTTGACCTCGTGCAGCGATCCGGAGGACTTGCCGCGTCCGCGCGGCGTGCGGATGGCGTCGTAGACGAATGCTTCGGCCATGGTGGGGCTCCCGGGGAGATTCAGGGCAATTCTATTATGCTGCGCGAAACCGAGGCACTTCCTGGAGCAGGACCATGATCGAGCGCACGCTGTTTTCCGAAGACCACCGCATGTTCCGCGACGCGGTCAGGCGCTTCATGGAGCAGGAGGTCGTCCCGCACCACGACCGCTGGGAGGAGCAGGGGTTCGTCGACCGCGAGGTCTGGCAGAAGGCGGGCGCGAACGGCATGCTCTGCGCCACGATGCCGGAGGCCTATGGCGGGGCAGGGGCCGACAAGCTGTATTCGATCGTGGTGATGGAGGAGACGGCGCGGGTGAACGCGACCGGCCTGGGGTTCGGCCTGCACTCCGAGATCGTGGCCCCGTACATCCTTCACTACGGATCCGAGGAGCAGAAGCGGCGATTCCTGCCGAAGATGGCCAGCGGCGAGGCGATCGGAGCAATCGCGATGAGCGAACCTGCGGCCGGGTCCGACCTCCAGGGCGTGAAGACCACCGCCACCCGCAGCGGCGACGTCTACGTTCTCAACGGCTCGAAGACGTTCATCACCAACGGCTGGCACGCCGACGTGGTGATCGTGGTCGCCAAGACAAATCCGAAGGCGGGTGCGAAGGGCACGAGCCTGCTCCTGGTCGAGCGGGGCATGAAGGGGTTCGAGAAGGGCAAGCGCCTGAAGAAGGTGGGCATGAAGGCGCAGGACACGTCGGAACTCTTCTTCGACAACGTCGAGGTGCCGGCGACGAACCTGCTGGGCAACGAGAACGAGGGCTTCGCCTACCTGATGCAGGAGCTGCCCTGGGAGCGCCTGCAGATCGCGATCGGTGCCGTCGAGAACGCGCAGGCGGCGATCGACTGGACCAGTGACTACGTGAAGGAGCGCAAGGTGTTCGGGACGACCGTGTCGTCGTTCCAGAACACGCGCTTCAAGCTGGCCGAACTCCAGACCGAGGTGCAGATCGCGCGCGTGTTCGTCGACAAGTGCATCGAGCTGCTGATGGCCGGCCAGCTGGACACCGCCACGGCGTCGATGGCGAAGTACTGGTGCTCGGACCTGCAGTGCAAGGTCATCGACGAGTGCGTGCAACTGCACGGCGGCTACGGCTACATGTGGGAGTACCCGATCGCGCGCGCATTCGCCGACGCGCGGGTGCAGCGGATCTACGGCGGCACCAACGAGATCATGAAGGAAGTGATCACGCGCGCGATGGGTCTCGGCGCACGCTGAAGAACAAGAGGGCCGCCCGAAGGCGGCCCTCTGTTCGAACCGGGCCGCCCGAAGGCCGTCCGGTTCGACGGGGCTCCGCGCCCCGGGCGTTCAGTCGCCCTTGAAGTAGTCCGAGACGACCTTCCAGCGGCCGTCCTGGATCTGCGAGAGCCGCGACAGGTTGTTGCCCAGGCGCTTCTTCGGCCCGAAGGTCATCTCGGCGCTGCCGAAGATGTCGGTCGGGATGGTCATCGTGTCCATCGCCTTGATGAACGAGTCGGTGGTCAGGTTCGGGCCCGCCTTGGTCGCGGCGCGAATGAACGCGTCCACCGCCAGGTAGCCGTAGACCGAGAACACGGTCGGATCCTCGTTGAACTTGGTCTTGTACTTGTTCGCCCAGAATCGGATCGGCTGCGAGCTCTCGTCGAGGTACGGTTGCTGCACCGTCATGGTCGCGTACAGGCCGTCCATGGCCTTGCCGCCGAGCTTGTGGATCAGGTCGGTGTACGACGCGCTCGAGCCGAGGAAGACCGGGTTGAAGCCGGTCTTGCGCGACTCGCCGATGACGCCGATCGTTTCGCGGATGATGGTGCCCAGCACTACCATGTCGCACCCGGCGGACTTCATGCGGGCGACCTGCGAGGAGAAGTCGGTCGCGCCGCGCTTGTACGAAGTCTTCTCGGCGAGCTGCATGCCGATCGTCTTCAGCCCGGCTTCGGCGCCGCGCAGCACCTCGAGCCCGAACTCGTCGTCCTGGTAGACCGAGCAGACCTTCTTCGCGCCCTTGTCCTTGGCCAGCTTTGGTGCCGCGTGGCGGATCTGGTCGTAGTAGGTGGCCGCGAACGAGTACTTCAGGCGATGGAACGGCTCGTACATCTCGCGAGCAGCGGTGATCGGGAAGAAGTTGATGACGTTCTTCTCGAACTGGATCGGCATGGCCGCCATGTTCTGCGCGGTGCCGATGTGGGCCACCATCGCGAAGATCTTGTCCTGGTTGACCAGCTTCTGGGCCGCCAGCACGGCGCGGCGCGGGTCGTAACCGGAGTCCTCGACGATCAGGCGGAGCTTGCGGCCGTTGATGCCGCCCTGCTCGTTGACCTCGTCGACGCGCAGCATCATCCCGAGGCGATCCTGCTTGCCGAAGCCGGCGAGCGGGCCCGAAAGGTCCTGGATCGAGCCGATGACGATCTCGTCCTTCGTGACGCCCTGGCTCTGGGCGAGCGCCAACGGTGCGCTCAGGGCGAGCGCCAGTGCAACAGCGGTGCGTTTCATCATTTGCATCTCCTTTCCACCAGACACGGATTCGGGTCGTGCGACCGTCAGCCTCCCTTGTACATCGAATCGATGAGCTCGGCGTATTTCTTTTCGACGAACTTGCGCTTGAGCTTCATCGTCGGTGTCAACTCCTCGTCTTCCGCCCCCAGTTGCGTTTCGAGCAGCCGGAAGGTCTTGACCTGCTCGACGCGGGCGAACTTGCGGTTCACGCGGTCGATCTCGCCCTGGATCAGCGCGAGCACCTCCTTCGCGCGGGTCAGGCTCGCGTAGTTCGAGAACGGCACGTCGTGGTCCTGCGCGTACTTCTCGACGTTCTCCTGGTCGATCATCACCAGCGCGGTGAGATAGGGGCGCTTGTCGCCGATGATCACGGCGTCGGTGATGTACGGCGAGAACTTGAGCTCGTTCTCGATTTCGCTCGGCGTCACGTTCTTGCCGCCGGCCGTGATGATGATGTCCTTCATCCGGTCGGTGATGCGGAAGTAGCCGTCGCCGTCGACCGTGCCGACGTCGCCGGTGTGCAGCCAGCCGTCCGCGTCGATCGTCTCGGCGGTCTTCTCGGGCTGGTTCAGGTACCCGATGAAGACGTTCGGCCCCCGGATCAGCAGCTCGCCGGTGGCCGGATCGACCTTGACCTCGTTGTAGGCCGTCGCGGGGCCGATCGAGCCGGGCTTGATGCGATCCGCGGGCATCCCGGTCGAGGCGCCGCACGACTCGGTCTGGCCCCAGACCTCGAGCATCGGCACGCCGAGCGCCAGATACCATCGCACGAGGTCCGGCGAGATCGGCGCGGCGCCCGTGACGAGGTAGCGTGACCGGTGGATGCCGATCATCTTGCGCACGTTGTCCAGCGCGAGCACGCGCGCGATGCGGAACGCCACCTTCAGCGTGATCGGGACGGGGCGCCCCTCGAGGACGCGCTCGGCCACGCGTTGCCCGACCCCGAGCGCCCAGCGGTAGGCCAGTTGCTGCAGGCGCGAGGCTTCGGCGATCGCGATCGACACCGCCGAATAGAATTTCTCCCAGACCCGCGGCACGGCGACGAACACGGTCGGTGCGATCTCGCGCACGTTCTCCGGGACGGTATCGGGGTTCTCGACGAAGTTCAGCCTGGCGCCCGCATAGATGGCGAAGTACTCGCCGCCCAGGCGCTCTGCCACGTGGCACAGCGGCAGGAAGCACATCCGCTCGTCGTTCTCGGTCTGCGAGATGAGCAGGTTGAAGCCGCGGATCGTGTAGACGACGTTGCGGTGGCTGAGCATCGCCCCTTTCGGGCGGCCGGTGGTCCCGGAGGTGTAGATGAGGATCGCGAGGTCTTCCGGCCGGGGGGCCATGACGCGCGCATCGAACTCGCCGGGGTTGGCGGCGTCGTGGCGGGCGCCGAGTTCGCGCAGCGCCTGCAGGCTCGTGACCATCGGGTCGTGGAAGTGGTGCAGCCCGTCCATGTCGAAGACGACGATCCTGCGCAGCAACGGCAGGGCGCCTCGCACTTCGAGCACCTTGTCGAGTTGCTCGTCGTCTTCGACGAAGACGACGACGGTGCGCGAGTCTTCGCACAGGTACTGGACCTGGGCCGGGGAGTCGGTGGGATAGATGCCGTTCGAGACGCCGGCCGCGCACAGCACGCCGAGGTCGGCGATGACCCACTCGACCACGGTGTTCGACAGGATCGAGGCGCGCTCGCCCGGCTCGAAGCCCAGCGCCGCGAGCCCCATCGCGACTTCCCGCACCGCGCGGCCGGTGTCGTTCCACGTCCAGCTGCGCCAGATGCCGAGGTCCTTCTCGCGCATGAACACCGCGTCGCCGCGCTTCGCGACCGCGTTGCCGAACAGCACGGGCAGCGTCTCGCCCGGCACGACGACGGTCGGGTTGGGGCGAATGCTGCTCAGGTCCCAGAGTACGCTCATGCGCTCACCGCCAGGTCTTCCGCTTCTTCCAGCGCCGCTCGCCGCGCGCGCCGCTTTCCTTGATGCCGAGATAGAACTCGCGGATGTCTTCCTTCTCGCGCAGCGCCGCGCAACTGTCCTCCATGACGATGCGCCCGTTCTCGAGCACGTAGCCGTAGTCGGCGGCATTGAGCGCCATGTTGGCGTTCTGCTCGACCAGCAGCATCGTCGTCCCGCGCTCGCGGTTGATGCGCACGACGATCTCGAAGATCTCCCTGGTGAGCTTGGGTGAAAGTCCGAGGCTGGGTTCGTCGAGCAGGATCAGCCGCGGCGCGGCCATGATCGCGCGCGAAATCGCCAGCATCTGCTGCTGGCCGCCCGAGAGCAGCCCCGCGTCCTGCGACGCGCGCTCGCGCAGGATCGGAAAGTAGTCGAATACGGCCTCCAGGTCGCGTTCGACGCCGTCGCGGTCCTTGCGGGTGTAGGCGCCCATCATCAGGTTGTCGCGCACCGACAGCAGCGGGAAGACCTCGCGCCCCTCGGGGACGTGGCACAGCCCGCGCTGGACGATCAGGGCGGGATCGCGGGCGGTGATGTTCTCGCCGTGGAATTCGATCGAGCCCTTGCGCGGGTCGATGATCCCGGAGATGGTCTTCAGGATGGTGGTCTTGCCCGCGCCGTTGGAGCCCAGCACGGTGGCGATCTCGCCTTCGCGCACCTGCAGGCTCACGCCGCGGATCGCCTTGATGGGGCCGTAGGCGCTCTCGACGTTGAGCAGCTTGAGGATGACCTCGCTCACGCCACGGGCCTCCGCAGCGAAGTCGCGTCGTCGGCGGTGCCGAGATACGCCTCGACGACGCCGGGGTGTCCCTGCACGTCGGCCGGCGTGCCCAGCGCGAGTACTTCGCCCTGGTTCATCGCCAGGACCCGGTCCGACACCTTCGACACGAGCGACATGTCGTGCTCGACCATCAGCACGGTGATGCCGAGGTCGTCGCGGATGTCCTGGATCCAGAACGCCATGTCCCCGGTCTCCTCGACGTTCAGGCCGGACGACGGCTCGTCGAGCAGCAGCAGCTTCGGCTCGGTGGCCAGCGCGCGCGCAAGCTCGACGACCTTGCGCACGCCGTACGGCAGGCCGGCCACCATCGTGTCGCGGTAGTGCTGCAGGTCGAGGAAGTCGATCACCTCCTCGACCTTGCGCCGGGTCTCGCGCTCGGCGGCGCGCACCGACGGCGCGAAGACGATCTCGCTCCAGAAGCCGCTGCGGCGGTGGATGTGCCGCCCGATCAGCAGGTTCTGCAGCACGGTGGCGTGCTCGAACAGCTCGATGTTCTGGAAGGTGCGCGCGATGCCCAGGCCGGCGATGCGGTGCGGCGCCACCGCGCGCAGCGGCTGGCCGTCGAAGTCGATCGATCCGGAGGTGGCGACGTAGATGCGGCTGATCAGGTTGAAGACCGTCGTCTTGCCGGCGCCGTTCGGTCCGATCAGCGTGAACACCTCGCCGCGCCGAACGTCGAAGCTGACGTCGTTCACGGCCAGCACGCCGCCGAAGCGCACGGTCAGGTTGCGGGCGTCGAGCAGCACGTCGCTCATCGGAGCCGATCCGACTTCTGGAAGGCCTTCTGCCGCTTGAACAGGCCCCGGCGGTAGAACGGGAACAGCTGGAACCAGGTGCGGATCTTCAGCCAGCGCCCGTACAGGCCAAGCGGCTCGAACAGCACGAACGCGATCAGGACGGCGCCGTAGACTACGCCCTGCAGGCCCACCGCCTGGCCGATCGACGGGGGCAGCAGGTCCTTGGCGAGCGAGATCATCTGCGGCATCGTGATGAGGAACGCGGCGCCGAGGAACGCCCCGTGGATCGAGCCCAGGCCCCCGATCACCACCATCAGCAGCAGGTCGATCGACTGGATGATCCCGAACTGGTCGGGCGACAGGAAGCGGATCTGGTGTGCGTAGAGCGCCCCGCCCACGCCGGCGAGCGCAGCCGAGATCATGAACGACATCGTCTTGTAGCGCGCCAGGTGGATGCCCATGCTCTGGGCCGAGATCTCGGAATCGCGGATCGCGACGAACGCCCGGCCGGTCGGCGAGCGCAGCAGGTTGAGCACGGCCAGCGTGCAGACGATCGCGCACACCAGGCAGACGAAGTAGAACGACGCGGCGGTGTCGGCCTTCCAGCCGAAGACGTCGATGCTCGGCACCGACTTGCCGGCGTTGCCGCCGGTCACGCTCTCCCAGCGCGCGAGCACCTCCTCGACGATGAAGCCGAAGGCGAGGGTGGCGATGCCGAGGTAGATGCCCTTCACGCGAAGCGCCGGCAGCCCGACGATCGCGCCCACCGCCGCGGACAATCCGGCCGCCGCGGCGATCGACAGCGGAAACGGCCAGCCCATCGACGCGAGCACCGTCTGCGTGTAGGCGCCGACGCCGAGGAACGCCGCGTGGCCGATGGAGAACAGGCCGGTGAATCCGGCGAGCAGCATCAGCCCCAGCCCGACGATCCCGTAGATCAGGATGAACGTGACCTGCGCCAGCCAGTACTCGGGCAGGCCCCAGGGGGCGAGGAGCAGGGCGATCACGAGCGCCGAATACCAGAAGCGGTGCCCGCCGTGCCTGGCGAGGTCGATGTCCTGGTCGTAGCTGGTCTTGAAGATGAAGCGCACGGGGCTAGACCTTCTTGCGCAGGTTCTCGCCGAACAGTCCGTTCGGCTTGAACATCAGCATGACCAGCACGACCACGTAGGCCGCGACGTCCTTGAAGCCCTCGGGCAGGAAGAAGCCGGACATCGACTCGACCACGCCGATGATCAGTCCGCCCACGATCGCGCCGGGCAGGCTGCCGAAGCCGCCGACCACGGCCGCCGGGAATGCCTTCAGGCCGATGAATCCCATGTTGGCGTGGATGAAGGTGATCGGCGCCAGCAGCAGTCCCGCGGCCGCGGCGACCGCCGCGGCGAGGCCCCAGACCAGCCCGTTCAGGCGCTTGACGGGGATGCCCATGTAGTAGGCGGCGAGCTGGTTCTGCGACGAGGCCTGCATCGCGATGCCGACCTTGCTGTGCCTGAACATCAGGTAGAGCAGGGCGCACAGCACGGCAGTCGCCGCGATGACGACGAGCTGTTCGACGGCGAACACGACGCCCGCGAACTCCAGCGTCTGGTTGCGATACGGCACCAGCAGCCGGTGCGTGTCGGTGCCCACGTTGGGGATCATCGTGATCGCGCCGCGCGCCACGTAGCCGATGCCGATCGTGAGCATCACGATCGAGAACGCGGGCTGCCCGAGGATCGGGCGGATCACGACGCGCTCGAGGAGGATTCCGAAGGCGCCCATCGCGGCGATCGTGGCGATGACCACGAGCCAGAAGGGAACCCCGGTGATCGACAGCAGTGCCAGGCCCAGGAACGCGCCGAGCATCATCAGCTCGCCCTGTGCAAAGCTGACTGTCTCGGTGGCCTTATAGATCAGGACGAAGCCGAGGGCGATCAGCCCGTAGATGCAGCCTTGCGCGATGCCGCTCACCAGAACCTGCAGTACCTGCAAGGGCCTTGTCTCCTCGGGGGGCCGTCCTCCGCGCGACGCCGTCGCGACCGGGGAGCCTGTCTTTGTCGGCTCAGATGGTAGTACAGAACCGGAGCCCCGGGACGCACCGGGGAAACCCGCAATCAGCTGATCACGTACGAGGCGGCGCCCGTGGCGATCAGCAGGCCCGTCTCGTTGGCCAGCGTCATCTGGGTGGAGCCGATCCGGCCGCCGAGCCGGGTGATCCGCGCCTTCGCGTGGAAACGCTCGCCGATTCCCTGGCGAAGGAAGTCGATGCGCAGGTCGATCGTTCCCATCTTCGTGAACCGGTGCATGACCTGTTCGGCGGGCTCGTCGCGGTGCTTGTCGGCGATCGCGCACATCAGCGCGAAGCCGGCGGTGGCGTCGAGCACGGCCGAGGTCACGCCGCCGTGCAGGCGGCCATAGAGGAAGTGGCCCACCAGCTCGGGGCGCATGTCGAA
The DNA here is from genome assembly GCA_046347945.1 of Burkholderiaceae bacterium. Lineage (GTDB taxonomy): Bacteria > Pseudomonadota > Gammaproteobacteria > Burkholderiales > Burkholderiaceae_E > Zeimonas. Next base: position 125,500 of record JAXMFB010000013.1, read on the forward strand.
GCGCACCCGCGGCTCGGCCGGATCGAACGACTCGATCGTGAACCCGAGGATGCGGTTGAACGCGATGCGGTCCTCGAAGACGTCGCGCAACGTGTCCTCGAAGCGGCGCTGGTCCTCGGGCGGCCGCGGCGGAAGTGGCGGGCTGGTCGTCGGCATCATCGTCCCTTGAACACCGGGGCGCGCCGCTGCAGGAACGCGGCCACCCCTTCGGCGAAGTCCTCGGTGCGCCCGGCCTGGGTCTGCAGCGTCGCCTCGAGCTCGAGTTGCGCCGGCAGGTCGCGCCCGAAGCTGTCGTTCAGCGCCTGCTTGATCAGCGCGCAGGCGCGGGTGGGCTGGGCCGCCAGCCGGGCGGCGAGCTGGCGAGCCTGCGGCATCAGCTGCTCGTCGTCGAGCACCTGCCAGACCAGGCCGAAGCGCTCGGCGGTCGACGCATCGATCCGCTCGGCCAGCAGGGCCATCGCCCGCGCGCGCACGTCGCCCGCGTAGCGCGGCAGGAACCAGGTGCTGCCGGCGTCGGGCACCAGGCCGATCTTCGAGAACGCCTGCACGAAATAGGCCGATCGCGCTGCGAGCACGATGTCGCCCGCCAGCGCGATGCTCATCCCGGCACCCGCGGCCGGGCCGTTGACCGCGCAGACCACGGGCTTGGGCATCGAACGCATCGCGAGGATCACCGGGTGATAACGCTCGCGCAGCAACTGGCCGAGGTCCAGCGAAGGGCTGGGCGGCACCGACGCGAGGTCGGCGCCCGAGGAGAAGCCGCGCCCGGCGCCAGTGAGCAGCACCGCGCGCACGGCGTCGTCGCCGGCAGCCCGCTCGACGGCGTCGCGCAAGGCCCGGATCAGCGCGTCGTCCAGCGCGTTGAGCACGTCGGGCCGGTTCAGCGTGATCGTCGCGATGGCCTGCGCCGATTCGTAGAGCACGGGGGGAGCCGTCATGGGGAGATCCTTTCCGGTGCGCTCAGAGCATGCCGAGTTGCCGGGCGGCGAGGTCGTTCAGGACCTCCTCGGCGCCGCCGCCGATCATCATCACCTTCACTTCCCGGTAAATCCGCTCGACGCGGGTGCCGCGCATGTAGCCGGCGCCGCCGAGAATCTGCACGGCCTCGTCGGCGCAGTCGCGCATCACGCGTGCCGCATGATTCTTGACCAGCGAGATTTCCGCAACCGGAGCGTCTCCGCGCTCGATCCGGGCAGCCAGTTGCGCGAGCCAGGCGAGCACCGGGAGAATCGCGTCGACCATCCGCACCAGCTTGTGGCGGATCACCTGGTGCGCGACCAGCGGCTGGCCGAAGGTGCGACGCTCGCGCGCCCACGCGAGCGCATCCTCGCAGCAGACGATCGCGAAACCGATCGCCTGCGCCGCCATCATCAGCCGCTCGCCGTTGAAGTTGTTCATGATCAGCGGGAAGCCACCGTCGAGCGGGCCGACGAGCCGGTCGGCGTCGACCGGGCAGTCGTCGAAGTGCAGCGCCGCGGTGTCCGAGCACCACCATCCGGTCTTGGCCAGCGGCGTGCGCGAGAAGCCCGGCGTATCGCGGTCGACCAGCAACAGCGAGATGCCGCGCGCCCCCGGCTCGCCGGTGCGCGCCGCGACCAGGTAGTGATCGGCGCGCATGCCCGAGGTGATGAACATCTTCGACCCGTTCAGGCGCCAGCCGCCCGCGTGCGGCCCCTCGCTCAGCGGCGTCGCGCGAGTGGTCATCCGCGCCACGTCGGACCCGCCCGAGGCCTCGGTGACGGCGAGGGCGCCGATCGCTTCGCCCGCCAGGATGCGCGGCACGAGGCGCGCGCACAGGGCGGGGCCGCCGGCCTTCAGCAACGGACCGAGCATGATCGTGTGGCTCATCAGGCTCGCGATCAGGCCGCCCGATCCGGCCCGGGTCAGCTCGATCGTTGCGACGATCCGCGCCAGCGTGTCGCACGGCGTGCCGCCGAATTCGGCCGGGTAGCCCAGCCCGAGCAGCCCCACCTGCGCGGCCTGGCGGTACAGATCGCGCGGGAATTCGCCCGCCTCGTCCCAGGCGGCGGCGTGCGGTGCGAGCTCGCCGTCGACGAAGCGACGCAGCGCGTCGCGCAGCTGGCGGTGCTCGTCGGTGGCGCCGGGCGACCGGGTCAGGTCGAAGCAGTTCGCCAGGGTGTCGGGGTCACCGTTCACGATGCGCCGGCCTCCTCGGGTTCGATTCGGGCGAGCAGCGCCCCCGGTGCCACCTGCGCGCCGATTCGCGCGCCCAGTTCGACGATGCGGCCATCGATCGGGGCGTCGACGCGGTGCTGCATCTTCATCGCCTCGATCGCGAGCAGCGGCTGGCCGGCACGGACGCGGTCGCCGGCCGCGACCGACAGCGCGGCGACCTGGCCGTGCATCGTCGCGCGTACGTCGCCGCTGGCGTTGCCCACTGCGCGTCGCGGCGGCAGCGCCGAGACGTCGGAGAAGCCGGCACTGACGCCGCCGAGGTCGAGCCAGCCGGCGTGCGCAGCGCCCGCATCGGCGCGCCACCGGACGTGGACCGGCAGGCACTGGCCGTCGATCTCGATCCGGTCGTCGGCGACGATCGAGACGCGGTGCTCGCGCCCGTCGATCGTGACTCGATAACCGTGGGCCTCGGGCACGACGCGCGCCTGCCATCGTGCTTCGCCGCTCGCCAGCGCCGCGAAGGTGGTTCGCGGGCCGGTCGACGACCAGCCGGCGAGCGCGCCGTGCACGCGCGCGTGCGAGCGCGCCCACAGCGCGGTGGCCGCTGCCTGCCAGCGCGAATCCGGCCGCGGCGCCTGCCAGCCGGTGGCCGCCGCATCGAGCCAGCTGGTGGCGAGGCGCGCCTCGGCGAAATCCGGCGCGCGCAGGCACGCGATCAGGAAGTCGCGGTTGGTCGCCAGGCCGAGAATCGATGTCTGCCCGAGCGCCCCGATCAGCCGGCGGCGGGCTTCGTCGCGGTCGTGGCCGGTGGCGATCAGCTTGGCGATCATCGAATCGTAGTGACGCGGCACCTGCGCGCGAGGCGCAAGGCCGTGGTCGACGCGGAGTCCGGGCGTGTCGCCGGGCAATCGCCAGGCGAGGATCGGGCCGGCCTGCGGCCTGAAGCCGTCGAACGCGTCCTCGGCGCACAGCCGGGCCTCGATCGCGTGGCCGCGCCACCGGACGTCGTCCTGTCGCAGCGACAGGCGTTCGCCGCGCGCGACGCGCAACTGCAACTCGACCAGGTCGAGACCGGTGATGGCCTCGGTGACCGGATGCTCGACCTGCAGGCGGGTATTGACCTCGAGGAAGTGGAAGCGGCCCTCGGGATCGAGCAGGAACTCCACCGTGCCGGCGCCGACGTAGCCGGCCGCGAGCGCCAGCTTGACCGCCGCATCGCCGAGCGCCGCACGCAGCGCCGGTGTCACGTCCGGTGCCGGCGCTTCCTCGACGATCTTCTGGTGCCTGCGCTGGGTCGAGCAGTCGCGCTCGCCCAGGTGAATGCAGTGGCCGAACCGATCGGCCAGCACCTGGACCTCGACGTGACGGGCGTGGTGCACGAGCCGCTCGAGCAGCAACGCGCCGCTGCCGAATGCCGCCTGCGACTCGCTCGTGGCAGCGGCGCGGGCAGCGTCGAAGTCCGCCAGGTCGTCGACGCGCCGCATGCCGCGCCCCCCGCCGCCAGCGGCCGCCTTGATCATCAGCGGGGCGCCCAGCCGTGCCGCCTCGCGAGCCAGCGTGGCCGGCGACTGGTCGTCGCCGCCGTAGCCGGCGAGGCAGGGCACGCCGATTCGCCCGGCCAGCTGTTTCGCCGCGCGCTTGTCGCCCAGCCGTTCGATCGCCGCGGCCGGCGGGCCGACGAAGACCAGGCC
>JAXMFB010000014.1:0-127240 GCA_046347945.1 Burkholderiaceae bacterium
ACCGGCGTCGCATCGCGGATCGAACCGACGAGTTCGAGGATCGCGACCAGCGGCTCGGGGGCCGGCAGGCCGCGCACGTCGATGTGGATGCCATCGGGCTCGGTCCAGCGCCCGCCGGCCCCGCGCGCGCCGCCCGGCGCGCCCGGATCCGATTCCCCGCTTCGAGTCTTCATCGCGCGATCCGGGGCTCAGGCAACGGGCGCGTCGACCGGCTGCGTCAGCGACTGCAGCAGCCTCTGCGCCAGCACCGCGGCGACCTGCCGGCGGTAGTTCGACTGCGTGACCGTGGTGCGCATCGGGCTGACCTGCTTCTGGACCAGCTTGCCCAGCGCGGCGAGCGTCTCGTCGTCGGCGATCCGGCCGACGAGCGCGTCGGTACCGGAGAGAACCAGCGGGTGCGAGTTGGTGCCGGTGAGGGCCACGCGCAGCGCCCGGATCGAGCCGTCGCCGTCGAGGGCGACCGCGCAGGCAACGCCCGCCAGCGGGAAGTCCATCGCGGCGCGCGCGCGCGCCTTGCGATAACCGGACGCGCGGGCATTGGCGCCTGCCGGCACCCACACGCGGGTGAGGACTTCGTCGCGCGCGATCGTCAGGTGCGCCGCGCCGTCGTCGCGGTACAGGTCGGCAAGCGCGATGCGCCGCGTGGCGCGGCTCGACACCAGTTCGACCTCGGCATCCAGCACGAGCAGGGCTGGGGCCAGGTCGCCGGAGAAGGCGGCGTGGCAGCGCGCGCCCTGCGGGGCGACGTGGCAGGTGTCGCCGCCGCGCTTCAGGCAGTAGTGGTTGGAGGCGCGCCACCACTCGCTCTGGTTGTAGAACACGCAGCGGGTGTCCAGGCACAGGTTGCCGCCGACGCTGGCGACGCTGCGGTGTCCCGGGCCGGCGATCGAGGCGGCGGCCTGCGCGACGACAGGCCACGCGGCGCCGATCGACGCGTCGGCCGCAAGGCGCGACAGCCTGACCCCGGCACCGATCCAGGTGCCCTCCGGCGTGGACGAGATCGCGTCGAGGCCCGACACCTGGCCGAGGTCGACCAGCACCGGCGGACGCTCGATGCCGCGACGCAGGTTCGGGATCAGGTCGGTGCCCCCGGCGATCAGCCGCGCCTGCGGGTCGCCGGCCAGCAGCGCCACCGCCTCGGCGACGCTCGCCGGCCGCTTCAGGATGAATGCGGGCATGCTGTCCATGTTCAGATCCGGTTCGCTTGGGACGTTGCGCTGTCGGCCGCGGCGCTGGCGGGGATGGGCCGGGCCGCGCGCAGCCGCTCCTTGCGGCGTTTTGCGTGGATCGCCTCGAGCAGTCGATCGGGCGTGATCGGAAGCTCGTCGAGACGGATGCCGATCGCGTCGTGGATCGCGTTGGCGAGCGCAGGCGGGAAGCCGTGCAGCGCGCCCTCGCTGGCCTCCTTGGCGCCGAACGGGCCGAGCGGATCGTTCGTCTCGATCAGCTTGACCTCGATCGGCGGCGAGTCGGCGATCGTCGGGATCCGGTAGTCGAGCATGTTGGGCCGCATCGGCAGTCCCTCGTGGTACTGGTTCTCCTCCGACATCGCCTGGCCCATGCCCATCCAGACGGCGCCCTGCACCTGCCCCTCGACCGCCAGCGGATTGATCGCGCGGCCGCAATCGTGCGCGACCCAGACGCGCTCGACGTTGACCACGCCGGTGTCCTCGTCGACCGAGACCTCGACGACCTGCGCCGCATACGAGAAGCCGGCCGAGGAGCCGACCGCCGCACCCCGGAACTTGCCGCCCTGCGTCTCGGGCGGGGTCGACCAGGCGCCCTTGATCGTCAGCGTTCCGCTGTCGGCCAGCGCCGCCTCGACCACCTGCGCGAACCCGAGCACGCGATCGGTACCCGCGATCCGGCAGTGCTCGCCTTCCCATTCGATGTCGTCGACGCTGACCTCGAGGCGCTTCGCGGCCGCTTCCATCAGCGTGCGCTTCATCGCCTGCGCGGCACGCAGCGCCGCGTTGCCGACCATGAACGACACGCGCGACGAGTACGAGCCGTTGTCCTTCGGCGTGAGCGCGCTGTCGGTGGCGACGACGCGCACGCGCGCCAGCGGCAGCGCCAGCACCTCGGCGACGATCTGCGTGAGCAGCGTGGACGACCCCTGGCCGATGTCGGAGGCGCCGGTGAGGATCGTGATGCCGCCGTCGAAGTCGAGCTTCAGGTTGATCACCGCGTGCGGCTCGCCGCTCCAGTGCACCGGCTTGGCAGACCCCGACACGTAGTGCGAGCAGGCCATGCCCAGGCCGCGCCCGCGCGGCAGCTTGCCGTGCCGCTCCTTCCAGCCCGAGGCCTGCTCGACCCAGTCGAGGCACTGCGGGATGCCGTACGAATTGACCTGCAGGTCGTTCAGGGTCCGGTAGGGGGGGGTGATCAGGTTGGCGCGCCGCACCGCGAAGGGGTCGAGGCCGAGTTCCTCGGCCATCCGGTCGAGCAGGGTCTCGAATGCGTGGCGCGCGTCGACCGCGCCGTGCCCGCGCATGGCCCCGCATGGCGGCGTATTGGTGTAGATGCGGTATCCGCGGTACTTCGCGGCGCCCATGCGGTAGATCGCGTGCAGCAGCGCGCCCGCGTACAGGATCGTGACCAGGCCGTAGCCGCCGTACGCGCCGCCGCGCTGGACGATGTCGCAGTCGACGGCGGTGATCTCGCCGGTCTTCTTCAGGCCGATCCTGAGGCGAATGTCGGTTTCGGGCCGGCCGCGGTGCGTGAGGAAGCTGTCCTCGCGCGACTGCTCGATGCGCACCGTGCCGCCGGCGGCGCGCGCGAGCGCCGCGGTCACCATCTCGAAGTTCAGCGGCTCGACGCGGTGGCCGAAGCCGCCGCCGACGAAGGGCTTGACCACGCGGATACGCGAGCTGTCCATGCCCAGGCACTGCGCGAGCGTCAGGTGCAGGTAGTAGGGCACCTGCGTGACCGAGTGGGTGGTCAGGCGGTCGCGCTCGGGCTCGTAGGCGGCAACCGCCGCGTTGAGCTCGATCTGGCCGTGCGAGACCTCGGCGTAGTGGAACGTGTGCTCGCGCACGAGGTCGGCCGCGGCAAAGCCCGCGTCGACGTCGCCGAAGGCGTGGTCGACCTCGCGCTCGACGTTGCCGGCCTTCTTCTCGTGCAGCAGCGTCGCGCCGGGCGCGCGGGCGTCGGCAGCGCTGAAGTACGCCGGAAGCGGCTCGATGTCGCGCACGATCGCCGCCAGCGCAGCCTCGGCGGTGGCGTCGTCGATCGCCGCCACCGCAACGACCGGTTCGCCGCGGTAGCGAACCTTGCCGCGCGCGAGCGGCCATTCGTTCTGCGCGATCGGGATCACGCCGTAGGGCGCAGCGAAATCCTCTCCGGTGACGACGGCGCGCACGCCGGGCATCGCGCGCGCCCTGGTGGTGTCGATTCCGCGGATCACGCCGTGGGCGACCGGGCTGCGCAGGATCTTGCCCACCAGCGTCTCGCCGAACGGAATGTCGGCGGTATAGCGCGCGCGTCCGGTCACCTTCTCGACGCCGTCGATCAGCGGGGTGCGCTGGCCGACCGGATGCTCGCCGCGCCCTGCGCCGCGAAGCTCGGCCGACGAGGCGCCGGCGTCCAGGGTTGCGGTCGGATTCATGGTCTCACTCCCCTGCGGCGGCTTTCACCGATTCGATGATCTTGACGTAACCGGTGCAGCGGCACAGGTTGCCCGACAGGGCGTCGCGGATTTCGCCATCGCCCGGATTGGGGTTGCGGCGCAGCAGCGCCTCCGAGGCCATGATCATCCCCGGCGTGCAAAAGCCGCACTGCGTGCCCAGGTTCTCGTGGAACGCCTGCTGAAGCCGGCTCATGCGGCCCCCCGCAGAGAGGCTCTCGATCGTCTCGACGTGCCTGCCCTCGCAGCTCGCGGCCAGCGTGATGCAGGCGAGCCTCGTCTCGCCGTCGACCAGCACCGTGCAGGCGCCGCATTCGCCGCCGTCGCACCCCTGCTTGGTGCCCGTCAGGCCGACCGTGTCGCGCAGGTAGTCGATCAGCAGCGCGTGGTCGGCGACCGCGTCCTCGCGGGTGCGCCCGTTTACCGTCAATGCCAGCAGTCGCTTTGCCATGATGTCAGGCTCCTTTGGGTCGCAGGTCGCGCACCCGCACCGCCTTGCCCTGCGAGCGGGGGATCTCGCCCGGGCGCTTGACCACGACGTCGGTGGTGATGCCGAGCAGCGACTTGATCTGGTGCGCCACCTGCCGCGCGATGCGCTCGTAGTCGCCGGCATCGACGCCGGGCTGCGCCTCGGTCTCCACCGTCACGTGGTCGAGGCTACCGTGGCGCTCGACGACGAGCTGGTAGTGCGGGGCGATGTTCTGCAGGCCGACCAGCACCGCTTCGACCTGCGACGGATAGACGTTGACGCCGCGGATGATCAGCATGTCGTCGTTGCGGCCGGTGACGCGCAGGATCCGCAGGTGCGTGCGCCCGCACTCGCACGGCGCAGTCGTGATCCGCGTGATGTCGCGCGTACGGTAGCGCAGCATCGGCAGCGCTTCCTTGGTGAGAGTGGTGATCGCCAGTTCACCGGCCTCGCCCTCGGGCATGCGGCGCCCGGTGTCGGGATCGATCACTTCGAACAGGAAGTGGTCCTCCCAGCCGTGCAGGCCGGCGTGGTGCTCGCATTCGCAGGCCACGCCCGGACCCATGATCTCGGACAGCCCGTAGATGTCGACCGCGCGGATGCCCAGGCGCGCCTGGATCTCGCGGCGCATCGCGTCGCTCCAGGGCTCGGCGCCGAACATGCCGACCGCGAGCGCCGAGTCCTTGGCGAGGTCGACGCCTTGCTGCTCGGCCAGCTCGGCGATCGCCAGCGCGTACGACGGCGTCGAGCACAGTACGCGCGCCTTGAAGTCCATGATCAGCGACACCTGCCGCTCGGTGGAGCCGCCCGACATCGGCACCACGACGCCGCCGAGGCGCTCGGCGCCATAGTGCGCGCCCAGCCCGCCGGTGAACAGCCCGTAGCCGTACGCGTTGTGGACCACGTCGCCGCGCCGGGCGCCGCCCGAGTACAGCGAGCGCGCCATCAGGTCGGCCCAGTTGTCGAGGTCGCCCTGCGTGTAGCCGACGACCGTCGGCTTGCCGGTCGTTCCCGAGGACGCGTGCAGCCGCGCGAGCTCGCCGAGCGGCCGCGCGAACATGCCGAACGGATAGTGGTCGCGCAGGTCGGTCTTCAGCGTGAACGGCAGCCGCTGCACGTCGTCGACCGAGCCGATGTCCTCGGGCCTCACCCCCGCCGCGTCCAGGCGCGAACGGTGCAGCGGCACGTTCTCCCAGGCGTTCCTGACCGTGTCGCGCAGCCGGGCGAGTTGCAGCGCCTGGAGCTGCTCGCGCGGCATCGTCTCCAGCGCGGCGTGCAGGTAGCGCCCGTTGGTGGCCGTCGCAGCCGAGCCCGGTCTGGTCGAAGTGTTCGTGTTCATGTCTTCTCCTCGTATTCGCGTGGACGCCGTCGTCATGGACGCGCGCCCCGCACCGGCAGCTTCGCCAGCGCGAAGCCCTGGTTGAAGGCGGCCCGCGTGACCAGCGTGTACTTGAGCCAGGCGCCCGAGCCGGCGGCCAGGATGCCCGCCAGAGCCGCGAGCACCGCGGCGCCCGCTCCGCCGACCAGCCCGATGCCGGCCGGGGCGACGAGCGCCAGCGCGAGCCAGGTGCCGATCGTCTCCAGCGTCCCGCCTGCGCGATCGAGCGCGGACAGCGCGCGCGGCGCGGCGGTCGGCGCGAGGCGGCGGCGATACGCCAGCCAGGCCAGCCAGCGCGCGGCCAGCAGCGCGCCGAAGAGGGCCATCAGCGCCTGGCTCGCTTCGCCGTGCAGCGGATGCGCGAACAGGAACAGCCCGCCGCCTTCGGCCAGGCCGGTCGCGACGATCAGCGGCACCACGAGCGGCTCGCGCCAGGCCGGGATGCCGCGGGCGGCCCGCAGGATGCGCCCCTGGCAATACACGAACGCGAGCGCGAGCAGCGCGGCGACCCAGATCGCGCCGGAGAGGCCGGCCGCGGCGGCCAGCCCGGTCGGGAAGAGCAGGGCGGCGACGAAGCCCTCCGGGTCATCCACGACGTGCGCGGATTGAAGAAGACGTGAAGCGCGCGCATCGGCCGGCCGATCTCGAGCCAGACGCACAGCAGGCCGAGGCCGACCAGCGCGAGCGCTGCCAGCACCAGCAGCGTGGCGGCGGCGCCGCGCGCGCCGACAGCGCGGTGAACACCAGCAGCCCGCTGCCGGCGCCGCCGCAGATGAAATTGCCTGCGGCGCGCCAGTCCCAGTGCGCCTGCTGCCAGGGGTTCGGACCGTAGCTCATGTCTGCGATTCCGTCATGGTCGGCCCCTTGTCCCACAGGTAGTAGAAGCCGGGGCCGGTGCCGAGTTCCTCGTGCATGCGGAAGTGCTGGTTCTCGGCAAGCAGCTGCGACACGTTGCTGGCCGGGTCGTCGAGGTCGCCGAACGCGAGCGCCTTCGCGATGCACGCATTCACGCAGGCCGGCGTCGCCTCCGGGTCGACGCCTGGCGTCTGGCCCTTCTCGAGGCCCGCGTCGATCCGCTCGACGCAGAACGTGCACTTCGTGGCCACGCCGAGGCGGGCGTCGTCGCGCCGCTTGGCCTCGTTGTCGGTGGGCGTTCCATAGGCGAAGGTCGGCCGCTGGGTCTTGTAGCGGGCCTGGTAGGGGCAGGCGACCGCGCAGTACGCGCAGCCGATGCACAGGTCGTAGTCGATCGTGACGATGCCGTCGGCGCGCTTCCTGGTTGCGGTGGTCGGGCACACCTCCATGCACGGCGGGTCGTCGCAGTGCTGGCAACCGGTCGGCACGAAGGCGCGCTGCACGTTCGGGTACTCGCCGAACTCCATGTCGAGCACGCGGCGCCACTGAACGCCCGGCGGCGTCGCGTTCGCGTGCTTGCACGACGCGGTGCAGGTCTGGCAGCCGACGCAGCGCCGCAGGTCGGCGATCATCGCCCAGCGCGTCATGTCGCGGCCCTCGCGATGCGCACGCGCACGATGTCGGCGCTCGAGCCGGTCGCGTCGGTCAGGTCCATCGACATGCTGGCCAGCGTGTTCAGGCTGGGCACGCCGAAGTCCTTCGCGAACGGCGTGGCCCAGTGATCGAACTGGCCGATCAGCAGCAGCGTGTCGGGGCGGATGCCCTGTCGCAGCACGGCGCGCCCGCGCACGCTTCGCTTCGGCGTCGCGATCTCGATCTCGTCGCCGTCCTCGATGCCCAGCTTCGCGGCGGCCTGCGGATTGACGATCACGCCGCGGTGCCCGGCGACGTTCTCGGCCACCTCGCGGATCATCTGGACGCCGACGTTGCCGCCCCAGGCGTACTGCATGCTGCGCGACGTGAGCAGCCAGAACGGATAGTCTTCGGCGCGCGCGCCGGCGGCGGTGACGATGCCTTCCCAGAGGCCAGGGAAATCCTTCCAGGGCGGCAGCGCCTGGTACTCAGTCATCTGCTTGTCCCACCAGCGCATGTCGTGCTCGTGCAGGCGCCGTCCGAGTTCGGCGCCGACGCGCTTGAGCCGTTCCTGGTAGGGCAGCTCGAAGCGCAGGCCGCGTTCGACCATCGTCGGGTACAGGTACCAGGCGAGCCGCGGGAACGGTTTGGTCGCGAGTCCGTTCTCCTTCCACCAGTCCAGGCCGTTCACCTGCGCGCCGTCGGTCAGTTCCACGCTGGCCGATCGGCAGGCGGCATCCCAGATCTCTTCGCGCGTGTACGCGCGGCCGGGCAGGAGCGAGAAGTCGCCGTGCGCGCCTTTCAGGGGAACGCCGCACGCGCCCTTGTTGATCGCGGCGTTGTACCTGTCGAGGATGCCGCTGCGCCGGGCGAGCTCGGTGGCGATGTCGGTGAAGTCGCGCGCGTCGCCGCGCATCGCCACTGCCGGCTGGCGCAGCGCGAACCCCTCGTGGTCCCAGAACTGCTCGACGTACTTGGTCGCGCCGATGCGGATCAGCTGCAGGCCTTCGAGGTCGGTGGCATCGGGCAGCAGGATGTCGGCGAAGTGGTTGGTCTCGTCGCGGGTGTAGGCGAGCGCGACGACGAACGGGAAGCGCGAGATCTTGTCGGCGACCGCGAGCGTGTCCCAGAACGAGATCGCCGGGTTCGTCCGGTAGACGAACCAGACGTCGGGGTAGGTGACCTTCGGCAGCCCCTTCGGCGTCTCGTCGAGGAACATCCACGAGAAGTGCGTCGGCCCGAGCGCCTGGCTCCACGCTCCGTTGCCGACCAGCGGCACCATCGTGCGGTAGGCGTTGCGGATGTTCGGGCGCGGCGACCAGTGCTCGCGATCGGTCGGATTGAGCGGATACGCCATGAAGCCGTCCGGGCCCGGCTTCGCGCTCTCGAGCCGCTCGGACATCGGGCGCACCAGGCGCACCGTGGTGCCGATGGTGCCCCCGGGAACCTCGAGCGCCCCGACCAGCGAGGCGAGCATCGTCCGCGCCCAGCAGCACTCGTAGCCGCCCCACCCGTTGTTGATCGTCTTGCCGAGCGTGACGGCGACCGGACGGTAGGGCAGCCGCTGCCCCTCGATCTCGATCGTCTGGCCGACGCAGGCCTGCTCGACGTACTCGTGCGCGATCTTGCGCATCGTGTCGGCAGGGACGTCGCAGATGCCGGCTGCCCACTCCGGCGAGTAGGGCTGCATGTGCGCGACCAGCGCGTCGAAGGCGGTGCGGCCCACCAGCACGCCGTCGCCGAGCACCTCGTCGTCGGGGCCGATCTCGATCGCGTCGACCTCGACCTGTGCGTGCAGCGCCTCGTCGAGCCCTTCGCTGTCGTGCACGCGCGCGCGACCGGCGGTCGCGTCCCAGACGAGCGGCTTGCGGGTCGCGCGGTCGCGCAGGTAGTACCCGTTCGGGCCCACGAGGTAGGCCGACGCGGTGCGCCTGGCGAGGAACGGGAGGTCGAGTCGCTCGCGCGACACCTCGTGCAGCAGCACGTGGATGAGCGCATAGAGGAACGCCGCGTCGGTCTTCGGCCTGATCGGCACCCACTGCGCCGAGCAGGCGCCGGTGACCGACAGGTGCGGCTCGACCTGCACGCGCTTCATGCCGCGCACGCGCGCCTGCGAATGTCGCCAGACGCCGACCACGCCGCCCGAGGCCTCGATGTTCGAGCCGCAGGAGATCAGGTAGTTGCAGTTGGGCGTGTCGGCCGCGACGATGAACGCGCGATGCCAGAACTCGCCGTACAGGTGCTCGGAGTGGTCGCACTTGACGCCCTGGCCCGAGCCGAAGCCCATGTCGACCGGCCCCCAGGCCGCGAGGAAGGCCGGGAAGGTGCCCATGTAGAACTGCGGCGTGCCGCCGCCGCCGAAGCTGGCCGCGAGCCGTGGATAGCCGGATTCGTCGGTGAGTCCCTGCTCGCGGATGCGGCTCAGGCGTTCGGCGATCGTGTCGAACGCCTCGTCCCACGAGATCGGTACGAAGCCCGGGTCCTGGTCGCGGCCCTTCTTCGGGTTGGTCCGCTTCATCGGCGTGAGGATCCGGTTCGGGTTGTAGGTCTTCTGGACCAACCCGTATGCCTTCACGCAGACCTTGCCGCCGCCCGGGTGGATCTTCTCGGCGCAGAAATTGGGCTCGACCTCGGTGGCCACGCCGTCGACGACCTTGACCGTGAGCAGGTCGGGGCCGGCCACGCACTGGTAGCAGTAGGTCGGGACGCGTCGCGTGCCCGCTGCGGGCGCGTCGGCGCGCCCCGTGCTGCCGGCCGCGGCAGGGAAGTTCATGCCAGGCCCGCCTTCTTCGCCTTGGCCGCGAGCCGCGCCGCCGTGCCCTCGACGTCGACCACGAAGCGGCCGTGCCGGCCGCGGCAGATCGTGTCGACGCTGTCGCGTCCCTCGATGTCGAAGGTGACCGCGCGGCCCTTGACCTCGGCAATCGTCACCTTCAGCTCGACCGGCATGCCGAGCAGCGTCGCGGCGAGGTGGTCGAGCTCGACGCGCGTGCCGACCGAGTCCTCGCCCGCGTCGAGGTGCTCGAGCAGCAGTTCGCGGCAGGCGATCTCGATGTCCTGCACCAGCATCGGCGTCGCATAGACGCGGGCGTTCTCGCCCATGAAGCCGATGGTGCGGTCGCGGTCGACGGTGAGCTTGCTGGTGCGGGTGACGCCGGGGGCGAGGGAGGCTTTCATCGGGTTCTCCGGGTTCGGTTCGAGGAAAAGAGGGGGCGCGCTACAGCCCGAGGTACGCCTGCTGGACCGCAGGGTCGTCGAGCAGTTCGGTGCCGCGGCCGGACAGCGCGATGCGGCCGACTTCCAGCACGTAGGCGCGATCGGCCACCGACAGCGCGGCGCGGGCGTTCTGGTCGACCAGCAGGATCGTCGTTGCCGCGTCCTTCAGCGAGCGGATGGTGGCGAAGATCTCGGTGACGAGGCGCGGCGCCAGTCCCATGCTGGGCTCGTCGAGCAACAGCAGCTTCGGGCGCGCCATCAACGCGCGGCCCATCGCGAGCATCTGCTGCTGGCCGCCCGACAGGGTGCCGGCCGCGTCGTTGCGCTTCGACGCCAGGATCGGAAACAGCGCGTAGACCTGATCGAGGCCCGGGCGGATCTCGCCGGGCGGACGCAGGTAGGCGCCGAGCATCAGGTTGTCCTCGACCGTCAGCGGGCCGAACACCTGCCGCCCCTCGGGTACCTGCACGATGCCCATGCGCACGCGCGATCTGGCGGAGGCGCGGGTCACGTCGGCGCCTTCGAAGCGCACGCTGCCGGCTGCCGCAGGCTGGACGCCGGAGAGCGCGCGCAGCAGCGTCGACTTGCCTGCGCCGTTGGCGCCGACCAGCGCGACGAGCTCGCCGCGATCGACGCGCAGGCTGACCGAATCGAGCGCGGTGATCCGGCCGTAGCGGCTCGACAGTGCCTCGACTTCAAGCATGCGCGTGCTCCGGCTCGCCTGCTGCGCCGAGATAGGCCTCGATTACCCGCGGATCGTTGCGCACCTGCTCGGCGTTGCCCTCGGCGAGCTTGCGGCCGTAGTCGAGCACCAGGATGTGGTCCGAGACGCCCATCACCAGGCGCATGTTGTGTTCGACCAGCACGACGGTCGTCCCGGCTTCGGCGAGCCGACGGATGAGCGCGGCGATCTCCTGCGATTCGGTCGGGTTCAGGCCCGCCGCCGGCGCGTCGAGCAGCAGGATCTTCGGGTCGCCTGCCAGCGCGCGCGCGATCTCGAGTCGCTTGAGCGCGCCATAGGGCATCGAATCGGCGCTCGATCCGGCATGGGCGGCGAGGCCGACGAAGCGCAACAGCTCGATCGCGCGGCTGCGGCAGTCGCGCTCGGCGCGCGCCAGCTGCGGCGCGCGCAGCAGCGTGGCGATCAGGCCGCAGCGCTCGCGCAGGTGGCGCCCGGTCATCACGTTCTCGAGCGCGCTCATGTTGAAGAAGATCTGCAGGTTCTGGAACGTGCGCCCGATGCCGGCGGCGGCGAACGCGTGCGCGGGCTGGCCGGTGAGGTCTCGGCCGCCGAGGCGGATGCGGCCGGCGGTGGGGACGTAGACGCCAGTCAGCAGGTTCAGTAGCGTCGTCTTGCCGGCGCCATTGGGGCCGATGATCGAGTGGACCTTGCCCTCGCCGATCGAGAAGGAGAGATCCTGCACCGCGTGGATGCCGCCGAACTCCTTCGACAGCCCCTCGACCAGCAGCCCGCCGGACGTGGACGCCGGCGCGTTCGCGCTCGCGGTCGGCCGGTTCACGATCGACTCCGCCACGTTCACCTGCGCCCGCGGCGCAGCCAGCCGGCGAGCGTGGGCACTGCCCCGCGCGGCAGGAAGATCATCGTGGCCATCATGATGGCGCCGAGCACGACCATCTCGTACTCCTTGACCACCGTGAGCGCCTGCGGCAGCACCGTGAGCACCGCCGCCCCGACGACGGCGCCGAAGGTCGACGCCATGCCGCCGAAGACGACCATCGTGACCAGCTCGACCGAGTGCATGAACGACGCCTTCGCCGGCGTGATGAAGCCGCTGTAGAAGGCCGTGAGCCCGCCGGCCACCGCCGCGAAGACGGCCGACACGACGAAGACCATCAGCTTCTGCCGCGCGCTGTCGATGCCGACGACCTCCGCGGCCACCTCGGAGGTGTGCAGCGCGCGCAGGGCACGTCCGGTGGGCGACTCGATCAGGTTCAGCGCCAGCCACACCGCGAGCAGCAGGCACGCGCCGACGATCCAGTACCAGACCTGCTCGCCCTGGATGGCGTGGCCGAGCACGGTGAACGCAGGCACCGCCATGCCGTCGGGCCCGCCGGTGACGCGGTCTTCGTTCGCGAGCACGATCGACACGATGACGCCTAGTCCGAGCGTGGCCATCGCGAGGTAGTGCCCCTTCAGGCGCAGGATCGGGCGCCCGACGACGAAGGCCATCAGGCCCACGCCGGCCGTCGCGATGGCGAGCGCCGCCAGTGGCGGCACGCCGTAGCGCGACGCGAGCAGCGCCGAGCCGTAGGCGCCGAGCCCGAAGAAGCCGGCGTGGCCGAGGCTGATCTGCCCGGCGTAGCCGATCAGCAGGTTCAGCCCGACGCAGACGATCGCGTTCAACCCGACGAGGATCGCGACGTCGTAGAAATAGTCATTGGCCAGCACCAGCGGCGCGAGCGCGATCGCCAGCGCGAGCGCGGCCATGCCGCCGGTGCGCGGCGAGGCCCACCACGGCGCGGCCGGCGTGTGGCGCTCAGACGCGTTCGCTCTTGACTGCACCAAGGATTCCATCGGGGCGGACGAACAGCACGGCGAGGATGATCACGAACGCGATCACGTCCTTGTACGCCGACGACACGTAGCCGGCGCCCAGGCTCTCGAGCAGGCCGAGCACCAGCCCGCCTGCGATGGCGCCGGCAAAGTTGCCCAGGCCGCCGAGGATCGCCGCGGCGAATCCCTTCAGGCCGAGCATGATGCCGGTGTCGTACGAGGTGAAGGTGATCGGCGCGATCAGCACGCCGGCGATCGCGCCCAGCGCCGCTGCGAGCCCGAAGCTGGCGAACAGGACCCTGCGGACCTCGATGCCGACCAGTTGGGCGGCGAACCGGTTGTACGAGGTGGCCAGCATCGCCTTGCCGGCCAGCGTGCGGTTGAAGAACCACGACAGCAGCGCCACGATCACCACCGTGACGCCGATCACCCACAGGCTCTGCGGCACGATCGTCGCGCCGAAGATCGAGATCGGGGTGTCGCCCGACAGCGCAGGCAGCGGGTGGATGCGCTTGTCCCAGACGAGTTGCGCGAGGCCGCGCAGGAAGATCGACGCGCCGATGGTGATGATGATCAGCGTCACGACGTCGGCGTTGCGCGCCTGGCCGACCGCGAGCCGCTCGAGCAGCAAGCCGACGACGCCCGAGACGGCGACGGCCCCGAGGATCGCCACCGGCATCGGCGCGCCGGCGGCGACCAGCGAGACGGCGCTCATGCCGCCGATCATCACGAACTCGCCCTGGGCGAAGTTGATCACCCGGCTGGCGTTGAAGATGATCGAGAAGCCGAGCGCCACCAGGGCGTAGATCGCGCCGACGGTGAGCCCGCCGGCGACGAACTGAACCCATTGTCCGCCCATGGTGCGCCCCCGCCCGGCGAGCCGCCGCTGCCTCGCGCTATTTCACCAGCGTCCAGTCGCCGTTGCGGATCTCGAGCATCTGGAACGCGCTGAGGTCCAGGCCCATGTGATCGGACGGCGACATGTTGACGACGCCGCCGGTGCCGACATAGCCCTTGGTCTTCTCGATCTCGTCGCGAACCTTCGCCCGGTCGGTGCCGCCGGCGCGCTTGATCGCCTCCACCGCGATCATCAGGCCATCGTACGCGTGGCCGCCGAACGTGGAAACGTCGGACTTGTAACGGGCCTCGTAGTCCTTCTTGTAGCTGACCACGACCGGCTTCTGCGGGTTGCTGTCGGGAAGGATGTTGCCGACCAGCAGCGCGGCGGCGGGCAGGCGGACCCCCTCGGCGGCGCCGCCGGCCAGCTTGATGAACTCCTTGGACGCGACGCCGTGCGACTGGTACAGCGGCAGGGTCATGCCGATCTGCTTGTAGTTCTTGGTGACGATCGCCGGCCCCTGGCCGAAGCCGCAGTTCATCACCGCCTGAACGCCCGCAGTGCCCTTGATCTTCGTGAGCTGCGCGGTCATGTCGGTGTCGGCCGCACCGTAGCTCTCGTCGGCGACGATCTCGATGCCGTGCTTGGGCGCGACCTTGATGCACTCGGCGCGCAGCGACTTGTCGAAGCCGCCGGCGCCCGAGATCAGCGCGAGCTTCGTGAGCTTGCGCGCGTTCATGTCGGTGAAGATCTTCTCGCAGGCCATCCGGTCGGTGTGCGGCGTCTTGAACACCCACTTCTTGACCGGCTCGATGATGACGACGGCA
Organism: Burkholderiaceae bacterium; assembly: GCA_046347945.1. GTDB lineage: Bacteria > Pseudomonadota > Gammaproteobacteria > Burkholderiales > Burkholderiaceae_E > Zeimonas. Next base: position 14,357 of record JAXMFB010000014.1, read on the forward strand.
CCCGCGAGCGAGATGAACGGCACCTGCGCCTGTTCGACCAGCGGGATCGCGGCCATCGTCTCGCCGGTGGTCGACCCGCCGACGATGACGTCGACCTTGTCCTGCTCGATCAGGCGCTTGGTGAACGTGCGCGCCTTTTCGGCGTCGCCGCCGCTGTCGTAGGCGAACAGCTGCAGCTTGCGGCCGAGCACGCCGCCGGCCGAATTGATGCGCTCGACGTACATCTCCAGGGTCTTCTGCTCGGGGTCGCCGAGGAACGCGGCGGGCCCCGTGACCGAGAGGAAGGCACCGATTCTGATAGGCTCCTGGGCGGCGACGGTCCCGGTCCCGATCAGGGCTGCCGCGGCGAAGGTGCCGGCGAGCCGGATCGCGTTCCGGGCGCTTGCGACGAATTTCATTCGAGTCTCCTCTTCTTGTCTGCGACGACGCGGCCGCGAGGCGGCCTGCCGGTATCGCCCCGACGCGCGCGTGTTGCGCGAGGCAGGGCACGGGTGCCATCGGGCAAGCCCCGGAGCGGGCTTGCCCGATGGTGTCTGCATGGGGCGACAGCCGGGTCGGATGCAGCGGAGACGTTTACAGCGCGCCCATTAACACCTATTCTGGTACCGGAATGCGGGTATTCAATTGATCTGTATCAGACTTTCGGGGCAGCGATGACGAAGGCATCGACACGAGCGGGCGCAGGCGGCGGCCGGGCCCGGAGCCGTCCGGCGGCCGCTGGCGCGCCCGTGGGCAACGTCGGCGACCGGGTCGTCATCCGCGCCGCGCGGCGCGCGGACCTCGATCAGGTCATCGCGATCGACGCGGCGGTGACCGGCGTCGAGAAGCGCCCCTACTGGCTGTCGGTGTTCCGCCGCTACGGAGACGGCGCACGGTCCGAGCGCCACTTCCTGGTGGCCGAGGCCGACGGCCGCGTCGCGGGATTCATCATCGGCGAGGTGCGCGACTGGGAGTTCGGCGCGCCGCCTTGCGGCTGGGTGTTCGCGATCGACGTCGCGCCCGAATTCCGGCTGGCAGGCATCGCCACGCGGATGCTCGACGCGCTGCGCGCCGGGTTCAGGCGACTCGGCGTGCGCAAGCTGCGCACGATCCTCGCCCGCGACAACACGCTGATCCTCTCGTTCTTTCGCAGCCAGGGCATGATGACCGGCCCGTTCATACCGCTGGAGATGGATCTCGATGCCTGACACCGAGCGCATGCGATGAGGCTCCAGAAGAACACCTCTCTCGCGCTGTACAGCGTGCTCGAGTTCGCGATCGATCCGGGCCGGCACATCCCGGCGGCCGAGATCGCCGGGAAGTACGGCGTGTCGCCGCACCACCTCGCGAAGGTGCTGTCGGAACTCGCGCGCACCGGCATCGTCGAGTCGGTGCGCGGCGTGGGCGGCGGCTATCGCTTCGCGGGCAACGCGCGGCGGATCACGCTGATGGACGTCATTCGCCTGTTCGAGGACCTCGCCCCGCCGCCGGGCGAGCGCCGCGAGCCGAGCGAGTCGACGCCGGTGGGCATGGCGCTGGGAGCGGTGCTCTCCGAGATCGACGAGATCGCCAAGGCGACGCTCAGCTCGATCACGCTCGCGACGATGCTTCGCCTGATCGAGCGCCAGCAGGGCCGGCCGATCGGGCCGGCGACGCCGGCGAACGGAGAGGGGGAGCCGGCCGGGCCGGCTGCTGCCGGGCGTCGCGGCCGCAAGGCCGCCGGCGTTGCAGGCACCGGGCGCCGGGCGCAGGCGTCGTCACGCAATCCCGGCTGAGGGGGCGCCGAGGCCCCGGAGCTGCGCGCTAGACGGCGACCGGCGCCGCGATGTGCGGGTGCGACTGGTACCCGACGAAGCGGAAGTCCTCGTACTCGTACTGGTCGATCGACGCCGGCTTGCGCGCGAACTCGAGGCGCGGCAGCGGCAGGGGCTCGCGCTGCAGTTGCAGCCGCGCCTGCTCGAGATGGTTGCTGTACAGATGGACGTCGCCGCCGGTCCAGACGAACTCGCCCGGCTCGAGGTCGCACTGGTGCGCGAGCATCGCGAGCAGCAGCGCATAGCTGGCGACGTTGAACGGTACGCCGAGGAAGACGTCGCACGAACGCTGGTAGAGCTGCAGGTGCAGCCGGCCGCCGATCACCGCGGTCTGGAACAGGCAGTGGCAGGGCGCGAGCTTCATCGCGGGCAGGTCGCCGACGTTCCAGGCGCTGACGATCTGCCGCCGTGACCACGGGTCGTTCCGGATCTGGCGCACCAGTTCCGCGATCTGGTCGACGTGCCGGCCGTCGGCGGTCGTCCAGTCGCGCCATTGCTTGCCGTAGACCGGGCCGAGATCGCCGTTGGCGTCGGCCCACTCGTCCCAGATGCTGACGCGATTCTCGTGCAGGTAGCGGACGTTGGTGTCGCCCTTCAGGAACCACAGCAGCTCGTAGACGATCGAGCGGACGTGCAGCTTCTTCGTCGTGACCAGCGGAAAGCCTTCGGAGAGGTCGAATCGCATCTGGTGGCCGAAGACGGCGCGGGTGCCGGTGCCGGTCCGGTCGGGGCGATCGACGCCCTCGCGGAGGATCCGGTCCAGGAGATCGAGGTAGGGCCTCATCGCGCGATGCGGGTAGCGGTGCGTTCGTCGGAACGCGGGTGTTCATCGGGAAGCGGGCCCGGGCTGGTCGGCGACCGCCGCGGGCTGCTGCGCCGGCGCGCCGGGCTGCCCGGCCGCAGGTGCGCCGGTCGCCTCGGGCTGCGCGGGCGCGGGCCTGGTCGGCCCGGGGCTGCGTCCGTTGATCGGGCCGGCGGCGGGCGGCGGCGGGGCGGCGACCGTCGGGGGCGGCGCGGCTGCTGCGGTGGGCACCGGCGGAGCAACGGCGGCCGAGTTCGCATCGGCGCGCGCCGGGCCGCTCGAGAGCGTCGCGACCGACGGGCGCTGCGGTGCGGGCAACTCGACCCGCGCGCCGTTGCGCTCGATGATCGCGGCGTCGGAGCGTACCTCGACCAGCTTCGCGTCGGCGCCCACTGCGTCGCCCACCATGAAGGCCTTCGGCGGCTTGCCGTCGACCACGAGGACCGCGCTGCCGCGAACCTCGCTCGCCGCGACGCCGAGCACCTGGATGCTGGACACCACGGCTACCTGCGCCGCGCCACGGCCGCCGACCGGCATGCCGAACAGCCTGCCTGCCGCGACGAGATCGGGGACGTCGCGCTGGTCGGCCAGCGAGCCGGCCGGCGCGATCGGAACCGCCGGAGAGAACAGTTGCAGCGCCCAATAGGCGATCGTCGCGCACAGCAGCGCGAACATGGCGAGCGAGGCTGCCAGCGGCGTCCATCGGCGCGAGGCGACCGTTCGTTTGAAGCGCATCTCGGTGGGTGGGGAGGGTGCGGAGATCCACTGGTATCATAGCCCGAGTCGTCAAGGCACTTTTCCGGAGTATCGATGCACCGTCCGTCGGCCGATCGAAGGCCGCAAGCGCGCCAGCGCGGCTTCACGCTGATCGAGATCATGGTCGTGATCGTGATCCTCGGGGTCCTGGCCGCCATCGCAGTGCCGCGCATCATGAGCAAGCCGGACGAGGCGAGGGTCAAGGCCGCGCAGACCGAGATCGCGCAGATCCTCCAGGCGCTCGATCTCTACCGGCTCGACAACCAGCGTTACCCGACCACCGACCAGGGGCTGGCCGCGCTCGCGCAGCGTCCGACGGTCGAACCGCTGCCGCCGAACTGGAAGGCCTACCTGAAGCAGGCCCCGGTCGATCCCTGGGGCAAGCCCTACCAGTACCTGAACCCGGGTGTGCGCGGCGAGATCGACGTGTTCAGCCTGGGCGCCGATGGGCAACCCGGCGGCGAGGGCGTTGCCGCAGACATCGGCAACTGGTCGCTGAACCGGTAGCCGGCGCCCCACACGGCGTCCCACGAAGACGCGGAAGGCCATGCAGCGCGTGAACCGGCCGGTCTTCGATGCCCGGCCGCGCGAGACGGGCTTCACGTTGCTCGAACTGCTCGTCGCGATGGTGATCGCCGGCGTGCTCATCGGCATCGTGTCGCTGTCGATCGGCGGCTTCGACCGCAGCCTGCGCTTCGAGGCCGAGCGGCTGTCGCAACTGCTGGTGCTCGCGCGCGAGGAAGCGCAGGTGCGCGGCGCGCCGATCCGCTTCGAGGCCGACGACGAGCGCTACGGCTTCTTCGTCTGGCGCGAGCGTCGCTGGCAACCGGTGCTCGACGATCGCGACCTGCGCGAGCGCAACTGGGAACAGCCGACGCGGCTGCGCGTCGAGCGTGCCGACGGTCGGCGCGAGATCGAGTTCGGCCGCGACCAGATCGACGCGCCGTTCGTGCTGCACCTGAGCCGCGGCGACACGAGCGCGGCGATCGTCGCCAACGGCCTGGGCGCCTTCGAGGTGCGCTGATGAAGGTCCGGCGCCTTCCAGTCCGAGTCCGGGACGGACGCCCGGGGACCGAGCGCCATGACGCCCGGCGCGGGCGCGGGTTCACGCTGATCGAGGTGCTGATCGCGATGACGCTCGCCGCGGTCGCGCTGATGGCTGCGATCCGCGCGACGGCGTCGCTGGCGGTGAACAGTGCCGACCTGCGCAGCCGCACGCTGGCGCAGTGGAGCGCCGAGAACCGGTTGGCGCAGATCCGCATCGCCCACGAATGGCCCAACGCCGGCAGGCGCCAGTACGACTGCAGCCAGGCAAACGTGGTCATGGTGTGCCGCGAGGACGTGATCCAGACGCCCAACCCGCTGTTTCGCCGGGTCGAGGTGAGCGTCTTCAACGAGGATGGCACGTTCCGCCTCGCCCGGCTGGTCGGGTTCTCGACGAGGCTGCCGTGAGCCGTCGACGCCCCGTCCGCGGCTTCACGCTGCTCGAACTGCTGGTGGCCGTCGCCCTGCTGTCGGTGCTGGCGGTGCTCACGTGGCGCGGAATGGAATCGGTGCTGCGCGGGCGCGACCGGATCGTCTCGACGTCCGACGACCTGCGCTCGCTCACGGTCGCGATGACGCAGATGGAGGAAGACCTGCGCCGGTCGTGGCCGATCCGCCTGCTCGGGCTTGCCGCGCCCTCGATCACGTTCTCGAGGGCCGGCGAGCGCGAGCCGCCATCGCTCGGGCTGCTTCGCGAGACGCGCGGGTCGGACGCGGTCCAGGTCCAGCGCGTGGTCTACCGACTGCGCGACGGGGTCTTCGAGCGAGGCTTCAGTCTCTGGGCGGCGCCGTCTCCCGACGGCGCGCAGAAGGTGCCGGCGACGCCCTTCACCAGGCAGCCGATCATGCGCGACGTGCAGGCGATGGAGTTTCGCGGCTGGCTCGACGGCCGCGGCTGGCTGCCGGCGGCGGCGCTCGCCCTGTTGCTGGTGGCCGCACAACTGCCGGCGGCAGCGGCCGCGCAGCCCGCGGCGGTGCGCCCCGTGGTGCCGCAGCTCACCGGCGTCGAGCTGACGCTGGTGCGTCGCGGCGAGCGCATCGTGCGCGTCTTCGCGGTGGCGGACTGAGCGTGCGCACGCGTGCCGCGGCGGGCCGCCCGCGAACCGCGCAGGCGGGCGTGGCGATCATCAGCGTGCTGCTGGTGATCACGCTGGCGACCTTGATCGTGAGCAGCCTGTTCTGGCGCGAGCACGTCACCGTGCGCTCGGTCGAGAACCGGCTCGCGCTCGCGCAGATGCGCTGGATCGAGACGGCGGTGCTCGACTGGGCGTCGGTCGTGTTGCGGGTCGACCGGGCCAGCACCGGTGCCGTCGACCACCTGGCCGAACTCTGGGCGACGCCGGTGGCCGAGACCGTGCTCGACGAGACGGTGACCGGCGGCGCGCGCTTGACGGACACCGGAGCCAAGGCGCGGATGGCCGGGCAGATGTTCGACGCGCAGGCGCGGATGAACCTGAACAACCTGGTGATCGACGGGCTGCCGTCGGCCGTGCATCGCGAAGCCTTCGAGCGGCTGCTGGCGATCGTCGGCCGCCCCGAGAACCTGGCCGGCCTGTTGCAGGCGCGGCTGCAACAGGCTTACCCGCCGCTGGCGCAGGGCAAGCGTGCGCCGGCGTCGGCGCTGCCGCTGCTCAAGCTGGCCGACCTGCGTACCGTGCCCGGTTTCGACGAGGCGACGATCACCGCACTCGAGCCGTTCGTCATCTTCCTGCCCAAGCGCGTTCGCAGCGGCGCGGCCGAGTTCGTCACCGAGAACACGAAGGTCAACATCAACACCGCGCCACCCGAGGTGCTGGCCGCCGAGGTGGCCGACGTCGACCTGCAGGCGGCGCGACGCTTCGTCGAAGGCGCGCGCGCGCGAACCTTCTTCGCGAGCCTGGACGTCGCCCGGTCGCGCTTCGACGGTTCGCCGGCGCTGCCGGCCAATCTGCTGTCCGTCGGCTCGGACTTCTTTCTCGTGAGGGGGATGGTACGCTTCGGACGGGTCGAGTCGCAGAGCGAAGCGCTCCTGTACCGCGGCGCCAGCCGCGTGGAACTCATATGGCAGCACAGGTACTGAGAAAGGGCCAGGCGATCGTCTGGGTGCCGCCGCGCGCGATCGGCGAGCGGGCGTTCGCGACCGAGCCGGTGCTGCTCGCGATGTTGCCGGTGGCGGTGTCCGACAAGGTCGGCGGCGCGGCGAACCCGGGCGGGCTGCCGGTGACCGTGTTCGGCAGCGCGAGCACGGCCCGCTACGTGCGCGTGAGCCTCGACGCGCTGCCGGTGCTCAAGACGGCCACGCTGATCTTCGACGCGCGCGACGTCAACCTGTTGCAGGTCTCCGTTCCGGCGCTTTCCGGGGCGCGTCTTCAGCAGGCGCTGCCCAACATCGTCGAGGAGATGCTGCTGCAGGACCCGCAGACCTGCGCCTATGCGGTCGGCCCGCGGGTCGGCAGCGAGGGACGCCGCCTGGTCGCGGCGATCGACCGCGGTTGGCTCGAGTTCGTGGTCGGCGCGTTCGAGCGCCGCGGCATCGCGGTCCAGGGCGCGTGGCCAGCACAGCTGGCGTTGCCGGTCGGCGCCGATCGGACCGCGCTCGCCTGCCTGAACGACGGCCTGGCGTTGCGTACCGGCCTGCTCGACGGCATCGGCTGGGGGGCTTCGCCCGATTCCGACTTCCGCGCCGAGGCGATCGTGGCGATGCTGGCGAGCGCGGGAGCGCCGACGGCGCCGTTCGCGCCGCAGGCTGCCGATGCCGAGCCCGCGGTGGCCACGGCCGGGGCCGCCCATGGCGACGCCGTCCTGGGTCTCGCGGCGCGCGAATTGCCGTCGGAGCCGCCCCGGCTGCGGCGTCGCCTGGCGGTGTTCGTCGAGGATGCGAGCTGGCAGACGCCGGTGCTCAAGGCGGCTTCGCGCGCCGGCTTCGACGCCGACATCCGTGCGCTGCCGTTTCCGCTGCCGGCGCCCCTCGACCTGCTCGGCGCGCGCCGCGGCAACGCCGCGGGCCGCTGGTTCGCGGACATCGACTGGCGCGCCTGGCGCGTGCCGGCCATCTTCGGCGGCGCCAGCCTGGCCGCGGCGTTGCTCGGACTCAACCTGCACTGGGGCGCGCTCGCGCAGGAGCGCGACGCGCTGAAGGCGCAGGTCGAGCGAAGCTTCCGGCAGGCGTTTCCGAACACACAGCTGGTCGTCGATCCGCTGCTGCAGATGCAGCGCGAAGTCGCCAGCCTGCGCACCCGCGCGGGCCAGGCCGGCCCCGACGATTTCGTACCGCTGCTCACCCGCTTCGCGCTGGCGCTGGGCGGACAGGCCACCGATTCGCTGGCGAGCGTCGAGTATCGCGACGGTCGCCTCAGGGTGCGCTTCCAGCCCGGCTTCTACGAGGCGCGATCGGTGCGCGACCTGCTGCTGCGCGACAGCCAGCGGCAGGGGCTGTCGGTGAAGTTCGACGGCGAGCGCGAGCCGACTGCGACCGTCGCGTTGTTGCGCTGAGCGGGGCGAGGCGATGCTCGAAACCCTGCTCCAGAGGTGGCAACTGATGACGCCGCGCGAGCGACGCATCGTGGTCGCGGGCGCCGTGCTGCTGGCCGCCGCGGCGGTCTGGCTGCTGCTGTTCGAGCCCGCCTGGGCCGGGCGGCAGCGCCTGCAGTCCGAGCTGCCCGCGATGCGCCGCAGCTGGCGCAAGTCGAGCAGATGGCCGACGAGGCACGCCGGCTCGGCACCGTCCCCGCCGGAAGCGATTCGCCGCAGGCGGTGAGGGCGCAGCTCGAGAAGTCGATCGAAGGTGCGGGCCTGAAGCCTGCGCTGGCCCAGCTCACGCTCACCGGCAACCTGTTCGAGTTGCGCTTCAAGAGCGTCCCCTACGCCGCCTGGCTCGCCTGGCTCGATGCCGCCGCGCGCGAGACCCGCCTGCGCGTCGTCGACGCCGCCGTGACGCGCGAAACCGGCATCGGGGTGGTGTCGGTGCGCCTGGCGCTCGAAATGCCTCGCCGGGAGGCCCGATGATGCGGATGCGCCCGGGGCGAATGGTGGCCTACGCGCTGGCGGGCCTGGTCGGCGCGGCATTGACGCTGATCGCCGCGGCGCCGGCCAGTTTCGCCGACCGCGCGATCGAGCGCGCCACCAGCGGGCGGATGCGCCTGGCCGAGACGGACGGAACGATCTGGCGCGGCTCGGGCCGGCTGGTGCTGGTGGATACCGGCGCAGAGGCGGGCGGGCAGCAATCGGTGCCCGGCGTTGCGGTGCCGGGTCGGATAGACTGGGGACTGCGCCAGTTGCCGCTGCTGATCGGCCAGGTCGATGCGTCGATCCGCGTCGATGGCATGACCCAGCCGGTTCGGGTCCAGGGCGGGTACGGCGAAATCCGGGTGGGGGGCGGCTCGCTGGCGCTGCCCTCGGTCGAACTCGGCCGCATGGGCTCGCCCTGGAATACCTTGCGGCCGTCCGGCGCGCTGAGCCTGCGCTGGGAGAACCTGACACTCAAGCAAGGTGGACTGGAAGGTCGGGCGCAGATCGAGCTGCGCGACGCCTCTTCGGCGATGACTCCGGTCCGGCCGCTGGGCAGCTACCGCGTCGAGATCATCGGCCGGGGCGGGCAGGCCGACCTCGGCATCCAGACGCTGGCCGGCCCGCTGCGCTTGCAGGGCAGCGGCACCTTCAGCGCGCAGGGCGGGCTGCGATTCACCGCGGAGGCCAGCGCCGACCCGGCGGCCCAGGCAAGCCTGAATTCGTTCCTCGGCTTGATCGGCCGACGGGATGGCGAGAAGACGATCATTAAAATAGGGGCATGAGCGTGCATAACCGAGGCGGGCACAGGCCCGCGCATCCGCCGGTCGGCGGGCTGCCGCTGCGACGGATCCGCGCGCTCGCGCTGCGCGTCGCTGCGGGCGGCGCGCTGGCGCTGGCCTGCGCGGTCGGCGTGGCGCCCGCCCAGGCCCAGCCGGCGTCCGCGCCGGCCGCGGCCAACGGCGCGGCGAACGACACCGTCACGCTGAACTTCAAGGATGCCGACGTCGATTCGGTGGTCGGCGCGTTCGGGCACCTGCTCAACCGCACCTTCGTCATCGATCCGCGCGTGCGCGGCAAGATGACCCTCGAGACGCCGCGCCCGGTGACGCGCGCGCAGGCGTGGCAGCTGCTGCAGGCGGCGCTGCGTTCGCAGGGCTTCGCGGTCGTCGAGACCGGGACGCTCACGAAGATCGTTCCGGAGGCCGACGCGAAGCTGCAGGCGACGCCGGTGACCGCGGGCCGGGCCCCGTCGGCGGCCGGCGACCAGGTGGTGACGCAGATCTTCCGGCTCAACTACGAGTCGGCCACCAACCTGGTGCCCGTGCTGCGGCCCCTGATCTCGCCCAACAACACGATCGTCGCGTATCCGAACAACAACTCGCTGGTCGTCACCGATTACGCGGCCAACCTGCAGCGGATCGCGCGGATCGTCGCGACGCTCGACAGTCCGTCGACCGGCGAAGTCGAGGTCGTGCCGGTCGAATACGCGGTGGCCAGCGACATCGCCGTCGCGGTGTCGCGCCTGCTCGAGGATGCCTCGCGCGGCGGCCCCGGCGCGCAGGTCGACCCGGGCCAGCGGGTCGCCGTGCTCGCCGATCCGCGGCTGAACTCCATCCTGATCCGCGCTGCCAGCCCGGCCAGGCTGAACCTGGCCAAGAGCCTGATCGCGCGGCTCGACCAGCCGAGCGCCAGGCCCGGCAACATCAACGTGGTCTACCTGCGCAACGCCGAGGCGGTGAAGCTCGCGCAGACGCTGCGCGGCGTGCTGGGCGGCGAGGGCGGGGGCGGCGGCTCGTCCGGCCCGCTGACGACCTCGCAGACGCCGCCGTCGCAGATGCCGCAGGGCTCGGCGCTGCAGACCGGCCAGATGGGCACGCAGGGGCAGACCGCGGCCACGTCGCCGCTTCAGCCCTCGAGCAGCGCGCCGGTCACCGTGAACGCGGGCGGCGCGATCATCGCGGCCGATCCGGCGACGAACTCGCTGATCATCACCGCGCCCGAGCCGGTCTACCGCAACCTGCGCGCCGTGATCGACAAGCTCGACGCGCGACGCGCGCAGGTGTTCATCGAGTCGCTGATCGTCGAGATCAGCGCCGAGAAGGCCGCCGAGCTCGGCGTGCAGTGGCAGTTCCTGGGATCGCCGCAGGGCTCGACGCGGGTCATCGGCGGCACCAACCTGCCGGCGCGCGGCACCGGCTCGAACATCCTCGACGTCGCCGCCAACGTCGGCTCGGTCGGCACCGGCCTGAACCTCGGGGTGGTGCGCGGCACGATCAACGTCCCCGGCGTGGGCGAGATCCTCAACCTGGGCTTTCTCGCGCGGGCGCTGCAGAGCGGCGCCAACGCGAACATCCTGGCGACGCCCAACCTGCTGACCCTCGACAACGAGGAGGCACGCATCGTCATCGGCCAGAACGTGCCGTTCGTGACCGGGCAGTACTCGACGAACGCGACCACTGGCGCCTCGCTCAACGCGTTCCAGACCATCGAGCGCAAGGACGTCGGCACGACGCTGCGCGTCAAGCCGCAGGTGTCCGAATCGGGCACCGTCAAGCTGCAGATCTTCCAGGAAGTGTCCAGCGTCCAGAGCACGACGCTGTCGGCGGGCATCATCACGAACCGGCGCGCGATCGAGTCCAACGTGCTGGTCGACGACGGGCAGATCATCGTGCTCGGCGGCCTGATCGAGGAGAGGATCGAGGGCAACGAGGACAAGGTGCCCGGGCTCGGCGACGTGCCGGTCGTCGGGCAGCTGTTCCGCTACGACTCGCGCAAGCGCGTCAAGACCAACCTGCTGGTGTTCCTGCGGCCGGTGATCGTCCGCGACGGCGCCGACGCGCACGGCATCACTGCGGATCGCTACGACTACATCCGGGGCGTGCGCGGCGACTCGGCGCTGCCGTCGCACTGGGCGCTTCCCGACATGAAACCGGACCCGATGCCGCCGATGCCGTCGCCGCCGGCGCGCTCGCCCAAGGCGCCCGCAGGTCCGGCCCCGGAAGGCTCGGCAGCGCCGCAGGGTCCGGCCGCTCCGCAGGGCTCGGTCGCTCCGGCTGCCGCCGACATGGCGACGCAGGCGCCCGCTCCGGTGTCGGCATCGCGGCCCAGCACCGTCATCCAGACCGCGCCGAACGAGGTCGTCGTGCCGCTGCGTCCCGGCACGTCGCTGGTCCCCGCGCGCAGCGACTGAGCGCCGAGCCCATGGCCACCGTCTCGCCGGCCCGCTACGTCCCCTACGGATTCGCCCGCACGCACCAGGTGCTCGTCACCGGCGTGTCGGGCGACGCGGTCGAGGTGTGGATCGGCGACCGCACGCCGCGCCAGGCGCTGGCCGAGCTCTCGCGCACGCTGCCGCTGCGGCTGGTCACGGTGCACAAGCCCGAGGCCGAGCTCGCCGCGGCGATCTCGCGTGCCTATTCGCAGCAGGAGGGGTCGGCCGCGTCGGTGGTCGACGAGGTGGAGAGCGACCTCGACCTGTCGCGCCTGCTGCAGGACATCCCGAAGATCGAGGACCTGCTCGAGGCCGAGGACGACGCGCCGATCATCCGGATGATCAACGCGCTGCTCACGCAGGCGAGCCGCGACGGCGCGTCCGACATCCACATCGAGCCGTTCGAGACGACCTCGCTGGTGCGCTTCCGCATCGACGGCACGCTGCGCGACGTGGTCCGTCCGCGCCGCGAGTTGCACGCGGCGCTCATCTCGCGGATCAAGATCATGGCGCAACTCGACATCGCCGAGAAGCGCCTGCCGCAGGACGGCCGCATCACGTTGCGCATCGGCGGGCGGCCGATGGACGTGCGCGTCTCGACGCTGCCTACCGGGCACGGCGAGCGCGCGGTGCTGCGGCTGCTCGACAAGGAAGCCGGCCGGCTCGACCTCGCCAAGCTGGGCATGAGCCCCGGCACGCTGACGGCGTTCGATCGGCTCGTCCACCAGCCGCACGGCATCGTGCTCGTGACCGGGCCGACCGGCTCGGGCAAGACGACCACGCTGTACGCCGCACTCGGGCGGCTCGATTCGTCGACGACCAACATCCTCACGGTCGAGGATCCGATCGAGTACGACCTCGAGGGCATCGGCCAGACGCAGGTCAACGCACGCATCGACATGACCTTCGCGAAGGCGCTGCGCTCGATCCTGCGGCAGGATCCCGACGTCGTGATGATCGGCGAGATCCGCGACCTCGAAACCGCGCAGATCGCGGTGCAGGCGTCGCTCACCGGCCACCTGGTGCTGGCCACGCTGCACACGAACGACGCGGTCTCGGCGGTCACGCGGCTGATCGACATGGGGATCGAGCCGTTCCTGCTGTCGTCGTCGCTGCTCGGCGTGGTCGCGCAGCGGCTGGTGCGCAAGCTGTGCACGCAGTGCCGGCAACCCGATCCGGTCACCCGCGGCTGGCGCGCGGTGGGCTGCCTGTCGTGCAACCGGACGGGCTTCCAGGGCCGCACCGGCATCTACGAGCTGTTCACCGTCGACGACGGGATCCGCGAGCTCGTTCACCGCAACGCGGCCGAGACCGAGATCCGCGCGGCGGCGCTGCGCGGCGGCATGCTGTCGATGCGCGACGACGGTCGCCGCTGGGTCGAGGCCGGTGTCACGTCGGCCGACGAGGTCGTGCGCGTGACGCGCGACTGACCGCGCGACCGCCGCCATCGCATCGTGCCGGCCTACCGCTACGAAGCCGCCGAGCCTTCGGGCCAGCTCGCGCGCGGGATCATCGACGCCGATTCGCCGCGGCACGCGCGCAACCTGCTGCGCGAGCGCGGGCTCACGCCGCTCGAGCTGAACCCGGTCCAGCCGACTGGCGCAAGCGCCGGCCTGCGCGTGCTCACCGGCAAGCTCGGGGCGGCGGAACTCGCGCTCGCCACGCGCCAGCTGGCGAGCCTGCTGTCGGCGCGCCTGCCGATCGAGCAGGCGCTCAACGCCGTGGTCGAGCAGGCCGACCGGCACGTGGTGCGCGACCGCTTCGCGGCGGTGCGCAGCGAAGTGATCGGCGGGCAGACGCTCGCGCAGGCGCTGGCGAAGTATCCGCGCGACTTCCCCGACGTTTACCGGGCGCTGGTGGCGGCGGGCGAGCAGTCGGGCGACCTGGCGCTGGTGATGAACCGGCTGGCCGACTACGTCGAATCGCGCACCGCGCTGTCGCAGCGGATCATGCTCGCGTTCACGTATCCGGCGATCGTCACCGCGGTGGCGACGCTGGTGATCGTCGCGCTGCTCACCTACGTCGTGCCGCAGGTGGTCGGCGTGTTCACGCAGACCCGCCAGCAGCTGCCCTTCCTCACCGTCGCGCTGATCGCCACGTCGGACTTCGTGCGCGAGTGGGGGCTCTGGCTCCTTGCGCTGCTGGTTGCGGCCTTCGTCGCTTTCCGCCTCGCGTTGCGCGCGCCGACGTTCCGCCTGTCCTGGGACCGCCGGATGCTGGCGATGCCGATCGCCGGCCGGCTGATCCGCGGCCTGAACACCGCGCGCTTCGCCTCGACGCTGGGCATCCTCACGAACAGCGGCGTGCCGCTGATCCGCGCGCTCGAGGCCGGCGCGCGCACGCTGTCGAACGAGTCGATGAAGACGAACGTGCAGGACGCGATCTCGCGGGTGAGGGAGGGGTCCCCGCTGTCGCGCGCGCTGAAGGCGGGCGGGCAGTTCCCGCCGATGATGATCCACATGATTGCCAGCGGCGAGGCCACGGGCGAGCTGCCGCAGATGCTCGAGCGCACCGCGACCACGCTGTCGCAGGAGACCGAGCGGCGCGCGCTCACGCTCACCAGCCTGCTCGAGCCGCTGCTGATCCTGCTGATGGGCGCGGTCGTGCTCGTCATCGTCCTCGCGGTGATGCTGCCGATCATCGAGATCAACCAGCTGGTGCGCTGAGCGCGCCGGGCACGAGGAGAACGCGATGCCCGGCGCGGCCGGCCCGAAGAGCGCCGACCGATATCCGCTGCTGCTCGCCGGCCTGACCGCGGCCGTCGCGACGGTCGGCGCGACCATCTTCGCGATCTCGCCGCTGCTGTCGGACATCGCTGCGGCCTTCGGCATCGCGCCGGCGCGCGCGGGGCGCCTGATCGGCGTCTACAGCCTGTCGATGGCGATCGTGGCGCCGACGGTCGGGCTGCTCGCGCGGCGCCTGCCGCGGGCGCGCGTGATCGTCGCAGGCTTGCTGCTGTTCGCGCTGGTCTGGCTGCTGGCCGGGTGGACACGTCGTTTCGACGCGCTGCTCGCGCTCACGCTGCTCGCCGGCGCGGCGACCGGCGCGGTGATTCCCGCCACCTACGCGTACGCGGGCGACCTGTCGAGCTTCGCGCATCGCGGGCAGGTGATGGGCCGCATCGTCAGCGGCTGGTCGATCGCGATCCTGCTGGTGGTGCCGCTGATGGCGATTGCGTCGCAGACGATCGGCTGGCAGGCCGCGTTCGGCGCACTGGCTGCGGCGGCGCTGCTCACTGCGGTGCTGCTGGCGTTCGCGCCGAGGCCAGGCCCGGGCGCGACCCACTCGGCGGCCACCGAGCTTCCGGTCGGACCGAGCCTGCGCCGCGTCGTGTCGCACCGCGCGACGCTGGTCGTGCTGGTCGTCAACGGCATCGACATGGGCGCCTTCTACGCGGTCTACGCGTTCCTCGGCAGCGAGATGCGGCGCGCCAACGACTGGGGCGCGGCGCCTGCCGGCCTGGCGATCGCCGCGTACGGCGTGGGGCTGCTGATCGTCACGCTGAACGGGCGCCTGATCGATCGCGCCGGCAAGACGCGCAGCGCCGTCGCCTCGCTGGCCGTACTGGGCCCCGTGCTGTCGGGGCTGCCCTGGCTGGTCGGCACGCCGGCATTGCTGGTGCCGGGCGTGATCGCCTGGGGATGCGTGCAGGGCGTGTTCTTCACGGCGATCACGTCGCTGGCCACCGAGCAGATTCCCGAGCTGCGCGGCGTGGTGACCGCGATGTTGAGCGGCGCGACCTACCTCGGTGTCACGCTGTTCTCGCCGCCGGCCGTGCTCCTGTTCGAGCGCTTCGGGTTTCCCGCGGTGGGTCTGTTCGCGGGTCTCGCGAGCCTCGCGGCGGCCGCGCTGCTGGCGTGGCCGGGGGCACGGGTGGCGGCGGTCGAGGGCCGCTAGCTCGAGCCTCGCGGCGAGCGTGAATCGGCGCTACAGGCGCAGCGCGCCTGCGTAGCCGGTCAGCTCCAGGTAGCCTCGTCCGACCTCGCGGCCGGCCTCGAACACGCGCACCGCACCCTCCCAGTAGATCGTGCCGGTGCTGGCGCGCGCGTCGAGTTCCTGGTCGTCGAAGAGCGGCTCGAGCTCGAGCGTGCGCGCCCCGACCTCGAGCCGCATCGCCACCGGATAGCGGGCGCCCGTGCGCGGCGAGGTCCAGCTGCGCGACGGCACGAAGCGCACGGCCGGATCGGGCGCGGAGGGCGCCGCGCCGCCCGGCGCGAACCAGCGCGCATACGACCACGCGACGCCGCCGTCGCGGCGCCGGATCCTGAACGCGGCGAGCGCCGAGCCGTCGTCGAGGTTCAGGCCGACCCAGTCCCATCCGTCGGCGACGGCATCGAGGATCTCGCTGGACCACTCGTGGTCGAGCCAGGCGACGCCCTCGACGCCGACGCGCGCGCCGTCGACGCGGAACTCGCCGGTCGTGCGCAGTTGCGGCCGACTGTAGTACCGGCTCGCCTGCCGCTCGGCCGGGCCCTTGCGCGAGAAGCCCCCGTCGCCTTGCAGCGCCGGCGGGCCCTGGGGCGCGGCCTCGAGCGCCAGCGAGAACTGCCGGTCTTCGATGCGGGCACGATAGCGATCGGCGGCGTCACGCCCGAGCGACCACCGTCCGACGTGCACGTCGGTGTCGTGCACCGACGCGCCGGCCAGCCCGAACCCCTCGCGCGCGGCGCGCTGCGCGTGCAGCAGCCGGCCGCGTTCGGGCAAGGCCAGCGCGGCGTGCGCGAGCAGCAGCTGGGTCGGCGCGAAGCGGCTGGGGTTCGCGGCGTCGTGGCGCGTGCGCGAACGGAAGAAGGTGACCTGCACGCCGAGCGGTTCGCCGCGATGCGGGCCGTCGAGGCGGCGCAGCCAGCCGGTCAGGTACCACCACTCGGTGCGCCAGGCGGGATGCGCGCCGTGGTCGCGCGGAAAGACGAGCGCCGCGCCACGCTCGACGGGCGGATAGTAGGCGGCGTCGGCGGCTGCGGCCTTCGCACGCGTCGCGCTCCCCGCGCCCGCGGCGCCCGCGCACAGCGCCAGCGCCGCGAGCAGGTGCCTGCGCGCAGCGTTCGCGAGCGCGCTCACCAGTCCTCCCGCAGCGCGCGCACCGGCGCGTCGGACATCGCCGAGCGCGCCGCGAGCACCGCCGCGCCGACGCCGAGTGCGAGCAGCGCCGCCGCCGCGAGCGCCAGCAGGCCCGCCGGCCAGGACACCTCCATGGTCCAGTGGAACGACTGTGGATTGACGCGGCGGATCAGGACCATCGCGATCGTCGCGCCGAGCAGCGTTCCCCAGGCGGTCGCGATGCCGATCTGCAGCGTCGCCTCGACGGCGAACAGCGACGCCACCTCGCGCCTGCGAAGGCCGAGGTGGCGCAGCACGCCGAACTCGCGCGCGCGCGCCAGTCCCTCCGCGGCCCACGCCGACGCGACGCCAAACAGCGCGACCACGATCGCGATCGCCTCGAGCGCGTAGGTGACCGCGAAGCTCCGATCGAAGATGCGCAGCGACAGCGCGCGCAGCTCGCCGGTGGCGCGAAGCTCGAGCCCGGCGACGTCCGACAGCGAGTCGCGCAGCCGCGCGATCGCCGCAGCGGGCGGCTGCGTCGCCTCGAACCACAGCGCGGCGTCGCTGGCCGATGCGTCGCCGGTCAGCGCGCGATAGTCGGCGGCGTCGAGCACCACTGCACCGTGCTGGCGCGCGTAGTCGCGCCACACCCCGGCGACGAAGAAGCGCTGCGTCGCGGCCGACGGCAGCGGAAGCTCGATGCGGCGCCCCGGAGCCCAGCCGTACAGGTCGGCCGCGGCCTCGCTCACGTAGACCGCGACGTCGCCGGGTGGCGTCGCGCGCAGCTCGCCGGTGATCGCCAGCCGCCGCTCGGGGTGTTGCGGGTCCAGCGGGCGCGCGATCAGCACCAGCGGCGGACGCGACGTGTCCAGCGTCAGCTCGAGATTCCTGGAGAACTCCGCGCGAGCGACGCCCGGCGCGCGGGCGAGTCGCTCCCGGAGGGTGGGATCGATCGCCGCGCTGGCCGCGCCGCTGGCGATGCGCACGTAGGCATCGGCCGGAAGCACGACGGCCAGCCAGCGGTCGACCGAATCGCGGAAGCTCGACACCATGATCGCCATCGCGCCGGCCAGCGCGACGCTGGCGACGATCCCGGACATCGCGGCCGACGCGCTCGCGGGCGCGCCGTGCAGCCGGTACGCCGCCAGCCACGCGATCGGCCCGACGGCGCGCGTCGAGGCGACCCGCGCGACGACGCGCGAACACGCTGCCACCACGCGCGGCACCAGCGCGATGCCGCCGGTGAGCCAGGCGGCGATCGCCGCATACGAAGGCCAGGGCAGGCCGTCGACCGGTGGCAGCGCCAGCGCCACCGCGCCCAGCGCGAAGCACGCGAGCGGCCACGCCAGCCCGGCCAGGCCGCTTCGCACCTGAAGCGTCTCCTCGACGCTGCCTGCGCGCAGCGCGCGCGCGCCCGGCATGCGGCTCACGGCGAGCGCAGGCACCAGCGCGCCCAGCAGCGCGGTCAACACGCCGGCGGCGAAGAAGGCGGCCAGCGACGGTGCGTCGATCGCCAGGGCTGGCCGGCTGCCCGCGAAGTAGCCGCCGCCGAGGTCGCCGCCGACCCACGCCAGCAGCACGATGGCCAGGCCGATGCCGGCGAGCGCGCCGAGTGCCGCGCCGGCGGCGCCCAGGAGCAGCCCCTGGCCGAGCACCTGCGCGACGACGAGCCGCGAGCGCGCGCCGAGCACGCCCAGCAACGCCAGTTCGCGCTGCTGGCGGGCGACACCGAGCGCCAGCGTCGCGTAGACGATGAAGCCGCCGGTGAACAGCGCGACCAGCGCGAGCATGCTCAGGTTCACGCGATACGCGCGCGAGAGGTTCGACATGCGCTGGCGGCTCGCGTCGGGCGCGGTCCAGGCGGCATCCGGCGGCAGGCGGGCCTCCCAGCGAGCGCGGATGCGCGAGAGGTCGCTGCCGTCGGGAAAGCGCAGGTCGAGTCGCGAAAGACGGCCGAGCCAGCCCAGGCGCCACTGCATCGCGCCGAGGTCCATGACGGCGAGCCGTTGCCCGGCCGCGACTCCGGGCAGGTTGCCTGCGATGCGCAGCGCGACCACGCGGGTGCCGACGCGCAACCTCAGTGTGTCGCCTTCGGCGAGGCCGAGCGTCGACAGCGCGGCGTTCGACAGGAATACCGTGTCGTCGGCAAAGAGCGGCGATGCAGCGCCGGCGTCCTCGGTCGCGCTCGCGGCTGGCAGCAGCGCCGGAGTCACGTCGGCAGCGCGGAACACGTCGAGTCCGATCACCCGCAGCGTCGCGGCGGGCCGGTCGGCGAGCGCGAACGTCGCGTCGATCACCGGGCTCACCGACGCGCCGCCCGCGTCGGCGGCCAGCCGCGCATACAGCGCTTCGTCGAAGCTGCCTGCGCGCGCGGCGACCTGCGCCTGCGCCTCGCCGTTGACCGTCGACATCGCCGTGGCGAACTCCTCGAGTGCCGACCGGTTGACCAGGTGAATCGCGAGCGCGAGCGCGACGCCGACGGCGATCGCGAGCACTGCCGTCAGTGCCCGTCCGGGTTGCGCGCGGGCCTGCGCGCGCCACAGCCAGCCGAGCAGCGCGAGCCGGCCGTCGCCGGCGCGCCCACGCGGCGAGGGAGCTTCGGTCGACGATGCCCCGGTCACGGAGACCCCCCGTCGTCGGCGTGCAGGCCCCGCGCGTCGAGGCGCAGGCGGCGGTGTGCGATCGCCGCCGCCTGCGCCGAATGCGTGACCATCACGAGCGCCGCGCCGCTGGCGTCGACCAGCGACGCGATCAGCGCGAGCGCCTGGGCGGCGGTGGCCGGATCGAGGTTGCCGGTGGGCTCGTCGGCGAGCACCAGCGACGGCCGGTGCACGAGCGCGCGCGCCAGCGCGACGCGCTGCTGCTCGCCGCCCGAGAGCTGCCGCGGCCAGGCGCCGGCCCGCCCGCCGAGCCCGACGCGCTCGAGCATCGCCGCAGCCTGCTCGAGCGCCGCGCCCGCCGCGACGCCGTTGAGCAGCAGCGGCACGGCGACGTTGCGCACCGCATCGAGGTGCGGCAACAGGTGGAACGCCTGGAACACGAAACCGATCGAGGCGCGCCGCAACAGCGCCGCCTCGTCGGCGTCGAGCGCGGACACCATCGTGCCCGAGACGCTCACCGTGCCCGCGTCGACCGGCTCGAGCCCGGCGATCACGTTGAGCAGCGTCGACTTGCCGCTTCCCGACTCGCCGAGCAGCGCCACGCGCTCGCCGCGCGCCACCCGCATGCACAGGCCGTCGAGCACGATGCGCCCGCCGAACGCCTTGCGTACGTCGGTCAGTTCGACCGCGGGAATCGTCGATCCGGACAAGGGTCGAGTGCGGGGGCGCACACGCGCCGACGCTCGCGCCGGCTCAGGCGACCACGTCGACGCCGGGTTCGCCGACGGCGAGCTCGCCGATCTCGCAGGCGGCGTCGAAGCCGTCGCGACGGAAGATCGCGAGCACTTCGTCGACTGCGTGCGGCGCGCAGGCCACCAGCAGCCCGCCCGAGGTTTGCGGATCGGTCAGCAGCGTGCGCTGGCGTTCGTCGACGCCCGGGGCGAGGCGCACCTCGTGGCCGTAGCCGTCCCAGTTGCGCCCGGAGGCGCCGGTGGCGAAGCCGCGGGCGAGCAGGTCGTCGACGCCGGCGATCCGGGGCAGCGCCGCCGCGGACACGCGCGCCGACAGCCGCGCGCCATGGCAGATCTCGAGCAGGTGGCCGAGCAGGCCGAAGCCGGTGACGTCGGTCAGCGCGTGCACTGCATCGAGCTTCGACAGCGCCTGCCCGGGGGTGTTCAGCTTCGTCGTGCTGGCAACCATCGCGGCGTAGCCCTGGTCGGATAGCTCGCCCTTCTTCAGCGCGGCCGACAGCACTCCGACGCCGAGCGGCTTGCCCAGGACCAGCCGGTCGCCGGGTCGCGCGCTCGCGTTGCGCTTGATCCGGTCGGGATGCGCGAGGCCGAGCACGACCAGGCCGTAGATCGGTTCGACCGAATCGATCGTGTGGCCGCCGGCGATCGGAATGCCGGCGGCCGCGCAGACCGACTCGCCGCCTTCGAGGATGCGGCGGATCACGTCGAGCGGCAACCGGTCGATCGGCATGGCCACCAGCGCGAGCGCCATGATCGGCGTGCCGCCCATCGCATAGACGTCGGAGATCGCGTTGGTCGCGGCGATGCGCCCGAAGTCGAACGGGTCGTCGACGATCGGCATGAAGAAGTCGGTGGTCGCGATCAGTGCCTGCTCGTCGTTGAGCCGGTAGACCGCGGCGTCGTCGGAGCTCTCGATGCCGACCAGCAGTTCGGGGGGAACCGGAAGGCGCGACGCGCCCTGCAGGATTTCGGACAGCACGCCCGGGGCGATCTTGCAGCCGCAGCCGCCGCCGTGCGAAAAGGAGGTCAGTCGCGGCGCCGGCGCGATATCGGGTGCGTTCATCGTTCGGACTTCCGGGAGGAGGGGGCGGGCGCGCGCCGGGCGCGCCCGCCGGGGAGCAGATTATGCGCCAGCGCGAGCACGGCCGCCCCCTCCCGCGCGGGGGTGAAGCGGCGTGCCCGCCGCGCGCACTGCGCGCGCAGGCGCTCGAGGAAGCGCGGCTCGTCGCGGCAGCGCCGGATCAGTGCGGCCAGCGCCGAGTCGTCGCCGACCGGGAAGAATCCGTCGTAGTCGTCGCCCAGCAGCCCGACCGAACCGCCGATCCGCGACGCGAGCACCGGCACGCCGGCGGTCACCGCCTCGATCAGCACGTTGGCGCCGCCCTCGATCAGCGACGGCAGCAGCAGCACGCGGCCGCGGCGGATCAGCGCGCGCGTGGCCGCGTGCGGCAGCGGGCCGCGCAACTCGATGCGCGCGTCGCGCCGCGCCGCGTCGCGCACCTGCCGCGCAAGCGCCACGTCGAGCGCGCCGCCGACGTGGACCAGGCGCAAGCGCCGCGAGGGCGGATCGTCCAGCCTCCCGAGCGCCCGCACCGCCGTCAGCGGGTCCTTTTCGGGCCGCAGGTGGCCGACCAGCAGCAGGTCGAAAGTGCGCTGGCGCGGCGTGCCCGGCGACAGGGCCCGCGCCGACTGCTCGATCACCGAGGTCTTCTCGCGCAGCGACGGCGCGAGCTCCTCGAGGCCTTGCGGCTGCAGCACCACGAGCCTTCTCGCCAGCTCGAGCGAGCGTTGCGCGCCGGGATCGCCCCGGATGTCGCGGTACAGGTCGGTGCCGGTGAGCACCAGCGCGACCGGCCGGCCAGTCGCGGCGAATCCGGCGATGGCCGCCGCCGAGCGCCGCGCGTGCAGCGCGATCATCGCGTCGTCGGGCTCGCCGTTCCAGCTGCTGGCCACCCGCACGCGGAAGTCGCGCCGCAGGAAGCGCGCCCAGCGGCGCGCGGTCTGCCAGTTGCCGGTGTTGGCGTCGGCCAGCGTCGGCGACACGATCGAGGATGCGCGCCATCGGGGCGCTGCCTGCGGCGGGTCGTTCGGGCGCGTGCCGACCCTAGACCTCCATCCCGCCGACGACCTGGCTGAAGCCGCCGTCGACGTAGGTGATCTCGGCGGTGATGCCTGCCGCGAGGTCCGACAGCAGGAAGGCCGCGGCGTTGCCGACGTCCTCGATCGTGACGTTTCGTCGCAGCGGCGCATGGCTGCCGACGAAATCGAGGATGCGCGAGAAATCCTTGATGCCGCTGGCCGCGAGCGTGCGGATCGGCCCCGCCGAGATGCCGTTGACGCGGATGCCCTGCGGGCCCAGGTCGTTGGCCAGGTAGCGCACCGCTGCCTCGAGGCTGGCCTTGGCCAGCCCCATCATGTTGTAGTGCGGCAGCACGCGCACGGCGCCGAGGTAGCTCAGCGTGAGCATCGCGCCCGCGCGCCCCTGCATCATTGGCTGCGCGGCCTTCGCCAGCGCGACCAGGCTGAACGCCGAGACGTCGTGCGACACGCGGAACGCCTCGCGGCTGGCGCCGTCGAGGAATGCGCCGGCGATCGCCTCGCGCGGGGCGAAAGCGATCGCGTGGACCAGGCCGTCCAGCCCGTCCCAGCCCTGGCGCAGCGACGCGAACAGCGCGTCGATCTGCGCGTCCTCGGAGACGTCGCAAGGAAAGACCAGCGACGAGCCGAACTCGGCCGCCATGTCGGTGACGCGGCCCTGGAAGCGCTCGTTCTGGTAGGTGAAGGCGAGCTCTGCGCCCTGGTCGCGGCAGGCCCGCGCGATCCCGTAGGCAATCGATCGGTTCGACAGCAGGCCGGTGATCAGGATGCGCTTTCCGGTCAGGAATCCCATACGGGGTGTCTCCGCTAGAATCTTCAACGATGACGATTGTCGCACGCGTTGCTCTGGCGCTGACGCTGGGCGCCCTGGCCGGCCCGGCGCTCGCCGCCCATGGCCTCGCGTGGGGCGACACGCCGAAGTACCCGCCCGGCTTCGCGCACTTCGACTACGTGAACCCCGATGCCCCGAAGGGCGGCACGCTGAACCTGGCCGGCTACGGCTCGTTCGACAAGCTCAATCCGTTCACGCTGCGCGGGCTGCCCGCCGCGGGCCTGGGCACGCTGATGTTCGAGACGCTCGCCGAGGCCAGCGACGACGAGCCGTTCTCGATGTACGGGCTGCTCGCCGACGACATCCGCTTCGCCGACGACGGCCTGTCGATCACCTTCCACCTGAACCCCCGCGCGCGCTTCTGGAACGGCGACCCCGTCACCGCCGAGGACGTCCGCCACTCGTTCGACGTGCTCACCGGCAAGCAGGCGCATCCACGCTTCAGGCAGTACTTCGCCGACGTCGCGCGCGCGGTCGTCGTCGACCCCGCGACGGTGCGTTTCGAGTTCCGTCGCCGCAACCACGAGTTGCACATGATCATCGGCATGCAGTTGCCGGTGTTCTCGCGCAAGTGGGGCGGGCAGCTGCCGTTCGACCGCGTGGTGCAGGACGAGCCGTTGACCAGCGGACCCTACCGGATCGAGCGCTTCGACTGGGGCAAGGTGATCGCGTACCGGCGCGACCCGAACTACTGGGCGCGCGACCTGAACGTGCGGCGGGGGATGTTCAACTTCGACCGTGTCGTCTACAAGTACTTCAAGGACGAGACGGCGCGGCTCGAGGGATTCAAGGCCGGCGAGTTCGACTGGGTGGCCGAGAACTCGGCGAAGAACTGGGCGCGCGGCCACGTCGGCCGCCACTACGACTCGGGCGAGATCCTCAAGCAGGAGTTCCGCCACTCGAACTCCGCCGGGATGCAGGGCTTCGTGCTCAATACGCGGCGCCCGGAGTTCGCCGACGTGCGCGTGCGCCACGCGCTCGCGCTGGCGATGGACTTCGAGTGGATGAACCGCCAGGTCTTCTACGGCCAGTACGTGCGTACCCGCAGCTATTTCACGAACAGCGAGATGGAGGCGAAGGGATTGCCTTCGGCCGACGAACTGGCGCTGCTCGAACCGTTGCGCGCGCAGCTCGACCCCGCCGTGTTCGGCGAGGCGGTGATGCCGCCTGCGACCGATCCGCCGTCGAGCCTGCGCCAGAATCTGCGCCGCGCGCTCGCACTGCTCGCGCAGGCCGGGTGGAACGTCGACGACGACGGCGTGCTGCGCAACGCTCAGGGGCAGGCGTTCGATTTCGAGATCCTCACCTACTCGAAGGGCCTCGAGCGCGTCGCCGTGCCCTGGGCGCGCAACCTCGAGAAGCTGGGCATCGCCGCGCACCTGCGCGTGACCGATCCCGCGCTCTACCAGAAGCGGACCGACGAGTTCGACTTCGATGTCGCGATCCACCTCTACGCGGCGAGCCAGACGCCGGGCAACGAGTTGCTCGAACGCTTCACGTCCGCGGCCGCCGACGAGAAGGGGTCGGACAACCTCGCCGGGATCCACGATCCGGCGGTCGACGCGATCGTGCAGCGGCTGCTGGGCAGCCGCACGCGGGCCGAGCTGGTCACGGCGGCCCGCGCCCTCGATCGCGTGCTTCGCGCCGGCTGGTACCTGGTGCCGCACTTCTATGCGCCGTCGCACCGCGTGGCCTGGCGCGCGAGGCTCGCGCACCCGGACCGGCTTCCGCTCTACTACGCGGCGGAGACCTGGCTGCTCAAGACCTGGTGGGAGAAGCGCTGATGCTGGCCTACGTCGCCAAGCGGCTGCTGCTGATGATCCCGACGCTGGTCGGGATCCTGTTCGTGTCGTTCGTCATCATCCAGTTCGTTCCTGGCGGGCCGGTCGAGCAGCTGGTGCGCGAATTGCGCGGCGGGGGCGTCGGCGGCGAGGTCGCCGCGACCGGCGGCGTCTACCGCGGCGCGCAGGGCGTCGAGCCCGAGCGCATCGCCGAGTTCCGCAAGATGTACGGGTTCGATCGCCCGGCGCACGAGCGTTTCCTCGAGATGCTGCGGCGCTACGCGGTGTTCGACCTGGGAAGCAGCTACCTGCACCACAAGGGCGTCTGGCAGCTGATGGTCGAGAAGCTGCCCGTGTCGATCAGCCTGGGCGTGTGGAGCTTCCTGCTCGTCTACGCGGTGTCGATCCCGCTGGGCATCGCGAAGGCGGTGCGCCACGGCAGCCGCTTCGACCTGTGGACGTCGATCGCGATCCTGGTCGGCTACGCGATTCCCGGCTTCGTGCTCGGCGTCGCGCTGCTGGTGCTGTTCGGCGGCGGCACGTTCTGGCAACTGTTCCCGCTGCGCGGGCTGACGTCGGACGACTTCGCCGAGCTGTCGCTGGCGGGCAAGGTGCTCGATTACTTCTGGCACCTCGCGATGCCGCTCGCCTGCCTGACGGTGGGCAGCTTCGCCGTGACCACCATGCTCACCAAGAACACTTTCCTCGAGGAGATCCGCAAGCAGTACGTGCTGACCGCGCGCGCCAAGGGTCTGGCCGAAGGCAGGGTCTTCTACCGGCACGTGTTCCGCAACGCGCTGATCCCGCTGGTCACGGCCTTCCCCGCCGCCTTCGTCGGCGCCTTCTTCGCCGGCTCGCTGCTGATCGAGACGCTGTTCTCGCTCGACGGTCTCGGCCTGCTGTCGTACGAAGCGGTGATCCGCCGCGACTACCCGGTGGTGCTCGGATCGCTGTACGTGTTCTCGCTGATCGGCCTGCTCACCCGGCTGGTCACCGACCTCGCCTACACCTGGGTCGACCCACGCGTGAAGTTCGGGGCGGCCGGCTGATGGCGAGGGCGCGCCGCTCGCTGTCCCCGGGCCGCCGCGCCTGGCTGCGCTTCCGGGCCAACCGGCGCGGCTACTGGAGCCTGTGGATCTTCGCCGTCGTCTTCGGCCTGAGCCTGGTTGCCGAGGTGCTGTCGAACGACCGCCCGATCGTCGCGCGCTACGAGGGTCGCCTGTACTGGCCGCTGTTCCGGCAGTACCCCGAGACGACCTTCGGCGGGGACTTCCGCACCGCGACCGACTATCTCGACCCGTTCATCCGGCAGCGCCTGGCGCAGGACGGGAACTGGGCGATCTATCCGCCGAACCCGTACCGGTTCGACACGATCAACTACTTCGCCCCCAGTCCGAATCCGGCGTCGCCGTCGGCGCAGAACCTGCTCGGCACCGACGACCAGGGACGCGACGTGCTCGCGCGGCTGCTCTACGGCTTCAGGATCTCGGTGCTGTTCGGCATGGCGCTGACGGCGGTCGGCATGCTCTTCGGCATCGCCGCGGGCGCGGTGCAGGGCTATTTCGGCGGCCGTGTCGACCTCGCGCTGCAGCGCCTGACCGAGATCTGGGGATCGATCCCCGAGCTCTACCTGCTGCTGATCCTCGCGTCGATCTTCGAACCGAGCATCTGGATCCTGCTCGCGATCCTGTCGCTGTTCAGCTGGATGGGGCTGTCGGACTACGTGCGCGCGGAGTTCCTGCGCAACCGCCAGCTCGAGTACGTGACGGCGGCGCGGGCGCTCGGCCTGTCGAGCCTGCAGATCATCCGGCGTCACGTGCTGCCGAACTCGCTCACGCCGGTGATCGCGTTCCTGCCGTTCCGGATGAGTGCCGCGATCGTCGCGCTCACCAGCCTCGATTTCCTGGGCCTGGGAGTGCCGCCGTCGACGCCGAGCCTCGGTGAACTGCTCGCGCAGGGCAAGGCGAATCTCGACGCGTGGTGGATCTCGCTCGGCACCTTCGGGGTGCTGGTCGGCACGCTGATGCTGCTGATCTTCATCGGCGAGGCGCTGCGCGACGCGCTGGACCCTCGCAAGGGCTGACACGTGACCGCGCCAGCACACGCCGTCGCTCCAACGCCGCTGCTGTCGGTCGAGGGCCTGACGGTCGAGTTCTCGACCGCCAGCGGCGATGCGCGCGTCGTCGACGGCGTCGGCTTCGCCATCGGCCGCGGCGAGAAGTTCGCGCTGGTCGGAGAATCCGGCTCGGGCAAGACGGTGACCGCGTTATCGGTGCTGCGCCTGAACGCAGATGCGCGCTACGGCGGGCGCATCGCGTTCCAGGGCCGGGACCTGCTCGGCTGCAGCGAACGCGAGTTGCGTGCCGTGCGCGGCGGCGAGATCGCGATGATCTTCCAGGAGCCGATGACCGCGCTCAACCCGCTGTATCCGATCGGCGACCAGATCTGCGAGGCGCTCGAGCTGCACGAAGGGCTGACGCGACGGCAGGCCGCGCGGCGTGCGATCGAGCTGCTCGAGCGCACGCACGTCCCCGAGCCGCAGCGGCGCTTCGGCAGCTATCCGCACCAGCTCTCCGGGGGGCAGCGCCAGCGCGCGATGATCGCCATGGCGCTGGCCTGCAATCCGAAGCTGCTGATTGCCGACGAGCCGACGACCGCGCTCGACGTCACGGTCCAGCGCCAGATCGTGGGGCTGCTCGACGAATTGCAGCGCGATACCGGCATGTCGGTGCTGCTGATCACTCACGACCTGCCGCTGGTCCGCTCGTTCGCCGATCGCGTGGCGGTCATGAAGGACGGTCGCATCGTCGAGCAGGGCGCGACCCGGCAGGTGTTCGAGCAGCCGCGCGACGAGTACACGCGGATGCTGGTCGACAGCCGGCCGCGCCGCTCGGTGGCCGACGTGCCGGACGATGCGCCGCCGCTCCTCGAAGGCCGCGGCGTGGGCTGCAGCTTCCGGCTGCGTCGCGGCTGGTTCGGCGCGCGCGCGTTCGACGCGGTGCGCGACGTCGACCTGCGGCTGGCGCGCGGCGAGACGCTCGGCATCGTCGGCGAATCGGGCTCGGGCAAGAGCACGCTCGGCCTCACGCTGCTGCGGCTCGCGCAGGGCGACACGTCGGGCGAGGTCGTGTTCGAAGGCCAACGCATCGACGCGCTGGGCCAGCGCGCGCTGCGACCCTTGCGGCGCGACATGCAGATCGTCTTCCAGGACCCGTTCAATTCGCTGTCGCCGCGCCGCACCGTGCGGCAGTTCGTCGAGGAAGGGCTTGCGCTGCATCGCCCGCAGCTCGACGCGGCAGCGCGGCGCGACGCGGTCGTCGCCATGCTCGACGAAGTCGGGCTCGACGCCGACGCGCTCGACCGGTATCCGCACGAGTTCTCCGGTGGACAGCGCCAGCGCATCTCGATCGCGCGCACGGTGATCCTCCAGCCGGCGCTGCTCGTGCTCGACGAGCCGACGTCGGCGCTGGACGTGTCGGTGCAACGACAGGTGCTCGACCTGCTGGCGGCGCTGCAGCGCCGCCACGCGATGGCCTACGTGTTCATCACGCACGACCTCGCGGTGGTGCGCGCGATGGCGCACCGGGTGATCGTGATGAAGGACGGCAGGATCGTCGAGGCCGGCGAGACCGGCGCGCTGTTCGCCGCGCCCCGCGAGGCCTATACGCGCGAGTTGCTCGCCGCCTCGTTGACGGACCTGCCGGTGCCGGTGCCCGGGGCGCGCTGACGCGGCAGGCGGTGGCGGGCCGGGGCGCGCCGGTGGGGGCGGGCCCGGTCGGCCGCAGCGCCGTTGCGCGGGGCCCCGCCGGGCGGCGCGATGACGACGGCCCGCGCCTTTGCCCGAGAGGGCCTCAGGTCCGCTTCTTGGACCGCTGCGGCGAGCGCTTGCCCGAACCGGTCCGGACGGCGTCGCCGCGTTCGGCAGCAGGGGCCTTCTTCGCGACCGGCTTCGCGCGCGCTGCGCTCGCCTTCTGCGCGGTGGCGCCGGCACGCCGGGTGGCCGCTTGGTGCCGCTTGGCGCGCGCCGGCGCCGCCTGCGGCTCGGGTTCGGCGGGCTCGCGGCGCAGCACGGCGTGCATGATGCGCGGCTCGTTCGTCTCGCTGCGCACGACGCGACGGTCGCCGTCTTCGGTGGTGAGCAGGGTCTGGGCGCTCGCGGGCCGCACGACCAGCCGCGTGCCGGGCGCCGCGGTCTTGCCCAGTCCGTTCCACGCCTTCAGGTTGGTCACCGTGGTTGCGTAGCGGCGGGCGATCGTCGCCAGCGACTCGTGGCGCTTGACCGTGTGGTAGGCGGCCGGGCGCTCGACGAGTTCGTAGACGCGCGGGCCGTCGAAGCGCTCGACGCGGGTCTCGTCCTCCACCGCACGCTGCGGCGCGAGGAGGCGGGTACCGGGCAGGATGCGCTGGCCGGCGCGCAGGTCGTTGGCGTCGCGCAGTTCGGCCACCGCGATGCCGCCGCGCTGCGCGAGCGTCTCGAGGGTCTCGCCGGGCTTGAGCGTGTGCGGTTGCCAGGTCGCAAAGGCGCGATTGGCTTGTCCGTGGCGCTCGACGGCTGCCATGAACGCGTCGATCCGGTCGGCCGGCAGCTTGATCTCGTTGTTGCGGCTGGCGGCGATCACCGGCCGGTTGTGTGCCGGGTTCAGTGCGACGAACTCGTCGACGGTCATCCCGGCGAACTGCGCGGCCAGCTTCAGGTCGATCGGGCGAGTCTTCTCGATCGTGACGAAGTAGGGCCGGTTGGGCAGGTCGGGCAACGCGACGCCGAGCTCGTTGGCGCGCAACAGGATGTTCTTCAGCGCCATCAGCTTCGGTACGTAGTTGCGCGTCTCGGCCGGCATCGGCAGCGACAGGTAGTCGGTGGGCAGGCCACGCGCCTGGTTGCGCCGCACCGCGCGCGCGACGGCACCCTCGCCCCAGTTGTACGACGCCAGCGCGAGGAACCAGTCGTTGCCGTGCATCGCGTAGATCTTCTGCAGGTAGTCGAGCGCCGCCTCGGTCGACTTCACGACGTCGCGCCGGTTGTCCACCCACCAGTCCTGCTGCAGGTTGTAGGCGCGCCCGGTCGACGGGATGAACTGCCACAGTCCGGCGGCCTGCGCGTGCGACAGCGCCGCCGGATTCATCGCGCTCTCGACGAACGGGAGCAACGCGAGCTCGGTGGGCATGCCGCGCTTCTCGAGCTCTTCGACGATGTGGAACAGGTAGCGGCTGCCCCGCGCGAACATGCGCTGCAGGTAATCGGGCCGCTCGAGGTAGAAGCGCTCCTTCTCGGCGACCAGCCGGCTGTTGAGCGGCGGCATCGCGAAACCGGTACGGATGCGGTCCCACAGGTTGCCGACCGGGGCCTCGGCCTGCGGCGGACGGCCGGTCGGCGCCGGCAGCGAGGCGAGGGGGTCGGTGCGCGCGGGGGCTGTTGCGGGCGCGGGGGCCGCCTTCGCGGCTGCGGCGCCGCCCGGCTGCGAGGGATCAGGCTGAGAGGGAGCGGACGGGCCCGACGCCTGTGCGACCGGCGCCGGAGCCTGCGCGGACGGCGGGGCTACGGTCGAGCAGCCGGCGACGACGAGCAATCCGCCCAGCAGCGCGCCGACACGAACAAAAGACACCAAGGAAGACCCCTAACTCTCTGATTCGACGCAACAAGCCGGCCGATCCTACGGAAGGACACGGAAACGGTCAAGGGCACGGGTCACGTTCAGCGAAACCCATCTTTCCACGCACGCAGCGCTGCGAAACCCTCGATCCGCGAGACGGGCGCGTGGCCCAGACGGCCGGTGATCGTCGCCGCCACGCCCGGCGCGTCGCTGCGCAGGAACGGGTTGGTGGCGAGCTCGATCGCGATCGACGACGGCACCGTGCGCGCGCCGGCCTCGCGCATCCGGCGCGCCTCGTCGAGCCGCGCGAGCACCGCGTCGCCGGCGGGCTCGGCGGCCGCGGCGAAGCGCAGGTTCGACACCGTGTACTCGTGCGCGCAGAAGACCAGCGTCTGCGGGTCGAGCGCCGCCAGGCGGTCGAGCGAATCGAGCATCTGCGCCGGCGTGCCTTCGAACAGCCGGCCGCACCCGGCCGCGAACAGCGTGTCGCCGCAGAACAGCAGCGGCCGGGGATCGTCGCCCCAGGGTTCCGACACGTAGGCGATGTGGCCGCGCGTGTGCCCGGGCACGTCGAGCACGCGCATCGCCGCGCCGACGCCGTCGACGACGATGGAATCGCCGGCCGCGAGCTTGCGATCGATGCCCGCGATCGGCTCGCCGGCCGGCCCGTAGACGACCGGGCGCCAGCGCTCGGCGAGCGCACGCACGCCGCCGACGTGATCCGGATGGTGATGTGTCAGTAGAATGGCCGACAGGCGCAGGCCGCGCTCGGACAGCGCATGTTCGACCGGGGCGGCATCGCCCGGATCGACGACGGCGGCGTGGTCGCCTTGCGGCGCGCGCAGCAGCCAGATGTAGTTGTCCTCGAACGCATCGATCGCCTCGACGCAGGGATGCGACCGGGGCGCGAATCGCCAGGGTTGTGAAGGCTGCATGGCATGAAGAGGGATGACCCCGCGATTATACGGAGCACCGATTCGGTGCACGCCCGGCGCGCGGCCTGGCGCGAGTGGCTCGCGTCGCCGCCCGGACGCTACGCGCTTGCCTGGCAACAGGCGCAACTCGACGCCGCGGTCGCCGACGTGTTCGGTTTTCATGCGCTGCAGTGCGGGCTGCCCGAGCTCGACGCGCTGCGCGAGAACCGGATGCCGCACCGCATCCGCGCCTGCGAGCCGTGGGACCTGCCGCCGCCGAACACGGCCAGCCTGCTGGTCGAGCACTTCGAGGAGTTGCCGATCGCCCCCCAGAGCCTCGACCTGGTCGTCCTGCCCCACGTGCTCGAGTTCGCCGGCGATCCGCACCAGGTGCTGCGGGAAGTCGATCGCGTGTTGCGCCCGGAGGGGCGGGTGATCGTCACGGGCTTCAACCCGGTGAGCCTGTGGGGCGCCCGGCAATGGGCGACGCGCTCCGTGTCGCGCCGGCCGTTCCTGCCTCGCGTAGGGCACTTCATCGGGCTGCCGCGGCTGCGGGACTGGTTCAAGCTGCTCGGCTTCGAGCTCGATCGCGGACGCTATGGGTGTTACCGGCCGCCGTGCCGCACACAGAAGTGGCTCGATCGAACGCAGTTCATGGAGTCCGCCGGCGACCGCTGGTGGCCGATCTGCGGGGCACTGTACGTCGTTTCGGCGGTCAAGCGGGTGCGCGGCATGCGCCTGATCGGGCCGGCCTGGCGGCAGGCGCTTCCGGTTCGGGCGCCCGCCGCGGCGGTCTCGCCGCACTGCGAGCCGAACCGGAAGTCCTGAGCAACCGGTCGCGGCGCCGCCGCGCGGGCGTTCAGCGCTGGCCGTACATGTACTCGCGCGACAGGGGCAGCGGGCTTTGGGCGCCGCCGGCCCCGAGCCTGGGCCTGATCACCAGCAACTGGTACAGGTTGATCCAGCCGTGCGCGAACGCGTGCGCGCAGCCCGCGAGGTAGACGCGCCAGATGCGCGCGCGCTTCTCGCCGGCCAGCGCGGTCAGCCGGGCGACATTGCGCTCGAAGCCGTCGGACCAGAACCACAGCGTCTTCGCATAGTGGCGACGCAGCGACTCCGCGTCGGCGAGCTCCAGGCCCGCCGCCGAGAGCTCGCGGATCGCGAGCGAGACGTGCGGCAACTCGCCGTCCGGGAACACGTACTTGTCGATGAAGTCGCCCGCGCCGAGCCCGACCGAGCGGTTGTCGGCGTCGCTGGAGGTGATGCCGTGGTTCAAGGCGATGCCGCCCGGCCTGAGCAGCCGGTAGACCGTGTCGAAGTAGCCGCGCAGGTTCTTCAGCCCGACGTGCTCGAACATCCCGATCGACGAAATGCGGTCGAAGCTGGCGTCGCCGGGCACGTCGCGATAGTCCTGCAGCCGGATCTCCACGCGGTCTTCGAGCCCCGCCTGCCGGACCCGCTCGCGCGCCAGCTCGTACTGGTTCGTCGACAGCGTCACGCCGACGGCCTTCACGCCGTAGTGCTTCGCCGCGTGGATCGCCATCGCCCCCCAGCCGCAGCCGATGTCGAGCAGCGCCTGGCCTGGCGCGAGCATCAGCTTTCGGCAGATGTGGTCGAGCTTTTGCACCTGGGCGGTCTCGAGGTCCTCGTCGCCGGTGCGGAAGTAGGCGCACGAGTAGACCATCCGCGGGTCGAGCCACAGCGAATAGAACTCGTTGGAGACGTCGTAGTGGTACTCGATCGCCTTGCGATCGCTCTTGCGCGTGTGGCGGGCGAGCCACGACGGAAGCTTGCCGCGCCCCTGTTCCTCGTCGACGACCCGCGACAGGTGCTCGGCGATGGCGACGACCTCGCGGACGTCGCCGTCGACGTCGATGTGCCCCTCGACGAAGGCCTCGCCGAGCGACGACATCGATGGCTTCAGGAAGTAGCGCGCGGAGGCGGCGTCGTTCAGGCGCAACTCGACGCGCGGCTCGTCGTCGAGCGCCACCGTCGATCCGTTCCAGAGCTTCACGCGCAGCGGCAGGGGCTGGCGCCTGCGCAGTCCCTCGAGGTATTTCACGACCTGCTTCTCGATCATCGGGCTTTCCGGCTCGTCGCGGCGATAGTCGCCATTAAAATGCGTCCGCAGTCCGGCTGCAACCCGTAGCCGGCCGTGACCGGAACCTCGCATGGCCGAAGTGGTCGACATCTATACGGACGGCGCCTGCAAGGGCAATCCCGGCCCCGGCGGCTGGGGCGCGCTGCTGTGCTGGGGCGGGCACGAGCGCGAGCTGTTCGGCGGCGAGCCCGCCACGACGAACAACCGGATGGAGCTGACCGCCGTGATCCGGGGTCTTGCGGCGCTCAAGCGCAGCACGCGCGCGGTCGTGCACACCGACTCGCAGTACGTGCACAAGGGCATCACCGAGTGGCTGCCGGCCTGGAAGGCGCGCGGCTGGAAGACCGCGGAGCGCAAGCCGGTGAAGAACGCCGACCTGTGGCGCGAGCTCGACGCGCTCGTCGTACAGCATTCGGTCGAGTGGCGCTGGGTCAGGGGGCACGCCGGGCACCCCGGCAACGAGCGCGCCGATGCGCTGGCCAACCGGGGCGTGCCGTCGCGCTGAAAGCGGGCCGGCGCGCCTGTGCTAGTGTCGGGCAGCGTCACGCCTGCAAGGTCGATGAGAAAGCCAGTCTTCACCCTGATCGCGATCGCCGCCGCCGCCGCACTGGGCTGGTGGGGGTGGGCGCTGACTCGCGGCCAGTCGCCCGCGCTCGAGATTCCGGTCGCCGCGTCGCAGGCGGGCGGCGCCGGGCCCGACGCGCGGCGCGCGGCGCAGTCCGCGCCGGCGCCCGCCCGCGCCGGCACGGCGGGCCCGCGCGGCCCGGTCGGTGTCGAAGCCGCGCGCGCCGAACGGGTCGCGCTGAGCGAGACCGTCTCGGCGGTGGGCAGCCTGCGCGCCAACGAGTCGGTCGTGCTCAAGCCGGAAATCGCCGGGCGCATCGACCGGATCGGGTTCGAGGGCGGCGGCCAGGTGCGCAAGGGCGCCTTGCTGGTCGTCCTCGACGCATCGGTGGCTGCGGCAGAAGCGGAGCAGATCCGTGCCGAGCTCGCGCTGGCGCGGTCGAACTACCAGCGCACCGCCGACCTGGCGCGCCAGCAGTTCGTCAGCGAGAGTGCGCGCGACCAGGCCGCGTCGAACCTGAAGGTGGTCGAGGCGAAACTGAAGCTGGCCGAGGCGAAGCTGGCCAAGACCGAGCTCAGGGCCCCCTTTGCCGGGCGACTCGGGCTGCGCAACTTCAGCGTGGGCGACTATGTCCGCGAGGGCGCCGAACTCGTCGCGCTCGAGGACGTCTCGCAGATGAAGGTCGACCTGCGGCTGCCCGAGCGATACCTCGGCCAGTTGCGCCCCGGCCAGTCGCTCGAAGTCGAGTTCGACGCGTATCCGGGTCGCAGGTTCGGCGCCGCGCTCGAGGCGATCGACGTTCAGGTCGACGCCAACGGACGCTCGATCGTGGCGCGCGGGCGCATGTCCAACGCCGACGGCCTGTTGCGCACCGGCATGTTCGCGAAGGTGTCGCTGACCCTGTCCAGGCGCGCCGACGCGGTGATGGTGCCCGAGGAGGCGCTGGTCCCGTCGGGCGAGCAGCAGTTCGTCTACCGGATCGAGGACGGCAAGGCGATGCGCGTGCGGGTGCGCACAGGGCTGCGCCGTGACGGCAAGGTCGAGATCGTCGAGGGGCTGAGCGGTGGCGACCAGGTCGTCGTCGCCGGCCAGCCGAAGCTCACGCGCGAGGCGACCGAGGTGCGCGTCGTCGAGACGCTGCGCCTGGGCGGTTGACGTGCAGCTGTCCGAAACCTGCATCCGCAGGCCGGTGTTCGCGACCGTGCTGTCGCTGGTCATCGTGCTGCTGGGCCTGGTCTCGTATTCGCGGCTCCAGGTGCGCGAGTACCCGAAGATCGACGAGCCGACGGTCACCGTCGCGACGAAATACCTCGGCGCCTCGCCCGACATCATCGAGACGCAGGTCACCAAGCCGCTGGAGGACTCGATTGCCGGCATCGAGGGCGTCGACGTGCTCACGTCGATCTCGCGCTCGGAGCTCAGCCAGATCACGGTGCGCTTCCGGCTCGACCGCGACCCCGACGGGGCGGCCGCCGACGTGCGCGACCGCGTCGCGCGCGTGCGCGCGAAGCTGCCGGAGTCGATCGACGAGCCGGTCATCGCCAAGGTCGAGGCCGACGCCAACCCGATCATCTGGCTTGCGTTCTCCAGCGATGCGCTGTCGCCGCTCGAGGTGTCCGACATCGCCAACCGCGTCGTCAAGCCGCGATTGCAGACGCTGCCCGGCGCCGCCGACGTCCGGGTGTTCGGCGAGCGCAAGTTCTCGATGCGGATCTGGCTCGACCCCGACCGGCTGGCCGGCTTCAGCCTCACCCCCGGCGACGTCGAGGACGCGCTGCGCCGCCAGAACATCGAGTTGCCGTCGGGACGCATCGAGAGCAGCCAGCGCGAGTTCACCGTGGTCTCGCAGAGCGACCTGCAACGCACCCGCGAGTTCGAGGACGTGGTCGTGCGCACCGTCAACGGCTACCCGGTTCGCATCCGCGACGTCGGGCGCGTCGCGGTCGCGCCGCTCGACGAGCGCAGCATCGTGCGCTTCAATGGGCGCGCTGCGATCTCGCTCGGCCTGATCAAGCAGGCCACCGCCAATCCGCTCACGCTGGCGCAGGCGCTCAAGGCCGAGCTGCCGCGACTGCGCCAGGAGCTGCCCCCGGGCGTCAGCGTCGACATCGCGAACGACACGACCCTGTTCATCGAGCGCTCGATCCAGTCGGTGTACACGACGATCGCCGAGGCGGTGGTGCTGGTCGCGCTGGTGATCTTCCTGTTCCTGGGCACCGTGCGCGCGAGCGTCATTCCGCTGGTCACGATCCCGGTGTGCCTGGTCGGTGCCTCGGCGCTGATGCTGGTGGCCGGGTTCTCGGTCAACTCGCTGACGCTGCTGGCGCTGGTGCTGGCGATCGGGCTGGTCGTCGACGACTCGATCGTGGTGCTGGAGAACATCTACCGGCACGTCGAAGACGGGATGGCGCCGATCCAGGCGGCACTGCGGGGCGTCAACGAGGTGGGCTTTGCGGTGGTCGCGATGACGCTCACGCTCGCTGCGGTCTATGCGCCGGTGGCGTTCACCACCGGCCGCACCGGCCGCCTGTTCGTCGAGTTCGCGCTCACGCTCGCCGGCGCGGTGCTGGTATCGGGATTCGTCGCACTGACGCTGTCGCCGATGATGTGCTCGCGCCTGTTGCGCCACGACGCCCACCCGGGGCCGCTGGTGCGGGCGATCGACCGGGTCGTCGGTGCGCTCGCGCGCGGCTACGCGCACGCGCTGCGGGCGAGCCTTCGCGCGCGCTGGCTGGTCGTCCTGCTGGGGCTGGCCGTCGCCGGCGCGAGCGTCGTGCTGTTCGGCGGCATGAAGCGCGAGCTCTCCCCGATCGAGGACCGCGCGACGATCGTCGCGCTGTTCAACGGCCCCGACGGCGCGTCGATCGACTACACGTATCGCTACGCGCAGGAGATCGAGCGCCTGGCGCAGGCGCTCCCCGAGGCCGACCGGGTCTTCGTCGTCACCGGCAATCCCACCGTGACGCAGGGAATCGGCTTCTTCAGGCTGGTCGACTGGGCGCAGCGCGAGCGCAAGGTGCCGCAGATCGTCGCCGACCTGCAGCCGAATCTGCTCGCGATCCCCGGGGTGCAGGCGTTCGCGGTGGCGCCGGCGTCGCTCGGGCAGTCGCCGCGCGAGCGCCCGGTCAATTTCGTCGTGCTGAGCTCCGATTCGCACGAGGAGATCCAGAAGACGCTCGCGCCGATGATCGCCGATCTGCAGGCCGACGCGCGCTTCCAGGGCGTGGACACCGACCTGCGACTGAACAAGCCCGAACTGAAGCTGCACATCGACCGCGACCGCGCGGCCGACGCCGGCGTCGCAGTCGATGCCATCGCCCGCGCGCTGGAGACCGCGCTGGGCGGGCGCCAGGTGACGCGCTTCAAGCGCGACGGCGAGCAGTACGACGTGATCGTGCAGTTCGGGGCCGGCAGCCGCAGCACGCCGCAGGACATCTCGAAGATCTTCGTTCGGGGGCGCCACGACACGATGGTGCCGCTGTCCGGCCTCGTCCGGGTCGACGAGGGCGTGACGGCGCGCGAGCTGAACCATTTCGGCCAGCGGCGCGCGGTCACGATCACTGCGAACCTCGCGCCCGGCGCTTCGCTCGGCGAGGCCGTCCAGACGCTCGAGAGCCTGGCGCGCGCGCACCTGAAGCCCGGCTATGCAGTCGACTACAACGGGCAGACGCGCGAGTTCAAGCAGTCGTCGTCGGCGCTGCTGCTCACGTTCGGCCTGGCACTGTGCTTCATCTACCTGGTGCTGGCCGCGCAGTTCGAGAGCTTCGTCGACCCGCTGATCATCATCCTCACGGTGCCGCTGTCGATGACCGGCGCGCTGGCGCTGCTGAACTGGACCGGCGGCACGCTGAACGTCTACAGCCAGATCGGGCTGATCACGCTGGTCGGGCTGATCACCAAGCACGGCATCCTGATCGTCGAGTTCGCCAACCAGCTGCGCGACCAGGGCAAGGCGGTGATGCCGGCCAC
The DNA here is from genome assembly GCA_046347945.1 of Burkholderiaceae bacterium. GTDB lineage: Bacteria > Pseudomonadota > Gammaproteobacteria > Burkholderiales > Burkholderiaceae_E > Zeimonas. The sequence goes on from JAXMFB010000014.1 coordinate 52,195, forward strand.
GATCGAGGCGGCCAGCCTGCGCCTGCGGCCGATCCTGATGACCACCGGTGCGATGGTGCTCGGCGCGGTGCCGCTCGCGCTGGCCACGGGGGCGGGCGCCGAGAGCCGGATGCAGATCGGCATGGTCATCGTCGGCGGGATGAGCTTCGGCACGCTGCTCACGCTGTTCGTGCTGCCTACCGTCTATACGCTGCTCACGCGGCCACGCCACCTCGTTGCCGAACCCGCCGACGCGCAGCCCGCGGGTCCGGGAGCGCGCGGCGCGGGCGAGGCGCCTCCAGCGGAACTTGCCCGATGAGCCTGCGCCAGATCGTGCTCGACACCGAGACCACCGGCCTGTCGGCGGAGGACGGCCATCGCATCGTCGAGATCGGCTGCGTCGAGATCGTCGACCGCAGGCTGACCGGTCGCTCGCTGCACCTGTACCTGAACCCCGGGCGCGACATCGACGCCGGGGCGCTCGCGGTGCACGGCCTGACGCTCGAGCGCCTGCAGTCCGAGCCGCGGTTCGGCGACGTCGCCGACCGCGTGCTCGACTTCCTCGCCGACGCCGAAGTGCTGATCCACAACGCGCCGTTCGACATCGGCTTTCTCGATGCCGAGCTCGCGCGGCTGCAGCGTCCGCCGTTCAGGTCGTTCGTCGGCGGCGTCGTCGACACGCTGGCGATGGCGCGCGAGCTGCACCCCGGCAAGCGCAACTCGCTCGACGCGCTGTGCGAGCGCTACGCGATCTCGAACGCGCACCGCAAGCTGCACGGCGCGCTGCTCGACGCCGAACTGCTCGCCGACGTCTACCTCGCGATGACGCGGGGGCAGGACAGCCTCGAGATCTCGATCGGCGACGGTGGCGAGGCGGTCGGGATGCTCTCGGGCACCCAGTGGCCGCCGTCGGGGCTGCGGGTCGCGGCGGCCAGCGCCGCGGAACTCGCCGAGCACGCGGCGATGCTCGAGGCGATCGGCGCCGAGGCGAAGGGGCAGGCGCTCTGGAGTCGCCTCGAGGTGCAGCAGGACGTGCAGCGGGACATCGGGCGGGCAGGCGGGCCGTAGACCGTGGCGCGCGGCGGCGGGCGGGTCGAATTCGTCTAAACTTCGTCCTCGACCGCAAAGGAAAGCATGAAAGAGCACCGCCACGCGCGAGCGCGTGAACGCAAGAGCCACCTGTCGCCGGATGCCGAGAAGCTGGTGTCCTCCGCGCTGGGCCTGGCCAATTCGGGAAGCAGGCTGGAAGACCGGTTCTGGGAGGCGCAGCTGTCGGCGCGACTCGATCGGCTGCTCGATGGCGGTCACGTCCAGGCGGTCTACGACGCGCTCGACCGGCTGAACCAGACCGACGGCGAAGCCTACGGCGTGCTGATCGAGGCCGTCGAGGAGTCGGCCGAGACGGTCTCGATCGAGGCCGATGGCGAGCGCTGGGATGCGCTGCTGGTGGCCGCGCCGCTGGTGGTCTGGACGCGCTTCCGGATTCCGTCGGGCCCGATTCCGCCCGAGCTCGCGCAGACGCTGTCGGCCCACTGGCAGGCGCACACGCTGGCGGGCCAGGCCCGCTTCCGCCTGATCCCCTACCTGTACAGCATCGACCAGTTGCCGCGCGACTTCGGCGAGTTGCGACGGCTCGCCAGGCGGCTGGGGCAGGCGGCGGTGTCGGGCCAGGCGCCGCGGCTCGACCTCAAGGCGCTGCCCGAGACCGCCGACATGCTGGCCGACACGCGCTTCCTGCTCGGCGTGGTCGCGGCGCCGGCGGGCAAGCCGGTCTTTCGCTGGCAGGAATCCGATTCGGGCGAACACGCGGGCCGCGTCGCGTGTCTCGAGCAGTGGATCGCGCAGGCACGGCCGAACATCGAGCCGATGCTGCAGGGCTGCGGCTTCGAATGCCTGCTGCCCGACGCCTATCACATCAACATGCGCGAGTCCGACCGGCGCGTGCGGCCCTATTCGATCCGTGCGGCCGTGCACTTCCTGACGCACGCGCTCGACATCGAGCCGGAAGAGATCAAGGCGACGATCGCCGCCTTCGGCCACGATCGGCCCGACGAGTACCGGATCGGCATGAGCATTCGCGACAGCGACGAGGTCGCGCACGGCATCGTCTGGCCGCTGCTCGGGGCCGAGAGCGACCAGGACGAGCCCACGCCCGTGGAGCAGATTCGCGAGGTGCTGCGCGAGGTCGGGGCCGGCGAGGTCCGGGTCTGGCCTGAGTTGAACGAGCCGGAGTTCTGCGAGGACTGCGGCGTGCCGCTGTACCCGAACGGCAAGGGCGAGATCGTCCACGCCGAGATGCCGGGCGACGTCGAGCCCGAGTCGACCCATTTCCACTGACCGCGCATCGCCGCTGCGAGCCGGCGCGTGCGACGCTGGCCGGGTCCGGTCGCCGGGGCGCTCAGCGCGCGCCGAGCCGCTCCCGCGCCTGCGCGATGCGCTGCTCCAGGTAGGCCCCGTAGAAATCGGGCGACGAATAGCCGACCAGCCGCTCGGCGATCTCCTTGCCGTCGGGACCGATGAACGCGACCGTCGGCGCGAGGCGCACGTCGAGCGAGGCAGCGAGCGCAGCGGGCGAATCCGGCGCCGGCGTGCGCGCGGCGGGTCCGGCGAACGGCCTGCGATCGGTGAGGTCGTACTCGACGATGCGCACGCGTTGCACCGCCTGCTCCCGGGCGAGATGGCGCAACTGGTCGCGGCGGATCGCCTCGCAGAACGGGCAGCCCGGCAACGAGAACAGAGCGACGACGACGGTGCGGTCACGCGCCGCCTCGCGCAGCACCGCCTCGTGCGAGGCGGGGCGCTCGAGGCCGCTGCGCCCGGTCGCGTCGGCGGCGATCGGGGCGGCCGACAGCAGCGCCAGCGACAGCAGCGTGGCCCGGATCGGGGTCCCTTTCGAGATCTTCGTGGCGATGGATCGTGCGGTTTTCATCGGCGCCCCGGAAGCCCGGTGCGGTGGGCGGTGGGACGAACGGTAGCAGCGTTCGCTGCGCGTTGCACCTCGGGCCCGTGGAATAATCCGCCGCGCAGCCGCGTCACCCGGACACGCGCGGGGCAGGCGGCGCCGGACGAGCGCCGCCGGACGAGCGCCGCGAGAGGTGGCCCCTGCGTGGCCCGTATGCGGGTTTTCGTTAACGACGACCCGGATGGCGCGCCCGGATCATTTTGCTATCTTTGACCCGTCCGCGATTCGCCTCGGCGAACGAAACACTGCAAATGAAGGAGACACGAGTATGGATCGTTCACGACGCACCACGCTGCAGGTCGCAGGCAGCGCCAGCCTGTACGGCGCGCTGGTTTCGCTCGGCCTGCTGCGGCCCGGCACGGCCGCCGCGCAGGCGTTCGACCAGGGTGCCTTCAAGACGGCCGGGGTTGCCGCCACGCTCAAGGCGCTGGGCGCCGACGGCGCCGCCGACTCGAAGGACGTGATGATCGTGGCACCCGACATCGCCGAGAACGGCGCGGTCGTGCCGGTCGTCATCAGGAGCAACCTGCCGAAGACGCAGATGATGGCGCTGCTGGTCGAGAAGAACCCGAACGCGCTGGCCGGCGCCTACGAGCTCCTCGACGGGGCCGACCCGGAAGTCAGCATGCGGATCAAGATGGGCCAGAGCTCGGACGTCGTCGCGCTGGTGAAGGCCGACGGCAAGTTCTACATGACCAAGAAGGAAGTCAAGGTCACGCTGGGCGGCTGCGGCGGCTGAGCCGCGCATCGCGAACCGGCCAAGACTCGTACCTGGAGACAACAGATGGCAGACCCGATGAAGATCCGCGCCACCGCCAAGGACGGCGGGGCCGACGTGCGCGTGCTGATGGCGCACGAGATGGAGACCGGCCAGCGCAAGGACGCCTCCGGCAAGGTGATTCCCGCATGGCACATCACCGAGGTGACCGCGACGCTGAACGGCAAGCCGGTGCTCAAGGCGCACTGGGGCCCGGCGATCTCGAAGAACCCCTACCTGCAGTTCCGCGTGAAGGGCGCGAAGGCCGGCGACAAGATCGGCGTGACCTGGGTCGACAACAAGGGCGACAAGCGCACCGACGAGGCGACCGTCGGCTGAGCGCGCGCAGCGGCGCGGCCGCGGGCCGCGCCGACGGACGCAGGGGTGCGGGCATTTCGCCCGCTACCACGACGAGGAGGAAACGATGTTCGATTTCATTCGCACATGGTCTCGCGTTCGCAATCTCGTCGCGGCTGCGGCGCTGGCGGGGTGCGCCGCCGTCGCTTCGGCCGCCGAGCCGATCTCGGTCGTCTATCACCTGAACGAGGGCCTCGCGCAGGCGCAGCGCGCGATCGGCAACATCCGCAACCACCTGGCGGCCGCGCCCTCGACGAAGATCGTCGTCGTCACGCACGGCAAGGGGATCGACTTCCTGCTCGAAGGCGCAAGGAACGACAAGGGCCAGGAGTTCGAGTCGGCGGTCGCGGACCTGGTGGGCCGGGGCGTGCAGTTCCGCGTCTGCAACAACACGCTGGTGGGCCGGGACATCCCGAAGGAGAAGGTCATCATGGAGGCGAAGATCGTGCCTTCCGGCGTCGCCGAGGTCGCGAGGCTGCAGGCGCAGGAGCACTTCGTCTACCTGCGACCCTGACCCCGGCGCACCCGCGCGGGTGTCCCCGAACGAAGCAACGACAACGAAGGAGACAGGCAGCGATGAAGAAACATCGACAATCGACGTCGCGCAGGGGCCTCGCCGGAGCCATGCTCGCGGGCGCGCTGGCGCTGACCGGCGCGACCGCGCTCGCGCAGGAGGAACGCGACATCACCGCGGAACAGTTCGACAAGTTCCGCGCGATGATGGAGGAGTCCAACACGGCCGAGCTGTTCGAGGCCAAGGGCGAGCAACTGTGGAAGGCGAAGCGCGGGCCGAAGAACGCCTCGCTCGAGCAGTGCGACCTCGGGCTCGGGCCGGGCGTGCTCAAGGGGGCCTACGTGCAGGCGCCGCGCTACTACGCCGACGTCGGCCAGGTCATGGACATCGAGCGGCGCATCGCGCACTGCATGGTCACGCTGCAGGGCTTCAAGCTCGAGGACCTCGCGAAGCAGCCGTTCAGCAACGCCAAGCACACGCCCGACCTGGTGTCGCTGGTGACCTACGTCGCCGGGGAGTCGCGCGGGATGAAGATCGCGGTGCCGCAGGCGAGTCCGCAGGAGCGCGAAACCTACAAGCTCGGCGAGGCGATCTTCTTCCATCGCGCCGGGCCCTGGGACTTCTCCTGCGCGAGTTGCCACGGCGAGGACGGCAAGCGCATCCGTACGCAGAACCTGCCCAACTTCACGAAGCCGGGCACTGCCGACCGGGGCTTCATCGGCTGGCCGGGCTACCGGATGACCGGGGGCCTGATGCACACGCTGCAGTGGCGGATGAACGACTGCTTCCGGCAGCAGCGATTCCCCGAGCCCGGATACCTGTCCGACACCGTGACCGCGTTGCTCACCTACATGGGCGTGAACGCGAACGGATCGACGTACAGGGGACCGGGGATCAAGCGCTGAGCGCGGTGAGATGGGGAGACAGACGATGAAACGAGCAATCATCTGGGCGGGGGTCGTCGCCGCGGCCGTCGCCGGCGGCTGCGCAACGATGGCCGACCGGGAAGCCTACGAGGCGAAGGCGACCGCGACGATCGAGCGCGACTTCCACGCGCGCGGCATCGCGACGATCGATCGGCTCAAGCAGGACGAACTGCAGGTCGCCTGCACCAAGTATCGCGACCACCCGCCGGCCGACGTGCTGCGGCGTCTCGAGGCGCAGCAGATGGCCACGATCAAGCTGCCGGCCGACGGCAAGCTGATGGGCGACTGGAAGAGCGGCCAGAAGATCGCCGAGAGCGGCCGCGGGATGACCTGGAGCGACAAGCCGGGCGTGCCGAGCGGCGGCAGCTGCTACAACTGCCACCAGCTCGCGCCGCAGCAGACCTCGTTCGGGTCGGTCGGACCGAGCCTGCGCCAGTTCGGCAAACTGCGCGGCAACACGCCCGAGATGCAGAAGTACGCGTACCAGCGGATCTACAACTCGAAGGCCTTCGCTGCGTGCTCGACGATGCCGCGCTTCGGCACGTCCGGAACGCTGACCGAGGCGCAGATCAAGGACCTGGTCGCCTACCTGATGGATCCCGAGTCGCCGGTCAACAAGTGACCGATGCGTCGGTCGGGCCGCCTGCGGGCGGCCCTTTTTTCGTCCACGCTCCGGACGAGCGCTTCACGCGGGCAACACCATGATGGACCGAAGAGAGTTCCTGCAGGTTCTGGCGACCGCCTCGGCGGCCGGGCTCGCGCTGCAGGGGTGCGCGTCGGCGGGCGGCGCGGCCGCGGGCAGCAACGCCGACGCGATGTACGACATCCCGCGGTTCGGCAACGTCAGCCTGCTGCACTTCACCGACTGCCACGCGCAGCTGATGCCGATCTACTTCCGCGAGCCGAGCGTGAACATCGGCGTGGCCGGGGCGCGCGGGCGCGCGCCGCACCTGGTCGGCGAGCACCTGCTCAAGGCGTTCGGGATCCGCCCGGGCACGCCCGAGGCGCATGCGTTCACCTTCCTCGACTTCGAGGCCGCGGCGCGCACCTACGGCAAGGTCGGCGGGTTCGCGCACCTGGCGACGCTGGTGAAGCGGATGAAGGCGTCGCGCCCCGGCGCGCTGCTGCTCGACGGCGGCGACACCTGGCAGGGGTCGGCCACCGCGCTGTGGTCGAAGGGCCAGGACATGGTCGACGCCTGCAAGCTGCTGGGCGTCGACGTGATGACCGGCCACTGGGAGTTCACGCTGGGGGCCAAGCGCGTCGAGGAGATCCTCGCGAACGACTTCAAGGGCCGCATCGACTTCGTCGCGCAGAACGTCAGGACCACCGACTTCGAAGACCCGGTGTTCGCGTCGCACACGATGCGCAGCATCAACGGCGTGCCGGTCGCGATCATCGGACAGGCGTTCCCGTATACCCCGATCGCCAATCCGCGCTACATGACGCCCGACTGGAGCTTCGGCATCCAGGACGAGCGGCTGCAGAAGGTCGTCGACGAGGTCCGCGACAAGGGCGCTCAGGTGGTGGTGCTGCTGTCGCACAACGGCATGGACGTCGACCTGAAGCTGGCCACCCGCGTGACGGGCATCGACGCGATCCTCGGTGGGCACACGCACGACGGCGTGCCGCAGCCGGTGGCGATCCGCAACGCGAAGGGCGTCACGCTGGTCACCAACGCCGGCTCGAACGGCAAGTTCCTCGGCGTGATCGACTTCGACGTGCGGGGCGGCAAGGTGGCCGACTTCCGCTACCGGCTGCTGCCGGTGTTCTCGAACCTGCTGCCGGCCGATGCGGCGATGCAGGCGCTGGTCGACCGCGTGCGCGCGCCGCACCGCGCGCGGCTCGAGGAGCCGCTCGCGGTCACCGAGGGGTTGCTCTACCGCCGCGGCAACTTCAACGGCACGTTCGACCAGCTGATCCTCGACGCGCTGATGGAGGTCAAGGGCGCACAGATCGCGTTCTCGCCGGGCTTCCGCTGGGGAACCAGCCTGCTCCCCGGGCAGGCGATCACCCGCGAGCACCTGATGGACCAGACCGCGATCACCTATCCGTACTCGACGCTGAACGACTTCTCGGGCGAGATGATCAAGACCATCCTCGAGGACGTCGCCGACAACCTGTTCAACCCGGACCCGTACTACCAGCAGGGCGGCGACATGGTGCGGGTGGGCGGCCTCACCTACGCCTGCGATCCGAACGCGAAGATGGGCAGCCGGATCTCCGACATGCGGCTGAACGGTGTGCCGATCGACGCGAAGCGCACCTACCGCGTCGCCGGCTGGGCGCCGGTGGCCGAGGGCGCCAGCGGCGAGCCGATCTGGGACGTGGTCGAGCGCTGGCTCGAGGCGAAGCGGACGGTCACGCCCCGCAACCTGAACCTGCCCCGTTTGATCGGGATGAAGGACAATCCGGGCATCGCCTGAGACAATGCCTGCTGCGAACCGATCGAAGCGCTTGCGCACCGACATGCCTGCCTCGCTCGAGCCGATCTCCTTTCCGGATCGTCGCCGGTGGCTGCGACGCACCGCGGGCCTCGCGCTGGCCGGCCTGGCCGGCCGCGCGCTGGCGCAGGCGGGCGCGGGACCGGCGGTCCCGGCCGGGGCGGCGCCGGAAGGCAGGGCCCGCGCCGCGGCGCCGCCGATCGGCACGAAGATCGACGTGCCGGCCACCCGCCTGCTCGACGGCCGCGAGCTCGCCCCTGCCTACTGGCGCGACAAGGTGCTCGTCGTCGAGTTGTGGGCGAGTTGGTGCCCGTTCTGCGCGCGCCAGAACCCGCACCTCGACCGCCTGCACCGGGCGCATGCGGGCAAGGGGCTCGAGGTGCTGGCGCTGTCGATCGATCGCAAGCCCGAAGACGCGCAGCGCTACATGACCGAGCGCGGCTATGCCTTTCACGCCGCGATGTTCGACCCGAGTTGGCAGGCGGCGATCGGGCGCCCGAAGGGACTGCCGATCGTCTGGGTGATCGGGCGCGACGGCGTGCTCAAACAGGTCGAGATCGGGGAGATGTTCCCCGAGGACGTCGAGGAACTGGCTCGCTGGAGGACATCATGAAGCTCGCAAGGATCGGCAATGCGGCGGTGGCGGTGTTGCTTGCATCGAGTGCGCCCGCCGCGATGGCCGAGGCGACCTTTTCCACCAGGGGGCTCACGGTCGAGACCGCGCTGAAGGCCGCGCAGGCGGCGCTCGAGGCGTGCCGCAAGGCCGGCTACCAGGTCGGCGTGGCGGTCAGCGACCGCAGCGGCGTACTGCAGGTCTACCTGCGCGACCGCTTCGCCGGAGCGCACACCGTCGACGCCGCCGTCAACAAGGCGTGGACGGCTGCGTCGTTTCGCATCTCCACCACCGAACTCGCCTCGGAGACGCAGCCCGGCAAGCCGATGAGCGCGATCCGGCAGATTCCGCGCGTCGCAGCGCTCGGCGGCGGCCTTCCGATCGAGGCGGCCGGGTCGACGCTGGCCGGCATCGGCGTCTCGGGCGCGCCCGGAGGCGCGGCCGACGAAGCGTGCGCGTGAGCGGGGATCGACGCGATCCGCGCCGACATCGAGTTCTAGGGCCGCGAGGCCGGCCCGATTCGATGACGGGAGCGCACTGGCCGTGATGCTCGCCCGGCCACCGGAGCGGCGCGGCGAGGCGGGCGGGCCCTGCGGCTGCGACCGGCACCCGCGGCTGCGCCTTGCGCTGTGGCTGCTGTGGCTGGCGGTCGCGCTCGGGCTTGCGCTGTTCGCCGGGCACGGCCTCGGGCAGGTCGTGGCGCCGGTCACTGTCGACCTCACGCCGAAGCAGCTCACGCCGCGCGTCTGGTACGTCCAGGGCGACGCGGGCACGGTGTCGCTGCGCAACCAGGGCTTCATGTCCAACGCCGGGTTCGTCGTCGCCGACGACGCGGTGGTTGTGTTCGACGCACTCGGCACGCCGGCGCTGGGCGAGGCGCTGCTCGCGCAGATCCGGCGCATCACCGACAAGCCGGTGCGCAGGGTCGTGGTCAGCCACTATCACGCGGATCATTTCTACGGGCTGCAGGCGTTCAAGGCGGCTGGCGCAGAGGTCATTGCCCACCGCGCGGTGCGCGACTACCTGGCGACCGAAGCGCCGGCGCTTCGCCTGGCCGAGCGCAGGCAATCGCTGGCGCCGTGGGTCACCGACTCGATGCGGATCGTGCCGCCGGACCGCTACGTCGACGGCGACGCCAGCTTCCGGCTCGGCGGGCTCGACTTCCGCCTGTACTCGGCGGGCCCGGCGCACACGCCCGAAGACCTGACGATGCTGGTCGAGCAGGAGGGCGTGCTCTTCGCTGGCGACCTCGTCTTCGCCGGGCGGCTTCCCTTCGTCGGCGATGCCGATACCCGCGCGTGGCTGGCGGCGCTCGAGCAGCTCGCGGCGCGCAGCCCGCGCATCGTCGTCACCGGCCACGGCCCGGCTTCCACCGACGCGCGGCGCGACCTCGCGCTCACCCGCGACTATCTGCAGTTCCTGCGCAGCGAGATGGGCCGCGCCGTCGACGAGATGCTCGAGTTCGACGAGGCGTACGCGCGCACCGACTGGTCACGCTTCGCCGCGCTGCCGGCCTTCGAGGCGGCCAACCGGCGCAATGCCTACAACGTCTACCTGGCGATGCAGCGCGAAGCGCTCGGCGGCGCCGCAGGCCGGCGCTAGTGTGACGCCCTAGGAGCCCGTCGGAGTTGCCACTCCGACGAGGTAGTCAAGCGTGCTGAGCGTACCGATGCGCACGATTTTCTCTCCAGTATTGGTTACACGGCGGCCTGCAGCCGCCGGGATCGTCCGCGCAAGCCGCGTTGCGAGCGGTCTTGCCCCCGCTTTGTCACGTCGCCAGCCTCATCGTATGCATCCGGCGCAGGTTCCAGGCGATGCTCACCAGGTTCCATTCACCGTTGACCGCGGTGAGCCCGCGCAGCAGGAACTGCCGGAACCCCAGCACGTGCTTGATCACCCCGAACACCGGCTCGCTGGTGGTCTTGCGCCGGGCGTACAAGGCCTTGCCCTCTCGGGTAGCCAGCCGATGATGCAGCCGCAGCATCGGGTCGTCGCCCGGCGCCTGCGCGGGGTCGGGGGCGAAGCGCCCGAGCACCGAGGCGTGGTGCGCATCGCGTTTCATCGCGATCAGCGGCGTGAGCCCGGCGGCCTCGCAGCGGCGCACGTTCTCCCTGCTGCAGTACCCCGTGTCGGCCAGCAAGTGCTCGGGGCGGCCCAGCGCCTCGGGCAGCTCGTTCAGGCGGGCCAGCGCCGGCTCGATCTGCCTGACGTCGATCGGGTGCTGCGCCACGAACGCACCCACGATCAGCTTGGAGTCGACCTCGGTGAGCGCCTGCGCGTTGTAGGCCTGCTCGAAGCCCCCGCCCGCGGCCTTCATGATGCGCGACTCGTCGTCGGTCAGGCTGATCTGGTCGCTCTCGCGCACCCCACCGGTGGGCGGCTTCGGGGGCTTGCCCCCGAACTTCTTGCCCGTCTTCTTCTGGCGCGCCTCGCGGGCGGCCAGCTTCGCTTCGTAGACCTGCTGCTCGGTGGCCAGGCGCTCGGCCGCACGCGCCTCGATCTGCGCCTTCGCTTCGCGGATCGCCGCCAGCCGCGCCTCGCGCCGCGCGATCTCCGCCGGCACGTCCATCCCGTCGGGCACGTCGCGCCGGTCGGCCTGCTCGGCCAGCCGCAGCAGCTGCTCGACCTCGGCCCCCAGTTGCGCCTCGATGCGGCTCGCGTGCCCGTAGCTGAGCGCCCGGTGCCGGCTCGCGTTGGCCTTCACCTTGGTGCCGTCCAGGCTCACGTTGCCCACCTCGAGCAACTTCAGCGCGCGCGCCACCTGCAGGATCTGCACGAACAGGCCCTTCAGTTGCGGCAGGAACCGCTTGCGAAACGCCGCGATCGTGTCGTGGTCCGGGTGCGTGTTGGCCGCAATGAACCGGAAGGCCACCGAGTCGTAGGTCGCCCGCTCGAGGCGCCGGCTCGAGAACTCCCCCGTGGCGTATCCGTAGAACAGCAGCGCCAGCAGCATCGCCGGCGGAAACGCCGCCATCCCGCGCCCGGCGTACTCCCGGTTCAGCTCCGAGACGTCCAGCTGCTCGACCGTCTCCACGATGAACCGCGCCAGGTGATCCTCGGGCAACCACTCCTGCACCGACGGCGGCAGCAAGTATGCCGTGTCCCGATCGATCTGAACGAATCTGCTCATCGCACGGCCCGCCTCATGCGCTACGCTGATGGCTCGATCTTAGCCGGTCACCGCTTCATCGCGCTGGCCGATACTCCGACAGACTCCTAGGCGAGGGTCGCGGCCCGGCTGGGCGACAATGGCGGTCATGTCGACACGCCCTGGTCACGTCGCGCCGTCGCGCGCCGGCTGCGCGTTCCTCGCGGGGCTCGCGCTGTGCGCGAGCGCGCAGGCGCAGACCGCCGAGGAACGTTGCCTGCTCGATGCGCTGCGCGACGCGCCGCCGCAGACGACGGTCGAGACACTGCGCGCCGGATGCATGGACCAGCGCCCGACCGCACCGGCGCGCGTCGCGCCATTGCCGGAATCGCTGTCCGCGCCGGTCGAGGCGGGCCAGCCCACCACGGGGCCGACGGTGGGGATCGTCCGCGACACTCCGCAAGGGCTGTCGGTCGCGCCCGTCGCGCGATCGGCGCCGGCGGGCGACTCGCCGGTGCGCCGGCGCATCGAGGACGAGGGCGTGCTGTGGGGCGAGCGCTTCGCGCTGCTGCCGCATCGGCCGAATTACCTGTTGCCGGTCTCGCACGTGTTCGAGCAGCCGGGCACGGCCACTGCTGCGCCGGTCCAGCGCAACGAGATCAAGTTCCAGATCAGCTTCAAGTTCCCGCTGACGCCGCCGCTGTACGACGGGCGACTGGCCGTGTTCTTCGCGTACACCGGGCAGTCGTGGTGGCAGGCCTACAACCGCCAACGCTCCAGCCCGTTCCGCGAGTACAGTCACGAGCCCGAGATCTTCGCTTCGTGGGCGCCCGGCATGCGCGTGCTCGGCTGGGACTGGCGGGTGGCCTCGGCCGGTTTCGTGCACCAGTCGAACGGCCGCTCCGGCGAGTTCTCGCGCAGCTGGAATCGCCTCTTCGCCGAGATGCTGCTCGACCGCCCGGGGCCGTGGTGGATCGGCATCCGGCCGTGGTGGCGCATCCCCGAGAGCCGCAAGCCGAGCCCGGACTCGCCCAAGGGCGACGACAATCCGCAGATCACCCGCTACGCGGGGCACGGCGAGCTGCGGGTCGGCTATGTCGGCGGCCTGGACAACTGGACGCTGACGCTGCGTCGCGGCCTCGCGCGCGACGGCAAGGGTGCGGCGCAACTCGACTTCAGCCGTCCCACCGGGTTCAGCCCGAACCTGCGCTGGTACGTGCAGTACTTCGACGGCTACGGAGAGAGCCTGCTCGACTTCCAGACGCGGATCCGGCGCATCGGCGTCGGCGTGATGCTGAACGACTGGTTCTGACCGGGCTGCCGCGCCGGCGGCTCAGCGATACAGGGCCTCGATCTCGGCCGCGTAGGCCTGGTAGATGCTCGCGCGGCGCACCTTCATCGTCGCGGTCACTTCGCCCTCGTCGTGGTCCAGCTCCTTCGTGAGCAGGTGGAACCGCCGCACCTGCGACACCTGCGCGAGCTGGGCGTTGCCGCGCTCGATCTCGGATTCGATCAGCTCGCGCACTTTCGGGTGCTCGGCGAGCGAGCGGAAGTGCGTGAAGGCGATACGCTGCGATTCGGCCCACTTGCCGACCGTCTCGAAGTCGATCTGCACCAGCGCCGACACGAAGCGCCGGCCCTCGGCAATGACGATGCACTCGCGGACGAACGGACTCGCCTTCATCGTGTTCTCGATCTCCGACGGCGTGAGGTTCTTCCCGCCGGCGGTGATCATGATGTCCTTGAGCCGATCGACGATGCGCAGCTGGCCGTCCTGCTCGCGCACCACGTCGCCGGTGTGCAGCCAGCCGTCGCGGATCGTCGCGGCGGTTGCTTCCGGGCTCCTGTAGTAGCCGGCGAAGACCATCGCGCCGCGCACCAGCAGTTCGCCGTCGGCGCCGATGTGGTGCTCGACCCCGAGCGTGGGCTCGCCGACGGTGCCGATCAGCACGCGGTCGAGCCGCTGGCCGGTGATCATGCCGGTCGACTCGGTCAGTCCGTAGACCTCGACCAGCGGCACGCCGAGCGTGCGGAAGAACCTCACCACGGCCGGAGGGATCGGCGCCGCCCCGGTCAGCGCCACGCGCGCGCGCCGCAGCCCGACGAAGTTCTGCAGCGCGCGGAAGATCGCGAGCCAGGCGATCGCGAAGCGCAGCTTTTCCGGGAGCGTGCGCTGCTGCGGCGCTTTCTCCGCGAAGGGCTCGCAGGCGGCCATCGCCCACTCGAAGAGCGCGCGACGCAGACGGCCGGTTTCCTGCATCTTGATGTGGATCGACGCGTGCAGCTTCTCCCAGATCCGCGGCACGCCGAGGAACATCGTCGGGGCGACCTCGCGCAGGTCTTCCTGGACCGTGCGGATCGATTCGCCGAAGTTCACCTGCGAGCCGAGGTAGATCGGCACGAACGTGGTCAGCATCTGCTCGGCGACGTGGCACAGCGGCAGGTACGACAGGTGCGTCGTGTCGGGCCCGAGCCTGAGCCGCTCGACGATGCCGGGGACGACCGCGCGGATGTTGCCGTAGCTGATCATCGCGCCCTTGGGCTTGCCGGTCGAGCCCGACGTGTAGATCATCAGCGCGATGTCGTTGAGCGTCTGCGCGGCCAGCACTGCGTCGACGAGCCCCGGGTGCGCGGCCTCGTGCTGCGCGCCGAGCTGCTCGAGTTCGTCGAACGACCTGACCAGGTCGCGGTACCCGGGCGGCGTGTTGCGCAGTCCCTTCTTCTCCATCACGACGATTGCGCGCAACCGCGGCAGCTGCGCGCGTGCGGCGATCACCTTGTCGGTCTGCTCCTGGTCCTCGCAGACCACGACGTCGACGTCGGCGTGCGCCAGCACATAGGCGACCTCGGGCGCCGGGCTGGTCGGGTAGACACCGACCGTGATGGCGCCGACCAGGCTCGAGCCGAGCTGCGCCAGTACCCACTCGACGCGGTTCTCGGAGAGGATGCCGACGTGCCCGCCCGCGGGCAGCCCGAGCGCGCGCAACCCGTGGCCGACGTGGCGCGCGCGTCGCCACCAGGTCTGCCAGTCGACCGGGTTCCAGATGCCGAAGTCCTTTTGCCGGATCGCGATCGCGTGCGGTCGCAGCCGCGCCTGCTCGCGCAGCATCTGGGCGAGCGTCAGGGCGGGCAGCGCGGGCGGGCCGGCCGGCTTCACGACAGCCAGCGCTTGCGGCGCTTGTAGTGCTTGACGTCCCGGAAGCTGCGCGCCTCGCCCGCGCCGCCCATGCCGAGGTAGAACTCGCGCACGTCCTGGTCGGCGGCGAGTCGCTCGGCGCGGCCGTCGATGACGATCTTCCCCATCTCCATGATGTAGCCGTAGTGCGCGACCGCGAGCGCGACCGAGGCGTTCTGCTCGACCAGCAGCATCGACACCCGCTGCTCCGCGTTGATACGCGCGATGATCGTGAAGATGCTCTCGACCAGCAGCGGCGAGAGCCCGAGCGACGGCTCGTCGAGCAGCATCAGCTTGGGGCGCGCGACCAGCGCGCGCCCGATCGCCAGCATCTGCTGCTCGCCGCCCGACAGGTAGCCGGCCAGCCCGCGCCTGCGCTCGTACAGCCGCGGGAAGTACTCGTAGACCAGTTCGAAGCGCGACCGGTCGGCGCCCCGCGCCTCGCGCCGGCCGGTGAGCGCGTAAGTGGCCGACAGCAGGTTCTCCTCGACGGTGAGGTCCTCGAAGACGTGCCGGCCTTCCATCACGTGAAACAGCCCGGCCCGCACCAGCTCGTGCGGCCCCAGCCGCGCGGTGTCGCCGCCGTCGAACCGGACGCCGCCCCCGGTCATCTCGCCGTCCTCCAGTGCGAGCAGGTTCGAGACCGCCTTGAGGGTGGTCGACTTGCCCGCGCCGTTGGAGCCGAGCAGCGCGACGACCTGGCCGCGCGGCACGGACAACGACAGGCCGCGCAGCACCTGCACGGCCCGGTTGTAGACGACCTCGAGGTTGTTGATCTCGAGGACGGCGTCGCTGCTCACTGCCGGGTCACTCCAGCGAGATCCATTCGGAAGCCGGCACCATCTTCTGCTGCTTCATGTCGGCGCGGACGATCCGGCCCACCGGGATCGAGTTGCCCTTGATCGAGATCGGCACCCCGATGATGCCGCCGGTGTCGAAGTTGCGGATCGAGTTGAGCGCGGCCTTCAGGTTCTTGCCGTTGAGCTCCTTGCCCGCGTCGAGCGTGCGCTTCGCGGCCTCGGCGAACAGCATCGTCGTGAGGAAGCCCTGCATGTAGGCGTTGCTCTGGTACTCGGGCCGCATCTGCCGGATCTTTTCGAGCATCGGCGCCTTCGGGTCCGACTCGTAGTAGTAGCGGAACGGCATCACGCCCATGAAGCCTTCGGCGGCCTCGCCCATCTTCATGACCATCGAGTGGTCCATCGTCCAGAACGTGCCCATGAACTGGCTGGTCATCCCCATCTTCTTCGCCTGGGTGACGAACTCGGGGATCGGCGCCAGCACGTAGCCGTGGAAGATCGTGTAGTCGGGCGCGGCGCGGCGCAGCTTGATCACCTCGGCCGACACGTCGACGCTTCCCGGCGGCGTCATGATCTCGGCGGCGACGTTCAGGCCGAGCTTCTTCGCGAGCTCGCGGCTCGGCTCGACGGGGTCGCGGCCGAACTCGGAGTCCGAGTAGACGAACGCCACCTTCGCGCCCGGCTTCGTCTTCGCGATGTAGCGCAGCAGGATGCCGAACATCTCGGTGTAGTCGGGGCCGACCAGGAACTGGTACGGGTACTTGTCCGGGTTGTTGATCTCGGTCGCGAACGAGGCGCCCGCCATCAGGATCGAGCCCATCCGGTTGAGCTCGGGGTTGATGGTCTTCGCGAACGCGGTCGAGTCGCCGTAGTACAGGTGCACCTTCTCCTGGCTGGTGATCTTCTTGAAGGCCGCCACCGAGGCGTCGACCTTGTAGCCCGTGTCCTCGGGCACGTAGCGCAGCTTGCGACCCTTGATGCCGCCGGCGTCGTTGACGATCTTCACGTAGTCCTGGATGCCGGCGTGGATGCCGATGCCGGCGAACGCGAAGACTCCGGTCATCGGGATCGAGCCCCCGATCACGATGTCCTCGGCCTGCGCCTGCACGGCCGGGGCCAGCGCGAGGCCGGCGGTTGCCGCGATGGCGGCCATCATCTGGCGCCGGGTCAGTCCCCGGCGGTCGGCGTTCTTCATGTCATCCTCCTCGTAGGGCATGGTCGGTGGATAGTCGAGCGCTCGCGCGCTCAGGTACGGAACGGGTAGAGGTGGAAGAACCGGCGCACCCGGCGCCAGATCTCGGCCAGGCCGTGCGGCTCGAAGACCAGGAATCCGACGATCAGCGCGCCGAAGACGATCGTTCGAACCGGTGACAGGACGATCGCGGCGTTTCCGCCGAGCGGCAGCCAGCCGACGATCAGCTTGAGCAGTTCGGGAACCATCGTCATGAACACGGCGCCGAGGATCGCGCCGAGGATCGTTCCCATTCCGCCGACGATGATCGCCGCGAGAAAGAAGATCGACATGATCAGCGGAAAGCTCTCCGGCGTGACGACGCGGAAGAAGTACGCCCAGAGGCCGCCGGCCACGCCCGCGTAGAACGACGAGAGCCCGAACGACAGCAGCTTGTAGCGCAACAGCGGGATGCCCAGCACTTCGGCCGAGATGTCGCGGTCGCGGATCGCGATGAACGCGCGCCCGATGCGCGTGCGGAACAGGTTGGCTGCGGCGACGATCATCAGCAGCATGATCGGCACGATGAGCCAGTAGGTCCGGAACGACGTGTCGAGCGCGATGCCGAACACCCGCGCCGGCGGCACCGAGAGCCCGGCGGTGCCGCCGGTCACCGCGGCCCAGTTCGCGAACAGGAAGTGCGTGATGAACGACGCCGCGATCGTCGCGATCGCCAGGTACAGGCCCTTCACGCGCAGCGACGGGATGCCGACGACGACGCCGCCGGCCATCGCGACGAATCCGCCGGCGGCGATGTTCAGGAGCGCCGGCGTGCCCGCGCGAAGCTCGAGCACCGCGACCGTGTAGGCGCCCAGGCCCATGAACGCCGCCTGCCCGAGGCTGACCAGCCCGGTATGGCCGGTCAGGATGTTGAGCCCGGTCGCGCTCGCGACGTTGATCGCGACCAGGCACGCGAGATACAGCCAGTAGTCGTTGGCGACGAACGGGAACGCGACCAGGGCGAGACCGAGCAGTGCGAGCCACGCCCACTGCACGCGCGAGTCGAACAGCGCCTCGTCGGCGGCGTAGCCCTGTCGCGCGGCGCCTATCCGCATCGGCCGCTCGCGAAGGTGAGGGGGCAGCGAAGGGGCGTCACAGGCGCTCGATCTCCCGGGTTCCGAACAGCCCGTACGGCCTGACCATCAGGATCAGCACGAGCAGCACGAAGGTGGCCAGCACCTTGAACTCGCCGCCGAGGTAGGCGCCGGCGAGCGTCTCGACCAGCCCGATGAACAGGCCTCCGACCAGCGCGCCGGCGATGCTGTCCAGGCCGCCGAAGATCACGACGACCAGCACCGACAGGCCGAAGATCCCCATCGTCGACGAGATGCCGCCGATCGCGCCGACCACGATGCCCGCCACGGCGGCGATCATGCCGGCGGCGGTCCAGGCGAGCGAGAACACGCGTGGCACGTCGATGCCCATCGAATACGCGGCCTTCTGGTCCGACGCGGTGGCGCGCAGCGCGACGCCGCCGCGCCAGAAGCGGAACACCGCGAGCACCGCCGCGATCAGGACGGCGGCGACGACGAATCCGTAGAAGACCTTCGGCGAGACGAAGGCCTCGCCGACGAAGATCGGATCGGACGGCATGAACTCGGGCAGGCGGCGCGGGTCGGCGGTCCAGACCAGTTCGACGACGCCGACCAGGATCGAGGCCAGCCCCACCGTCACCATGAAGACCGAGATCGGCGGCTCGCCGAGCATCGGCCGGATCATCGTGCGCTCGACGACCGCGCCGAGCAGCCCGCCGGCGACGATCGCGCCGGCGATCGCCGCCCAGGCCGGCAGCGCGAGCCCGGCGGCGAACGCGAAGAACACGTAGGCGCCGATCATCAGCATCTCGCCGATCGCCAGGTTCACGACCCGCGTGGCCTTGTAGATGATCACGAACGCCAGGCCGGTCAGCGCATACAGGCTGCCCGTGCCCAGCCCGGCGAGCGAGATCTCGAGCAGGAACAGCCAGTCGAAGCTCACGGGGCGCTCCGCGCCGCGGCGGCCCGCAGCCTGTCGCGCAACTCGGCGACGTTGCCCGACCCGAGGTAGGCGCGCACGACTTCCGGGTCGTTCTGGACTTCGGACGGCGGGCCTTCGGCGATCACCTGGCCGAAGTTCAGGACGACGACGTGGTCGGAGACGTCCATGACCATGCCCATGTCGTGCTCGACCATCAGCACCGTGATGCCCCATTCGGCGCGCAGGTCGAGGATGAACCGCGCCATGTCCTCGGTCTCCTCGCGGTTCATCCCGGCGACCGGCTCGTCGAGCATCAGGACCTTCGGCTGCATCGCGAGCGCGCGCGCCATCTCGACGCGCTTCTGGAGCCCGTACGACAGCGCTGCGACCGGCGCGTGGCGGATGTGGTCGATTTCCAGGAAGTCGATGACGCGCCGCTCGATATCCGCGCGCAGCGCGATCTCCTCGCGCCGGGCGCGGCCGAAGTACACCAGCGCGTCGAGGACGTTCGTGCGCAGGTGGCAGTGCCGGCCGAGCTTGATGTTGTCGAGCACGGTCATGCCGCGAAAGAGCGCGATGTTCTGGAAGCTGCGCGCCAGCCCGAGCGCCGCCCGCTTCGGGGCAGCGACGCGCGTGATGTCGCGGCCCTCGAAGCGGATCGATCCGGACGCAGGCCGGTAGAAGCCCGAGATGGTGTTGAAGAGCGAAGTCTTTCCTGCGCCGTTGGGCCCGATGATCGAGGTGATCGAGCCCTCGGCGACGCGGAAGGCGACGCCGTCGAGCGCCTTCACGCCGCCGAAGGTGAGCGTGATTGCGTCGATCTCCAGCAACGCGTCGGCAGCGACGGCGGGGCGGGCGACGGCGACGCTCATCGCCTGGCGCGCCCCGCTTCGCGTTTCGGAGCGTCGGCGCTCGCGTGGCGCGCCCGCCGGCGGCCGCGGGGACCGGCGATGATGCCGTCGGCCAGCACGGCGATGCAGCGCTCGATCGCTTCGTCGGCGCCCAGCGGCCCGTCGGGGCGATACCACCGCCCGATCCAGCTGAGCGCGCCGGCGATCGTGAACGCCGCGATCCGCGGGTCGCAGGGAGCGAGCGAGCCGTCCTCGACGCCGCTGGCGATCAGGCTGCGGAACTCGCGATCGATCTCGGCCTTGAGCCGGCGCAGCTTGCGGCGGCTGTCGGGGGGGAGGGGGTCTTCGCCGACGCGGATCACGCAGGCGCCGAAGTCCATCGTCACGACCCGCGCGTAGGCGCGCATGCACGCGACCAGCTTGTCGGCAGCCGATCCCCCGGTCCGCGCGACCTCGTCGATGCCCGCGCGCACCATCTCGAGCCCCGTGCGCACGCACTCGAACAGGATCTCGTCCTTGCTGTCGACGTAGTAGTACAGCGTCGGCTTGGTGACGTTCAGCCGTTCCGCCACTTCGTCGAGCGACGTGGCGTGAAACCCCTTCTCGTTGAAGATGCGGGCGGCGGTGCGAAGCACCGCCTCGCGCTTGAGCGCGCGTTCGCGTTGGCGGTCGCGAAGCGACGGCCAGGGGGACTCGGCCTGCGCGGGCTCGGGCGTGGCGGTGTCGGGCATGCGCCGGCGGTCGGGATGTTACTGGTCGGTAAGTCCGTTTCCGCGGAGTCTGTCCGATGCCGCCACGCGGCGCAAGGGCGGGCCGATCGGGGTTTGCCCGGTGGCGGCGATGCCGCCGGTGCAGAAAAGAAAACCGGGGCGGACGCGATGCGTCGGCCCCGGCTCGGGACGGGCGATCAGGCGGGAGTCAGGTCTTGCATTCGTTGGCGAGCTGGCGCCCGTGCTTCGTGTCGAGCAGCATCGACTTGGTGGCGATCACCAGCCAGACGAGCCCGGACTGCGGGTCTTCGTAGCGCAGCGCGCCGCTTCGTGCGCCGACCGCGTGCATCTTGTAGTCCTTCTTGTCGAACTGCACGACTGCCGACGACATGTCGGCCGATACCTCGCGCACGTTCACGCTGCGGTTCAGGTCGCAGCGGTAGACGCCGGTGGGCAGCTTGAAGCCGTGCGGATTGAAGCTGGACGTGTCCGCCGACGAAGCGGACAGCGGTACGCTGGCCAGGGCCGCGCCCAGCACGATCGGAACGAGGCCGAGAGACTGAATGATCGAACGCATGTCGAACTCCACGGTGACCTGCCTGACGAGCCCCCGGTGGGGCACGCCTCGCGTTGCGCCGGAGTATACGTCTTCGTCCGGCATCCGGAATGGATGCTGCTCGCGGCGTCGCTTTCACGCAAGCGGGGGAAGGCGGGGCACGCGACGGGCGGCGGTGGCGCCGGCGCAGACGGTCAGCGGGGCCGGCCGGCCGGCGACGGCGCGGGGCCGATCGCCGCCGGCGCGGTGGCGTCAGGGTTTGAGCTCCAGCTTCGGCAGCCAGCCGGGGTTAGCGCCCTCGCCGGCAAAGGCGCCGCGCAGGGTCCAGTCGCGCGCTTGCCCGCCGAAGTCCTTGCCGAAGTCGGTGAAGCCGGTGGCCGGCGACACGTCGATCGCGGCGGCGCGCAGGGTGCCGACCCGCGGGTAGGCGTCGAACGTGCCGAGCGGCGCGTCGGGCGCGTTCAGGTAGCTGGCCGCCGATGTGCGGCTGCCGGTGACGTTGTCGCGTTGCTCGCCGCCCGATATCGGCGCAGCCGCGAACACCGCGTTGCCGAAGGCGCGCTGCGCGTAGCCGGCCGCGCCGCCGGTGATCCTGACGCCGCTGCCGGTTGCGACGATGGTGTTGCCGAACACGTCGATCGCCTTCGGCACGTCGTGGTGCGGCTGGATGTTCACCGCGTCGCCGGTGTCGTTGACCATCACGTTGGCGTAGAAGGCGACGTTGCCCTCGCCCTGGAACAGCGCTTCGGTGGGGTTCTGCCAGAAGAAATTGCCGTAGATCTCGTAGCGGTCGTTGCTGCCGTTGCCGCTCGGCGGGAAGTGCCCGACCAGCACGTTGGGCCGGGCCATGCTGCCGGTGGAACTGTTGCCCGACTTGTTGAACACGTTGTGGCGGATGACGGTGCGCTGCGGCGTCGTGGGCATGCCGGCGAGCGCGGGGCGGTCGACCTGGTGCTTGACCTGCATGTTGTAGCCGATCGTGTCGCGAATCAGGTTTCGCTCGATCAGGCCCGCGACGAACGGGTCGCTGCCGTCGGAATTGCCCAGGTACATGCCCGTGCCGGCGCCGATGATCGCGTTGCCGCAGATCACCCAGTTCCACGTGGGCGAGCCCACGGTGGAGATGCCGACGACCTGCTGGTCGCCGCCGACTCCGCGAATCACGAGGTTCTCGATCGTCACGTGGTGCGTAAGGCCCTGGGTGGCGACGCCGGCGCCGCCGAGGTCGCGACCGTCGATCTCGAGGTTGCGCACGACGATGTAGCTCGCGTTGCTCAGGCGCACCGTATTGTGCGTCGATCGGCCGAGCAGCACCGGCCGCGGGCCGCTCTCGGGTCCGGTGATCACGATCGGCTTCGTCGGCGTGCCGTTCAGGTCGAACAGCGGCAGCCCCGGGACGTCGGATGGGTCGTCGTAGGTGCCGGGCGCGAGCACCAGCGTGTCGCCGGGCACCAGTGCGCGCACCCGCGCGAGGTAGTTGCCCGGGTCGGCCTGGATGACGCGGTTGGCGCTCGCGCTCGCCGTCGCGGTCGAGCACGAGCCCGCCGTGGCGATCGGCGTGCCCGACGCGCCACCCGAGGTCGTGCCGCCCGACGCGCTCGTCGACCCGGAGGTCGAGCCCGTACCCGACGACGCGCCGCCGGACGCCAGCACCCGGTTCGAGGCGTCGCCGGCAGTGCCGCCGCCGCAGGCGGCGAGCACGGTAGCGACGAGCCACGCGCCCGTGGCGAGCCACCGGCGGCGGACGAGGGGCGGGCGCGTGCGGGCGCCCGGACTGCCTGGAATGGGGAAGGCGGTGCGGCTCATCGCGCGAACATAACAGAGGGCGTCACCCGACCTCGCGCGGACGGACTGTCGCGGGGGAAAGTCCGCCGGACGGTCGCATCGGAGCCGGGTGAACCTGCCCGTTCCCGCGGCCAGTGCTGGCCCCCCGTCGTGCACCCGGATCGCTACCTCGGCGAGATCGAGCCGCTCGACCCGGGGTAGAGGCGCTCGAGGACCGTCATCGCCGCGGTCGAGAGCGCCGGGCGCAGCGCGGCCTTCAGCGAAGCCTCGGCGTCGGCCTGGGCGCGCAACGCCCAGATCGGCTCGAATTCGCCGCGGTGCCTGCGGAGCACATCGGCGACGACGTCGCGCCAGTGCGGCGGGCATTCCGAGGCGGCCCAGTCGCCACGGCCGCGTCCGTAGTGCGCGACGGCGAGGTACTCGAGCAGGGCCGCCGCGACCATCTCGTCCATCGCCGCGTCGGTCCACGCGACCGACGAGGACTGCGTGCCGCGCACCACGTTGTAGCCGCGGGCGAGCCCGAACGCGCCGAGCGCCCCGACGATGCCGCCGGTGAGCATGCCGGCGCCGAAGGTCAGGCCCCCGGCGACGAGGTCGGCCTTCAGGCCGGCGAGCGCG
Source organism: Burkholderiaceae bacterium (assembly GCA_046347945.1). Classification (GTDB taxonomy): domain Bacteria; phylum Pseudomonadota; class Gammaproteobacteria; order Burkholderiales; family Burkholderiaceae_E; genus Zeimonas. The sequence goes on from JAXMFB010000014.1 coordinate 75,517, forward strand.
CCGGTGACGACCCCGCCGAGCATGGCCGCCTTGCCCTCGTCGAGCCGCTCGCTCACCGAGTAGTGCTCGGCCAGCCGTGCGAGCACCTCGCCCGACGCGTGGCCTTCCAGGCCGTGCAGCGCAATGAGCCGCGCGATGCCCGTGCGCATGTCCGCGTCGAGCCGTTCGGCCAGCCGTCTCATCGCCTGCCGGCGGCTCGGCGCGGTGGCGCCACCGTCGTCCTGTTCGGCGCGCAACGTGCCGAGCGCGGCGCCGACGCCGCGCAGACGGCCGAGCACGCCGCCATCGGGCAAGGGCTCGAAGTCGACGGCCGCCCGCGCCAGACGCTCGGCGAGCGCCGCCATCGACGAGTCGAACACCGACCGTCTGCGCTCGAGCCATCGATCGACCAGGCGCGTGCAGGCCGTGCGGGCGGCTTCCGGGAGCACCGACTCGATCGTCCGCAGCAGCGTTGCCTCCTGTACCCAGCAGCGCGCAAAGGCGTCCAGCGGCAGCACCGCGCGCACGAGCGGCGCGCCGGCCAGCCGGCTGCGCCACGCCTGCACGTCCGCGGCTTCGTCGGCTGCTGCGCGCGGCGGCCCCATCTGGTTGAGCAGCACCACGACCGGCTTGCCGATCCAGTCGAGCACCTGCATCTCGCCGGCGACGTAGCCGGCGCCTTCGGGCTGCTCCGACGCGTTGACCAGGTACAGCACGACGTCGGCGCTGTCGCGCACGTTGCGCACCGCCTGCTGGCTCGACCAGAACGCGCGGTCGCGAAAGCGATCCCAGACCTGGCTCAGGAACCAGCCGATCGGTTCGCCCGAAGCGGCGAGCCGGCGGGCGAGCCGCGCGCTGTCGCCGAAGCCCGGCGTGTCCCAGAGCACCAGGCGATCGCCGTCGGCGGTCTCGACCATCGGGTACGCCTCGGCCGTTTCGGTCACGTGCGCTTCGTCGCGCACGACCCCCACGTCGCGACCCAGCAGCGTGCGTGCCAGCGTCGTCTTGCCGACGTTGGTGTGCGAGATCAGGCTCAGCGCGATGGTCTGCGGCATCAGCGGATCGCCTGCCCGGCCGTGGCGCCGGCTGGGCGGTCGATCGCCTCGCGCAGCGCGCGCGCGGCGAGGCCGGGCTCGCCGCGCTCGAGGTCGACGAACAGCGGGCGGCGGCCGTGCGCGGCCAGGAAGCGCGTCCATGCCGACCGGCGCTCGGCGCGGCGGCGAGTGGCCGCCGGGTCGGCCTCTCCGAAGCGCGCGGCGAAGGCGGATTCGTCGACGAGCACCAGCAGCGAGGCGCCGGGCGGCAGCGCCGCGGACAGCGCATCGACGAACGTCCCCTGCGCCTGCGGCTCGGGCGTGGCGGTCGACGACATCAGCGCAACGACCAACGCCGGCGCCGGCCCGGGCGCGGGCGTCGTTGCCGTCGTCACCGGAGAAGGAGAGGCCGGCGCGAGCGAGCCTGCCGCTGCTTCCTCTTCGCCGTAGGCGACCGGCGGCCGCACCGCGAGTTGCGTCTTCGGGCCCATGACCGCGACGAGCATCGAGCGCAGCCCGAGCACCGCCTGCGCGGAGGGCGCCTGCACGTGCGGGACCGCGACGGCCGAGACGGCTTCGCCGCGATGCGAGCGCACGAGCGCGCCGAAGTAGGCGTCGTCGAGCGGCAGCGGGAATCGTGTCGCCAGTCGATGCTCGCGCAGGCGATCGACGGCGGCGAGCAGCAGCCGCGGCAGCACGACCGCGAGGCCCACGGTGACCGCGTAAAGGTGGATCCAGGGCGCGGCGGGCTCGCCGACCGATTCGGGATAGCGCATCGCCTCGAGTCGTGCGGTGTCCGGCAGCGCGATGCCGGTGAGCCACGACGCGGGGCCGAGCGCGAGCTCGAGGATCGCCCGCACCGCGGGCGCACCGAGAAAGGTGCTCTCCCAGCCGGCGCGGAACTCCAGGCCGAGGCCGCGGACGTACAGGCCCGCGAGCGCGCCGAGGGCGAACGCGATCGCTCCGACGTGCAGCACGCGAGCGACGCGGGCCGCATTGAGTTTCGCGCTCGCGCGAGCCCAGTCGGCCGCGAAGCGGGCCAGCGGCGACGAGTCGCCGTTCGCTTGCGGCCGCAGGCCGGCGGCGTGCGCCGCGCGCGCGAGCAGGGCCGTGATCGCGCCTGGCTGCCGAGGCCCGCTTCCGGCCAGCGACGCCAGTGCGCGCGACGCGATCAGCGCGTAGACCGCGAGGTTCCACGCGATCAGTGCGAGTTGGGGCGGCGCGAGCACGTTGATCCGGTGGCGTGCGCCGATCGCGTCGCCGGCGGCTCCGAGTGCAAGGGCAACGAGCGCAAGCGCCCAGCCGACCCACGGTCGCCAGGCGAGTGCGCGCAGCGTGCGGCGCACGCTCGCGTCGCGGGTCGACAGGCGTTCCGCAGCCAGGCGCGCGCGCCGCGCGACGAACGCGTCGGCGCTCGCCCGCTCGCCCTCGACTTCCGCCGCCGCGCGAGTCGCCCAGTCGCGGTCGTCGTCGCCCCAGGGCGGCTGCGGCGACGCGGTGGTCTCGAAGGCGCGCACGAGCAGCGCGTTGCGTGCGTCGTTCTCGGTCATCGGGGTCGTCGCGATCAGCGATAGGCGGCGCGGGCGCGCTCGAGCCGCTCGGCGATGCTGCGCCTGAGCGATTCGGGCTCGACGACCTCGACGTGCTCGCCGTGGCGAAGGATGTCCATCTCGAGTTCGGGCGTGGCGCCGTACGGCACGCGCAGCTCGTAGCCGCCGTCGTCCAGGTCGATTCCCTTCTGGTCCGGGTGCCAGACCTCGGCGCGTACCCAGCGCGCCGCGTCGGCCGAGAAGCGCAGCCTCGCCCAGGTGAGCCTGCGGCCGCGGTAGATGCCGTAGCCCGAGCCGAGCTGGCGATCGACCTCGGCGAGCGAGACGTCGTGGGCGCGCCGCTCGATCAGCCGCGCCTGCTCGGTCGCATCGAGCGCGAATACCCGCAGCGAGTTCGACCGATGGCACCAGGCGTCGAGGTACCAGGCGTTGCGGTAGTGAACGAGCCTCTGCGGGGACAGTTCGCGCACGCTGCGCACGTTGCGCGAGCGCGTGTAGTAGGCGATCTCGAGGCGCTTGCGCGAGACCAGCGCACTCCCGACCACCTCGAAGCAGCTGGGCGCGACCGGGCGGTTGTGCGCGGCAATCAGGCGAACCCGCCTCATGATCTCGTCGGCCGAGTGGCTGGCCGTGTCCATCAGCGACTTCAGTCGTTCGACGAGCGGCTGGATGTGCGGTCCGAGGATCCCTCCGGTGTCGAGGTCGACCAGCATCCGGTGCATGGTGAGCAGTGCCAGCACTTCGCGGTCGTTGAACCACAGGCCGGGCAGCGCGTACTGGCCGCCGTAGCCGGCGGGACCGAGGCAGTAGCCGCCGCGGTCGCGGTCGTAGACGATCGGTGCGTTGAACCGGTCGCGCATGAACATGATGTCGCGCTTGAGCGTCGCTCGCGAGACTTCGAGGTCGCGCCTCAGCTCTTCGAACGGCACCACCTTGCGCTCGCGGATCAGGTGATCGATCCGGTAGATGCGATCCATCTGGGCCATCGTCACCCTCAGGTCGAAGTGTCTTCCGTGGCGCTCGCCAGCGGCAAGGCTACCCTGAAGCAGGCGCCCGGGGTCGATCCGGGAACCAGTGTCAGTGATCCGCCGAGCCTGCGCATGATCTGCCAGCTGATTGCCAGGCCCAGCCCCGCGCCGGACGCGGACGTCTGCGTGTGCGCCCAGCCGCGCAGGAACTTCGAGAAGATCAGTTCGCGCTCGTCGGGACGGATGCCCGGCCCGTTGTCCTCGACCAGCACCTCGTATGCCTGGCCGGCGATCCGGCTGCGCACGCGCACCCACGGACCGGCGCTCGTGTTGTACTTGATGGCGTTCGAGAGCAGGTTGATGAACACCTGGCTCAGGCGGTCGCCGTCGGCCTCGACGATCGCGCCGGCCGCGCGCGCCTCGCTGGCCAGGCGCACGCCGGCCTTGGCCGCCAGGCCCTGGCAGGTCCGGATCGAGTTCTCCAGCGCGACCTCGGGGTCGATCCGCGAAAGCCGCCACGGCGCCTCGCCGCGCTCGAGCAGGCTCAGGTCGAGGATGCTGTCCAGCAGCCGCGTCAGGCGGATGCTCTCCTCGTGGATGATGCGCACGAAACGGTCGGCCTGTGCCGCATCGAGGTCCTTCGAGTCGAGAAGGATCTCCGAGAACGAGCGGATCGAGGTCATCGGCGTGCGCACCTCGTGGCTCACCTGGCTGAGGAAGTCGTCCTTCTCCGCGTCCAGGCGCGTCAGGCGCTCGTTGGCGTCGCTCAGCTGGCGGGCGGTGGCCTCGAGCTGGCGCGACTTCTCCTCGAGCTGCCGGCTGTACTCGCGCACGCGCTGGGTCTCGTCGGCGATCTTCATCAGCGCGTCCAGGCTGATCGTCTCGCCGGTGACCACCTGCGAAATCATCGCGTGCGCCGACGCGGCACCGATGCTGCCCGCGAGCTTTCGCTCGAGTTGCGTGATGAAGGCGTCGTTGGCGACCGGCGCCTCGCTGCCCCGCCCCTGCGCGCGGCTGGCTGCGCGGAACAGCCGCGTGGCCCCCTCGGCGCCGAGGATCCGCTGCGCGAGGACGCTCAGATCGTCGGTCGTCGCCGAGCGTCGGACCAGCCCGCTGGCCGCCTCGGCCGGCGTGCGGAACACGTCGACGAACAGCGTGCTCTGCAGCCGTTCCAGCGGCTGGGGTTCGCGCCACAGCGACAGCAGCACGAACAGCAGCGTATTCAGCGACAGGCTCCAGAACAGCGAGTGCATCAGCGGATCGAGCCTGTCGAGCCCGAACAGCGCGTGCGGCCGCAGCAGCGGCAGTCCGAACAGGCCATCGGTGATCACCCGCGACGAGACGATGAAGTCGCCACCGAAGCTGGGCAGGAACAGCGTGTAGGCCCACAACAGCGCGCCGGCGGCCAGTCCCGCGAGCGCGCCGTCGGCGTTCGCGCGCCGCCAGAACAGGCCGCCCACCAGGCTCGGCATCACCTGCGCGACGCCGGCGAACGAGATCAGGCCGATCGACGCCAGCGCGTCGGAATTGCCCTTGACGCGGAAGTACAGGTACCCGAGCAGCAGCATCAGGCAGATGCTGGCGCGGCGGCTGGCGAGCAGGAATCGCCGGATTTCGCCGCTGGCGTTCAGCGACACCCAACCGAAGCGCAGCGCCACCGGCATGATCAGGTGATTCGACACCATCGTCGACAGCGCGATGCACGCGACGATCACCATCGAGGTCGCCGACGAGAAGCCGCCGAGGAAGGCGAGCAGCGCCACCTCCTCCTGCCGTGCCCACATCGGCAGCGTCAGCACGAACATGTCGGGGTTGGACCCCTCGGGCAGGAAGTTCAGTCCGGCGATCGCGATCGGCAGCACGAACAGCGAGATCAGGAACAGGTACAGCGGAAACAGCCACGAAGCGGTGCGCAGGTGGCGCTCGTCGGTGTTCTCGACCACCGCGACCTGGAACTCGCGGGGCAGGCAGACGATCGCCGCGGCCGAGAGCAGGGTCACCGCGACCCAGCGCGGGCCGAACACCTCGTGCGAGTGAAGGATCTCCGGCGAGGCGCGGGCGAAGATCTCGGCGGGACCCTCCGAGACGCCGTAGACGACCATCAGCCCGACGGCGACCAGCGCCACCAGCTTGACGACCGCCTCGAGCGCGATCGCGGCGACGACGCCGTGGTGGCGCTCCTTCGCGTCGATGTTTCGCGTGCCGAACAGGATCGTGAACACCGCCATGCCGACCGCGATCCAGAACCCGAGCCGGAAGTCGGGTGTCGCGGCCGGATGCCCCGACAGCGGGTCGGGTCCGGCGTTTCCGATCACCTGGAAACTGATCGTCACCGCGCGCAGCTGCAGCGCGATGTACGGCGTCGTGCCGACGACCGCGATCAGCGTGACCAGCGCCGCGAGGCCGGGGCTCTTGCCGTAGCGCGACGAGATCATGTCGGCGATCGACGTGATGCCATGGACGTGGCCGATGCGCACGATCTTGCGCAGGAACACCCACCAGCCGACGAAGACCAGCGTCGGACCGAGGTAGATCGTCGCGAACTCCAGCCCGTTGCGCGCGGCCGAGCCCACCGCGCCGTAGAAGGTCCACGAGGTGCAATAGACCGAGATCGACAGCGTGTAGACGAGCGGAGACTGCAGCCAGCCGAGCCGGCCCATGCGGGCGCGCCGGTCGCCGACGAACGCGACGGTGAACAGCAGAGCCACGTAGAGCAGCGCGATCGCCAGGACCAGGTTGGCCGACAGCATCATGGCGTCGGGCCGCGGTCAGGGCCGCGGGGCGGTCCGGCGCCCTCGGGCCCGGGATCGGCCCCGGGGTTGGGCGCGGCGCTGCGCCCCGAATCGGGCGCGGCGTCGGGTGCGATGCGGCGTCCCAGCAGCGCGGCGCAGCCGATCAGCGCGAGCCAGACGCCGAACAGGTACGCGACGATCAGCGGCACGCCGACGACGTCGGCGGGCCTGACGAACAGCGTGATCACCGGCGGCATCAGCAGGAACAGGCCGACCAGCGGCAGCACCACTGCCGCGTCGCGCAGCCGGGGCGAGGAGGGCGGCGTGTTCACGGCTCGGGCAGATCGGCAGGCGCGTGCCTCAGCCGCGCGCCAGCCGCCGCACCTGCTCGACGATCTCGCGGTTGGAGAACGGCTTGGTCATGAAGCCGTCGACCCCGAGTTCCTCGGCCATGCGGCGGTCGTGCGCCTGTCCCTTCGCGGTGAGGACGATGACGGGGATCGACCTGAGCGACGGGTCGGACTTCACCTGCTTGAGCACCTCGAAGCCGTTCACCCGTGGCAGCATCACGTCGAGGATCATCATGTCGGGAGGGTCGGCGCGCAGCCGCTCGAGCGCCGCCTGGCCGTCGAGCACCGCCGATACCTCGAAGCCCTCGCGGCCGAGCACGAAGCTCAGCGATTCGACGATGTTCGGCTCGTCCTCGGCGATCAGTACCCGCGTCGCCATGCCTTGCCTCTCCCTTGCATTGCCGGCTCCTTGCCCCGGGGCGAGTGTAGCGCCTGGCAGGGTGCGCACGCGAGCAGGCCCCGGGCGCGCAGCCATCGTGTTGCCGGCTCACGCATCGATGATCGGATCTTCCTCGCGATAGACGCAGTCGCGCCGCACGCACAGCCGGCAGTTCGGACCGACCGGCACCACCGGGGCCGACGAGGACAGGTCGAGCCCGTCGCCGTACACGGTGCGGTCGGCGTGCAGCGCGTGGCACGCGAGCATCACCGACACCATCCGGCGCGGCATCGTGAACGCGGGGCGCGGCTTCTCGATCGCCCGGGCGAGGAACAGGTAGCGATCGCCGGTGGGGAAGGCCGCGAGCTGGCGAACGATCGCGCCGGGGTTCTGGAACGCCTCGTAGACTGCCCACATCGGGCAGGCGTTGCCGTGGCGCGGCAGCAGCAGGTGCGGCAACGGGAAGCGCTTGGTCACGAAGCCGGCCGGATCGGCGCGCATGAGCCCGAACGGGATGCCCTCGGCGCCGGGCCGGCGCAAGGTCACGAGGCGATGGCAGACCTGCTCGTAGCTCGCACCGAAGCGCCGCCCGAGGCTCTCCAGGTCGTAGCGCGAGCGCTCCGCCGCGTCGAGGAACGTCTCGTAGGGCATCAGCACCGCGGCGGCCAGGTACGACGAGAGCGCGCGCTGCGCGCGGCGGCGCGCGGCCTCGCTGGTCAGGCGCGTGGCCGGGTCGACCTCCGCCGCCACCGCCCGGCCCTGGCGGAACCGTTCGACGGCGGCGCGCGCGAGCCAGAAGCGCCGCGTCGGGTGCGGTGCGGTGTCGGCGACGAGCAGGGTGCGGCCGTCGGCAGTGAAGGCGGCCGCGCGCCCCGGCGCGATCGCTTCGACCTCGACCGCGGGGCGAATGTCGGTGCGCACCGAGTGGGTGCGCAGCAGGTAGTCGGCCAGCGCGCTCTCGCGACATTCGCCCTCGATTGCCGCGGCCGCGCGGAAGTCGGTCGCGGCCTGCTCCAGTGCGGCGAAGTGGTTGTCGTGGTCGAACAGGAAGTCGTCGACCTCGTCGGCCGGGGTGATCGAGCGCGTCGCAGTATGTGCCTGGTCGAAGAACGCGGCGAGCGCCTGCGCGAGGTCGGACAGGCGCGCACTCTCGGCGCCGATGATCGAGACGAAGCGCTGGCGCTGCGCCGGCCCGAGGTCCTCGACGGTCTCCAGGATTTCCGACGACGAGCGGATCGCGGAGACGCGGCTCAGCACGCTGTGCACCGCGTCGCCCAGGAACGGGTCGTGGCTGAGCCGGTCCGACAGCGCGGCGACTGCCCGGTCGCGATCGAGCAGCGCGCGCTGCAGGACGACGAGCGCGCGCGCCCAGCCGGGATGGCGGCCCGCGAGGTCGTCGATGCCCGACGGATCGAGCCGCAGCGCCGCCAGCCGCGAATCGCCGGCGAGTTCGCCCAGGTCGTCGAGAAGGCGCCGCCCGGCGGCGCCGTCGAGTTCGTCGAGCGCCAGCCCGAGCGCGCCGGCGATGCGCTTGAGCAGCGCGCCGCCGATGTTGCGCTTGTTGCGCTCGATCAGGTTCAGGTACGAGGCCGAGATGCCGATCGTCGCCGCCAGGCCCGCCTGCGTCATGCCCAGCGAGCGGCGCCGCTCGCGGATGCGCGCGCCGATCAGCGAGCGCGGCATGTCCGTGGCGGCGGTGCCCGATGCTGCGCCGCAAGGTCAATTATCGACAGATTTCCATTTTTCACGATTCATTGTTGACAAGATTATCCAATCAAGTCAATCGGATATTGCTGTCTTGACTACTCCGGAACATTCTTGCCGCGAGGTTCGGCGCCAGGACAGGGCGCCAGGAGTCCGCCCGGGGCCGGGCGAACGAACGACTCATCCACGAAGGAGAAGACATGAGCGGATTCGACGGCGGCAGTCGCCGCAAGGTGCTCGAGGCGATCGCCGCCGCGAGGAAGAACGGGCTCGGGTTCGCAGAGACGGCGGCACCGGTCTCGTCGCGTCGGCGCGTGCTGCGCGCGGGGGCGGGCGCGGCCACCGTGACGCTGATCCCCGGCCTGGGCCACGTCGGCTGGGCGTACGCCGCCGACAAGCCGCCGCTGGGAACCTGGCCGGCCGGATCCGCAGGCAGCACGGTCTACATCGGCGCCGCGGTGCCTCTGACGGGTACCTACGCGGCACAGGGCGAGGACGAACTGAAGGGCTGGCAGCTCGCGGTCGAGCACATCAACACCAGCCATCCCTTGATGAAGGCGCTCGCGCCGAAGGTCGACAAGGGTGTGCTCGGCAAGAAGGTCGAACTGGTGTCGGCCGACTCGGCTGCCAAGCCGAACCAGGGGGTGCAGGCTCAACAGACCTTCATCAATCAGAAGAAAGTGATCCTGATGACCGGGTCGACCTCGTCGGCCGTGGCGGTCGCGCTGAACAAGTTCGCGCAGCGCGAGAAGATCCTCTACATGCCGGGCATCTCGGGTTCCAACGACACCACCGGCAAGGACTGCGTTCGCTACGGCTTCCGGCAGTGCTTCTACGGCGAGACGGCGGCCAACGCGATCGGCCCTGTGCTGGTGAAGACCTTCGGCAAGAACCGCAAGGCGGCGTTCATGACGCCGGACTACACCTACGGCCACACCACGACGAAGTCGGTCAACGACTACCTGACCGAGAAGGCCGGCTGGACGATGGTGACCAACCAGGTCTCGCCGCTCGGGACGCAGGATTTCAGCCAGTACCTGACCAACATCGCGAACTCGGGCGCCGAATTCCTGATCAACGTCAACTGGGGACGCGATGCGGTGCTGTCGACCCAGCAGGCCAAGCAGTTCGGCCTCATTCCGAAGATGAAGCTGGTCATTCCCTACCAGATTCCGTTCCTCGCCAAGGAGGTGGGGCCGGACCTCACCGCCGGCGTGTTCGCGGCGACCGACTTCTGGTGGACGCTCGAGGACAAGTTCCCGCTTGCCAGGATGTTCGTCGAAACCTTCCGGAAGAAGTACGGTTACCGGCCCGAATGGGGCGCCGAGAACGCCTACGCCAGCTTCGCCCACTGGGCGCGGATGGTCACCGAGGCGGGCAGTTTCTATCCGCCCGACGTCATCAGGCAGTTCGAGAAAGGCGAGACCATCCCGTCGCTCGTCGGTGACGTCCACTACCGGCCGCAGGACCACCAGTGCGTGCGCCCGGTCGTCATCGTCCGCGGCAAGGCCAAGAAGGACATGAAGAACGACGAGGACTACTGGGAAGTGCTCGAACTCGTGCCCGGCGAAACGGTGATGCAGGCGCCCGACGCGTTCGGCTGCAAGCTCGGCGACGACGTCTGACAGGGGCCCGGGCGCCCTCCGGCCGATCGGGGCCGGAGGGCGCCTGCCGCGCGCTTGCCGTCGCACCCGACGGCCGGCATTCACGATCCGGGCAGAACAGCGTGATCAACTGGGCCAACTTCATTTCGCAATGCTTCAACGGGCTGGTGCTCGGCGCGCTGCTGGCGCTGATTTCCTCCGGCCTGACGATCATCTACGGCACGCTCGGCGTGCTCAACCTCGCGCACGGCGCGATGTTCATGCTGGGCGGCTATGCCGGCTGGGTGGCCTGGAGCCATACCGGTTCCTTCGTCGCCGCGGTCGTTGCCGGCTCGCTGTTCGTCATGCTGGTGGGCGTGGTGACCGAGCGGCTGATCATCCGCTATTTCTATTCGCGGCCGCCCGAGGACCAGCTCCTCGTCACGTTCGGCCTGGGCATCGTCTTCGTCGAGGCGGTGCGCTTCTTCTTCGGCAGCCTGTCGCAAAGAATACCGCCGCCGGACGCACTCGTCGGCATCACGCCGCTCGGCTTCATGGTCTACCCGACCTATCGCCTGGCCCTGCTCGGCATCGTCACGGTGGCACTGCTCGTGCTGTATTTCGTGCTCTACCGCACGCGCATCGGCATGATCGTGCGCGCCGGCATCGAGGATGCGGTGATGGTCGATTCGCTCGGCATCAACGTCTACAAGGTCTTCATGCTGGTGTTCGGCATCGGCGCCATGGCGGCCGGCTTCGCCGGCATCGTCAACGCGCCGGTGGTCTCCATCGCGCCCGACGTGGGCGACGCGATCCTGGTGCAGACCTTCGTCGTGGTCGTGATCGGCGGTGTCGGCTCGTTCACGGGCGCGGTGCTCGGCGGCCTCATCGCCGGCGAGATCATCAGCATCACCTCGATGTTCGATCCCGCCTATTCCTACGTCATGCTTTTCGTGGCGATGACGCTCGTGCTCGTGCTTCGTCCTCACGGACTGCTCGGCACGGCGGGTCGCGAGTGAGCGCGGGCCTGCCATGCTGACCAGAAAACGCCCCTTCGTCGTCGAGATCGTGACCGCGCTCGTGCTGATCGCGGCGCCGTTCGTGCTGCCCGCGCTCGGCATCTCGCCGACGACGATCAACCGCATACTCATCTGGGGCCTGGTCGGAATCGGCTTCGACCTCCTGTTCGGCTATACGGGCCTGCTCTCATTCGGCCAGTCCGCGTTCTTCGGCACCGGCGGCATGTTCGCGGCCTGGTTGCTGACGCAGACCTCGTTCACCAACACGATCGCGGCCGTCTTCCTCGGCACCATCGTGGCGGGGGTCGTCGGCTACCTGATCGGCCTGGTCGCGCTCAGGCGCACCGGCATCTACTTCGCCATGATCACCGTGGCGATCGCCGAGGTGTTCTTCTTCGTCGAGTTCAACCCGCTGTCGGCCTTCACCGGCGGCGAGAACGGCCTGCCCGGCGTGCCCACGCCGAACCTGTACCTCGGCTTCACGACGATCGAGTTCGACGGCAACCTGTCGATGTACGCCTTCTTTGCGTTCTGGTATTTCGTCGGACTGGTCGTCGCGCTGCGCATCGTGCGTTCGCCGGTCGGACTGCTGCTGCGCGCGAATCGCGACAATCCGCTGCGCGCGCAGGCGCTCGGTCACGACATCCACGCGTACAAGCTCACCGTATTCGTGGTCGCCGCGATGTATGCGGGCTTTGCGGGCGGCTTGTTGGGGCTCATGCAAGGCTTCATGCCGCCCGACGCCTTCATGTTCGCGACCTCGGGCGAGATCGTCATGCAGACCGCGATCGGGGGGGCGGGCACACTCTTCGGGCCGCTGCTCGGCGCGGCGACCTGGCTGTTGCTGAGCGATTTCTTCCAGACGACGCTGCATCTGGGCGCTACCTGGAAGCTCGTCCTCGGCATCGTGTTCGTGCTTCTGGTCGTCTTCCTGCGCCGCGGCCTGGCCGGCGCCATCGTCGATCTCTACCGCGTCGCAACGCGTGGACGGAAGCGGGAGGAGCAAGCGTCCGACGCGCCGACCGTGCCAGCGGCCTCGTCCGCGCCAGCGCACGCGACGGTCGTGGCCATGCCGGCCCGGCGCAAGCTGGCCGGCGGCAAGGCCGGCCCCATCCTGCAGGTGAGCGGCCTGACCAAGCGCTACGGCGGCCTGGTGGCCAACCTCGACATCGATTTCACCGTCCGTCAAGGCGAGATCCGCGGCATCATCGGGCCGAACGGCGCGGGCAAAAGCACCTTCTTCAAGATGCTGACCTGCGAAGTGCCGCCCACCTCGGGCAGGATCGTCTTCGATGGTCGCGACATCACCACGATGGGCGTCATCGACGCCTGCCAGCTCGGGCTCACCAAGAGCTACCAGATCAACCAGCTCTTCGAGCGGCTGACCGTCAGGCAGAACCTGACCATCGCGGCGCTCGGCGAGCTCCGGGGCCGGTTCAGGCTCGACATGTTCAAGAACCTGAGAAACGTTCCGGGGCTCGATGCGCAGGTCGAGAGCACGGCGGCCCTGGTCAACCTGGTCGCGCGACTCGACACGCCCGTGTCCGAGCTCGCCTACGGCGAGAAGCGCCGTCTCGAAATCGGGCTGGCGCTGGCGACTTCGCCGAGCCTGCTGCTGCTCGACGAGCCGCTCGCCGGCATGAGCCCGCGGGAGCGCGTCGAGACGGTGGCGCTGTTGAAGTCGATCGCCGCGGGCCGCACGATGATCGTCATCGACCACGACATGGATTCGCTGTTCGAACTGGTCGAGCGCGTCACCGTGCTGCAGGAGGGACGGGTGCTGGTCGAGGGGACGCCCGAGGAGATCAAGACCGACGCCAAGGTCCAGGAAGCCTATCTCGGTGGTGTCCATGACGAGCTGGCATTCCATGGGGAGAGGGCATGAGCCTGCTCGAGGTCAGCGGCCTGAACAGCTACTACGGCGACAGCCATATCCTGTTCGACGTCTCGCTGCGCGTGGAGAAGAACGAGGTCGTGGCGCTTCTCGGCCGAAACGGCGCCGGCAAGTCGACGACGCTGAAGAGCCTGATGGGCGTGGTGAAGCCCCGGAACGGCAGCGTCAGGCTCGATGGCGTCGAGCTCGCCGGCAAGAAGGCGCACGACATCGCCCGTGTCGGCATGCAGCTCGTGCACGAGGATCGTCGCATCTTCGGCAGCCTGAACGTGGAGGAGAACATCGTCCTCGCCGGGCTGACCGCCGAGAACAAGTGGCCGCTGGAGCGCATCTACGCGATGTTTCCGCGCCTGAAACGGCGGCGTACCAGCCGCGGCACGGACCTCTCAGGCGGCGAGCAGCAGATGCTGGCGATCGCGCGCGCGCTGGTACGTGATCCGAAGATCGTCCTGCTCGACGAGCCGTTCGAGGGACTCGCTCCGGTCATCGTGCAGGATCTCGTGCGCGCCTGCCGCGATCTGGCGCAATCCGGCCAGACCATCGTGCTGGTCGAGCAGAACCTGGCCGCGACGCTGGCGCTGGCGAGTCGCGTCTACATCATCAACAACGGCCACATCGCGCACGAAGGCCCCGCGGCCGAACTGAGGACCCAGCCCGAACTCCTCAAGCGGTATCTCGGCGTATAGCCCGGCGCGGCGGCGATTCGACGCCACTACAGCGCCTTGGCCGCCAGCGTGGCCGCGGCCGCGAGCAGTACCAGCCCGAGCAGGCGCGTGACGGTCGCTACCGGCAGCGCTTCCGCCAGGCGCCGGCCGGCCAGCACGCCCGGCACCTGCATGGCGCCGATCGCGGCGCCAGCGGTCCAGTCGACGCCGTGACCGAGTGCGTGGCCCAGCGTCGCGGTCGCCGCGATCGGCAGCTGCACGACCTGGCCGAGCAGGATGGCGTCGAGGACCGGAACGCCGCGCCAGAGCAGCATCGGCGTGAGCACCATGGCACCGCCGGTGCCGGTGAGCGACGAGGCGAAGCCGGCCAGCCCGCCGACCCCCCAGCCGGGCGGCGGCGTCGAAGCGGCCGGCGCGGCGACGAGGGTTGGCGGCCGCGAGAGCAAGCGCCCGCCGGAGATCGCCACGGCGCCCGCCAGCAACGCCAGCGCCGCGCGCTCGGGCACCAGCGCGATGACGGCTGCGCCGAGCAGCGCGCCGGGGGCGGTTGCGAGCACCAGGGGCCAGCGTATCGTCCCCGGGCTCTCCAGTGATCGCGCGCAGGCGAACAAGGCCGCGATTCCCGTGGCGATGAAGCTGAGCATCGCGATCGCCACCGCGTCGCGTACCGGCAGCCCGATCGCCTGCGTGAGCCAGGGCACCAGCAGCACGCCGCCGATGCCCACGCTGCCGATCAGCAGCCCGATCAGCAGGGCCGCGACCGAGGAGATCGCCAGTTCCGCACCGGTCATCGCGCGGCCGACAGGCACGACCGGTACAGGTCGGCGTACTGCCGCGCCGCCCGGCCCCAGCCCCAGTCTCGCGCCATCCCGTTGCGCTGAATCCGGCGCCACGTCTCGACGTCGCGCCAGGCGTCGACCGCGCGCTCGACGGCCGCGAGCAGGGCGTCCGTGGTGGCGGGCACGAAGCTGAATCCGTTCGCGCTGCCGTCGGCCAGCGACTGCGGCGTGCAATCGACCACGGTGTCGGCGAGCCCGCCGGTGGCGCGCACCACGGGCGGCGTGCCGTAGGCGAGGCTGTACATCTGGTTGAGTCCGCAAGGTTCGAAGCGCGAGGGCATCAGGAAGACGTCGGCACCGGCTTCGATCAGGTGCGCGAGCGATTCGTCGAAGCCGATCTGCACGGCAACGCGGCCGGGGTGCGAAGCCGCGAGCTCGCGCCAGGCGGCTTCCATCACCGTGTCGCCCGAGCCGAGGACGGCCAGCCGCGCGCCGCGTGCCACGAGCGTCGGCGCGGCCTCGATCACCAGGTCGACGCCCTTCTGGTGGCTGATGCGCGAGATCATCCCGAGCAGCGGCGTGTCCGACGCGAGATCGAGGCCGAGCCGCTCGCCGAGTGCGGCGCGATTGAGCTGCTTCAGGGCCAGCGAACGCGTGTTGTACGGGGCGGCGATCGAGCGGTCGGCGGCCGGATCCCATTCGCGGGTGTCGATGCCGTTGAGGATGCCGACCAGGTCGCCGCTGCGGCGATCGCGCCGGTAGCGCAGCAGTCCGTCGAGTCCGAAGCCGTGCTCGGGCTCGCAGATCTCGCGGGCGTAGGTGGGGCTCACCGTCGTCAGCCGGTCGCTGTGCTGCAGGCCCGCCTTCAGGAACGAGATGCGGCCGTGGAACTCGACGCCGTCGATCGCCAGTGCGCTCGCGGGCAGGTCGAGCGCCTCGAGCTTCGTGGCCGGGAAAAGTCCCTGGAACGCCAGGTTGTGGATCGTGGTCACGCTGGCCGCCGCGGCCGGGTGCCGGTAACGCAGGTAGGCCGGCGCGAGCGCGCTCTGCCAGTCGTTGCAGTGCAGGACGTGGGGGCGCCAGCCGAGCGGCGTGTCGCGGCTGGCCAGCAGCGCGGCGACCTTCGACAGCAGGCCGAAGCGCAGCGCGTTGTCCGCCCAGTCGTGCCCCGTGCGGTCCTGGTAGGGTCCGCCGTGCCGTTCGTAGCAGGCCGGGCACTCGAGCAGCAGCAGTTCCAGGCCCGGCCGCAGGGCCACCTGCGAGATCGCCGCTGGAAGCAGTTGCCCGCCCGGCTGCTCGACCTGCGCGAGCGTCCGGCGTTGCGCGAACGCAGCCAGCAGCGCGGGGTAGCCGGGCACCAGCACGCGGACCTCGAGCCCCGTTTCAGCGAGCGCGGCCGGCAGTGCGGCACTGACGTCGCCGAGCCCGCCGGTCTTGACCCAGGGAGCGAGTTCGGGCGTCGCGAACAGGATGCGCAGCGGCGTCGCGTCGCTCAGAGCCACAGCATCATGCCCATCTCGTACGGATGCGTGAGCAGCGCGTGATGCGGATAGACGCGGAAGCGGTAGTCGACCTTGCCGCACATGCCCGGCTGGATGTCGATCGAGTAGAGCCGCTCGTCCCCGTCCAGGTGGCGCTCGCAGCGCATCTCGTGGCGCTCGTGCCGGTGCGTCGAGCCGGTGTCGTTGGGGCGCCCGAGCAGCAACTCGACGCGCAGGTCGGCCGGGTCGAGCCCGTCGACGCCGACGCCGAGTTCGAAGCGCAGCGACTCGCCGAAGCGGATGCGCGGCGGCGAGTGGTCGAGGCGGCGGGCGCGCACGCGGCTCCAGTGCTCGCGCACGCGACTCTTCCACTGAGTCAGCTCGCGCGTCGGCGCGAAGCCGGCCTGTGCGTGGCGATGCCATTGCCCGGCCGCCGGACGGTAGAAGTGCTCGATGTATTCGCCGAGCATCCGCTCGGTGTTGAAGCGCGGCAGCAGCGACACCATCGACCGCTTGGCCATCGCGACCCAGCCCGGCGACAGTCCGTGCGGGCCGACGTCGTAGAACAGCGGGACGACCGCGTCCTGCAGGATCTCGTAGAGCGCGCGCGCCTCCTCGCGATCGCGGCGCGCCGGGTCCGGATCGGCCACCGGCTTGATCGCCCAGCCGTTGCGCCCGTCGTAGCCCTCGCTCCACCAGCCGTCGAGGATCGACAGGTTGATCACGCCGTTCATTGCGGCCTTGATCCCGGACGTGCCGGACGCTTCGAGCGGATAGATGGGGTTGTTCAGCCAGACGTCGACGCCCGAGACCATGCGCCGCGCGAGCCGCAGGTCGTAGCCCTCGACGAGCAGGATGCGGCTCTCGAATTCGGGCATCTTCGCCACTTCGGCGATTCGACGGATCAACTCCTGGCCGGGCTGGTCGGCCGGATGCGCCTTGCCCGCGAACACGAAGATGACCGGGCGCTGCGCGTTGCAGACGATGTCGCGCAGCCACTGCAGGTTGTCGAACAGCAGTGTCGCGCGCTTGTAGGTCGCGAAGCGCCGTGCGAAGCCGATCGTCAGCGCGCGCGGGTTGGCCGGGTCGGCCAGCCGCAGCACGCGGTCGAGGTGCGCCGCCGACCCGTGGTTGCGCGCGTGCTGCTCGGCGAGCCGATCGCGCAGCAGGTGGAACAGCTGCGACTTCAGCCCCTGGCGCACTGCCCAGAACTGCTGGTCGGGGATCGCATGGATGCCTTCCCAGCAGGCGGGCTCGGTGAGCCGCTGCTCCCAGCCGTAGCCCAGGTGGCGATCGAACAGGTCGTACCACGCGGGCGCGAGGAAGGTGGGCACGTGCACGCCGTTGGTGACGTGCCCCACCGGGTTGTCCTGCGGATCGATCTGCGGCCACAGGTTGGCGCAAATGCGCGACGAGACCCCGCCGTGGATCGCCGACACGCCGTTCTGGAACCGCGAGCCGCGGATGGCCAGCGCCGTCATGTTGAAGTCGGGGCTGCCTGACGTGCGCCCGAGCTCGAGCAGCTGCTCGGGCGCGATGCCGAGCTGCGGCGCCCAGTCGTCGAAATAGCGCCGGAACATGTCTTCGGCGAAATGGTCGTGCCCCGCCGGCACCGCGGTGTGCGTGGTGAAGACGGTGTTGACCGCCGCGGCCTCGAGCGCGCTGGCGAAGTCGAGGCCTCCCGCGACCAGCATCCGCGTGCGTTCGAGCACGAGAAAGGCTGCGTGCCCCTCGTTGATGTGCCAGACCGTCGGTGCGAGGCCGAGCGCGGCGAGCGCACGCACGCCGCCCACGCCAAGCACGATCTCCTGCTCGATGCGCGTCTGTCGATCACCGCCGTAGAGCCGGTGCGCGATGTCGCGGTCGGCGGGCGAATTGCCGGGCAGGTCGGTGTCGAGCAGGAACAGCCGCACGCGGCCGACGCGCGCCTCCCAGACCTTCACCTGGAGCTCGCGTCCCGGCATCGCCACCCTGAGGTGCAGGTCGCTACCGTCGGCGAGGCGAACCGGGGAGACCGGCAGGTCGTCGAAGTCGGAATCGACGTACTGCGCGTGCTGGCGGCCGTCGCCGTCGATCGTCTGGTAGAAGTAGCCCTGCCGGTACAGGAGCCCCACGCCGACGAACGGCAGGCCGAGGTCGCTCGCTGCCTTGCAGTGGTCGCCCGCGAGGATGCCCAGCCCGCCCGAGTAGATCGGCAGGCTCTCGTGAAAGCCGAACTCGGCGCAGAAGTAGGCCACGAGGTCGTGCTCGCCGGGCACGTCGGTCAGGCAGACCCGCGATGGCTTGGCGTGGTAGGTGTCGTACGCCGACAGTACCCGTTGGTAGGCGTTCAGGTAGACGTGGTCCTGGGCCGCCGCCTCGAGCTTCGACTGCGCGACGCGCTTGAGGAAGGCCTTCGGGTGGTGGCCGGCGCGGTGCCACAGCGTGGGGTGCAGCCGCGCGAACAGCGTGCGGGTGGGCCGGTCCCAGCTGTACCAGAGGTTGTTGGCCAGTTCGTGCAGCCGCTCCAGCCGTGGCGGGACCTGCGGCGTGACTTCGAGCGAAAAGGGGGTGCCGGGCATGTCGGTGTCGGAGGGGTCGGCTAGATGCTAGCACCGGCACGCCGCATCGCACCGACGATCATCGGATCCGGTGCAGCGACTGGCCGAGCATGTCGGGGGTGACCAGGGTGACCCCGCGCCCGGTCACGTGGAAGCGTCGGCGGTCGGCGTCCGCGTCGACCCCGATCGTCGTACCCTCGGGGATCACCACGCCCTTGTCGATCACGCAGCGCCTGAGGACGACGTGGCGGCCGACGTGGACGTCGGGCAGCACGACCGAATCCTCGATCGTCGAGTAGCTGTTGACGCGCACGTTGGAGAACAGCAGCGAACGGCGCACCGTCGAGCCGCTGATCACGTCGCCGCCCGACACCAGCGAGTCGACCGCCATCCCGCGCCGGTCGTCGTCGTCGAACACGAACTTGGCCGGCGGCAACTGCTCCTGCCAGGTCCAGATCGGCCATTCGCGGTCGTACAGGTTGAGCTCGGGCGTGACCTTGGTGAGCTCCATGTTGGCTTCCCAGTAGGCGTCGATCGTTCCGACGTCGCGCCAGTAAGGCCTGCCTCCCGGGCGCGTGCCCACGCAGCTGTCGGCGAAGCGATGCGCGAACACCCGGTAGTGCGGCACGCTGTGCGGAATGATGTCCTTGCCGAAGTCGTGGCTCGAGCGCGATTCCTGTGCGTCGCGCAGCAGTTGCTCGAACAGGAACGCGGTGTCGAACAGGTACACGCCCATGCTCGCCAGCGCGCTGCCGGGGTCATCGGGCATCGGGTCGGGCGACGCGGGCTTTTCGGCGAAGCGCCGCACCCGCCCGTCGGGGTCGATGCCCATCACGCCGAACTGGCTCGCGTCGGCCAGCGGCACTTCGACGCAGGCCACGCTCAGGTCGGCCTTGCGGTCGACGTGCTCGGCGATCATCCGCCCGTAGTCCATCTTGTAGATGTGGTCACCCGAGACCACCAGCACGAACTCGGGCCGGCTGCGCCGGATGACGTTCAGGTTCTGGTAGACCGCGTCGGCGGTGCCCTGGTACCACGCGTTCTCGCTGACCTGCTGCGCCGCGGGCACGATGTCGATGAATTCGTCGAAGCGGCCCTCGAGGAAGCTCCAGCCGCGCTGCAGGTGCCGGATCAGGCTGTGCGCCTTGTACTGCGTCGCCACCGCGACACGCCTCACGCCCGAGTTCACGCAGTTCGACAGCGTGAAGTCGATGATGCGGAACTTTCCGCCGAACGGCACCGCCGGCTTGGCACGCCAGTCGGTGAGCTGGTGCAGCCGGCTGCCGCGCCCGCCCGCGAGCAGCACGGCGAACGTGGAGCGGGTGAGCGCGCTGACGAACCGGGGCGCCGGTTCGTCGCCTCGCTCGACGTCGGGGGCCTCGTCGCCGCGCGCGTCCATCGGGGGCGCAGCGGTCAGTGGCGCGTGCCTGCAAGCATCTGCTCGATCTCGGTCTCGGCCTGACGCCAGTCCTCGTCGGGCGAGCCGCCGCTGAAGCCGCGCCGCTCGGCGATGTAGTAGGCGGCCTCGGCAATCCAGGTGCGACGCTGATCGTCGGGCACGTCCGCCGCGGGAGCCGCGCTCTCGGGCTCGGCGCCGCTCATCGGGGTGGCCTGCCCGGCCGCTGCGGCGGGCGCCTTGCGGCGCGGGCGCGCAGCGGCAGCGCCGGTGCGCGAGGTTCGGGTACTGCTTGACATCGGTTGTCTCCCGCTGAAGAGCCGGCAGCGAACGCCACCGCAGGAGGTGTTCGGCCGCTGTTGCGAGGCCCGCTCACGCATGGCCCGGCGCACTCGACGCGGGCGTGAGCAAGGCAGAGTCTCGCACGACGAGATGACCGGAGTTTGACACCGGTCGAATTTTGCGCAATTCGCCGCCGAGTTCCGCTGGCCGCCGCCAGTCAGCGCTCGGGCCCGAGCAGCCCTGCCGGCAGTTGCAGTTCGCCCTTCGACTCGAAGCGGTAGCCGCCGAACGCGGGGCCGGCCAGCTTGCCGCGCATCTGGTAGTCGGTCCGGACCCGGTCGCTGGTCGCGATGCCGATCACCTGCCGGATCATCGCGCCCACCGACACGCTCATCGGCAGCGTGATCACCGCTTCGCCGTAGCGCGGCACGACGCCCCTCTGGTCGCTCACGCCGCTGGCCAGCCTCGAGCCGCGGACGTCGAGCTCGACGAACACGCCGTCGTACTCGATCGGCGTGTCGTTGGGGTTCTGAACGCGCAGCTTCAGCGCGAAACGCGATTCCATGCCTTCGCCCTGCATCGGCTCGAGGCCGACCACGTTGACGCTGACCGGGTCGTGCAGGGGGAAGCCGGCGCAGCCTGCCAACGCCAGCAGCAGGGCAGCGATGGCCGCGATGCGGGCGGCGCCTCGGGTGCCGAAACGAATGGGCATGGGGAGCTCCGTGGATGCGCGCCGTCAGCGCTTGACGAACTTCAGCGTGAAGCGATCGCTTTCGCCGATCGCATCGTAGCGCGCGCGGTCGCGATCCCCCAGCCGGTACGACGGCGGCAGCGTCCAGACGCCCTCCGGGTAGTCTTTCGTGTCCCGGGGGTTGGCATTGATCTCCGACGCGGCCACCAGCCTGAAGCCGGCCTGCTCGATCAGCGCAATCGCGTAGTCCTGCCGGACGTAGCCGGTCCTCGCCTGCGCCGCCTGCGGGAGGTCGTCGCGCCCGCGGTGGTCGACGACGCCGAGGACGCCCCCTGGCTTGAGCGCGCGGTGGAACGCGCGCAGCGCGCCTTCGACCTCGCCGCGATCGATCCAGTTGTGCAGGTTGCGGAAGGTGAGCACGAAGTCGGCGCTGCCCGCCGGCGCGATCTCGTGTCGATCGGCCGCGAACTGCGTCACCCGGACCTTCCCGTAGAGCGCCGGCTCGGCAGCCAGGCGCGCGAGCAGCCGGCGATGGTCGGCGAGATAGGGTTCGGGCGCGCTCGCGTCGCGGCTGGCCGCGACGTAGAGCCCGCGCTCGTGCAGGTACGGCGCGAGGATCTCCATGAAGTAGCCCGTACTGCCGGGCAGGATCTCGACCACCGTGCTCTCGGGCCGCACGCCGAAGAACTCGAGCACCTCGACCGGATGGCGTGCGCGGTCGCGCGCGACGTTGCCGGGGCTGCGGTGAGGCGCCGCGGCCAGCGCGGCAAGGCTCGCGTGCGCAGCGGCCTGCGCGCTCGAGCCGGACGCGGACGCGCAGGCCGTCGTGACGACGGCTGCGAGCGCCAGCGCTGCCGCGAGCAGCGGAGTCGAAAGGGAACGGGGCATCCGGATCGGCATGTTCGGCTCCGTGAGGCCGTGCAGGCGGCCTGAGCGTACCGGGCCGATCGTCGCACCGAAACATTCCGGCAACAAGCCGATGCGGCGGGGACATCGCCGCGATACCGCCGCTCGCGACACTGGGCACTCCGCAACCCATCTCGATGCAGAGGAAGTCATCATGGAAGCGATCCGGTTCTCCGCCGTCGCGGCGCATCTCGCGGCCGTCCTGTCGCGCGCGGGCGCGCACAACCACCCCGACAGCCTGCTGGGCCGCGCCCGCGCGCTGGTGCGCTGGCAACTGAGGGTGATCGCGCGCCGCCGCCGGATGGTGGCCACGCGCGTCGCGCTCGAGGCCCTGGACGAGCGCACGCTGAAGGACATCGGGCTGCATCGCTCCGAGGTGCACGCCGCGGCCGCCGGCCTGTACGCCGCCGAGCGTGCGCGTCGCCACGCGCAGGAGGAGTTTCGGCAGGCCGCCTGAAGTCTCCGGCACCCGCGTCGCCGCGCCGCCGCGGCGGCCGGGACGGTACCATCGGCGACGACCGCGCCGGGACGCGATAATGCGCCGCAGGCGGCCCCGACCGATCCGGCTGGGGTCGGGGGGTGGCCGACGGGAGAGACGGATGGTTCGCAGGCGGTGGTACGTGTTGGCGGCATGGCTCGTCGCGCTGGCATGCAGTGCGCCCGTAGCGGCCGCGGCCGCCGATGCCGCGCAGGGTCGCACGCTCTACGAGATCCGGTGCGGCGGCTGCCACGACCGCAGCGTGCACGCACGCACGGTGCGCTCGGCGAAGTCGTTCGCGCAGGTCCGCGCCTGGGTCGTCAACTGGGACCGCCAGACCGGCGCGCTGTGGCGCGACGACGAGATCGACGCGGTCACCCGCTACCTGAACGAGCGCTACTACCGGTTCCCGTGCCCGGTGGAAGTCTGCGGCACCGACCGGGGCTGACGTGGCGACGAGCCTGCTCGTCCTGATCGACGACATCGCGAGCGCACTCGACGACGTCGCGACGCTGACCAAGGTCGCCACGAAGAAGACGGCGGGCGTTCTCGGCGACGACCTCGCGCTGAACGCGCAGCAGGTCTCCGGCATCGATGCGGACCGCGAACTGCCGGTGGTCTGGGCGGTCGCGAAGGGTTCACTGCGCAACAAGGCGATCCTCGTGCCCGCGGCGCTGGCGATCAGCGCGTTCGCGCCCTGGGGCGTGACACCACTGCTGATGGCCGGCGGCCTGTTCCTGTGCTACGAGGGGTTCGAGAAGCTGGCGCGCAAGCTGCTGCACGGCCAGGCAGGCAAGGCCGGCGAGGACGCGCACCGTGCGGAGGTGGTCCGGGCGCTGTCCGATCCTGCCGTCGACCTGCTCGCGCTCGAGAAGGAGCGGATCAAGGGCGCGGTGCGCACCGATTTCATCCTGTCGGCCGAGATCATCGTGATCACGCTGGGCGCGGTGGCGTCGGCCGATCTCGGCACGCGCGTGGCGGTGCTCGCCGGCATCGCGCTGCTCATGACAGTCGGCGTCTACGGTCTCGTGGCGGGCATCGTCAAGCTCGACGACGCCGGCTTCTACCTGGCACGCCAGCCGGGCGCCGGCGCCTGGGCGAGATCGAAGCGCGCCGCCGGCGGCGATCGTCCGAACCGCGCCGTGGATGATGAAGGGGCTGTCCGTCGCCGGCACCGCGGCGATGTTCCTCGTGGGCGGGGGAATCCTGGCGCACGGCATCCCCGGGCTGCACGAGTGGATCGACGCGCTCGTGCACGGGGCGCAACCGCCGCTGCGGCTGGGCGGCGCAGGCGCGGCGTTGATGCCGCTGGCGATCGATGCGGTCGTCGGAATCGTGGCCGGCGCGATCGCGACGCTGTTCGTCAGCCTCGTGCAGCGCGCGAGGCGCGCGACGACGTCGGGCTGAGCGGCATCAGCGCCGCGAGGTCGGCGCCCTGCAGCAGTCGCACGCCATTGCCCGCGGCGAAGGCCTGCGCGGTGTCGGTCAGCTCGCCGGCCGTGACGTAGATGCACTCGTCGGCCTTGCTCTGGTCCTTCGCGGCGCGCAACTCGCGCAACGGCTCGACGCCGATTCGCGCGGCTTTCCAGCGCTTGCAGGCCACCAGCGACACGCGCCCGTTGCGGCTGAGCTCGTAGTCGGCGGCGGGCCGCGGATGAGCCGCGACGGCGTAGCCGTCGCGGCGGAACGCTTCCTCGATCGCCTTCGAGAAGGCGCTCCAGGGCATTGCCCTGATCGCATCGAGCGATTCGGCCACGCGCCTCGGATCGGGCGCCCGCCACTGGCGCCATGCGGCGATGCAACCGATCACCAGGAACGGGAGCGCTCCGATCGCGCCCACGACGAAGTAGTCGGGCGGCAGCAGCGCCCGGGCGGCCGCGACGAAGGCGGCGGCGACCGCGAAGCTGATCCACCAGCGGGAGCGCAGCAGGATCGCGAACAGCGAATTGGGGGCCATCTCGAATTTCATGGGCGCAAGTATAGGTCGGCGCGCCGCCGCCCCGTATCATTGGCTGCATGAGCGTGCGCAACCTGGTCCAGCTGTTCGAGCCGCGATCGGTCGCGGTGATCGGCGCGTCCAACGCGCCGCGCCACGTCGGCAACGTGCTGATGCGCAATCTGCTCGACGGCGGCATCGCCGGCCCGATCATGCCGGTGAACCCGAAGTACCACGCGGTCGCGGGCGTGCTCGCGTATCCCGACGTCGCCAGCCTGCCCGAGACGCCCGAGCTGGCGGTGGTCTGCAGTCCCGACGAGACCGTGCCGGCCGTGATCGACGCGCTCGGCGCGCGCGGCACCGCCGTGGCGGTCATCGTCAACGACGGCCTGGCGCGGCGGCGCGACGTCGAGGGGCGCAGCCTGCGCGACGTGGCCGTCGAGGCGGGCAGGCGCCACGGCATGCGCCTGCTCGGCCCGGGCAGCCTCGGTGTGCTGGCGCCGCACACCGGACTGAACGCCAGCCTGAGCCACGTCGGCGCGCTGCCGGGTCGGCTCGCGTTCGTCTCGCAGTCCGGGGCGATCTGCACCGCGGTGCTCGACTGGGCCCGCGCGAAGGGGATCGGCTTCTCGCACTTCGTCGCGCTGGGCGACAGCGTCGACGTCGACTTCGGCGACGTGCTCGACTACCTGGCCACCGATCCCGACACCGGCGCGATCCTCCTTTATATCGACGAGATCCGCGAGCGGCGCAACTTCATGGCGGCCGCGCGCGCGGCCGCGCGCAACAAGCCGGTGCTGGCGGTCAAGTCGGGACGCGCCGACGGCCTGTGCGACGACGCCTCGACGGCGCAGCGCGGCGCGCTGGTGCGCCCCGACGAGGTGTTCGACGCGGCGTTGCGGCGCGCAGGCATCCTGCGCGTGTACGACATCGACGAGTTGTTCGCGGCGGTCGAGACGCTGGGACGCGCGCGGACGGTCCGCGGCGAGCACCTGGCCATCCTGCACAACGGTGGCGGCACCGGCGTGATGGCCGTCGACGAGCTTCGCCTGGGCGGCGGCCGCTGCGCGCAATTGGCCCCCGAAACCTGCTCGAAGCTCGCCGCGGCGTTGCCCGAAGGCGCAGCGACCTGCAATCCGCTGGACCTCGGCGTCAACGCGCCGGCGCAGCGCTATGCGCAGTGCCTGAAGACCGTGCTCGCCGACCCCGGAGTCAATGCGGTCCTGGTCGTGCACGCGCCCACGGCGACCACGCCGAGCGAGGAGATCGCGCAGGCGGTGATCGGCGTCGCGCGCGAGCTGAGCAGTGCCCGCATCCTCACCAGCTGGGTCGGCGCCGGCGCCATGGAGCAGGCGCGACGCCTGTTCGCCGAGGCGGGCCTACCCACGTACGACACGCCGTCGAGCGCGGTCAAGGCGTTCCTGCACGTGATGAACTTCCATCGCAACCAGGAAATGCTGATGCAGACGCCGCCGTCGCTGCCCAGCGAGTTCCGGCCCGACGTCGCCGCCGCGCGGGCGATCGTCGAGCGCGCGCTGGGGCGCGGCGATGGCCTGATGACCGAGCCCGATGCCAAGGCGGCGCTCGCCGCCTACGGCATCCCGGTGGTCGCGACCCGCATCGCCGAATCGGTCGACCAGTCCGCCGCGGTCGCCGGCGAGATCGGATTCCCGCTGGCGCTGGCGGTGCTCTCGCCTGACATCGCCCATCGCTGGGACGTCGGCGGCGTGACCCTTCACCTGGAGAGCGTCGACGAAGTGCGCGCCGCCGCGGCCGGGATGGTCAAGCGGATCGGCGAACTGATACCCCAGGCGCGAATCGCCGGCTTCACGCTGCAACGGATGGTGCCGCGCACGAACGCGCGCCAGTTGTTCGTCGCGGTCACCAGCGATCCGCTGTTCGGCCCGGTGATCGTGTTCGGCGAGGGCGGTCGCGCGGTCGAGCTGCTCGGAGACCATGCGGTGGGCTTTCCGCCGCTGAACCTGCCGCTCGCGCGCGAGCTGATCTCGCGCACCCGCATCGACCGGCTGCTGCAGTCGCACCGCGACCGCCCGGCCGCCGACATCGACGCGCTGTGCCTGGCGCTGGTCAAGGTGTCGCAGATGGTCGTCGACATGCCCGAGCTCGTCGAGCTCGACATCAATCCGCTGTTCGTCGACGAGCGCGGCGTCGTCTGCATCGACGCACAGATGCGGGTGCAGGCGCTCGCCGGCCGTGCGGGCCGTCTCGCGATCCGCCCGTACCCGAAGGGGCTCGAGCAGCCGGCGCGGCTGCGCGACGGCCGCGACATCGTGCTGCGCCCGATCCGGCCCGAGGACGAGCCCGCGCACCACGCGCTGATTGCGCGGATGTCGCCGGAGGACCTCAGGCTGCGTTTCTTCAGCTACGTGCGCGAGCTGCGCCACGCGCAGATGGCGCGCCTCACGCAGGTCGACTACGACCGCGAGATGGCGTTCATCGCGACCGCGCCCGACGAGCATGGCGAGCCCGAGACGCTCGGCGTCGTGCGCACCGTGACCGATCCCGACAACGAGTCGGCCGAGTTCGCGGTGCTGGTGCGCTCCGACCTGAAGGGGCAGGGCCTGGGCAGCATGCTGATGAAGAAGATCATCGACTACTGTCGCAGCCGCGGGACCGCCGAGATCAAGGGGCTGGTGCTCGCGTCGAACGAGTCGATGATCGGTCTTGCCCGCTCACTGGGGTTCCGCATCGAGGCCGGACCGGACGGCGACACCGTGGTGGCGCGGCTGGCGCTTCACAGCTAGCGCGCGTGGCGCGATCGGGCGCGGTCGTCTACGATCGACTCATGGCAGACGCAGCGATCGATCCGGATGCGAAGGCGGCAGCGCTGCGTTACCTGTCGCTCGGCTGGTCGGTGGCGCCGATGCAGCCGCGCGGCAAGCGGCCGCTGGTGCGCTGGACGCC
This sequence comes from Burkholderiaceae bacterium, assembly GCA_046347945.1. GTDB lineage: Bacteria > Pseudomonadota > Gammaproteobacteria > Burkholderiales > Burkholderiaceae_E > Zeimonas. The sequence goes on from JAXMFB010000014.1 coordinate 102,788, forward strand.
GTACCAGAGTCGGCGCGCGACGGCCGACGAGGTCGAGCAGTGGTTCCGGCGCTGGCCCGACGCCAACGTCGGTATCGTCACCGGCGCCATCTCGGGCCTGCTGGTGCTCGACGTCGACGCCGGGCACGGCGGCGATGCGAGCCTGGCCGCGCTCGAGCGAAGTTTCTCGCGGCTCGAGCCGACGCTCGAGTGCCTGACCGGCGGAGGCGGGCGACACCTGTACTTCAGGCACTTCGGCGAGCCCGTCCCGAACCAGGCGGGCTTTCGCGAAGGGCTCGACCTGCGCGGCGACGGCGGGGTGGTCGTCGCGCCGCCGTCGATCCACGCGAACGGCCGGCCGTATCGCTGGCGCGACGGACGAGGCCCCGAAGTGCTCGGCGGCGCCGATGCCGCCGTGGCTGCGGCAGGTCTTGTCCGGTACCGCCGCGCACACCGGGCATCCGCTGTCGCACTGGCGCCGGCTGGTCGGCGAGGGCGTCGCCGAGGGTGCGCGCAACGCGACGATCGCGTCGCTGGCCGGGCACCTGTTGTGGCACCAGGTCGACCCGCACGTGGTGCTCGAGCTGCTGCTCAGCTGGAACCGGCAGCGCTGCCGCCCGCCGCTGGCCGACGACGAGGTCGCGGCGACCGTGGCCAGCATCGCGCGCACGCACGTGCGCGGCGCGTGACGCCGGCACGCAGCGCGCCCGCTGTCCACGGCATGGCCAATCGTCGCGACCCACCGGGCGATTCACGCGGCAGACGGGCCGCCGCACCGCGTGCGACCGAGGAGGCCTCGCGAGTTCCGCAGACGCGGATCGGCCGCCTGGCCAGCGTTGCACTGGCTGCGGGCGAGCTCGCACTGGGCGGCCTGGCCGAAGGCGTGCGCCGTTTCGTCGCCGACAGCGCGGGAACCCGCAGGGGCGGCGACGCCACCAGTGCGTTCCTCTCCGCCGACAGCGCGCGCCGTCTCGCGGCCCGGCTCGCGCGGCTGCGCGGCGGCGCGATGAAGCTCGGGCAGATGATCTCGTTGCAGGGCGCCGACCTGCTGCCGCCTGAGTTCACGCAGGCGCTCGCGATCCTGCGCTCGCAGGCCGCGCCGATGCCGCTGGCCCAGCTGCGCGGCGTGCTCGGCCGCGAGTACGGCAAGGGCTGGGAGCGGCGCTTCGAGTACTTCGACGAGGCGCCGATTGCCGCGGCCTCGATCGGCCAGGTGCATCGCGCGCGAACCGTCGACGGGCGCGACCTGGCGTTGAAGATCCAGTACCCGGGCGTCGCGCGCTCGATCAAGGGCGACGTCGACAACGTCGCCGCCGTGCTGCGCCTGCTCAAGGTGTTCCCCGGCGAGGCCGACATCCCGGCGATCGCCGCCGAGGCGACGCGCCAGCTCGCGCAGGAGGCGGACTATCTGGCGGAAGCCGCTTCGCTCGAGCGCTACGCGAAGCTGGTCGCCGACGAGCCCGGCCTTCTCGTGCCGCGCACGCACCGCGACCTGACCACCGCACGGATCCTGGCAATGGACTACATGCAGGGCGAGCCGCTGGAGACGCTCGCCGCGCCCGGCGTTGCGCAAGCTCGACGCGATGCGGTCGGCACGGTCCTCGAGCAGCTGATGTTCCGGGAGCTGTTCGAGTTCCGCACGATGCAGACCGACCCGAACTTCGCCAACTACCTGTGGCAGCCGGACACCGGCAAGGTGGTGCTGCTGGACTTCGGCGCGACGATGCATTTCGACGAGGCGTTCATCGCGGCCTACGCGCGGATCACGCGGGCCGTGATCGCCGGCGATCGCGCGGCCGTCGCCCGCCACGCGGTCGAGATCGGCTACGCGGCGGCCGGCGATCCGCCACAGCTGATCGAGGCGACCACCGACCTGATCATGCTGGTCTGCGAACCGTTGCGGCACCGCGGCCGCTACGACTTCGCGGCCTCCGACCTGCCGTCGCGCTCGCGCGCGGTGGGCTTCGACCTCGGGTTCCGGCAGGGCCTGTTGCGCGTGCCGCCACCCCAGACGATGTTCCTGCACCGCAAGCTGGTCGGCTCGTTCCTCACGCTCGCGCACATCGGCGCGCGCGTCGACGCCCGCGCGCTGGTGCGGCCGCTGCTCGAGCGCTGGCCCTCGGGCTGAGGGCCGCTGGGCGCGCGCCGCGGCGGCGATTGCCGCCTACCGCGTGCGTCGGCGGCGACCGAACGCGAGACCAGCCAGGCCGAGCCCGACGATCGACACCGTGGCGGGCTCCGGAACGTGCGCGCCGGGCACGAGGTAGGCGCTCTTCAGCGAGCCGTAGACGTTGTACGAGCCGGGCGCGTAGGTGGCCTCGCAGCTCGGCGTGCAGTTCATGAAGAACGCGTACGAGTCGAGGAACACGTTCATCGGGAAGACGCCGGGAATCGCCGACACGTCGGGAGCGCGGTCGAACTCGTTGTAGGCGCCACCGAAGATCGCGCTGGTGAATGCGCCCGGGTACAGGTCGAAACGCCGGCCGGCTTCGACGAAGTTCCCGCAGTCGGTGCAGTGGGTCAGCTGTTGCTGCTGGTTCCTCGTGACGTCGTACCCGTAGGTGCCCGCGAACCCGGAGTTCTCGCGCTTCGAGTAGTCCATGCCCGACCAGCCGGTGAACGGCGTGAGCACGCCCATCGGACTCCAGACCGCGTAGGCGGTGACGACCGGCGTGCCGCCGCCGAAGTCGGCGCCCGGCGCGCACGACCCGCTGAGCAGTTGCAGGCACCCGGATGTCGACTCGGCGATCGCCTGCAGCGGCACCCCCGCAGGCCCGCTGTCGAAGCCCGATTCGGCGACCGCGGTGTTCCAGGTGACCCAGCCCGAATAGGTGCCCCCGGGCGACGTCGTCGTGCCGGCGGCGTAGTCGTGGACGGTCAGCACGTCGTAGCTGAAATACAGCGTTTGCGGCGCGGCGAGCGCCGGGACCGACGTCCAGAGGCCGGCCAGCAACGGCAGGAGCAGGCGACAGGCGCGTTTCATCGAAGCCTCCGGTTCGGTCGGGACGGCAGCGGCAGTGGGGGCGCGAGCGCACCACACCCTCTCGCGGAACGCTGCCGATGGAGTGCTTTTACGCCGATCGGGTGGGGCGGCCTTGATCTGCGGCAAATCGCGCGGCGACCGTCGCTGAACGTCGGCGTCGGCTTTCAGTGGTTGCTCGGCGAGCGCGTCGCGCTGCGTGTCGAGGTCCGCGGCTACGTCACCCTCGTCGACAGTCAGGGAGGCCTCTTCTGCTCAGGGGGCTGCGTCGTCTCGATCAGGGGTGACACCTTCACGCAGGGCGAGGCGCTGATCGGGCTGTCGGTCAGTTTCTAGCTGCGCGGTGCGGTGCGGCATGCGCGCGACAGTGCGGCGAGCCCGATGCCGGCGGCTGCGAGAATGGCGGCGACGACGAACGTCCCGGTGTAGCTCTGCAGCCGCCCATACACGGCCGCGAAGGCCGAGGGGCCGAGCAGGACGCCTGCGAACGTGAAGAACAGCGCGCCACCGGTCGCCGTGCTCGCATGGCTGGTGGAGGCCAGCCGGGCGACCTCCGCGAGGAACACGCCATTCCATCCGATGGCGGTCGAACCCATGGCCACGAATACGAAGAGAATCCATGCGGTGCTCCACCCGGCATCGATCCGGGTGACCGCCAGGTTCGCCGCCAGCATGATCGCGCCGAGCGCGATCAGCACCGACGTGCTCGATCGCGTGCGATCGGCCACCCATCCCCAGACGATGCGGCCGACGGCGCCGGCGAGCTGGACGACCGACAGGACGAGGCCGGCCCGCACCAGCGAGTATCCCGACTCGGCGACCAGCAGCGTCACCGTGAAGGTCATCAGGCACAGCTGGACACCAGCGAAGCACAGGGCCATCAGCGACAGGTAGCGAAGCGGGGGCTCGCGCCAGATCAGCGAGATGCCCGCGAAGACCTGCGCCCAGGACAGTGGCAGCGGCCTGTCGCTGCGCCGGTCCCAGTGGCCACGGGGAAACTGGAGCAGGACGACCATGGCGATGGCCAGCGCCGTGACGAGCAGCAGCGCCGCGCGCCAGCCGAAGGTCGACGCGATGCCCGGAGCGACCATGGCCGCGGCCATGCCGCCGAGCGGCACACCGGTCTGCTTCAGCGAGAAGATCAGGTTTCGCCGGCTGGCCGGGGTGTATCGGACGAGCAGCTCGGCAGCGGCCGGGTTCGACAAGCCGTAGCCGAGGCCGAGCAGCAGCGATGCGATCATCAGCGCCGCGATACTGGCCGAGGTGCCCAGGGCCATGCCCGCCGCGATGGCCATCAGCGCCGTCTGCGTCGTTCGGCCGGCACCGATCCGCTGCACGACGCTTCCGCCCAGGGCAGCGCTGGCCATTGCGCCGGCGTAGACGATGCTGATCTGGTAGCCGATCGCGGAGGCATCGACCCCGAACGCCCGGGCAAGCGCCGGCGCGATCGCCGGCAGCGTCAGCGTCCCCATCGAGACGACCGTCTGCGCGACCAGCATCGCGACGACGACGAACGATGCCGAAGTGAGAGGCACTGGCCTGCCGCCTATCGGACGCTGCCGATCAGGCCCGTCGCGAGTCCGGGGAAGATCGCGACCAGCGCCAGCACGACCAGCATGATGATCACGTAGGGAAGCGCTCCGACGATGATCCGCTCGAGGCTGACGTCGCGCACCACGCCCTGTACGACGAACAGGTTCAGGCCCACGGGCGGCGTGATCAGGGCCATCTCCATGTTGATCGTCAGGATGATGCCGAACCAGATCAGGTCCCAGCCGAACGCAGTGATGATCGGGATCAGGATCGGGGTCGTGATCACGATGATCGACAGCGTCTCCATGAAGCAGCCGAGGAAGATCAGGAGCAGGTTGATCGCAATGAAGACGGCCCATGGCGATACGTCGAGTTGCGCGACCGTGCGCGACAGCACCGGCGCGACTTGCGTCGCGGTCATCGCATAGCCGAATACCATCGCGCCGGCGATGATCATCAGCACCATGACGCTTCCGCGGGCCGTTTCCTGGAGGATGAGCCGCAGCTTGACCAGGTCGAGCTCCCGGTAGATCACGCCCGACAGCAGCAGGCTCGCGAGCGCGCCGAGCGCCGCGGCTTCGGTCGGTGTTGCGATGCCCTGGTAGATGGAGCCCAGGATGATCCAGATCAGGACAGCGATCGGCCCGACGTGCCGCAACGCGATCAGCCGGTCGCGCCAGCTGACTTCGTCGGGCGCTTGCGAGCGCGCGCGCAACGACTGTTCGCGCATGGCTCCGAAGACCTGGTACGCGATGAAGGCGGCCGCCATCAGCAGGCCCGGAACGATGCCGGCAATGAAGAGCTTTCCGATCGACTGCTCGGCGACGATGCCGTAGACGATCATCGGGATGCTGGGCGGAATCAGGATGCCGAGCGTTCCTCCGGCGGCCACCGCACCGCACGACGCGCTGTCGCGGTAGCCGAAGCGCCGCATCTCGCTCACGGAGAAGCGGCCGATGGCGCCCGCGGTGGCGACGCTCGATCCGGAGACGGCTGCCATGACGGTGCAGGCGAGGGTCGTGGCGACCATGAGGCCGCCCGGAACGCCGTGCATCAGGGTCGCCAGCGACGTGTAGAGCCGCGAGCCCATCCCCGAGGCCGAGATGATCGCCCCCATCAGGATGAAGAGCGGCACCGCGGTCAGCGTGAAGCTCGTCACCGAGCCCCAGAGAGTGGGGGCCACGAGGCCCAGGGCGTCGACGCCGCCGCCGACGATGAACAGTGCGGCGATGCCGGTGCCGAACAGGCCGAACGCGACGGGGACTCCGACGGCCAGCAGCGCGATGAGGCCGGCGAACATCGCCAGGCCGATCCATATTTCCATCGGGTCTCCCGGGGGGCGTCGATCGTGTGCCGGACGGGTCAGGAAGCCTCGCCGCGCACGCGACCGACCATCATCGCGAGGTGCATGACGAGCAGCCAGAGCATGCCCAGGGCGAGGAACGAGTAGGGAATCCAGAGCGCGACCTCGACCAGCCCCCACGATTTCTCTCCGCTGGTGTAGGCGTCCCACCAGAATGCGGCGCCGAGCCAGGCGAGCGTGGCCAGCACCGCGAGCACGAGCAGGTCAGCGATGCGCACGAGCAGACGCCTCGTGCGCGCTCCGACCCGCGTCAGCACGACGTCGACGCTGACGTGGGCACCCTCCGCGAGCGCGTAGGCCGCACCGACGAAGGTGATGAACCCCATCAGGTAGACGGAGACGTCGTTCACCCATGCGGTCGTCGCGCCAAGCAGCGTCCGGGAGAGGACTTCGGCGGTCACCAGCACGGCGATCATGAACGCCGCCACCCCGACCGCGATCCCGGAGAAGCGGGTCGTGCGGTCCAGCCACCCCCTGCGACCGGAGTCGCCGGGGGCGGGGACCGGGCGCTTGTCGCCGAGTGCGTTGGTCACTTGGCGAACCGGGCGCTGTCCCCGATCAGTTCCTCACCGCCGGGGATGTCCTTCCGGAACTTCACGAAGCTGTGCTGCGCAAACCACGCCTGCCAGGTCTTCCAGTCGGCCTCGCTCATCTTCTCGACCTTGACGCCCTTGTCGGCGAAGAGCCTGGCCACCCGCGAATCCTCCTTCTTGGCACCTTCGAGCGCCGCCTGCTCGAGGCTGGCACCCACCTCGGTCATGATTCTCTGCTGCTCAGGGCTCAGCTTGTTCCAGGTCTTCATGCTGATCGCGATCGGCTCGATCGTGAAGAAGACGCTGAAGTCCTCCGGCGAGACGTAGAACTTCGCCACTTCGTACATCCGGTATGCGCCGAAGGAACCCGACGAAGTCCAGATGCCGTCGAGCAGCCCGAGTTGCATCGCACTGTAGTTCTCGGACGAGGGCATCGAGACCGTGCTTGCGCCCGCCTGCTGCAGCGCGTACTCCATGAACTTGCCGGCCGCCCGCATCTTCATGCCCGAAACGTCTTCGGGCCTGTGAATCGCCTTCTTCGTGGACGCGACACCGCCGGAGATCTGGATCCACGACAGAGTCTTGAAGCCGAATGCCTCGGCCTTCTGCTCGAGCTTCTTCCAGGCTTCCGACTTGCGGAACGCGAATGCGTCGTCGTGTGTCTTCCACAGACCCGGCAGCAGGACAAGATTCATCTCGGGGATGGCGCCCGCCGAGTAGATGTACGGGTACACCGCAAGATCGACCGTCCCGTTCTTCAGTGCGGTGTGGGTCGCACCGGCCTTCACCAGGGACTCGGCCGGGAACACCGCGATCTTGATCTGTCCGTTCGAGCGCTTCTCGACTTCCTGGACGAACTTGCTGGCGATCGAAATCACGTAGTCGGATTCGTCCTGCGGCCACTGGTGCGCCATCTTCAGGTTCAGTACCTGGGCCGCGCTGGTCCCGCAGGCCGCCAGGATTCCCGCAGCCAGGGCCGTCTTCAACGTCTTCGTCAAAAGCCTGTTCATCTGCATCTCCCTCTCGTCGTTGGTGTGGTTGCCAGTGTCAGCTGGGGCTTCCCACCTGCTCGGCCAGCCGGGCCAGCAGGTCGCGGTAGACGTCGGCGAGTTTCTCGTCGAACCGGGAGGCCGGAAGCAGTGCAATGGCCTCGCTCAGGCGGCGTGCCGCCAGCCGCTGGACGCGGTACCGGTTGAAGCGGCGCCGGCGCTCGACGCCCGCGGCGGGTTGCATGCACCGCGCGAGCGCGTCGTCGACCAGCCCGCTCAGTTCGCGCAAGCCGGTGTCGTCGTCGTGCCGGACGAGGACGACGGGTGGCGGGGCGATGCTCGTGCGACTGCCGAACACCGAGCGCAGGTCGAGCGCCATGCGTTGTGCACCGGGAAGGTCGGCCTTGCTGACGACGACGATGTCCGCGGTCTCGAGGATGCCGGCCTTCATCGCCTGAACCGTGTCGCCGGATCCCGGCATCAGCACGAGCAATTCGACGTCGACCAGTTCGCGAACGCCGTACTCGGACTGCCCCACGCCCACGGTCTCGAGGATCACCTCGGCGAAGCCGAAGGCATCGACTGCCGCGAGCACCTCGGGCAGGTTGTCGCTCAGGCCGTCCTGTGCCTGGCCGCTGGCGAGCGAGCGGATGTAGATGCGAGGGTCGTCGGCGACCGAGTCCATGCGGATTCGGTCGCCGAGCAACGAACCGCAGGTGTGCGGGCTGGAGGGATCGATGGCGATCACTGCCAGGGGGGCCGTCTGCTCCACCCGGTGACGCGCGAGCCGCGCCACGAGCGAACTCTTGCCGACCCCGGGCGCACCGGTCACGCCGATCCGGGGTGCGGCCGCGAAGGGCGCGTCGGCGCCGCGCAGTGCGTCGTCGACGCTCGCGCGCGCGGCGCGAGTCAGCGCGCGTGCGAGCGCGCGGCGATCGACGGCCACTGGCGCGTGCGCTCCGGTCACTTCGGATGCTCCAGCAGGGCGTCGTTGTGCTCGCCCAGCGCCGGTGGCACCCGGTACTCGTCGCGCGCCCCGGAAAACTTGATCGGGTTGCCGACGACCCGGATCGTCGCCTCGTCGGTCGGTATCCCGGCGACCATCGCGCGCGAGCGCGTGTGCTCGCTGGCGAGCGCCTGTTCCAGGCTTTCGACGCCGGCGGCGACGATGCCGAGCGGCGCGAGGCGAGACACCCAGTGCTCGGTGGTGTTCGAGGCGACCACGTCGGCGACGAGCTGCAGCGCAACCGTGCGGTTCTCGCGCCGGGCCGACATCGTCGCCAGGCGCGGGTCGGCTGTCCACTCGGGGTGCCCGACCTCCTGGCAGAAGCGCCGCCAGAAGTCGTCGTGCGTGATGAAGAGCGTCAGCCAGCCGTCGGAAGTGCGGAAGATCTGGGCGGGGACGATGTACGGGTGCGCGGAATGCGGATAGCGCTCCGCACGCTCTCCGGCATTCAGCCAGGCCCCCGCGAGGTAGTTCAGCTGCGAGAGCATGACGTCGTACATCGCGATATCGACCTGGCCTCCCTTGCCCTCGACGAGCTTGGCGAGCAGGCCGACCGCGCCCATGATTCCGGCCGAGTTGTCGACCGCCGAATAGCCGGTCTTCGTCGGCGGGCCGTCAGGGTCACCGGTGAGCGCCATCACGCCGGTGAGCGCCTGGATCACGTAGTCGTACGCCGGTCGTTCGGCGAACGGGCTCTGCAGTCCGTAGCCGGTGAGTGCCACGCAGACAATGGCCGGGTTCGCGTGCTTGAGCCGGTCGTAAGTGAGGCCGAGCTTGCGGATTGCGGCGGGCCGCAGGTTGGTGACCAGGCCGTGCGCAGTCCGCGCGAGGGCGACGAGTTCCGCCTGTCCCGACTCCGAGCCCAGGTCGAGCACGACGCTCTTTTTGCTGCGATTCAGGCTCGCGAAGTACGCGTTGTGGCCGCCGACGCGGTGCGGGCTGATCGTGCGGGCGATGTCGCCGCCGGGGGGCTCGACCTTGACGACCTCGGCTCCCATGTCGGCGAGCAGCATTCCGCAGTACGGCCCCATCAGCATGTGGCCGACTTCGATGATCCGCTTTCCGGAGAGGGGCCGGCTCATGACAGCAGGTGCGCGACGCTGGCGATGACTTCGTCGAGCGGGATGTCGCTGGTGTAGACGCCACGGACGCCTTGCGCGCGCAGGGCTTCGCGATCGCTCTCGGGAATCGTGCCGCCGACGAACACCGGGATGTCGCCGGCGTCGAGCGTGCGCAACTGCTCGAGGGTCTGCGCAACCAGTTCGTTGTGACTGCCCGAGAGGATCGACAGACCCACGGCGTCGACGTCCTCGTCGACGGCGACGTGCGCGATGAAGCCCGGTGCCTTGCGCAGGCCCGTGTAGATCACGTCGGCACCGGCATCGCGAAGGGCGAGCGCGACGATCTTGGCACCGACGTCGTGGCCGTCGAGCCCGGGTTTCGCGATCAGGATTCTCTTGCCGCGCAGCGACGGCGGCTTGGCGGAAATCGTGGTCATAGGCGCACCGGCTCCTGGAACTCGCCCCATCGGGCCTTCAGGCGGGAAACCATTTCGCCCACCGTGGCGTAGGCGTGGCAGCATTCGATCAGGTAGGGCATCAGGTTCTCGCCGTCCTGCTCCGCCGCCTGCTCGAGGCGGTCGAGCGAACGCGCCACGGCGTCGGCGTCCCGGCGATCGCGGATCGCCTCGAACTTCTCGAGCACGCGGCGGCTGACCTGCGGGTCGAGGTGAAACACCTCGCCGGGAGAGGTGGGCTGGTCGTCGCGCCGGAAGCAGTTCAGGCCCACCACCGGCAACTCGCCGCTGTCGAGTTGCTGCTTCCTCTCGTGGGCGCGGTGGGCGATGCGCTGCTGCATCCAGCCATCCTCGATCGCCTTGATCGCCCCTCCATAGTCCTCGACTTCCTTCATCAGCGTGTCGATCCGCTGCTCCATCTCGTCGGTCAGGTGCTCGGTGTAGTAGCTGCCGCCGAGTGGATCGACCGTGCGCGCGATGCCGCTCTCGTGCGCGACGATCTGCTGGGTGCGCAAAGCGAGCTCGGCGGAGAACTCGGTGGGGATCTGGAACGGCTCGTCGTAGGCGCACGTGAAGATCGACTGCGCGCCGCCCAGCACCGCGGCCATCGCTTCGATCGACACCCGGATCACGTTGTTGTGGGGCTGCGGCGCCACGAGCGACGACCCGCCGCAGACCACGCCGAAGCGGAACATCTGCGCCTTCGGATCGGTGACCGAGTAGCGGTCCCGCAGCAGCCGGGCCCAGACGCGCCGTCCGGCCCGGAATTTCGCGACCTCCTCGAACAGGTCCATGTGCACGTAGAAGAAGAACGACAGCCGCTTGGCGAAGTCGTCCGCCTGGCCTCCGCGGCGCAGCAGTTCGTCGACATAGGCGAGTCCGTTGGACAGCGTGAACGCCATCTCCTCGGCGGCCGTGCAGCCTGCGTCGCGCATGTGCGCGCCCGCGATCGAGATCGTGTTGAAGCGCGGCGTCTCGCGGTTGCCGAACAGGATCGTGTCGGAGATCAGCCGCATCGAGGGCTGCACCGGGAAGATCCAGGTGCCGCGCGCGACGTATTCCTTCAGGATGTCGTTCTGGATCGTGCCGGTCAGCTTCTCGCGCGGCACGCCATTGCGGTCGGCGCAGGCGATGTACATCGCATAGATGATCGCCGCGGTACCGTTGATCGTGAACGATGTCGAGATCTTCGACAGGTCGATCCCCCTGAACAGGATCTCCATTTCCGAAAGGTTCGAGAGCGATACGCCGACCTTGCCGATCTCGGGGCGCGCCATAGGGTCGTCTGGATCAAGGCCGCACTGCGTCGGCAGGTCCAGTGCGATCGACAACCCGGTCTGGCCGCGATCGAGCAGGAAGCGGTAGCGCTCGTTCGACTCCTCAGGCGTGCCGAAGCCCGAGTACTGGCGCATCGTCCACATCCGGCCCCGGAACCCATCGGCGAAGATGCCGCGGGTGAACGGGTACTGCCCCGGAAGGCCCGGGTCGCGCGTCCGTGGCGTGTCGGCGGTCGCGACCACCGGCGCTTCGATGCCGGAGCGGACGATCGGCGAGGGGGCCTGGGGATTGGCGCCGGACGCCCCGGTGCGCTTCGTGTCGTTCATGTGGTGCCTCGTGCCATGCGGGCCAGTACGCGCTCGGCGGCTGCCCAGTGATCGGGGTGCGTCCAGGTGCGGACGAACGCGGCGCGCTCCTCTCGTTCCCGCTCGTCGCGCGGCAGCCCCTGGCGCCCGCTCGACGCGATCGCCTTGAAGGCGCGCAGCACCTGGGGCGCCTGGGCGCGTATCGGCGCCAGGACACGCTCCACGCAGTCGTCGAGCGATTCCGAGTCGCCTGCCACCTCGTCGATGAGTCCGATCCGTTTCGCGTCGGCCGCGTCGAGAACCTGCGCGCCGATCAGCAGCGACAGCGCCATGCGCGGGCCGACCAGCTGGACAAGATCCGTTCCGCCGCCGAAGCCGGTGGAGATGTTCAGGCGCCCCTGCACGAATCCGATCGTGGCGTGCGCTGCCGCGACGCGGAAGTCGCAGGCCACCGCCAGCTCCGCTCCGCCCCCGATCGCCATGCCGTTCAGGGCGGCGACCACCGGGACAGGGAACTGCCGGATCGCCGCGAGCGCATCGTTGGCGTGCCCGAAAAGCGCGTCGGCGTCCTCGTCGCTGCGAAACGCCGAGAACTCCTTCAGGTCGCCACCGGCCGCGAAGCTCTTGTCGCCTGCGCCGGTGACGACGGCCGCACGCAGCGATGCGTCCGTCGCGTATTCGCGGAAGACCCGCCCGAGTTCGCCGAGTACGGCGCGGCTGAGCGGATTGCGCTTCTCGGGACGATCGACGCGGACGCGCAAGACGCTGTCGGCGACCTCGACCCGCAGGTGTTCGGGTTGCGTCATCGTTCGAAGATCTTCTCGATGGTGCGCCGGGCTTCGAGCAGGTGTGCCGCGTGCTCGTCGACCTGCTCGCCCATCCGGTGGGTGGGACCGGCGATCGCGAGGCCGAGGGCCTCGCCGTGGACCGACAGCGAAACCGCCAGTGCCGTCACGTCGGAGACGTTCTCGCCCTCGGTCATGTAGTAGCCGCGTCGATGCCCGTGCATGAGGTCGGCCCGCAAACGCTCCGGGTCGACGAGCGTCCGGCTGGTGACCGCGGGCAGACGATGCGCGCGTAGCCACTCGGCGAGCGCCTCGACGGGCAGGCTTCCCAGCAACGCCTTTCCGATCGAACTGGAGTGAAGCGGCTTGAACTCCCCGGGATTCGCCGTGTAGCGCACCGTGTGCAGCCCCGGCACGACCTCGAGGTAGAGCACCGCGTCGCCCTGGCGCTTGCCGAGGATGATCGTCTCTCGAGTGCGGTCGCGCAGATCGTGCAGGACGGGCTCGATGCGCTCGAGCAGCGGGTCGTGGCGCACGATTCTCTGCGCGGCGTCGAGCAGGCGCCGCGTCGGGTAGATGTCCTTGCGCCGTCCGAGCGAATAGAGATAGCCGCGCTCGAGCAAGGTCTGCACCAACCCGTGGCAACTGCTGATCGGCACGTGCGCCCGTTGCGCGAGCTCGCTGAGCAGCATGGGCCGGCATGCGGCTTCGAACGCTTCGAAGATCGCGAGCGTGCGGTCGGCGGTACGGACGCGTGACATTTCTTGAATTCAGCGGGTTGAAACGGATTTTGAGATATTGAATCGGGCGCGTCAAGGCGCAGGTCGATCGGCGCCCGGAATCGGCTATTGCCTTGGCTTCAGGGTCTTCCAGACGCCGCTGGCGGTGGCCACGGGTCGGTCGCCGGCGGTGAGCACGCCGCGAAGGAACAGCAGGGAGGATGTCCGCCGGACGAGTTCGGGTTCCAGCTCGATGAACTCGCCGATTCGCCCCGACGAAAGGAACAGCATGTCGAACTGCACCGTGACGCAGGGCGCGCCACCTGCTGCCTCCCAGGCCCGCAAACCCAGCGCGCGGTCGCCGAAGGTCATCAGCATGCCGCCCTGCACGACCCCGATCAGGTTTGCGTGGTGTCTGTCGGCGACGAAGCCGAACCGCGACCCCCCTGCGTCATGCTTCGTCCAGATCGGGCCGACGTGGTCGATGAAGCCTTCGTCCGGGAAGGCCGTCCATCCGTGTGCGGCGGGGTCGTAGAGCGACGACATTCAGCGCCTCGAGTGCGATCGATCGGTACGCCGATCGTCGCAGATCATCGGCGATTCGTCTGGCCGCGGTGTTCGTGGCGGCGAAGCGTGACTCCGGCGACGAGGAGGCCGGCGCCGGCCAGCATCGCGCTCGAGGGCTGCGGAATGGCCGTGATCGTGAACGAGGCGGTCGACGGGTGATCGCTCGGCCGCTGTCCAGGAACGAGAGCCCGAATCTTCTCGACGACAGCTCAGGCGTCGCGCAGCGGGGGATCCTGGTCCAGGTCAGGCGTCCCGCGGGCCGCGCGCACGAACCTGCGCAGCAGCGGCGAATCCCTCTCGCGCAGCCAGACCGCCGACAATCCGTAGTCGAGCTGCGGACGGTCGGTGAGCGAGACGAAGGCCACCGCGTCGTGGCCGGCCGCGCGCACCGCGTCCGGCACCAGCGAGACTCCGACGCCGCAGGCCACCATCGCGAGCACCGCCTGGATCGGTGAAGCCTCCTGCACCACGCGCGGCACGAAGCCTGCTCTCGAGCAGGCCGAGTAGATCGCGCCCATGAACGCCGGGCTCTGCAGCGCCGACAGCGTCACGAACGGCTCGTTGGCCAGCTGCGCCAGCGCCATCCGGCGCCTTCGCGCAAGCCGGTGTCCAGCCGGCACGGCCGCGCACATGTCGGCGCGAAACAGCAGCTCGAACTCGAACTCGTCGTTGGGCGATCGCTCCAACGGCGACACGACGATGCCGACGTCGAACGCGCCACGCCGAAGCCCTTCCAGTTGCTGGCTGCTCGTCTGCGCCGCCAGCTCGAGGTGCACGTCGGGATGCCGCTCCCTGAACGTGCGCACGATCTCGGGCAGGAAGTGCAGGCCCACGCTCGGCACGAACGCCACTCTCAGCAGGCCGGTCACGCCCTGCTGGGCCCGGCGGACCGACTCCACCGCCCGCTCGGTCTGCGCGAGGAGCCGGCGCGCGTCGTCGAGCAGCACGGCGCCCGCGGGCGTGAGGCTCACGTGCGAGCGGCTGCGCTCGAAGAGCCTCACGCCGAGCTGGGCCTCGAGCCGCTGGATGCCCTGCGTGAGCGGCGGCTGCGTGATGTGCAGGCGCCGCGCCGCGCGGCGGAAGTTCAGCTCCTCCGCGACGGCGATGAACTGGCGAAGCAATCTCTGGCCGAACATGCTGATCCGCTTTTCATATCAGAAGGCACGAAAATAATATTTTGCGCATTGCAGCGCCATCCGTATAGTCGGCCGTTCCGCCTTGATGCAGATCATGAAAACGCAATGCAACCATCACTGCTCGAAGAACTGACCCCGGTCCCCAATCCCTATCCCGTCGTCGCCGACATCTCGATGCAGGAGGTCTGGTCGCTCTGCGAGAAGGCCCGCGACCTTGCGTGGGACCCGGCGAAGATCGACTTCGGCGACCTCGTGTCGGCCGACCTGCCGGCCGAGGTGAGGGCGGCCGGCGCCGAGTGGTGGAGCCTGCGCGCGTGGATGGAGCACGGCGCCACGCCCTACGGCGCCGAGCGGCTGCGCGACGCGATCTTCTCGCACGAGCCGTTCGAGGTGAAGCAGCACATCGTGAACTTCATCGCCGAGGAACTGCGTCACCACGAGGCGTCGTTCCGCGTCGCGCAGGCACTGGGTGGCTACCAGGCGTCGCCGCGCTCCGACTACTTCCAGTCGATCATCCCGCGTTTCCACGACGAGCGCGAAGAGCGGCAGATGTCGTTCTACGCGGGGCTGGCGGTGAACACGCTCTTCGAGCAGCTCTCCGGAGAGCTGCTGCAGGCCCGATACGAGAACGCGCGCTTCGCGTCGATCAAGGAGGCCTGCCGGCTGATCCTGCGCGACGAGGCGCGCCACGTGCAGTTCGGCCGGATCATCATGCGGCACCACTTCGGCGAGCTCGCCGACGCCGACAAGCAGCTGCTGGGGCAGAAGGTCTCGAAGAAGCTGCGCGGCAGCCTGCTCAATGGCGTCTACGCCGTCGTGAACCTGCCCTCCGACGAACGGGCCCGCGCGGGGCGCGCCCGCGCGCTGGCCGCCGAGTACGGGCTGGGCGCCACGCACCCGGACGAGGAGATGGGGATCATCAAGCGCGCGCTCGACCGCATTCGGGCCGACGTCGCCCCCTGGGGTGTCGAGATTCCGGAGATTCCGGAGCTCGACGGCGCAGCGGTCCAGCACTGAGCAACCCAGGAGGATCCGAACATGGGAACGCACATCGGGAAGATCGTCGCGGCGGCCGCGCTGTCGCTACTGGCTGCGGCCAACGTCGCCGTGGCGCAGCCCTTTCCGTCGAAGCCGATCCGGCTGGTGGTGCCGTATCCGCCCGGCGGGTCGGCGGACATGCTGGCGCGCAACCTGGCGACGAGCATGTCGCAGGACCTCGGGCAGCCCGTCGTCGTCGAAAACCGCCCCGGCGCGGGAACGGCGCTGGGCACGCGGGAAGTGGCCGCCGCCCCCGGCGACGGCTACACGCTGATGATCGGAACGGTGACCTCGCACGCGATGAATCCGGCGTTGAACCCGAAGATCGGCTACGACCCGGTAAAGGACTTCACGCCGATCGCGCCGGTCGCGACGATCGCGTTCGCGCTCGTGGCGAAGAACACGCTGCCGGTGAAGTCGTACGGCGACCTGATCGCGCTCAGCCGCGCGAAGCCGGGCACGCTCACCTACGCGTCGGCAGGCGTGGGCACGTCGAACCACCTGGCGGGCGAGTTGCTGCAGTCGATGACCGGCGTGAAGCTCAACCACGTCCCGTACAAGGGCAGCGCCCCCGCGCTGAACGACCTGCTCGGCGGGCACGTCGACATGATGTTCGACCTGGTGCTCACGGCCACGAAGCAGGTGCAGGCGCACGCCGTTCGCGCGCTGGCCGTCACGTCGGCGAAGCGCTCGCCGCAGATGCCCGACGTGCCGACGTTCGCCGAGCTGGGGCTGCCCGCCTACGACGTCAGCGCCTGGTTCGGCATCTTCGCGCCGACCGGGGTGCCGAAGGACGTGGTCGCGAAGCTCGAGGCGTCGATCCGCTCCGCCATGAAGAGCCCCGAGATGAAGAAGCAGCTCGCCGCCTCCGGGGTCGATCCGATGGAAGGCAGCGCCGCCGACTTCGCGACGCTCGTCGGCGCCGACTACCGGAAGTGGGCCGACGTGATCCGGGATCGCGGGTTGCAGAGCACGCAGTGACGCGATGAAGGTCGTCAATCCGTCTTCGATCTGCGCGCCGGTCGGCTTGTACAGTCACGGCATCGTCGCGCCGGCCGCCGGCCAGTGGCTGCACGTCGCCGGTCAGGTCGGGGTGCTGCCCGACGGCACCGTGGCCGAAGGTTTCGAGGCACAGGCGCGCGCCGCGTGGCAGAACCTGCTGGCGATCCTGCGCGACGCCGGCATGGGCGTCGAGCACCTCGTGAAGGTCAACTCGTATCTCGTCGAGGCTTCGCACCTGCCGCTGCTCGGCAAGGTGCGCGCCGAGTTCCAGCAGTCGACGCGGCCCGCTTCGACGCTGCTGATCGTCGAGGCGCTCGCGCGGCCCGAGTGGCTGTACGAGGTCGACGCGGTCGCGTTCCGGCCGTGATCGCGCCGATTCGGTGAAGCTGCACGCTGCCGCTGACGGCAAGGCGACGCCGGGCGCCGCGCCGGGCGACGCCACGCTGCGCGCAGAACTGGCACGGATCGGCTCCGTCTGGTCGACCGACATCCGCCGTTACAGTCAGGAGGTCAAGGATCTCTACGATCCTTTGCTGGCCCGTGGCCCGAAGGAGGGGTGAAGGTTCGGCGCGACCTGTCGTATGGTCCTCACCCGCGGCAGGTCGCCGACGTCTTCGAGCCCGGCGTTGCCGATGCGCCGATCGTGGTGTTCGTCCACGGCGGGGCATTCGTGCGCGGCAGCAAGCGCACGACCGACGAGATCCACGACAACGTCCTCTACTGGTTCGCGCGGCAGGGCTTCGTCGGCGTCAACCTGGAATACCGGCTGGCCCCCGAGACGAGGTACCCGGGCGGCGCACTGGACGTCGCGGCTGCGCTCGACTGGGTGTCCGCCAACGCGACGCGGTTCGGCGGTGACGCATCGCGCATCCTTCTGGTGGGGCACTCGGCCGGCGGCACGCACGTCGCGGGCTACGTCTTCGATCCGCGGGTGGGGCGCTTCGGTCAGGGGGTTCGCGCCACCGTGCTGATCTCGGCGCGGCTTCGGGCCGACGTGCTGCCCGGGAACCCGAACCGCGACGGGGTCGCGGCGTACTTCGGGAGCGATCCGGTGGAAATCGAGCGCGCGTCGCCGATCCACTATGCGGACCGGTCGAGGGTGCCGACGATGGTGGTGACGGCGCAATTCGAGAACCCGCTGCTCGACGTCTACGGGGCCGACTTCGCGGCGCGGCTGCAGGCGGCGCGGCATCCGCTGGCGCCGCATCGCATCGCGCAGGGCACAACCACATGTCGGTGGTCGCCCATTTCAATTCCGGCGAAGAGTGGCTCGGCCGGGAGATCCTCGATTTCTTCGACGAGGCGGACGCGTTTCACGGTTCTTGCTGAGCGGGGCATGTCGGCCCCGTGCAAGCGCCGTGCGCCGGCGGTCGCTGCGACAGGGTCGTTGCGCAGTTGCGCGAGATCATGGCGTCGCGTGAGGACACCTGCGACATTGCGAAAGACAATCCAGCGATCGAGGTCAACGCGATGTTCATCCACGAGACCATTCGCAAGCGGATCGCGGAGATCGGCTTGCTGACGCTCTTGGCACTCGCCGGCAGCGGCACGGCTCGAGCCGACATCGTCCGCTGGCAACTTCTGGATGTGACGCTCAGCTACGAGGGACGCGGCTACGGCTGGTTCGAGTTCGACACGGCACCGGTCGGGTCGGCCGCGGGTTGGGATCTCTTCGACTGGGACGTCTCGGTCTTCGTCGACGACACGCCCGAGCAAGTGTTTCCCGACTTCCGGTACCGGCCGTCGAATTCGACCGGGTCCATCGAGACTCCGCTGGGGTCCGTGACCATCTCCCACGTTTACGACCAGGGTCAGTCGGCCAGGACGCTCTTCTTCAGTCCTGTCCAGTCGCTGCTCGCGGGCGAAAGCCCGATCAGGCTCGACCCGATATCGGAAGAGTGGTGGACCGAAGGGAGGCTGTTCGCTTACCGGCCGATCAGCGGCTACCTCGTGCAGGTGCCCGCGCAGATGCCCGAGCCGTCGAGCGGCGTCCTGCTGCTCGCGGCGCTGGCCGGGTCGATCGCGTTCGGCCTGCGGGCTCGTCGCTGAACGCCCGAGCCGGGACTCCGGCGCCGCTCGGCGCCATCGGCCGCGCCTGCACCAGGCGTGACGTTCTGCCGTTCTCCATTCGCCTGATGCAAGGCCATTGACCCTCTGCGGAACGGCAGGGTAAGGTCCGTCGGGTTCGAACGACGGACCGTTGTCTCACCATGCAAAACAACACCCAGTCGGTGCAGCGCGCGCTCTCGCTGCTGAAGGTATTCGGCCGTGCAACGCCGGCCCTCGGCATCACCGAGCTCGCCGCCAGGGTCGGCCTGCACAAGTCGACCGCGTATCGCCTGGCCGCGACGCTGGCGGGCGAGGGCTTCCTCCGACAGGACCCGGCCACCGGACGCTACAGCCTCGGCGAGAGCCTCTATCGCGTCGCCGCCGGCTTCGTCGAGCAGGACCCGCTGCTGCGCGAGGGGCGCCGCGTGCTCGGGGCGCTGCGCGACGCCTGTGGTCACATGGTTTCGCTGGCGGTGCTCGACGACGAGCAGGCGCTGTTCGTTCTCGTCGAGGACGCGACGCTTCCGGTCCGCGCTGCGGCGATGAAGACGGGCGACCGGCTTCCCCTCTCCGTGAGCGCGGCCGGCAAGGTGCTGCTGGCGGGCCTCCCGGCGGCCGACGCCGACGCGGTGCTGCGACGCCAGGGCATGCCGCGGATGACGCCGAAGAGCCTCGCATCGCGACAGGCGCTCGCGCGGGAACTCGCGCGCGTCCGCCGCGACGGCATCGGCTGGGGCCGCGAGGAATCCGCCGTCGGCCTGCTCGCGCTGGCCGCGCCGGTGCGGCGCGCGGGGCGGACGGTGGCGGCGCTCGGCGTCGCTTGTCCGACCAACCTGGCCGATGCGCGGGGCCTCGAAGCGTTGGCGCACCGCGTTCGCACGGCCGCCGACGAGCTCTCGCACCGATTGCACGACTGACCGGAGGGATTCACCGTGAACTGGGACTTCATCGTCGTCGGCTCCGGCCACAACGGACTGGCCTGCGCGGCCTATCTCGCGAAGGCGGGCGCGAGCGTGCTGGTGCTCGAGCGCAGCGCACGCGTCGGCGGCTCGTGCAGCACCTCGGAAGCGACGCTGCCCGGGTTCGGTCACAACATCTGCTCGGTCGTGCACACGCACA
Organism: Burkholderiaceae bacterium; assembly: GCA_046347945.1. Classification (GTDB taxonomy): domain Bacteria; phylum Pseudomonadota; class Gammaproteobacteria; order Burkholderiales; family Burkholderiaceae_E; genus Zeimonas. The sequence goes on from JAXMFB010000014.1 coordinate 122,685, forward strand.
TCCCGACCAGCCCGGTCTATCGCGACCTGGAACTCGAGCGGCATGGCGTGAAGTACGTCTACCCGCAACACCTGCGCGGCACCATCTTTCCGGGTCATGAGAGCATCGTCATGTACCGCGATGCCGAGCGGATGGCCGCGGAGCTCGCGCGCTTCTCCGCGCGCGACGCGCGAACGTTCCGGCAGCTGGTCGCGGACTACGGCGAATTCATCGAGTCGACCTACCTGCCGCTGATGTACTCGCCGCCGCTGCCGCCTTCGGTGCAGAGCGCCCAGCTCGAGCGGTCCCCGGAGGGGCGCACGCTGCTGCAGTGGCAGGCGAGCACGCCGGTGCAACTGCTCGACGAACTGTTCGAGAACGAGGCGGTCAAGGTCCACTTCCTCGCCCGGATGACCGTACTCGGCTTCCCGCCGGACCAGTTCGGGCAGGGGTGGATCTGCCTGTTCCGCATCCTGAAGGCCGAGGCGCCGATCTGCGTGGGCGGCTCGGGGCAGCTGGCCACGGGGCTGCGCCGCGCGGTCGAGGCGCATGGCGGCGTGGTGCGTACCGATGCTCCGGTCAAGCGGATCCTGGTGCGCGGCAACCGCGCCGCGGGCGTCGAGCTTGCCGACGGCACGCGGATCGAGGCGACGCGCGCCGTCGTCACCAACGTCGAGCCGAAGAAGAGCTTCCTGCAGATGGTCGGCGAGGAGCACCTGCCGGACGCCTTCGTCACGCGGGTGAAGAACTACCACTCCAACGGGCGCTCGCTCTTCGTGCTGCACCTCGCCCTCTCGGAGCCGCCGAACTACCGCGCTGCCGCGGGCAACGCGGCGGTAAACACGGCGTTCAGCCAGGAGATGTTCGGCGGCCGCGTCCAGGACCAAGTGCGCGCCTACCAGGAGATCGCGATGGGCAGGCCGCCGCGCATGGAGATGCTGCAGGTGACGCTGCCCACGCTGTTCGATCCGTCGCAGGCGCCAGCGGGCCGGCACACCGCCGTTGTCTGGCAGTACGCGCCGTACAACGTCGAGCCCGACGGTCCCGCCGGCTGGAGCAAGGTGCGGGCCGAGTACGCCGAGCACGTGCTCGATCTGTGGCAGTCGTACGCGCCGAACATGACGCGCGACAAGGTCCTCGCGATGGCGATCCAGGACCCGACCGACACCGAGCGGCACAACGACAACCTCGTCAATGGCGTCGACGTCGTCGGCGACATGACGCCCGACCAGATGGGCTACTTCAGGCCGTTCGCCGGGTGGTCCGACTATCGCACGCCGGTCGAAGGGCTCTACATGTGCGGCGGCTACTGCCACCCCGGCGGCGGCGTGCACGCCGGAGCCGGGCACAACGCCGCCGGGGTGATCGCGGAGGACCTGAAGCTGAACAAGTGGTGGGACTGATGCCGCAGCGCGAGACGAAGTTCACCGTCAATGCGCCGCCGATGGAGGTGTGGGGCTTCGTGCGCGACGTGCACGCGCTGTGCTCGTGCATTCCCGGCGTCGAGCAGGTCAGGCTGGTGGACGATCGGACCGCGCAACTGACGGTGAAGGAGAAGGTCGGCGTGGTGCCGCTGATCGTCGACCTGACTGCGCAGATCGATTCGGAGGATCCCCCGAACAGCCTCCACGCGATCGCGACGGCCGAGCACCTGAGCATGGAGATCGACGTCGCCTTGCGGGCACACGGCATGGGCACCGAGATGCGCGGCCTGATCAGCGTGAAGGGCGAAGGGCCGCTGAAGCCGGTCGTCGATCGCCTGTTCGAGCGGCGGGCGGACGAGCGCACCGCGCAGTTCGCCGAACATCTGGAGCGGCGCTTCGGGGCTGCGGCGCCTGCGGGGGCTGCGCCCACGGGGGCGGGGCCGCAGGCCGCGGCCCCAATGGCCGGACCGGGTTGGTTCGGCCGCCTGGGCACCTGGGTCGGCCGGCTCTGGCGGCGGGTTCTCGGCGGCGGGTCGCGCCCGCGTCGATGATCGCGCAGCGCGCCGCGCGCACAATACGTGCATGAAGACGATCCGCCTGAATCCCGGCAGGGAGCGTTCGCTGCTGCGCCGCCATCCGTGGATCTTCGATTCCGCGATCGCGAAGGGCGGCGGCGACCCCGGCGAGACCGTGCGCGTGGAGTCGCACGACGGCAGGTTCCTGGCCTGGGCCGCCTTCAGCCCACAATCGCGGATCCGCGCACGCGCCTGGAGTTTCGCCGAGGCGCAGCGCATCGATGCCGCGTTCTTCGCGGCCGCCTGCGCCCGGGCGATTCGCGTACGCAGCCGCTTCGACGTGCGCAGCGACGGCGTGCGCCTCGTGCACGGCGAATCCGACGGACTGCCGGGGCTGGTGGTGGACCGCTACGCCGATACGCTGGTCGCGCAGTTCACCAGCGCGGGTGCGGAACGCTGGAAGGACGTCATCGCCGACGCGCTGCTGCGCGAGACCGGGCTCGCGCGGCTCTACGAACGCTCGACGCGAGCGTGCGAACGCTCGAGGGGCTGGCGCCGGCCACCGGCTGGCTGCGTGGCACCCGGGCGGGTGGCGCGGAGGCGCCACCGACGGAGCTGGAGATCCGCGAGCACGACTGGCGCCTGGGCGTCGACATCGCCGAAGGACACAAGACCGGCTTCTATCTGGACCAGCGCGACAACCGCAAGCGCTTCGCCGACTGGGTGCAGCGGTTGCAGTTGCGCCGGGTGCTCAACTGCTTCTGCTACACCGGCGGCTTCACGGTGGCCGCGCTGGCCGGCATGCGCGCGGCGGGCATGGACGATGGCGAGGTCGTGTCGATCGATTCTTCCGCGCCGGCGCTGGCGCGGGCGCGTGCGAACCTGGCGTCGAACGGCTTCGAGGCCGCGCGCGCCCGATTCCTCGATGCCGACGTCAACGCCTCGCTGCGGCAGTTCCTGCGTGACGAGGCCCGCTTCGATGCGATCGTGCTCGATCCGCCCAGGTTCGCGCCGACGGTGACCCACGCAGAGCGCGCCGCGCGGGCCTACAAGGACATCAACCGGCTCGCGCTGCAAGTGCTCGAACCGGGCGGCGTGCTGTTCACCTTCTCGTGCTCGGGCGGAATCAGTGCCGACCTGTTCCAAAAGATCGTGGCCTCCGCCGGGGCCGACGCGGGCGTGGACGGCTACATCGTCGAGACGATGGGCGCTGCGCCCGACCATCCGATGACGCTGGAGTTTCCCGAAGGCGAGTACCTGAAGGGTTTGGTGGTGATGCGACGGCCGTGAGGCGGGGGCGAGGCTGGCATCGTGTCTAATACCGTCCATTGCCCACGCCTCCCCGGAAGGCCCCGATGAAGCTCAGGAAGATCGTTGCCGGACTGCTGGTTGCCGTCGCGGCGACCGCCACTGCCGGATGGTTCAGCCTCGACAAGGAAACGCGCGGCCTGCTGGCGACGTTCCCGACCAATCGCGACCTCCTGTTCTGGAGCCAGCCGCAGCGCGACGCGGCGTTCCGCGCGCTCGATCGCCTGCCCGTGCTGGCGAAGGCGCGGGTCGTGCCGGCCGGCGCTGCGCCGCTGCCGCTGCCGCCGGGTCCGCCGCTGAAGCTCGGTCTCGACGTCGACGCCTACATGGCCGGCCAGCGCAGCGCGGCGCTGCTCGTCGTGCACGACGGCAAGGTGCGCCTCGAGCGCTACGGGCTCGACTTCGACGGCAGCGGGCGCTGGACGAGTTTCTCGGTCGCCAAGTCGATCACGTCCACGCTGGTCGGCGCCGCGATCCGGGACGGGTTCATCCGCAGCATGGACGACAAGGTCAGCGACTACATCCCCGACATGAAGGGCTCGGCCTATGACGACGTCAGCATCCGCCAGTTGCTGACGATGACCTCGGGCGTGCGGTGGAACGAGGACTACGCCGATCCGAACTCGGACGTGGCCCGGTTCAACAACCACAAGCCGGAGGAGGGCGTCGACGCGCTGGTGAGCTACCTGCGCCGGCTGCCGCGCGAAGCGCCGGCCGGCACGCGCTGGCTCTACAGCACCGGCGAGACCAATCTGGTCGGCATCCTGGTCGGCGCGGCGACGAAGAGGCCGCTGTCGGAGTACCTGTCGGAGAAGATCTGGAAGCCGGCCGGCATGGAGCAGCAGGCCACGTGGATTCTCAGCCGCACCGGCAAGGAGATCAGCGGCTGCTGCATCCAGGCCGCGACGCGCGACTTCGCGCGATTCGGGCTCTTCATCCTGAACGGCGCCCGGGTCGACGGCCAGAGCATCGTGCCCGACGGCTGGCTGGCAGAGGCCACGACCGGGCGCACCGGCATCGGCGTGCCCGGCCGCGGCTACGGCTACCAGTGGTGGACCTACGCCGACGGCAGCTTTTCCGCGCGCGGCATCTTCGGCCAGGGCATCTTCATCGACCCGAAACGGAAAATCGTGATCGCTTCCAACGCGAACTGGGGCGGGGGCGCGCGCGACCCCGTGGCGAGCGAGGCGCGGGAAGCGTTCTACCGAACGGTGCAGAAGGCGATCGACGACGAGGCGGCTGCGAGCCGGGAAAACGGCCAGGTGCGATAGTCGCCGAGGCGGCGCGCCGCGCCGATGGCGCGGCGGGCGCCGTCACCCGCGGGCGAGCA
>JAXMFB010000015.1:0-119450 GCA_046347945.1 Burkholderiaceae bacterium
AGCGATCGGACGAGCGGCTCAGCGCGGCGCGTCGCGCCAACGGTATCGGCGCAGCGGCGTCGACCCGGCTTCGGAGCATCCGAGCGCGAGCGTCCAGCTGCCCGGCTCGATCGGCAGCGCGTCGGCGAAGGGGGGCAACGGGTTGCGCGCGTCGCGCCGCGCGCCGCGCACCAGCGTCGCGTGCAGGTGCAGCGCGCGCTCGTCGAAGGCGATGCCCGCGTCGCGCAGCCGCTGCTGCAGTTGCGCAGCGAGTTGCGCGGGCCAGGCGAGCGTGCCTGCATCGCCTTCCGGCGCACCCCGCGGGTTCGCCGGGCCCGCCCAGAACAGGCCGCGGCCGAAGGTTCCCAGCCTCGTCAACGGCATCGCCGGCCAGCACGATGCGAGGCCGTCGAGCAGGGATGCGAGCGTCGCTTCGTCCTCGGCGGGCCGCTCGCCGACGAAGACCAGCGTGAGGTGCACGTCGCCGGCCGACATCGGGCGTCCGCCCAGGCTCGAGGCGAGACGCGCGGCGAGCGCCCCGAGCCGTCGTGCCGCGCCCGCATCGGGCCGCAGGGCGTAGAAGTAGCGCGCCTTCACGGCCACATGCGGCGCCGGCCTGCCTCGGGCTGCCTCAGGCAGGCGGGGCGCGTCCGTAGACGTCGTCGAAGCGCACGATGTCGTCTTCGCCGAGGTAGTCGCCGCACTGCACCTCGATCATCACCAGCTCGACCACGCCGGGGTTCTCGAGCCGATGCTGCGAGCCGATCGGGATGTAGGTGGACTCGTTGGCGGAGACCAGGAACGTGCGCTCGTCGCAGCGCACCTTCGCGGTGCCCGAGACCACGATCCAGTGCTCGCTGCGGTGGTGGTGCATCTGCAGCGACAGCGCCTGCTTCGGCTTCACCTCGATGCGCTTGATCTTGAAGCGGGGGCCTTCCTGGAGCACCGTGTACGTGCCCCACGGCCGGGCGACAGTGCGGTGCAGCCGCGCCGCCTCGTGCCCCTTCGACTTCAGCCGCCCGACGATTTCCCTGACCTGCTGGCTCGCGTCCTTGCTGGCCACCAGCAGCGCGTCGGGCGTGTCGACCACCAGCAGGTTCTCCACGCCCACCGCCGCGACCAGACGGTCCTCGCTCTGGATGTGCGTGTTCTTCGAGCCGACCAGCATCGTCTCGCCGAGCGTGGTGTTGCCGTCGGCGTCGGGCTCGAGCTGCTCGGACACGGCTTTCCAGGATCCGATGTCGCTCCAGTTGAAGCGCGACGGCAGCACGACGACGCCGTCGGCCTTCTCCATCACCGCGTAGTCGATCGAGATGCTGGGGCAGGCGGCGAACGCTTCGGCGGCGATCGGCAGCTTCTGGTCGGTGGCCGCCGCGCGGCTCGCTTCCCACGCGGCGCGCGCGGCCGTGAACACCCCGGGGGCGTGCGCCTGGAGAGCGTCGAGGATCGTCTTCGCCCCGAAGCAGAACATGCCGCTGTTCCAGACGAAGTTGCCGGCGGCGAGGAATTGCATCGCGCGCACCGTGTCGGGCTTTTCGACGAAGCGGCGCACCTTCAGCGCGGCGCCGGGCAGCGCGTCGCCGGTCTCGATGTAGCCGAAGCCGGTCTCGGGCGCGGTCGGACGGATGCCGAACAGCACGATCGCGCCGCGTGCGGCGAGTGCGGCCGCCTGCCGCGCGCTCTCCTGGAAGGCCGCCTCGTCGGGAATCAGGTGATCGGCCGGCAGGACGAGCATCGTCGCGTCGGGATCGACCGATTGCGCCCACAGCGCCGCCATCGCGATTGCCGGGGCGGTATTGCGCCCGACGGGCTCGAGCAGCTGCACGATCCGGTGGCCTTCGGCGGCCGGCAGCGTGTCGATTTCCTCGCGGGTCTTGAAGAAGTACTCGGCGTTGGTGACGATCGCCGCCAGGTGCCCGTCGGCCAGCGGCAGCGAGCGCCTGAGCGTGCGTTGCAGAAGGCTCAACTCGCCGCCCAGCTTCATGAAAGGCTTCGGGAACGCTTCGCGCGACACTGGCCAGAGCCGCGTGCCCGCGCCGCCCGAAAGGATGACGGGAATCAGCATGGTGGGAACCGACCGACGCTAGTCTGCATCCGGAGGATTGTACGGCTCGCGCCGGGCGGGCATGCGACACTCCGCACAGACAGGCCTCGATGGCGGCGACGGAGGGCGGATCTTGGGCGACGGAGGGCGGCGGGTGCTGGTGACCGGGGGCGCAGGCTACATCGGCTCGCACACGGTGGTCGAGTTGCTGCAGGCAGGCACAGGACGTCGTGGTGCTCGACAACCTCTGCAACGCGCCAGTCGCTGCGCCGCGTCGAGCGGATCACCGGGCGCGGTGCCGCTGGCGCGCGCCGACATCCGGGACGAGGCAGCGCTCGCGGCGCTGTTGCGCTCGCGGCGCTTCGATGCGGCGATCCACTTCGCCGGGCTGAAATCGGTTGGCGAGTCGGTTGCGCGGCCGCTCGAGTACTACGACAACAACGTGTCCGGCACCGTGACGCTGCTGCGCACGATGGCCGCGGCCGGCCTGCGCCGCATCGTGTTCAGTTCGTCGGCGACCGTCTACGGCGACCCCGAGCGGGTGCCGATCGCCGAGGACGCGCGCACGGGCCCGACCAACCCGTACGGCCGCACCAAGCTGATGATCGAGCAGATGCTGGACGACCTCGCGCTGGCCGACGCCGGGTGGTCGATCGGCATCCTGCGCTACTTCAACCCGGTCGGCGCCCACGAGCGGGCTGATCGGCGGAGATCCGCGCGGCGTGCCGAACAACCTGATGCCGTTCGTGAGCCAGGTTGCGGTGGGGCGCCTGCCGCAACTGTCGGTGTTCGGCGGCGACTGGCCGACGCCCGACGGCACCGGGGTGCGCGACTACATCCACGTGGTCGACCTGGCACGCGGCCACCTGGCGGCCTCGACCGCGTGTTCGCGGCTTCCGGCGCGTTCACCGTCAACCTGGGCACCGGCACCGGCTATTCGGTGCTCGAACTGGTGCGCGCGTTCGAGCAGGCGAGCGGCGGCATGAGTGCCGTACCGGATCGTCGATCGCCGTCCGGGAGACATCGCAGCGTGCTACGCCGATCCGTCGGCGGCCGCGTCGCTCCTCGGCTGGCGCGCGACGCTCGGGCTCGAGCATGTGCGCCGACGCATGGCGCTGGCAGCAGGGCAACCCGAACGGATACGGCGACGCTGCCTAGCGGGTGCGCGCGGCAGATGCGCGGGCAAATGCGCTGGGATGGGCATGGGCGCGAGTCGGCCCCGCGGGGCGGAGCCCTCTGCGTCAGGCGCGCCGGGTGCTTGCCCCCGCTACGCGGGGAGTGCCCTGCGATGCTCGGGCGCCGGCCTGCGCGGCGAAACTCGCTACGCTCGCTGCGCGGGCGCTCGGACAATCGCCGCGAGAATGATGGACGAAGCGCGCTTCGCGCGCGAGGCCGGCGCTCCTGCGCTTCTCGGCTGCGCACGAGGCGCACCTGACGCGGGGCTCGCCCCGCGGGGCGACTCGCGCCCATGCCCATCGCCCGCGCCTTTGCCGGCTCACCGTCGGCGGTGTTCGTGAGCAAGAGCCCCGTCTTCGATTCGCGCACCAGCTTACGTTGCATGAGCGGCGTTCGGCGCCAAGTCGGGCTGGGGGCGATTGCGCCCTGGGCGGCGCGCAGGCCGCGTCGCGGCGGGGCGCTGTCGGCGGCGCCGAGCAGCCTCGGGGTCGGCGCGCGAAGCGCCTCGTACGTTCTGACTCGCGGCGCCTTGTCTGAGCGGAGCTCGCGAAGCGAGCGCAGCGAGTTGCGCCGCGCGACCCCGAGGCGAGCAGCGCAGGAGAGTCGGTGCGAAGCACCGACCGCCGTCGTCAGCGCCCCGCCGCGACGCGGCCTACCGCTTGACGCACCGGCCCCCCAGCGGTCGCCGCCGAACCTCGCTACTCCAGAACTCGAGGTTGTCGATCAGGCGCGTCGTGCCGGGCGCGCAGCGCCGAGCGCGACCGGCGTGCCGGGCGCGGCGAGGTCGGCGGCTTGCGGCGGCGCGAGGTCGACGCGGCGACGTACCGCCAGGTAATCGGGCTTCCAGCCGCGGGCCTGGAGATCGCCCAGGGCCTGGCGCTCCGCGTCGGCGAGCGCCTGCAGCGTCGCGGCTTGCGCCGCGCGCTGCGCGAGCGCCTGCAGCGCGCGCGCGAGCGCCGGCGCCTCGGCGCGCTCGGCGGCGCTCAGGTAGCCGTTGCGCGACGACATCGCGAGCCCGTCGGCCTCGCGCATCGTCGCACCGGGCACGATCGCGATCGGCAGGTTGAACTGCTCGACCATCCGGCGCACCACCATCAGCTGCTGGTAGTCCTTCATGCCGAACACCGCTGCGGCCGGCTGAACGCAGCCGAACAGCTTGAGCACGACCGTGGCCACGCCCTCGAAGAATCCGGGGCGGAACTCGCCTTCGAGGATGTCGCCCAGCCCGTGGGGGGTGCTCACCCTGAACGCCTGCTCGACCGGGTAGAGCTCGCGCTCGTCGGGTGCGAACAGCAGGTCGCAGTCGACCGATCGCAGCTTGTCGCAGTCGGCCTGGAAGGTGCGCGGATAGCTGGCGAAGTCCTCGTGCGGCGCGAACTGGAGCCGGTTCACGAAGATGCTCGCCACCAGGGGTCGGCCCACCGTCTTGCCCAGCCGCATCAGCGACAGGTGGCCGTCGTGCAGGTTGCCCATCGTCGGGACGAAGGCGGCGCTGCGGGTCGCCCCGAGGGTGGCGCGCAAGTCGCTGACGGTGCGGACGATCTGCATGGCGGGTCACTCCCCGATGCTGAAGAAGCTGCGCCGGCCGCGCATCTCGCCGAGCTGGCGCACCAGCGTCGCGAGGTCCTCGTCGCGCTCGATCGGGTTCAGGTGCTCGGTGTTCACGATCAGCAGCGGTGCGGCGTCGAAGTGGTGGAAGTAGCGACTGTACGCGTCGGCGAGCGCGCGCATGTAGGCATCGGAAATTCCGGCTTCCATCGGCAGGCCGCGCTCGAGCACGCGCCGCACCAGCGTGTCGGGCTGCGCCTGCAGGTAGATGACGAGGTCCGGCATCGGCGCCTGCGGGCGCAGGCTGTCGAAGATCTGCTGGTACAGCCGGAGTTCGTCGTCGTCCAGCGTCAGTCGCGCGAACAGCGGATCCTTGTCGAGCAGGAAGTCGCCGACCATCGCCTGCGAGAACAGGTCGTGCTGGGCCAGGTCGCGCAGCTGGTTGACGCGCTGGAACAGGAAGAACAGCTGCGTGGGCAGCGCGTAGCGGCGGCTGTCGCGGTAGAACCGCTCGAGGAACGGGTTGCCCGACGGATCTTCGAGCACCGGCTGCGCGCCGAAGCGGTCGGCCAGCTTGCGCGCGAGCGACGTCTTGCCGGCGCCGATCGGTCCTTCGACGACGATGTGGCGGTACTTCGCGAACGGGGACGCCAGGGTGGTCGCGGTGCTCATGAGCGGAAGATGAAGTAGACGGCGCCGAGCATGCACAGCGCGGCCCACAGGTAGTCGAGCTTGATGGGCTGGTTCATGTAGAAGACTGCAAAGGGGACGAACACCGACAGCGTGATCACTTCCTGGACGATCTTCAGCTGCGGCAGCGAGAAGTAGCCATATCCGATGCGATTGGCCGGCACCTGCAGCAGGTACTCGAACAGCGCGATGCCCCAGCTCGCCACCGCGGCGAACCACCACGGGCGGGTGGCGAGGTCTTTCAGGTGAGCGTACCAGGCCACCGTCATGAAGACGTTGGACGCGGCGAGCAGCAGCACCGTCTGCAGCGGTACCGGCAGGTTCAACGCGCGGCTCCGGCCGGCGCGCGCCGGGGCAGGGTGCCGACGCGCTCGATGCGCTGGCCGGCGCAGGCGGCAAGGAGGTCCGCGACGCGGCCGCGATCGGGTACGACCAGCCCGGCGTCGAGCTCGGCGAGCGGCGCCAGCACGAATGCGCGCAGGTGCATCCGCGGATGCGGCAGCGTCAGCGACGGCGAATCGACGCGCAGCGGCCGGTCGCGTCGAAGGCGAGCAGCAGGTCGAGGTCGAGCGTGCGGCGCGTTGCGCAGGGGCGCAGCCGCCCCTCGGAGGTCTCGATCGCGAGCAGCTGCTCGAGCAGGGCCTCCGGCGAAAGCGTGGTCTCGACCTCGGCGACGGCGTTGAAGTAGTCGGGCCCCTGCGCCTCGACCGGCGCGCTGCGGTACAGCGACGAGACGCGCTCGATCCGCGTCGCGGCCAGCGAGTCGATGGCGTCGAGCGCCCGCCCGATCGACGCGGCGGCGTCGCCGAGGTTCGCGCCGAGGCCGATCCAGGCACGCATCGAGGTGTTCACGCCGGGGGCTTCGGCTCGGCCGACGGCGACTCCACCCCGGTCGGGGCATCCGCGGCCTCGCCGTCTCCCGCGCCGTCTCCCGCGCCGTCTCCCGCGCCGTCTCCGCGCCGTCTCCCGCGCCGTCGCGCGAGCCGCCGCGCCGGCTGCCACCGCGCCGACGCCGCTTCTTCGCGGCACCGCCTGCGGGTTTCGGCGCGCGCGCCAGCATCGCCTCGCGCCCGTCGGCGTCGGCGGCGGCGAACGCGCTCCACCATTCGCCCAGCTCGGCCGGCGCCTCGCGGGACTGGCAGCGCAGTTGCAGGAAATCGTAGGCGGCGCGGAACCGGGGGTGCGCGACCAGCGTATGCGGCGAGCGGCCCGTGCGGCGCTCGAAGCGCGCCTGCGTCATCCAGATCTCGCGCATGTCGGCGATGAAGCGGCGCTGGATCGCGATCCGCTCGGCCTGCTCGTCGAGCACCGAGTCGATGGCCGCGGACAGCGCCGGGATCGAGTGCTCGCCGCGCGCGACGCCCGCCTGCCAGCGCATCCGCACCGGCTGCCACAGCAGCGAGGCGAACAGGAACCCCGGCGACGTCGTCTTGTCGGCGCGCACCCGCGCGTCGGTGGCCGCCAGCGCCGCGGTGACGAAGCGCTCGTCGTCGGGCTGCTCGAGGATCAGGTCGAGCATCGGCAGCAGCCCGTGGTGCAGGCCCTCGCGACGCAGCTCCTGCAGGCAGGCCATCGCGTGCCCCGACAGCAGCAGCTTGAGCATCTCGTCGAACAGCCGCGCGGCCGGCACGTTGTGGACGAGGTCGGCGAGCTCGCGGATCGGGGTGCGCGTCTTGGGCTCGACCTTGAAGCCGAGCTTGGCGGTGAAGCGCGCCACGCGCAGCATCCGTACAGGGTCTTCGCGGAAGCGCGAGGTCGGGTCGCCGATCATGCGCAGCGTCTTGTGCTCGAGGTCGCGCACGCCGTTGTGGTAGTCGAGAATCGTGTCCGCGACGGGGTCGTAGTACAGCGCGTTGATCGTGAAGTCGCGCCGCGCGGCGTCCTCGGCCTGCGTGCCCCAGACGTTGTCGCGCAGCACGCGCCCGTGCTCGTCGGTCTCGGCGGCGTCCTGGATCGCGCGGAAGGTCGAGACCTCGATCGTCTCGCGGCCGAACATCACGTGGACGATCTGGAAGCGCCGGCCGATGATGCGCGAGCGCCGGAACAGCGCACGCACCTGGTCGGGCGTCGCGTCGGTGGCGACGTCGAAGTCCTTCGGCTTCAGGCCGAGCATCAGGTCGCGCACGCCGCCGCCGACCACGTAGGCCTTGAACCCCGCCTGCTGCAGCCCCTGGCAGGTACGCATCGCCGCCTCCGAGACGTCCTCGATGTGAACCCCGTGCTCCGAGCCGCGATACGACTTCGGCTTGTTGCGAACCGCGGCGCGCGGCGCCTTTCGGTTCAGGATGCGGTCGATCAGCTTCTTGATCATTCGAACAGCCTGATGACCGGCCAGCCGCGCTCGCCGGCGAGGGCGGTCAGCCGTGGGTCGGGATTGGTGGCGACCGGATCGGTGACGCGCTCGAGCAGCGGCATGTCGTTGACCGAGTCGCTGTAGAAGTACGAGCGGGCGAAGCCCGCCCAGTCCCGGCCCAGCGACGCGAGCCACTCGTCCGTGCGCCGCACCTTGCCTTCGCGGAACGACGGCGTGCCGCGCGGGCGCCCGGTGTAGCGATCGTCGAGCAGTTCGATGCCCGTGGCGATGAGGTGCTCGACGCCGAACGCGCGCGCGATCGGCGCCGTGACGAACTCGTTGGTTGCAGTGACGATCGCGCACAGGTCGCCGCTGCTGCGGTGGCGGTCGACCAGTGCGCGTGCCGACGGCCGGATCGCCGGGGCGATCACCTCGTCCATGAACTGCCGGTGCCAGGTGTCGAGCTGGCTGCGAGGGTGCGCGGCCAGCGGCGCGAGCTGGAACGCCAGGAATTCGTGGATGTCGAGGGTGCCGGCGTGGTACTGCTCGAAGAACAGGTCGTTGCGCCGTTCGTACTCGGCACCGTCGACGACGCCCAGGCGGATCAGGAAGCGCGCCCACTCGTAATCGCTGTCGATCGGCAGCAGCGTGTAGTCGAGGTCGAACAGCGCCAGCGTGGGGTCCGGCTGCGCCGGATGGGAGCTCGGTGTTTCGCTCGGGTGCATGGTGTCAGCCGGATTTTATCAGCGCGCCGGCGGCATCCAGCTCGCGCAGCAGCGGCAGCGTGATCGCGCGCTTGCGCTCGAAGGCGTGACGATCGAGCGCGTCGAACAGCCGCAGCAGCGCGCGAATGTCGCGCGAGGTGTGCGCGATCAGCCACGGCACGACGTCGGAGGAGATCGCCACGCCGCGCTCGGCGGCCACGCGATTGAGCACCGCCGCCTTCTCGTCGTCGCTGAGCAGCTGCAGCCGGTAGACCAGGCCGGAGCCCAGCCGCGTGCGCAGGTCGTCGCGCAGCGCCAGCGCCAGCGGCGGTTGCGCGCCAGCGGCGACCACGGCGAGGCCCGGCTGCGCGCGCGCGTGGTTGATCAGCTGGAACACGCGTTGCTGGCGCTCGTCGTCGAGCCGGTCGCAGTCGTCGATGGCCACGATGGTCGTCGCCTGCGGCGCCGCAGGTTCGCCCAGCGCGAGGGCGACGGCCGAGAACGCGTCGGGCGGCGAGTCGGGGCCCAGCACGCGCGGCGCGCCGACCAGTGCCTGAAGCAGGTGGCTCTTGCCGCAGCCGGGCTCGCCCCACAGGTAGATCAGCCTGGCGCCGGACAGCCCCGCGCCCTCGCGCATCAGGCGCAGTTGCGCGAGCACCTCGCCGTTGCGGCCCACCACGAAGTTCTCGAGCGACGGCGCCTCGATGCGATGCAGGTCGAGCGGCAACTGGTACATGCCGCCCGTTGCGCCGGCATCGGGTGCGCTGGGCGCGCCGGAGGTCACCTTAGCCACGATGGTAGAACTCGCTCGCTCTCCAGGCCGCCAGCAGCCGCCGCAGCCCGACCGCCGTCACCGCCGCCAGCGGCAGTGCGAGCAGCACGCCGACGAAGCCGAACAGCGACCCGAAGGCCAGCAGCGCGAAGATCACCGCCACCGGGTGCAAGCCGATGCGCTCGCCGACCAGCCGCGGCGTGAGCCAGGTGCTCTCGACCACCTGCGCGACGCCGTAGATCGAGGCCACCCAGACCGCGCCGGCCAGCGGGCCGAGCTGCAGCATGCCGGCGACCAGCGCGAACACGAAGCCGGTGGCGAACCCGATGTACGGAATGAAGATCAGCAGGCCGCTCAGCACGCCGATCGGCAGCCACAGCTCGAAGCCGGCGACCAGCAGCCCGATCGAGAACCAGACCGCCAGCGACAGCATGACCAGCAGCTGCCCGCGCAGGTACTGGCCGAGCAGCGTGTCGGTCTCGTCGAGCACCTCGTCGATCGGGCGCACCCAGCGCGGCGGGATCAGCGTGCGCGAGCGCGCCACCAGTTCCGGCCAGTCGGTGAGCAGGTAGAACAGCACCACCGGCACCAGGAACAACGTTCCGAGCACCTGCAGCGCCGCGCCCCAGCCGGAGCGCGCGTAGCCCAGCAGCGTCGCGAACCAGTCCTCGCCGCTGTCGGCGAGCTGGCCGGCCAGCCACTCGCGCAGCGACGCGACGTCGAGCTTCAGGCTGAGCCCGAGGGTCTGGTTCAGCCACGGCAGCAGCCGCTCCGGAAATCGATGCGGCGAGCGCCGGGAACTGCGGCGGATCAGCGCGATCTCCTGCTGGGTGATCGGCACCAGGATCAGCAGGATCGCCAGCAGCGCCAGCAGCGCGACCAGGATTACCTCAGCGCCGCCGGCGTGCGCGGGATGCCGCGCGCCTGCAGCCAGCGTACGCCGGGCGCCAGCACGTAGGCGAGATCGCGGCCGCGACGAAGGGCGAGGACGGCCGAGCGCGACCAGCGCCCACACCAGCAGTGCGGCGACCACGGTCCACAGCGCGGTCTGGCGCTGGCGGGCAGTCAGGGGCATGTTCGAGAACCGTCTTTCCGGGCGGTTGAGAGGCGCGCCGTGGCGGGCCCTCGGGCGCCTGCGCCGACCGGCTACAATCGCATCGATGACGAGGCGGTGCCGCCCGGCCGGGCGCGTCGAAACCGCCATTCTATCGGCCGGCGCGGGGGCGCCATCCACGGATCGGGTCGCCATGGGCTCCACGCTGTCAGGCTCTTCGCTTTCTTACCGGGACGCCGGCGTCGACATCGACGCGGGCGACGCGCTGGTCGACCGCATCAAACCCCTGGCGCGCCGCACGATGCGAGACGGGGTGCTGGCCGGGATCGGCGGATTCGGCGCGCTGTTCGAGGTGCCGAAACGCTACCGCGAGCCGGTGCTGGTGTCGGGCACCGACGGCGTCGGCACCAAGCTCAAGCTCGCCTTCGCGCTCGACGGGCACGACACCGTCGGCGTCGACCTGGTCGCGATGAGCGTCAACGACATCCTGGTGCAGGGCGCCGAGCCGCTGTTCTTCCTCGACTACTTCGCCTGCGGCAAACTCGACGTCGAGGTCGCCGCGCGCGTCGTGGGCGGCATCGCGCGTGGCTGCGAGCAGGCCGGCTGCGCGCTGATCGGCGGCGAGACCGCCGAGATGCCCGACATGTATCCGGCCGGCGAGTACGACCTGGCCGGATTCGCCGTTGGCGCGGTCGAGAAATCGGCGATCATCGACGGCTCGCGCGTCGCCGCCGGCGACGTCGTGCTCGGGCTCGCGTCGAGCGGCGCGCACTCGAACGGCTATTCGCTGGTGCGCCGGGTCATCGAGCGCGCCTGGGGTGCGATCGACGCGCCGCAGATGAACGACGACTTCCACGGCCGGCGCTTCGCCGAGGCGGTGCTCGCGCCCACGCGCATCTACGTGCGCCCGGTGCTCGAACTGCTGCGCAAGGTGCCGGTGAAGGGCATTGCGCACATCACGGGCGGCGGCCTCGTCGAGAACGTGCCGCGCGTGCTGCCCGACGCCTTGCAGGCGGTGCTCCATCGCGATGCCTGGTCGATGCCGCCGATCTTCGCCTGGCTTCAGCGGCACGGCGGCATCGACGACGCCGAAATGCACCGCGTCTTCTATTGCGGCATCGGGCTGGTCGTGATCGTCGGCGCCGCCGACGCGGCGACGGCCGAGTCGATGCTCGTCGCGGCCGGCGAAACCGTCCACCGGATCGGCGAGATCGTCGCTCGGCCCGCCGGCGCAGCCGCCACCATCGTGGTCTGAAGCCGGCCCGCGGCGCGCAAGCATGGCCCGGTTGCAGGCCGCCGCTTCCGCCGCCGCTTCCGTCGTCGTCTTCCTGCTCGCGGCGTTCGCGTTCGCGGCTCCCGCGCTGGCCGCCAACTACGAGCTCGAAATCGACGCGCCCGACGAACTGGTGGCGCCGCTGCGTTCGCGCACGCTGCTCGGACGCTGGCTCGAGAACCGGATTCGACCGCGAGCAGCTGCCGCTGTTCGTCGAGCGCGCGAAGGAGGAGGCCGCCGCCATCGTCCGCGCCGCCGGGTACTTCTCGGGTCGCGTCGCGGTGTCGCTGGACGACGCCCGCGCGGGTGCGCTGCCGCGCGTACGCATCGTGGTCGACGCCGGCGCGCGCACCACGGTGAACCGGTTCGAGCTGACGCTGGACGGGCCTTCGTCGGTGCAGCCGATGCGCGAGACGCTCGTCGAGCGCTGGCCGCTTCCGGAGGGCTCGTTCTTCCGCACCGCCGAGTGGGAGCAGGGCAAGCGACTGCTGCTGGACGTCCTGCAGCAGCACGGCTTCCTGCGCGCGCGCATCGTCGAGAGCCGCGCCGAAGTCGATCCGCGGCTCACCGCCGCGTCGCTCGCGCTGCGCATCGACGCCGGGCCGCGGCTGGCGTTCGGCCCGATGATCGTCAAGGGGCTCGAGCGCTACGACCGCTCGATCGTCGAGGCGCTCGCGACCTGGAAGGAGGCCCCGGGCGAGCGCGCATCCGGCGGCGACCCGTACAGCTTCGACGAGCTGCTCGCCTTCCAGGCGCGATTGCGGGCGTCGGGGTACTTCGACGGCGTGAGCGTGCTGCCCGATCTGGCCGCTGTCGAGGCCGACCCCGAGCGCACGACGGTGCCGGTGCTCGTCGAGCTGACCGAGCGCAAGACGAAGCGCGCGATGTTCGGCATCGGCTTCAGCAGCGACGAGGGCGCGCGCGGCCTGCTCGGCTACGAGCACCGCAACCTGTTCGACCGCGGCTGGCAGCTGGAGTCCGGCCTGTTGTGGCAGGCGGTGCGCCGTCGCGCGTTCGCCAGCGTGCGCACGCCGCAGCAGGCCAGCGGGCACTACTACCAGGCCGGGGCGCGCATCGAGCGGCTCGACGTGCAGGGCGAGCTGACCGACAAGCAGACGCTGTTCGTCGGCCAGGGCAAGCATGCCGAGGACACCGAGACCTTCGTTTCGCTGCAGTACCAGATCGAGCAGCGCACGCTGCCGCTGACGGTCGACGACGACGGACGTCGCGCGCTGACGCTGGGCTATGCGTGGAACTGTCGCCGGCTCGACTCGGTGATCGATCCGCGTTCGGGCTACTCGATCAGTGCGCAGGTGTCGGGCGCCGCGCGCGGGCTGGGCAGCGATCGCAGCTTCGCGCGCCTGTACACGCGGATGATGCGATTCTGGCCGATGCCCCGGGAGTCGGTGCTCGGCGACGGCCTGCTGATCGGCCTGATCGAGGCCGGCTACGTGCTGGCCACCTCGCGCCAGGACATCCCGTCCGAGAACCTGTTTCGCACCGGCGGCACGCAGTCGATCCGCGGCTACGAGTACCTGTCGCTCGGCGTGCGCGAGGCCGGTGCGATCGTCGGTGGCCGCGTGCTCGCGCTGGCCAGCCTGGAGTACCAGCACCCCATCGCGCCGAAGTGGTACGGCGCGGCCTTCATCGACGTCGGCGACGCTGCCGATCGGTGGCCCGACTACCGCGCGGTCTGGGGCTACGGCGCCGGCGTGCGCTGGCGCTCGCCGATCGGGCCGGTGAGCCTGGACCTGGCGTACGGCGAGGCCGTCAAGCGCTGGCGGCTTCACCTCTCGGTGGGATACGCGTTCTGATGGCCGCGCGTGCACCGGGTCCGCTGCGGCTGCTGGCCCGCGTGGTCGGCATCGTGCTCGCGGCGTTGCTGCTCGCGGTGACCGTCGCGCTGTGGTGGGTCGGCCAGACGACCGCGTTCGTCGACTTCGCACTGGCGCGCGCGGCGGCCGCCAGCGGGGGCGCGCTGCAGGCCGGCGCGGCGCGCGGCACGCTGCTGGGCGGCGTGCGCGTCGAGTCGCTGCGCTGGCGCGACGATGCGCGCGACGTCGAGCTGCGCGGCGTCTCGGTCGCCTGGCGGCCGGCTGCGCTGTTGCGGCGAGTTGCACTTCGTCCGGATCGAGGTGGCCAGCGCGTCGGTTCGCCTGCGCGAGTCCGGCGCGGCGCTGGCCTTGCCGCCGTCGCTGGCCTTGCCGCTCAACGTGACCGTGGACGCGCTCGGGCTGGGGCGCCTGCAGGTTGCGTCGTCCGGTGCCGCGGCGCTCGACGTCGAGCGCGTCAGGTTCTCCGGGCGCTACCGGTCCGGCACATGCCGCATCGACCACCTGTCGGCGAGTTCGGCGCAATGGGGCGACGCGCTCCAGGGCCGGCTCGGCGACAGCGCGCCGTTCGCGCTCGAACTCACCGGGCGAGTGGCCGCCCGGATTGCGGGCCGGGAGACGCTGCCGCGAATCCGGGTGCTTGCCGACGGCACGCTGGAGGACTTCGCCGTCGCGGCCCAGGCGCTGCCGCCCGACGCCGCTGCGGGAGCCGAAGCCGATGCGCGGCCGCCGGGCCCGGTCTGGATCGGCCTGGACACGCGCGTGCGTCCGTTCGCTGCCAGCGCGGCACAGCGTGTCGCGCCGATCGACGTGACGCTCGACGGCGTGGACCCCGCCCAACTCGGCTTCGCGGACGCGCCGCGCGCGCGTCAGCGGCTCGGCGACGATTCGCGTCGGCGAGGGCCGGATTGCCGGTCGGCTCGCGCTGCGCAATGCGCTGCCGGGCGCCGCGAACCGGCAGGCGCTGCCGCTCGTGTCGATCGACACCGACTTCGTCGCGTCGGACACGCAACTCGAATTCAGCGGGCTGCGCGCTACGCTGGCGGGCAACGGCACGATCGCCGGCGCGGCGTCGATCGACCTCGCGCGTCGCCTGGGACGCTGTTCGGGCGCTCGCTGCCTGCGGTGAAGTCGACGCTGTCGCTGCGCGGCGTCGACCTGTCGCAACTCGCGAGTGGTCTCGACCCGACGCGACTGGCCGGCACCGTGAGCGTCGACGGCCCAGCGTTCGAACTCGACCTTGCCGACGCGGCCCGTCACGGCATCGCCGCGACCGCACTGGCCCGCGTCGAAGCGGGGCGCCTGCGGATCGAGCGCGCGCGGCTCGACACGCCGGCCGGCAGCGTGTCCACGCGCGGCACGGTGGCGCTCGCCGCGCCTGGACGATCGACGTCGACGGCGCGTTCGGCGATCTCGACCCGGCTGGCGTGTTCGCGTTGCGCTCGGTGCTGGGCGCCCGGGCGGCACGCTGGGGCGACGACCTGCCGCCGCAATGGACCTCCCGGTTGCGCGGGCGACTGACGGGCACCTGGGCTGCGCAGGGCGTCGCCTGGCCCGACCCGCTGCTGCAGACCCGCGTCGCGATCGACCGCAGCGTGCTCGACGGCGAACCGTTGCGCGCGAGCTGGCAGGGCGAGGTCTCGCGCGCCCGGATGCGCAGGCGGCACTCGCGCTCGCCTATGGCGACCTGCAGGCCGACGCGCGCGGCAGCCTCGGGGCCGCGGGTGACCGGCTGCGGTTCTCGCTGCGTGCGGGCGCGCTGTCGCGGATCGACCCGCGCGCCGAAGGCTCGGCGACGGCGAACGGCGAATTGACCGGCGGCTGGAGCGGGACGGCGGGGCTGGGCGTCGTCGCCGACGTCGAGGGCAGACGGCTGCGCTGGGCCGGCGACACGCTGCGCGCCGAGGCGTTGACGGGGCGGATCGAATGGCCCGACCTGCGCGCGGGCCGCGTGGCGGTGCGCGTGGACGCCGAGGCGCTGCGCGTGGCCGGCCGCGCGTTCGAGCGCGCGAGCGCGCGCGTCGACGGCGACGTCGACGCGCACACGCTGCGGCTCGACTTGTCGAGGTCCGCAGGCCGCGGCGCGCGCGGCCGCGCACGGCGCGCTGCTGCGGACGGGCAGCGGCGACTGGCGCTAGGCAGAGCCTGGACGAACTCGTCGCCGAGGCGCCGGTGCCGGTGCGCCTGCAGTCTCCGGCGACGCTGTCGGTCGACGCGCACCAGGTCGCGCTCGGCGAAGCGGCGCTCGAGGTCGACGGCGGCGCCGTGCGCATCGCGCGGCTCGGCTGGCGCGACGGCGCGCTCGACACGCAGGGCGAGGCCAGCGGCCTGCCGGTCGCGCGCTGGGCCGAGCGATTCGCCGGGCGCACCAGGCCCTGCCCGGCGGCGCGCGACTCGAGGACCTGCGATTGCGCGGCAGCTGGAACCTCGCCGGCTGCATCGCTGCGCTCGCCCAGCGGGCGGCTCGCGTTCCGCCTCGACGCGGAGGGCGCCGCCGAGAGCCGCGGCGAGGCGGACCTCAGGCTGGACCAGGGGCGGATCGACGGCTCGGTCGACGTGCGCGTGCCCACGCTGGCGTTCGCGAACCGGATGATCGGTCCCGAGTGGGCGGTCGCGGGCCGCCTGCACTTCGCCGGCACGGTCGGCGGCACCGTCGAACGGCCGCGTTTGCAGGGTGCGCTCGGTGGCCGCGATCTCGCGCTGATGCAGCGCGCGCTGGGCTGGCGCCTGGCCAACGGCACGCTCGCTGCGCGCTTCGACGGCGACCGGCTGGACCTCGAGGCATTGCGGCTCGAGTCAGGGAGCGGGTCGATCACGATGAGCGGCCAGTTGCTGCTCGACGGCATGCACGGCGGCTTCACGTTGCGTGCCGACCGGTTGCCGGTGCCGATCGGGCCGGGCCAGCGGGTGGTGCTGTCGGGCGACACCGGCATCGCCAGCCGTGGCACGAGCCTCGAATGGAAGGGCGACATCCGCGCGGACGAGGGCCTGATCGAGCTGCGCGGCGGCGACGCGCCGAGCCTGCCCGACGACGTCGTGATCGTCGACCACACCGCGCCGGGCGAGGGCGCGCAGGACGCCAGGGAATCGGCCGCCAGCGGCTTTCGCATCGGCGCGGACCTCAACCTCGACCTGGGCGACAAGCTGCGCGTGCGCGGCAGCGGCGTCGACGTCGTGCTGGCCGGCACGCTGAACCTGCGCGGCACGCTGCCGGCGGCGCCGCGCGCGTTCGGCACCGTGCGCGTGCGCTCGGGCACCTACACCGCGTACGGCCAGCGCCTGGAGATCGAGCGCGGCCAGGTGGTCTTCAACGGCCCGCTGGACAATCCGGTGCTCGACATCGTCGCGATGCGCCGCAACCAGCTCGTCGAGGCCGGCGTCGCGCTCACCGGGACGGTGCTCTCGCCGCGGCTGCGACTGGTCTCGTCGCCGGAGGTGCCCGATTCGCAGAAGCTGTCGTGGCTGGTGCTGGGCGTCGGGCTCGACGAAGTGCGCACCGCGGGGCAGGGCGCGGCGCTGCAGGCAGCCGCCGCGACGCTGTTCGGCAGCAACGACGGCGGCCTGTCCGCAGGCCTGGCCGGCGCGCTCGGGCTGGACGTGCTGACGGTGCGCGGCGCGGCCGCGGGCGGCGTGTTCGACCCGAACTTCGGGGCCGCCTTCCCCGGCCAGGCGACGACCGGCGGTGCGCCGGTCGGCACGGCGACGCAGAACGTCGTCGCGATCGGCAAGCGCCTGAGCTCGCGCGTGTTCCTCACCTACGAGCAGGGCCTGCGCGGCGTCTGGAACCTGTTGCGGATCCAGTACGACATCACCAACCGGCTGTCGATCCGCGCGCAGGCCGGCACCGACAGCGCGGTCGACATGCTGTACTTCTATTCGTTCGACTGAGCCGCCAAGGCGCTAGAGTCCACAGGCGCGGCGCAGCGCGTCGAGCACCGGCGCGACCGGGTCGCGCGCGAGGCAGTCGACGACGATGCGGCCGGGCATCGCGCGCAGCCAGGTGAGCTGCCGCTTGGCCAGCTGGCGCGTGGCGGCGATGCCCGCCTCGATCATCGGCTCGACCGGGCCGTCGCCCGCCTCGAGCCACGCCCAGACCTGGCGATAGCCGACGCAGCGCATCGACGCAAGCTCGGCGTGCAGGTCGCCGCGTGCGCGCAATGCGCGGACCTCGTCGACCAGGCCCGCGGCGATCATCGCGCGAAAGCGCGCGGCGATTCGCGCATGCAGCACGGCGCGATCGGAAGGCTCGAGCGCGATGCGCACGAAGGGCGGCGGTGCGCCCGGGTTCGCGCCGGACGCGCCCGGCGCCGGCGCACGCTCGCCCATGCCGCCGCCTGTCGCGGCGGGCCGCGACAGCCACTCCGACCTCGGCCTGCCGCTGAGCTCGAACACCTCGATCGCGCGCTGGATGCGCTGCGCGTCGCCCGGCTCCACGCGTGCGGCGGTGACGGGGTCGATCCGGGCCAGCCGCGCGTGCAGCGCGGGCCAGCCGAGTGCGCGTGCCTCGTCCTCGAGCCGTCGGCGCACCGCCGCGTCGGCGCCCGGCAGCGGGTGCAGGCCCTCGACCAGCGCGCGCGCGTACAGCATCGTGCCGCCGACCAGCAGCGGCAGGCGGCCGCGCGCGCGGATCTGCGCGATCGCCGCTCGCGCGTCGGCGATGAAGCGCGCCGCGGAATAGCTGTCGCGCGGATCGACGATGTCGATCAGGTGATGCGGCACCGCGGCGCGCTCGGCCGCGCTCGGCTTCGCGGTGCCGATGTCCATGCCGCGATAGACCTGCGCGGAGTCGACGGTGACGATCTCGATCGGCAGCCGCTCGGCCAGCGCCATCGCCACGGCGCTCTTGCCCGAGGCGGTCGGGCCGAGCAGCATCGGGACCGGCGCCTGCTGCGGGCAGTGCGTCATCGATGCCCCGGTGCGCCGGCGGCTTCGACGGTGGCACGTGGCTCGCGCCGCAGCAGCGCCCAGGCCGAGAGCGCGCAGAACGCGCCGCACACGGCCACGCCCAGCGCGAGCGGCCGGGTGCTGCCGTCGTGCATCGCGCCCACCGCCCAGCCTGCCGCGGCCGCGACGGCCAGCATCGTGAAGCCCATCAGCGCGGCCGCCGCGCCGGCCTGGCGTGGAAACGGGTCGATCGCGCCGATCTGGCAGGCGGGCTGGATGAACCCGTGCGCGGTCACCGCGAGGAACATCGGCACCATCACCGCCGGAAGCGTGCGCACGCCGGCGAGCGCCAGCGCGGCCATCGCCGCGCCCGATGCGAGCGCGACGGTGGCGCCGGCCCGGACCGAGCCGACCAGCCCGAGCCGGCCCAGTACCGACCGCAGCGCCATCGTGCCGAGCAGGTAGCCGACGGTGACGAGCGCATACGCAAAGCCGAAGCGCTGCGGGGGGATGCCGAAGATCTCGATCAGCACGAACGACGCGGCCGAGATGAAGCAGAACAGCGCGCTGTAGCTGCCGGTGACCGGCAGCGCGTACGACCAGAAGCGCCGCGATGCGGCGATGCGCGCGTAGTTGCGCGCGAGCGCGCGCAGGTCGGTGGCCGAGGCGTCGAGGTGGCGGTTCGTCTCGGGCAGCGTGCGCAGCGCCGCGGCCAGCAGGATCGCGCCCAGCAGCGTGAGCGCCGCAAAATTGGCGCGCCAGCCCAGGCCTGCCTGCAGCAGGCCCCCTGCGACCGGCCCGGCGATCGGCACGATGCCCATCCAGGTCAGCGCGCGGGCCAGCACGCGCGCGCCGGCCTCGGCTTCGTGCAGGTCGCGCACGATCGCGCGCGCGCAGACCACCGTGCAGCACACGGCGATCGACTGGAGCACGCGCGCGCCGATCAGCACGGCGAGCGACGGCGCCGCCATGCCGGCCAGCGAGGCACCGACGTACAGCACGCAGCCACCGATTGCGACCGGGCGGCGTCCGAAGCGGTCGGACAGCGGCCCGGCGATCAGCTGGCTGAGCGCGAAGCCTGCGAGGAATGCCGACAGCGTCAGCTGTACCGACGACACCGACCCCGCGAAGTGCTCGCGAAGGGCGGGCAGCGATGCGAGGTAGAGGTCGGTGGACAGCGGCTGCAGCGACAGGAACCCTGTCAGCAGGAACAGCAGTGCCGCCGACGTATCGGTGCTGGCGCGGGGCATCGCTCAGCGCCCGCGCAGGAACCAGCGGTCGAGCTCCGCGAACGGCAGCTGTACCCAGGTCGGTCGCCCGTGGTTGCACTGGTCGGCGCCGGGCGTGCTCTCCATGTCGCGCAACAACGCGTTCATCTCGTCGATCGACAGGCGGCGGTTCGCGCGCACCGCGGCGTGGCAGGCCATCGTCGCCAGCAGTGCGTCGCGCCGTTCGGCCAGCGCGCGCGACGCGCCGTGCTCCTGCAGCTCGGCGAGCACCGAGCGCGCGAGCGCGACCACGTCGCCGCGCGCGAGCGCCGCCGGCACGGCGCGCACCGTGATCGCGGTCGGCGAGAGCACGGTGAGCTCGAGCCCCAGCGCGTGCAGGGCCTCGGCCTCGTCCTCGACGACGCGCACCTCGAGCGGGTCGGCGCGGAACGTCGCGGGCACCAGCAGCGGCTGCATCGGCATCGAATCGTGCGCGAGCGCCGCCTTCATCCGCTCGTAGACGACGCGCTCGTGCGCCGCGTGCATGTCCACCAGCACCAGCCCGTGACGGTTCTGCGCCAGCACCCAGGTGCCGTGGAGCTGAGCCAGCGCGTGGCCCAGCGGCGGCCCTGCCGCAGCATCGTCGTCGAGGGATCCTGCCGCTGCCTGGCCGCTGTGCGGCTCGGCCTTCGCCTGGTCGTCATTCGGCCGGGCCGCCACCTCGTCGCCACGTGCGCGGATCGTCGGGCCACCGGCCGGCCTGCCGGGCGCGGCGGGCTCGCCCGCGAGGACGCCGCGCGGCCACGGTGCCCCGCTGTGCCATCGCTCATCGCTGGCGTCGGGCGCGGCGCCGGCCAGCGACGCGCCGATCTCGCCGGGCGCATAGAACGCCAGGCTGCGGTTCGACGCCTGCGGCGTCAGTGCGGCGCTGCCTCCGCGGCTCGGGAACGTCGCGGCAGCGGCAGGGGCCGCCTGCGCCTGCGGGCGCGCGGCGCCCGATCCCGCGCCGCCGGGCGCGCGCAGGGCATCGACCACCGAGTGGAACACGAACGAGCGCAGCGCCGGCGGATCGCGGAATCGCACCTCGATCTTCGCCGGGTGCACGTTGACGTCGACCAGCGACGGATCGATCGCGATGAAGAGCACCCAGGCAGCGTGCCGGTCGCCGTGCATCATGTCCGAATACGCCTGCTTCAGCGCATGGGCGAGCAACCGGTCGCGCACGAAGCGGCCGTTCACGTAGAGGAACTGCCGGTCGGCGCGCGCGCGGTTCACGGTCGGCAGTCCGAGCACGCCCCAGAGTCGCAGCGGGCCCGCCTGCGTCTGGACGACCCGGTGCGCGTCGGCGTACTCGTCGCCGAGCGCATCGAGCGCCCGAGTGCGCCAGTCGGCGGCCGGCAGGCGCTCGACGCGCCGTTCGTCGACCTGCAGCTCGAACTCGATCGATTCGTGCGCGAGGCTCACGCGGCGGAACGCCTCGATGCAGTGCGCCGCCTCGGTCGCCGGCGTCTTGAGGAACTTGCGCCGCGCCGGCGTCTGCGAGTAGAGGTCGAGCACCTCGACGCTGGTGCCCGCGGGCCCGGCCGCCGGCGCGATGTCGCCGGTGGCGCTGTCGATGCGCGACGCCGACGCGGCTGCGGCGGTGCGGCTGGTGATCCGCAATTGCGCGACCGACGCGATCGACGCGAGCGCCTCGCCGCGGAATCCGAGCGTGCCCACGCGCTCGAGCTCCTCGAGCGTGGCGATCTTGCTGGTCGCGTGGCGCGTGAGCGCCAGCGCGAGCTCGCCGGGGGCGATGCCGCAGCCGTCGTCGGTCACGACGATCCGGCGCATGCCGCCGTCCTCGATGCGCAACACGATGCGGCGCGCGCCGGCATCGATCGCGTTCTCGAGCAGCTCGCGCACCACCGAGGCCGGCCGCTCGACGACCTCGCCGGCGGCGATCTGGCTGATCAGGCGGTCGGGCAGCAGCGCGATCGGGCGCGCAGGTGCGGCAGAAGCGGGCATCCGGGGATTATAGGGACGCGCGTGTAACATCCGCCGCCATGGACTTCGGACAACTGCTCGACATCTTCCTGCACCTCGACAAGCATCTCGCCGCCGTCGTCGACCAGGCCGGCCCCTGGGTCTACGGCATCCTGTTCGCGATCATCTTCATCGAAACGGGCCTGGTCGTGATGCCGTTCCTGCCGGGCGACTCGCTGCTGTTCGTCGCCGGCGCGATCGCGGCGGTGGGCGGCATGAACCTGCCGTTGCTGATCGTGCTGCTGATCGTGGCGGCGACGCTCGGCGACGCGGTCAACTACTCGGTCGGCCACTACTTCGGCCCGAAGGTATTCGGCTGGGAGCAGTCGCGCTTCTTCAACAAGGCGGCGTTCGATCGCGCGCACGCGTTCTACGAGCGCCACGGCGGCATCACCATCATCGTCGCGCGCTTCCTGCCCTTCGTGCGCACCTTCGCACCGTTCGTGGCCGGCGTCGCGCAGATGAGCTACCCGAAGTTCGCGCTCTACAACGCCACCGGGGCGACGCTCTGGGTGACGAGCCTGGCCGGCATCGGCTACCTGTTCGGCAACACCGACTGGGTCAAGGCCAACTTCCAGTGGGTGACGCTGGCGATGATCGTCATTCCGGGCCTGCCGGCGGTGTTCGAGGTGCTGCGCCACTGGCTGCGCAGCCGCCGCGCGCGAGAGGCTGCCTGACGCGAAGCGACCCGGCGCATGGTGCCTCGCTGCATGGCGCCGCGGCCGCCGCGCACCAGAAGGTATATCGGTCGCGACGCTTCAGATCGAACGCGTGCAGCGCGCGCCGCAATCGGTACGGCAGGCGTGCGCAGGGGCTTTCCCCCCACGCGGGCAGCAGCCTAGAATGTCCCGATCGCAGGTCGCAGTTCCATGCCGGCCGAAGACGGCCGCTCGCCAACCATGAAG
The DNA here is from genome assembly GCA_046347945.1 of Burkholderiaceae bacterium. Lineage (GTDB taxonomy): Bacteria > Pseudomonadota > Gammaproteobacteria > Burkholderiales > Burkholderiaceae_E > Zeimonas. Next base: position 22,388 of record JAXMFB010000015.1, read on the forward strand.
ATCCTGATCGTCTGCGACGATGAGTCCGATGCCGCGCGGATCCTCGGTCCGCTGCGCGAGGCGGGTCATGCCGTGGACATCGTCGACCGGCCCGACGAGGCCGATGCGGTGCTGCGTGGCGGGCACTTCGACGACATCGTCCTCGACCTGCGGCGCGCACCCGATCCCGGACTCGAATGGCTGCGCGGACTGCGCCAGCGGCGTGTGCGGCTGCCGGTGCTGATCGTCACCGACGCCGGTGCCGCAGACACGCGCATCGCGGCGATCGATGCCGGCGCCGACGACCATCTCGACGCGCCGTTCGATCCGCGCGAACTGGTCGCGCGCTGCAGCGCCCTCGTGCGGCGCAACGGCGGCGCTTCGCGCGCCGACGTCGTCACGTGCGGCGAACTGGTCATCGACAGCCGCAAGCGCGAAGTGCGGCACGGCTCGGTGCCGGTGGACCTCACGCCGCGCGAGTGGTCGATCCTCGAATACCTGGTGCTCAATGCGGGTACCGCCGTCACGAAAGAACGGCTGTTGCGCGCGATCACCGGCTTCGAGGAACAGCTCGCGCCCAACGCGATCGAGGTCTACGTGTCGCGGCTGCGCACCAAGCTCGCCGGCACCGGCGCGCGCATCAGCACGCTGCGCGGAGTCGGCTACCGCCTCGAGCAGCCCGAAGAGAGCGTCGAGCCCGCGTCCTGGTGATGCGCCGCGCATGCGACGCGCCGCGGCGCGCGTTCAGGTCGCGTGCGCCTTCGGCGGCGGAGGGTGCCGCAGCAGGTAGCCCCTGAGCCCGCGGAAGATCGCCTCGGCGATGCGCGCCTGGTAGCGGGCGTCGGCGAGCCGCCGCTCCTCGCGCGGGTTGCTGATGAAGGCGGTCTCGACCAGGATCGACGGGATGTCGGGCGCCTTGAGCACCGCGAACCCGGCCTGCTCGATGCGCGGCTTGTGCAGCTCGCCCACGCCGCCGAGCTCGGAGAGCACGAAATGCCCGAGCCGACTCGAGTCCTGGATCTGAGCGGTGGTGGTGAGGTCGAGCAGCACGCGCCGCACCTCGCGGTTGCGGCTGCCGAGATAGACGCCGCCGATCCGGTCCGACGCGTTCTCGCGGTCGGCCAGCCAGCGCGCGGTCGAGCTCGACGCGCCGCGGTCCGAGAGCACGTAGACCGACGCGCCGCTCGCCTGCGCGCGCACGACGGCGTCGGCGTGGATCGACACGAACAGGTCGGCCTGCACGCGGCGGGCCTTCGCCACGCGCGTGGCCAGCGGCACGAAGAAGTCGCCGTCCCGGGTCATGTACGAGCGCATGTTCGGCTCGGCGTTGACGCGCTCGCGCAGCAGCTGCGCGATGCGCAGCACGACGTCCTTCTCCTGGGTGCCGCGACGCCCGATGGCGCCCGGATCCTCGCCGCCGTGGCCGGCGTCGATCGCGATCGTCACCATCCGCGCGATCGCACCCGGCGCGCGCCGCTTGCCGCGCGCCGCAGGGTGCGGCTCGGGCATCGTGGTCTCGTCGGGTTGCGCCAGTCGTTCCTGCGCGTCGATGCGGTCGCGCAACAGCGCGGCGATCGGGTCTTCGGGCGGCGGCAGCTTCGGTCGCGCGCTGCGGCTGCGCACGTCGTCGACCAGCGTCTTCAGCGGGTCGACCGGAATCGCCGGATGCAGGTCGAGCACCAGCCGGTGCCGGTATTGCCCGACGGGCGCGAGCGTGAACAGCTGCGGTGCGACTTCGGACTTGAGGTCGAACACCAGCCGCGCGACCTTCGGGCGGTTCTGGCCGACACGCACCTGCAGGATGTAGGGATCTTCCGGGCGGATCTTGGCGACCAGTTCCCGCAGGGCGAGGTCGATCTCCAGCCCCTCCAGGTCGACGACCAGGCGCGGCGGATCCGACAGCTGCATCTGCGTCGACTTCAGCGGCTCGTCGAGCTCGAGCGTGACCCGCGTGTAGTCGCGCGCCGGCCAGACCCGGACCGCGAGGATCGACGCGGCGCGCGCCGTCGGCACGTCGAGCGCGAGCAGTGCGCCGGCCAGCCCGGCGCGCGAGGCGACCAGCGCCGCACCCGAGCGGGCGCCGAGGCTCAGCAGGCGGCGCTTGCCGCGCGAAGTCTCCTCAGGCATGCCATCCCTCTCGGCGACCCGGCTTCGAGCGTGGCCACGCGGGCATCTTCGCCGCGCGCTGCGTCGAAATCGAGCCGCAGCCGCAGGTCGGGCGGGGGAAGGCTGGCAGCCGCGCGCTCCGGCCACTCGATGACCGCCACGCCCGCACCGCCGAGAAGGTCGTCGAACCCTGCATCGAGCCAGTCTCTGTCGGAGGAGAGTCTATAGAAATCAAAATGATACAACTGGAATCTCGATAGTTCGTAAGATTCCAGCAACGTGAACGTCGGGCTCTTGACACGGCCCGCGTAGCCCAGGGCACGCAGCAGCGCGCGGGTGAAGGTGGTCTTGCCGGTGCCGAGGTCGCCCGACAGGAACACGATGAAGCCCGGTTCGAGCGCCTGGGCGACCCCGGCGGCGAGCCGTTCGGTTGCCTGCAGGTCGGCGAGCGGCAGCATCAGCGGCCCGGACGCGGGGTCGACGGAAAGCGGGTCCGGCGCGTTCGGTGCGGCGTTGGACACGATCTAGAATCGGGGCGTGGAGCTTCGCATCGAACAGTTGCAGGCTTGGGCACGCGAGCTCGGTTTCGGGTCGATCGGCGTGGCCGACGTCGACCTGTCGGACGCCGAGGAGGGGCTGCGGGCCTGGTTGCAAGCCGGCTTCCACGGCGAGATGGATTATATGGCCCGGCACGGCACGAAGCGCGCACGGCCCGCCGAACTGGTCCCGGGCACGGTCACCGCGATCATGGTCACGATCGACTATGCGCCCGACGACCCCGGCTGGCTGGGCCAGGCGTGGGCCGCACTGGCCGATTCCGGGCGCGCGTACGTATCGCGTTATGCGCTGGGGCGCGACTACCACAAGGTGGTGCGTGCGCGGCTGCAGCGACTCGCGTCGCGGATCGAGTCGGAGGTCGGCGCGTTCGGATATCGCGTGTTCTGTGACTCGGCGCCGGTCATGGAGGTGGAGCTGGCCCGCCGCGCCGGGCTGGGCTGGCGCGGCAAGCACACGCTGCTGATCGACTCGGGTCGAGGCTCGACATTCTTCCTGGGCACGCTGTACACCGACCTGCCGCTGGCCGCCGTTGCGCAACCCGGCGCCGATCACTGCGGGCGGTGCGTGCGCTGCATCGACGCCTGCCCGACCGGCGCGATCGTCGCGCCCTACCGGCTCGATGCGCGCCGGTGCATCTCGTACCTGACGATCGAACTGAAGGGGGCGATCCCCGAGCCGTTGCGCCCGGCGATCGGCAACCGCATTTATGGCTGCGACGATTGCCAACTCGCCTGCCCGTGGAACCGGTTCGCGCGAGCGCAGGCCACCGGCGAATTCGCCGCGCGCGCCGGGCTCGACGCGGCGACGCTGGTGGAGCTGTTCGGCTGGAGCGCCGGGCAATTCGACGCGCAACTGGCCGGTTCGCCGATCCGCAGGATCGGCCACGAGCGCTGGTTGCGAAACATCGCGGTCGCGCTGGGCAACTCGGCCGGCGGCGCGCCGGTCGTTGCCGCGCTGCGCGCCCGCGCCGACGACGCGTCGCCGCTGGTGCGCGAGCACGTCGCCTGGGCGCTCGGCCGGCTCGCTTCGACCGCCGTGCACCCGGCCGCGCAGCCTGCCGCTCGCGGCGGGCCCAATCCGGTACACAATGCGACCTGACGGACCGAACGACCATGAGGAGGGCCCAGTTTCCGTGCGCGCACCCAAAGTCATGACCCGGACGTTCCTGGCCAACCTCGCGCTGTTCCACGAGTTGGGCAGCGACGAACTCGACCGGATCGCCGCGGGGACCACCGAGTTGCGAGTGCCGAAGGGTCGCACGCTGTTCCAGCGCGGAGACCCCTGCGTGGGCTTTCACGCGGTGATGTACGGCCAGGTCAAGCTCGGCTTCCTGTCGCCGCAGGGCACCGAGAAGGTGATCGAGATCCTCGGGCCGGGGCAGTCGTTCGGCGAGGCGGCGATGTTCCTCGACCGGCCGTATCCGGTCAACGCCGAGTGCCTGGCCGACTCGCTGCTGCTGCACATCTCGAAGGCGACCATCGACGGCGAGCTGGCGCGTGACCCGCGGCTGGCGCGCCGGATGATCGCCGGCCTGAGCCGCAGGCTGGTCGGCCTGGTGCACGACGTCGAGGCCTACTCGCTGCGCTCGGGGATGCAGCGCGTGATCGGCTACCTGCTGCGCGACCTCGACCGCAAGGGCGAGCCCGCACCGTCGCCGGTGCGCATCGTGCTCGACACCAGCAAGGGGGTCATCGCGTCGCGGCTGAACCTCACGCCCGAGCATTTCTCGCGGATTCTCGGCGAGTTGAGCAACGAGGGGCTGATCAGCGTGAAGGGCGCCGAGATCACGATCCTCGATTCCGAGCGGCTGCGCGGCTTCCTCACCTGAGGGCCGGCATGGCAAAGCCGGCGAGCCAGCGGTCGTCGCGATCGACGAGCGCGAGGCACCCACCGGTGCCGGCGACGAAGCGCAGCGGCAACGACGGCGCGCGCAGCTGCGCGAGCGGCTCGCCGAAGCGGCCGCCCGGCACGTCGGCCGCCGCGACCGCGACGCCGCTGGCGACCGCGTAGGCGGCGAGCACTCGTCCCGCGCTGGCGGCCATCGCCAGGATCTCCCCCGGCGCGATCACGCGCCCGGTCACCCTCCAGGCTCCGCTTTCGAGCCGCTCGGCGTCGGCGGCGCCCGGCGCGGAGAACAGCCAGCCTCGGCGTGCGCCGCTGCGCCAGGGTGCCGCCCGGCCAGGCTGCGGCGCGGCCGACAACGCGGGGCGCTCGATCTCGCGCCGCACGTCCAGGTGCACGATCCCCAGCGCCCCGGCCGCGTCGATCCGCGCGAGCTCGTAGGGGACCGGGCCGTCGAGCAGCGCGCGCGTGGGGCGCTGCACCGTGAACCGCCGGGGGGTCAGCCGACCCGGCAGCGGCACGGCCTCATTGGAGCGGTAGTCGTGCACCAGGCCCTGCAGCACCGGCGGGGCGTCGCGGTCGTAGGCGATCTCCCAGACCTCGTCGAGGTCGGCGAAAGCCACGGCGAAGCGGCGCCGGGCCGGGAGGTCGTGGATCGCGCTGACCGTGAACGGCTCGGGCAGCAGGTAGCGCTGCACGGGCGCCAGCGTCGCCGGGTCGTGCGCCGACAGCGCGCCGGGGCCGCGGCCGCCCGCCAGCACGACGGCGTCGGCGCCGTCGGCCGCCGCGAGCACGTCGGCCTCGAATTCGAGCGTCGCGCGGGCCTGCTCGCCCAGGTCCGGCACCGCGAGGCGCAGCAGCTCGCGGCCGCGGGTCGACGCGTAGACCGCGCCGCCGCCGCTGGCGACGACCGGCTGCGCCGCGAGGCCCGCCGGCACCGCAGCCTCGGCCAGCGCGCGCCCGATCGCGCAGTCGAGGAGTGCGACCCGCGTCGCGCCGGCCGTGCCGAGCGCCAGCAGCGCAGGGGCGCCTGCCGGCGTGCCGGAGCCGGGCGGTTCGTCGGCGAGCGCGCCTGCCGCGCATGCGATCGACGCGAACGCCAGCAGCGCCCGCTGACCAAAAGAAAAAGGGCGGCTCGACGAGCCGCCCTTCGAAGCGGGCCTCACGGCCACCTGCTCACTTCGCTCCGGCGAGGATCCAGTCGACCAGCGCCTTGACGTCGGCGTCGGGTACGCTGCTGTTCGGCGGCATCGGCACCGGACCCCAGACGCCCGAGCCGCCCTTCTTCACCTTCTCGGCGAGCTTGGCGGCGGCCGACGCGTCGCCCTTGTACTTGGCGGCGACATCCTTGTACGCGGGGCCGACCAGCTTCTTGTCGGTGGCGTGACAGGCCGTGCAGTTGTACTTCTTCGCCATTTCCACGGCGGCCGTGGCCGGCACCGCGACGCCAGCCGCGGTGGCGGCCAGCGCGAGGCGAATCATCAGGGAACGGATCATCGTCAGGTCCTCCGGATCAGTAGACGTCGTGCTGCGTATTGTAGACGTTGAACTTGCCGGTAGGCGTGATCAGCTTGGGGTCTTTGATCACGGCCTTCAGCTTGCGCGTCTTGTCGTCGACGACCACGATCGCGGACTCCTGGTTCTTCGCGCTCCACACCGAGAACCAGACCTCGTCGCCCGCCCTGTTGTACTCGGGCTGCGTGATCCGCTTGGCGCCTTCCCCGAGCTTCGCCCATTCGGCGATCGGCAGCACTTCGAACGGCTTGTCCAGGTTCTTGATGTCGAACACCGCGACCGACTGCGCGATCTTGGCGTCCGGGTTCAGCGGCGTGTCGACCCAGAGGTTCGTGGACTTCGGATGGGTCTTGATGAACAGGTTGCCGCCGCCCTGCGCCTTCAGCGAGCGCACGACTTTCCAGGCGCTCTTCGGGTGCCCTTTCGGATCGGTGCCGATCAGCGCGATGCTCTCGTCGCCGAGGTGGCCGGTGGCCCAGACGGGACCGAACTTCGGATCCTTGAAGTTCGCGCCGCGGCCCGGGTGCGGGATGCGGCCGACATCGACCAGCGCGGCAAGCTTGTCCTGCTTGGAGTCGATCACGGCGATCTTGTTGGACTCGTTGGCCGCCACCAGGAAGTAGCGCTTGCTCGCGTCCCAGCCACCGTCGTGCAGGAAGCGCGCGGCGCCGATCTCGGTCGACTTCAGGTTCTTCAGGTCGGTGTAGTCCACCAGCAGCACCTTGCCGGTCTCCTTCACGTTCACGATGAACTGCGGCTTGTCGTGCATCGCGACGATCGAGGCCACGCGCGGCTCGGGGTGGAACTCCTGCGTGTCGACGGTCATGCCGCGGGTCGCCTGGATCTTCAGCGGCTCGAGGGTGTCGCCCTTCATCACGACGTACTGCGGCGGCCAGTAGCTGCCCGCGATCGCCAGCTTGTCGGCGTACTTCTTGTCCTTCGACGTCTCGACCGAACGGGCCTCGAGGCCGACGCGGATCTCGGCGACGTTGTCGGGCTTCTCCATCCACAGGTCGATCAGGTTGATCTTGGCGTCACGGCCGATCACGTACAGGTAGCGCCCCGACGCGGAGATCCGCGAGATGTGCACCGCGTAGCCGGTCTTGACGATGTTGACGATCTTCTTCGACGCGCCGTCGATCAGGGCCACTTCGCCGGTGTCGCGCAGCGTCACCGAGAAGAGGTTGTCGATGTCCCAGTTGTTCATCTTCTTCCCGGGACGCTTCTCGGGAGGCACGATGACCTTCCACGTCTTCTTCATGTCCGCCATCCCGAACTCGGGCGGCGTGGGCGGCTCCTGCTGGATGTAGCGCGCCATCAGGTCGATTTCGGCGTCGGTCATCTCGCCCGAGGTGCCCCAGTTCGGCATGCCGGCGGGCGAACCGTACTTGATGAAGGTCTTCAGGATCTCGGTGCCGCGGCCGAGCGTGATGTCGGGCGTCAGCGGCTTGCCGGTCGCGCCCTTGCGCAGCACGCCGTGGCAGCCGGCGCAGCGCTGGAAGTAGATCTGGCGTCCCTGGTCGAACTCCGCCTTGGTCATCGGCGGAGCCTTCGGGTTGATGTTCTGGTGCATCTCTTCCTGGCCCAGCGGCGAACTGCCGGCCTGGTAGCGCACCTCGGGCTCGGTCACCTTCTTCTCCTGCGCCAGCGCCGCGCCCGTGGCGCCGGCCATGGCCGCGGCTACCATCCAGGCCACCGGCGAAATCCGTACAAACCGTCTCATTGCTTCTTCCTCTCGTGTAGACGCAATACCCGCTCAATCAGCGGGGCCATCTTCGCTTCGTCGGGTCCGGAACCTCATTGATGCGAGTCAAGTGTTGCGCTGCAACATCCTCATAAAGTCCGACACTGTCGCTTTCGACGCCACGAACATGACCGGGATCAAGATCGGAGACCCCTTGCGCGCGCCCTCGAACGTACCCTTCGATCGCGGCGCGCAACGCGCCGCCCGTCAGGCATCGGTGATATCGGCCGTGCCCAGGCGCCTCGCGATCGCCGCCGCGGTGTCCGTTGCCTGCGCGGCCTCGCTGTCGAATGTGCACGCGCAGCAGACGGCGCCGGCGCAGCCGGCCCGGGCGGACCGTCCGGCCGATGCGGCCCAGCCCGCGGCGCTGCCGGGCGAGCGCGCGCCCGGACTCGAGGCGGTGGTCGTCACCGCGACACGCTCGCCGTCGACGGCGACCGGCGTGCCGGCCAGCGTCTCCGTCGTGGGCGCGTCCGAGATCGAGCAGCGCAACGTCGCGCGCTTCGGCGACGCGGTGGTCGAGGTGCCCGGCCTCTACGTTCGCGGCGCGGCCATGGGTACGGCGTTTCCCGGCTCGGGCCAGGCGGTGCTGTCGATGCGCGGCATTCCGCGCACGGCGCGCGCGCTGGTGATGATCGACGGGCTGCCGATCAACAACGCGCTGTCCGGCGGCGTGAACGTGGCCGGGATCTCGCTGGAAAACGTCGAGCGCGTCGAGGTGGTGCGCGGGCCGTTTTCGGCCTTGTGGGGCGGCAACGCCATGGGCGGGGTCGTCAATTTCATCACCGCATCGCCCGACCAGCCGCTCGCCGAACTGCACGGCGGAATCGGCAGCCATGGCCTGCGCGCCGGCGGCGGCGTGCTGCGCAAGCGCTTCGAGGGCGGGCTCGGCGTGTCGATGTCGTTCGGCTACCGGGAAAGCAAGGGCGACGCCGATGCCGAGTACGTCGTCAAGACCCCGAGCGCCGGGGCGGCCACGATCCCGGTGTCCGGCGCAATCCCGACCCGAACGGTCGACGGTACGCCGGCCTGGCGGGTCGGGCTGAAGGGCGCGCGTCCGTGGTCGCAGAGCAACGCGCAGGCCACGTTCGACTGGAAGCTGGGCGACGCGACGCGGATGACGGCCGGATTCGGCTGGGGCGAATACAAGGTCGGGTACAGCACCCCGACGAGCTTCCTCGTCGGGCCTTCGGGGGCGCCGGTGTTCGCCGGCAGTGTCGGCTTCCCGGCGATCGCGCCGCAGCGGATCTCGCTGCTCGAGTCCGACTTCCTCACGCCGACGCCGGCGTTCGAGCGCGACCTGCGCATCTTCACCACGCTCGAGCATCGCTTCGCCGGCGGCTCGGCGCTGAAGGTCAATCTCGGCAGGCTCGAGCACCGCTTCACGTTCGTGCAGGCCGGCCGTACCGCACGCTACGAGTCGGGAGCCGGCACGCTGACCGAGCAGCCGAACGATCGCACCGACCTCGACGTGTCGTGGCGCAACCCGCTCGGGAAGTCCACGGTGCTGACCACCGGCTTCGCGCTGAACCACTCGACGCTCGACCGCAGCACCCGTTCCCTGTCGTACTGGCGAGACGCCGATACGGCCACCGCGCTGACCGGCACGAGCACCGGGGAGTCGGACAGCGCCGCGTTGTTCGTGCAGAGCGAGACCTTCATCCTCGAGCGCGGCCGCCTGGTGCTCGGGGCGCGCTACGACCGCTTCACGACGTCGGGGTCGATCGTCGACACCTCCGGCGCGCAGGACTACCCGAAGCATTCGTTCGGGCGCGTGAGCCCGAAGGCGGCGTTCGCGTGGCAGGCGTCGCCCGGGCTGACGCTGCGCACTTCGCTCGGCGCGGGGTTCCGCTCGCCGGCGCTGCTGGACCTGTACTCGCGCTTCACGGTGCCGGGATCGGTCGCCGGAACGCTCGTGCTGTACGACGCGTCGCCCGACCTCGAGCCCGAGCGCGTGGTCTCGTTCGACGCGGGCGTCGACTACGCGACGCCGGGCGGGCTGCAGGCGTCGGTGACGGCTTTCGCGCAGGACCTGCGCGACCTGATCTACCGTCGTTCGATCACGCCGACGCTGACGCGCGCCGAGAACACCGGCGAGGCGCGCGTGGACGGCATCGAGGCGAGCCTGCGCGCGCCCACCGGCGTGCGCGGCCTGCGCGCGATCGGCTCGCTGACGCACAACTTTCGTTACGAGATTACCCGCAACGACGCGGTGCCCGCGACCGTCGGCAAGAATCTGACCGACGTTCCCCGGACGATGTGGTCGCTCGGCGCCGAGTACGCGTCGGGCCCGTGGACGGGGCTGCTGGTCTACCGTCACGTGAGCCACGTGTTCGGCTCGGGCGACGACCTGAACCAGAACACGACCCAGGGTGTCTTCGGGTCGTACGACAGCTACGGGGTCGCGAGCCTGAAGGTCGGCTACCGCTTCGATCGCCAGTTCGCCGCCAGCCTGTCCGTCGACAACCTGGTCAACCGCGAGTACTTCGTCTTCAACCGGCAGCCCGGGCGAACCGTCTACGGCGAGCTGAGCTACCGCTTCTAGCGCGTGGCCCCCGCTGCGCCGGGTGCTCCGCTGCGCGCCGCCGGTCGCGCGGCACCGCCCGTCCTCGGGCTGGCCTTGGGGTCGGCGCGTCGATCACGTTATAGTCGGCCGCTCCGGCTTCAGCCGGCCGCGCGGCCGGCGCGCGCCCACGATGCACGAATCGAGCCCAGCGAGCAGCAAGCCGTCGTCGCCGTTGGCCGCCCTCGCGGTCGCCATTGCGCTCGTCGCGATCGCCGTGCTGGCAGGCCTGGTGCCGGTCCGGGCCGCCGAGGTCGAGGGCATCGGCATCGACGACTCGGTGGAGGTCGGCGGCACCCGGCTCGAGTTGAACGGCGCCGGCATGCGCAACGTCTACATCGTCAAGGCCTACGTGGCCGCGCTGTACGTGCCGTCGCGCTCGCAGGCACCCGAGGTGCTGCTGGCGCAGAAGGGGCCGCGACGCCTGTCGCTCACGATGCTGGCGGACCTGTCGGCCGAGTGGTTCACGCAGCGCTTCGTGACGGCGCTGCGCGAGAACTGCCGCGACGCCGAGTTCGCGAAGCTCTCGCCGCGACTCGAACGGCTGATCGAGACGATGCTCACGCTCGGGCAGACGCGCAAGGGCGAGCGCATCGACATCGACTTTGCCGGCGGGGCCCCCAGCGTGAGCATCGACGGCCACGCGCTCGGGCCGGCGATTCCCGGCGACGACCTGTTCACGGCCATCCTGCGCATCTTCGTCGGCGAGCGCCCGATCGACGCCGAGCTGAAGCAGGCGATGCTTGGCCGCTGAGATCGCGATGAGCGCCGCCGGCAGGCCCGATAACCGCTGGATCGAGGCGTTTGCCGACGCCGCCTGGCTGGAGGACGGCCTGTCGCGCAACACGCTCGCCGCCTACCGGCGCGACCTCGCGCTGCTCGAGGCCTGGCTCGCCGCCGAGCGCGGGGTCGCGCTGCACGAGGCCCGCGAGGCCGACCTGCACGGCTACATCGCGCATCGCCATCCCGGCTCGCGCCCGAGCAGCGCCAACCGGCGCCTGACGGTGTTCCGCCGGTTCTACCGCTACCTGGTGCGCGAGCGCGTGCGCGACGACGATCCGACGCTGCACATTCGCGCGGCCCGGCAGCCGCCGCGCTTCCCGACGTCGCTGTCCGAGCGCCAGGTCGAGGCGCTGCTCGGCGCGCCCGACGTCGCGACGCCGCTGGGGTTGCGCGACCGCACGATGCTCGAGACGCTGTACGCCAGCGGGCTGCGCGTGTCCGAACTGGTGTCGCTCGCCACCGTGCAGGTCGGCCTGAACGAGGGCGTCGTGCGCGTCGTCGGCAAGGGTGACAAGGAGCGGCTGGTGCCCCTGGGCGAGGAGGCGCGCGCGTGGATCGAGCGCTACCTGCGCGAGGCGCGGCCGGCGCTGCTCGGCGCACGCGCCGCCGACGCGCTGTTCGTCACGCAGCGCGGCGGCGCGATGACGCGGCAGATGTTCTGGACGCTGGTCAAGCGCTACGCGATCGTCGCCGGCGTCACCGCGCCGCTGTCGCCGCATACGCTGCGCCACGCGTTCGCCACCCACCTGCTGAACCACGGCGCCGATCTGCGCGTCGTGCAGATGCTGCTCGGCCATGCCGACATCTCGACCACGCAGATCTACACGCACGTCGCGCGCGAGCGCCTGAAGACGCTGCACGCGCAGCATCACCCGCGCGGCTGAACGAGCAGCGCGACCCCGATCGACGCCGACAGCGCCGAGGCGGCGAACACCGCGATCTTCGCGGCGGCGAAGTCCGCCGCATCGGAGAACGCCTGGCCCGCGATGAACAACGACATCGTGAAGCCGATGCCGGCCAGCGCGCCCGCGCCCGCCAGCTGTCGCCACGTGTAGGCGGCGGGCTTCTCGGCGAGGCCGAGCGCGACCGCGAGCGCCGCGCCCAGCAGCAGGCCGACGGGCTTGCCGACCAGCAACCCGAGGCCGATCGCGAGCGCGAGCGGCGCGCGCCCGTCGAGCGCGCTGGCCGCCAGCGGCACGCCGGCGTTGGCCAGCGCGAACAGCGGCAGCACCAGGTAGCTCGACCACGGCTCGATCGCGCGCAGCACCCGGTTGGCCGGCGATTCGAGGCGGTCGTGGATGGCGTCGAGCGCGCGCAGCGCCGGTTCCGACGGACCGTGGTGCAGCACGTCCGGGCCGCGCCGTGATTCGGCGCCGAGGATCGCGTCGGCCTGCGCGCGCAGCGCGAGCAGGTTCGGCGGCGGGCGCGTGGGGACGAACATCGCCAGCAGCACGCCGGCCAGCGTCGCATGCAGCCCGCCGGCGTGGACGAAGGTCCACAGGGCGACGCCGGCCAGCGCGTACGGCATCGCGCGGTACACGCCCCAGCGGTTGAGCAGCGCGAGCAGGCCGGTCGTCGCGGCGGCGGCCGCCAGCCACGCCCACTGCAACTCGCCCGAGTAGAACAGCGCGACGACGACGATCGCGCCGATGTCGTCGACGATTGCCGCGGCGGTGAGAAACACGCGCAGCTCCACCGGCACGCGCGCCCCGAGCATTGCGATCAGCGCCACCGCGAACGCCGTGTCGGTCGCGGTCGGCACGCCCCATCCGTGTCCCCACGATCCAGACGGAATCGCGAGAAGGTACAGCGCTGCCGGCACCGCCATGCCGCCGATCGCCGCCGCGATCGGCAGCGCCGCCGATCGCCGGGTCGCCAGGCGTCCGACGGTGAACTCGCGCTTGATCTCGAGGCCGACGACGAGGAAGAAGATCGTGAGCAGCGCGTCGTTCACCCAGTGCAGCAACGGCATGCGGAAGGCGGCGTCGCCGAAGGCGAGGCCCACCGGCGTGTGCCAGAACGCCGTGAAGGCCGCGCCGTTCGCGGAGTTCACCAGCGCGACCGCGAGCAGCGACATCGCGAGCAGCAGCAGGCCGGTCGAGGGCGCCCAGCGGGCGAAGTCGACCGCCGCCGAATGTACGCGATGGCCGAGCGATCCGAGCATCGCCTCGGCCAGCGTCGAGCGGTCCCAGGGCCCGTCGTAGCGGCGGCCGTTGATGAAGAAGGTCGGCGTCACCGAGACGCCGCTGCGGCGGGCGCTGTCGACGTCGGCGTCGACGCGCGCGGCCGCGCGCGCCAGCGTGGCGGCCCGTGCGTCCGGCGGCACGCGGGCGAAGACGACGTCGTCGGCGACCGCGCGCAGGTCGTCCCCGGTGAGCGACTGCGAGCGCGACATCAGCTCGACGTGCGCGCGCCAGAAGGCGCCCTCGTCGGCGCTGCTCTCCGCCAGTTCGGCGGCACGGCGCGCCAGTTCGCTGTCGGTGATCGGGCGCTGGCGGAACACGTAGCGCAGCCGATCGCCGAAGCGGTCGCGCAGCGCCGCGACTTCCTCGTTGGCGGCGCGGCAATACGGGCACGCGTAGCTGCCGTACTCGACGAGCGTGAGGTCGGCCGACGCGCCGCCGAGCACGTGGTCGCGGCCCGCGTCGACGGGACGGTCGAGCCGGTTCGCGCCGGCCGCAGAGGTCATCCGCGCCGGCGCGTCACAGCGATTTCACCACCGCCGCCTCGAACGTGCCGCGCCGGTAGTCGTCGAGCGTCTGGCGGATCTGGTCGGCCGTGTTCATCACGAACGGCCCGTACTGCGCGATCGGCTCGTTCAGCGGTCGTCCGGCGACGATCAGCACGCGCGTGTCGCCGATCGCCTCGATCTCGACCGACTCGCGGCCGTCGTTGGCCAGGATCGCCATGTGGCGATCGGGCACCTCGGTGCCCGAGACCCGCGCGCGGCCGCGATACGTGTAGGTGAACGCGTTGTGGCCCGCCGGCAGTGCCTGCACGAACCGCGTGCCGGCCGGCAGGTGCACGTCGAGGTACAGCGGCTCGGTGTCGGGACGCGAGACGGCGCCGGCGACGCCGTGGCTCTCGCCGGCGATCACCCGCACGCGCACGCCGCCGGTCGCCTCGAATTCGGGGATCGCCGCCGGCGGGAGGTCGCGATAGCTCGGCGCGACCATCTTCCCCGCGGCCGGCAGGTTCAGCCAGAGCTGGAATCCCTCCATCAGCCCCGCCTCCTGCTCGGGCAGCTCGGAGTGGATCAGCCCGCTGCCCGCGGTCATCCACTGCGCGCCGCCCGGGCCGAGCAGGCCCTCGTTGCCGGCGCTGTCGCGATGGCGCATGCGGCCGGCGATCATGTAGGTCACCGTCTCGAAGCCGCGGTGCGGGTGATCGGGGAACCCGCCGATGTAGTCGTCGGGATTCTCGTTGCGGAACGCATCGAGCATCAGGAACGGATCGAGCCGGTGCTGCAGGTCCTGCGTCAGCACGCGGGTGAGCCGCACGCCGGCGCCGTCGGAGGTCGCCACGCCGCGCACCAGTCGCTCGACCGCGCGCGAGGCGGTACCGTTCTTCGTTACGTCGTGCTTCATGGTCGTGTACTCCTGTGAACACGCATCGCTCAGGCAGCCAGCGCCTCGATCTGCGCGCGCGCCTCCTCGAACGCCTTCGCTGCCGACGCCTCGCCCATCGCCAGGCCCTCGGCGTAGACGAACTCGATGTCGGTCATGCCGAGGAACCCGAGCACCGACTTCAGGTACGGCACCTGCGAGTCGGCCGGCGTGTCGCGGTACAGCCCGCCGCGCGCCAGCGCGACGTAGACCTTCTTGCCGGTGAGCAGCCCCTGCGGCCCGTCGGCCGTATAGCGGAAGGTTACCCCGGCGCGGGCGATCGCATCGATCCAGGCCTTCAGCTGCACCGGCACGCCGAAGTTGTACATCGGCACGCCGAGCACCACGGCGTCGGCCGATTGCAGCTGCGCGATCACCGCGTCGTCGAGCGCGACGCGCGCCGCCTGTTCGGGGCTGCGCCGGTCGGCCGGCGTGAACAGCGCGGCGAGCGCCGGCTCGTCGAGCACCGGGTGCGGGTCGCGCGCCAGGTCGCGCACCTCGACGACGGCGTCCGGGCGGGTGGACGTCAGCTTCGCGGTGATCGCATCGGCGAGGCGGGTCGAGTTCGAGCCGTCGGCTCGGGCGCTGGCGTTGATCTGGAGGATCTTCATGGCGGGTCTCCTGCGGAGGTGGATCGGATGACCTCACTTTATTGATCTGAAAGTCGCAACAGAAGCCCTCGAAACGGATATCATCGATCCACAAATGGAACAATCCAGGCGACCATGAATCTCGACGCCGACGACCTCGTCCTGTTCGCGCGCGTCGCGCAAGCAGGCAGCTTCTCGCGGGCATCGGAACGCTGCGGATTGCCGAAGGCGACCGTCTCCCGGCGCATCGGCGCGCTGGAGGCCAAGCTCGGCGAGCGGCTGATGACGCGCACCACGCGCCAGCTCGCGATCACCGAGTTCGGCGAGCGCATCCTCGAGCACGCGCGACGGTTGCTGGAAGAGACCGAGGCGGCCAGTGCGCTGGCGCAGCACCGGCAGGCGACCCCGCAGGGCACGCTGCGCGTCTCGCTTCCGCCGGGGTTCCTCGACGAACTCGAACTGGTGCCCTTCCTCCTCGAGTTTGCCGAGCGCCATCCCGACGTGCGCCTCGAACTGGACATCTCGCCGCGCCGGGTCGACGTGATCGCGGAGCGGTTCGACCTCGCGATACGCGTCGCGCCCCGATTGCCGGACGACGCCACGCTGGTCGCCCGCCGGCTGATCGATCTCGAGCAGGGACTGTTCGCGAGCCCGGCCTACCTCGCCCGCGCCGGCAGGCCGTCGTCGCCCGGGCAGCTGCTGGCCGGCCACGCCGCCTTGCGACTGGTGTCGAGCGACGGCGAGCCGCATCCGTGGCGCCTCACCCGAGGGGGCGAGCGATGGGAGGGCTTGCCCGACGGCCCGATTGCGGCCAACTCGATCGGCCTGATGTCGACGCTGGCGCGGCACGGGATGGGCATCGCCGGCCTGTCCGCGCGCTACGCCGCTTTGCTGGTCGCGCGCGGCCTGCTCGAGCGCGTGCTGCCCGGGTGGTGCCTGCCGACGATGACCGTGTGGTGCGTGACGCCGGGCCGGCGGCTGCTGCCGCGGCGCACGTCGGTGTTCGTGGCGATGCTCGAGGCGCAACTGCAGCGGCCGCTGACGGCTCCGCGCTGATCGGCGCGGGGGACGGGCGTCCGGAAGGGAGGGGAACACCATGGCTAAATCATTCGACCTGTTCGTCATCGGCGGCGGATCGGGCGGCGTCCGCGCCGCCCGCATCGCCGCCGGACACGGCGCGAAGGTGGCGCTGGCCGAGGAGTACCGCTACGGCGGCACCTGCGTGATCCGGGGCTGCGTACCCAAGAAGCTGCTGGTGCTGGCGAGCCGCCTTGCCGACGAGTTCGAGCGCGCCCCGGCCTATGGATGGCAGGTCGACCGCGCGCGCTTCGACTGGCCGACGCTGCGCGAAGCCAAGGATCGCGAGCTCGCGCGGCTCGAGTCGATCTACCGTGACGGACTCGCGCGGGCGGGTGTTCGCACGATCGATTCGCGCGCGGTGCTCGAGGGGCCGGGGCGGGTGCGGTTGCTCGCCAGCGGCGAGACGGTGCGCGCGGCGCGCGTGCTGGTGGCCACCGGCGGCACGCCGTACCTGCCGGACATCCCCGGTGCCGGGCTCGCGATCACGTCGAACGAGGTCTTCGACCTGCCGGCGCTGCCCTCGCGCATCGTCATCGAGGGCGGCGGCTTCATCGCCGTCGAGTTCGCCTGCCTGCTGCAGCGGCTCGGCGTGCAGGTGACGCTGGTCTATCGGGGCGACCTGATCCTGCGCCGCTTCGACGACGACCTGCGCCGGCACCTGGACGCCGCGATGCGCGACGCGGGCATCGCGATCCGCACCGGCGAGACGATCACCGCGATCGAGCGGCGCGGCGCCGGCCTGCGCGCGCTCACCGACCGCGGCGCGGCGCTCGACGCCGACGAGGTGTTGCTCGCCGTCGGGCGAGTGCCGAACACGACGGGCCTGGGCCTCGAAACCGTCGGCGCCGAGGTCGACGCGCGCGGCGCGATCCGCGTCGCGGACGATTCGCGCACCACCGCCGAAGGCGTCTGGGCCGTCGGCGACGTGACCGATCGCCTGGCGCTCACGCCGGTGGCGATCCGCGAGGGCCATGCGTTCGCCGACACCGTATTCGGGGCCGAGCGCTGGACCTGCGATCACGAAGACGTGCCGCAGGCGGTCTTCACGACGCCGGAGATCGGCACCGTGGGGCTCACCGAGGCGCAGGCGCGCGAGCGCCTCGCCGGCGTGGACGTCTATCGCAGCAGCTTCCGGCCGATGAGCAACGTGCTGGCGCGGCGGGTCGAGCGCATGCTGGTCAAGCTGGTCGTCGATCGCGAGACCGACCGCGTGCTGGGCGTGCACCTGTGCGGACCCGACGCCGCCGAGATGATCCAGCTGGCCGGCATCGCGGTGAAGATGAAAGCGACCAAGCGGCAGTTCGACCAGACGGTGGCGGTGCACCCGACGGCGGCCGAGGAGCTGGTGACGATGCGCCAGGCGGTCGCGCCGCCGGAGTCGTGACGCCGCGCCGCGCTCAGCGCGCGCGCCGGCGCTTGCCCAGCTGCACGGGCAGCGCCGCAAGCAGCCGGTACAGAGACTCCAGGTCGCGCTCGCCCACGCGCTGCGCGATTGCCCGATAGCGCGCTTCGGAGTGTGGCGCGACCGTGGCGATCAGTCGCCGGCCCGCACGGGTGATCGAGATCCGCGCGGCGCGCTGGTCCTCGGGCTCGGCGCACCGGTCGACGAGGCCGCGCTGCTCGAGCGTCTTCAGGATCCGGGTCAGGCTCGGCCCGCTGATCAGCGTCTCCGCAGCCAGCCGGCTGATGCGCAGCGCCTCGGACGTGGTGAGCGCGCGCAGCACCCGCCACTGCTGCTCGGTGATCCCGTGCTCGCGCAGGATCGGGCGGAACTCGGCCATCACCGCCTGGTGGCTGTGCAGAAGCAGCATCGGCAGCGAGCGCGAGAAGTCGCGCAACTGCGCGCGCGCGGCGGTGGCGGGAGGGGTCATCGCGTTCGCTCCTCGTGTCGGGCCCGGCGGACCCGGGCGGCGCGCGCCGGCGGCGGCGGGCGCTTGCAAACCGCTGGCCACAAACTTAACATGTTAACCGTATCGGGGACCGCCGTGCCGCACATCGTCGTCGAGTACTCCGCGAACACCCGCGACCGCATCGACCTGACCGGCCTCATCGACGCGCTGCGTCGGCGAGGGCTACATGCACGACACCGCGATGCTGCCCGGCGCGCTCGGCCGGGACGCCTACGACCGGCCGATCGAGACGATCACGCCGTACTTCGCCAGCTCGGGCACCGGCCAGGTCAATGCGAGCGATCCTTCCGCTCTGGCGTCAACGCGCGACAGCGCCCCGGGGAGCACGCCGCCGACTCGCTGCAGTTCGATCCGCGCTTCGGTGCCGGCCGCGACATGTTCGACGCGCTCGTGCGCCAGGTCGATAGAATCGATCCTTCGTATCGCAACTGAGCCTCGGGCGGGGAAGGGCACGTGCGCATCTGCATCTACGGACTCGGCGCGGTCGGCGGCTTCATCGGCGCGCGGCTGGCCGCGGCCGGCCAGCAGGTCTCGGCGATCGCGCGCGGTGGCATGCTGGCCGCCGTCGCTCGCAGCGGCCTCACGCTGGTCGAGGCGCCGCAGGCGCCGGGCGGCAGCGCGGGGCGCACGATCGTGCCGGTGCGCGCGGTCGACGATCCGGCGCAACTCGGCCCCCAGGACCTGGTCGTGGTCAGCGTCAAGACCACCGGGCTCGCCGAGGTCGCGCGGCGCATCGCGCCGCTGATCGGCCCCGACACCGTCGTTCTCACGGCGATGAACGGGGTGCCGTGGTGGTTCTTCGAGGGGCTCGACGGCGGGCTCGCCGCGCGCGAGTGGCCGGCGATCGACCCGGGCCGCGCGCTGGCGGCGGCCATCCCGCTCGATCGGGTGCTCGGCTGCGTCGTGCACTTCGCCTGCGCGGTCGACCAGCCGGGCGTCGTGCGCCACGCGCAGGGTCGCCGCCTGATCATCGGCGAGCCGGGGGAGACAGCGAGCGCGCGCGGCGCATCGCGGCGCTGCTTGCCGAGGCGGGTTTCGAGACCGAAGTGTCGCCGCGGATCCAGCAGGACGTCTGGTTCAAGCTGTGGGGCAACATGACGATGAACCCGGTGTCGGCGATCACCGGCGCCACGCTGGACCGCATCCTGGACGATCCGCTCGTGCGCGGCTTCGTTTCGGCCGCGATGCTCGAGGCCTCGGCGATCGGCGAGCGCATCGGGCTGCCGATCCCGATCACGCCCGAGCAGCGCCACCAGGTCACGCGACAGCTGGGCGCCTTCAAGACGTCGATGCTGCAGGACGTCGAGGCCGGCAAGCCGGTGGAGCTCGACGCGCTCGTGGCCATCGTCGGCGAAATCGGCCGCGCGATCGGCGTGGCCACGCCGAACATCGACACGCTGTTCGGGCTGGCGCGGCTGCACGCGCGTACGCACGGGCTGTATCCGGCCTGAACGGATGGCGAAGCACGTCTCCGAGACGCCGGCCACGCAGTTCCTGAGGCGCCACCGGGTGGCCTTCGGCGAGCACCCGTACGACTACGTCGACCACGGAGGCACGGCCGAGTCGGCGCGCCAACTGGGCGTCGACGAGCACGCGGTCGTCAAGACGCTGGTCATGCAGGACGAAGCGGCCAGGCCGCTCGTCGTGCTGATGCACGGCGATCGCAAGGTGTCGACGAAGAACCTGGCGCGGCAATCGGGCCGCAAGTCGATCGAACCCTGCGCGCCGGAGGTCGCGCAACGGCACACCGGCTACCTGGTCGGCGGCACGTCGCCGTTCGCCACGCGCAAGGCGATGCCGGTCTACGTCGAAGCCTCGATTCTCGAGCTGCCGAAGATCTGGATCAACGGCGGCCGGCGCGGCTTCCTGGTGTCGATCGAGCCGCGCGTGCTGGTCGATCTGCTGCGCGCGCAGCCGGTAAACTGCGCGCTCGCGGACCGGCCGGAGAGAGGCTGGCCCGAGAAGGAGTGGCCCGAGCAGGACTGGCCCGAAAGGACCCGGGGGTGAAGCAGAGATGAACGCGCTCTCCAGCGTGCTGGCGGTGGTGGCCGCCTACCTGATCGGATCGATCTCGTTCGCGGTCGTCGTCAGCAAGGCGATGGGGCTGGCCGACCCGCGCAGCTACGGCTCGAAGAACCCGGGCGCCACCAACGTGCTGCGCACCGGCAACAAGGCCGCCGCGGCGCTCACGCTCGCGGGCGACGCCGCGAAGGGG
Organism: Burkholderiaceae bacterium; assembly: GCA_046347945.1. Taxonomy (GTDB): domain Bacteria; phylum Pseudomonadota; class Gammaproteobacteria; order Burkholderiales; family Burkholderiaceae_E; genus Zeimonas. Next base: position 42,878 of record JAXMFB010000015.1, read on the forward strand.
CTCGTCGCGGTGCTGCTGGCGAAGGCGCTTGCCGCGCGCTTCGGCTTCGGCGACGGCACCATCGCGCTGGTGGCGCTGGCCGCGTTCGCCGGCCACCTGTTCCCGGTGTATCACCGCTTCCAGGGCGGCAAGGGCGTCGCCACCGCCGCCGGGGTGCTGCTCGCACTGCATCCGCTGCTGGGGCTGGGCACGCTCGCCACCTGGCTGCTGATCGCGTTCTTCTTCCGCTATTCGTCGCTGGCGGCGCTGGTCGCGGCGGTGTTCGCGCCGCTGTGGTACCTGTTCCTGTTCCAGCCCGATCCGATCGCCGCCGCGGTGGCCGTGATGAGCGTGCTGCTGATCTGGCGGCACGGCACGAACATCCAGAACCTGCTCGCCGGCAAGGAAAGCCGGATCGGGCAGAAGAAGCGCTAGCGGTGCGGATCGGCGTCGACCTCGGCATTCCCGGGTCGATTTCGCCGCACACCGGGCCCACGCCTTTGCCCGCGCCACCTTCGGGGCGACGCCCCCTCAGACCGCCGGCAGCGCGTCGAGCGCCCAGCGCGGCCGTACCCTGAAACCGTCGATCGCCGCGCCGACGCCGGTAGTGGGCGTTGCGCCCGCCTGCAGCCGCAACGCGCCCGCGAACGCGATCATCGCGCCGTTGTCCGAGCACAGCGCGAGTTCGGGAAAGTAGACGCGCAGGCGCGCTTGCGCCGATGCGGCCGCGAGCTGTTCGCGCAGCCGCCGGTTGGCGCTGACGCCGCCGGCGACGACGAGGCGCTCGTGGCCCGTCTCGCGCACTGCACGCAGCGACTTGGCCACCAGCACGTCGACGATCGCCGCTTCGACCTCGGCGGCGAGGTCGGCGCGCGCCTGCTCGTCGGGCAGGCCGCGTCGCACCGCGGTGAGCACCGCGGTCTTCAGGCCGCTGAAGCTGAAGTCGAGGTCGTCGGAGTGCAGCATCGGCCGCGGCAACCGGTAGCGACCGGCGCTGCCGCTCGAGGCCAGCCGCGAAATCGCCGGCCCGCCCGGATAGCCGAGCCCGAGCAGTTGTGCGCTCTTGTCGAAGGCCTCGCCGGCGGCGTCGTCGAGCGTGTCGCCGAGCAGCGCGTAGCGCCCGATTCCGGTGACCGCCATCAGCTGCGTGTGACCGCCCGAGACCAGCAGCGCGACGAACGGGAACGTGGGCGGATCGGCCGACAGCAGCGGCGACAGCAGATGTCCTTCGAGATGATGGACGCCGATCGCCGGCACGCCGAGCGCGAACGCCATCGACGCTCCGACCCCGGCGCCGACCAGCAGCGCCCCGGCCAGGCCCGGTCCTTCGGTGTATGCGATCGCGTCGATCGCCGACGCGTCGACGCCGGCCTGCGACAGTACCTGCCCGGTCAGCGGCAGGATGCGCCGGATGTGGTCGCGCGACGCGAGCTCGGGCACGACGCCGCCATAGCGCTCGTGCATCGCGGTCTGCGAGTGCAGCGCCTGGCCGAGCAGGCCGCGCTCGGTGCAGTACAGCGCGATGCCGGTCTCGTCGCAGGAGGTCTCGATGCCCAGCACTTTCATCGAACCAGTATCGCATGCGGGATCGCGGCGGCGGCGGCGCGCCCCCTGCCCCGGCCCCCGGTCCCCGGAGTTGCTCAGACGACCGGCAGCGCCAGGTCGGCGCGACCGCCGGGCTCTTCGAGGGTGCCGACGCGATTGCGGCCCGCGCGCTTGGCCTCGTAGAGCAGGCGATCGGCTTCGGCGAGCAACTGCTCGAGCGTCTGGCCCGGCTGCAGGATCGCCACGCCGATGCTCACCGTGACCGGCACGTCGGCGTCGCCGATCCGGCACGGTCGGCGGCCGACGCGATGGCGAAGCCGCTCGGCAGCGACGAACGCATCGCCGGCGCGCAGAATCGGGACGAGCAGCGCGAATTCCTCGCCGCCGTAGCGGGCGACCAGCGAATCGTCGCGGCTGCCGGCGCGCAGCTGGCGGGCGCAGTAGCGCAGCACTGCGTCGCCGGTCGCGTGGCCGTGGCGATCGTTGATCCGCTTGAAGTGGTCGAGGTCGACCATCATCGCCGCGAGCGACTGGCCCACTGCCCGCTTCGCCGCGACCAGCGGCCTGCCCCGCTCGAACAGCACGCGACGGGACAGAAGCCGCGTCAGCGGATCCGTGGCGGCAAGCGCGCGCAGTTCGTCGGCCATCCGCGCGTGCACCGCCATCAGCATCAGCGCGGTCACGATCGCCGGCATCAGCACCAGCAGCACGGCGGCGGCGAGGTCGAGCGCGCCGGCGGGCGCGATGCGCGAGACCGGCAGTCCGAGCGCGTCGACGGCGAGCCCGCTTCGCAGCAGCCAGAGCAGGGCATTGGCGAAGCCGGCGCCCACCAGCAGGCGGCGCAGGACCTCGGCCGCCGGGTCGCGTGCGCGGGCGATGCGTACCGCGGTGAGCGACGACACGATCGCGACCAGCACGGACGTGAATGCGACGCGCGCGACCGCATCGGTGCGCGTGGCCTCGAACCCCAGGCAGCCTGCGCCCAGCGCGAGCACGACCGCGACCAGAAGTGCCGGCCGGGGCCTTGCGCCGTAGAGCCGGCGCACCGCCTCGCAGGCCAGCATGACCGAGCCGGCGATCATCGCGTCGGCGCTTGCGGCGGCGACCGGCGCGACGTGCTCGGGCGCGAGCCCCGCCACGACCAGTCCGGCGCCGCCCAGCGCGAGCGCGAGCGCATGCAGGCCGAGCGCGTTCGTCGAGGGGTGGTGCAGCGACCGCAGGAAGACCAGCGCGCCGGCGCTCGCCAGCGCCGCGGCGCCGCCGAACAGCCAGAGCGTGTGCATGTCGACGATCAGGAAGCGGACCATCCGATCTGACCTGCAACCGCTGTCCCCGGTGGGGGAGCGGCGCGCCTGGAACTGCTCGGGCGCGCCCGGATCGCGCCAGTCTGGCACTCGCGCGGCGGCGCAACAAGCGCCGCCCGTGGCGTGAAATCCGTTCGTCGGCCACGCGCCCCTATAATCGGCCCCTCGATGAGCCAGCCCCTTCACCGTGATCGGCGCCGGCGCAGCCGGCTGTTCTGCGTCGGTCGCCGGGCAGCGGCCTGCGCGTGGCGGTCGTCGACCATTGGCCGCGGCTGGCCGGAGAAGATCCCTTCGCATCTCGGGCGGCGGCCGCTGCAACTTCACCAACCTGTCGGCCGACCGGCACGAGCGCTTCACCGGCGAGGACCCGCGTTTCGCACGCACCGCGCTGCGCGCCTATCCGCCGCGACGCTTCATCGAGCTGGTGCGTCGCCACGGGATCGACTTTCACGAGAAGTACCAGGGCCAGCTGTTCTGCGACGACAGCGCCGAACGCATCGTCGCGATGTTGCGCGAGGGAGTGCGAGCGCCGCGGTCGCGTGGCACTGTCCCTGCCGCGTCGACTCGGTCGCGACGCCGGCCACTCGGGGAGCACGCGCTCGCGCTGCAGACCGACGCGGGCGAGCCTGCTGCGCGCTCGCTGGTGGTCGCCACCGGCGGGCTGTCGATCCCGAAGATCGGCGCGACCGACCTCGGTTACCGCATCGCGCGCCAGAAGCCTGGCCTGCGCGTCGTCGAGCCGAGACCGGCGCTGGTGCCGCTCGCTACGTTCGACGCGGCGGGTTGGGCGCCGTTCGCCGAGCTTTCGGGCGTGTCGCTGCCGGTGAGGATCGGCGCCGCAGTGCCGGCGGCGCCGGTCTTCGACGAAGACCTGCTGTTCACCCATCGCGGACTGTCGGGGCCGGCGGTACTGCAGGTTTCCACGTTCTGGCGACCCGGAAGCGGCCGATCGCCGTCGACCTTGCGCCGGGCGGCGACCTGGCGGCCGAGTTGATCGCGGCGCGCAGCGGTGCGCGCGCGCAGTTGGCGTCGCTGCCGGCGAAGCGCGTGCCGCGCCGACCCGCGGCGCGCTGCTGCAGCAGCCGGCGTGGCCGCGCTGGCCGAGCGCCGGCTCGCGGAGGTCGGCAATCGCGAATCCTCGCGGCGCTCGCCGCGAGCCTGCGCGACTGGCGCCTCGTGCCGTCGGGCACCGAGGGCTTCGCAAGGCCGAGGTGACGGTGGGCGGCGTCGCGACCGAAGGACTCGATCCGCGCACGATGCAGGCGCACGCCGTCCCCGGCCTGTACTTCATCGGCGAAGTGGTCGACGTGACCGGCTGGCTCGGGGGCTACAACTTCCAGTGGGCCTGGGCCTCGGCGTTCGTCGCCGGGCAGTCGATCGGCGCGCGTTGATCGGCGCGCGTTGATCGGCGCGCGAAGCGCGCGGCGCGTCAGGCCGCGAGCGGCAAGTCGTCGGCGACGACGCGATTGCGGCCGTCCGCCTTCGCGCGATAGGCGCGGCGATCGGCTTCGTCGAGCAACTGCCGCAGCGTCTTGCCGTGGCGATGCACGCTCACGCCGATGCTCAGCGTGACCGGGATCCGCTGGCTGTCCAGCCGATATGGCGACGCTTCCATCGTCGCGCGCAGCCGCTCGGCGACGACGAAGGCCGCCGCTTCGCCGGGCACCGGCACCAGCGCGCAGAACTCGTCGCCGCCGTAGCGAACGATCAGCGAGTCCGGGCGCAGCGACTGGCGCAGCACGTTCGCGACGTGGCGCAGCACGTGGTCGCCGATCGTGTGGCCGTGCCGGTCGTTGATCGTCTTGAAGTTGTCGACGTCGATCATCAGCAGCGCGATGCAGCCGCTGTCGGGCGCCTGTTCGAGCAGGCGATTCGCGGACTCCTGCAGCGAGCGGCGCGACACCAGCCCGGTCAGGTCGTCGGTGGTCGCCATCTGGTGCAGGCGCGTGCTCAATTGCGAGTTCGAGATGCCGAGCACCGACACCGTGATCGCGAACGGCATCGAGCCGAACACCACGGCGAAGAACGCGCGCAGCGCCCCGGGTGGTGCCGAGCCGTCCGCGTGCAGCGGGATGCCCTGCACCAGGAACGCGAGCATCCGCACGGCGACGATCGCGCAGAACAGCACCAGCAGCGCGCGGATCAGCCGGACCGAGCGCAACGGTGCGAGCCAGCGCGAGCGATGTGCTTCCCAGGCCGCGAGCCCCATGAACGCGATGACGAAGACGCCGTTCAGCGTGATGCGGGCGATCGCCTTGGCCGCCGTGGGCTCGCGGATCGCGAACAGCGCGGCGACGTAGCCTGCGATCGCGACGCCCGCGACGATCGGGCCCTGCAGGCCGGGCTGCCCGTAGAGCTGCCGCGAGCCGAGCCAGATCAGCGCGGCGGACACGCCGAAGCCGCCGTAGCCGACCAGCGGGGCGAGCCATCCGTCGACCACCTCGCGCGCGGCAAACGACAGGAAGCCCACGCCGAGTGCGAGGATTCCGGCCGCGAACAGCGTCAGCGCGGGACTCGACTCGCGGTGGTCGCGGCGCAGCCAGATGAGGATGCCGGCGCCGACCAGGCTGCTGAACCCGGTCAGCATGTAAACGGTCGGGATATCGGGGAGGACGGCCATCGTCATGACGGGCATTCTCGACGCGGGCGCCGATGCGCTCGCGTTCGGGCCGATGGGTGGCGCCGGGCGGCGGTTCCCCGGCGCCCGGGTGTCGCGCGCGACGAAGCGCGGCCGCCGGTCGACTCAGAAGCCGATTCGTGCTCGCCGCGGCGAGCGTTCGCTCGACAGGTCGTGCAACTCGATTTCACTGCGGCCCGCGAGCTTCGCGCTGCCGAAGGCGCCGACCAGTTGCCGGCGCATTTCGCGCGGCGCGCAGCGCGAGAGCCGATCGGCCACGGCGTCGGCCAGCTGTTCGGGAAAGCGCGCGCCCCATTCGTGGGAATCGCGGATCTCGCGGTACAGCCCCTGCGCGATGCGCCGCGCGCCGTCCCGGTCGGGCGCCGGGATCTCGTAGACGTTCATCCGGTTCAGGATCGGGTCGGGGATGCGGCCGATGTCGTTGGCGGTTGCCACCCAGACGATGTCCGAGCAATCCACCGGCACCTCGGCGAACTCGTCGACGAACTCGGCCGCGGTGTCGGGCTCGAGCAATCCGTAGAGCGCCCCGAGCGGGTCGTACTGTCCGTCGGTCGACGCCTTGTCGATCTCGTCGACCACCATCACGGGGTTGGCGTAGTCGCCGTTGACCAGCGTGTCGAACACCTTGCCGGCGCGCGCATTGCGCCATTGCGACGACGCGCCCGACAGGATCCAGCCGGCGGTGAGCGAGCTCATCGAGACGAAGCCATAGCCGGTGCCCAGCAGTTGCGAAAGCCGGCGCGCGAAGTGCGTCTTGCCGATGCCCGGATCGCCGAGCAGCAGCAGGGGCGTCAGCTCGACCGGGTCGACGGTCTCCAGGCACAGCGCAAGCTGGCGGCGCAGGTCGTCGAGCACCTCGCGGAAGTTGGGCAGTTCCTCGGCCAGCGCGCCGAAGTCGGGCATCGTGGCCGGCTTGACGCTGAAGCGGTCACCCCCGGCCTTGAGCATCTTCTCGTAGGTGCCCTTGAGCGATTCGTTCGCGCCGGGCGGCAACTCCTCGAGCGCGGCCTCGACGCGGCTGGTCGAGTAGATCTGGCGGAAGCCCGCGATCGCGATCGGCGCGGGACTCGGGCGGGAATCGGAAGCGCTGTGGCGGATCGTCGACGGCATGGACCCGGTCTCCAGGACTGCGTTGCCTGATTCTTGAGCACGCCGGCCCTTCAGTTCAAGTCCGGCGACCACCTTTCGGACCGCTGACGGCACCTTCGGTCCATGCCGAGGCCGGCGCGCGAGGCTTTCGCGCCACGCCCCGGTCGGCGGGCCGGCCCCCGCTTTGCCGTGGCCCGGTTGTCCGATATACTTTCGGGTTCCATTGAAAGGGGGTGATTTTTAATGCCGACCGTCCGCGTCAAGGAGAACGAGCCCTTCGACGTCGCGCTGCGCCGTTTCAAGCGCACGATCGAGAAAGCCGGGATCATTACCGAGCTGCGAGCGCGCGAGTTCTACGAGAAGCCGACCGCCGAGCGCAAGCGCAAGAAGGCGGCCGCGGTCAAGCGCCACTACAAGCGTCTTCGCAGCCAGATGCTGCCGAAGAAGATGTACTGACGCCTGTCCGGCATCACCCGGCGCCCCGACATGTCGTCAGGCGCCACCCCCGAAGGCCTGCCCCGGAACTTCCTGCGGTGGGCCTTCGTCCTTTTCAGCGCCACCTTTCTCCGAGGCACGAGATGAACCTGAAAGAGCGGATCGGCGAGGACATGAAGGCCGCGATGCGCGCCCGCGAGGCCGATCGCCTGTCGGCGATCCGGATGCTGCTCGCCGCGATCAAGCAGAAGGAAGTCGATGAGCGGATCACCGTCGACGACGCCCAGGTGGTGGCGATCGTCGACCGCCTGATCCGGCAGCGGCGCGACTCGATCGAGCAGTTCCAGAAGGCCGGCCGCCAGGACCTGGTCGACCGCGAGAAGCTCGAAGTCGAGGTTCTGTCCGTCTACCTGCCGCAGCAGGCCAGCGCTGCCGAAGTGGCCGCCGAGATCGATGCGGCCATCGCTGCCACCGGCGCAACGGGCCCGCAGCAGATGGGCAAGGTGATGGGCGTGCTCAAGCAGCGGCTGGCCGGACGCACCGACCTCTCTGCGGTGTCGGCGCAGGTGAAGGCGCGGCTCGGGGGCGCCTGACCGAGGCACCTTGTAGAGCACCCGAGCGCGCGCCGCGGCGCGCTACACTGACCGCGTGATCCCCCAGAGCTTCATCCAGGATCTGTTGGCGCGCGTCGACATCGTCGATGTCGTGGGCCGCTACGTCCAGCTGAAGAAAGCGGGCGCTAACTTCCTGGGCCTGTGCCCGTTCCACGGCGAGAAGTCGCCGTCGTTCACGGTGAGCCCGACCAAGCAGTTCTACCACTGCTTCGGCTGCGGTGCGCACGGTTCGGCGATCGGCTTCCTGATGGAGTACGGCGGGCTGGGCTACGTCGACGCGATTGGCGATCTCGCGCAGTCGATCGGGGTCACGGTGCCGCAGGAGGCGGGCACGGCAGGCCAGACCGACAAGCGCGCGCCGGCGTTGCTCGAGCTGCTCGCGCAGGCTGCGAAGTTCTACCGACAGCGGCTCAAGGATGCGCCGCAGGCGATCGACTACCTGAAGCGGCGCGGGCTCGCGGGCGAGACCGCCGCCCGCTTCGGCATCGGCTGCGCGCCCGACCAGTGGCGCGGGCTCGAGGCGGCGGTGGCCGACTACGAGATCGACGAGATGGTCGCCGCGGGGCTGGTCATCGAGTCCACCGGCGACGACGGCCGGCGCAAGCGCTACGACCGCTTCCGCGACCGGATCATGTTCCCGATCCGCAACCCGCGTGGCCAGGTGATCGGCTTCGGCGGCCGCGTGCTCGACCGCGGCGAGCCGAAGTACCTGAACTCGCCCGAGACGCCGGTGTTCTCGAAAGGTCGCGAGCTTTACGGGTTGTACGAAGCTCGGGACGCGATCCGCGCAGAAGACTGCGTGATCGTGGTGGAAGGCTACATGGACGTGGTGATGCTGGCGCAGCACGGCGTCGCCAACGCGGTGGCGACGCTGGGCACCGCGACCACCGCCGACCACGTGCGCAAGCTGCTGCGGCTGGTCGACCGCGTGGTGTTCGCATTCGACGGCGATGCCGCCGGGCGCAAGGCCGCATGGCGGGCGCTCGAAGCCTCGCTGCCGCAGGCGAGCGACACCAAGCGCCTCGATTTCCTGTTCCTGCCGCCCGAGCACGACCCTGACAGCTTCGTGCGCGAGCGCGGTGCCGAGGGTTTTCGCGAGGCGCTGGCCGGCGCCTTGCCGCTGTCGGAACTGCTGCTGCGCGGCCTGGGCGAGCGCGTCGACCTGGCGACTCCGGAAGGCCGGGCGCGGCTGCTCGCGGAGGCGCGTCCGCTGCTGCAGGGTCTGGCCGCGCAGGCGCTGCGGATGCAGCTGATCCACCGGCTGGCGGAACTCGCCGGGCTCGGTGCCGCCGAGGTGGAGCGCTATCTGGGCCCGGCGACGGCGGCCGGACGCGACAGCGGCGCGCCGAACCGCAGGGGCGAGCCCCCGGGCGACGCGTCTCCCGCGCCCGACGACGGGTCGGACGCGATCGCTCGGCCGTCGGCTGGCCGCGAATGGCGCGGCGCGCCCCGCGGCGAAGGCGGCCGAGGCGCTCGCCGTGGCTGGGGCGAGCGCAACCGCTTCGTTCCTCGGGTGCCGGTCGGCAAGCCCGATCTCGAAGCCCGGGTCAGGCTGCTTGCCGCGCTGCACCCGGCGCTGGCCGCCGGCGAGCGCGGCGACTGGATGCCCGGGCCGCTCGCGGCCTGGCTGGACACGATCGCCGCGCTGCCGCCCGGCAGCTCGCTGGCCAGCGTCTGCGAGGCGTTGCGACAGGACGCGCCCGACGCGGTCGCGCGGCTCGAGCGCGAGGCTGCCTCGGACGCATCGGCGGTGGCGGCGCTGTCGATCGACGAGGCGAGGACCGAGGTCGAGGCGGCGCTCGCCCAGTTGCGCGAGCGCCACCTGTCGCGGCTGATCGACGAACTCGTGGCAGGCGGAATGAGTTCGCCGGAAGAACGCCAGCGTTATCAATCGCTTATGGCAATGCGCAGGCGCTCTTGATATAATGCGCGGTTCCCCAATGTCCGTTCGGATCTGTTCTGCCGACTTGATCGTCGAGGACGGTAATCGTCGAGGACGGCGCCGAGGGCGCCGGGTGGGCGGCGCCGAAGTCGCCGGCGCAGAAGGCGCCGAAGTCGTCGAAGGCCGCCGGCCCGCGATGCGGCGCGATTTCCTTCGGCTCCGGGCTTCGGATCCCGGGCTTCTGACAGCGAGGCAAACGTGGCGAAGTCGGTCAGGCAACCAGCATCCAAGAAGGTGACCTCCAAGGTGTCCTCGAAGCTCTCCCTCAAGACCGCATCCCGGGCCGGCGCGCGCGCTTCGGCCTCGTCGTCCACGCCGAAGGCTGCTGCGAAAGTGGCATCGAAGGCAACAAGCAGGGTCAAGGCCACGCCGAAGCCTGCAGCCAAGGCCGCGCCGAAGTCGGCCGCGAAGCCGGCCGCTCGCGCTGCGACCAAGGCTGTCGGCCGGGCCGCGCCGAAGGCGGCCCCGAAGGCCCCCGCCAAGAGCGCCGCGAAGGGCCCGGCCCAGGCCGCCAGGACGGCCGCAAAGGCGCCGGTAAAGGCGCCGGGAAAGGCACCCGTCAAGGCACCCGCGAAAGCGGCGGTGAAAGCCCCCGCGAAGAAGGCCGCCGGCAAGCCGGCCGCCAAGGTCGCTGCGGTCAAGGCGGCCCGTCCGGCGCCGCTGAAGGCGGGCGGAAAGGCGTCCGCTGCGGCTGCCGTTGTCAAGCCGGCGTCGAAGGCGGCGCCGCGCGTCGCGGCCCGGGCCCCCGAGAAGGCGGGCAAGGCCGCGCCGAAGCCCGAAACGCGGGCTGTTTCGACGAAGGGCCGCCAGATCGGCGAGGAAGCGCTGCTCGAGGCGCTGCGGCAGATCAAGCCCGCGGCCGTCGCGAAGGCCGAGGCGAAAGTGGCGGCCCAGGCCGCGAAAGAGGCCGCAAGAGAGGCCGCGAAGGGCCCGAAGGCGCCGGCGAGGGGGGCAAAAGGCGCCAAGGGTTCCAAGGGACGCGCGCCGGCCAAGGGCGCGGAGCAGCCGGGCGGCGAGTCCGAAGACCTGCTCGACGACCAGGTCGAGGGTTTCGACGAGGGTGACGAAACCGAAGTCATCCCCGAAGTGCCCGAGGTCGTCGCGGCGGCCCCGGCCAAGTCAAAGCGCGGCAACCGCGCCAAGGAAAAGCAGCTGCTGAAGGAATTCGGCGGCCGCCAGGGCATCACCGAAGAGCAGCGCGAGGTCACGCGCAACAAGCTCAAGCAGCTGATCAAGCAGGGCAAGGACCGCGGCTTCCTCACCTACGCCGAGATCAACGACCACCTGCCCGAAGACCTGGTCGACGCCGAGGCGATCGAGTCGATCATCAGCACGTTCAGCGACATGGGCATCACGGTCTACGACCAGGCGCCCGATGCCGAGACGCTTCTGATGGCCGACACCACGCCGGTGGCCAGTTCCGACGAGGACGCCGAGGAAGAGGCCGAAGCCGCGCTGTCGACCGTCGACTCCGAGTTCGGCCGCACCACCGATCCGGTGCGCATGTACATGCGTGAGATGGGCTCGGTCGAGCTGCTCACGCGCGAAGGCGAGATCGAGATTGCCAAGCGCATCGAGGACGGCCTGAAGCACATGGTGCAGGCGATCTCCGCCTGCCCGACCACGATCGCCGAGGCGCTGGCGCACGCCGAGAAGATCGGCGCCGGCACGATGCGCATCGACGAGGTCGTCGACGGCCTGATCGACCCGAATGCCGACGAGAGCGCCGATTTCGCGCCGGCCCCCGCGGCCACGCCGGCCGACTTCGACGAGGACGAGGACGGCGACGCGGCGGCCACCGCGAACACCGCGCGGCTCGAGGAGCTCAAGCGCGACGCGCTGGTGAAGTTCGAGCACATCTCGAAGTGGTTCGACAAGATGCGCGTGGCCTACGAGAAGGAGGGCTACAAAAGCAAGGCGTACCTGAAGGCGCAGACCGAAATCCAGGACGAGCTGATGAGCATCCGCTTCACGGCCAAGATGGTCGAGAAGCTGTGCGACACGCTGCGCGCCCAGGTCGACGAGGTGCGCTCGCTCGAGCGCGCGATCGGCGAGATCTGCGTGCAGCGCGTCGGCATGCCGCGCGAGCGCTTCATGCAGACCTTCCCCGGCAACGAGACCAACCTGAAGTGGGCCGAGAAGGAAGTCGCCGCCAACCCGCCGTACGTCGAGGTGCTGCGCCGGAACATTCCTGCCATCCAGGACCTGCAGCAGAAGCTGATCGACCTGCAGGCGCGCGTGGTGCTGCCGCTGGCCGACCTCAAGGAGATCAACAAGCGCATGGCGATGGGCGAGGCCAAGGCCCGCAAGGCCAAGCGCGAGATGACCGAGGCCAACCTGCGCCTGGTGATCTCGATCGCCAAGAAGTACACGAACCGCGGCCTGCAGTTCCTCGATCTCATCCAGGAAGGCAACATCGGCCTGATGAAGGCGGTCGACAAGTTCGAGTACCGGCGCGGCTACAAGTTCTCCACGTACGCCACCTGGTGGATCCGCCAGGCGATCACCCGCAGCATCGCCGACCAGGCGCGCACGATCCGCATCCCGGTGCACATGATCGAGACGATCAACAAGATGAACCGGATCAGCCGCCAGATCCTGCAGGAAACCGGCCAGGAGCCCGATCCGCAGACGCTGGCCGTGCGCATGGAGATGCCCGAGGACAAGATCCGCAAGATCCTCAAGATCGCCAAGGAGCCGATCTCGATGGAGACGCCGATCGGCGACGACGACGACTCGCACCTGGGCGACTTCATCGAGGACACGGCCACGCTGGCGCCGGCCGACGCCGCGCTGCACGCGTCGATGCACAACGTGGTGAAGGAAGTGCTCGATTCGCTCACGCCGCGCGAGGCGAAGGTGCTGCGCATGCGCTTCGGCATCGAGATGAGCACCGACCACACGCTCGAGGAAGTCGGCAAGCAGTTCGACGTCACCCGCGAGCGCATCCGCCAGATCGAGGCCAAGGCGCTGCGCAAGCTGCGCCACCCGAGCCGCGCGGACAAGCTCAAGAGCTTCCTCGAAGGGCAGTGAGCGGCGCTCGCGCGGGCCGATGATCGCCGACGGGCCGGGCAGATGCCGACCTCGACTGCGACGATCGGGCCCGCGCACATCGCGGCGTGGCTCGCGCGCGGTGCGCGCGACCTCGCCCGCGCGCCGCTCGCCAGCCTCGCGCACGGACTCGTCTTCACGATCGTCGCCCTGGCGATCCTCGGCATCGGCTGGAACCACGGCTGGCTGCTCGCCGGCGCGTTCACCGGCTTCGTGCTGCCCGCGCCGGCGCTGGCCACCGGGCTCTACGAACTGAGCCGCCGGCTCGAGCGCGGCGACTCCGCGACGCTGACCGATGCAATCGGCGCCTGGCGCGCCGCTTCGCCCGCGCTGCTGCGCTTCGGCGCGCTGCTCGCGGCGATCGGCACGGCCTGGGTCGGGTTCTGCTGGCTCGTCGTGCGCGCATCGGTCGGCAGCGGCGCGGCCGCGGCGGCCGGCTCCCCGGAGGGCGGCGCCGCTGCGCTGCTGCGCCTGTTCGCCGACGAGCGCGGCGCGGCGCTCTTCGTCGCGTGGATGGTGGCGGGGGGCCTCGTCGCGGCGATCGTCTTCGCGATCGGCGTCGTCTCGGTACCGATGCTGCTCGAGCGCCGTGCGGCGCTGCGCGACGCGGTGCTCGCCAGCGTGCGCGTCGTGGGCGAGCATCCGTTCACGATGTCGCTGTGGGCCGCGGTAATCATGGCGGCGACGCTCGCCGCGGCGCTCAGCGTCGTCGGCTGGGTGCTGGTCGTCCCGCTGCTGGGCCATGCGAGCTGGCACGCATATCGCGATCTCGTCGGCGAGGGCGCGCCGCCTGCGGGCGCGGCCTCGGCGGCTCGCTGAACGGGCCTGCGCCGATGTTCGGCTTCACCGAGGAGCAGATCTCCGAGTTCGGCGTCACCTTCGGGATCGGCGCGTTCATCCTGTTCATGCTGTTCATCATCTGGCAGCTGGCGCGCGAGTCGAAGGCCGGCCGCTTCGGCACCTTCGTGCTGTTCTTCGTGCTCGCGTTCGGGATGCTCGGCTTCATCGCGAAGACGATCATCCAGAAGATCCTCGGCCTGTGACCCGGCACGCGCCTGCGCATCCCGGCTTTGCGCGCGGCGTCGCAGCAGCGTTCGCGGCGACGCTGCTCTGGGGCGGCCAGCTTCCGATCGCCAAGGGGGCATTCGTCGCCCTCGACGGCTACTCGATGACCGTGGTGCGCTACGTGGTCGCCGGCGCGGCGTTCGCGCTGCTGCTGTGGTGGCAGGAGGGGCGCGGCGCGTTCGCGCTCGCTGGTCGCGCGCGGCCGATCCTGCTGGCCGGCACGCTCGGGCTCGGCGCGTCGGCGCTGCTGCTCTTCGTCGGGCTGTCGCTCACGCGCCCCGAGGTTGCGGTGATCGTGCTGGCACTGCAGCCGGCGATGGCCGCGATCGCCGAGTGGATCGTCGACGGTCGCCCGCCGCCGCGCTTCACGCTTGCGTGCATCGCGATCGCGTTCGTCGGCGTCGCGCTGGTGGTGACGCGCGGGGTCGGCATCGGGCAGCTCGCCGGCCTGCACGGTGCCGAACTGCTCGGCGACGCGCTGGTGCTGCTCGCCGCGATCGCCTGGGTCGGCTACGCAGTCGTCACGTCGCGAATGGCCGGCTGGTCGTCGCTGCGCGTCTCCACGCTGACCACGCTGCCGGCGCTCGTCGTCATCCTGGTCGTCTGGGTCGTCGCGTACGCGCTCGACGCGGTGCGCATCGACGCCCAGGCACTCCCCGCGGCGACCTGGCGGCTGGCCTACATCTCGCTGGTCGGCGTCGTGATCGGGATGTTCCTGTGGAACGACGGGCTGCAGCGCATCGGCTCGGTCAACGCGATGCTGCTGCTGAACCTGATGCCGATCGTCACTTTCGCGATCCGCGCGCTGGAAGGAGCGCGGTTCGAGGCGGCCGAGCTGGTCGGCGCGGCGATCGTCGTCGGGTCGCTGATGGCGAACAACCTGATGTTGCGGCGAGGACGGCGAACCGGGTAGCCGGCCTCGTTCCCCGCAGCTACCCCGCCAGCACCTGCGGATTCGCGCAAGCCTTCGGGCGCTCGCCGCGCAGCACGCGCAGAAGGTCTTCGGCCGCGTCGCAGCCCATCTTGCGCATCGCCTCGTCGGTGAGCGCAGCGCTGTGCGGCGTCGTGATCACGTTGTCGAGCTGCAGCAGCTCGAACTTGCTGCGAAGCGAGCCGGGCAAAGCCTGGAACGGCGCTGCTCGGGCCACTGCCTCGTCAGTCCACTCCGGATTATCGTGGTCGGCCCGGGTGCACGTAGCCGCCTGCTCATACCGTTTCACCTTCTCGTGCATTGGCCCTGCGGAAGCTGATGACGCGGATGCCCTTCATGGTCTCCACGAAGACCAATGCGTGCAAGCGTCCGCCGAGCATCCCCAGTGCGCGAATGCGCGTCTCGCCGTAGTTCCGCGATCGTCGATCCTGAAAAGGGCGGTTTCGAACTCGAACTCGACGCACCCCAGGCAAATTGTATGTACGAAATACGGCCCCGTCAATCGCTGTGCAGCCTCGGAGCGGGGGCGGAGGATTGCGGACGTTGTCCTGCGCGATCTCCATCGTTCGATCGAGGCATGCGATGCGGAGGCAGGGTGGAATCATGATTCGAGCAGGAATGTCTGCACGATATCGAACGAAAGACCTACGTGGGCCGTCGGCGGAAGGTTCAATTTCCGCTCGCGCCCCGAGGTACGCCCGCACCACCCGCGGATCGCTCAGCACGTCCTCCGGCGTCCCGCTCGCGATCGGCGTGCCCGACTCGAGCACGCAGATCCGGTCGGCGAGGTCGGCCACCATCTGCATGTCGTGCTCGACCCAGACCATCGCGATGCGCAGCTCGTGGCGGATGCGCAGGATGTGCCGCGCGAGGTCCTCAGTGCCACCTCGCGATACCAGCCCCCGCCGACGGTTCGTCGAGCAGCAGCACCTTCGGCTCCATCGCCAGCGCGCGCGCGAAGCCGACGATCTTCTGGATGCCGTAGGGCAGCGCGTCCACTGGCCGGTGCCGGTAGCGCTCGAGCTCGACGAACTCGAGCACTTCCTCGATCCGCCGCCGGTGCGCGGTTTCCTCCCGCCGCACCTTCCGCGTGAACAGCGCCTCGGCAACCGACCCGGTGCCGAAGCGCGCGTGGCGCGCGACCAGCAGGTTGTCGATCACGCTCATCTGCGGGAAGAGCTCGCCGTGCTGGAACGTGCGCGCCAGCCCCAGCGCGGCGATCCGGTGCGGCTTCTCGGTGGTGATCTCGCGGCCCTCGAGCGCGATGCGGCCGCGCTGCGGCCGGTACAGGCCGCTCACGCAGTTCAGCACCGAGGTCTTGCCGGCGCCGTTCGGGCCGATCAGCGCGAGCAGCTCGCCGGCGCGCGCCTCGAACGACACGTCCTGCAGCACCTGCAGGCCGCCGAACGCGAGCGAGACGCCGCTCAGTGCGAGTTCAGCCATACCACCTGCGGCTGCGCCGGTACTGCTTGACCTCGCGGTAACTGCGCCGCTGCGACTGTCCGGCGCCGAGGTAGAACTCGCGGATGTCCTGGTGCTCGCGCAGCTTCTCCGGCGTGCCGTCGAGCACGACGCGGCCGTTCTCCATCACGTAGCCGTAGTCGGCCAGGTCGAGCGCGACCTGCGCGTTCTGCTCGACGACGAGCAGCGTGGTGCCCAGTTCGGCGCGGATCGCGCGCAGCCGCTCGACCAGCTCCTCGACCACCTTCGGCGCGAGCCCGAGCGACAGCTCGTCGATCAGCAGCAATTGCGGCGAGCACATCAGCGCCGAGGCGATCGCCAGCATCTGGCGCTCGCCGCCCGACAGATAGCCGGCCTGGCGCGCGCGCAACTTGTGAAGGACCGGGAAATAGTCGAAGACGCGCGCCTTGTCGATGCCGCCGCGTCCGGACACCGCGGCCTCGAGGTTCTCCTCGACCGACAGGCTCTCGAACACCTTGCTGCGCTCGGGCACCAGCGCGATGCCGCGCCGCGCAACGCGGTGCGGCGGCTGGTTCTCGATGCGCTCGCCGCGCCACGCGACGTGGCCGTCGGTGACGCGCGCGTCGTCGAGCCCCAGGAAGCCCGAGATCGCGCGAAGCGTCGTCGTCTTGCCGGCGCCGTTGTTGCCGATCAGGCTCACGATCGAGCCTTCGGCGACTTCGAGCGACACGCCCTGCACCGCGGTGATCACGCGGTGATAGGTGACCTCGAGCTTCTCGATCCGCAGCAGCGTCGTCATTTTCCGAGGGGCCTCTGCCGGAACGGCCACAGCAGCACCCAGTCCTGCGCGCGCCGCCAGATGCCGACCAGCCCCTGCGGCTCGAACACGAGGAACAGGATCATCACCAGCCCGAACGCCGCGTAGTTGACCGCGAACACGTACGAGGACAGCCGCTCGCCGAGCGGCGTCGCGTTCATCGCCGCCTCGATCGCGTACGGAAACAGCACGACGAACACGGCGCCCAGCACCGCGCCCAGGATCGAGCCCATCCCGCCGATGATGATCATCGCGACGTACTGGATCGTGAGGAACAGGGAGAACGCCTCGGCCGAGACGAAGCCTCGGTAGTAGGCGAACAGGCACCCCGCCGTCGCAGTCAGCGTCGACGACCAGATGAAGGCGCCGAGCTTCGCGCGGTGCACGCTGATGCCCAGCGCGCCCGCGACCGCCTCGCGGCCGTGGATCGCGCGCCACGCGCGACCGGTGCGCGCGCGCAGCAGGTTCAGGCTCAACAGGATCGTCGCCGCGGCCGCGGCGAACAGCACGAAGTACCAGGCGCGCGCGTCGGCCAGCGTCCAGCCGAACAGCACCGGCGGATCGATGACGACACCGGTCGAGAAGCCGCGCTTCGTCTCGTATTCGCCTCCGAGGTAGATGACGATGAAGTGCAGCGCGAGCGTCGACACCGCCAGGTACAGCCCGCGCAGCCGCAGGCTCGGCAGCCCGAAGATCAGCCCGAGCGCGGCGCCGACCGCGGCCGACGCCGGCAGCGTCACCCAGATCGGCGCGCCGACCTCCTTGAACAGGATGCCGGCCGTGAACGCGCCGGCCGCGAGCAATCCCGCGTGCCCCAGCGAGATCTGCCCCGCGTAGCCGGTCAGCAGCATCAACGCGACTGCGCCGACGCAGGCGAGCAGCACCTGGTTGGCCAGGTCGAGCACGAAGCTGCTGGCGACGAACGGCAGCACCAGGGCGGCCAGCAGCAACGCGGCGACGCTCGCGCGCTGGGTGCGCGTGTCGACCAACCGGAAGTCCTGCGAATAGGCGGTGCGGAAATACCCGCTCGCGCGCGGCGGCCTCATACGCGGTCGAGCTCCTCGCGTGTGCCGAACAGCCCCCAGGGTCGGAACACCAGCATCGCCAGCAGCACCGCGAACGGCACCACGTCGGAGAGCAGCGGATCGACGTAGTAGATCAGCAGCACCTCGGCCGCCGCGACCACCAGCGCGCCGACGAGCGCGCCGAGGAGGCTGTCCAGCCCGCCGACCAGCGCGGCCGGGAACGCCTTCAGGCCGATCATCACCATCGTCTGGTCCAGCGCCGCGTCGCAGGCGATCAGCATGCCGGCGAGCCCCGCGGTCAGCGTCGCCAGCCCCCAGGCCAGCGCGTAGATCGCGTGCAGCCCGATGCCGCGCTGCGCGGCGAGCAGCGGGTTCTGCCCGGCCGCGCGCATCCGGATCCCCCAGACCGTGAAGCGCAGGAACGCCCACAGCCCGAGGTAGACCGCGGCGGTTGCGAGCACCAGCGTCAGGCTCACCGCCGAGATCCGCGCGTCGCCGATCGCGATCGACGCGTTCTCGAAGCCCAGCAGCGGCAGCGGATGCTGCTCCTGCGCGCCGAAGACGAGCACCATCGCGCCGCGCAGCAGGATGCCCAGCGCAATCGTCGTCAGCACCGCGGCGAGCACCGACTCGCCGGTCATCCGGCGCATCAGCACGACGTAGACCAGCACGCCGACCACCAGCGCGAGCAGCGCCGACATCGCGATCGCCGCCAGCGGATGCCGGCCGAACAGCGACGCCGTCGTGAAGAGCCCGTAGGCGCCCAGCATCATCAGTTCGCCGTGCGCGAGGTTCAGCACGCGGCTCGTGCGGTAGATCAGCACATAGCCGCAGCTGATCAGCGCGTAGATCGACGCGAGCACCGCGATGTTGACCGCCAGCTGCACGGTTCAGCCCGCCTGCGCGCCCGGCTGCAGCAGGTCGCCGACGCCGGCGTGCACCAGCCGCTCCTCGCGGTCGTCGTACATCGACTCGACCAGGTCGCGGAAGCGCTCGATCATCAGCGCGCGCTTCAACTTGCGCGTCGGCGTGACCGGCTCGCCTTCCTCCTCCGGGTCGAGCAGCTTCGGCAGGATGCGGAACGCCTTTACCTGCTCGACGCGCGCCAGCGACTCGTTCGCGCGCGCGATTTCGGCCGCGATCAGCTTCTGCACCGCCGGGTGCGTCGCAAGGCTGGTGAAGCCGGTGTAGGCGACGTCGTTCGCGCGCGCCCAGTCGGCGACGGTGTCGAAGTCGATCTCGATCAGCGCGGAGAGGAACTTGCGCGCCTGCCCGATCACCATCGCCTCGCCGATGAACGGGCTCGAACGCAGCGCGTTCTCGATCGTCGACGGCGACAGCGTCTTGCCGCCGGCGGTGACGATGAAGTCGCGCGCGCGGTCGACGAGCCGCAGCACGCCGTCGTGCAGTTCGCCGACGTCGCCGGTATGCACCCAGCCGTCGGCGTCCTTCACCTGCCGCGTCGCCTCGTCGTTGTTCCAGTAGCCGTCGAAGACGTGCGGGCCGCGGACCAGGATCTCGTTGCCGTCGCCCAGTCGCAACTCCCAGCCCGGCGCCACGGTGCCCACGTTGCCCGGGCGCGGACACGGGCTCGGCTGCCCGCTGATGATCGCGCCGGCCTCCTCGGTCTGGCCGTAGACCTCGACCGTGTTCACGCCCCAGACCTGCCACAGCGCCGCCGTCTCGGCCGGCAGCGGCGCGCCGCCGGAGACGACCAGCTCGAGCTCGTCCATGCCGAGCTTCTCGAGCAGCGGGCGGAACACCAGCGCGCGGCACAGCCGGTAGGCGAGCGACTCGGGCGCGCTGCGCTCCCACCGCGCGCGCGCCTGCGCGCGCCCGACGCGCATCGCCAGTTCGTACGCGGCGCGCTTCACCTTCGTGCTGGTGTTGATCCCCACCAGCACCTGCGACGCGAACTTCTGCAGGTAGCGCGGCACCGTGAACAGCAGCGTCGGCGCGACCTCGAAGAAGGTCGTCGGCAGGTCCTCGATGTCCTCGCCGAAGTGCGGCACCAGGCGCCCCAGCAGCGGCAGCGTGATCGCCAGGTCGCGCCCCAGGATGTGGCACAGCGGCAGGTAGACGACGGTGCGGTGCGCGTCGCGCCCCAGCGTCGGGTAGTGCCCGATCATGTTGTGCGCGGCCGCGACGTGCGTGCCGTGCGCGACCAGCGCGCCCTTCGGGTTGCCGGTGGTGCCCGACGTGTAGACGATGAACGCGGGCGCCGCGGGGTCCAGCCGCGCAGCGAACTCGTCCAGCAGCGCGAGCGCGGCCTCGTCGCCTTCCTCGCCCAGCACCTCGCGGTACGAAACCAGCAAGTCGTGCTCGTAGTCGAACATCGCCGAGTCGTCGACGACGACCACGGCCTTCACCGCCGGCAGCCGTTCGAGCAGCGGCAGCAGCCTGTCGACGTACTCCTGGTCTTCGGCGACGAAGATCGTCGCGCCGCCGTCGAGCATCTGGTATTCGACTTCGGACGCGGAAGCGGTCGGGTAGATCCCGTAGGTGATCGCGCCGGTGGCCTGCGCCGCCAGGTCGCAGATCACCCACTCTTCGCAGGCGTCGCCCATGATCGCGACGCGCTCGCCGGGCGCGAGCCCCAGCTTGCGCAGCCCACGCGCACAGCGGCCGACCAGGCTCGCGTAGTCGCGCCAGCTGCGCTCGCGATACAGGCCCAGGTGCTTCGAGCGGAATGCCACCGATCCGGGCGCGCTGCGCGCCCGTTCGGCCAGGAGCCCGGGCGCGGTCTTCGCGCCCGGGCTCATCGGCCCACCCTCACTTCCTGACCTCGATCGCCTGCCAGTCCTGCACGCGCTGCACGCGGTTGGCCGCCGTGTCCCAGCGCCAGACGCGATAGAACTGCCTGGTGCGGAAGTGGTTGTCCTTCGTCCACTCCAGCGGTCCGCCGCGCAGGCCCTTCAGGTCGACCTTCAGGTTGTTCATCGACGCGAGCACCTTCTGCGGCGTCGCCGGCCACGGCGTCTTGTCGAGGATCGCCTCGATGACCAGCCCCGCGATGAAGCCCTCGGTGAGCCAGGTGACCGGGTACTGCAGGTTCGCGCGGCTGGTCACCGCGCGGACCTCGGCGTGCATCGGCACGCTGTCGCTGAAGAACGTGTTGGTGCCGATCACGTAGAGGCTGCCGTCCTTCACGCGTGCGAGCTCGTCCTCGGCGTTCAGGTGCGCCCAGGCGATGTACGAGCCGTTCCAGCCCAGCCGGCGCAGCGCCTCGAAGGTGCGAATCTCGGAGACCCACGGCGCCCACGAGTAGACCCAGTTCGGGTTCGCGTCCTTCAGCTTGGTCGCGAACGGCGTGTAGTCGGGCGTCGGCGGCGGCGTGATCTGCTTCTCCACCGGCGTCATGCCGAGCGTCTTCGACAACCCCTCCGCGTAGTCGATCTCGCCGCGCGAGATCGGGATCGCCATTGCCGCGAAGCCGATCCGCACCGGCTCCTTCGCGGTGCGCTTGACGAAGTCGAGCGCCGCCTGGCTGTCGAGATTGGCGCCGAACGCGGTCGAGCAGAACTGCAGCGGGTCAGCCGGCGGATAGGTCTCTTTCGGGCACACCGAGCCGGCGAAGTACAGCGGCACGTTGGCGCGCTTCGCTTCGGCCACCATCGGCGCGTAGGTGGAGGACAGGCTCGAGTTCATCAGCAGCACGACCTTGTCTTCGCTGAGCAGCCGCTTGGCATTGGCCGCCGCGCGCGAGGGTTGCGCCGAGTCGTCGAGCACGACCAGCTTGACCGGCTTGCCGCGGATGCCGCCCTTCGCGTTGACGTGCTCCAGGTAGGCCTTCATCGACTCGACCACCGGCGCGTAGGTGGCCGCGGCAGGCCCGGTCATCGCGGCGCTCACGCCGATGACCCAGGCGTCCTGCGCGCCGGCGAGCGGCGCGGCGCCCATCAGGGTGGCCGCCAATGCGGCAAGCGCGAACCTGTTCTTCATGTCGTCTCCTCCTCTTCCGGAAGTCGGTGCCTCGGTCGCGCGGCCCTCGGGCGCGCGGGTTTCGAAGTGTCGTCGCGGAACGCCCGCACCAGCAAGTCCACGTAATCCCGGGTGATCCGGTCCAGCGTCACGCCGGGCTCGCGGCCCACCCAGAGCGCCGCCGAGTTGCCCAGCCCGAGCAGCGCCAGCGTCGCCATCCGCGGATCGAGGTCGGCGCGAAACTCGCCCGACTCGACCGCGTCGCGGATGATCCGCTCGACGAAGCGCTCGTAGCGGCGCTCCATCGCACGCAGCCGCCTGCGCGCCGGCGCCGGCAGGAAGCGCCGCTCGCGCAGGAACACCAGCGTGAAGTCGAGCTTGTCGGCCATCGGTGCGAGGTGGTTGAAGACCAGCGCGCCGACCTTCGCCGCGCCGCCGTCGTGGCTGCGGTGCACCCGCTGCGCGCGCAGCGCGTAGTCGCGCATCCCTTCGGTGCAGACCGCCTCCAGCGCCGCCTCCTTCGAGTCGAAGTAGTAGTACAGGCTCGCCTGCCGGATGCCGAGCACGTCGGCGATGTCCTGCGTCGACGCGCCGTGATAGCCGCGCCGCGCGAACACCTGCGCCGCCGCCGCGACGATCTCGGCGGTACGGCGCTTCGGCTTCGCCGACTTGACGCGCGGCGCGGGCTGCTGTGACATTCGGATTATTCTATAGCTCAATAGACAAGGAAGCGCCATGATTCCCGCCCCCGCCGGCCGCCCCCCGTTCCGCGCCGACCACATCGGCAGCCTGCTGCGCCCGAAGGCGCTGCGCGAGGCGTTTCGCAAGCACGCCGCCGGCGAGATGAGCGACGCCGATTTCCGCGCCGCACAAGACGCCGCGATCCGCGACGTCGTGCGGCTGCAGGAAGAGTGCGGGATGCAGGTGGTGACCGACGGCGAGTTCCGCCGCATCTCGTACTGGGAGAAGTTCGTGCGCCTGACCGCGGGCCTGGTGATCAAGGACGCGGTCTTCACGTTCCACGACGAGCACGGCCACGAATCGGCGTTTACCGCCCCGTATGCCGAGGCCAAGGTGTCGCGGGGCGCGCCGATCACCGCCGACGAGATCGCGTTCGTCTCGAAGCTCACGAAAGCGAACCCGAAAGTGACGATGCCGTCGCCGTCGACGATGCACTTCTACCGCTTCACCGACTGGGGCGACCCGAGGGTCTACGCCGACCCCGAAGCGTTCTTCGTCGACCTCGGCAAGATCTACCAGCAGGAGATCGCCGAACTGTCGGCCGCAGGCTGCAAGTACGTGCAGCTCGACGAAGTCGCGATCGCGATCCTGTGCGACCCGGCCGCGCGCGAGAAGGTCAAGGCCGCGGGCGGCCACCCCGACCGGCTGGTCGACCTGTACGTCGAGGCGATCAACCAGGCGGTGAAGAACCGTCCGGCCGACGTCACCGTCGGCGTGCACGTCTGCCGCGGCAACTACAAGGGCATGTACCTGTCCGAAGGCGGCTACGACTCGGTGGGCGAGCGCTTCTTCGGGCGCACCAACGTCAACCACTTCCTGCTCGAGTTCGACACGCCGCGCGCCGGCGGCTTCGATCCGCTGAAGTTCGTGCCGAAGAACAAGGGCGTGGTGCTCGGCCTTGTCAGCTCGAAGACCCCGCAGCTCGAGCCGATCGACACGCTGAAGCGCCGCGCCGAGGAGGCCGCGAAGTACGTCGACCTGGACCGGCTGGCAATCAGCCCGCAGTGCGGGTTCGCGAGCACGATGGGCGGCAACCCGGTGACCGAAGCGGACGAGCGGGCGAAGCTGCGCCGGTGCGTGGACGCGGCGAAGGCGATCTGGGGGTAGGGCGGCGGGGCGGTGCTCCGGAGGGCTGCGGCGGTCGGGTACGATAGACGCCGCGGGCCTCTAGCTCATGATGGTTAGAGCAGCGGACTCATAATCCGTTGGTGCCGGGTTCGACTCCCGGGGGGCCCACCAGATTGCGGGGCGGTGGGGATGCCGAACCGACGAGAGCGGATCCGGATGGGGGCGCCTTCCCGGCGAAAGTCAGAAGCGGCGCTGCTCCACTCGAGAACAGTCCACTGACGGGGCCAACGTCACGTCTACCCCCGACTCCGCGACTGGCCAAATCGACCGCACTTCGAGGGATCTTCACGGAGTGTCAGGCTCATCTCGTCAATCGCAGGAGGAATCATGGCCCTATGGGCGGTCGCTTCCTCCTGCCCGGGGGTTCGGCAGCGCGAACAGCCCGGAATCCCGGGCTTAGAATCGCCCGTCACGATTCATTCAGCCATACACCGATGTCGCTTCGTCGCCGTCCCGACCACCCCGTTGAGCCGATCTATCACCCGCAGTCCGTCGACCAGCCTGCGGTCCGCGATGGCCCGGGCGACAGTGTTACCAGCCAGGTCCTGCGGTTCATCGAGGAGCGGCACCTTGCGCCCGGAGATCGTCTACCGTCGGAGCGTGAACTCGCTCTGAGGCTCAACGTCAGCCGGCCGGCACTGCGGGAGTCGCTCGCCGCGCTCGAGGCGATGCGCGTAATCGTGCGCAGGCGCAATTCAGGCATCTATCTGGCCGCCCCCGGGTCGCACCCGAGTTTCGAGAGTGTGGTCCTGAGAAGTGACCTTGGCCTGACGCTGGACGCAGACACTATTCGACACTCGATGGAGGTGCGCAACCTGCTCGAGCTACAGGCGGTCGATCTGGCCTGCGCGCGTCGCGACGCCGCCGATCTGGACCACCTGGAATCGATCATCGCGGATACCCGCGCGCGCTTGGCGCAAGAGCGCAGCATCATCGATCTGGATGAAGCATTTCATCTCGGGGTGGTCGCGGCCAGCAAGAACCCGATCTTCGCGCAGATCGTGCACGCGTTCTATCGGTTGTCGTTAGTGCGCCGCCAAGTCTATTTTGCCGATCTGAAGCGCTGCCAACGATCGCATCGCGAGCACCAGGCAATTTTGCGCGCGATCAGAGCGCGCGATTCAGACAAGGCACGGCGGGCGATGCACGTTCACATCCATGAGGGGTTCTGGCGCAGTCTCCTGAAGCACTCGGCGCGCGTGCCTTGACGCTCGACTCGACTCCCGGTTAGATTATGGTCAGACCAATTTGGTCATACCAATTGGCAAGGCCTTCGTGACGCTTTGCGGTGCCGCGATCGCTCAATGCCTGGCGCAGTCCAGGCGATCGAAACCGAAGGAGGGACACAGTGAAAGCACGGCTCTGGTTCTCTCGCGCGCTCGCAGGCGCGGCGATCATGGCGGCTGCAGCGGGCGCATCCGCGCAACAGTACCCAGACAAGACAATTCGCTGGATCGTGCCATATCCGCCTGGCGGCAGCACCGACTACGTGACGCGGCTGGTTGCGCAGAAGATGCAGGAGCACTGGGGACAATCGGTCGTGGTCGAGAACCGCGGCGGTGCCAGCGGCATTATCGGCGTCGAGGCGGCGGCCAACGCTGCGCCCGACGGCTACACGCTTCTGATGACAGCAAGTGGGCCGCATGCGATCAACCCGAGCTTGTTCCCGAAGCTACCGTACGATCCAATCAAGCAGTTTGCGCCCATTACGCTTGTCGCCAAGTTGCCGATGCTGCTCCTCGTGCATCCGTCGGTGCCGGCCAACAACGTCAACGAGCTGATCGCTCTACTCAAGTCGCAGAAGGGAAAGGCGGTGTTCGCGTCGATTGGGAACGGCACCCCGTCCCACTTGGCGATGGAACTTTTCAAGGACATGGCGAAGATCCAGATGGCGCACGTCGCTTACAAGGGCAGCGGACCGGCGTTGACGGCACTAATCGGAGGACAGGAAGCACCAGTGCTGTTCGATAGCGTCCTCTCTTCGCTGCCGCACGTGAAGGCCGGCAAGCTTCGCGCGATTGCCGTAAGTACGGCTGAACGGCTGCCCGCGCTGCCCGACATCCCGACCGTTGCCGAGTCGGGCCTTCCAGGATTCGACGCTTACACCTGGACGGCCGCAGTTGCACCTGCTGGTGTGCCGGCGGATCGGATGGCGAAGATCACGCAGGAGGTGATCCGCATCCTGAAGCTCCCCGACGTGCAGGAGCGGATCGCTAGCCAAGGAGCTATTCCAGGTGGCAACAGTCCGGAGGAATTCTCGGCGTTTACTCGCTCGGAGATCGAGAAGTGGGGCAAAGTGATCCGAGCTGCCAACGTTACCGTGAACTGAGTCGCGGAGCCTGGTCTATGCACCTCGAACCATCATCTGACAAGGCACCGTCCGGCGATCGGCGGAGTGCGGTCCTCCGCCGTGTCGTCGCGATGGATCCGCGCGACAACGTTGCGAACGCACTCGAAGAACTGCAAGCAGGTGACCGATTCGAGGTGGATGGTCGATCGGTGCCCGTCCGGATGGCGGTACCGCTCGGGCATAAAGTGGCAATCGCGCGTATTCCGGCGGGCGGCGTCGTGATCAAGTACGGTGAGTCGATTGGGCATGCGCGCGATGCCATTGAACCAGGGGAGCACGTGCACTCCCACAACGTCGCAAGTCTCTTCACTGACTGGCTGGCCTCGCGAGCCAATCCATCCGAGCACTCATGACTGGTTTGTATGGCTACCGACGCGCCGATGGCCGCATCGGCGTTCGTAATCATGTGTTGATTCTGGCCACGGTCGCTTGCGCCAACCGAGTCGTCCAACGCGTCGCGCAGGAGTTCCCCGACCTGATCGGAATCGAACAGGCTGCCGGCTGCATTGCGTTGGACGACGATCGGGTTATCGCGCATCGGATCATGGCTGGCTTGGCGCGCAACCCGAACGTCGGTGCAGTGTGTTTCGTTGGCCTGGGGTGCGAACAAACACCCGCCCCACTGTTGCGGGAGGAGATCGGCGACGCTAAGTTCGCGGACAGTGTGTCGATTCAAGCCTGTGGGGGCACGGAGCAGGCGATCGGGCGCTGCCGGGAGTTTGTGCTTCGCGCGCGCGACGCGCTCGCCGCGCAGCAGCGCGAGCCGTTCGATCTTTCAGAGTTGACGATCGCGACCAAATGCGGTGGATCCGACTGGACCTCGGCGATTGCTTCCAATCCGGCAGTGGGTCTGGTGTCCGATCGCGTGATCGGTGCAGGCGGCACTTCGCTGATGGGCGAGAGTGCCGGATGGTTCGGTGCAGACCACATCCTTCTCGAGCGTGCGCGCGATGATGCAGCACGTGCTCGAATCCGTGAGGTACTACTACGTCTCTACGAAGCTGCGAAACAGCGTGGTAAGCGCATCGACGACGGTAATCCGTCGCCCGGCAACATGGCGGGCGGCCTCACCACGCTCACTGAGAAGGCGCTCGGCAGCATCCGCAAGAGCGGAGTGAGTGTGGTCGAGGGAATGCTCGCGCCCGGTGAGGCGCCGCTTCGCAAGGGGCTGTGGTTGCTCGACAATCCGAGCCTGGATCCGGCGTCGGTGGCCGGCATGGCCGCGGCTGGCGCGCAGATCGTTCTTTTCACCACAGGGCGTGGCACACCACTTGGTTCTCCGATATGTCCCGTAGTCAAGATCTGTGCATCGGTCGAGGGTGTGCGCCGGATGTCAAGCCATATCGATGTGGACATTGCGGATATCGTGACCGATGGGGCGAGCATCGAAAGCGGCGCAGACCGCATCGAGAGGCTGATGTATGACGTCGCGGGAGGGGCTACCACATGTTCGGAGGCCCTCGGGCATCGTGAGTTCGTCATGCCTCAGGTGGGAGTGCTATGAGCGCTACGTCTTCAACGCCGGGCGCGACTGCCGGATCGTGCAAGCCGCTCTCGGGCATAAGGGTGTTGGACTTCACGAGAATCTACGCTGGACCCTACTGCACGATGCTCCTTGGTGATCATGGTGCGGATGTTGTCAAGGTAGAGATGCCCGAGGGTGACCCGCTACGTAATCAGGGGCCTCCGTTTCACCATGGCGATGGCATGAGCTTTCTTGCGGCCAATCGCAACAAACGATCCATAGTCCTCGATCTGAAAAACGAGGCGGACCGTCAACGCGCCGTGGCGCTTGCAGGCAAGGCTGACGTCGTCGTCGAGAACTTCCGCCCGGGAGTGATGGATCGTCTCGGTCTTGGATACGAGACACTGGCGGTTGACAATTCGCGATTGATCTACGCGTCGCTATCCGGCATGGGCGCTGACGGACCGGACTGCCAGACGGGTGCGTTCGACCTCACGATCCAGGCGGTCGGCGGCTTCATGAGCATCACCGGTGAGCGTGGAGGCAAGCCAATCAAGGTGGGCACATCGGTGTTTGACCTGATCTGTGGCCTGAATGCCTTCAGTGCGATCACGATGTCATTGCTGCGCCGTCAACTCGGCGGCGCCGGCCAGCGCATTGAGACCAGTCTCCTCGAGAGCGAGGTGGCATTCCTCGTAGATGCTGCGATGGAATACCTGGTCAGTGGGCACAGTCGTGGACGATGGGGCTCCGAGCACTCGCAACTCGTGCCTTACAAGGCATTCGAAACGGCCGACGGTGTGGTTGTCATCGGCGCCGGTTACGACTCCGTATTCCGGCCTTTTCTTCATGTTCTTGGGCGCGAAGATCTACTGGATGATCCGCGCTTTGCGACCCTTGCATCGCGCGTTGAGAACCGCGACGCGGTCTATGAGGTGCTGGATGCTGAAGTGCGGCGGCACCGCACCGTCGATCTCACCGCACGTCTCGAGCAGGCAGGCGTACCGTGCGCTCCGGTCAACGACATGAAGCAGGTCTTCAGCCATCCTCAGGTTCTGCATCGTGGCATGCTGCGCGAGCTCGAGCATCCCGCGTATGGGCGGCTGCCGACCCTTGGTCCCGCGGTCAAGTATTCCGGCTTCGACGTCGCTGCTGGCTGGCAGGCGCCGCCGCTGCTGGGAGAGCACACCTCCCAAGTCATCGAGGAATGGCTCGGCAAAGAAGGGGGCGGTGCGGTCTGCTCGGGAGCGGGCAGATGATCTTCGAAGCTTCGGAAGAGCAGCGACTTGCTATCGATGGCCTGCGACGCTTCGTGGAGCGCGAAGTGGCCCCTGTGGCAGCGAGCCATCGCGACTGCGTCTTCCCGAAACGGACTGCGCACGAATTGTTATCGGCGCTATGTGAGCACGGAGTGGGCAGCGGCTGGGTTTCCGAGAGCGGCGGCGGTCTGGGCATCGGCTATCTTGCCAGCGGGCTCTTGTACGAGGAGCTGTCGCGCGTGAGCCCCGACGCGGCGGGCATGGCCTACGTGCATGAGGGCGCGGCCATGAAGCTGTACCGTGGCGGATCCCCTGCATTGCGGGAGCGCTACCTGCCGGGGCTGATTTCAGGTGAGCTTATCGGTTGCTCCGCGGTGACGGAACCGGGCGGAGGGTCGGGTGTACGCGCGATGAAGACGCGCGCAGTGCGCGATGGTGCCGGCTATCTCGTCAACGGTGAGAAGACGTTCATCTCGAACGCGCCGATCGCTGACGTGATCATGCTCACCGCGAGAACGGGGCCGCAGGAGTTCACGATGTTCCTGGTCGATCCGCACGAACACCGCATCGAGACGAAGGAGATCGCCAAGCTGGGGCTGAAAAGCTGGTCGCTTGGCCAGATCCACTTTTCCGACACGTGGATTGCCGAGGAGTACGTGGTGGGAGAGGTCGGCGCCGGGCTGCGGGAGACGATGAGGGGTTTCGAGCGCGCGCGCATCTTCATCGCGCTGCTCGCGCTCGGAATCGCGCAGGCTGCGCTCGACGCGAGCGTGCGCTATGCACAGGAGCGCGAGCAGTTCGGTCGGCCGATCGGCGCTCATCAATTGGTTCAGGAGTTGGTGGCCGACATGGCGACTGAGCTGCACGCCGCACGGCTGCTGGTGTATCGTGGCCTGGCGCTGCTCGACCAAGGAGTGAAGTGCAACCTCGAGGCCGCAATGGCGAAGGTCTTTGCGACCGAGGCGGCGGTTCGCATTGCTTCGAAGGCGATTCAGGTACACGGTGCGTACGGATTGACGTCGGAATATCCGCTGGAGCGCCACTTCCGCGACGCACGTATGCTCACCGTGCCCGATGGCACCACGCAGATCAATCAACTCGTAATCGGGCGCGAGATCCTGGGTCTGGACGCGTTCGGCAGCGCCTCGAAGTAACGTTGTGGGTGAACCTGTCCGGCCCGCGCCTTGGGGCAGGGCTGGACCGCGTCGGGCTACGGGCCCGTCTTCGCGTGGTTCGAGCAAGGCACCGCTCGCGCGCAGCGCGGATTGCAGGGCCGAAAGCCCCACCTGTCGCACCCGCGCGTCGACGGCGAGGCTCATCGCCGCGGCTGCGCCCGCGGCCTCACCCATCGCCATGCGTCTCCGGCGGCCACGCCGAGCATGCAATGCGGTCGTGTGCCTTTACGCAGCCGCGCAGGTCACTTCCTGATCCGTTCCTCTTTCAAGCTTCCGAAGAAGGATTCGGCGACAGCATTTCCCCAGCAGTTTCCTTTGCGGCTCATGCTCGGTTCGGGTTGGTCTGACCTGCAAAGGCGCTTCCAAGCATCGCTGCCGTATTGCGTGCCCTGATCCGAATGAATCAACGTGCCTTTCGGATTGCGGCGTCGGACCGCCATTGGAACGACGTCAAGAGCGAGCTCGCGACGGATCGTCGAGCTCGTCGACCAGCCGATGATCTTGCGCGAGAACAGATCCATCACCACGGCCAAGTAAAGCCACCCTTGCCATGACCGCCGCCTGCCTTCAAGCAGTTCTGCACCTGACTGCGGACACCATCGAAGAGTGGGGCTATCGAAAGGCGGGGCTTGACACGGCATGAATAAGAATTCAGGATAACTTCACTCGACGCGGCTCATTCTCTTGACGTCGAATGACTATGTATTCACGAGCGCCTGCCACGCGCACACCAGACACGAAGAGGCGACAAGGAGATGAGCGGAGTCACGGACGGCAAGCGCCGCAGCTTCTACGGCTGGGGCTATGAGGACGACGTTGTCGGCGCCGAGGAGTTGGGTTGGTTCGAAAAGACCTGGGCCGAACTGTTCCGGGTCGACCGGTTCGATCCCGCGCCAATGCCGGTTGAGTCAGAGATCGTGCTGCGGCCCTCGCGCGTAGCGATTCCCACGGCGCTGCGCGCGTTCTGCACCGATGAGCGCTACGAGCGGCTCCTGCATACCTGGGGCCGTTCGGTGCACGACATTGCGAAGATGATCCATCGCCGCGACTTCTCGAACCCGCCCGACGTGGTGGCGCTCCCGCGCGATGAGCAGGAGGTCGCGGCGGTACTCGAGTGGTGCGGTGAGCACGGCTACGCGGCAATCCCGTTTGGCGGTGGCTCGTCGGTCACCGGTGGAGTCAACCATTCGCGGGACGATCGCTACAAGGGGTTGGTCACGATCGACCTGCGACACCTCAACCGGGTGCTCGAGGTTGACAAGGTGTCGCAGGCGGCGCGCATTCAGGCCGGCGTGCTTGGCCCTGACATGGAGCGCCAGCTCAAGCCGACCGGCCTCACGATGCGCTTCTTCCTGCAGGCGTGGGAGTTTTCGTCGCTCGGCGGTTGGATAGCGACGCGCGCAGCGGGCCACTATGCGACCAACTATACGCAGATCGACGACCACGTCGAGAGCATGCGCGTTGTAACGCCAAAGGGCACGATTGCGTCGCATCGTTGGCCGACCTCGGGAGCAGGCCCGAACCCGGACCGGCTCTTTCTCGGTTCGGAGGGTGCACTCGGGGTCATCACGGAAGCGTGGGTGCGGCTGCACAAGAAGCCGACGTTTCGCTCGGCGACAACGGTGCGCTTCAGTGACTACGAGAAGGCGGTGAACGCCGTAAGGGTAATCAGTCAGGCCGGGCTCTTTCCGGCCAACGCCCGGTTGCTCGAGCGCGAGGAGGCACGCTTCACCGAGGCGGGCGATGGCTCGAAGGACGTGCTGGTTCTGACGTTCGAGTCTGGCGACCATCCGCTCGACGCCTGGATGGCGCGAGCGCTCGAGATTTGTGGCGATTTCGGCGGCGAATGGGACGAGCAGGCGCTGGCTGACGAGGGGTCCCAGAAGAAGGGGGCGGCAGGCAACTGGCGCAACAAGTTCCTGCGCGGACCCTATCTCCGGCAGCATGCGATCGCACGCGGCGTCATGCGCGACACGATGGAGAGCTGCATCACTTGGGACCGTTATCTCGACTTCCAGGCCAGCGTCAAGCAGCGAACCTTGAGGGCGATTCGCGAGATTACCGGGCGTGACGGAACATGCACGGTGCGCTTCACGCACATCTATCCGGACGGGCCCGCGCCGTATTTCACTTGGCACGCGTTGGGTGACAAGTCGAAGCTTGTCGAGCAGTTCTGGGCCATTAAGGCCGCAGCATCGGATGCGATGTGTCAGGCCGGCGGAACGATTACCCACCACCATTCGCTCGGCCCTGACCATCGCCAGTGGTACGACCAGGAGGTCCCGCCGCTCTTCCGCGAGGTGCTCCGCGCCGCCAAGAAAACCCTGGACCCGAATTGGACCCTGAACCCAGGCATCCTGCTCGACCGATGAATGCCCCGCTTGCAGGAGTCCGTGTCCTCGACCTGTCGCGTATCCTCGCGGGGCCGTGGGCGACCCAGATCCTCGCCGACCTGGGGGCCGAGGTCATCAAGGTCGAACGCCCCGTTACGGGTGACGACACACGCGCCTGGGGGCCACCGTTCCTGCAAGGGCCCGGGGGCGTCGACACTACCGACTCGGCCTATTTCGCGTCGACCAACCGCGGCAAGAAGTCGATCACGCTCGACGTCTCCAGCGCCGACGGGCAAGCCATCGTGCGCGCGCTCTCGAAGACCTGCGACGTGTTCGTCGAGAACTACAAGGTTGGCGACATGGCGCGCTACGGTCTCGACCACGCGACGCTCGCCGAGGAGAACCCGCGCCTCGTGTACTGCTCGGTGACCGGCTTCGGCCAGGACGGTCCCTATAGTCTCCGTGCAGGCTATGACTTCATGATTCAGGCGATTGGTGGGCTGATGAGCATTACGGGCGAGCGCGACGACTTGCCCGGCGGTGGGCCACAGAAATGCGGCGTGCCGATCGCGGATCTCATGACCGGCATGTACGCGGCCGTCGCGATACTCGCCGCCTTGCGCGAGCGTGAGTCGAGCGGCTTGGGCCAGCACATCGATATGGCCCTTCTCGATTCGCAAGTGTCCTGGCTGATGAACCACAACCTGAATTACCTTGTCTCCGGCACGGTACCGAAGCGCTGGGGCAATGCGCATCCGAACCTCACGCCCTACCAAGCCTTCCCGACGGAAGACGGAAGCCTGATTCTCGCGATCGGTAACGACAGCCAGTTCCGCAAGTTTTGTGCCGTCGCAGGCCTGGACATCGCGACCGAGCCTCGATTCATCGATAACAAGTCGCGCCTGGCCCACCGCGACGCCCTGGTGGCAATCATCGCGCAGGTGATGAAGACCAAGAGTACTGCCGAGTGGATGGAAGCCCTAGAGGCAAAGGGTGTGCCGTGCGGCCCGATCAACACGATCGATCAGGTATTCGCTGACCCGCAGGTGATTCACCGCGGGTTGCGTCGGAACCTGCCCCACACTGCGGCCGGTACCGTGCCGCAAGTAGCCAACCCGATCCGCTACTCACGCACGCCGATCGAGTATCGCCACGGACCTCCAGTTCTGGGTGAGCACACCGAGAGCATCCTGGCGAACGACCTCGGCCTCGATGCCGGGCGGATCGCCGAGTTGCAGCGAGAGGGCGTCATCTGAAACCAGAAGGCGCCGGCACCACCACGTGAGGAGTAGACATGAAACTCGTCTCAAGAATCGCCGGCATAGTGCTGGCACTGGCGGCCTCGCTGTTTTCATCCGTCGCCCAAGCGCAAGCCTGGCCTGCCAAGCAGCCCATCAAGTTCGTCGTCGTGTACCCACCCGGCGGCGCATCCGACGTCACTGCGCGCCTCATTGCGACCAAGCTCACCGAGACACTCGGCCAGTCGGTCGTGGTGGAGAACAAGCCGGGGGCCAACGGCATCATCGCCACCGAGTTCGTCGCCAAGAGCGCGCCGGATGGTTACACGATGCTGATGGCCAACCTCGGCCCGAACGCGCTGAATCCCGTGGTCTACAAAAAACTTCCGTACGACGCAATCAAAGATTTCCAGGGCGTCACGCTCACCAGCATCGTGCCGCAGGTCGTGCTGGTGAGCCCCGGTCTGCCCGTGAACTCGATTCCGGAACTGATCGCCTACACCAAGGCCAACCCCGGCAAGGTGTATTTCGGCTCGGCAGGGCAGGGGGCGTCGAATCATTTCTCGGGCGAACTACTCAACTCACTCGGCGGCATCAAGATGCAACACATTCCCTATAAAGGGGATGCTCCGTCGCTCGTCGACTTGTTGAGCGGACAGATCCAAGTCGCGCTGCCGACAACCGTGGCAGGCTTGCCGCACGTGAAGAATGGCAAACTGCGCGCCATTGCGGTAACCGGTTCGAAGCGGTTGGCCGCCATGCCCGAGTTGCCCACTGTCGCCGAGACGCTGCCTGGCTACGAAGCCGTATCGTGGGGTGGTGTCATGGTGCCGGCTGGAACGCCGAAAGATATCGTCATGCGGTTGAATACCGAGATCAATCGAATCCTCAAGATGCCCGACGTGGCCGCGAAGCTCGAGAGCCTTGGCGCGATCATCGTTGGGAGCACTCCGGAGGAGTTCGACAATTACGTGAAGGACGAGATTGCCAAATGGGGCAAGGTCGCGAGAGACAACAAGATTGCGATCGACTGAGATGGGCCAAGGCCCGGTCGTAGCTGCCAAACCCCGAAGTAACGGCGCGGTGATCACCAGCCACGACGTAGCCCGTCTGGCCAAGGTGTCTCAGGCAACGGTCTCGCGTGTGCTGCGCGATGACTCGAAGGTACGACCAGAGACCCGCAAGCGCGTGCTTGCGGTACTCGCCGCGACGGGCTACGAACCGAACGCCGCCGCGCGCGCGTTTCGCGCGGGCAGAGCCGACTCGATCGGCGTCGTCGTTGCACGGCTTTCGTACCAGTTATACCCCGCGATACTCGAAGCCATCGGTGCGCGGCTGGCGGGCCTGGGGCAGCGGATGATCGTCTGGGACTCCGACCACGGCGGCGACACGCCGGCCATCCGCGCACTGCGCCAGGGCGTGGTGGACGGCGTGATCCTGACTGCCGCAACCGCCGACAGCGAATTCCTGCGTGAGATACCGGCGCAGGGGTCGGCCGTCGTGCTGCTCAATCGCGTTGTCGCGGAGTACGGCAGTGACCAGGTCGAGAGCGACAACGTCGACGGCGGGAGACGCGTCGCCGCTTATCTGGTGGCCTGCGGCCGCAAGCGGATCGGGCTCGTCGGCGGAATCCCGCGCGCGAGTACGATCCGCGACCGCGAGCGCGGGTTCCGCGATGCGCTGCGGAGCCATGGTGTCGAGCTATCTCCGCATTTCTGCTTCTACTCCGACACCTTCTCGCACGCCAGCGGTGTAGAGGCGGCGCGGCGATTGATGGAGTTGGCTTCGCCGCCCGACGCGATCTTCTGCGTCAATGATGTCCTCGCGATGGGTGCCATGGACGGCGCGCGCGAACGCGGCGCGAGAGTGCCCGAGGACGTGTGGATCGTCGGATACGACGACGTCGAGATCGCGTCGTGGGGCGCATACGACCTGACCACCGTGCGCCAGCCTATGGAGCAGATGGTCGCGCATGCAATCGATCTGCTGCTTGCGCGCATCGCCGATCGCGACCGCCCGATCGAGCACAAGTGTTTGGCAAACGAACTGGTGATTCGCGGTTCGACGGCGCGTAAGGTGCCGTCTCCGGCACGAGGGGCCACCCGATGAGCGAAAGGAAGCTGCGCAGCAATTTCGAACGGGGAACGCCGCGCTGGGCAGTACGCCGCGCGCAGTGGAAGGCGCTCGGCCTGAGCGACGCTGATCTGGAGAAACCCAAGATTGCGGTGGTCAACACCTCCTCTGAACTGTCCTCGTGCTTCAGCCATCTTGACGGCGTGGCGGCGTGCGTCAAGCAGGCGGTTCGCGCCGCTGGCGGCGTGCCTTTCGAGGTGCGCACTGCCGCGCCGAGCGATTTCATCACAAGCGCAGGTCGACAGGGTCGCTACATCCTGCCGTCGCGCGATTTGCTCGTCAACGACATCGAAGTCCAGGTCGAAGGCGCGCAACTTGATGGCATGGTGTGTCTCGCGTCATGCGACAAGACCGGTCCGGGGCAGCTGATGGCGGCAGCGCGGCTCGACATCCCGAGCCTGATCGTCGCATGCGGCTACCAGCCGCACGGATACCTCGGCGGCCGCGCAATTGACATCGAGGAGGTCTATGAGAGCGTCGGGAAGGTGCGGACGGCTCAAATTACGGTCGAAGAACTGCAGGCGATGTGCGACGTCGCCATACGGGGGCCCGGCGTCTGCGCTGGCATGGGCACTGCAAACACGATGCACATAGCCGCGGAAGCCCTGGGTCTCGCATTGCCGGGCTCGACCCCGGTACTCGCCAACAGCGAGCGCATGTTTTCGTTCGCCGAGACGGCCGGGCGGCGGATCGTCGAGATGGTCAACGAAGATCTCAGGCCGAGCCGAATCCTCACGCCGCAGGCATTCGAGAATGCCACGATGGTCGGACTCGCGTTGTCGGCCTCCATCAACCTCGTGCGGCATCTGCAGGCAGTGGCGGTCGAGGCGCGCTGCCCGGTCGACATGTACGAACTGTATGACCGACTCGGGACACAGGTTCCTCTGCTTGCGGCAGTGCGGCCTAACGGCAAAACGCGTATCGAGGAGCTCGAAGCCGCCGGCGGCGCGCGTGGCGTGCTGAAACGCCTCGTTGGACTCGTGCACGGCGACGCCCTCACGGTATCGGGCCGCACCTGGTCTGTCGAGCTGGCAGCAGCGCCCGAGCCGGGCGCGGTGATCCGGACAGTCGAGCAGCCGCTGGCGCGACAGCCGTCGGTGATCGTGATGCGCGGCAACCTCGCGCCCGAGGGGTCGCTGCTCAAGGTTGGCGACGCAAGCGCAAGGCAGTCGCGTTTCGAAGGTCGCGCGCTGGTCTTCGATTCGCAGGAGGCCGCGCTCGCCGCGCTCCAGGACGGCCACCTTGTGCCAGGCACGATCGCGGTGCTCTCCGGAATGGGCTGTCGCGGTGGCCCAGGGATGGCCTTTGCCTCGGGCTTCGTCGCGGCGGTCGACGGCGCCGGCCTGTCGACGACGGTGGCGGTAATCACCGACGGCCAGCTGTCAGGGCTCAATCGCGGTATCGCGATCGGCCAGGTGTCGCCTGAGGCGGCGGCCGGCGGGCCGATCGGCCTCGTGCGTGATGGCGACCGCATCACGATCGACGTCGAGACGCACCGCGTCACGCTCGCGGTGACCGATGACGAGCTGGCGCACCGTGCGACGGCCGAACCCGCCCATGTTGGTGCCAATGAGCGCGGCTGGCTTCGCATCTACGAGCAGGTGGTGCAACCGATCACGCGGGGCGCGGTATTGGTGGCGACAGACCACCCAGGTCCTCGAACGTGATGAGCACGCGCAGAATCCGTGAACCGGCACGCGACGTGCCGGTAGTTGCCGAGCCTGATGTGCTGGTCGTTGGCGGCGGCCCGGCAGGCGTGGCGGCCGCCTGCGCCGCTGCGCGCGGCGGAGCGAGCACGCTGCTTGTCGAGAGTTACGGTTGTCTCGGCGGCACGCTGACAGTTGTAACACTGGGCGGCTTGTGCGGCATTCATGCCGTCCTTGACGAGACACGTCTCGGTCGCGTCGTTGGCGGTTTGTCCTTCGAACTGGAGGAACGGCTCGAGGTAGTGGACGCGATCCGCGCCCCGCAGCGGCATGGTCGGATCGTCGGTGTACCGTACGACTCGGTGCGCTTGAAGGGTGTACTGGACGAGATGACCGCGTCATACGGCGTCGCCGTCATGTTGCACACGACGGCGGCGGCAGTGGTCATGGAAGGGCCGCGCGTGGCCGCGGTGATCATCGAGAACAAGGGCGGCCGCGCCGCGATCGTGCCGCGCGTCGTGATCGACTGCTCGGGCGATGGCGATGTGGCCGTGCGCGCGGGTGCGGCGTACACCATTGGTGAGAATGGCGAGACGCAGTACGGGTCGGCCATGTTCCGATTGGGCGGCGTCGACGCCGCGCGTGCGGGTGCACTCAGCCGCCAGCAGATCCGCCAACACCTGGAGCGTGCGGTCGATGCGGGTTACCCGCTGCCGCGTACTGCCACCGGGGTGCACCTGAATCCGATCGAAGGCGTCGCACACCTGAACGTCACCAAGCTCAGTCGACCTGACGGCACACCGTTCAACCTGGTCGACCCGAGCCATCTCGGCGATGCAGAACGCGAGGGTCGCCGCCAGGTAAGGATGTACGAGGAAGTGTTCCGGAAGTTCGTACCCGGTTTCGAGCGCGCAAGGGTCATCGACATCGGTGAGCGTGTCGGTGTCCGCGAGACGCGGCTGATCCGTGGAGACGCGGTCCTCACGGAGGCGCAGGTGCGTGGCTGCGAAAAACCGGAAGATCGCGTCGCGTGCTCGTCGTGGCCACTGGAGACTCACGGCCGCGGCCGGACAACGACGTGGGAATTTCTGCCGGACGGGCAATGGTATGGCATACCGTGGGGATGCTTGGTTGTAAGTGGCCTCGACAACCTGCTGGTTGCCGGGCGCAACCTATCGGCCGAGCACGCGGCGCAAGCGTCGGTACGCGTATCCGGTCCTTGTATGGCGCTGGGCGAAGCGGCGGGAATGGGTGCGACAGCAAGCCTTTCGCACGACGGCAATCTGCGGGCTGTTGACCTCTTCGAGCTGCAGACGCAGTTGCGCGCACAGGGTGCGATCCTCGAACCGCGCTGGGAGTGATGCGCGCGGGCGTCATACGGATGCCCGTGCCCGGCGATTGGGTCGGAGGATGCCGACGGAGGTTCGCGGCGGAGCCATGCGCCTCAGCTGAGCGAGCCCGCGTTGGATCACGCAGCTGTTGGTGTTGCTTGTGATGGTTCGCTTTGCCGTTCCGGTCGCGATGCTCGGCACGAAGGCACTGTCCGACACCTTCCTCGAGCCGGAGTATCGACAGTCGCAACTCGCCCTTGACGAAATGAAAGGTAAATCCGATGCCGCTGCCCCGTCGGCTCAGGGGGCCGCGGATGAGCCGGGCTTCTGGGACAAGCTGAAGGGTGCGGTCACGGAGATTGGCGGGATGCGGGAACGTGTCGCGCAGTTGAAGGAGGCTGCCGGACAGCTCGCTGAGCGGGTGACGATGCTGATCGTCGTATTTGTGCTTGAGACGATGGTGTTCCCTCTCGGCATCATCTGGCTGTTCTTCGTGACGGCTAAGGCAATCCTTCGGCCAAATGCATTGGCAACAGCTTCACGGGCGACCTGAGGGGCGCAGAAGTGGCAGAGGACGCTTCGTTTGAAGCCACGTCGGCGGGTGCCGCTCAGGGAAGACCGATCAGGGTCGGATGATCCACTCGCGGTGCATTCATGCATTGCGGCTGGCGCGGCTGGGCGCACATAATCCCCTGACGCAACGTCGCTGGGGCTTACATGCCGAATATCGCCAAGGTTCTGAAAGAGGAGATCACTCGTCTCGCCCGAAAGGAAGTCCGAGCAGCGGAGAAGACGAAAGGGGGCTCAGCACCACCGGGAGATCGCGAACCTGAAGGGCCAGGTTGTTGCCTTGAAGCGGCAGGCAGGTGATCGCGCTGGAGAGACAGTTGCGAAAGACCGGGGCGACGCCGCAAGCACCAGCAGCGTCGAAACGGATTCGGTTTGTCCCGAAGGGACTCGTCTCGACTCGCAAGCGCCTTGGTCTCTCCGCCGCCGATCTGGCGAGGATGATGGGTGTGTCTACCCAGACGATCTACAACTGGGAGCGCGGTGTGACGAAGCCTGGTGTGGATCAACTGGCGAAGCTGGGCACACTTCGACATGTTGGAAAGCGTCAGGTTCAGGGCCATCTGGCAGTTGCTGGCTAAGTATGGGCGTCTCGAACGCTCCACAGGTCTCCTTCATTTGTTCTCGACATGAGAGCAATGGGACGGGAGTCGTGTCGGCCGACGCATCAAGCGGAGAAACGAGGGCGAAGTAAGTGCGGACCAGAAAGGCCCCTTTCTGAATGCCTACCGGTCATAGGAGCTTACGGCGCCACTCAGAGACGTCAGTGAAGGGGGCAGGTCACACCAATCGTGTGCCGGACGCCCACTCTCGACACCTGTTCCACCCTCCCGGCCTTGAACTCGGCGGCGTATCGGGTCTGACTCGTTTCCATCGAATCTGCGCTTGCCTCATTGTGACGCGCGGCGGTGTTTTGAGAAGCCGGGGCGATTCACCCGTCGAATTCCGACAACATCACGATTCCATTCACCAAGGGGCTGCATTCAAGTAACCGAGTGGGCAAAAGTCCCGGAGCGGGTCACACCAGATTTCGGGGTGGGGATGACGAACCGGCGTGTCGGGGATGAATCGTGATTCGGGCGCCTTCCCGGCCAACGTCAGTCGCCATCTGACGCCCCGATCTCATTGCCAACCTGAACGCTAGTCTTCCGCTTCCGAGTCGTCATTCGAGTCGACCGAAATGTCTCGACAGGGCGGCGTTGAACGCGTTCCGCTGCTCAACATTCGGAAGATGCCCCGCGTTCGGAATGACCTCGAATGCAGAGCCCGCGCATCTCCGATGCAGATCTCTCATCACCGCCGGCAAGGCACCGTCATTTTCGCCAACGACCAGGGTCAAGGGTGTATCGATCACGTCGACAGCATCGAGGTAATCGAGTTGCATGAGCGCCTGGGCTGAACCGACAAAGCCGGTCACGGAGGTGTTGGCGATCATCTCGGCAATCGAGCGCACCTCCTCGGGATGCGTGTCGATGAACTCGCGACCGAACCAGCGCTCCACAGTCGGGGCCGTAAGCGCCACGCAGCCCTGATATCTGGCGATCTGGATGCGTTCGGGCCAGGGTGCGCGGAACGAATCGGGCGAATCGGCCCTCGCATCACAGACGACAAGGCTCAGGAGCCGATCGGCATGCCCAATGCCAAGGCCGAGGCCGATCATCCCGCCCAGCGAGAGCCCCACGAAGTGGGCGCGGCCGATGTCGAGCGCATCGAGGATGGTCACCACGTCGTTCACGAGCATCGACATCGAGTAGGGTGCCGGCGTGGCGACCGAGTCGCCATGGCCGCGCGTGTCGACACCCACGACGAACAGGCCCCGCCGCGTGAGCAGATCCACCTGCCCGCGCCACATTGCGCTGGACGTCAGAATCGAGTGGCTCAATACCACTGCTTGTGCGTGCGGGTCGCCCCAGAGGTGCGCCGCGAGCCCGCCGAACCTGCGCGTCTCGGCGGTCAGCATGGTTTCTCGGGAGAGAAGGCGGCGGGGCGAAGTTCCATCGTCGTCTGCGACGCGAGAAGGGGCCCGGCCGCCTCGCTCGTCGCCTTTGCGGTCTTCCACTCCGCGTCGGAGCCAAATGCCTTCCACGCCGCGTCACGCTTCATGGCGTCGTCGAACACGACGAGGTAGATCAGGGCATCGGGATCGGATTCGTCCTCCCAGCAGTGAAGCACGCGGATGCCGATACGATCGAAAATCGGCAGCGTCACCCGTGCGAACCGCTCCTTGAGTGCCTCCGCCTTCCCGGGGTGGGGCGTGTAGCGTCTTAGCTCGTAGATCACGTCTGCTGCTCCCTGCGAATTCGAAACACGCGCTGCGCGGTTCCGCCAAGCATCGCGCGGCGCTGCAGGTCGCCCAGGTAACTTCCTTCCTCGATGACTCGCCTCGGCGCCGGGTCACCGATAGGAAACGGCATGTCGGAGCCGAGCATGACGCGGTCACTTCCTGCATACTCGACGAGCAGTCGCAATGCGGCCTGGTCGAAGACGATGCTATCGAAGTACAGCGCCTCGAAACCCTTGCGCGGATCCGAGTACTTGCCTTGCGAGATCGCGTGGTTCCGCGCGAGACGCCCCATCACCATGGGCAGCGCCGCGCCACCGTGCGCTATCACGAGCTTCAGGCGAGGGTAGCGAAGCAGGTGGCCGGAGTAGAGGA
Source organism: Burkholderiaceae bacterium (assembly GCA_046347945.1). Lineage (GTDB taxonomy): Bacteria > Pseudomonadota > Gammaproteobacteria > Burkholderiales > Burkholderiaceae_E > Zeimonas. Next base: position 84,678 of record JAXMFB010000015.1, read on the forward strand.
GGCGAGATACGGCAATCGTCGTGTCGGCGATCCGGCCGAAAGCATTGACCAGGTCGTAGTCGGACAGCCTGGGTTCACCGCATAGAAACATCGGGTGGATGAAGATGGCGGCGCCTAGTTTGTCGGCCATCTCCCAGAAGGCGTCGAGGCTTGGGTCGTCCAGGACGCCCGAGGCGCCGGCCGGCAAGGTCCCGATCATCACGCCACCGAAGCCCTGATCCCACGATTCCGACAACACCTCCGCAGCGAGAGCGCCATCCTGCAGCGGCGCGGTTGCCAGCGGAGTGAATCGAGGTTCATCCTCCAGGGCGTCGGCCATGCAGCAATTCAGGAACCGGGACCAGGCGACCCCTTCATGCGCCGGGAGTTCATAGCCGAAGCTGTCGAGCCAGCCGCCGATCAATTGATGATCGATGCCGTTGCTGTCCATCCACCGTCGTCGATCGGCAAGATCGGAGAGTTTGGGCGAGATGGGACGCGTTGGCACACCGCCCGCGAACGCGAGTCGCGTCGCCCCGTCGGTTTGCAGCAGTTGCACGCCGGGGAATCGCGCAGAGTGCTCGCCGAATCGTTCATGGACCAGGCTCGGGAGGAGGTGCGCGTGGATGTCCACGATGGGTTCGTTCACTGGCTCTCCGTGGTGGCGGCGGCGCGGTCGAGCGCCGACCAGATGGCCAAAGGTGTCATCGGAAGCGCATCGATGGACGTGTTGCGGACGGAGAGGGCGTCATTGACCGCGCTTGCGATCGCCGCGGGCGCGCCGAGGTAGCCGGCCTCGCCGGAACCCTTTTGACCGAATGTCGTCAGCGGCGACGGCGTGCAATGGTCAACCAGGGTCACGCGCGGAACATCCAACGCCGTAGGGATCAGGTAGTCCATGAAAGTGCCCGTGAGGAGTTGGCCGTCCTCGGAGTAGGCAAACTTCTCCATGAGCGCCGCGCCGACCCCGTGCGCAATGCCTCCGATCGTCATTCCATGAACCACGTCCGGATTGATGATCGTGCCGCAATCGTGGCCGCACGCGTAGCGGTGGATCGTGGTCTTGCCGGTCCGGGGATCGATTCCTACGAGCACCAGATGGGCCTCGAACGAGTGGCATGGGTACATCTGGATGCGTCCGTCTTCGGTCGGCATCTCACCGCCAGTTGGAACCTGCCAGACGAATTTCTCCTGGAGGCCCGGCTCGAGGTCCTGAGGCATGCGATGCCATTGCCGGTGGGCAATCGTGACGAGATCTTCCCAGCTCAAGCGCTGATCAGGGGTACCCCTGACAGAGATCGCGCCACCGTCGTAAACGAGTTCGCATTCCGGCACGCGCAGGTTGTGTCCCGCGATCCGCATCAGCTTCGCCCTGATCTTCCTTGCGGCTCCGGCGGCCGCGCCGCCGAGCATGATCGCCATCCGGCTTCCGACCGGGCTGTTCGACGGCAGCGCGCTCAACGAATCCGCATGGATCACGCGAACATGCTCGGGCTCGCGGTGGAGGATCTCGCCGACCACGATGGAAACGAGGGTCTCGTGAGCCTGGCCCGAGCTCGAGGTAGCCATGACCGCGGTCACCGAGCCGGAAAGGTCGATACGCACCAGGCACGAGTCCATCCACGTAGTGGTCGTGTTCTTCGGATTGAAGAGCGGCTCGAACGCGGAGTTTCCGCCGGAAGGCTCCAGGCAGGTCGATATGCCGATCCCCGCCAACTGGCCTTGCGCACGCAACGCGTCGCGCCGCGCCACCATGTCGCGGAGCGAGCCTGCTTCCACCGCCTTGTCGAGTACGGTCGCGTAGTCTCCGGAGTCGTACCTCGTTCCGCTCGGAATGAGGTAGGGGAACTCGTGCCTGGCAATCAGGTTTCTCTTGCGAATCTCGATCCGGTCGATGCCGACGAATCTCGCCACCCGGTCGATGCCTGACTCGATCGCGTAGTTGGTCGGAGACTGCCCGAATCCGCGCACCGCCTCTTGCGGTGTCTTGTTCGTGAGCACCGAGATCGCCTCGTACTCGACGCTCGCAATGCGATACGGTCCAACGATTGCGCCCACGGGTTTTCCCAGCTGCAGGGGTGACCGGCCTGCGTAGGCGCCGATGTCGTCGAGAGCACGGATGCGCATCGACTTGATCACGCCAAGCGCATCAAAGGCCAACTGGACATCGAACATGCGATCGGGTCCTTGCATGTCGCCGCCGCGCATATTGTCCAGCCGGTCTTCGACGAGACGCACCGGGCGTCCCAGTTTGCGAGCCAGATACCCCGCCAGGACACTGTGCTTGATTCCGCGCTTCACCCCGTAACTGCCACCGACGTCGACGTCGAAGTGCACGCGCACCGCGTTGCCTGGAAGGCGAAGCGCGCGAGCGAGTTGATCGGGGTACTTGGGCATCTGTATGGAAGCCCAGACATCGAGGAGCCTGTCGGCTGCGTTCCATGCGCAGAGAACGGCGAATGTCTCGATGGGCACGGTGGCGCTGCGCGACCAACGTACCCGGTACGAGATGCTGTGCGGAGCATCGGCGAAATGGGCGTCGACCTCTCCCCACGTGAACTTGCGCCGGAAGATGACGTTCGAGCCGTGGTCGGCGTGAACCAGCGGCGCAGTCTCCAGGAGGGCCGCCTCGGAGTCCACGACATGGGGGAGCGGTTCGTACTCGACGTCGACGAGCTCGGCGGCGTCCTCGGCGATCGCCCGCGAGTCGGCCACGACCGCGGCGACCCACTCGCCGGCGTAGCGCGTCACTCCACAGGCCAGGGGGTAACGCCTGACATCGGGCGCGTCGACGCCCACGAGGAGCGGATCGGTTTGCGAGCTCAGTTCATCGCCAGTCAGGACGGCGTGGACGCCGGGCACGGCTAGCGCCGCGCTCGCTTCGATGCGTCTGATCCGAGCGTGAGCGTAGGGGCTCGCAACGGTTGCCACATGAAGCATGCCCGCAAGCGCGATATCGGCTGCGTAGCGTCCTTGACCCAGGACGAATCGACGATGCTCGGCCGCGCGCCGGTGTCTCCCGATGTACCTGAAGCCGCTCTCACCCACCCGACCCTCCTTCCGATCCGGTGGCGTGCTTCACCGCATCGACGATCTGCTGGTATCCGTTGCACCGGCAGAGGTTCCCGGCGATGGCCTCGCGGATCGCGTCATCGTCGGGAGCCGGGTTTCGCCGGACAAGATCGTGGCAGGCGATCAGCATCCCGGGTGTGCAAAAGCCGCATTGCAGTGCGTGCTTCTCGCAGAATGCGTCCTGAAGTCTGGAGAGGCGGCCCGGGCCCGATGCGAGGCCCTCGACAGTCGTCACCGACATTCCGTCGACCTGCACTGCGAAGATGCAGCAGGCGCGAACGGGCTCCCCGTCGAGCAGCACCGAGCAGGCGCCGCAGACGCCATGCTCGCAGCCGACGTGGGTGCCCTTGAGACCCAGCTCATCGCGCAGGAAGTCGACGAGGGTGACGCGTGGCTCGACTGACCTCGCGACGGCAGCCCCATTGACCGTGAGGACCACTGAGACTCTTCCCGGCGACACGGCGGCGTCCTACGATTGGGAGGCGGCCGCTGAAGCGGCGCTCAGTATCGCGCGCTCCAGCAGAACGGAGGACAGGTGCCGCCGGTAGCGCGCATCGGCGTGAACGTCCGTGCTCGGCGCGGTGCGCGCGGCTGCCAATTCGGAGACCTCGCGTGCAACGCCCTCGTCGATGCGATACCCGATCACCTGTCGGGCAAGATCCGGAAAGTCCAACGGCGTGCTCGCCACGCCTCCCACCCCGAACGCGGCCCGTGTGCACTGACCCGCCGAGTCGAGTTGGAGTTGCACTGCCGCCGAGGCCATGGCGAAGTCGCCGTGGCGGGTGCTGAGTTCCTCGAACGCGGCCCCGATGCGAGGACCATGCCAGACCGGCCATTCGACTGCAGTGAGGCACTCGGTCTCGGCGACAGCCGTTGTCATGATGTCGACGAAGAATTCGGGCGCCGGGAGGCGACGCCGCTTGAGGCGATGGCCCGCAATCTCCATGGTGGCACCCAATACCAGCGCCGCCAGCGGTAGCTCAGCCGACGGATCGGCATGAACCAGGCTTCCGCCAACCGTCCCGCGGTTTCTCGTCTGGAGATGTCCGACCCATCTCAATGCCTTTGCAATGAGCGGGACGCGCTCACGAAGGTCCCGGTCATTCTCGGCCTCGCACTGGCGCGTGGCTGCCCCCACGCGAATGAAGTCATCGGCCTGATCCCGGGTCTTCAACTCGGGAAGCCGATTGATATCGACCAGAATCGATGGGCGTGCGATGCGCATCGCCATCATCGGGACGAGGCTCATCCCGCCGGCGATCAGCTTGCATTCCGGCCCGTGGTTCTCGAGCAGCGACAGGGCATGATCGAGGGAATCGGGGCGGACGTAGGCGAAGGGCGCGGCCTTCATGGCCGGTCAGGACCTCCTGGCGCGGGAACCCGTACGCGTCGATACGCGTCGATGCGCTCGGGAATGTCGAGCGGAATCGTCGCGTCGAGACCAGCCTTCGTCGACAGGACGTCGCCGAGTTGCCTGACCGCGGGCGGGGTGCGAGAAATCGCCGAGGGATCAAGGGCCATGCCCATGCGAGGAACCAGGATCAGATCCCTATCCCATTGCGTGCGAGTCGCGATGGCCCATTGAACCTGCATCGGATCGAAGGGGTCGATATCGTCGTCGACGACCACCACCCACTTGACGTCACGGCTCGCTTCCGTCGGGCTCATCGTCCCGATGATTGCGTGCATCCCGTCGGACTCGAAGCGCTTCTCGATCTGGACAACCGCATGGAACCGGCAACATCCGCCTTCCGGCAGGCAAACCGCCTTGACGTTCGGCATGGTCGCTTGCAGGTGCTGAAGGAGATCGGCCTCCCGGCAGACGCCGCCGAGCAACCAGTTGTCGTAGGACCCCGGCAGGCAGTCGAGATAGATTGCATCCCGGCGGCGCGTGATGGCCTTGACCTTGATGACCGGGTTCAGGCGCGGCGGGCCATCGTAGACCCGGGAGTAGTCGCCGTAGGGTCCCTCCTCCTCGCGCACACCGGCCAGCATCTCGCCCTCGAGGACGATTTCGGCGCATGCGGGCACCTCCAGGTCTACGGTTTGGCAGCGCACGACATCGAGGGGCGCACCGCGCAGGGCGCCGGCCACCTCGAGTTCGTCGACATGCAGCGGTACGAGTCGATCGGGCATTGCACCTTCGAGCCAGGTGGTCGGATCGACGCCAATGACGATTGCGACCTCCAGATTGCGGCCCGCGCGCTCGGCGCGTCGGTGGATCTCCGCGAGATGGCGGTAGATGTTCACCATGACGACGATCGTCTTGCTGTCCTTGATGAGCATGCGCGCAAACGACAGGTTGCGCTTGCCGGAGACGGGGTCACGCGCCACGATCACGCCACTGGATATGTAGTGACCGACGTCCTTTTCGAAATGCATCGGGTTCGGAATCTGGCGCACGATATCCACGTCGTCCCCGACGATCCGTATGTCCTTGACCGGAGAGGTGTCCACCAGCCGCGTGGGCAGACCGTTGCGCGCAGCCTGGATGATACGGTGACTCAACGCCTGGTCGGGCTTCGTTCCGAGCACATGCGCGACATTGCGGCGACTGTTGAAGATGTTGGCAACGATCGGCATGTCGTATCCCGACACGGATTCAAACAGGACAGCCTTTCGACCGTCGTGCTCTTCCTCGTGTCGGGCGACACCAAAGCGAGTACTGACCGGCTCCTTGATGCGGACCAGTTCCCCGCGCTTCTCGAGCCACGCAATATGGCTTCGCAAATCTGGAGAAGACATGGTCGGCTACTTCCTTGCAGCTTCGAGCAGCTTCGGGTCGTAGACCTTCTCGAGAGGCACTACCTCCTTCTGCGCGCCGACCATCACAAAATGCTCTTGCGTGCGCTGTATGTCATCCTTGGCGAGATCTGCCGTAAACGCCAGCTCCTGGACCAACTCGAGTGCAATTTCCGGCGGGATATTCGAGTGAGCCTTGATCGCCTGGAGATAGTCGTCCTTGTGCTGGCCACGCTGGACTTCGCGGACGTAAGACTGCGCCTTGAGGTAGGCGCGGAGAAACTTCGCGGCGGCGTCCGGGCGCTGACGCATGAACTCGTCTCGCACGACGAGCACGCGCACCTGGATCGGGGAGACATAGTCGGTCTCCTTTGCGAGCTCCACCGCCAGGCCCTTGTCTACGGCGATCTTGACGAAGCGGGTACGCATGCGTGCGCCGTCAATCGTCTTCGAGGAGAGGGCGGCCAGGATGTCCGTTTCCTGCATCCGAACCCAGTCGATCTCTTTGAAGACATCGCCGAACACGATGTGTCCGATCGGAAATGGACTGATCTTCCCCTTCGGCGGAACCGGCGCGAAGTCTGCCAGGCGGCGCCCTGAGAGATCCTTGATCTTGGTGATCTGGCCACTGTCGTACAGATCCTTGCGCACGACGTATCCGCGGATGTTGCGAGCAGGCTCTCCGTTCCTGGCCGCGACCGCCATTGCCGAGCCCGCGATGATCTTGAATCCGGCCCCCGCCTGGACCATGTTCCAGAAGTTGGCAGGCAGGTAGCCATCGAGTACGTCGATCGACCCCGAAGCCAGCATGTTCGGGTACTGCATGAAGTTCGCAACGTCAGTTACCTCGACTTTCAGACCTGCCTCGTTGAACCATCCCTTTGCCTGCGCGACGATGATCGGCTCCGTGTTACCACCGACGCGGACGGTGGTCTGCGCGCTGACAGCCGCGGTCAGGGGCGCAAGACACAGCGCGGCAGCCAGGAGCCGAGCGCTGTGTCGCAAACGGTTGAAGACTCTCGTTACTGGCAGATTGGGTCCCATGATCGTCTCCTCTTTCTTGCGGTTTGTGGGTGTCGTCACGGTTACCGCTCCCGTGCCCAGGGTAGTAGCAGGTGCTCGATCAGATCCACGAGGCGAAACAAAAGGATTCCGAAGATTGCGATCGCGAGGATGTTCGCGTAGAGCAGGTCGATCTTGAAGAATTCGGTGGCCCAGGAGAGCAGATAGCCAGCCCCGCTTTGCCCGATGTACATCTCTACTGCAACGACCACGATGAGTGCGACCGCGGAGCTTTGGCGCAATCCCGTGAAGATCATCGGCAGGGACCCTGGAAGCACGACCTTCAATGTCGTCTGGAGTTGACTTGCGCCGAGGTCGCGCGCGGCCTTGACAAGGGTCGGATCGATCGTGCGCAACCCTGTCAAGGTATTGAGGAGGACGGGGAAGAAGGAGCTGACCGCGACGCTGGCGATGATGGGCGGGTCTCCGACGCCGAAGATGACGAGGAAGAGCGAAAGCAGTGCGATCTTCGGGAGGGGGTAGACCGCCGCGACGATTGGCGAGAAGAACTGCCGCAACGTTCTCGACAGGCCGATCGTGAGCCCGAACGCCACGCCGGCGCCTGCACCGATCGCGTAGCCGATCACCATGCGCCGGATCGTGACGCCGAAGTTCTGTAGAAGTTGCCCGTCTAGAAGGATCTCCCAGAACTTTGCGAGTACCACGGAGGCCGGTGGCAGAAAGATTGCCTGGACGAGGCCAAGACGTACGACTGTCTCCCAGAGGAGGAACACGGCCACGATGGGACCGACGTTCAGCGCGACGGCACGCCATGTCTGGGTGCGCATGTCGGGTCGATGGGTTACGGGTGCGCTCGAAGTTCGGTCGCAGGCGAGGTATCCGCGTCGTGGGGCGCGGGCCGCGACGACAGAGTCTCGAACTCGGCCTTTATCGACGACCACGCGTGGTCCGCGATGGCGTGAAACTCCTGGGTTGTGAGCATATCGAGCGTCCGCGGTCTGGGAAGCGTGACGGGGATGATCTCCTTGATGCGGCCTGGCCGTGCGGTCATCACGGCGATTCGATCGCCGAGAAGGACCGCCTCATCGATCGAATGAGTCACGTAGACAACTGTCTTGCGGTAGCGATCCCAGATTCGCAGCAGCTCGACCTGCATCAAGGCGCGTGTCTGTGCATCGAGCGCAGCGAGTGGTTCGTCCATCAGCAGGATTTCCGGATCGTTGCATAGCGCGCGCGCGAGCGCTGCGCGTTGCTGCATTCCGCCCGACAGTTCGTGCGGATACGCATCCTCGAATCCTTCGAGCCCCACCACCCTTATGAAGTCACGGCCTCGCTTGAGTCGTTCGCGCTTCTTCATGTGTCGAACTTCAGATCCGAATACCACGTTGCCGAGCACGGTCCTCCATGGGAAGAGTGCGTACTTCTGCCAGACCATCGTCGTCATTGGCCCGCATGCTTTCCGCTCGCCACGAAACTCGACCCGGCCGGCGCTTGACGCCTCGAGACCTGCGATGATCTGCAGCAGGGTCGACTTCCCGCAGCCCGATGGGCCGAGGAGCGTCAGGAACTCGTTCGCGCGTACCTCGAGGCTGGCGTCGCGCAAGGCGAAAACCTCTCTGCCGCGGGCCGAGAAGCGCTTGTCGACTCCTCTGACGCTAATCTCCATCGGCACCCTCGCGCAGGCTCGCCTGCTTCGACCGTGGCTTGCCGTGATGATTCAGGGAGCCCTGGATCTGCTGGATGTGCTCGCGCATCAGGGTGCCGGCACGGTGTTCGTCGCCGTCGACGATCGCGGCGAGGAGTGCGTCGTGGTAACAGACTGTGTCGTCGACGACGCGGCCCTCGAGGCCGACCTTGCCGATGTTGTGTTCCAGGTTGTCGACGATCGAGTTGATGCTGGCGATCAGGAAGGGGTTGCCCGTGATTGCGGCCAACAAGCGGTGGAATTGCAGGTTCTCGATGCGACGCTTGAGGCGCGGCAGGCGGGTATTGTGAGAGCGTTCAAGATTCACCCGCAGCGCGTCGACGTCCTTGTCACTGCGCCGCCGGGCCGCTAGCGCCGCTATCTCCGGCTCCAGTACGAGCCGGGCTTCGGTGAGCTGGTCAAGGCTGGTGCGGCCAAAGGCCAGAAGTGTCGAAAGCGATTCCGATAGCACGTCGTGGGTCGGAGCGACGACGAACGCGCCGCCGGCTGCCCCCTTCCTGATCTTCACGAGGCCGTGTGCCTCGAGTGCGTGCAGTGCCTCGCGCAGAACCAGCGGGCTCATGTTGAACGCCTTGGCCAGCTCGCGTTCGGGGGGGAGGCGATCGCCGATCGCGAGTGCACCGCTAAGGATGTTGGCCTTGATCTGATCCGCCACCTCGTCGGCGAGGCGTCGACCGGACACGGGTGTGAACACCAGATCTCTCCCGGCGAAGGCCAATAGGGTAATGCATTATGCATTGCGCGTTTCGCGAGCGTCAAGGCATAATCGTCCTGGTTGCATCTGTGCCGGAGCGGACCGGAGCGGGATCCGAACGAAGGGGGCTGTTTGATGGGACGAGTCGATGGACGTGTGGCCATCGTGACCGGCGCCGCGCAGGGAATCGGCGCCGTCTACGCCCGAGCACTGGCCGCAGAGGGCGCGAAAGTGGTCGTCGCCGACGTCCTGGACGGACAGGGGGTGGCAAGGGCCATCCACTTGGACGGCGGCGACGCGATGTTCGTCCAGACCGATGTCAGCGACGAGGCGTCGGTGCAGTCACTGGTCGCTGCAGCGACCGGCCGATACGGTCGAATCGACATTCTGGTCGCAAATGCGGCGATCTATGCGTCGCTGAAGCTCCGTCCGTTCCTGGAAATCTCGAGCGCCGAGTGGGATCGGGTCATGGCTGTCAATGTGCGCGGCACTTTCCTGTGCGCGAGGGCCGTCGTTCCGGAGATGCGCAGGAACGGATGGGGCAGAATCGTCAACATCTCTTCGGCGACAGTGTTCAAAGGCACCCCGAACCTGCTCCACTACGTATCGTCGAAAGGCGCGATCGTGGCGCTCACGCGGGCGCTCGCACGCGAGGTGGGCCCGGACGGAATCTGCGTGAATACACTCGCGCCAGGGCTCGTAATGAGTGAGGGCGTCGCGCGCAACGAAGAACTCGTCGACCGATTGAGTGGCCCCGTGATGGCGGCGAGGGCGATCAAGCGGGAGCAGGTTCCAGAGGATCTGGTAGGTGCGCTGTTGTTTCTCGCCTCGGACGACAGCCGCTTCACGACCGGACAGGTTATCGTGGTCGATGGAGGCGTGGTCACTCACTGATCGATTGTCGAATGTCATTGCGCGGTCTCGCTTCGTGCGTCCAGGCGAGACCTCATGGGGAACGTCGCAGCACGATGCGTAACGCGAACGACTCGTTCGGGCGATTTGCCCCTCGGGCAGCACCCCACGTTGGCTGGCGACGGTCCGATGCCGGGGGATTGCGGGCCGGTTTCGGCTTGGCCAAGCGGCGGAAGGCGTTCGACCCGCCCGGCAATCGCCCACCGGCGCTCTCCGCTCGGGAAGAGACCGATTCCGATTGCCGCGCCGCTGGGGCCGCACGCGCAGCCGTCCCCTATTGCCTGACAGTCTCGTGCGACTCGGCGTCAGCCCAGATCGGCAAGTGTCCGACAGCGCGCGGATGGCCTGGCAGCGCGGAGGGACAAGGATCGGCAGCGTTCGCCCGCCGTCACTCCTTCTCGATCCCCGCCTCCCGCAACAATCGCCCGTTGCGCTCGAACTCCGACTTGATGAATGTGTCGAAGGTCTTGCCGTCCATGTAGTGGACCGGCGTATTCATCGTTTCGAGCTGTTTGCGAAAACCCTCGGACTGCGCGGCCGCCCGGCAGGCCTGGTCCAGCGCCGCCAGGGCCGCGGGTGGCGTGCCCTTTGAATCGCCCCGGCCGTCTGGTGATCCCGGAACCGACGATTCGACGCTCCCAGAGCGCGTCACCTGCCCTTCACACCTGGCGCGCACAGCCCTAGAATCGATTCCATGGACGCACACCTGTCCACCCATGGGGTCAAGGCCAGCAGCCAGTTTCGCTACTTTCAGGAAGCGATCTGCACGACCGTCGCTCGCCTTGGCGCGCGACGTACGGGCCACGGTTCTTACCATGCGGAGATCCGTACCTCGGGGTTCGGGCCGTTTCAGTTCACCGACGTTCGATGCGATCCGGTTGTCATCGAGCGCACGCGCGAGGACATTTCTCTCGACGGCGGTCGTTACTACTTTCTGGCGCTTCAGATCGAGGGGCGCGGCATTGCACGCCAGCGCGACCGAGAGGTCGTCCTTCAGCCGGGGGATTTCACGTTGATCGACGGGGCAGAACCGTATGTCCTCGAGTTCGACGCGCCGGTGAAGCGCCTGGTGGCGCGCGTATCGCACGCCGAAATCGATCGGCGCCTGGGTCGTCAGGTCGACATGCGCGCCGTCGCATTCGGTCGCAGTGCGAACGGCTCCACGATTGTCTTCGATCTGCTGCGTCGATTGTCGGACGAGCGGCTTCTGCACTCCCCGGAGGTCAAGGCCCGATTGGGCGCCGAGGTGCTCGACCTGTCCATCACGGCGATGCTGGGTCAACGACGAGCCGCGGACACGTCGTCGCAAGGCATCGGAGACCCCCTTCGGATGCGCGTGCTCGACCGCGCGCGCGCCTACGCCAGCGCGCACCTGAGAGACCCGTCATTGAACCCTGCGCAAGTGGCGGCCGCGATCGGCATCTCGGTGCGCTACCTGCATGAGTTGCATCACGAGTCAGGTGAATCTTTCGGTCAATGGGTGCGCAAGCAGCGGCTGCAGCGTTGCCATGCCCAGATCGCGGATCCCTCCCAAGCGCATCGCTCGATCGGCGACATCGCTCTCAGTCACGGCTTCAACGAGGCCGCGCATTTCAGCCGCGTGTTCGCCCGCAGCTTCGGCTATCCGCCGAGCATGCTGCGGGCGCGCGCACGCTCGAAATAGGCGTCGAGGTCGCGAAGGGCTTCGTCGAGCCGCCGTCACCGGCGTGATCTCGAACCCGCCCTGTCGCACTCAGCCCTTGCGCCCCGGCCTGCGTCCCGCGTCGATGCAGACGACCTCCGGCACGCCGCCCTCCAGGGCCCCGGGCGGAATCGGGTTGTTCGACGTGCAGGCCCAGCCTTCACGCGTGAAATCGAAATCGCGCGTGTAAGTGCCATGCAACGGCATCGGGTAGGCGACGAAACGCTCCTCGTCGGGCAGGAACCGCCACGCGACGTCGCTCATCGTGTCGTTGACCCACACTTCCTGGGTCTTCGGATGCACACCCACCGCATACGGCACCGGAATCTCTCCGGGCGCAAACGTCGGCAGTTGATAGACCTTGACTGCCCAGTTCCTGACGTCCACCTTGCCGATCGAGCCGGACGTAAATGCGACCCACAAGGCCCCCTTGGCGTCGAAGCGAATGCGACGCGGCCCGATCACAGGGGAATCGTACTCACGGACTTCGAAGGTCTTCGGGTCCACTCGGCCGAACTTGTCGGCGTAGAGCTTCGTGTACCAGATGCTGCCGTCGACCGGGTCCACATCCAGGCCATAGGTGACCGCGCAGCAGGACATCCCCAGCCCCTTGCTCGCAGGCAGCTTGATCACCTTCATGGCCTTCGTCTTCGGGTCGAAGCGCACGATCTGATCGGAGAACGCGACGTTCATCCACACGATGCCCGCCTTGTCCACCCGTACCGTATGCGGATAGACCGCGCCGTTACCGACCTCGTAGTGCTCGAACTTCTTGGTCTTCGGATCGAATACGCCAAGCGACCCGCCGATGGAGTCGGCGAGGTAGAACTTGCCGTCCTTGCCCTCCGCGAGACTGTGCGACGCGCGCGGCACGGTGAGGCCATAGGGCGCCGGCGCCCCCATCTTGGTGAATGCACCGCCCGGTGGCATGCCTTGGGCGGGTTGCTCGTAGGTCTTGCTGTTTCCGGTCTTCGGATCGGTCTCGATGACGGTGCCGGCGAACATGTCGACGGAGTAGAGCTTGTTCGAGCCTCGGTGTACGGCCGCGTCGTGCGGCACGTTCGCACCGTCCAGCCGCCATTGATAGATCTTCGCGTTATGCAGCAGCGGATCGATGGGCTCGACGGGCCGCGAGTTCACGGGCGTGCCGTCGAAGGCCTTGGCAAGCCGCTCGGCGCGCGCCTTGATCATCGCGGCGTCGGTGTTCATCAGGTAGCCGTGCATGCGCTGCACCGACGGCACCCAACCCTCGACCGAGCGCGGTGGGCGCGTGGAGGCGTTGCCGAGCTGGTGGCAGCTCAGGCAGTCGCGCCCGAACTGCTCGCGCGAGAAGGGGTCGTTGGGCGAACCGTCGAACGCGATACGCGAGAAATGGGACAGCGCCGGGTGATCGTCCGACACCTCCTTGGGGTCCGTCAGCGGTGCGAGCTTCACCTGCAGCGAGGTGGTCGGCGCATCGAGCCGGATCTTGCGCAGGCCATCGCGGTGGTAGCGCTTGCGCACCCGCAAGTCGAGCTCGCCTTTCAGCCTGGTGTCGAGGCGGAACGCCCCTTGACGATTCGTGTAGACCGACACGCCGACACCGCGCCCGTCGGTCGCCGTGACGATCGCGCCTTCGATGGCTTTGCCGGCCGGATCGACAACCTTGCCGGACAGCGCACCCGCATTTGCCGAAAGGGGCATGAGGAGTGCCAGCGCCGAGAGTGCGCCGGACACGGACATGGAGATGGCGTGCCTAGTCATTCCGTATGGTCTCCAGGAAGAATTCTTGCCGGCCACGTACGAGCGCACGACCGGATCGAGACATCGTAGGCAGCGTGATCGTCACCGTCTTGTCCATGCGCGCACGCGGTGTTGTCCGCCAGCGCACGTTGCGCACAGCAACGGGCAGTCGCGCCACCCGGCTACTTGCCGCCTCCATCGCTTGACCATAGATTACCGTCGACTTGCCGCCATGTGATTGCCAGACTGGGGAACGAATGCAGGGAGATGTCGGTGTCCGGTTTCCCGGGGGCCAATTGCTGGGAAACTGTTCGGGCGGAGTCTGCTGCTTTCGGGCAATCCCGTACGCTGCGTCGACCGCAGGTGCGCGGCGGTTCAAGCCACCTCAGCCCATCGTGCCCTGGTCGGGGGTCGTCGACGCAAGACTGCCAGGGCCTGTCGCGCCGCAACTGCCATCGCGCTTGCGGTCCGTGATGGGCGATTTCGAGCGCGCGCAGTCCGAAGACTGCTTGCGCCTGACGGTGTGGACGCCCGGATGCGACTCGCGCTCTCGCCCAGTGCTCTTCTGGCTGCACGGTGGCGCCTACACGTCGGGGGCCGGCGATCTCGACTGGTACGATGGCGCTCGCCTGGCCCACGAGGGCGACATCGTCGTGGTGAGCCCCAACTACCGCTTGGGAGCCCTAGGATTCCTGATGGCTGACGGCGTCAGCGACGGCAACCTGGGATTGCTCGATCAGGAAGCGGCGTTGCACTGGGTGCACCGATACATCGCGCATTTCGGGGGCAATCCGGACTGCGTGACGATCATGGGTCAGTCAGCGGGCGCAAACTCGGCAGTGATGCTGCTTGCTCGCCAGGACGCCGCGCGCCCGCTGGTTCAGCGCGCAATCCTGCAAAGCCCTGCGCTGGGCATCCGGCCGTATTCGCCGGCAAGGAGCGCAGAGTTCGGAGAGGAGTTCCTGCGCGTGGCCAGCGCCGGGCTCGGACAAGCGCCGCTCATCGACAATGCGTTGGACCTTTCCGTGGCGCGCGTGCTCGAAGCGCAGCGCGAATCGGCGACCTTGGCGGCGGACCTTGGAATCACCAAAGGGCTGGTCGATCCGCCTTTTGCTCCGGTGGGAGACGGCGTGGTCGTGCCCACTGACGAAGCGTACGACGTCGCGCTGGAAAGGGCGGCGGGCCAGGTCGACGTGATTGTCGGCTGGAACGCCGACGAGATGTCCGCTTTCATTCCTCCCGACAGTCGCTCGCCGAAGGACATCGGCGACCCTGACGCGTTGCATCGTCAGCAGGCTGCGGAGACGTACTTTCGGGCTCCGGTCCGTCGCTGGCTCGCCGATGCCGCGCGACAGGGGCGGCGCGCCTGGGCGTTCAGCTTCGACTGGGCGCCACAGGGAAGCATGATCGGCGCCTGCCACTGCATCGAGTTGCCGTTCGTGTTCGGGACTGCGCGCGAATTTGCCGGTGCGCCGATGCTCCGGGGCGGGGACCCTGACGAAGTGGAGTGCCTGTCGAGGCTGGTCCGTCGCATGTGGGTCGACTTCATCCGCACCGGCAATCCGGGTCAGTCGATGCCGTCCGACCTTCCGGACTGGTCGCACGCCACCATGGATCGAAAGCCCGTCCTGCATATCGATTCTGCATGCCGCGTCGAGTGCGAGCAGCCCGATACAAGAGACTGACGAGCATCGGGAGACATCGATGACGCTGGGGACAGGTGATCACGGTGAGTACGCGGTGAGCGACGCCAACGCGCGTGGCGCATGGCCGCCGACTGCCGTCCTCATCCTCTCTTTCCTGACCATCGTTCTGGACGGCTATGACACGACGGCGATCGCCTTTGTCATACCGACGTTGGCGCGGGAGTGGGGCCAGGCCCCGTCCGCCTTTACGCCGACCCTGGTGGCAACCAGTGCCGGCGCCGTGGTCGGCTACATGCTGAGCGGACGCCTGTCGGCATGGTTGGGGCGGCGCAGGGCGATCGTGACCGGCGTGTTGGTCTTCGCCCTGGGTTCGGTCGCTACGGCTGCGGCGACGTCGATCCCTTCATTGACCGCTCTGCGACTGTTGACCGGCATCGGACTCGGTGCGGTGCTGCCGGCGGCGGTTTCGCTCTCCGTGGCGCAGTTCGACCCCAGACGCCGGGAGGTCGTGGCCGTCGCAGTCATTGCGGGCTTGTCGCTCGGCGCGGTCATAGGTGGCCTGTCCGGAGGCTGGCTGATCGGCCACTTCGGTTGGACGTCGGTCTTCGTTCTCGGCGGCATCCTTCCGTTGCTGTTGGCGCCGGTGTTGTGGTTCGGTCTGCCGACCGACCATGCAGCGGTGACATCGGGTTCACCGGTCGCGGAGGGCAGGGTGCAGGCGTTGTGGGTGCCCGGACTCAGGCTTCAGACCGGACTGATCTGGGGCTTCGCGTTCCTGGTCTTCGTTTCGACCTACGCGCTCCAGCTCTGGATACCGACCTTGCTTCTGAGCTACGGCTTCTCGCCTCAGCAGGCACCGCAGGGGCTTGCAGCTTTTGGCGTCGGCGGACTGCTCGGCGCAATCCTGCTGACCGTGTTTTCGGCGGTGGCTGGCGTGTTTCGTGTGTTGCCGCCGCTGATCGCAGTCTCGATCCTGGCGATCGTGGGGGCCGTCTACCTGGCGCTCTCCGGCCCAGTGGCGCTGTGGGTCGTCGGCGGGATGGGGCTCGGTCTCATCGCGGGGTGTCTCGGTCAAGCCGCCATGGCCGTATCGTTGTATGAACCGGCCTTGCGCACGTCGGGTGTAGGGTGGGCCGCCGCGATGGGTCGGATAGGGTCGATCGTCGGGCCGATGGCCGGTGGTCTGTTGCTGGCCTCCGGTCAGTCGGCGCGCGCCACCATTCTCTGGGCTTGCGCGCCGGCGCTGCTCGCTGTTTGCGTCGTCGTCATGTTGGGTTTGCTCGTTCGACGCCCTGCATGAGGCTCGACACGCCGCGAGTGCCGTTTCGCCGGCCACGACGCAGCCACCGCTGCAAGGATGAGCAGTGCGGTTGACGGTTCGGGGATCTCGCCCACGAAAGCCCATGGGCTCCGTGCAGCACCGATGCAGGTTCCAGCGTACTCGAGTGGAAGAACGAGATCCGATCCATCCGGAAGCGAGAAGATCAGCGAATACCGGTCCGCCGTAGCCTCGGCAAGCGAGCTCGCTGCACCGGCGATATTCCGGACGATCCGGAGGTCCGCCTCCTGTTCGGCGCGTATCACCTCGAGAAGAATCGCGAACAGCTGATTCGCTTTCTGGTCGAAGTCTTCGAACATCGCCGCGTAGTCTTGCCTCCGCTCGTCGATCGTTCCCTTCGACATGACGACCTCGAATGAGGCGACCTGCTGCGCGATCGGCAGGCTCGTGTCGATCGTCAGGATCGTGTCGATCGTCAAGGGAACGGACTCCGCGGCCAGGCTGTACTCGATCAGGCATGCCGACGCCGGCGTGACTACGAACGCAGAGCCCAAAGCGAATGCGCCGGCCAGCCGGCGGAGGCCGGATGAACGTCGAATGCCCATGGATCCCTCCCGCACAGGGAAGTGGAAGTCTCCGTTCAGGCTAGGCGCGAGACCACTGCGCTGTATTGACCGCCGTCAATTGGCGGTTTCCGAAGGTGGGGCTCCATACGTGCTCGGGCACCGCCGCCGGACGTCCCGGTCCGCTGCGGCGCATCGGCGCGCCGATCGTCGAGGGGGCGAAGGCGCAGCGGCACGCAGTCACTCGCGGCACCGGGGGCGGGCTGGCGTGGCCCGCGCTGCTGCGGCGGCTGAATCGCCTGGATCCGGGCTACCTCTGCTGAGGCGCCTCCGCGTCGCGCTTCTTCGCCCCGAACGGATAGGCGCTGCCGGCTGCGCCCGGCCGCGCGGGGATGCGCAGCGACAGCAGCATCGTCAGTGCCAGCACCGTCACGGTGAAGCCCAGCGACCACGCGATCGGGATCTTGTAGACGTCGATCAGCAGCATCTTCGTGCCGATGAACGCGAGCACCACGGCCAGGCCGTACGACAGCAGGTGGAAGCGCTCGTGCATGCCGGCCAGAAGGAAGTACATCGCGCGCAGGCCCAGGATCGCGAACACGTTCGAGGTGAGCACGATGAACGGGTCGGTGGTGATCGCGAAGATCGCGGGAATCGAGTCGACCGCGAACACCACGTCGACGATGCCGATCAGCAGGATCACGACGAACAGCGGCGTGGCCATCCGCACGCCGTTCTGCCTCGTGAAGAAGCGCTCGCCGTCGTAGTGCGGCGAGACGTTCATGTGCCGATTGATCCAGCGCAGCGCGGGGTTCGAGCCGAGGTCGGGCTCCTGTCCGGCGGCCCACCACATCTTGATGCCGGTGAAGACCAGGAAGGCGCCGAACAGGTACATGATCCAGTGGAACTGCGTGATGAGCCAGGCGCCGACCAGGATCATCACCGCGCGCAGCACCAGCGCGCCGACGATGCCGATCATCAGCGCCCGCTTCTGGAACTCCGCCGGCACCGCGAAGTACGTGAACAGCATCAGGAAGACGAAGACGTTGTCGACCGCCAGCGCCTTCTCGACCAGGTAGCCGGTGACGAACTCGAGCGCCTTGGCGTCGGCCAGCGTTCGCCCGGCTTCGTCGCCGGACGCGCCTCCCAGGTGCCACCAGAGCCAGGCGACGAAGACGAACGAGACTGCAACCCAGACCAGCGACCAGATGCCGGCCTCGCGCATCGTGACGGAGTGCGCGCCCTGGCGGCGCATGGCGAGGAAGTCGACCGCGAGCGCGACGAGCACGAAGGCCGCGAACAGCGACCACAACAGCGGGGTACCGATGGAGATCATCGAGGGAACCTTGCTCCTCCGGCCTGGCAGGGGTCGGATGACGGATGGGTCGAAGGTCCTCGCTGGTCTTGCCGTTCGCGGGCGCGTGAACGCCCGGGGTCGCGGCACCGGGCGGGCGGTCGATTGCCGGGTCGACCGACGCCGTAGTGACGATGCCGCGGCGCTGGAATCGGGAATCCGCGCCGGCTACTCCCCTGGAGAGGAGCGCGAATTGAAGCAGCCGCGTCGCCGGCGGTCAACGAAAGCCCCGCGCGGGCGGGGGATTTGGGCCGGTCGGCTCGAACCCCGCGCCTACCGCGAGTCGCCGCCCGCCGCCGCGTCGAGGAACAACGCCGGGTCGACCATCGCGCGGTTCAGGCTGACCGACCAGTGCAGGTGCGGGCCGGTCACGCGGCCGGTAGCGCCGACCTCGCCGATGCGCTCGCCGGCAGCGACGACGTCGCCGGTCTTCACCGCGACGGCGTTCAGGTGGCAGTACATCGTCAGCAGGCCGCCGCCGTGGTCGAGCCAGATCGTGTTGCCGTTGAAGAAGTAGTCGCCGACGTCGATCACGCGGCCGGTGGCTGCGGCGACGACGGGGGCGCCGGTGGCCGCCGCGATGTCCATGCCGCTATGCGGATTGCGCGGCTGGCCGTTGAAGATGCGGCGCAGGCCGAAGGAGCTCGAGCGCTGCCCGGCAGTCGGCTGGAGGAGCCTCAGCGAGTGCGGCACGGCGTCGCTGCGCGTCGCGACCACTTCGGCCAGGTGGGCGCGCTCGCGCTCGTAGCGTGCGAGGTCCTCGGCGGAGAGGTCGACCTTGCCGGGTGCCACGCGCAGCCGCTGCTCGGCGTAGCGCACCGGTTCGATCACGAGGGGCAGACGCACCTCGGCCTGGTCGGGGCGTCGAACCGCGACGTGGCGCACGCCGGGCTCGGCGGCGAGCGCGATGCCCACGACCGCGGTCCAGCGCTGCGGACCGCCGACGACCAGCACCGGCACGTCGTCCAGCGTGACGCGCGGCGGCTCGCTGGATGCGCCGAGGTCGACGAGCGCGACGCCGCCGGGCACGCTGCGGTGCTGCGGCAGGTCGAGCGCGGCGGCGTGCGCGGCGGCCAGGCAGCCCGCGACGAAGAGCGCCGCGCGAAGACGGAACGTGCAGAGACGGAACACGCGAAGCAGCGATGCGCGGCGGCTCGGTCCGCCTGGGTGCCGGTTGGTCGACTTCGGGGTGCTCAATTGGCCTGCGTCCTTCGATCTCGGCGTCCCGCGCAGCGTGGCGCGTCGCGGCGCGTCCGCCTTGCGCCACGGCTCGTATCGTGCAGCGGCCGAACGCCGAGAGCAAGCGACTGTCGGGAGTCGAGTCACGCGCGCGACTCGCGCGCGTGCGTTGCACGCGCTTCGCGCGCCAGCCGCTCAGACCCGTCGCTCGCCGCCGACGATCGCGCGGTGCACGTCGCCGACCAGCCGGACCTGCGGCGGCGGCAGGCCGGCCTCGGCCAGCAGCGCGCGAAAGTCGGCACTGGCCGCGAAGTGCTCGAAAACCTCGCGGCTCGGGCAGGCGTCGTAGACCCACAATCCGCCGTCGTCGGGTACGCAGACGTGCAGGTGAAGCGCGGCGGGCGGGACGGCCTGCATCATCCGGTCGTAGCCGTCCAGCAGGTCCGGCACGTTGCCTTCGAAACGATAGATGCCGAGATACATGGGGCCTCCGGTATGCGCGATCGGTGCGCACCGTGCGGCGGGCTTCAGGCCGGCGCCGCGAAGTTGAGACGCGCGAAGACTTTCGTGAACCCGCAGGCCGTCATGTTGCGCAGCGACGGATTCGGCTCGTCGCCGACCGGCTCGCCGGTTTCGGTGGTCACGCGGGTGCGGCCGGCTTCGATCGCGAGCCGGATCCGCAGGGCCATCAGCGCGCGATGAGCGCGGCGGCCGCGCGCTTCGGGGCGCACGCCGCCGGCGCCGAGCCAGGCAAAGCGATCCTGCAGGTGAAGCATGCCGCCGCCGACGATCCGGCCCTGGTCGATCGCCGCGACGGCCCGCCAGGCCGGACGGGCGGCCAGGTGTGCGAACCACGGAGCCATCTTCGCGGGCATCTCGAAGGCCGCGCAGAGGGCCTCGGCGAGCGCCTGCTCCTCGCCGGAACGTATCGGCCGGATCTCGAGTCCGGTCTCGACGTCGGGCGCCGCAACGTCGTCGCGCCAGACCTTGGCCCAGGCGGCGCGCGCGGGCTGCGCGAAGCCGCGACGCTCGAGCGTCGCGGCCAGCGACGCGGGCCGGGCGCCCGGGGACAGGTGCATCCACCACGACCTGACGCCGGCTTCGCGATAGGCGGCGACGATGCGATCGACGTCGTCGTCGCTGGCGGCCTGCGCGTTGCCGAGCCCGATCACGCGATTGAACATCGGCGTGGGCAGGCCGGGCGCCATCAGCAACGTGGCGCCGGCCACTTCGCGCGTTTCGAGCCCGAGCGGCGCGAGCTCGGCAGGCGCCGCGGCGAACATGTCGCGGTAAGCCGCAGCCTCGACCGCGTCGAGGTCGCGGACGAGGGCAGGATCCAGTGGATTCATGGAAGTCCTCCGGCACAGGCGTTCGTGCGACGACACAGCCGACTCGCGCAGGCGCGCCTAGCGCCGCAGCGTCCCCCCGAACACCGCTGCCTCGTTGCCATCGGCGGTCACCACGCTGCGGAAGTTCATGCTGCGCGCGCCGTCGAAACGGATGGCGATGTTCTCCTCCATCTTCGCGCCATCCTGGGTCCAGGCATAGCGTGCCTTCATGGTCCGGGCGTCGGTCCATTCGACCAGGTGGTCGTGCGACTCGCCCTGGTTCGTGACCGCGTACCAGTGACCCTGCCGGCGGACGGGGTCGACGCCGAAGAGGTCCGTTTCCGCGATCGACATCGTGCCGTTGCGCGCCTTCAGCTCGCACGACACCGCCGAACTGGCCGCCGCCTTCCGGCACCGGTAGTCGAGCGTCAGCCGGGCCGGAGCCTGGCCGGACTGGGTCAGTTCGCCGTGCCCCTTCCAGTGGCCGACCAGGAGAAAGAAGCGGGCCACCTCGGGGGCGGCGGCCGTGTCGGCTGCCGAGACAGCGGCGGGGCCTGTGGCACAAGCGAGCAGCGTCAGTGCGGAAAGCCGGCGACGAACGGGATTCATGGCGACCTCCTCGGGTGGGGCACCGTGGTCGACAGGCCTGTGACCTTACGGTGTAAGGACGTTTTACTCCAATGACTTTACGATGTAAAGTACCGGCATGAAAAAAAATGCTGCACGAGCCCGCAGCGCCGCGGAGCGTTCGCCGCTCACCCGCGAGGCCATCGCGTCGGCGGCCCTCGCGATCGTCGATCAGGACGGGCTGGAGGGCCTGTCGATGCGCCGCCTGGGAAGCGAATTGGGGGTCGAGGCGATGGCGCTCTACCACCACTTCAGGAACAAGGGCGAGGTGCTCGACGCGGTGATGGAGCGGATGCTCGACGAGATCGAATGGCCCGAACGCCGAGCGGCGGCGCCGGCGACGCGGCTGAAGAAGATGTTCGCGTCGTACCGGCAATTGGCCGTTCGCCATCCGCGCGCGTTCATCCTGCTGGTCAACCGCCGGTTCAACACCGATCGCAGCTTCGATCTCTACGAGCGCATCCTGGAGGCGATGGCCGATCTGGGGCTCGACGCGGCGCTGTCGGCGCGCTACTTCCGGATGTTCGGCTACTACATGAACGGCGCGGGACTGGCGGAGGTGGCGAGCCGGGCCGCTGCGCCCGACGCGACGCCGGTCAGGCTCGAGAACTTCCAGGAAGGCGCGCGTTATCCGCACGTGGCCGCGGTGGTGCGGCACCTGCGGGTCGCGAAGCTCGACGCGATCTACGACTTCGGCCTGGAGATGATCTTCCGCGAGATGCTGAAGAGCGCGAAGAAGCCGGCGCGGCAGACCTGATCGGCGACGCAGGGCGAATCGGCGGCGTGAACCCGTCCCGCCGCGTTCATCGCCCGCCTCGCTCCCCAAGCAGCGCCGCACGCGTAACGGGGCTTTGCATCCGCTGCAACCACCACTGCAGCGCGCGCCCGCGCTCGGGCCGTTCGCTCTTTCGCCAGGCGTAGCTGAGCGGGATCTTGTGTTCCGGTCGTTCGACGCGCTTGACGACCAGGCGCCCCGTGTCGATGTACGGCTGCGCCAGGCAGGTCGGCAGGAAGCCGATGCCCAGCCCCCTGATCTGCGCATCCAGCTTCGCGGGAATGCCGGCCACGGTGAACACGTCCTGGCCCGCCAGCAGTCCGATCGTGAGCCCGTCGCCGTGCCGGATCGAGTCGGCCACGGCCACCGCGCGATGCGGGCGGATCGCGTCGTCGCTCAGCGGCTCGGGGGCGCGCGCCAGCGGATGATGCGGCGCCACCGCAAAGACGAAGCGAAGGCTGCCCAGCGATTCGCGTTGCAGGCCGACCGCGGCGCCGGCGGTGATCACCACGCCGAGTGCGAGATCGGCCTGCCCCGAGGCGAGCGCCTCCAGCGTTCCTGAAAGGGCCTCGGCGCGAAGCCTGAGCCGGGTCGGCGGCTTCAGGCGAAAGAACGCGTCGCACAGTTCCATCACGGCGGCGCCGTCGACGACGCTGTCGACCGCAATCGTGAACTGCGGCTCCCACCCCGTGGCCACGCGCTTCACGCGGTTCGCGATCGCGTCGATGTCGGCCAGCAGGCGCGTGCCCTCGCGCAGCAACTCGGCGCCGGCCTCGGTCAGGCGCGCCTGGCGCGAGCTGCGGTCGAACAGCAGCACGTCGAGCGCGTCCTCGAGCTGCCGCACCCGATAGGTGAGGGCGCTGGGGGCCAGCCCATTCGCGCGGGCTGCCGCGGCAAAGCTGCCGGCCGCGGCAATCGCCTCGAGCATCGCCAGGGCATCGGGGGTCAGTACGTCGCGCGGGGTCGGCATCCGGGCTCCGATCATTCAAACAATTCGAATGATGCCATCGAACCCGCAGAGCCTCGAAGCCGGCGGCTCGCCTCAGAATCGATCCCATCGACGAGGAGTTCCGACCATGCTCACCCTTCGCAAATCGCAGGACCGCGGCTACGCGGATCACGGCTGGCTGAAGAGCTACCACTCGTTCTCGTTCGCCGGCTACTACGACCCGGCGCACATGGGCTGGGGCAACCTGCGCGTGATCAACGAGGACCGCGTGGCGCCGGGCACCGGCTTCGGCACGCACGGTCACCGCGACATGGAGATCATCAGCTACGTGCTGTCGGGCGAGCTCGCGCATCGCGACAGCATGGGCAACGTCGTGGGCATTCCGCCCGGCGACGTGCAGCGGATGAGCGCGGGCACCGGCGTGCAGCACAGCGAGTTCAACCACGCCGAGGGGCAGGTCACCCACTTCCTGCAGATCTGGATCGAGCCGAACGTGGCCGGGATCGTACCGAGCTATGAGCAGAAGGCGATTCCGGCCTCCGACAAGCGCGGCGCCCTGCGCCTGGTCGCGTCGCCCGACGGCGCACTCGGGTCGGTGACGATTCACGCCGATGCGAAGCTCTATGCGGGCTTCTTCGACGGCAGTGAGCGTGCCGAGCTCGTGCTCGATCCGGCTCGAAAAGGCTACGTGCACCTGGTGCGCGGCAGGCTCGACGTGAATGGCCAGCCCCTGAGCGCCGGCGATGCCGCGCTGCTGGAAGGCGAGGACCGGATCGCGCTGGCCAACGGCGCCGATGCCGAGGTGCTGGTGTTCGATCTCGCTCCCTGATTCTTCTCTTTCAACCCTTCGACAAGGACTCGACATGTTCGCCAAACTTCAGGATCCCCTCGCGCTGGCCGGTCGTCTGCTGATGGCCCTGCTGTTCCTGCCCGCCGGCATCGGCAAGCTGACCGGATTCGCCGGGACGGTGGGCTACATCTCTTCGGTGGGGCTGCCGATGCCGCAACTCGGCGCGGTGGTGGCGCTGGTCGTCGAGATCGTCGGCGGGCTGGCGTTGATCGCGGGCTTCGGCACGCGCCTGGCGGCCATCGTGCTGGCGGCCTTCACGCTGGTCGCTTCGTTCCTCTTCCACGCGTACTGGGCCGTGCCGGCCGACCAGCAGATGATTCCGTATCTGCTCTTCTACAAGAACATGGCTGTGATCGGCGGCCTGCTGGCGATTGCCGCGTGGGGCGCGGGCGCCTGGAGTGTCGACGCGCGGCGCGGCAAGGCCTGAGGCCTCGCGCGCCGGGTCGCGTCACTTCTCCGCGAAGCAGTAGAAGAGCCCGTCGCCGCCCGTGCCGCGCAAGGCTTCCTGGCTGCAGCCGCGCGTCGGGTGCGACGAGTTCCAGGACGTGGCCCACGCGCTCTCGACCAGGCCCCCGCGGTCGTGGTGCCCGGTCATCGCCGAGCCTTCGGGCCCGCCCCGGGTCCAGTTGCCGCAGCTCATGTCGGCGAACGGGGCGCCGGGGAAGGCGGTGCCGTCGGGCCTCGATCCGGTCAGGATGTCGTGCCGGTTGGGCTTGTCGGTGCGGCCGTTGACGAGCTGGCCTTTCTCGTCGAGCGCCGTCTCCTTCGTGATGTTGTTGCGGGACGAGTGCAGGTCCTCGACGTTGCGGGCGATCACGACGCCCTTGACGTTCTGCCAGGGACCGGCGCCGATGCGGTCGCGGGCATTGACGAACTTCGTATCGGTGAGCGACGGCGCCTGCGTGCTCAGGTAGGCGCGCCAGGTGCGATGGCCGGCCCCGACCGACTTCGCGAGCGCCTGGCAGTGCTGGTCGGCGCCTTCGAGGCCGCCGAGGTTGGCGCCCTTGCCGGGGCCGACGCTGGTCACGAAGAACGTCATGTTCCCGGTGCCTGGTGGCGACGGCAGCAGGCCCGCGCAGCCGCCCAGTGCCGCCAGCGCTGCGGCCATCGTCCAGTTTCGTCGCGCCGTGCCATGCATGTTCTTCCCCTGCCGGTTTCAGTGTGACACTTCCTGCCTCGGGTATTGGCGGCCCGGTGCAGATCGCAAGCGCACTCTGCCCCGCGTCGCGCCGATTGTCTTGCCGCGACGCACAAGCCCGTCCCGACTAGCGCTCCTCCGCGAACGCCTTGAGCCGGCCCAGCGCCACCTCCCACTGCCTGCCGATGGTGTCCAGCGTCCGCTTCGCCTCCTCGATCTGCTCCGGTTCCAGCTGCCAGAGCCGTTCCCTTCCGAGCCTGAGGTCACGCACCAGGCCCGCGTCGGCCAGCACCTGAAGGTGCTTGGTGACGCCCTGCCGGCTGATATCGGTGTTCGCCGTCAGCTGCGCGATCGACAGGGCGCCGCCTGCGCAGAGCACCGCCACGAGCTTCAGCCGCGTCGGGTCGCCCAGCGCCGCGAACACGTTCGCGAGCTTCTCGCTCGACTTGACCATTCCAGGCAGGCCGGCATCGCGCCGGCCCGCACTCTTCGGCCTGCCGCTACGCGACGACATGGCGCGCGATGTTGTCGATCTGGGCTTCCCAGCCGCGGCTGTTCATCCGGAACGCTTCCAGGCGGCGGTGCGGAGGGACGTTGTCGAAACCGGACTCCACGACCGTCAGCAGCGTGGCGTTGCCGGGCGCGTCCTTCAGCATGAAGGTCACGAGCGTCGGCTGCTCCGTCTCGTAGTCCACCGTCGGGTCGACCGCATACGGATGCCAGCGGTACGAGAGCAGGTTCGGCGGCTCGACCCGCTCGACGACCACGTCGAACCACGCGTGCTCGTGGCCGCAGACGGTGATCCGCCCCCGCGCGCGCTTTCCGGGCGCGAAGCTCTGGCCCTTCAGGTCGGCGCCGAACCAGGTGCCGAATTCCTCGGCGTTGGAGAGCGCGCGCCACACGCGATCGCGCGGGGCGGCGACGACGACGCTTCGTTCGATTTGGTCGGTTTCCAGCGCAGTGCTCATGTCCATGCTCGTCTTGCTCCTGTTTGCGGTGTCACGCCGCGGCCACGCGGGCCGCCGCACCCCTGGGCGGCCACGAGACCGGCGCGCTGCCGGCAACGATCCGCTTCGCCGCCCGTTTGCGCAACTCATTGGTTGCGTATCTGGAGCGTACGACGGCTTCCTGAAAGATGCAACCATCAGGTTGCAAATGAACGGCGTTGCGCATCCTGGGCGCTGGCGGTGCGTCTCAGCCGCCGAAGAAATCGCCCAGCGCGCGTGCCGTCTCCTCCGGCAATTCCTCGGGAATGAAGTGCCCCGCCGGCATCGCCCAGTCGCTGACCTTGCCCGCGCACTGCGCGCGCCACAAGGCCATCGGATCGAACTGCCGCTGCACGACGCCGCGCTCGCCCCACAGCACCAGCAGGTCGCACGCGATCTTCTCGCCCGCGGCACGCGATGCGCGGTCGTGCTCGAGGTCGATGCCCGCGCTCGCGCGGTAGTCCTCGCAGGCTGCGTGGATCGTTTCGGGCATGCAGAAGCACCGCTCGTAGTCGGCCAGCGCCTGCGGCTCGATGTGGCCCAGGCCCTGGCTTCCCCATCCGCCGAGGCTCTTGTGAAGGTAGAACAGCGAGTCGCCGCCGATCAGGCGCTCGGGCAGCGGCGCCGGCTGGATCAGGAAGAACCAGTGGTAGTAGGCGCGCGCGAAGGCCATGTCCGTCGCGGCGTACATGTCCAGTGTCGGCGCGATGTCGATCACGGCGAGGCGCGCCACGTGCTGCGGGTGGTCGAGCGCCAGCCGGTGCGCGACGCGCGCGCCGCGATCGTGCGCGGCGACGAAGAATCGCTCGTGGCCGAGGCGGCGCATCAACCCCACGAGATCGGCGGCGACGCGCCGCTTGCTGTAGTGGGCGTGCTCGGGGTCGTCAGGCGGCTTGCCGGAGTCGCCGTAGCCGCGCAGGTCGGGCAGCACCAGGCGGAAGTGCGACGCGAGACGCTGCGCGACGCGGTGCCACATCGCGTGCGTCTGCGGAAATCCATGCAGCATCAGCATCGGCGGCGCGTCGGCGCGGCCGCCGACCCGGGCGAACAGGCGGATGCCGTCGACTTCGTGGAACGCCGCGTCGAAGCCGTCGAACCAGCGAGGGTCTTGCGCCATCGGAGTCTCCTCGTCACAGTGATGCTGTCATGGCTGCCGCCCTGCTGCAACGGTTCGTGAACGTGCGCCGCGACGAGGCGGGGCCGGTGCTCGTCGCGGGGCTGTTCTTCTTCTGCGTGCTCACCGCGCTGATGGTGCTGCGGCCCGCGCGCGAGGCGCTGGGCATGCAGCGCGGCATGGACGCGATCCGCTGGCTGTTCGTCGGCACCGTCGTCGTCACGTTGCTGGTCAACCCGGTGTTCGGGTGGCTGGTGAGCCGATATCGCCGCGTCGCGTTCGTCGCCGCGACCTACCTGTTCTTCGCGTTCGGCCTGCTCGGCTTCTACGCGCTGCTGGTACTGGCGCCGGCCAGCGTCGGGGCGCACACCGGCCAGGTCTTCTACGTCTGGTTCAGCGTCTTCAATCTGTTTGCCACGATGCTCTTCTGGGCGCTGATGGCCGACCGATTCACGCTCGAGCAGAGCAAGCGCCTGTTCGGTGCGATCGCAGTGGGCGGAACGCTCGGGGCGATTTTCGGCCCCTGGCTCGCGAGCGTGCTGGCGCGGCCGCTGGGGACGCCGGCGCTGTTGCCGGTCGCGGCCGGGTTCCTGTTGTTGGCGATGGGAGCAGCCTGGTGGCTTGCCCGGATGCCCGCCGATCCGCGCGCCGGCAGTCGGGTCGGTGAGGACGCCCCGGACGTGCGCGCGGTGATCGGGGGCAGCGCGTGGGAGGGCTTTCGTTCGGTGTTCCGATCCCCGTACCTGCTCGCGATCTGCGCCTACGTGCTGATCGTCGCGGTGATGGCCACGTTCATCTACTTCACCCGGCTGCAGATGGTAGCGGCGCTCGGCGCCGACCTCGACCTGCGCACCGCGACGTTCGCGCGGATCGACATGATCACGCAGGCGGCGACGCTGGTGCTGCAGGCAGTCATCACCGGACACCTGATGAAGCGGCTCGGCGCGTCGGTGGCGCTGGCGTTGTTGCCCGCGATCGCCGCGCTGGGCCTCCTCGGGCTGGCGATCGCCGGTTCGCTTGCCGCGCTGGTCGCGTTCGAGGCGACGTTTCGCGCGGTGCAGCGGGGCATCATGCGGCCCGCGCGCGAGACGCTGTTCACCACGGTCTCGCGCGCCGAGCGCTACAAGGCGAAGGCGTTCATCGATACCTTCGTCTACCGGGTCGGCGACGTCGTCGGCGCGCAGACCGAGGGGTTGCTGGGGCGGCTCGGGATGGGGCTCGCGGCGCTCGCCGCGTTGGCGGTGCCGCTGGCAGTGGTCTGGATGGCGCTCGGCGTATGGTTGGGCATCGCGCAACGCGCGCGGGCGCGCGGCGCCGCGCAGGCGAAGGGAGTGAACGCATGACGACGCGACGGGATTGGCTGAAGGGGATCGGGGCCGCAGCCGGGATCATGGCACTGGCGCCCGGCGGGGCGCGGGGTGCCGACGCTGCAAGGAGCACCGACGCTGCGAAGGGCGCCGACGGAGCGCGAGGTGACGAGGCTGCGCGAGGAGCGGCCACCGCCCGAGCCGAGCCGATCACCCGCGCGATTCCGCAGACCGGCGAGCGGCTGCCCATCGTCGGCCTGGGCAGTTCGGCGACGTTTTCGCAGGTTGCGCGCAACGAGGACGTCGGCGCGTTGCGCGAGGTGTTCGCGCGCCTGACCGCACTCGGCGGCACCGTCTTCGACACCGCGCCGGCCTATGGCGCCTCGGAGGAGGTTGCGGGGCGCATCGCGCAGGAGCTCGGGATCGCGCGACGCCTCTTCTGGGCGACCAAGCTCAACGTCGCGCCGTGGGGCGGCGGCGCGGCCGATCCGGCTGCGGCGCGCAAGCAGGTCGAGGCTTCGTTCCGGCGCATCGGCAAGCCGGTGATCGACCTGATCCAGGTCCACAACCTGGGCGACCTGCGCACCCAGCTTCCGATCCTGAGGCAGGCGAAGGAGCAGGGCCGCGTGCGCTACATCGGCGTGACGACGACCTTCGAGGGGCAGTACGACGCGCTGCTGCGCACGATGCGCAGCGAACCGATCGACTTCATCGGCACGAACTACGCAATCGACGACCGCGGCGCCGAGCGAACGATCCTGCCGCTCGCACGCGACCGCGGCATCGCGGTGCTCGTCTACGCGCCGTTCGGCCGCACGCGGCTGTGGCGGCGGGTGGCGGGACGCACCGTGCCGGAGTGGGCGCGCGAGTTCGATTCGCACTCGTGGGCACAGTTCTTCCTGAAGTACGTCGCGAGCCATCCGTCGGTCACTTCGATCACGCCGGCGACGAGCCGGCCGGACAACATGACGGACAACATGGGCGCCGCGACCGGCCGGCTGCCCGACGATGCGATGCGGAAGCGGATGATCGAACTGGTCGAGTCGCTGCCCGCGGCCTGAGGCGCGTGGACACGCGATCGAGTCGGCAATGTGCCGTGAAGCGGGAGGACACCATGAAACGCAATCGCCGGGAATTCCTGGGACTCGCAGCGCTCGCTCCGGCCTCGCTCGCGATCGGCGGCCTGCCGCTCGTTGCGCGAGCCGCTGACGCGGGCCCGGGCAAGGTGAGGATCGGCATCGTCGGCTCGGGCAACGTAGGGAGCGCGCTGGGCGGGGTCTGGGTGAAGGCCGGACACGAGGTGATGTTCTCGTCGCGCACCCTCGAGCACGACCGGGCGCTTGCCGCGAAGCTCGGACCGAACGCGCACGCCGGCACGCCGCGCGAAGCCGCCGCGTTCGGCGACGTCGTGACGATCTCGGTGCCCTATCGGTCGCTGCCCGATGTCGGCAGGGAACTCGGCGACCTGATCAAGGGCAAGGTCGTGATCGACACCTGCAACCCGTTCCCGGGGCGCGACGGCGACATCGCGACCTGGGCGCGCGAGAAGGGCGTGGGCCTGGCGTCGGCCGAACTGTTGCCCGGCGCGCGCATCGTGCGCGCGTTCAACGCGATCGGCGCGGCGCGGATGGGCGCCGTGCACGAGCAGCCTGGGCGCATCGGGATGCCGATCGCGGGAGACGATGCCGAGGCGATCGCGGTGGCTTCGCGCCTGGTGCGCGAGATCGGCTTCGAGCCGGTGCTCGTCGGCGGGCTCGCGAAGGGCAAATACCTGATGCCGGGGACGCCGCTCGCGGGCGAGCGCTCCCCGGAGGAAGTCAGGAGGATTGCCGCGGCGCTCGATTGAGCGCCCGCGGGGCAGTTACCTGATCTGGGCCAGTTCGTTGTGAACGTGCTACCCAATGCAAGGCGCACCACCCGGACTCCCGCCGCTGCTTCGTCCCAGATCACGGTGGCGCCGAACATCGTGCGGAAGAACCCGACGGTGGCCGAGAGGTTCGAAGCGAAGAGGTGCGCGTGATCGAGGGAGACGTTCATGACGATCCGACCTATATCTTGCGGTCCCGGCCGGCCCAGTAGGGATCGCGCAGTTCGCGCTTGAGCGTCTTGCCGGCCGCGCTGCGCGGGAAGTCCTCCATGATCACGACCTCCGAGACGCGCTGGTAGCGGGCCGCGACGCGCTCGTTGATCCAGTCGCGCAACTCGCCCGCGGTGGCCTGCGCGCCTTCCTCGAGGATCACCGCCGCCACCGGCGTCTCGCCCCATTTGTCGTGCGGCACGCCGAACACCGCCACCTCGCGGATCGCGGGGTGGCGCGCGGCGATTTCCTCGACGTCCTTCGGGTACACCTTCATCCCGCCCGAATCGATCATGTCCTTCTTGCGGTCGACCAGGTGCAGATAGCCCTCGCCGTCCACGAAGCCCATGTCGCCGGAGTAGAGCCAGCCGTCGCGGATCGCCTGCGCGGTGAGGTCGGGGCGCTTGTAGTAGCCCTGCATCAGGATCGGGCCGCGGCCGACGATCTCGCCGACCTGTCCGGCGGGCAGGTCGTGCCCGTCGTCGCCGACGATCCGCATCTCGAAATACTGCGTCGGCTGCCCGACCGATCCGGACTTGCGCACCGCGTCGTCGCGGTCGAGGATGGTGACAAAGCCCTCGGTGAGGCCGTACAGCTCGTAGAACCGGTTCGGCAAATCCGCGTTCAGGCGGTCCTTGTGCTGCTGAAGCAGCGGCGCGCCGAGCGAGACGATGCATTCGAGCGATGCGAGCCGCTCGGGGCGGTACTGCTTCGAGCCGAGGATTGCGATGATCTGCGCCGGCACGAGCATGATGTGGGTGATGCGCTCGCGCTCGATCGTCGCGATCGTCTCCTCGGCGTCGAACTGCTTCAGCAGGACGTAGGTGCCGCCCAGGTAGAAGGTGGGCATCAGCGTCACGTAGGCGCCGTTGAAGACGATTGCCCCGGCGTGGAGTGTGCGCGATTCGGGCGTGAACCGGTAGGCGCAGGCCATCAGCAGGCAGTACATCGAGCGCACGTAGTGGCTGTGCATGATGCCCTTGGGCAGGCCGGTGGTGCCGCTCGTGTACATGATGTTGAAGAGATCGTCGGGGCCGCAGCGCTCGGCGACGAACTCGGCTGCCTGCGCCTCGGCGAGCGCACCGTAGTCGCCGATTTCGCCCGCGGCACCGTCGATCAGCAGCACGCGCCCCCGGAGCAGCGGCGCGAGGTCGGCGCGGATCGCCTCGAGCGTGCCCATCATCGAGCGCTGGCTCACCAGGCACTTCGCGTCCGAGTCGCGCAGCAGGCTCGCCAGGCCGGCGGGCATCAGCAGCGGTGACAGCGGCACGAGCGCGGCCCCTACCGCCGGCACGGCCCAGATCAGTTCGAGCGCCGCGATCGAGTTGCCGAGCAGCGTGGCGACCTTGTCGCCGCGGCCGATGCCGAGCGAGCGCAGCAGGTTCGCCGCGCGCGCCACGCGCGCGCCGAACTGCGCGTAGGTCAGGCGCTCGTCGCCGCAGACGACGGCGGTGGCGTCGGCGCGGAAGTGCGCGTGGTGCCCGATCAGTGTGGCGAGTTGCAGCATGTCTTCCCCCTCGCCCGGAATCCTCGGCGGTCCGGCGCACCGACGATTCTTCCGGCGTGGCCACGACCCCGATGCGCAGCAGCCTGCCGCCCGTCGGTTGCGCGATGGGCGACGCAGTCCCTGCGCCGCTGGGATACTACGCCTGTCGTGGGGGCATCGACCGCCGCTGGCGGGGCGACTCGGCCGGATAGCGGATCGGCTCCACGCTCGGGCAGGCGTCGACCCGCGGCAGCGCGGCAACTGCCAGGTCGATGCGGGCCCACCGCGTCATCGGGCTGGCTCGAAGACCAGGAAATACTGCCGCGGCAGGAAGCGATGCTCCTGCGCGAGCGCGAATCCCGCGCGCTTCATCTCGGCGACCACGCGCTCGGCGGGGATTCGCGCCGCCCTCGGCGGCCCTTCCGGGGCGTCGGGCAGGAAGTCGATGATCGCGACGCGTCCGCCCGGTTTCAGCGCTCCGCGCAGCCTGCGGAAATACTCGACCCGGTCATCGACGTGGTGATAGACGTCGACCATCAGCACCAGGTCGACCCTGGCCGGCAGCCTCGGGTCGCCGGGCTCGCCGGCGACGGCGACCATGTTGTCGCGCTTCTCCCGCTTCGCGCGTTCGGCGAGGTAGCGGACCATGTCCGGCTCGATGTCGACCGCGTAGACGCGGCCCCGCGGCAGCGTGTTGGCCAGTCGCACCGAGAAGTACCCGGTGCCCGCGCCGATGTCGGCGACGACGGCATCGGGTGCCAGCGCGAGCGCCCCGATCACCTCGTGCGGCTTCTGCCACGCGTCGCGTTGCGGATCGTCGAACACGTGCGCCCAGCGCTCGGCGCCGCTGAAGCTGTGCTGGTGCGTCGACGGGGATTGCGCCTGCGCGGGGGCCGCGAGCAATGCGAGGCAGGCGGCGAAGGCGAGGAAAACGGAAGGCGCGGCGATTCTGGACATGGCTCGGTTCGATTGGCGCGCGCTACTGTATCGCGACAGTGTCCGCAGCACGCCGTGCCGCGCGGTCACGGGAACCCCGATACGATACGCGCTCACCGGCCGATCGCCGTTCATGAGTCTTTTCCAATATGAGATGAGTCTGAACGAGGTCTCGTGTTTCCAACATGAGATGAGTCTGAAGCGGTAGGGGGGTGCGCCGTCGATCATCGGGACATGGTGATCGACATGCAAGAAGAGCGGCTCGACAGCATCGAGGCTCTGGAACAGTTCCTGGCGGGCACGGCCGGGGTATCGCCGCGGTTGCCGGGAGGCGAGGCGGCGCGGCAAGCGCACGTACAGCGGGTGCTTGGGCGCTTCGGGTATGCCGCTTTGTCACGCCGGCACAAGGGCGTGGTGGTGCGCTACCTGCAGCACACCAGCGGTTACTCGCGCCAGCATCTGGTGCGCCTGATTGGGCGCTTCGTGGCTCACACCCCGCTGGGTCAGCGCCGGGCGCCGGTGGCGGGGTTTTACCGGCGCTACACCGAAGCCGACGTGCTGCTGGTGGCGCACACCGACGCGCTGCATGACACGCCCAGCGGGCCGGCGGCCAAACGGCTGTTCGAGCGCGCCTGGCAGCTCTATGGCGATGCCCGTTACGAGCGGCTGGCGGCGATCTCGGTGGCGCACCTGTACAACCTGCGCGCCACGGCACGCTATCAGGGTGCACGGGTGAACTGGCAAGGCACCCGCGCGACCAAGACGGTCGCGATCGGCGTGCGCCGGGCGCCGCGCCCCGAGGGGCGCGCCGGCTTCATCCGCATCGACAGCGTGCACCAGGGCGATCGCGACGGCGCCAAGGGGGTGTATCACATCAACGCGGTGGACTGCGTGACCCAGTGGGAAGTGGTGGCCAGCTGCGAGAGAATCTCCGAGGCGTACCTGCTGCCCGTGCTCACCGAACTGCTGGCGGCCTTCCCCTTCACGATCCTGGGCGTGCACGCCGACAACGGCAGCGAATACGTCAATCATCGGGTCGCCCGGCTGCTGGGCAAGCTCAACGCCGAGCTGACCCGGTCGCGCCCGCGCCACTCCAACGACAACGCCCTGGTCGAGACCAAGAACGGGGCGGTGGTGCGCAAGTTCCTGGGCTACAGCCACATCCCGCAGCGCTTCGCGGCACCGGTGAACGCGTTCTGCCGCGACTACCTCAACCCGTACCTGAACCTGCACCGTCCGTGCCTGTTCGCCCAGGAGCGCGTCGATGCCAAGGGCAAGGTCCTCAAGCGCTACCCGCAGCACCTCGTACAGACTCCGCTCGAGAAGCTCGCCAGTCTGAGCCCGGCGTGCCGCAACCTGCGCCCCGGCCTCACCTTGCAAGCCCTGCAGGCACAGGCGCGCGCCCTGAGCGACAATGCGGCCGCCGAGCAGCTACACAAGGCCCGCGCGGCGTTGTTCGAATCCATCAACCGACGGCTCACCCGAGCCGCCGCTTGACTCCAGTCCACGAGCCCGTGCAGATGTGCACAGCCCGGCTCACGCCGGGTTCCCGCCTGAACGCTCACGCGTTCCCCGTGGATAGCCGCTGGACAACGCTGGCGCGTTGCCCACCGGCTACCCACCGGCCGGCGGCTGTACACATCAACACC
>JAXMFB010000016.1:0-99655 GCA_046347945.1 Burkholderiaceae bacterium
CATCGCTCCAAAAAAGACTCGGACCGCCGGGCGGCGAAGCCGGGCGGTCCGTCTGTCAGCGCAACTCTAACGCAAAACGCGCCGCGCGCGCACGCCCGCCTGCTGCGCCGCCCGCTCGCAGCCCGGCCTAAAGCCCGGCGTGCAGTTCCTGCAGCGAGTAGACGTCGAGCCGCTGCAGCGATCGCATGCCCTCGACCGCCGCCAGCGCGCCCGCGATCGTCGTGTAGTAGGTCACGCGCTGCGCCAGCGCAGTCGTGCGGATCGAACGCGAGTCGGCGATCGCGCCGCGCTTCTCCTCGACCGAGTTGAGCACCAGCGAGACCTCGCCGTTCTTCAGCAGGTCGACCACGTGCGGGCGCCCTTCCTGTACCTTGTTGACGGCGGTCACCGGGACGCCGGCCGCGGCGATGGCCGCAGCGGTTCCCTTCGTGGCCACCAGCGCGAATCCCATCTCGTGCAGCGAGCGCGCGATCGTCACCGCCTTCGGCTTGTCGGCGTTCTTCACCGAGATGAACACCGTGCCCGACTCGGGCAGGCGCACGCCCGCGCCGAGTTGCGACTTGACGAACGCCTCGCCGAAGGTGTGGCCCACGCCCATCACCTCGCCGGTGGACTTCATCTCGGGGCCGAGGATCGTGTCGACACCGGGGAACTTGACGAACGGGAACACCGCCTCCTTGACCGAGAAGTACTTCGGCACGACCTCGTGCGTGATCCCCTGGTCGGCGAGGCTGCGCCCGACCATGCAGCGCGCCGCGATCTTGGCCAGCTGCAGGCCGGTGGCCTTCGACACGTACGGCACCGTGCGCGACGCGCGCGGGTTGACCTCGAGCACGTACACGGTGCCGTCGCCGCGCCGCGCCGCCGGATCGGCGTCGGCGCCGCCCGCGTCGCGCTGGATCGCGAACTGCACGTTCATCAGTCCGCAGACCTTCAGCGCGCGCGCCATCAGCGCGGTCTGGCGCTTCAGTTCCGCGACCACCGCCGGCGACAGCGAGTGCGGCGGCAGCGAGCACGCCGAGTCGCCCGAGTGCACGCCGGCCTGCTCGATGTGCTCCATGACGCCGCCGATGAACACCTCGCTGCCGTCGGACAGGCAGTCGACGTCGACCTCGATCGCGTCGTTCAGGAAGCGGTCGAGCAGCACCGGGCTGTCCTCGGACACCTTGACGGCCTCGCGCATGTAGCGCTCGAGGTCCTTCTGTTCGTGGACGATCTCCATTGCGCGGCCACCCAGCACGTAGCTCGGGCGCACGACCAGCGGATAGCCGATCTCGCCGGCGAGTTCGAGCGCCTGCGCCTCGGTGCGCGCGGTGCGGTTCGGCGGCTGCTTCAGGCCCAGGTCGTGCAGCAGCTTCTGGAAGCGCTCGCGGTCCTCGGCGACGTCGATCGACTCGGGCGAGGTGCCGACGATCGGCACGCCGTTGGCCTCGAGCGCGAGCGCGAGCTTCAGCGGCGTCTGGCCGCCGTACTGGACGATGACGCCCATCGGCTTCTCGACCGCGACGATCTCGAGCACGTCCTCGAGCGTGAGCGGCTCGAAGTACAGGCGATCGGACGTGTCGTAGTCGGTCGAGACGGTCTCGGGGTTGCAGTTGACCATGATCGTCTCGTAGCCGTCGTCGCGCAGCGCGAATGCGGCGTGCACGCAGCAGTAGTCGAACTCGATCCCCTGCCCGATCCGGTTCGGCCCGCCCCCGAGCACCATCACCTTGCGCCGATCGGTCGGCTGCGCCTCGTCCTCGTCCTCGTAGGTCGAGTACATGTACGCGGTGTCGGTCGCGAACTCGGCCGCGCAGGTGTCCACTCGCTTGTAGACCGGGCGCACGCCCAGCGCCCACCGGCGCGCACGCACCGCGTCCGGGTTGGTGTCGAGCAGCCGCGCCAGGCGCCGGTCGGAGAAGCCGCCGGCCTTGAGCCAGCGCAGCTCCGGCTTCGTCAGGTCTTCCAGCCGGCGTCCGGCCAGCTTGCGCTCGGTGGCGACGATCTCCTGGACCTGCGCGAGGAACCAGGGGTCGATGCCCGACTCCTCGTGGACCTCGTCGACGCTCATGCCGACGCGGAACGCGTCGCCGACGTAGAGCACGCGCTCGGGGCCCGGTTCGCCCAGCTCGGTGGCGATCTCGTCGCGATCGGCGCTGCGCTCGTCCAGTCCGTCGATGCCGGTCTCCAGGCCGCGCAGCGCCTTCTGGAAGCTCTCCTGGAACGTGCGGCCGATCGCCATCACCTCGCCGACCGACTTCATCTGCGTCGTGAGCCGCGAATCGGCCTGCGGGAACTTCTCGAACGCGAAGCGCGGGATCTTGGTGACGACGTAGTCGATCGTCGGCTCGAACGCCGCCGGCGTCGCGCCGCCGGTGATGTCGTTGCGCAGTTCGTCCAGCGTGTAGCCGACCGCGAGCTTGGCGGCGATCTTCGCGATCGGAAATCCGGTGGCCTTCGAGGCCAGCGCCGACGACCGCGACACCCGCGGGTTCATCTCGATGACGATCATCCGGCCGTCGCGCGGATTGATCGCGAACTGCACGTTCGAGCCGCCGGTCTCGACGCCGATCTCGCGCAGGATCGCGATCGACGCGTTGCGCATCAGCTGGTACTCGCGGTCGGTCAGCGTCTGCGCCGGAGCCACCGTGATCGAGTCGCCGGTGTGCACGCCCATCGGGTCGAAATTCTCGATCGAGCAGACGATGATGCAGTTGTCGGCGCGATCGCGCACGACCTCCATCTCGAATTCCTTCCAGCCGATCAGCGACTCCTCGATCAGCAGCTCGCTGGTGGGCGACGCCTCGAGGCCGCGCTTGCAGATCGTCTCGAATTCCTCGCCGTTGTAGGCGATTCCGCCGCCGGTGCCGCCCAGCGTGAAGCTGGGCCGGATGATCACCGGGAACCCGATGTTCTTCTGCGCCGCCCAGGCCTCTTCCAGCGAATGCGCGATCGCCGAACGCGCCGAGCCCAGGCCGATCTTCGTCATCGCGTCCTTGAACTTCAGGCGATCCTCGGCCTTGTCGATCGCCTCGGGCGAGGCGCCGATCAGCTCGACGCCGTACTTCTTCAGCACGCCGTTGCGATGCAGGTCGAGCGCGCAGTTCAACGCGGTCTGGCCGCCCATCGTCGGCAGGATGGCGTCGGGCTTCTCCTTTTCGATGATCCGCTCGACCACCTGCCAGGTGATCGGCTCGATGTACGTGACGTCGGCCGTCTCCGGGTCGGTCATGATCGTCGCCGGGTTGCTGTTGACGAGGATGACGCGGAAGCCCTCCTGTCGCAGCGCCTTGCAGGCCTGCGCCCCGGAGTAATCGAATTCGCAGGCCTGGCCGATGACGATCGGGCCGGCGCCGATGATCAGGATGCTGCGGAGGTCGGTGCGCTTGGGCATGTTGCTGCGGTCATTGAACGGGTTGCGCGACGGCGGATACGCGCGCCGGGCGCACCGCGTCCATCGAGGCGGTGAAGCGGTCGAACAGGTAGTGGATGTCCTGCGGACCCGGGCTCGCTTCGGGGTGCCCCTGGAAACAGAACGCCGGACGGTCGGTGCGCTCGAGCCCCTGGATCGAGCCGTCGAACAGCGACACGTGCGTGACCCGAAGGTTCGCAGGCAGCGACGCGGGATCGACCGCGAAGCCGTGGTTCTGGCTGGTGATGTGCACCTGCCCGGTGTCGAGGTTGCGCACCGGGTGGTTCGCACCGTGGTGGCCGAACTTCATCTTCATCGTCCGCGCCCCGGAGGCGAGCCCCAGGATCTGGTGGCCGAGGCAGATGCCGAAGGTCGGCAGCCCGCGGTCGACCAGTTCGCGGACCGCCGCGATCGCATAGTCGCAGGGCTCGGGATCGCCGGGGCCGTTCGACAGGAAGATGCCGTCGGGACGCTGCGCCAGCGCGTCGTCGGCGCTGGCCTGCGCCGGCAGCACGATCAGCTCGCAGCCGCGGTCGGCCAGCAGCCGCAGGATGTTGCGCTTGACGCCGTAGTCGTAGACGACGACGCGGAAGCGCCGCGCCGACTGCGAGACGAACCCGGCGCCCAGGCGCCACGAGCCTTCGGTCCAGTGGTACGGCTCGCGGGTCGACACCACCCTGGCGAGGTCCATGCCGGCAAGGCCCGGGAACGCGCGCGCCGCCTCGATTGCCGCCTGCTCGTCGATCGCCTCGCCGGGACGCGCCGCGGCGACCAGGCAGCCGTTCTGCGCGCCGCGGTCGCGCAGCAGCCGGGTGAGCTTGCGCGTGTCGATGCCGGCGATCGCCGGCACGCCTTCGCGCTGCAGGTACCCGGTCAGCGACTCGACGCTGCGCCAGTTCGACAGCCTTGCCGGCACGTCCTTCACGACCAGGCCGGCGGCCTGGATCTTCGCCGCCTCGACGTCCTCGGGATTGACGCCGTAGTTGCCGATGTGCGGGTAGGTGAGCGTGACGATCTGCCGGCAGTAGCTGGGGTCGGTGAGGATCTCCTGGTAGCCGGTCATCGCGGTGTTGAAGACCACCTCGCCCACCGAGCGCAGCGCGGCGCCGAACGAACGGCCCCGGAACACGGTGCCGTCGGCCAGCGCCAGCACGGCGGGAGCGAATTCGGGAATGAGGCCCGCGCCGTCAGGGGTGCGGGCGGACTCGGCGTGCGGTTCGGGCGACAACGGCAACTCCTGGGGAAGTCACCGGAGCACCCCGCGCCGACGCGCCCGGACCTGATCGAGGGTCCTGATCGGGCCCGCGCCCGCCGCGACGGCGTCGCGCGAACACGGGGTCGGCAGAGTGTGACGGGGCTGGCAGGCGCTAACCGGTGAGCATTGGCGAAACCTGTCAATGATAGCACTTCGCCGAAGCCCCTCCTCTGCGGCCGGGAAGGCGCGCACGGCTGCGGCGACTCCGGGGGCGCACAAACGGCAACGGCCACCGCGAGGTGGCCGTTGCTCGTCTGCGGAACCGGTCGCGCGCGACCGTTCGCTGCTCGCGTCGCGCGCTTATTTCGCGCGGCGGCGCAGCCCCAGGCCGACCATGCCGGCGCCGAGCAGCGCCAGCGAGCCGGGCAGCGGCACCTGGCCGTCGCCACCGCCGGTACCGTTGTCACCGCCGCCGCCCGCCACCGTGCCGAAGCCGTCGAGGTA
The DNA here is from genome assembly GCA_046347945.1 of Burkholderiaceae bacterium. Lineage (GTDB taxonomy): Bacteria > Pseudomonadota > Gammaproteobacteria > Burkholderiales > Burkholderiaceae_E > Zeimonas. The sequence continues at coordinate 5,094 of JAXMFB010000016.1, forward strand.
GACGTAGCCGGCATGGCCGCCGTACGGGCAGTCGGAGGCCAGCAGGATGATCGAGTAGTTGCCGCCCTGCGCCACGCTCAGGCTCACGTCCTGCCACGGCGTCCAGTACCACGAGCCGGTCTGGTTGAAGATGCTGCCGTTGGTGGCCGAGTTGTAGACCGCGCTGTAGAGGATCGCGCCCGAGTCGTCGTCGCGGACCCGCAGGATGAAGTTGTCCGAGTCGGTCGCTCCGTGCGAGGACTCGAGCACCGCCGCCCACGAGAAGTTGATCGACGTGCCGTCGTAGTTCGTGACGCTCTGCGAGATCGTCGAGATCGAGTTGTTGTTGTTGCTGTCGTTCACGCGTACCGAGTGGTCGCCGTAGCGCACCATCGACAGGTTCGTGCCGCCGGCGATCGGGTCGTAGCCCGCGTTGGTGATCGTGTTGGTGATGTACCCGGCGTTGTAAGAGCTGCCGCCCGGCTGGTAGTTCGCCGGATTGATCGGGAACTCGCCGTACCAGTAGCCCCCGCCCTGCGTCCATCCGCCCAGGTTTCCGCTCTCGAATCCGCCGTTGACGAAACTCGCGGCGAACGCCGGTGACGTCGCTGCGGCCGCGATCGCGGCTGCCGCAAGTGCCTTCTTCATGCTCATCTCCCTGTTGCCCATGTTGGGTGTTGCATCTTCGAACCGGGTTTCCCCGAACAAGGAGCTAGCAATTCGGATGCCAGTCTGTTCTGCACCTGCAAGCCATTGATTCGACTGATGGAAAATCTGGCCGGCCAGGCGATTGCTGCGACGATGTAAGAATATCCGACATGCAGGATTTCACGCTGTCGCCTGTCGACGCCTCCCTCAACGCCCGGGAAACGACTGCCGGCCCGCGATGACCTCTCGCAACCGCGCCGGCCCGCGCTCGTCGTCCCAGCCGACGATGCTCGAGCCGTCGGCGAACACGACGATCGGCGTGGCCAGGCGCCCGCGCCCCAGGAAGAAGCCGATGTCGACCATCGTGTCGTGCGGATAGCTGCACCCGTCGCGCACCGGCCCGCCGCCGGCAGCCGGTCCTTCGCCCATCGCCGCACGCCACGCCGCCGCCGGATCGGCCGAGCAATACACCTGCGCCGAGCGCCGGAACCCGTCGGCCGACAGTCCGACCGGCACCACGTACACCGAGGCGCCCGCCGCTTCGAGCGAACGCTCGAGCTTGCGGCAGAACGGGCAGTCCGGCGCCGACCAGACCACCGCGACGAACGGCGTGCGTCGCTTTACCTTGACCAGGCGCTCGAGCGGCAGCGCCTGGACCTGCTCGCGCTGCCAGCGCAGCAGCCCTTCGGCGCTTCCCTCGGCCCTGTCCGAGGTCGACCAGCCCGCCGAGCGCACGTTCGCCGTCCACTTCATGTCGTCGCGGAAATAGGCGCTGGGGCGCCCCGGCGCATCGGAACGCAACGCGTAGTAGCGCGGAAAGACCGTCGGCTCGATGCGGAACCCGGCACGCAGCGCCATGCCCGTGTCGCGCTCGAAGGTTGCGCGCGCCACCGCCACGTCGTGGTTCCACGCCGGCGCCGCCTCGTCGGGGGCGGCGATCGCCGCCGCTGCGAACGCCAGGCAGGCGATGCCGCCCGCCATCCGCCTCCGAATGCCTGCCTTCATCCTGGTCTCCCCGTTCGATCCGGACGGGCCGCCCGCCGGAATCCTCATGGTCGCCCCTACAGCTTCTCGGTCTCGCCCTGTCGCGGCTGCCATTTCATCAGCCGCCTCTCGATCACCCCGACGAGTGCGTCGAGCAGCAGCGCGAATGCGGTCAGCACGACGATGCCCGCGAAGACCGTATTGATGTCGAAGGTACCCTCGGCCTGCAGGATCAGGTAGCCGACGCCGCGCGCCGAGCCGAGGTACTCGCCGACCACGGCGCCGACGAAGGCGAGCCCCACCGACGTGTGCAGGCTCGAGAACACCCAGCTGGTCGCGCTGGGCAGGTAGACGTGCCGCAGCAGCTGCCGATTGGTGGCGCCGAGCATCCGCGCGTTGGCGAGCACGTTGGGGCTCACCTCGCGCACGCCCTGGTAGACGTTGAAGAAGACGATGAAGAACACCAGCGTGACGCCCAGCGCAACCTTCGACCAGACGCCCAGTCCGAACCAGATCGAGAAGATCGGCGCGAGGATCACCCGCGGCATCGAGTTGGCCGCCTTCACGTACGGGTCGAGGATCGCCGACGCGGTCGGGCTGAGCGCGAGCCACATGCCGACCGCGAGCCCGCCGACGGTGCCGATCGCGAACGCGGCCACCGTCTCGAACATCGTCACGCCCAGATGGACGAAGATCTCGCCGGTGGCGAACCACTCGACGACGCGGACGAACACCTTCCACGGCTCGCCGAAGAAGAACGCGGCCTGGTCGGGATTCGAGAAGTAGAACGGCGGCAGAATCGTCGGGCTGGTGAGGACGTGCCACGCGCCGATGACCAGCGCCAGCACCAGCAACTGGTAGACGCGAAGCTTCGATCGGGAGGTCTTCATGGCTCCGGGCGCGGCGCTCGATCGACGGCTCTCAGGCGACGCGCTTCTGCTGCGCGTAGCCCTCGAGCACTTCCTCGCGCAGCACCGCCCAGATGCGCCCGTGCAGCTCGACGAACGCGGGTTGCGTGCGGATCTCGGCGACGTCGCGCGGCCGCGGCAGGTCGACGACGAACTCGCCGATCGGGCGCGAGCCCGGACCGGCCGACATCACGACCACGCGGTCGCTCATTGCAATCGCCTCGTCGAGGTCATGCGTGATGAACAGCACCGCCTTGCGGCGCGCCGCCCAGAGCTCGAGCACCTCGTTCTCCATCAGCTGTCGCGTCTGGATGTCGAGCGCCGAGAACGGCTCGTCCATCAGGATGATGTCCGGGTCGAGGATCAGCGTCTGCGCCAACGCCGCGCGCTTGCGCATGCCGCCCGAAAGCTGGTGGGGATAGCGGTCTCCGAACCCGGCCAGCCCGACGCGGGCGAGCCACTGCTCGCCCTGGTGCCGCGCTTGCGCGTCGGGGACGCCGCGGAACTGCAGGCCGGCGATCACGTTGTCGAGCGCGCTGCGCCATGGCATCAGTGCGTCGGCCTGGAACATGTAGCCTGCGCGCGCGTTGATGCCGGACAGTCGGTGCCCGAACACGTCGATGCGGCCGGCGGAAGGCTCGAGCAGGCCGGCGCCGACGTTGAGCAGCGTCGACTTGCCGCAGCCGGTCGGGCCGACCACCGAGACGAACTCGCCGGGCGCCACCCGCAGCGTGACGTCGCGCACCGCCGTGTAGCGCTGCGACGGGTCGTCGCGCGACACGAACGTGCAGGTGATGCCCTCGAGGGCGAGCGCGGGCGCCGAAGCGGCCGCCGCGCCCTCTCCGATGCGATGGCCGCCGCTCACTTGAGCTTCGCGAGCGCCTTGCGCGTGAACTCGTTCGTGTAGGTGCGCGAGAGGTCGATCTGGTCGGGCTTCACCTTCGGATTGAAGCTCGCCATCGCCTTGAGCGTCGTCTTCGCGCCGACGTCGGGAATGATGCCGTCGGGGCTGACCGCGTCCTTGACGTTGTTGTACGAGGCGAGGTACAGCGCACGGTCGCCGAGCAGGTACGCCTCGGGCACGGTCTTGATGATGTCCGACGGCCCGGCCTGCTGCAGCCACTTCAGCGCCTTCACCATCGCGTTGGTCAGCGCCTGCACGGTGTTCGGATGCTTCTTCACGAAGTCTTCCGGCGCGTACAGGCAACCGGCTGGCATCGGCCCGCCGAACACCTGCTCGGTGCCCTTCAGCGTGCGCGTGTCGGCGACGATCTTCACGTCGCCCTTCTGCTCGAGCATCGTCATCACCGGATCGACGTTGGACAGCGCGTCGATCTGCCCGGACCGGATCGCGGCAAGCGCGGCGTTGCCGGTGCCCACGCCGATGAACGACACGTCGGAGGCCTTCATGCCGTGCTTGGTCAGGAAGTAGGTGACCATCATGTTCGTCGACGAGCCGGGCGCCGACACGCCGATCTTCATGCCCTTCAGGTCGGCGGGCGACTGGTACTTCGCCTTCGTCGAGACGCCGAGCGAGATCGCCGGCGCGCGGCCCTGCAGCACGAAGGCCTTGAAGTACTGCTTGTTCGCCTGCAGGTTGATCGTGTGCTCGTAGGCGCCCGAGACGACGTCGGCCGAGCCGCCGACCACCGCGCGCAGCGCCGCCGAGCCGCCGGCGAAGTCGACGATCTCGACGTCGAGTCCCTCTTCCTTGAAGTAGCCGCGCTGCTCGGCGATCGTGAGCGGCAGGTAGTAGAACGCCGCCTTGCCGCCGACGGCGATCGTGAGCTTCGGCTTCTCCGGCGCCTGGGCGCCGGCGGCAAGCGGCAGCACGGCGGCGACGATGCCGCCCAGGGCCGCGGTGAGAATGCGTCTGCGCATGTCGATGTCTCCTGTCGGTTCGGTTGTCCACAGGCGCGCGGCCTGCCCGGATCGGCCGCCAGATTAACCGATGAGTCAAGCCCGCGGCAGTGCCGAAAACCCGATCACACCACGCCTTCGGCGCGCAACGCGGCGATCGCCCCGGCGTCGTAGCCGAGCTCGGCCAGCACCGCGTCGGTGTGCTCGCCGAGCGCGGGCCCGACCCAGCGGGTCGCTCCGGGCGTCTCCGACAACTTCGGCACCACGGCCGGCACCGCGAGCGGCGTGCCGTCGGGCAGGCGCACCCGCTCGATCATGGCGCGCGCGAGGTACTGCGGGTCGGCCACCATGTCGGCGACGCTGTAGATGCGGCCGCTCGGCACGTCCGCGCGCGCCATCGCGTCGAGCCCCTCGTCGAGCGTATGCGCCGACGTCCACGCGGCGATCGCGTCGTCGATCCGCTGCGCCTGCGCGGCGCGGCCGGCGTTGTCGGAGAGCGCCGGGTCGTCGGCGAGGTCGGCGCGCCCGATCGCCCGCATCAGCCGCTTGAAGATCGAGTCGCCGTTGCCGCCAATGACGATGTGCCGGCCGTCGGCGGTCGGATAGGTATTCGACGGCACGATGCCGGTCAGGTTGGTGCCGGTGCGCTCGCGCACGAGTCCGTAGCGGTCGAACTCGGGCAGCGTGCTCTCCATCATGTTGAACACGGCCTCGTAGAGCGCGACGTCGACCACCTGCCCGCGCCCGGTCTCGCGCCGCCCGTGCAGCGCCATCAGCGCGCCGATGACGCCGTGCAGCGCGGCCAGCGAGTCGCCGATCGACAGGTTCAGGCGCACCGGCGGCCGGTCGGGAAAGCCGGTGACGTAACGCATGCCGCCCATCGACTCGGCGATCGCGCCGAAGCCGGGCCGGTCGCGGTACGGCCCGGTCTGCCCGTAACCCGACAGGCGAACCAGGATCAGCCCCGGGTTGTCGCGGGAGAGCACCTCGTAGCCGAGCCCCCATTTCTCGAGCGCGCCGGGCCGGAAGTTCTCGATCACCACGTCGCTGCGGGCGGCCAGTTCGCGCACGATGCGCTGGCCGGCGGCGACGCGCAGGTCGAGCGTCACCGAGCGCTTGTTTCGCGCCTGCACGTACCACCACAGCGAGGTGCCCGATGGATCGTCGGGATGGAGCTTGCGCCACTTGCGCAGCGGATCGCCGCCTTCGTGGCCGTCGCGCGCCGGCGGTTCGACCTTGATCACGTCGGCGCCGAACTCGGCCATCATCCGGGCCGCGAAAGGACCGGCAATCAGCTGCCCGAGCTCGAGCACGCGCAGCCCGGACAACGGGCCAGGCGCAGGAGCCGCCCCGGCCGGGTGCCCGCCGGCGCCCGCCGTCGCGTCGCCGCCCGCAGGCCGGGCGCTCATCGGGGCTCGCCTCCCGGGTCGTGCCCTTCGGGTGGTTCGCGCGGATCGCCGACCGCGCCTTCGCTGACCGTGCGCCGGTCGCGCAACGCCTGCGCGATCGTGCTCGGATCGACGTACTCGAGCTCGCTTCCCACCGGAACGCCGCGCGCGAGCCGGCTCACCTTCAGGCCGCGCGCTCGCATCATCTCGCCGATGTAGTGCGCGGTCGCCTCGCCCTCCTGCGTGAAGTTGGTCGCGAGGATGACCTCGCGAAGCGCCGGGTCGGCGGCACGCGCAAGCAGCCGGTCGAGCCCGATCTGCCGCGGGCCGACGCCGTCGAGCGGCGACAGCCGCCCCATCAGGACGAAGTACAGCCCGCGATAGCTCGACGTCTGCTCGATCGTGAGCTGGTCGGCCGGCGTCTCGACCACGCACAGCAGCGACGGGTCGCGGCGCGGCGACGAACAGGTCTCGCAGACTTCGAGCTCGGTGAACGTGTTGCAGCGCGTGCAGTGGCGCACGCGTGCGGTCGCATCGGCGAGCGCGTGCGCCAGCAGCGCAGCGCCCTCGCGATCGTGCTGGAGCAGGTGGTAGGCAAAGCGCTGCGCCGACTTCGCGCCGACGCCGGGCAGGCGCCTGAGCGCGGTGGTGAGCGCGTCGAGCGGAGCTGGAGCCTTCATCTTGCGCGCTCCGTGGGCGCGCGCAAAGGCGCCGACCGCCGGGTGGCGCCTTTGCCGATACCGTCGTGGTGCTCGTGAGCAAGAGCCCCGTCTTCGATCCGGACACCACCAACGCTGCCAGAGCTGCAGTCGTCGGCGGGCCGCGCGCCGCGGCCGCCGTCGGCGCGGCGTGCGCCCTCAGGCGGTCGGGGCGATGTCGGCGGCGCCGAGCAGCGCAGCCTCGGGGTCGGCGCGCGAAGCGCGCTTCGTACTTCTGACTTGCGGCGCCCTGTCCGAGCGGAGCTCGCGAAGCGAGCGTAGCGAGTTGCGCCGCACGACCCCGAGGTCGAGCAGCGCAGGAGCGTCGGCGCGCAGCGCCGACCGCCGCCGTCATCGCCCCGACCGCCTGAGGGCGCACGCCGCGCCGACGGCGGCCGCGGCGCGCGGCCCGCCGACGACTGCAGCGACCGCAGGCGCGAACGGAAGCGCAGACCCATCGCCAACGACGCGTGCCTAGAACGGCATCTTGAAGCCGGGCGGCAGCGGCAGCCCCGCGGTGACCGACCCCATCTTCTCCGACGCGGTCTGCTCGGCCTTGCGCAGTGCGTCGTTCATGGCCGCGACGATCAGGTCCTCGAGCATGTCCTTGTCGTCGGAGAGCAGGCTCGGATCGATCGCGATCCGCTTGACGTCGTTGCGGCAGGTGACCGTCACCTTGACGAGGCCGGCCCCGGACTGGCCCTCGACCTCGACCTGGGCGAGCTGCTCCTGCATCTTCTTCATGTTTTCCTGCATCTGCTGGGCCTGCTTCATCAGGCCCGCGAGCTGCTGCTTCATCATTCCTCGTCTCCAGAAGTGGTATCGCGGCGCTCGATCGGCCGCACCGAACCGGGCACGATCGCCCCGTCGAAATCCTCGATCAGCGTGCGCACGAACGGATCGGCCTCGATCGATGCCTGTGCCTGCGCCTGCCGCTCGGCGCGGTCGCGCGCCGACGCTGCCGCCGCGGTGCCGCCGCCGACGCGGCCGACCTCGACGTCCAGCCGCACCGGCGCGCCGAAATGCGCGCCGAGCGCCTCGCGGACGCGGTTCACCGTCGCAGGCTCGGCCAGTGGCCGGATCGGTACGCGCACGCGGAACCGCAGGCCTTCGGCCTCGACGAGTTCGCTCTGATGCATGAACTGCTGCACGAAGCCGCCGACCTGCAACCGCGCCGCCAGGCCCGGCCAGTCGCCGTCGAAGCGCGTCGCCGCCGCGGACGGCGCACCGCCGGCAGTCGGCTCCGATGCGCTGCCCGACCCGGAAGCCGGCGCGGCATTGCCCGGCGCACGCACCGCGCCGCGCCCGGCCATCGCCACGCGCAATGCGGCCGAACCGGGGGCGGGGGGCGGCGTCGGGGCGGGGGCGCCGGCAGGCGCGCGCGGGGCCCTCGGAGCGGCGGGCGCGCTCGCAGGGCTCCCCGCCGCACCCTGCGCGTGTCCGACCCCGGGCCGCGGCGCAGCACCCGCGGCGTCGCCGTGGTCCGGCCCGAATGCGAGCAACCGCAGCAGCACCATCGTGAACCCCGCATGCGCGTCGGGCGCCAGCGGGAGGTCGCGCGCGCCGTGGATCACGATCTGGTACCAGACCTGCAGGTCCTCCGGGGCAATCGCCGCCGCGAGGCGTTCGAGCATGGCCGGATCGTCGGCGTCGCCGACGGCACCCACCTGCGCCAGCGCGATCCGCTGCAGCAGCGCCGCGAGGTCGGCCAGCGTGCGCTCGAACGGCGCGTTGCCGCCGAGCATCTCGTCGGCGAGCCCGACCAGGGCGCGTCCATCGCCAGCCACCAGCGCGTCGAGGATCCGCACCAGCCAGGCGGCGTCGACCACGCCGAGCATCTCGCGCACTGCCGGCTCGCGCACCTCGCCGCCGCCGAAGGCGATCGCCTGGTCGAGCAGCGACAGCGCATCGCGCATGCTGCCGGCGGCCGCGCGCCCGATGCGGTCGAGCGCGCCGCGATCGAAGTCGACGCCCTCGGCCGACAGCACCGTGGCCAGGTGCGCCGCCACCGCCGCAGGCGGCATGTTCTTCAGGTTGAACTGCAGGCACCGCGACAGCACGGTGACCGGCACCCGCTGCGGATCGGTGGTCGCAAGCACGAAGACGACGTGCGGCGGCGGCTCCTCGAGCGTCTTGAGCATCGCGTTGAACGCGTGCGTCGACAGCATGTGGACCTCGTCGATCACGTACACCTTGTAGCGGCCGGCGGTCGGTGCGTAGACCGCGTTCTCGAGCAGTTGCGTCATCTCGTCGACGCCGCGGTTCGACGCTGCATCGAGCTCGATGCAGTCGACGAAGCGCCCGGCGTCGATGCCGACGCAGGCCGCGCAGCGGCCGCAGGGCCTGGCGCTGACGCCGGTCTCGCAGTTCAAGGCCTTCGCGAGGATCCGCGCGATCGTGGTCTTGCCGACGCCGCGCGTGCCGGTGAACAGGTAGGCGTGGTGCAGCCGCTGCGTCCCGAGCGCGTGCGAGAGCGCGCGCACGACGTGGTCCTGGCCGACCAGCGACTGGAAATCGCGCGGTCGCCACTTGCGGGCGAGCACCTGATGGGTCATGGCATCGGCAACCGGCGGGGAATGAACGGGTGGGCGAGCCGGAACCCCGGCACGCACGGGGAATGGCTATGGCTGCTTCCTTCCGGACCTGACCAGGTTGACCACGCCGCACTGCGGGGAGGCCCGCCCACGGCGATTCTATCAGCCGCCCGTCGGGGCCTGCGGCAGGCCCCGCGAGGCCGGCCGGGTGTGTGCTATGTTTGTCGCAATCCCGGGAGCAGAAATGACCATCAAGCACGTATCCGATGCCACGTTCGAGCAGGACGTCCTCAAGTCCGACGCGCCGGTCCTCGTCGATTACTGGGCCGAGTGGTGTGGCCCGTGCAAGATGATCGCGCCGATCCTCGACGAGATCTCGCGCGATTACGCAGGCAAGCTGCAGGTGGTGAAGGTCAACGTCGACGAAAACCAGTCGGTGCCGGCCAAGTACGGCATCCGCGGCATCCCTACGCTGATGCTGTTCCGCAACGGCGCGGTCGTCGACACCAAGGTCGGCGCGCTGTCGAAATCGCAGCTCACGCTGTTTCTGGACAGCCATCTCTGATTCGTTGTAAGCTTCCAGCCGCTCGAAGGTTCGTGCGGCTTTATCGCACGCGCCGACCGGCTCCCGGCGGCTGACGCCGGGGCGCGTCGCGGCGACCGATCCGTCTGCCGCACCCCGCCCCCGCCGTCCACGGGCTGCACCCGCCCGCACCCCGACCCGAATGTCTAGCGGCCTGCCAGCCGCGCCCCTGATTTCCGTCCGTTCCCAGCAAAATCCCCGCGGGGAGAACCACCCGATGCACCTGTCCGAACTGAAGTCGCTGCACGTCTCGCAGCTGATCGAGATGGCCACCGGCCTGGAGATCGAGAGTCCCCAGCGCATGCGCAAGCAGGAGCTGATGTTCGCGATCCTCAAGCGCAAGGCCAAGACCGGGGAAACCATTTTCGGCGACGGCTGCCTCGAGGTGCTACCCGACGGCTTCGGCTTCCTGCGCTCGCCCGAGACGTCCTACCTGGCGAGCACGGACGACATCTACATCTCGCCGTCGCAGATCCGCCGCTTCAATCTTCACACCGGCGACTCGATCGAAGGCGAGGTGCGCACCCCGAAGGAAGGCGAGCGCTACTTCGCGCTGGTGAAGGTCGACAAGATCAACGGCGAACCGCCCGAGGCGAGCAAGCACAAGATCCTGTTCGAGAACCTCACGCCGCTGCACCCGAACAAGCCGCTGGTACTCGAGCGCGACATCAAGGCCGAGGAGAACATCACCGGGCGGATCATCGACATGATCGCGCCGATCGGAAAAGGCCAGCGCGGGCTGATCGTCGCGCCGCCGAAAGCCGGCAAGACCGTGCTGATGCAGCATATCGCCCACGCGATCACCTCCAACCACCCGGACGTCGTGCTGATCGTGCTGCTGATCGACGAGCGTCCGGAAGAGGTCACCGAGATGACCCGCTCGGTGCGCGGCGAGGTCGTCGCGTCGACGTTCGACGAGCCGGCGACGCGCCACGTGCAGGTAGCGGAAATGGTGATCGAGAAGGCCAAGCGGCTGGTCGAGCACAAGAAGGACGTGGTCATCCTGCTCGACTCGATCACCCGGCTCGCGCGCGCCTACAACACGGTGGTGCCGGCCTCGGGCAAGGTGCTGACCGGCGGCGTCGACGCCAACGCGCTGCAGCGGCCCAAGCGCTTCTTCGGCGCGGCGCGCAACATCGAGGAAGGCGGCTCGCTCACCATCATCGCCACCGCGCTGATCGACACCGGCAGCCGGATGGACGAGGTGATCTACGAGGAGTTCAAGGGTACCGGCAACATGGAGCTGCACCTGAACCGCCGGATGATGGAAAAGCGCGTCTACCCCGCGATCGACATCAACCGGTCGGGCACGCGCCGCGAAGAGCTGCTGATCAAGCCCGAACTGCTGCAGAAGATCTGGATCCTGCGCAAGCTGCTGCACGACATGGACGAGCTCGAGGCGATGGAGTTCCTGCTCGACAAGGTACGCCAGACCAAGAACAACCAGGAATTCTTCGACATGATGCGACGCGGGGGTTGAACGCCGCGGCGCCGGACGGCTTGCGCGAAGCACGCGAAAGCCCTTATAATTCAAGGCTTTTCCCGAATCGAGACCAGAATCCCGGGCTGTGCCGGGATTCGACCAGAATCCCGGACTGTGCCGGGATTCGGAGACCCAGTCATGAAACAAGGCATCCACCCCGACTATCGCGAAGTCGTCTTCATGGACATGTCGAACGGCTTCAAGTTCGTCACCAGATCGACGGTCGCCACGCGCGAGAAGATCAAGATGGACGACGGGAAGGAGTACCCGCTGTTCAAGCTCGACGTGACCTCCGAGTCGCACCCGTTCTACACCGGCGCGCAGCAGCGCATCATCGAAGCCGGCCGCGTCGAGAAGTTCCGCCAGAAGTTCGCGCGCACCGGCAAGTAACCCGCGATTCGCCGCAGGCGGCGAGCCGGAACCCGCCACAGGCGGCGAGCGAAGAGCGACGGGGCCGCGACCGCGCGGACCTCGTGGGCAGCGTGCGCTGCCGCAGTCGAAAAGGCAGCCCTCGCTGCCTTTTTTGCTCTATCGTTGCGCGCAGCCGCATGAAACCATTCATCGTCACCGAACTCGAAGCAGGCAAGTTGCCGCGATGGGCGCTGCTGTTGTTGTGCGCGCTCTACGTGCTGCCTGGCTTCATCGGCCGCGATCCATGGCGCACCCAGGACGCTGCCGGCTTCGGCATCGCGTTGTCGATGATCCGCGGCGACGCCGCCGACTGGCTGATGCCGAACATCGGCAACCTCCCGGTGCCCTCCGAAGGCCCGCTGCCCTTCTGGATCGTCGCATCGATCGGCAAGCTGGCGGCGCCGCTGGTCGGCGAGCACGGCGGCGTGCGCCTGGCCGTCGTCGCGCTGCTCGCGCTCGCGCTGGTGCTGGTCTGGTACACGACCTACGGCCTCGCGCGCCGGCCGGGCGTGCAGCCGTCGGACCCGTTCGGCGCGTCGGCCTCGAACGTCGATTTCGGCCGCGCGATCGCCGACTCGGGCCTGCTGGTGCTGATGGCCACGTTCGGCCTGCTCGTGCGCATGCACGAGACCACTGCCGATCCCGCCCAGGTCGCCTGGATCGCGGCGTTCCTGTTCGGCTGCGCGCTGGCGCTGGAACGGCCGGCGGCCGGCGCAGCGATCACCGGCGCGGCGATCGCCGCCACGCTGTTGAGTCGGGGCATCGGCACCGCGGTGGCACTGTTGCTGGTGCTGGTCATGCTGCCGCTGGCGAGCCGCGCGTATCGGCTCGTCGGCTGGCGGATGCTGCCGCTGGCAGTGGCGGTAGCCGTCGCCGGCGCGCTGCCCTGGCCGCTGCTGCTCGCAGGCGGCGGAGCCGCCGAACGCGGTCACCTGCTCGACTGGGCCGCGTGGAACCTCGGCGCGATCGCCGGCCCCACCGCCGACTCGCTGGGCTACTTCGCGCGCACGATCCCGTGGTTCTACTGGCCCGCCTGGCCGGTCGCGCTGTGGGCGGCCTGGCGCTGGCGCGGACGCTGGGGCGAGCCGGCGGTGGCGCTGCCGATGCTCACCGCGATCGCGCTGGCGCTGCGCGCGCTCGCCTCGCCGTCGGGCGGCGAGAGCTGGCTGCTGCCGGTCACGGTGCCGCTGGCGATGCTGGCGGCGGTCGGCATGCCGACGCTCAAGCGCGGCATCGTGAGCCTGATCGACTGGTTCGCGGTGACCAGCTTCTCGCTGTTCGGCGTCGTGATCTGGGCCTATTGGATCGCGTTGATGACCGGCTTCCCGCCGCGGATGGCCTATCGCGCCAGCCAGATCGCTCCGGGCTTCGCACCCGAGTGGATCGCCGTCGAGATCGCCCTCGGCGGGCTTGCCACGCTCGCCTGGCTGGCGCTGGTGCGCTGGAGGATCTCGCGGCAACCGCGGATGATCTGGCGCGCGATGGCGCTGTCGTGCGGCGGGCTGGTTCTCGCGTGGTTCCTGCTGATGACCCTGTGGCTGCCGGTCTTCAACGAGCGCAACACCTACCGGGAAGTGGCGACGCGGCTGGCCGCCGCCTTCGACGGCCAGGATGCCTGCGTCGCGACGCAGGACCTCGAACGGGCGCCGCGCGCGAGCTTCCAGTACTTCGCGCGAATGAATTTCGCTGCGCGCGGTGATCGATGCGACTGGCTGCTGATCCAGGACGACGGTCCACTCGCGCGCACCGTGCCGGGCCCGCAGCCCGGGTGGTCGCTCGTCTGGCAGGGCCAGCGCCGCAGCGACCGCGACGAGCGGTTCCGCCTCTACCGGCGCGACGCCGAGCGGAGCCGGCCCGGCGCGCGATGACGCGCGACATCCTCAAGCTCGCCTGGCCGGTGTTCGTCGGGCAGGTCGCGGTCATGCTCAACGGCGTGATCGACACCGTCATGGCGGGAAGGCTGTCGACTGTCGACGTCGCGGCCGTCGGGCTGGGCGCGAGCGTCTACATCAGCGTCTACATCGGGCTGATGGGCGTGCTGCTCGCGCTCAGCCCGATCGTCGCGCAGCACTACGGGGCGCAGCGCTTCGAGCAGATCGGCCTGGAGACGCGCCAGGCCGTCTGGCTGGCGCTGCTGCTGATGGTGCCCGGTTGCGCTGCGCTCGCCGCCAGCGACCTCTGGCTCGCGTTGAGCGAGCCGCCGCCCGAAGTCGCCGCGGTCGCGCGCACCTACCTGTGGGCGGCGGCCGCAGGCCTGCCGGCCGCGCTGCTGTTTCGCGTCTTCCACGCACTGTCGAACGCGGTTTCGCGCCCGAAGGCGGTGATGGCGATCAACCTGGTGGGCGTGGCGCTGAAGGTGCCGCTGAACGCGTTGTTCATGCACGGCTGGCAGCACGGCGACGCAACCATCGTGCCCGCGCTGGGTGGCGCCGGTTGCGGCGTCGCGTCGGCCATCGTCGCGTGGCTGTCGGTGCTGCTCGCGCTCGCGGCGCTGCGCGCCGAGCCGCTGTACCGCAAGCTCGGGCTGGTCGGCGGCCGATGGTTGGTGCGCCCCGACTTCGCGCGACTGCGCGGGCTGCTCGCGCTCGGCGTGCCGATCGGCGCGACCTATCTGGTCGAAGTGACCTCGTTCACCTTCATGGCGCTGTTCCTCGCGCGTCTCGGCGCCACCACGGCCGCGAGCCACCAGATCGCGGCAAACCTCGCGGCACTGGCGTACATGGTGCCGCTCGCGCTGGCCACGGCCACCAGCGTGCTCGTCGCGCAATCGCTCGGCGCGGCCCGCCCTGCCGAGGCGCGCGCGCGGGCATGGGCGGGCATCCGCGTCGCGCTCGGCTGCGCAGCGGCGATCGCGCTCGCCATGTTCGCCTCGCGCGAACGGCTGGCCGCGCTCTACGCCACCGACGCGACGCTGGTCGCGGCCGCCGCGCCGCTGCTGGCGCTGGTCGCGGCATTCCATCTGTTCGACGCGGCCCAGGCGATGTGCTCGTTCATCCTGCGCGCCTACCGGATCACGACGCTGCCGATGCTGGTCTACGTGGCGAGCCTCTGGGGCGTGGGCCTCGGCGGAGGCTGGTGGCTGGCCTTCGAAGCGGCGGCTTCGGGGCACGCGTGGGCGCCGCAGGTGGCCGGCGCGCGCGGCTTCTGGATCGCCTCCGGGGCGAGCCTGGCGATCGCGGCGGCATCGCTGGCGGCGATCCTGGCGCGCGTGTGGCGCGCCGACGGCGCCATTCAGGTCGGCGGCGCCAGCGACAGGAAGTTGTCGCGATAGTGGCGCAACTCGTCGATCGACTCGGCGATGTCGGCCATGGCCGTATGCGCGCTGCGCTTCACGAACGCCTTGGCCACCTCCGGGCGCCAACGCTTGCACAGTTCCTTGAGCGTGCTCACGTCGATGTTGCGATAGTGGAAGTGCGCCTCGAGTCGCGGCATGTAGCGCGCCATGAAGCGCCGGTCCTGGCAGATCGAGTTGCCGCACATCGGCGACTTCCCCGGCGGCACCCATGGCGCCAGGAAGTCGAGCAGCGCCTGCTCGGCGCTGGCCTCGGTCCAGGGCGAGGCGAGCACCCGGTCGACCAGCCCGGAGCGGCCGTGCGTCGCGCGGTTCCACTGGTCCATCGCGTCGAGCACGGCAGCGGGCTGGCGGATCGCGAGCGCCTCGCTCTGCGCGACGATCTGCAGCGAGTCGTCGGTGACGACGATCGCCACCTCGATGATGCGGTCGACGACCGGATTCAGGCCGGTCATCTCCATGTCGACCCAGACGAGCAGCGACTCGTCGGGCTTGCGCGGCGAGGCGGATCCCTCCCCGCTCGCGGGGGCGCCACCGGGCGGCGCAGGCTGCTGTGACATAATTTTTTCTCCGTCGTCGATTCTCGCACAGCGATCGCCTTGACTGTCCTCGCCTTCTCGATGATCTTCGCCGCCGCGCTGGTGGTCTCGATCGTCGTGCGCTTCTGGCTCGCCACGCGCCAGGTGCGGCACGTCGCACGGCATCGCGACGCCGTGCCGGCGCGATTCGCCGAACGCGTCCCGCTGGCGGCGCACCGCCGGGCGGCCGACTACACGGTGGCTCGCGTGCGCCTGGGCATGCTCGAGGCGCTGGTCGGCGCGCTGCTGCTGCTCGGGTTCACGCTGTTCGGCGGGCTGCAGGCGCTGCTCGACACGCTCGCCGCGTGGCTGCCCGACCATCCGTTCGTCCGCCAGATCCTGTTCGTCGCCGCGGTGGCGCTGATCGGCGCGCTCGTCGACCTGCCGATCGAGTGGTACCGGCAGTTCCGCCTGGAGCAGCGGTTCGGCTTCAACCGGATGACGCAACGGCTGTTCGTCGCCGACGCGCTCAAGGGCGCCGCGATCGCCGCGGCGCTCGGCCTGCCGCTGGTCGCGGTGGTGTTGTGGCTGATGCGCAGCGCAGGCGGACTCTGGTGGCTGTGGGCGTGGGCGGTCTGGGTGACCTTCAACCTCGTCGTCCTCGTGCTCTACCCCACCGTCATCGCGCCGATGTTCAACCGTTTCGAGCCGCTCTCCGACGCGACGATCCGCCAGCGCGTCGAGGCGCTGCTGGCGCGTTGCGGGTTCGCCTCGAAGGGACTGTTCGTGATGGACGGCAGCCGTCGGTCGGCTCACGGCAACGCCTACTTCACCGGGCTCGGGCGCAGCAAGCGGATCGTCTTCTTCGACACGCTGCTGTCGCGGCTCAGCGCCGACGAGATCGAGGCGGTGCTCGCGCACGAACTCGGCCACTTCCATCACCGGCACGTGCTCGTGCGCATCGTCCTGATGTTCGCCGCGAGCTTCGCGGGCTTGTGGCTGCTCGGCTGGCTTTCGCGCCAGGGCTGGTTCTACCAGGGGCTCGGCGTCACTCCCGATGCCGGCGAGTTCGAGGCGGCGGCGCTGGTGCTCTTCTTCCTCGCGTTGCCGGTGTTCACGTTCCTGCTGCAGCCGCTCTTCAGCTGGGCGTCGCGCCGGCACGAGTTCCAGGCCGACGCCTACGCGGCCACGCACGCTCGTGCGCAGGACCTCGCCAGCGCGCTGGTCAAGCTCTACGAGGACAATGCCTCGACGCTCACGCCGGATCCGATCCACTCGGCCTTCTACGACTCGCATCCGCCCGCGTCGCTGCGGATCGGCCGCCTGCAGGGGGCATGATGAAGGCGCCGATTCCCCGCCAGCAGTTGCTCGCCCGCAAGTCGCGACCCATCGGCGGCGAGCGCGCCTACACCGTCAGCGAGATCGAGGTTCAGCTCACCGAGCTGGCCGGCTGGAGCCTGCGCGACGGCGCGCTCGAGCGCAGCTACGCGTTCCGCGACTATTACGACACGATCGCGTTCGTCAACGCGCTGGCCTGGATGGTGCACGGCGAGGACCACCATCCCGACCTGCTCGTCACCTACAACCGCTGCACGGTGCGCTTCAGTACCCACTCGGTGCGCGGCATCTCCGAGAACGACTTCATCTGCGCGGCCAAGAGCGATGCCGTCTTCGGCCGCGGCGGCAACTGAACTCGCGCGGATCGCGGCCAGCTTCGGCCGCCTGTTCTACGTGCGCTCGTGCGCGAACGCCTGGCCCGACCGCGTCGCGGTCACGCGCGGCAAGCGCACCGACTTCTGTGTCGGCGACGAAGTCGAGGTCCGGCTGATCGGCACCGACCAGGCGGTCATCGAGTCGTTGCGCCCGCGGCGAACCGCGCTGCAGCGAAGCGACCGCTGGCGCAGCAAGCTGCTCGCGGCCAACGTCGACCAGGCCGGGATCGTCGTCGCTGGCGACCCGCCGTTCTCGGAAGCGCTGCTGATGCGCATGCTGATCGCGCTCGAGAGCGCCGGCATCGGCGCCGCGCTGATCGCCAACAAGTCCGATCTCGTCGAGGCGGCGCGCGCGATCGCCGGCCGGATCGCGGCCTATCGCGCGCTCGGCTACGAGGTGTTCGAGATCGCAGCCGGCGCACGGCCGCGGGAAGCCCGCGAGCGGCTGGGCTCCTGGCTCGCCGGACGCACGACGCTGCTGATCGGCCAGTCGGGGATGGTCAAGTCGACGCTCGTCAATACGCTGGTCCCCGACGCCGACCTGCGCACGCAGGCGATCTCGGCCGCATTGTCGAGCGGCCGCCACACGACGACGTTCAGCCGCATGTTCGACGTCCCCGACGAGGTCGCGCGCGACGCGCGCATCGTCGACACGCCGGGTTTCCAGGGCTTCGGGCTCGCGCACCTCTCGGAGTCGCAGCGCATGCACGCGATGCGCGATTTCGTGCCGCTGCTCGGGCGCTGCCGGTTCAACAACTGCCGCCATCACGACGAGCCGGGATGCGCGATCCGCGAGGCGGCCGGCCGCGGCGAGATCGACGCGCTGCGCTACCGGCTGTACCTGCGCATCGAAGACGACGCGGTCTGACTCAGCGCCCGAGCCACGCCGCGATGGTGATCATCGCGAACAGGCTGATCCACAGCACCACCGAGCGCCAGACCAGCCCGACCGAACTGCGCAGGCCGCTCGCGTCGGGTTCGGCGCCCTGCCACTCGAAGCCCTGCTCGCCCGCCGCCCATCGCGCCTCGAGCGCCGGTTCCGCGACGCGCAAGCCGAGCGCCCCGCCCCCGGAAGCGAGCAGCAGCGCGCGCTGGTCGTCGGTGGTGCCCGCGGCCACCGCTCCGCGCCAGCAGTAGACCGCGTCCTCGAAGTTGCCGACGATCGCGAATCCGGCCGCCGACAGTCGCGCCGGCAGCCAGTCGATCGCCCGGTAGGCATGCGCGGCGAAGAACCCGTACGGTTCCTCGACCCGGCTGGCGCCCTCGGCCACCGCACTGCCCCAGCGCCGCGCGAGCATCTCGGCAAAGCGGTACAGCACCGGCCCGATGGCGCCCGGCAGCAGGATGTACCAGAACAGCGGCCCGAAGACGTGGCGATGCGCAGCCACCAGCGCGTGCGCGATCGCCTGCCGGCAGATCTCGTTGACCGGCGTCTCGCGACGCGGCCGGTCGGACAGGTCGTCGGGATCGGCCTGGCTCAGCCAGCGCTCGAGCACGCGCCGCGCGCCATCGGCATCGTCGCTCGCGAGCGCGATCTGGATCTCGGTGAAGGCGTGGCTGAACTGCCGGAAGCCGACCGTCAGGTAGAGCACCGCGACGTGGAGGACGAACAGCGCGAGCGGGTGCAGCATCGCGGCGATCCACTCGAGCAGCGCGACGCCGCCCACGCCGATCGCGACGACGACCAGCCACCCGAACGCCCCCTGCTGCCGCTCGCCGGCGTCGCTGGCCCCGCGCACCAGGTCGGCCAGCGCGATCGCGGCGCGATGCACGGCGTTGTCGCCCGGCAGCGACCGGCCCTGCTCGATCAGCAGCGCGAAGATCAGTGCGACAAATCCCATCCCGTTCCCGGCCTGGCCGCTCAGGCCACGAGCAGACGATACAGGTTCCGCAGCATCGCCGCGGTCGCACCCCAGATGAAATGCTCTTCGGCGGCGCCGGGCGGGCGATAGGGCATGGCGAAGAAGGTGCGCTCGCCCACGGCGAGCCGTACGCGGCGGCGCTGGTGATGGCGCGGATCCATGAGGAACGCCAACGGCACCTCGAACACCTGCGCGACTTCCGCCGGGTCGGGCCGCGGGTCGAACCCCGGCCGCACCAGGGCGACGACCGGCGTCACGCGAAAACCGGTGCCGGTGAGGTATTCGGGCAGCCGGCCGATCACCTCGATGCGCGAGCGCTCGAGCCCCACCTCTTCGTGAGCCTCGCGCAGCGCCGCATCGACCGGCGAGGGATCGCCGGGCTCGACGCGCCCGCCCGGAAACGCCACCTGGCCCGAGTGATGGCGCAAATGCAGCGTGCGCTGCGTGAGCAGCACGGTCGTCCCGGCCGTGTGCGCGACGATCGGCACCAGCACCGCAGCGTCGCGCGGCGCGGACTGGTCGACGCGAAAGCGATCGTCCGTCTGCTCCGGTTGCCACGACGGGGGCTGCGCGAAGCGCCCGCGCAGCGCATCGGGCCCCAATCGTTCGACGTGCACGGCCGGCAGCGCTTCGTCGACCGCCGCGATCGGCATCTCGCGCGGATCGAATCGAGGCAATTCGGCCCACACGCCTGAAGGCGTGGTCAACCGCTCGCCGGAAGGCGTACTCGGCCGCTCGCCGGAAGGCGTGCTCGGCCGCTCACCGCGATGGTTCGACTCGGTGTCCATGATCCGGAAAATACAACAGGGCGCCGGTGAGCGCCCTGTAGTGGAATCCGCGCGCTGGTCGGCGCCCTGCAGCAGGCCCTTCGCACTGCTCCTCGCCGTGTCTCGAACGCGCGGCGCGCACCGCCCCGACCGATACGGCGCGCGAGGCGCCGTCGCAACCCGACGGACGCCGACACGCACCCCCGATCAGGCGCCCCCGATCAGGCGCCCGTCGCGCCGCCGGCGCGCGCCGACTTGCCGGGCAGCTTTTCCTTGATCCGGGCCGACTTGCCCGAGCGGTCGCGCAGGTAATAGAGCTTGGCGCGGCGAACGTCGCCGCGGCGCTTCACCTCGATGCTCGAGATCAGCGGCGAATAGAGCTGGAACGTGCGCTCGACGCCCTCGCCCGAGGAGATCTTGCGGACGATGAACGACGAATTCAGCCCGCGATTGCGGCGTGCGATGACCACGCCCTCGTAGGCCTGGACGCGCTTGCGGCTGCCCTCGACCACGTTGACGCTGACGATGACGGTATCGCCGGGGGCGAACTCGGGGATGCTCTTGCCGAGGCGGGAAATCTCTTCCTGCTCGAGTTGCTGGATCAGATCCATGCCGGATGCTCCTGAATCCATCGTGCGCTGGCCGTTGTTGTCCGGAGGGTCGGAAGCACCGGGGCTTCGCAACCGGCGCTGGCGGCGCATGCGCCGCTGGCACCGGACCGGTCTATCGCCGGGCAGAGGATGGGGTTGATGCGGAATTCCGCAAAGCTTTGCATTCTAAGCTTTTTTCGGATCGTCCGCCAAGCCTGTGCGGGTCGGCGGGGCCGGGGCGTCGCCCGCCCGGTCGGCCTGCAGCGACGCGAGGATCCGCTCGTCCTCGGGGCCCAGGCGCCCCTGCTCGCGGGCGCGCACGATCAACTCGGGTCGGCGCAACAGCGTCGCGCGCAACGCCTGTTCGCGCCGCCATCGCTCGATCCGGGCGTGGTGGCCCGACAGCAGGACCTCCGGCACGGGCACGCCCTCGAACACCTCGGGGCGGGTGTAGTGGGGGCAGTCGAGCAGGCCGTCGGCGAACGAGTCGCAGGCCGCGGACCGGGCGTCGTTCAGCGCGCCCGGCATCTGCCGCACGACCGCGTCGATCAGCATCATCGCCGGCAGCTCGCCGCCCGACACCACGAAATCGCCGATCGCGATCTCCTCGTCGACGTGGCGGTCGATCAGCCGCTGGTCGATCGCCTCGTAGCGCCCGGCCAGCAGGATCGCGCCTGCACCCGTCGCGAGTTCGCGCACGTGCCGGTCGTCCAGCGGGCGTCCCTGCGGCGACAGTGCGATCACCGGCCGCCCGCCCGGGCCCGCTCCGCGCGCCGCCGCGATCGCGTCGGCGAGCGTCTGCGCCAGCATGACCATGCCGGGGCCGCCGCCGTAGGGGCGATCGTCGACGCTGCGGTACGCGTCGGACGCGAAGTCGCGCGGGTTCCAGCAGGCGAGCGACCACAGCCCGCGCTCGTGCGCGCGCCCGGTGATGCCGTAGCGGGTGACCGCTTCGAACATCTCCGGGAAGATCGTGATGGCGTCGAATCGCATGGCCCGTCGATCAATAGTCGAGTTCCCAGTCGGCCACGACCTTGCGTCCCGCCACGTCGACCTCGACGATGAACGCGGGGACGAACGGGATCAGCCGCTGGACACTCGAACCGGGCGCCTCGCCCGGCGCGTCGAGCCGCAGCACCGGATCGGCGCCGAACGCGTCGACGGCTGTCACCACCCCCAGCCACTCGCCCGCCGGATTGCGCACCGTGCAGCCGATCAGGTCGACCCAGTAGACTTCGCCGGCCGGCGCGCCCGGGAATTGCGCCCGGCTGATCATCACTTCGCAGCCCTTCAGGGCCTGCGCGTGATCCCGGTCGTCCAGGCCGCCGGCCTTCGCGACGATGTCGTCGCCGTGGACGCGCGATTGTTCGATCGCGAGCAGGCGGCACCCGCCGGGCCCGCGCAGCCACCAGCGAGGCTGGCCGGTCAGGATCGATTCGTGGGGATCGTTGAAGGGGACGATGCGCAGCCAACCGCGCACCCCCCATGCTCCTGCCACCCTGCCGAGCGCGACCGCGTCGGCAGGCAGTTCATCCGGCGCGCCGCTCGACGCACCGGTGGGGTCGTCGCTGCGGGACAGGCTCAGCGGCGCACCTCATGAAGCCGCCCGGGCGGCCGTCAGGCCGCGGCGGGTTGCCGGGCCGCGTGTTGCTTGACCAGCCGCGCGACCGTGGGCGACACCGCCGCGCCTTGCTGCTTCCAGAAATCGATGCGCTCGGGCGCCAGCGTCAGGGCCACCTCGTTCGACGCCGCGATCGGGTTGAAGTACCCGAGGCGCTCGATGAACTGCCCATCGCGGCGATTCTGCTTGTGTGCCACGACGATGTGATAGAAGGGACGCTTCTTGGCGCCGCCGCGAGTCAGTCGGATGACGACCATATCCGTATCCTTCGGTCCGTAATCGGAAAACCGGCAATTATAGCCTGCTCGGGCACGCAGGACAATCGGGCCGGGCGACGCTCAGAACAGGCCGAGCTGGCGCTCGTCGGGGCGCCGGCGGAACAGGTCGGTGCGCAGTTCGAGCCGGTGCCGGTCGAGCCCGTGCCGCCGCACGGCAAGGTCGAAGCGAAGCCCGATCAGCTGCGCCCACGCCCCGTGCCCGGTCATGCGGCTGAAGAATCGCGGATCGTTGAGTCGCGCCTGCCCCGGGTCGCCGCGCATCTCGGCCAGGCGGCGCAGCACGCGCCGCGCGCGATCGGGGTAGTGGGTGCCGAGCCATTGCACGAAGAGCTCGCGAAGCTCCCAGGGCAGGCGCAGCACCTGGTAGAACGCCATCTGCGCGCCTGCTTCGGACGAGGCGGCGAGTACCTGCTCGATCTCGGGCTCGTTCAGGAATGGCGCAACAGGCGCGAGCGAGACGCCGACCGGGATGCCGGCCTCGCGCAGCCGGCGGATGGTCTGCAGGCGACGCCACGGTGCTGCGGCGCGCGGCTCCCAGTGCCGGGCCAGGTCGGGGTCGAGGGTCGTGACCGTCACGTAGACACCGACGAGCCCGTCGCGGGCGAGCGGCGCCAGCAGGTCGATGTCGCGCTCGACCAGCGACGATTTGGTCACGATCGTGAACGGCTGGCGACGCGCGGACATCACTTCGATCAGCTTTCGCGTGAGCCCGTAGCGGCGCTCGATCGGCTGGTAGACGTCGGTGGCGGACCCGAGGTTGATCGGCTCGCAGCGATAGGCGGGAGCGTCGAGTTCGGCGCGCAGGCGCTCGGCGGCATCGACCTTGACGAAGAGGCGCGACTCGAAGTCGAGGCCCGGCGACAGGCCCACGTAGCCGTGGTTGGGCCGCGCGTAGCAATAGATGCAGCCGTGCTCGCAGCCGCGGTACGGATTGACCGACAGACTGAAGTGCAGGTCGGGCGAATCGTTGCGCACGATCAGCGAGCGCGCGCGCTCTTCGCGGACATCGGTGGACAGCACCGGCGGCTGCCCGTCTTCGCGGTACCAGCCGTCGTCGGCGGGCTCGGTCTGCCTCGTGGCGAAGCGATGCTGCGGGTTGAAGGTGGCGCCCCGACCCCGCACCGGGACTGACACGCTGTGCATCGATCGACCTGCCGCGATTGCCTGTATATTTGCACAGTATATCGGCGCGCCAAGCGCGCGTCCACCCCGGGCAACTCCAGGCGGCCGGCAAGGTATGCTGGCCTTTCGCGGAACACGGCTGATGATGAAGGCGACGGCACCCTGCTCTCGTTGCGGCACGCAGAATGCGGTCGGCGCGCGGATGTGCGTCGGCTGCCAGGCGCGGCTGGACGAATCCGCGCAGGCCGATGCTGCGCCGCCGCTGGCGCGGCGCCTGCGACGCGGCCTCGGCGCGGCAGCGCTGGCCACGATGATCTCGACGGTGGGCGCGCTGGCGATCTACCTGGTGCACCAGACCATGCCCGCGGTTCCGCCGGGCTTCGAGCGCGTCGCGCGCGTGCCGGCGACGTTGCCCCCGCCAGGCTCGGGCGACGAGGCGCGCCTGAGCCACCTGCGTCGCCCCGAGCCCGGGGCGATCGTCGTGGTGCAGCCGGAGACGACGGCCGAGCCCCCCCGCGGCACTGCGCCCGCGCCGCTTCGGCCGGCGCCGGAGCCGGCAGGCACCGTGGCGGTCCCGGCATCCGTAGAGCCGGCCAGGCCGCAGGTCGCGACGAGCGCCGAGCGAAGCGCATCGGCCGCATCGGCCCCCGCGGCCCCGGCGGCCCCGGCGGCGCGCGCCGGCGATCGCCTGGCGGCGGTGCAGCAGGCCCAGTGCGGCAGCGAAGCGCTGCTCGCCCGCTTCGTCTGCAACGAACGCGTGCGACTGCGCTTCTGCAGGAACCGCTGGAACGCCCACCCCGACTGTGAAGTGGGTCCGTCGCTGAACGCCGGCAACTGAACTTCGAGCCATCTCGCGGCCGGCCGGCCGCGCGCCGAGGTGGTCGCCGCGGGCCTCCCGCGGCGCAAGCTCAGAACGCGGTCTCGGGCATCGCGAGCACGCCGGCCGCGCCTTCGGTCGCGGCCGACAGCAGCGCGCCAGCCTGCGTCAGCAAGTGGTCGGCGTGAAAGCGCGCGGTCGCGATCTTGGCCGACAGGAAGTCGGCATCGCCGTCGCCGGCCTTCAGCAGTTCGTCGGCCGCGAGCGCCGCGCGCGCCATCTGCCATCCCGACAACACCACGCCCGCCAGCTTCAGGTAGGGCACGCTGCCGGCAAAGGCGGCGCGCACATCCCCCTTGAACGCGCGCACCATGAAGTCGACCGCCGTCTCGAGCGCGGCCCGGCCGGCCGACAACCGGTCCGCGATCGCCGTGAGGTCGGCGCCGCCGCGCGCCGACAGCTGCGCCTCGGTCTCGCGCACCTTCGCGATCAGCGCGCGCGCGACGGCGCCGCCGTCGCGCGCGGTCTTGCGCCCGATCAGGTCGTTCGCCTGGATCGCGGTGGTGCCCTCGTAGATCGTGAGGATGCGAGCGTCGCGATAGTGCTGCGCGGCGCCGGTCTCCTCGATGAATCCCATGCCGCCGTGCACCTGCACGCCGAGCGAGGCCACCTCGAGCGACATCTCGGTGGACCACCCCTTGACGACCGGCACCAGGAACTCGTAGACGGCCATGTTCTCGCGGCGCGCCGCTTCGTCGGCCGCGTGGTGCCCGGCGTCGGATGCCGCCGCCGCCACGCAGGCGAGCGCGCGCGCCGCCTCGGTGTACGCGCGCATGGTCATCAGCATGCGACGCACGTCGGGGTGGCGGATGATCGGCACCGCCCCGCTGGAACCCGCGACGTCGCGGCTCTGCAGGCGGTCTCTTGCATAGGCGACCGCCTGCTGGTAGGCGCGCTCGGCCACGGCGATGCCCTGGACGCCCACCGCGAAGCGGGCGGCGTTCATCATCACGAACATGTACTCGAGGCCGCGGTTCTCCTCGCCGATCAGGTAGCCGATCGCGCCCGCGCCGACCTCGCCCTTGTCGTCGCCGTAGAGCAGCACCGCAGTGGGGCTCGCCTTGATCCCGAGCTTGTGCTCGATCGACTGGCACCAGACGTCGTTGCGACGACCTGGCCTGCCCTGGTCGTCGACCAGGTACTTCGGCACGACGAACAGCGAAATGCCCTTCACGCCCTCGGGCGCGTCCGGCGTGCGCGCGAGCACCAGATGCACGATGTTGCGCGCCATGTCGTGCTCGCCGTAGGTGATGAAGATCTTCTGGCCGAAGATCCGGTAGCTTCCGTCGGCCTGCGGCACGGCCTTCGAGCGCACCAGCGCGAGGTCCGAGCCTGCCTGCGGCTCGGTGAGGTTCATCGTGCCGGTCCAGGCGCCCGAGATCAGGTTCGGCACGAACAGCTGCTTCTGTGCCTGCGAGCCGGCGACCAGCAGCGCCTCGATCGCGCCGTCGGTGAGCAGCGGGCACAGCGCGAACGACAGGTTGGCCGAGTTCAGCATCTCCATGCACGGCGTGGCGATCAGCTTCGGCAGGCCCTGGCCGCCGAATTCCTCGGGATGCTGGACCCCCTGCCATCCGCCGTCGGCGAACTGGCGGAATGCCTCGCGAAAACCCGGGGACGTGGTCACCTCGCCTGCGGCCAGCGTCGAGGGTTCGAGGTCGCCGCCGCGATTGAGCGGCGCGACGACCCCCTCGTTGAACTTCGCGCACTCCTCGAGCACCGCCTGGGCGGTGTCGTAGCCGGCGTCGGCGAAGCCGGGCAGGCAAGCCACCCGGTCGATGCCGGCCAGGTGCCGAAGCACGAACAGCATGTCCTTCAGTGGTGCGACGTACGACATGGCGGAGACCCCCTCGTCACGGCCGGGGCGCGGCCCCTCAGCCCAGTTCCTTGACCAGCTCGGGCACGGCGGTGAACAGGTCGGCGACCAGGCCGTAGTCGGCGACGCCGAAGATCGGCGCTTCCTCGTCCTTGTTGATCGCGACGATCACCTTGCTGTCCTTCATCCCGGCCAGGTGCTGGATGGCCCCCGAGATGCCGATCGCCACGTACAGCTGCGGCGCGACGATCTTGCCGGTCTGCCCGACCTGCCAGTCGTTGGGCGCGTAGCCCGCATCGACCGCCGCGCGGCTCGCCCCCAGCGCCGCCCCCAGCCTGTCGGCCAGCGGCTCGAGGAGGTGGAAGTTCTCCGCGCTACCCATCCCGCGCCCGCCCGAGACCACGATCTTCGCCGCGGTGAGCTCGGGACGGTCGCTGCGCGCGATCTCGCGCCCCACGAACGCGGACTTGCCCGAATCGGCCACCGCCGCCACCGCCTCCACGGGCGCCGAGCCCCCGCTGGCCGCCACCGCGTCGAAGCCGGTCGTGCGCACCGTGATCACCTTCACCGCATCGGCGCTTTGCACCGTGGCGATCGCATTGCCCGCGTAGATCGGCCGCATGAACGTGTCGGCCGACTCCACCCCGATGATGTCGGAGACCTGCGCCACGTCGAGCTTGGCCGCCACGCGCGGCGCCACGTTCTTGCCGTGCGCCGTCGCCGGCACCAGGATGTGCGTGAACCCCCCCGCCACCGCCAGCACCTGCGCGGCCACGTTCTCGGCCAGCTGATCGGCCAGCTGCGGCGCGTCGGCCAGCAGCACCTTCGCCACCCCCGCCGCCTGCGCCGCCGCCTGCGCCACCGCCGCGCAGCCCGCCCCCGCCACCAGCACCGTCACCTCGCCGCCCGCCTTGGCCGCGGCGGCAATCGTGTTCAGCGTGCTGGGCTTGAGCGCCGCGTTGTCGTGTTCGGCCAGTACCAGAGCTGCCATCGGTCGTTCCCCTTCAGATCACTTTCGCTTCGTTCTTCAGCTTCGCCACCAGCGTGGCGACGTCCGGCACCTTCACCCCCGCCTTGCGCCCCGGCGGCTCGCTCACCTTCAGCGTCTTCAGCCGCGGCGCCACGTCGACCCCCAGCTCCTCCGGCTTGACCACGTCCAACTGCTTCTTCTTCGCCTTCATGATGTTCGGCAGCGTCACGTACCTCGGCTCGTTCAGCCGCAGGTCCGTCGTCACCACCGCCGGCAGCGACACCGAAATCGTCTCCAGGCCCCCGTCGACCTCGCGCGTCACGGTCGCACGGCCCTCGGCAATCTCCACCTTCGAGGCGAACGTCGCCTGCGGCAGCTCGGCCAGCGCCGCCAGCATCTGCCCGGTCTGGTTGGCGTCGTCGTCGATCGCCTGCTTGCCCAGGATCACCAGCCCCGGCTGCTCCTTGTCCACCAGCGCCTTGAGCAGCTTCGCCACCGCCAGCGGCTGCAGCTCCGCGTCGGTCTGCACCAGGATGCCCCGGTCCGCCCCGATCGCCATCGCCGTGCGCAGCGTCTCCTGGCACGCCTGCACCCCGCACGACACCGCCACCACCTCGGTGGCCACCCCCTTCTCCTTCAACCGCATCGCCTCTTCCACCGCGATCTCGTCGAACGGGTTCATCGACATCTTCACGTTGGCAATGTCCACTGCGCTCTGGTCGCTCTTCACTCGCACCTTCACGTTGTAGTCGACCACCCGCTTCACGGGGACGAGGATCTTCATCGGGACCTCACGATCTGGACAGGGTAAAAGGTGAATTATAGGAAATTCGCAAGAACCGCCTGCCGCACCCGCGGCGCAGCGCGTCGGGCTTCGTTGACATGCCGCAAGACCGGTCGCGACAATTCCGCATGCCCGCCGAAGCCGCCCGGAACGTCCTGGTCCGCGATGCGCTGCCGGCCGACGTGCCGACCATCGCCGCCATCTACGCGCAGCACGTGCTCGACGGGCTGGCCAGCTTCGAGGTATCGCCTCCCGAGGTCGACGAGCTTCGGGCGCGCCGCGCCGCCGTCCTCGAAAGCGGCCTGCCCTGGCTCGTCGCCGAAGCCAATGGGGCCGTCGTCGGCTACGGCTACGCGGCGCCGTACCGGACCCGCGCGGCCTACCGCCACACGCTGGAGGACTCGGTGTACGTCGCCACGGGCCTCGAGCGCCGCGGCGTGGGCACGTTGTTGCTCGGCGAGCTGATCCGCCGCTGCGAGGCCGGCCCGTGGCGGCAAATGGTCGCCGTGATCGGCGACAGCGCCAACACCGGATCGATCGCGCTGCACCGGCGGCTGGGCTTCCGCGACGTCGGCACGCTGGTTTCGGTCGGCTTCAAGTTCGGCCGCTGGGTCGACACCGTGCTGATGCAGCGCAGCCTCGGCGACGGCGACTCGACGCTGCCCCGCCAGCCTATTTCCAGTCGGGCGGACGCTTCTCGATGAACGCCTGCACGCCCTCGAGCGCCGACTCGTCCATCATGTTGCAGGCCATCGTCTGCCCGGCCAGCTGGTAGGCCGCGTCGATGCCCATCTCGAGCTGCCGGTAGAACAGGCCCTTGCCGGCGGCGATCGCCACCGGCGGCTTGGCGCAGATCGACGCGGCCAGCCGCTCGATCTCCGCGTCGAGCGCCTCGGGGGCGACGACACGATTGACCAGCCCCCTGGCCACCGCGGCCTGGGCGTCGATGAACTCGCCGGTGACCAGCATCTCGAACGCCGCCTTGCGCGACAGGTTCCGCGACAGCGCAACCGCCGGCGTCGAGCAGAACAGCCCGAGGTTGACGCCCGAGACGGCGAACCGCGCGTCGGCACTGGCGACCGCCAGGTCGCACATCGCGACCAGCTGGCAACCCGCCGCAGTCGCGATGCCATGAACGCGCGCGATGACGGGCTGCGGCAGTTGCTGGATCGTCACCATCATCCGCGCGCACTGCGCGAACAGCGCCCGGTAATAGTCGTGCGAAGGATTGGCGCGCATCTCGCGCAGGTCATGGCCGGCGCAAAACGCCTTGCCGGCACCGCCGATCACGACCACCCGCGCCGACGCGTCGCCGGCTACGCGCTCGAGCTCGGCCTGGACGGCGCGCATCAGGTCTTCGGACAACGCGTTGAACTGCGACGGCCGGTTCAGCGTCAGCCGCACGACGCCGCCGTCGCGCGCCACGGTGACAAGGGAATCGCCCTGCGGCGACGATGCACTCTGCGGAACGGCTGCCATTGCGACTCCTCCTCTGCCCGGCCATCCGGTGGTCCCCGGCGAGCCGCCGGCCCGCCGCGCGACTCCGATTATCGGCGCGAGACGCCGATCGTCCAAACCGGCGACTGCGTCACACGGACACCCGGCCCCCTTCGTTTACACTCGACCGGACCCCACGACTCCCAGGCCCTCCATGCTCGAGCGGATCCAGACGGTGGCCGCACAGGTCGGCGCCGTCGTCGTGGGCAAGCAGCCACAGATCAAGCTCGCGCTCGCCTGCCTGCTCGCCCGCGGCCACCTGTTGATCGAAGACCTGCCGGGCGTCGGCAAGACGACCCTCGCCCACGCGCTGTCGATGTCGCTCGGCCTGCAGTTCAGGCGCGTGCAGTTCACCAACGACCTGCTGCCGGCGGACATCGTCGGGCTCTCGGTGTTCGACCGCGAGAGCGCGAAGTTCGTCTTCCATCCCGGGCCGGTGTTCTCGCAGGTGCTGCTCGCCGACGAGATCAATCGCGCGTCGCCGAAGACGCAGTCGGCGCTGCTCGAGGCGATGGAGGAGCGCCAGGTCTCGATCGACGGCAAGACGCTGGCGCTTCCCGAGCCGTTCTTCGTCATCGCGACGCAGAACCCGCAGGACCAGATCGGCACGTTCCCGCTCCCGGAGTCGCAGCTCGACCGATTCCTGATGTGCATCGAGCTCGGCTATCCGGATGCCAAGTCGGAGCGCGCGCTGCTCGAGGGCGAGGACCGGCGCGAGATGCTCGAGGGCCTGCGGGCCAGGATGGACCCCGCTCAGCTCCAGGAAGCGCAGCGGATGGTGCGCGAGATCCGCTGCGCCCCCGCGCTGCTCGATTATGTCCAGAACCTGCTGACCTGCAGCCGGCGCAGCCCCGCGCTGGCCGAGGGCCTGAGCCCGCGTGCCGGGCTGGCGCTGGTGCAGGCCGCGCGCGCGTGGGCGCTGCTCGACGGACGCAACCACGTGCTGCCCGACGACGTCCAGGCGGTGCTCACCGCAGTGGCCGGCCACCGGCTCCGCCCTGCCAAGGGCGGCGGCGTCTCGCACCGCGCGCGCGCCGAGATGGTCGCCGAGCTGCTGAAGGCGGTGGCGGTGCCGTGAACGCGGCCGTGCACGGCGCCGATGCGCAGGCCGGCGCGCCCGACGCCGCGCTGCTGCCCGCCGATGCGCGACCGGAGCCCCTGTACCAGCGACTGATCGACCGCATCCCCGGTCGCAGCCGCCCGCGCGCCGGCGACTACCGGCTCACGCGGCGCAACGTCTACATGCTGCCCACCCGCGCGGGCCTGCTGCTAGCGGCCGTGGTGCTGACGATGCTCGTCACCGCGATCAACTACCAGCTGTCGCTCGGCTATGCGCTGACCTTCCTCGTCGCGTCGGTCGCCATCGTGGGCATGCTTCACACCTTCCGCAACCTGGCGACGCTGACGCTGCGCGCGGGGCGCGCCGAGCCGGTCTTCGCGGGGCAGATCGCCGAGTTCACGCTGATCGCGCGCAACGAGACGAAGCTCGAGCGCTTCGCGCTGAGCCTGAATGCCACCG
This sequence comes from Burkholderiaceae bacterium, assembly GCA_046347945.1. Classification (GTDB taxonomy): domain Bacteria; phylum Pseudomonadota; class Gammaproteobacteria; order Burkholderiales; family Burkholderiaceae_E; genus Zeimonas. The sequence goes on from JAXMFB010000016.1 coordinate 35,795, forward strand.
GCATGGCCCAGCCCGAGTTCTTCGACATCGCCGCAGGCGCCGAGCACTTCGTCGCGATCGCGCTGCCGGCCCGACAGCGCGGCTGGTTGCAGGTGCCGCGCCTCACGCTGGCCACCACGTTTCCGATCGGAATCTGGCGCGCCTGGGCGCGCTGGCATCCGGCGCTGCGCGTGCTGGTGTACCCGCAGCCCGAGACCCCGGCAGCCCCCCTGCCTGCCCGCGTGGCAACCAGCGGCGAAGGCAGCGCGCGCGGGCAGGGGCACGAAGACATCGCGGCGCTGCGGCCCTACGCGGCGGGCGACTCGCCGCGCCTGATCGCATGGAAGGCGATCGCGCGCACCGCGTCCGACGATCTCATCACGAAGCAATTCGATGGCGGCGACCTCGGCGAACTCTCGCTCGACTGGTCGATGCTGCCCTCGTCGATGGACCCCGAGGCGCGCCTGTCCCGGCTCACGCGATGGGTGATCGACGCCGATTCGGCCGGCGTTCGCTACGCGTTGGCGCTGCCCGGCATGCAGGTTCCGACCGACCTCGGCCCGGCCCACCGGGCGCGGTGCCTCGAGGCGCTCGCGACCTGGGGCACCTGAGATGACGCCGGGCCTGCACTATTCGCTGCGCGCGCTCGGCGGCACGCTGGGCGCGCAATGGGAGCGCGAGCGGCGCGAGACGCTGTTCCTGATGGTGCCGGTGGCGCTGTCGGTGCTGCCGCACGCGGCGCATCTTCCCTGGTGGGTCGGCGCGGGCTTCTTCGTCCTGTTCGCCTGGCGCCTCGGCCTGGTCATGTCGGGACGATGGCTGCCGCGCGCGTCGGTGCGTTGGGTGGCCGCCATCGCCTGCACCGCTGCCGTGCTCGCCCACTACCAGACCGTGTTCGGGCGCGAGCCAGGGGTCGCGCTGCTGGTGCTGTTCCTCGGCTTGAAGCTGATGGAGATGCGCGCGCGGCGCGATCTCTTCGTGGTGATCTTCCTGTGCTTCTTCCTGCTGCTCACGGCATTCTTCCACTCGCAGTCGAGCGCGCCCGCCCTGGCGGTCGCGCTGGCGCTCTACGGGCTGCTCGCGGCGATGCTCACGATGCAGTTCCGCCAGCACGAGACGCCGATCGGCCAGCGCCTGCGCACGGTCGGCCTGATGCTGGCGCAGGCGCTGCCGATCGCCGCCGCGGTCTTCGTGCTGTTCCCGAGGTTCGGCGGGCCGCTGTGGGGCGTTCCGTCGGACGCGCACCGTGCCCGCACCGGCCTGTCCGAAGCGATGACCCCGGGCAACATCGCGCAGTTGTCCGAGTCCGACGAGATTGCGTTTCGCGTGCTGTTCGACGGCACGATCCCGCCCACCGCCCGTCTCTACTGGCGTGGGCCCGTCTTCGGCAGCTTCGACGGGCTGGCCTGGCGCGCGCTCGATGCACGCGCGGCGCTCGCGCGCCCGACGCGGCTCGAGTTCGGGGCGCAGGGCGAGGCGATCCGCTACACGGTCACCCAGGAACCCACCGGCCGCAACTGGCTGTTCGCGCTGGAGATGCCGACACGCGCCGAGTCCGGGTCGGCCCGGCCGCTGCTGCGATCGGACCTTCAGCTCGTCTCGCCCGGCCCGATCGTCGAACGCCTGCGGATGACCGTGGTGTCCAACACCGACTTCCGCGCCGGGATCGACGAGGACGCGGCGTCGCTGCGCGACTGGCTTGCGTTGCCTGCCGGGTTCAATCGGCGCACCGTCGAGATGGCCTCGCGCTGGCGCGAAGAGACCGGTACCGGCCCCGGTACCGACGAACGACTGGTCGATCGGGCGCTGGCGATGTTCGCCACGCAGCCGTTCCGCTACACGCTCGAGCCGCCGCTGCTCGGGCGAGACAGCGTCGATGACTTCCTCTTCGCCACCCGCGCCGGCTTCTGCGAACACTACGCGAGCGCTTTCGCGGTGCTGATGCGCGCGCTCGGGATCCCGGCGCGCATCGTGACCGGGTACCAGGGCGGCGAGCGCAACCCGGTCGACGGCTACTGGCTGGTGCGGCAGGCCGACGCGCATGCCTGGTCCGAGGTCTGGCTCGCCGGCCGCGGCTGGGTGCGCATCGACCCGACGGCCGCGGTCGCGCCGCAGCGCATCGAGAGCGGGCTGCGCCTGGGCCGCCTCGCGGCGGGCGAGGATGCCGCGGCGCGCGCGCAATCGATGGTGCAGCGCCTTCGGCTGAACCTCGACGCGATCGAAAATGCATGGAACCAGTGGGTGCTCTCCTACGATCGCAGCCGCCAGCAAGGCCTGCTCGGCCGCCTTGGCGTCTCGGCCGGAGACTGGAGACAGGTGGCTGCCCTGCTGGCCGGCGTGCTGGCCATGTTGATCGGCGGCGTGGCGCTGCTCACGCTGCGGCCGCACCTGCCGCGCGACCCGGTGGTGCAGGCCTACGAGTCGTTCTGCGCGAGGCTGGCCTCGGTGGGCCTCGAGCGTGGCCCGCACGAGACCGCATCGCGCTACCTGGCCCGAATCGCTCGCGCGCTCGACGACGGACAACTCGCCGAGGCACGGCGCATCGTCGCGGCCTACGAGCGCCTTCGCTACGCGGAGCCGTCGCCCGATCGGGCCGCCGTGCGACACTTGCGCAAGTCCGTGCAAGCCTTCAAGCCGTGAACCTGCACCCCGCTGCACCCGCGCACCCTCCGAGAACGAACCGTACCCCGCTGCGTCGCGCACCGCTTGCCGTCATGGCTGCGCTGGCGATCGCGATCGCCGCCGCCCCTGCGACGTCCGAAGCGAAGCGGCGTGCCAGGCGCCCGGTAGCCGCTCCCGTCGCCGCTCCCGTCGCCGCTCCCGTCGCCGCGGCCGTCGCCGCCGGCTACGCCGACCGCCCGGAGGTCAGGAGCTTCGTCGCCGAGATGGTCGCCGATCACGGCTTCATCGAGTCCGAGCTGCTCGCGATGTTCTCGCAGGTTCGGCGCAACGACGACGCGATGCGGCTGATGACGCCTGCCCCGCCGACCTTCAAGCGCTCGTGGCAGGCGTATCGCTCGCGCTTCCTCGACCCGCTGCGCATCCGCGAGGGCCTGCGCTTCTGGAGCGAACAGGAGCTCTGGCTCGATCTCGCAGCGCAACGATTCGGCGTCCCGCCCGAGATCGTGGTCGCGATCATCGGCGTCGAGACGATCTACGGGCGCATCACCGGCGACTTCCGCGTCCTCGACGTGCTCACCACGCTGGCGTTCGACTATCCGCGCCGCGCCGACTACTTCCGCGGCGAGCTCGAGCAGTACCTGCTGTACAGCCGCGAGTCCAGCCTCGACGTCTTCTCGGTGCGCGGCTCGTTCGCCGGCGCAATCGGGTTGCCGCAGTTCATGCCCGGCAGCATCCGCCGGTTCGCGGTCGACCTCGACGGCGACGGCGGCGTCGACCTTCGGTCGAACCCTGCCGACGCGATCGGCAGCGTCGCGAGCTTTCTCGCCGGGCACGGCTGGCGCAGCGGCGAGCCGGTGCGCTTCGAGATGATGTTCGACGACGCGGGGCGGCTCGCGCCGCTGATCGACGCAGGCATCCGCCCGCAGTTCACGATCGCCGAACTCGCCGAGTACGGCGTCTCCAGCACCGAGCCGGTGTCGCTGGACATGCCGCTGGCGCTGATCGACCTGCCCAACGGCGACGCCGCGCCGAGCTACTACCTCGGCGCGCAGAACTTCTTCGCCATCACGCGCTACAACCGCTCGAGCTTCTACGCCATGGCGGTCTACGAGCTGGCGCGCGCGCTCGCCGACCGGCGCTGATCTTCAGTCCTCGATCGGACGCGCGTCCACCTTGCGCAGCGCGGCCATCAGCACGCCGGTCGCCACGATCAGCACGATGCCGATCATCGACACCGAATCCGGGAACTGGCCGAAGAACAGCAGCCCGAACACGACCGCCATCACCGAGTGCGTGTAGCTGAACGGGGCCAGGGCGGCTGCCGAGCCGTGCTCGTAGGCGCGAACCAGCAGCAGGTGGCCCGCAGCGCCGATCGCGCCCATCGACACGAACAGCAGCCCCTGCAGCCAGTTGCCCGGCCATTGCCAGCGACCGGGCGCGACCACCGCCAGCATCACGGCGGCGACCAGCGCACCGATGAACAGCGTCGCCAGCCCGTTGTCGACGCCCGACAGCTTGCGGGTCAGCAGCTGGTAGCCGACGATGAACAGTGCGGCGAGCAAGGGCAGTGCCGCCGGCCAGCCGAACAGTGCGCTGCCCGGGCGCACGATCAGCAACACGCCGGCGAAGCTGGCCGCGAGCGACATCCAGGTGCCGCGCGGGGCGCGCTCCTGCATCAGCGCCACCGCCCCCACGGTCACCAGGATCGGCGAGATCGAGACGATCGCCGTCGCCTCGGCCAGCGGCAGGTAGGCGACGCTCGAGAAGAAGCACACCGACGACATCCCCAGGCACACGCCGCGCGCCACCTGCAGCGCCGGCCGTCGCGTGCGCACCAGCGAGCGTCCCATCCGCGGCAGGAAGACTGCCGCCATCAGCAGCACGTGGAAGACGTAGCGGGTCCAGGCGACCAGCAGCGGGTGGTGCGTCTGCGAGAGGTGCTTCGCGATGCTGTCGAGCAGCGCGAAGAGCACGCACGCACCGACCAGCAGGACGATGGCGCGCAGCGGAGCGTGGACGGCGTGCATCGGAATCGGCGCGGCTTCGCGGCGGCGGGCCGCGCGGGCCCGCGCGTCGGTCAGCCGGGGAACACGCCGGTCGACAGATAGCGATCGCCGCGATCGCAGACGACGAACACGATCGTCGCGTTCTCGACTTCCTCGGCCAGGCGCAGCGCGATCCAGCAGGCTCCGGCTGCGGAGATGCCGCAGAAGATCCCCTCTTCGGCGGCGAGGCGCCGCGCCATCTGCTCGGCGTCGGCCTGCGCGACCGACTCGATGCGGTCGACGCGCGCGTGCCGGAAGATCTTCGGCATGTAGGCTTCGGGCCACTTGCGGATGCCGGGAATCGACGATCCTTCGGTGGGCTGCGCGCCGACGATGCACACCGCCGGATTGCGCTCCTTCAGGTAGCGCGACACGCCGGTGATCGTGCCGGTCGTGCCCATCGCCGAAACGAAGTGCGTGACCTGGCCGCGCGTATCGTCCCAGATTTCGGGTCCGGTGGTCTCGTAGTGCGCCGTCCAGTTGTCGTCGTTCGAGAACTGGTCGAGCACGCGGCCGCGGCCCTCGCGCTGCATCTGGTCGGCCAGGTCGCGCGCGCCCTCCATGCCTTGCTCGCGCGAGACCAGGACGAGCTCGGCGCCGTAGGCCTTCATCGACTGCCGGCGCTCGAGCGACTGGTTGTCCGGCATGATCAGGATCATCCGGTAGCCGCGCAGGGCCGCCGCCATCGCCAGGCCGATGCCGGTGTTGCCCGAAGTCGCTTCGATCAGCGTGTCGCCGGGACGGATCTCGCCGCGCGCTTCGGCGCGCGCGATCATCGCCAGCGCCGGGCGATCCTTGACCGACCCCGCCGGGTTGTTGCCTTCCAGCTTGCCGAGCACGACGTTGCCCCGCCGCTCGCAGGCCTCCCCGGGAATGCGTTGCAGCTTCACCAGCGGCGTGCGGCCGATCGTCTGCTCGATCGTCGGGTAAAGGGGACGCTTCTCGCTCATGTTCGACTCGCTGGGTGGCAACCGGACGCGCCCCGCGCGCTCAGTGGAAGACCGGGCGCTCGCCCGGCAAGGTCGTGACGCCGGGCAGCCCCGCGTCGAGGATCGCGCGACGCACCGCCTCGATGGCCGGCACCCGCGTGAAGCTCTTGCGCCAGACCAGCGACACGCGCCGGTGCGGCGGCGGCGCATCGAACGGAACGTAGCGCAGCAGGTCGTCTTCGCGCGGCTGCGCGCAGGCCGTCCAGGGCAGGACGGTGATGCCGATTCCCGACGCGACCATGTGCCGGATCGTCTCGAGCGACGATCCCTCGAAGGTTTTCTGGATGCCGGCGCTCGCCTGCGAATAGCGCGACAGTTCGGGGCAGACTTCGAGCACCTGGTCGCGGAAGCAGTGCCCGGTGCCGAGCAGCAGCATCGTCTGCTCCTTGAGCTCGGTCGAGCGGATCGATTTGCGCCGCGCCCAGGGGTGCTGCCTCGGCACCGCGACGACGAAGGGCTCGTCGTAGACACCCAGCGCGACCAGGCCGTGGTCGGGGAACGGATCGGCGAGGATCGCGATGTCGATGTCGCCCTGTCGCAACAGCTCGAGCAGCTTGACGGTGAAGTTCTCCTGGAGCAGCAACGGCATCTGCGGCGCGTCCTCGATCATCCGCGGCACCAGCCGCGGCAGCAGGTACGGACCGATGGTGTAGATGACGCCGACGCGCAGCGGTCCGACCAGCGGATCCTTGCCCTGCACGGCAATCTCGCGGATCGCGTTGGTCTGCTCGAGCACGCGCTGCGCCTGTTCGACGATCTGCTCGCCGACCGGCGTGATGCCGATCTCGCTGCCGCCGCGCTCGAACAGCTGGACGCCGAGCTCCTCCTCGAGCTTCCTGATGGCGACCGACAGCGTCGGCTGGCTGACGAAGCAGGCCTCGGCGGCTCGACCGAAGTGGCGTTCGCGCGCCACGGCGACGATGTACTTGAGTTCGGTGAGCGTCATGGGATTGCCGCGATGATACCAAGCGACCCCTCGTGCATACTGGCGTCATGGTCGCACCCCCGGCACCCGCCGGGCCCCGTCTCACCGATCGCGACGAGCCCGCTTCGCTGATCGGCGTCGACTGGGGCTCGAGTTCGCTGCGCGCCTGGCTCATCGGGGCCAGCGGCGCCGTCCTCGCGCGCGGCGAGTCGGCGGCGGGCGTCACGACGATCGCCGACGGACGCTTCCTCGACGCCTTCGAGGCACTGTGCGGCGGGTGGCTCCGCGAGCCGGCGCTGCCGGTCATCGCGTGCGGCATGGTCGGCAGCCGCGACGGATGGCGCGAGGCCGGCCGCGTGCGCACGCCGGCCGGGCTCGACTCGCTCGCGCAGCGCCTGGCGTCGTTCGACGACCTCGCCGGACGGCCGTTCCGGGTCGTTCCGGGGCTCGTGGCGCGCGGCGAGATCGACTCGCCCGACCTGATGCGTGGCGGCGAGACGCAGGTGTTCGGCGCGCTGCGCGGGCGCGACGGGATGTTCGTGCTGCCGGGCACGCACTGCCGATGGGTCGAGGTGCGCGACCGGCGCATCGTGGCGTTCCGCACGTACATGACTGGCGAGATCCACTCGCTGATGTGCCGGAGCTCGAGCTTCGCGCGCATGTGCGGCGACCCCGACGATTCGCCGGATCACCAGGCCGAGGCACTGCGCGCATTCGACGAAGGCGTCGACCATGCCGGCGCGCAGCCCGGAGCCCTGACCCACCTGCTCTTCACCGCGCGCACCGAGGCGTTGCTCGGCGGGCTGGCCGCGCACCAGTTGCCGGCCTACCTGTCGGGGCTGCTGATCGGCGCCGAGGTCCGCGACGCGTCGTCGTGGTCCCCGCGCGACCTGGTGCCGACGGTCGTCGCGCGCGCGGGCTCGTCGGCGCGCTATGCGCGGGCGATGCACCGGCTCGGGCTGCGCGGGCGGGTGGCCGACGGCGAGTCCGCGGCCGCCGGCCTTGCCGCGATCGCGCGCGCCGCAGCACTGCTGTAGCGCCTCGCCGGCGCGCGCCGCGCTCAGGCGCGCAGGAACTCCTCGCGGCCCCCGAACCAGCGCCGGAGGTGCTCATCGACCAGCGCCGGCTGGTCGCGCAGCAGTCGCGCCGCCACGTCGCGCGCCGCGTCGAGCAGATCGCTGTCGCGCTCGAGGTCCGCAAAGCGCAGCAACGCCTCGCCCGACTGGCGCGCACCGAGGAACTCGCCCGGTCCACGCTGGACCAGGTCCCGGCGAGCGATCTCGAAACCGTCGGCGGTCTCGTACATCGTCTTCAGGCGCTCGCGCGCCGCGGACGAGAGCGGACCGCGGTACATCAGCACGCACACGCTCTCCCCCTCGCCGCGGCCGACCCGCCCGCGCAACTGGTGCAACTGCGCGAGGCCGAACCGCTCGGCGTGCTCGACCACCATCAGCGTCGCATTGGGCACATCGACGCCGACCTCGATGACGGTCGTCGCCACCAGCACCTGCAGCGCGCCGTTCGCGAACCCGGCCATCACCGCCTGCTTGTCGCCGGGAGGCAGCCGGCCGTGAACCAGCCCGACGCGAAGCGGCGCCAGTTCCCCGGCGAGCGCGGCGTGCGTATCGATTGCGGTCTGCAGGTCGAGCGCCTCGCTCTCCTCGATCAGCGGGCACACCCAGTAGACCTGCCGCCCGGCCGCCGCCGCGGCGCGCACGCGCGCGATGACCTCGTCGCGACGCGCCTCCGACACGAGCTTGGTGAGCACCGGCTTGCGTCCCGGAGGCAGTTCGTCGATGACCGACACGTCGAGGTCGGCGTAGTACGACATCGCCAGCGTGCGCGGGATCGGCGTCGCGCTCATCATCAGCTGGTGCGGCAGAATGGCCGCGGCGGCCTCGAGCCTGGCACGCAGCGCGAGCCGCTGCACGACGCCGAAGCGGTGCTGCTCGTCGACGATCGCCAGGCCGAGCCGGGCAAACGCCACCGTGTCCTCGATCAGCGCGTGCGTGCCGATCAGCAGGTCGACTTCGCCGGCCGCTGTGCGCGCCCGCACCGCCTTCTTCTCCGACTCCTTCAGCGACCCGGACAACCATGCGATGCGCGCGCCGATCCGCTCGAGCCAGGGCCCGATCCTGCGCAGGTGCTGCTCGGCCAGGATTTCGGTGGGCGCCATCATTGCCGCCTGCCAGCCGCTGCCGATGGCCTGGGCGGCCGCGAGCGCAGCGATCACCGTCTTGCCGCTGCCGACGTCGCCCTGCAGCAGCCGGTTCATCGGCTGCGTCGCGGCGAGCTCGCGGCCGATCTCGCGCCAGGCGCGCCGCTGCGCGCCGGTGAGCCGGAACGGCAGCGCATCGAGCAGGCGCCGCGCGAGCGCGTCGTCGCCGAGCGCCGGCGCGAGCTGTCCCGCGCGGGCCGCCCGCGCCCGCTTGAGCGACAGCTGCTGCGCGAGCAGCTCGTCGAAGATCACGCGTCGCCACGCAGGCGTCGAGCGCTCGTGAAGTGCGCTCGCCGGCATGTCGGGAGCCGGTTGGTGGATCGCGCGCAACGCCTCGGCGGACGAGGGAAGGTCGAGCCGGGCGATCGCGTCCGGCGGTGCCGTCTCGCGCCAGTCGAGCGTGCGCAACGCGCGCAGGATCGCCGCTCGCAACCGCGCCTGCCCGAGGCCCGCGACGGTCGGATAGACCGGTGTCAGCGCCTTCGGCAGGGGCTCGCCTTCGTCGACGAGACGGTAGCGCGGATGCACCATCTCCATCCCGAACAGCCCGCCGCGCGCCTCGCCGAGCGCCCGCACGCGGTTGCCGTTCGCGAACTGTCGCAGTTGCGATCCGTAGAAGTGGAAGAAGCGCAACGCGATCGTGCCGGTATCGTCGCGCAGGTCGACCACGAGCGTGCGCCGCGGGCGCGCGACGATCTCCTGGCGCGCGACGATGCCCTCGACCTGGACGGTGTCGCCGGAGCGCGCCGATGCGATCGGCGTGATTCGCGTCTCGTCCTCGTAGCGGATCGGCAGGTGCAGCACCAGGTCCTGCTCGCGCCGCAGGCCCAGCCGCGCGAACAGCGCCGCGTCTCCGCTCGCCTTCGCGGACGAGCCCGCGTCGCTAGCCTTGCGCGCCACGGTGCAGGGCCCGCGTCGGCGCGGCGCTCAATCGAGGACCACGATCGCCTCGGCCTCGAACAGCGCTCCGCGCGGCAGGCTGGCGACGCCGACCGTCGAGCGCGCCGGATACGGCTGCGCGAAGTGGCGCTGCATGATCTCGTTGACCACCGGGAAGTGCACGAGGTCGGTCAGGAACAGCGTCAGCTTCACGCATTGCGCGAGCGAGCCGCCGGCCGCCTCGACCACCGCCCTCATGTTGCGAAACACCTGCTCGGCCTGCGGCTGGATGCCGCCGTCGACGAGTTGCCCGGTGGCGGGATCGAGTGCGATCTGGCCCGACAGGTAGATCGTGCGATCGGCGCGCACCGCCTGCGAATAGGGCCCGATCGCGGCAGGCGCGTTCGGCGTGGAGATGATCGATCGGTTCGTCGTCATGGTGCAGGCATCGGTGTCAGGGCGCCTTCGCAGGCAGCGGGAAGATCAGGCAGGTGGTCGAGCCCCAGGCGTACATGCGGCCGGCCGCGTCGACGAGCCGCCCCTGGGCCACGCCGACCTGCCGGGAAACGTTGACCACGTGCGCTTCGGCGCGCACCGGCCCCGTCTTGTCGGTGAGCGGCCGCACGTAGTTGACCTTCAGCTCGAGCGTCGTGTAGCCGTATCCGCGCTCGAGCATCGTGTGCACCGCGCAGCCGAGCGCGGAGTCGAGCAGCGTCGCGACGTAGCCGCCGTGCACCGAGCCGATCGGGTTGTAGTAGTCGGGCTTCGGCGTGCCCTGGAAGACCATGCGCCCGCGCTCGACTTCGACCGGCACGAAATCGAGCGTCTGCATGATCGGCGGCGACGGCACCTCGCCGCGGCCGATGCGCTCGAGGAACTCCACGCCCGAGGTGCGTGCGAGCTCCTCGGCCGGAATCTTGCCCGGCGGCGCCATCAGCAGCCGCACCTCCCGCTCGCGCGCCAGCCACAGCTCGAGCGTGGCGTCGGCGTCGTTCGCTCGTTCGTCGCTCATGGCCGCGGGTCCTGTCGTGCGCCCGCGTCAGCCATCGCGCCACTTGCGCAGCAGCGATTCGAGCAGGGGATCGGGCTCGAGCGAGCGTTCGGCGTCGTCGACCTCCGGTTCGCCGCCGCGCGCCGGGTGATGGGCGCCCGCGACGTCGGTCGCCGACTCGCGTCGCTCGAAGAAGTGCACCGCCGCCAGCGGACGCGGCAGGATCGGGCGCTCGCGATCGTAGTACGGGTTGGCATCGAACTGGCCCGCGAACGGCGGATCGCCGAGGTAGTTCGGCCGGCGCGCGACGACCGCCTCGTCGCCGGCGAGCTGCAGGATCATCTCCTCGGCCTTCAGGTCGATCACGGTGCGCGCGTCGCCGAAGCCGGTCAGCTCGGCCATGTCGCGCGCCGCATTCATGTTCAGCGCGCCGAAGCACTGCAGCACGCGGCAGTTGTTGACCATCGTGCGCCAGTCGCCCGGATAGAGCTGCGCCAGCTGGCTGACGTCCTGCCAGAAGCTCCAGGTCTGCACGCCGTAGCCGCGCAGCAGCGTGAGGGCTTGCCGCAGCTGCGGCAGCGAGCCGAGCTGCGCGGCCTCGTCGAGCAGGAACAGCGTCGACTTCGGCGGCTTCGCGCGCCGCCGGGTGATCGCGCTCATCAGCACCGAGATCCAGACCCGCAGCAACTGGCCGTGGCTCTCGAGCATGTGCGGCGGCAGCACCAGGTAGATCGACAGCGGCGCGCCGCGCGTGATGTCGTCGATCTCGAACGACGAGTGCGACGAAGCCTCCTGCAGCAGCGGCCCGCGCAGGAAGTCGACCGACTCCTGGGCGAACGCGAGGATGCCGCCCAGCGTCTCGGGCGCGCGGATCCCGAGCGCAGCGGCGGTGCGCCGCACCTCGGGATGCGCGGACTCCTTCATCTTCTCGAGCAGCACGGCCGGATCGCCGGCGGCCTCGCCGATCACCGCGCGCAGCGTGTTCAGGTTCGCGCCGTCCTCGCGGTGGTCCGCCAGCACGTGCAGGATCGCGCCGGTGAGCAGGTGCGCCGAACGCCCCACCCAGAACCGGTCCTTGTCGGACACCGGGCCGGCCCACAGCGAGTGCGCGAGCATCGCCGCGTCGTCGACGGCGAGCACCGACTCGATGTCGATCAGGTCGAGCGGATTGAAGTGCCCGGGCGGCATGTCGGTGATCCGCATCGGGTCGACGACGATCACCTGCTGGCCCATCTCGCGCCGGCGGCGCGCGGTGATCGCCACGTTCTCGCCCTTCGGGTCGACGACGATGACCGGCCCCTCGTGGCGCAACAGCGCCGGCACGATGCAGCCGAGGCCCTTGCCCGCGCCGGTAGGCGCGATCGTGATCAGGTGGCCCTCTCCGGCGAGCAGCACGGGGTCGATGTACCCGGTGGCCGGCGACTTGCCGGGATCACCGTACGAAAAGCCGATCGGACGCCGCGGCGCGCCTTCTCGAGCGACCACCCGACCAGCAGGCCCGAGTCGTCGAGCGACTCCGGGAAGCGCAGCGCCGGAGCGGACTCGACAGGCAGCGACAGTCGGATAGCCATCGCCGTCCTCAATGCAGCAGCGGCATCGGACCCGCGCCGACCAGCCGGAACGGAGAGGCCCAACGCTCGGCCTCGACGTCGACTTCGCCGATGAGCTCGTCGCCGATCATCTGCACGTCGCCGTCGCGCAGATGATAGGTGCCGGCGAACAGCGTCGAACCGTACAGGATGCTCGCGTCGACGATCCACCCGTCCTCCGGCTCGCCGTCGCGCGGCGCGCGCACCCGCATCGGCCCGACTTTCGAGGCGACCGCCGACGGTGGCCGCTCGGCCGCGAGCCGCGCGGCGAGGTCGGCTTCGCTCTCGACGATCAGGAAGCGGCCCTCTTCGGCGAACAGCTGCCCGCAGAACAGCCGCAGGTACTCGACGGCCAGCAGCGGCAACGCGAGCGGCGCGAGCGCGCGCCGGTTCGCGCGATGGATCGGCCCCGATGTGCCATCGAGCAAGACGATGCGCCGCCCCGGCCCGTAGAGGAAATCGGCCAGGCCGATCGCGCCGTCGGGCAGGCGCGCCTCGAATTCGACCAGCAGCCACCCCGGATAGAACGACATCGGCGCCGCGCGGAAGCGCCTGAGCAGCGCGGCGGAGACGGCGCCCGACAGGCCCTGCTCGGCGAGCTCTGCGCCGAGCAGCGCGGCCAGCGGCACGCCCTCGGCCGGATCGAGGTCCTTCCAGTCGGCGGCGATCAGCGGCGGAGCGGGCCAGGGGCTCATGTCCGGCATCGTATCAAGACGAGCGCATCCGCCGCAGCGCCCACAGCCTCGGTGCGACCAGCAGCAGCAGCGCGATCGCCAGCAGGCTGCCCGACAGGGGCCGCACGAAGAAGGTGCTCCACTCGCCCTGGCTGATCGTCAGCGCCTGGCGCATCGATTGTTCCATCATCGGGCCGAGGATCAGGCCGACGACCAGCGGCGCGACCGGGAAGTCGAAGCGGCGCAGCGCGTATCCGAGCGCGCCGAACGCGTACAGCAGGCCGACGTCGAACAGCGAATTGCCCGCGCCGTAGACGCCGATGGTCGCGATCACGACGATGCCGGCATACAGCGTCGGTGCCGGTATCGACAGCAGCCTCACCCAGAGCCGCACCAGTGGCAGGTTCAGCAGCAGCAGGATCACGTTGCCGATGTACAGGCTCGCGATCAGCGTCCAGACGAGCCCCGCCTGCTGCGTGAACAGCATCGGGCCAGGCTGAATGCCGTAGCTCTCGAAAGCCGACAGGATCACCGCCGCGGTCGCCGAGGTGGGAATGCCCAGCGTCAGCAGCGGCATCAGCACCCCCGCCGCCGCCGCGTTGTTCGCAGCCTCGGGACCGGCCACGCCCTCGATCGCACCCTGCCCGAACTCCTCCGGGTGGCGCGAGAGCTTCTTCTCGGTGTAGTACGACAGCAGCGTCGGCAGCTCGGCGCCGCCGGCCGGCATCGCCCCGATCGGGAACCCGAATGCCGCGCCGCGCAGCCACGGTCTCCAGCTGCGCTGCCAGTCCTCGCGCGTCATCGCGACCGGCCCGCTCACCTGAAGCGCCTCGTCGGTCGCCACGCGCCCCTGCCAGGCGAGGAACAGTGCTTCGCCGACGGCGAACAGGCCCACCGCCGCGGCGGTGAATTCGATCCCGTCGAGCAGCTCCGAGGTGCCGAAGGTGAAGCGCGGCTGCCCGCTCTGGATGTCGACGCCGACCAGCCCCAGCAGCAGGCCGAGCGACAGCGAGACGAGCCCGCGCAGCACCGAACTGCCGAGCACTGCCGACACCGCGACCAGCGACAGCAGCATCAGGCTGAAGTACTCGGCGGGGCCGAACTTCAGCGCCGCCTCGACCACGACTGGTGCGACGAACGTGAGCGCGACCGTGCCGATCGTGCCCGCCACGAAGCTGCCGATCGCCGCCGTTGCGAGCGCGGCGCCGGCACGCCCGGCGCGCGCCATCCGGTAGCCCTCGAGCGCGGTGACGACGGTGGCCGACTCGCCGGGGGTGTTGATCAGGATCGACGTCGTCGATCCGCCGTACATCGCCCCGTAGTAGACGCCCGCGAACATCACGAACATCGCCGCGGCCGGCACCTTGAAGGTCAACGGCAGCAGCAAGGCGATCGTCAGCGCCGGCCCGATGCCCGGCAGCACGCCGACCAGCGTGCCGAGCAGGCACCCCAGGAACCCGTACAGCAGGATCGTCGGCTGCAGCGCGGCTGCGAAGCCACCGATCAGCGCGTGCAGGGCGTCCACGCGGTATCGCTCAGGGCCACGGAACGAAGCTGGCGAAGCGGCCGAGTTGCACGCCGAGCAGCCGGTCGAAGACGAACCATGCGACGAACACGAACAGCACGCCGACCACGAGATCGTGCAGCGCGCGACGGCTGCCGAACGCGCGCGCGACGAGCGCGAACGCGAGGCTGCACGCGACGCCGATTCCCGCCAGCGGCGTGAGCACCAGGATCGCCGAGAGCCCGAGCGACAGCAGCGCGACGCGCGCGCCCGCCCCCGGCTGCGCCGACTCGTTCGGGTCGTCGAGCAGGTCGGCCTGGCGGCCGCGCAACGCGCTCCACAGGTACGCGGCGCCCAGCGCCGCCAGTAGCGCCACCAGCGCGGCAGGCATCGCGCGAGGGCCCACCCCGACGCCGACCGTCGGCTCGGGAATCAGCGCAACCTGCCAGGCCGCGATCGCCACGCCGGCGAGCAGCGCGACGGCCAGCGCGATCGGGCCGCGTCGGGTGCGTGTCACGGGCATTCCGCTCAGGCGAGCCCGAGATCCTTCATCACCGACTCGGTGCTGGAGATGTCGTCGGCGAGCATCTTGCCGAACGCGTCGCCGGCGAGGAACACATCGGCCCACTTGCGCTGCGCGAGCACGCTTCGCCACGGCTCGGACGCGTGCATCTTCGTCAACAGGTCGACCAGCGCCTGCCGCTGCGGCGCAGTGGTGCCGGGCGCGCCGAACACGCCGCGCCAGTTCGCGGCGGTGACCGGCAACCCGAGCTCGGTCAGCGTCGGCACGTCGACACCCGGAATCCGGATCGACCCCGACACCGCGAGCGCGCGCATCCGGCCGGCCTCGATCTGCTCGGCGAACTCCGAATACCCCGAGATGCCCGCCGTGACCTGCCCGCCGAGGATCGCGGCATTGGCCGGGCCGCCGCCCGCGAACGCCACGTACGCCGCTTCGCGCGGATTGCGGCCCAGCGCCTTGATGATCTTGCCGAGCAACTGGTGATCGGTGCCGCCGGACGAACCGCCAGCCACGCTCACCGCGCGCGGATTGGCGCGGATCGCGGCCTCGAGGTCCTTCCAGGTCTCGAGCGGACTGTTCGCCGGCACCACGATCGCGCCCGCTTCCTCGGTCAGGCGCGCCAGCGGCACGACGTCGCGGATCGTCACCGGGCTCTTGTTCTGGATGCCGGCGCCGACCATCACCGAGCCGCCGACCATCATCGCGTTGGCCATGCCCTTGCGCTGGTTCACGAAGCGCGGCAGGCCGACCATGCCGCCAGCACCCCCGACGTTCTCGAACTGGAACGCGCCCACCAGGCCCGCCGCCCGACAGGCCTGTTCGATCGCGCGGCCGGTGCCGTCCCAGCCGCCGCCCGGGGCGGCCGGCACGAACATCAGCACCGATTCGAACAAGGGCTGGGCAACGGCTGCGCGCGGCAGCGCGGCGGCCAGCGGCGCAAGCGTGGCACCGGCGAGCAGGCGGCGACGATCGATCATGGATTCCCCCGAGGTGCGTTGTTTGCCGCGATTATGTGCCCGGCGACGCGGGTTTGCCATCGCCCGCCGCGCGGCCTCAGGCGAAGCCGATCTCGACGCGCCGGTTGCGCTTGCCCTCGTTGCGGATACGCAGCACCTTCACCGGCCCGATCTCGGCGATGTCGCGCACGTGCGTGCCGCCACACGGTTGCAGGTCGATGCCCGCGATGCGCAGCAGGCGCACGCGCCCGGCACCGCGCGGCGGCTGCACGCTCATGGTCTTGACGAGATCCGGCCGGGCGTCGAGCTCCTCGTCGGTGATCCAGACGGTCTCGGTCTCCACCCCGCGCGCGATCAGCGCGTTGACCTCGCGCTCGATCCGCCCGGCATCGAGCCGGCTCATGTCGATGTCGAAGTCCAGCCGCCCGCGATCGGCCGCGATGTTGCCGCCGGTGACCGGCGCCACCACGACGCACGACAACACGTGCAGGCAGGTGTGGATGCGCATGTGCGCG
The DNA here is from genome assembly GCA_046347945.1 of Burkholderiaceae bacterium. GTDB lineage: Bacteria > Pseudomonadota > Gammaproteobacteria > Burkholderiales > Burkholderiaceae_E > Zeimonas. The sequence goes on from JAXMFB010000016.1 coordinate 52,204, forward strand.
TAGCGGCGCTCCCAGTCGAGGCCGAGTTCGACGCGTTCGCCGGGCGAGGGCAGCGGCGCGCCCTCCCCGACCCGGTGCAGCACGCTGCCGGCCGCCTCGCCCTTGCGCGTGTCGACGATGCGCAGCGACGTTCCATCGGCGCGTCGCAACGTGCCGGTGTCGCCCGGCTGGCCGCCGCCGGCCGGATAGAACACGGTGCGGTCGACCTCGACGCCGCGCTCGTCCGCTGCGATCACGGTCGCGGAACACGACCTCAGGTACGCATCGTCGCGAAACAGCAGTTCGGTCGGCATGGTGCTTCGCTCAGCGTCCGGACATCGAGGTGAACAGCGTCTCGAGCGAAATCGCCAGCACCGACATCATCAGTGTCGCGCCGAGAATCAGCGAGGCCATCGCGACCAGCACCGCGGGCCACCCGCTCGCCGAGCTTCGCGCTGAGCGGGGATTGTGCTTCGCGTCCCACTTCGCATCGGGCGTCAGGCAGATGACGATCGCCTCGAGCATCGCCGCCAGTGCGACGGCCGCGGCAAAAAAGAAGCCGGGATGCCGGTACCACGGGTCGGCCCGCAGCGCGATCGCCATCGCCGGCATCGACAGCAGCGGGTAGATCCACCACCAGCGCGCGCCCAGATACAGGCGATGCGCGCCGACGGAACCGGCGATCAGCGCCAACGCGCCGGCGAGGGTCTTCGAGCGATGCGGAGCGACAGTGTCGAGGGCGGTCATCGGCGGGTTCCCGGCGCAGGTCAGGCACCATTGTCCGACATCCGGAGGCGATGCTGATAGACTGGGCCGGCCCTCCTTCCCGCATCACCCGACGACCCCATGCCCCCGAACGACGTGCCCGCCTCCGACGAGGCGCCGGGCCGGCCGCTGCAATCGGCCGTGCGGCAGGCGATCCGCATCCGCGGCGCGCGCCAGAACAACCTGAAGAACATCGACCTCGACATCCCGACGGGCGAGCTGGTGGTCGTCACCGGCGTCTCCGGGTCGGGCAAGTCCTCGCTGGTGTTCGACACGCTGTATGCGGAAGGGCAGCGCCGCTACGTCGAAACCTTTTCGGCCTACGCGCGCCAGTTCCTCGACCGGATGGACAAGCCGCAGGTCGACCGGATCGAGGGCGTGCCACCGGCGATCGCGATCGACCAGACGAATCCGGTTCGCACCTCCCGCTCGACGGTCGGCACGATGACCGAACTGAACGATCACCTGAAGCTGCTGTTCGCGCGCGCGGCGACGCTGCATTGCCGGCGCTGCGCGCGACCGGTGCGTCGTGACTCGGTGTCGAGCGTGCGCGAAGCAATGACCGCGCGCGCGGCCGCGGCCGGCGATCCGCGGCTGGTGGTCAGCTTCCCGGTTCCGGTTCCGGCGAACTTCACCGAGGCGGAGATCCGCTCGCACCTCGAGGCGCAGGGATACGCGAGGGTCCAGGCGAGCGAGCGCGCCGACGGCGGCCAGCGGCTTCACGTCGTCCAGGACCGCTTCCGGCTCGGCTCGGTCGAGGGCACGCGCGTCTCGGATGCGGTGGAGCACGCGATCGGACGCGGCCACGGCCGGATGTCGGTCCACGTGCTCGACGACGAAGGCAACGAGACCGGTCGCTGGCGCTTCAGCACCGGCCTGCACTGCGCGGACTGCGACATCGCGTATTCGGACCCGCTGCCCAGCCTGTTCTCGTTCAACTCGCCGCTGGGCGCCTGCGACACGTGCCGCGGCTTCGGTCGGGTGATCGGCATCGACCTCGGGCTGGTGATCCCCGACGAAGCAAAGACGCTGGCCGAGGGCGCGGTCAAGCCCTGGCAGACCGAGAGCTTCAAGGAGTGCCAGCGCGACCTCGCGAAGTTCGCGGCGAAGGCCGGCGTGCCGATGGACGTTCCGTGGCGCGCGCTGCCCGAGGCGCAGCGCCGCTGGGTCATCGAGGGCGGCGACGACTGGACCGGCAAGTGGCAGTCGCAGTGGTACGGCATCCGCCGCTTCTTCGACTGGCTCGAGTCGAAGGCCTACAAGATGCACATCCGGGTACTGCTGTCGAAGTACCGCTCGTACACCCCCTGCACCACCTGCCGCGGCGCGCGCCTGAAGCCCGATGCGCTCCTCTGGCGCGTCGGCTCGCTCGCGGAGGCGGATGCTGCGCTCGGTGCGCGACGGTGGCGCGGGGTCGGGCAGGCTGGCGAGGCGGGGGACCGATTCGAGTCGCTCCCCGATACTCGCTTGGTCGAATCGGTCCCCCGCCTCGCCAGCCTGCCCGACCCGGCGACGGCGGAGGCGCACGCAGGAGCGCAACAACCGCCGTCCGCTCGCTCCTCTCCATTTTCCAGAGACGCATCGTCGGCGACGGCGGCCGACGCTTCGCGCGCCACCACCTCGCCGGGGCGAGGCGGGAGGATTCGACCAAGCGAGTATCGGGGAGCGACTCGAATCCTCCCGCCTCGCCCCGGCAGCGAGCACCACCGATGCGTCGACCGCCGCCGCAGACGATGCGTCGTACGCGCGCTTCTTGCCGGCGGCGGTCGACTGGAGCGACGCGCAGTTGCGGCAGGTCGCCGGGCTGTCGATCCACGACCTGATGCTGCTGCCGATCGACCGGGTCGCCCGCTTCTTCGATTCGCTGAAGCTGCCGGCGCCGCTGGACGAGGCGGCCGACCTGCTGCTCACCGAGACGCGCGCGCGGCTGGGCTACCTGCAGCGGGTGGGCCTCGGCTACCTGACGCTCGACCGGCAGTCGCGCACGCTGTCGGGCGGCGAGGTACAGCGGATCAACCTGACCACCGCGCTCGGGACCTCGCTCGTCAACACGCTGTTCGTCCTCGACGAGCCGTCGATCGGCCTGCATCCGCGCGACATGAACCGCGTGATCGGCGTCATGCAGCGGCTGCGCGACGCCGGCAACTCGCTGGTCGTCGTCGAGCACGACCCGCAGGTGATGTTCGCCGCCGACCGGATGATCGACATCGGGCCCGGGCCCGGCGAGCGCGGCGGTCGAGTCGTCTTCGACGGCGATCCGCAGGCGCTGCGCGCGGCCGACACGCTGACCGGCGACTACCTGTCGGGCCGCCGGCAGGTCGACACCGGGCGGCCGAAGCCGGTCGTCGCGTCGACGAGCAGGCTGGTGCTCGAAGGCGCGCGCGAGCACAACCTGAAGGGCGTCTCGGTCGAGATCCCGCTCGAGCGGCTGGTCTGTCTGACCGGCGTCTCCGGCAGCGGCAAGTCGACGCTGATGCAGAACGTACTGCTGCCCGCGCTGCTCAAGGCGCGCGGCAAGCCCACCGAGTCGCCGGGCGCGCACGACCGGCTGCTCGGCGACGACTGGATCGGCGACGTCGTCTTCGTCGACCAGTCGCCGATCGGCAAGACCGCGCGCAGCAACCCGGTCAGCTACGTCGGCGCGTTCGACCCGCTGCGCAAGCGCTTCGCGGCGGCCGATCTGTCGAAGGAGCGCGGCTACACCGCCGGCACCTTCAGCTTCAACGCCGGCGACGGGCGCTGCCCCACCTGCGGCGGCAACGGCTTCGAGCACGTCGAGATGCAGTTCCTGTCCGACGTCTACCTGCGCTGCCCCGATTGCGACGGCAAGCGCTTCCGCGCCGAGGTGCTCGAGGTCACGGTCGCGGGCCGCGATGGCCGCGCTCGCTCGGTCGCCGACGTGCTCGATCTCACCGTGCACGAGGCGCTGGCGGTATTCGCCGGCGAACACGACATCCGCGCGCGGCTGCAGCCGCTGGCCGACGTCGGTCTCGACTACCTGCGCCTGGGCCAGCCGGTGCCGACGCTGTCGGGCGGCGAAGCCCAGCGGCTCAAGCTCGCGGGCTTCCTCGCCGAGGCCGCGAGCCAGGGCCTGACGCAGGCGGCCGCCGCCGGCCACGCGTTCGCGAAAACCGGCCGCCGCGGCACGCTGTTCATGTTCGACGAGCCGACCACCGGCCTGCACTTCGACGACGTCGCCAAGCTGCTGCGCGCGTTCCGCAAGCTGCTCGACGCGGGCCACTCGCTGCTGGTCATCGAGCACAACCTCGACGTGATCCGCGCCAGCGACTGGCTGATCGACCTCGGCCCCGAAGGCGGCGACGCCGGCGGCCGCATCGTCGCCACCGGCACCCCCGCCCGACTGGCGAGCGAAGCACGCACGCACACGGGGAAGGCGCTCGCCGATTACGCGCAGGCTCTTCGGCCCGACGACCACCGACACGCCGCAGTGGCCGGGCCGGCCGGGCCGTTCGACCAAGCGAGTATCGGGGAGCCATACGCGCGGCCCGGCCGGCCCGGCCACGGAGCGAGCACCACCGCTCTTCGGGCCGAAGAGCCTCAGGGAAGATCGCTCCAGAGCGTTCTCCGCGAGCGAGCGCGCGAAGCGATCTTCGTGCACCACGCCCGCGAGCACAACCTGAAGAACATCGACGTCGAAGTCCCGCGCGACAAGCTGACGGTGATCACCGGCGTCTCGGGGTCCGGCAAGTCGACGCTCGCCTTCGACGTGATCTTCGGCGAGGGGCAACGCCGCTACCTCGAGTCGCTGAACGCGTACGCGCGCCAGTTCGTGCAGCCCTCGTCGCGCCCCGACGTCGACGGCGTGTTCGGCATCCCCCCGACGGTGGCGATCGAGCAGCGCACGAGCCGCGGCGGCCGCAAGAGCACCGTGGCGACGCTGACCGAGATCTACCACTTCCTGCGGCTGCTCTACGTCAAGCTCGGCCAGCAGTACTGCCCCGACTGCCGGGTGAAGATCGAGCCTCAGAGCTTCGACGCGATCGCCGCGCGGATCCTGCGCGACTACCGCGGCCGTCACGTCGGCCTGCTCGCACCGCTGGTCGTCGCGCGCAAGGGGGTCTACACCGACCTCGCGAAGTGGGCGAAGGCCAGGGGCTTTCGCCATCTGCGCGTCGACGGCCGCTTCCTGCCGACCGACCGGTTTCCGCGGCTCGACCGCTACGTGGAGCACGACATCGAACTGCCGGTCGCCGATCTCGTGGTCGACGCCGCCGACGAGGCGCCGTTGCGCGACGCGCTGCGCCGCGCGCTCGATCTCGGCAAGGGGATCGTGATGGTCGCGGCGCCGCTCGACGACCTGCGCGCCGCCGCCGACCACGGCGACGCCGACGGTTACGCGCGGGCGTCGGCCGCGATCGCGACGAAGCTGTTCTCGACCCGGCGCGCGTGCTCGTCGTGCGGCACGAGCTTCCCCGAGCCCGATCCGCGGATGTTCTCGTTCAACTCGAAGATCGGCTGGTGCCCGAGCTGCCTCGGCACCGGCGTGAAGCTCCCGTACGTGCCGACGCTCGACCCGAGGGCCCGCTCCGACGAGGACTCGACCGCCGACGCCGTCGGCGCGCTCGCCGAGAAGCTCGCCGACCAGCTCGGCGCGCAGGCCGAAAGCGACGCGGCCGAGGCAGGCGGCGCCGAGGCGGCCGTTACCGAGCCCTGCCCCGCCTGCGCCGGCAAGCGACTGAATCGCGCGGCGCTCGCGGTGCGGCTGCTCGACCTGTCGATCGCCGAGCTGACCGCGATGCCCGTCGCCGACTGCGCGCGCTGGCTCAGGCAGGTCGGCTTCGCCGGCCGCGAACAGGACATTGCCCGCGACGTGCTGGCCGAGATACGTTCGCGGCTCGCGTTCCTGTCGGAGGTCGGGCTCGACTACCTGACGCTCGATCGCGCCGCGCCGACGCTGTCCGGCGGCGAAGCCCAGCGCATTCGCCTGGCCGCGCAGCTCGGGTCGAACCTGCAGGGCGTCTGCTATGTGCTCGACGAGCCGACGATCGGGCTTCACCCGCACGACAACCGGATCCTGCTCGACACGCTCGAGGCACTGCGCGACAAGGGCAACACGCTGCTGGTCGTCGAGCACGACGAAGACACGATCCGCCGCGCCGACCACGTGATCGACATCGGGCCGGGCGCCGGCAAGCTCGGCGGCCGGATCATCGCCACCGGACATCACGAGGAACTGGCGAACCACCCGGACAGCCTGACCGGCCGCTTCCTCGCCAACCCGCTGGCGCATCCGCTGAACGCGCCGCGGGCGGTCCCGTCGCCGGAAGACGACGGCTGGCTCGTGCTGCGCGGCGCACACCTGCACAACCTTCGCCACGTCGTCGCCCGCATTCCGCTGCGACGGATGACGGTCGTCACGGGCGTCTCCGGCTCCGGCAAGTCGACGCTGGCGCGCGACGTGCTGCTCGCCAACACCGCCGCGCAGGTTCGCGCCCGCAACCAGCGCAAGGCCGCGCCGCCGCTGGCCGGGGTCGAGCGCATCGAGGGCTGGGAGGGCATCACCCGCGTGCTCGAAGTCGACCAGACGCCGATCGGCAAGACGCCGCGCTCGTGCCCCGCCACCTACGTCGGCTTCTGGGACGCGATCCGCAGGCTGTTCGCCGACACCGGCGAGGCGCGGATCCGCGGCTGGGGCCCGGGGCGCTTCAGTTTCAACACCGGCGGCGGACGCTGCGAGGCCTGCGAGGGACAGGGCCAGCAGACGATCGAGATGAGCTTCCTGCCGGACGTCAAGGTGCTGTGCGACGTCTGCCGCGGACGACGCTTCAACCGCGAGACGCTCGAGGTTCGGCTGCGCGGCCGCAGCATCGGCGAGGTGCTGGCGATGGACGTCGACGAGGCCGTCGACTTCTTCGCGGCGCACCCGGCCATTGCCCACCCGCTGCGACTGCTGCAGGACGTCGGGCTGGGCTACCTGACGCTCGGCCAGCCGAGCCCGACGTTGTCGGGAGGCGAGGCGCAGCGCATCAAGCTGGTCACCGAACTCGCCAAGGTGCGCAGCCGCGGCGAAGGCGCCGACGACGACCCGCGCGTCGCACGGGCCCGCGCGAAAGCGCTCGCGGCCGGCAGGACGCTGCCCCCGGGCCCGCACACGCTGTACGTGCTGGACGAGCCCACTGTCGGGCTGCACATGGCCGACGTCGAGAAGCTGATCCGGGTCCTGCACCGACTGGTCGACGCGGGCAACACGTTGGTGGTGGTCGAGCACAATCTCGACATCTGGGCCGAGGCCGACTGGATCGTCGATCTCGGCCCCGAGGGTGGCGCCGGGGGCGGCCGCATCGTCTCGACGGGCGCACCGGCGGCGCTGGCTGCGCGTGCCGGCACGCACACGGAACGGGCGCTCCAGGCGTTTCTCGGCGCGGCCCGGGGGCCGGGTGTCGCCGCCCTCCCGCAGCCGGCCTGATCGCAACGTCGGGCCCGGCCCCCCGGCTCGCTCACGGACGAACGCACCATGTACGAAGCCCGCTCGCACCCGCCGATTCCGCGCCGGCGTTTCGTCCGGCGCATGGTGCGCCACGCGGCTGCCGCGCTCGCGCTGCTGGGGGTTTCGCTCGCGGTCGGCATGGCAGGCTACGAGCACTTCGAGCGGCTGCCCTGGCGCGATGCGTTCCTGAACTCCGCGATGCTGATGGGCGGCATGGGGCCCGTGGACGCCCCGCGCACCGATGCAGGCAAGCTGTTCGCCGGGCTCTACGCGCTATACGCCGGGCTGGTGTTCCTGGTCGCCGCGGGCCTGCTCTTCGCGCCGGTCGTGCACCGCCTGTTGCACAGGTTCCACTGGGAGCAGGATCGGTAGGTATCCCCGCTGAACGACCGGGGCCTGCGACAGCCCAAGGCGCGGGGCCTTGCGCCTGCGAACCGCTGCCCAGGGGCTCTGTTCCGGAGCGCCGCTCCGGAGCGATACTGCGACGGTGCCCTGCGATCGATCCGCACGGCGCGCCATCGATTCGCGGGCAGAACCGAAGGAGGTCGCCATGTCGCTTCCTGCCTATGCGATGAATCTTTCGAGCTTCCCCGAGATCTACGAGCGCTGCCTCGTGGGTCCGCTGTTCCGGCCGTGGGCCGAAACAATCCTGGACGACGTGGGCCTGGCCCCGGGCGACCGCGTCCTCGACGTCGCCTGCGGGACCGGTGTGGTGGCCCGCCTGGCCGCCGAACGCCTGGGCGAGGCCGTGCGCGTCGTCGGCATCGACGTCAGCCCGGCGATGATCGCAGTCGCCCGCGCGACTGCCCCCGACATCGACTGGCGCGAGGGCGACGCCTGCGCGCTGCCGCTTCGCGACGGCGAGAAGTTCGACGTCGTCGTCTGCCAGCAGGGCATGCAGTTCTTCGCTGACAAGGCCACCGCCGCGCGCGAGATCCGGCGCGCGCTGGCCGCCGGCGGCAGGTTCGCCGTCGCGACCTGGCGCCCCGAGGAGGAGGTCCCGCTGTTCCACGCGCTGCATCGGGTCGCGGAACGGCATCTGGGCAGCTTCGTCGACCAGCGCCATGGTTTCGGCGACGCCGACGCGCTTCGATCCCTGCTCGCCGGCGCAGGCCTGGGCGAGGTCCGCGTCAGGACGCTGACGCGGACCGTTCGCTTCGACGATCCTGACGTGTTCGCGCGCTTGAACGCGACTGCGCTCGTGGGCATGAGCCCCGCCTCGCGGCAGATGGACGACGCGCAACGCGCGAAGACCGTCGAGGCGATCGTCGGCGACAGCGCCGAAGCGCTGTCGCCCCACGTCGCCGACGGGCGGCTCGCATTCGAGATCGCGACCAACCTGGCCACGGGCCCGGGGGTGAGCCGAACCGTCAGCCGCGCGTGATCACGATTTCGAGGTACTCGCCCGGCACGACCATGGTGCCGTCTCCGGAGCGGTTGAACCGGCCGATCAGCGCGAGGACGTCTGCCTGCAGGGCGGCCTGCCCCTCGGCATCGAGCGCGCCGAACGCCTTGAGCACCGGGCCATACCAGGTGCGGAAGACCTCGAGCCAGTGCTCGGGCGTGCGATAGCGGAACACGTAGTTCCGCTGCGACGACGCGATCGAGGTCGCCTGCCGCCCGAACAACTCGGAGATCCGGTCGCGGGTGCCCCAGAGGGCCGGCGACGACGCGCCCGCCGGCGGGGGAACGTGCTTGCCGATCGTCTTGAACAACTGGCCGATGAAGCCCTCGGGCGTCCAGTTGGCGAGGCCGATCTTGCCGCCGGGCCGGCAGACGCGAACCATCTCGGCCGCGGCGCGCGGCTGGTCCGGCGTGAACATCACGCCGAAGGTCGAGACGACCGCATCGAAACTGCCGTCCGGGAACGGCAGCGCCTCGGCGTCGGCTTCGCGAAACGTCATCGCGAGCCGATCGGCCGCGGCCCGCTCGCGGGCGCGCTCGAGCAGTGCGGGCACGTAGTCGGTGGCGACCACGTCGCACCAGCGGCGCGCCGCGGCCAGGGAAACGTTGCCGTTGCCGGCGGCGACGTCGAGCACCTTGCTCCCGGCGCGAAGATCGAGCGCTTCGCAGAGGTCCTCGCCGACGATCTGCAGCGTGGTCCCGATGAGCGCATAATCGCCCGACGACCATGCTGCCTGCTGCCGCGACTTGATCGCCGCGAGGTCTGCCTGCGGGGCCGGCTGGCGGCTCGGGTGGATGGTGGTGGTGGCTGCGTCCATGTCATTGGCTCCGTCGAATCCTGCGACATTCCGCCTCGCGGTTGCGATGGCGGGGTTCCTGCGGTCCGGCCGCGTGCGCGAACCCTGACCGACGGTCTCGACGATAGGCGCCAGGCGTGGATTCGAACGTGGTAACCGGCGTGGAAATGCCCTTCGGATCCGGTCGAACCGATGCCACGGACAGCGCGCGGCCGATCCGGATGCGGCTGTTCGGCCCCATCGCGATCTGGCGCGACGGGCGGGAGCTGGCCCTGCCCGCTTCCAGGAAGGTGCGCGCGCTGCTCGCCTATCTTGCGCTGGCGCAGCGAGCCGAGACGCGCAGCCGCCTCTGCGAGTTGCTATGGGAAGCGCCCAGCGATCCGCGCGGCGAGCTGCGCTGGTGCCTGAGCAAGATTCGCGGCCTCGTCGACGACGGCGAGCGCCGGCGCGTGCAGACGCGCGCAGACACCGTGTCCCTCGATCTTGCCGACTGCCTGGTCGACGCGATCGAGGTCGCGAAGGCGGCAGGGCCGGGCGCCGAGGCGCTCGATCGGTCGGGTCGGCAACGCCTGTGCGAGCTGATCGGCGGCGACTTTCTCGAGGGGCTCGAAGTCGACCGAAGCCCGGTCTTCGACGGATGGCTCGCTGCACAGCGGCGACGCTTCCGCGACCTGCACGCGGGGCTGCTGGCGCGTCTCGCCGACGAAGCGCCCGGCGACGAAGCGTTCACCTGGCTCGACAGGCTGCTGCGGCTGTCGCCGTTCGACGCGCGCGCCCACGAGGCGATGTTGGCCGCGCTCGCGCGCCGCGGCCGGATGCGCGAGGGCGAGGAGCACCTGGCCGCGGCCGTGCGCCTGTTCGAGGCCGAGGGCCTCGACTGCACGCCGCTGCGCGACGCATGGCGCGCCGCCCGCGCCCGTGCGGGGGGCCCGCCAGGCGCCGGGGCCGGTTCGCTGCTGCTGCCGGCGCAGCCCGCCGAGGCGATCGACATCGCCGCGGCCGCGCAGCGCCGGGCCTCGCTGGCCGTGATGCCCTTCGTCGACGAATCGGCCGCGAGCGGTACGCGCGGCGGAACCGCCGGCGCGCTCGTGCACGACGTCATCACGCGGCTCGCGAAGCTGCGCAGCCTGTTCGTCATCGCGCAGGGAACGGTGTTCGCGCTGCACGAGCGTCTCGTCTCGCCACAAGACGCGGGCCGGCTGCTCGACGTCGATTACATCGCCAGCGGGTCGGTGCGGCACGACGCGGATCGGCTGTCGGTATCGGTCGAACTGGCCGAGACGCGCAGCGCCCGCATCGTCTGGGCGGAGATCTTCGACCACCGCGCAGACGATGCGCTGCTCGTCCTCGACGAGATCGGCAACCGGATCGTCGCGTCGATTGCCAGCGAGATCGAGACCATCGAGCGCAACCGCGCGATCCTCAAGCCGCCCGACTCGCTCGACGCGTGGGAGGCGCACCATCGCGGTCTCTGGCACATGTACCGCTTCAGCAAGGCCGACAACGAGCACGCCAGGCATTTCTTCGAGACCGCCGTGCGCCTCGACCCGACCTTCGCTCGAGCCTGGGCCGGCCTGTCGTTCACGCACTTCCAGAACGCCTTCCAGCGCTGGACCGACCGCGAGCACGAGATCGAGCGGGCCCTGGAGACCGCCGGCCAGAGCCTCCTGGCCGACGATCGCGACCCGGCCGCACACTGGGCGATGGGCCGGGCGCTGTGGCTGCGCGACGAACACGGCCTGTCGGTCGTCGAGCTCGAACAGGCGATCGACCTCAGCCCGAACTTCGCGCTGGGTCACTACACGCTCGCGTTCGTCCACTCGCAGTCGGGTGACCCGCTGGCCGCGATCACCTCGGCCGACCAGTCGCGCCACCTCAGTCCGTTCGACCCGCTGCTGTTCGGGATGCTGGGCGCGCGCGCGATGGCGCTGGTGCGGCTGGGCCGATTCGACGAAGCGGCCGGATGGGCCACCAAGGCGGCGGCGCGACCCAATGCGCACGCGCACATCCTCGCGATCGCGGCCTTCACGCTGGCTCTGGCCGGCTCGCTCGACGAAGCCCGGAAGCTCGCCGCGGCGATTCGCCGGGCGATCCCGCGCTACGGCATTGCCGACTTTCTCGCCGCGTTCCACTTCGAGCCGCACGGCGCAGCGCTCTTCCGCGAGGGTGCGCGGCGCCTCGGGATGACGTGACGCGCGGCGATGCCCCGAATCCACCACGCCCGGGCGCGCGGCGTCCGGCACCACGAAGGAGCGACACCATGACACGCAACCCGGTGGGCTGGTTCGAGATCTACGTGCAGGACATGGAACGCGCCCGACGCTTCTACGAGACGGTGTTCAGGGCGACATTGCAGAAGCTGCACAGCCCCGGCCCCCACGAGATGTGGGCGTTCCCGATGGCGGCCGACGCGGGAGGCGCGTCGGGCGCACTGATCAGGATGCCGGGTGTCGGTTCGGGCGGCGGCGGGACGATGGTGTACTTCAGCTGTGCCGACTGCGCCGACGAGGCGGGCCGCGTGGTTCAGGCCGGCGGCCGCATCGAGAACCCCAAGATGTCGATCGGAGAGTACGGCTTCGTCGCGCACGCGATCGACACCGAGGGGAACATGTTCGGGCTCCACTCGATGCAGTGACGCGCACCGGCCCCGCGAGGGCAGACGGCGCGCGCGACCCGGCCCGCGTCAGGCCTTCCTGAACGTGCTCAGCTTGATCCCTTCGCGCGCAATCGCCGCGGCGACCGCCGGGTGCGCGGCGACACGATCGACGTAAGCCCTGTAAGTCGGCAGCGAATCGGGGTCGATGCCCGCGAAGCCGCCCCAGCGCAGCAGCGTCAGCGCGTAGGCGTCGTGGAACGCCAGGCGCTCGCCGAACCAGTAGGGGTTCGCCGACGCGATCCAGCCCTGGATTCGTTCGAGCTGGGTGCGATACAGCGCCGCGTTGAAGCGCTTGAGCTCGGCCATGGTCGCCTCGCCGTCGCAGAACCTGTCCGGCATGAACACGTGCGTGAAGGTCGTGTGCACCGTGTTGTTCATCCACAGGAACTGCGACATCGCCTGCGCGCGCGCCCACGACTCGGCGGGCAGCAGTCCCACCTGCGGAAAGCGCCGATCGAGGTAGTCGCAGATCGCGACGATCTGCGACAACGGCTTGCCGTCGACGACCAGCGTCGGCACCTGCGCGTTCGGGTTGATCGCCAAGTACTCGGGCGTGCGCTGTTCGCCCTTGTGCAGCTTCAGCGGGCGCGGCACGAAGTCCTCGCCTGTCGCGGCCTTGATCGCCTCGAGCGCGACGTGCGGAACGAACGAGCAGGCGCCGGGCCCGTAGTGCAATTCGAGCATCGAGAGGAACTCCCGTTTCGGATGGATCGGAACCATCGAGTATACGATTGCGTCTCCCGACTCCAGGAATCGCCATGAGCCTCGACCCCTCCGTCATCGACGCCCTCTCGGGCGTCTCGACCGCCACGCTGACCACCGTGCTGCTGAAGAAGGGGCTGCGCAACGTCTGGATGCGAGGCACGCGGCCGTTGCGGCCCGGCCAGCCGCGGCTCGTCGGCCGCGCGTTCACGCTGCGCTTCGTGCCGGCGCGCGAAGACCTCGCGACGCCCGAATCCTGGGGGTCGCCGATCTCCACGCGCGCGGCGATCGAAGCGATGCCGGCCGGCTGCATCGCGGTCGTCGACGCGATGGGCGTCACCGATGCGGGCATCTTCGGCGACATCCTGTGCGCACGGATGAAGAAGCGCGGCGTTGCGGCGCTGGTCACCGACGGCGTCGTGCGCGACGGGGCGGGCGTCCTGGGCACCGGACTGCCGGTCTGGTGCCAGGGCGTTGCCGCGCCGGCGTCGGTCGCGGGCCTGACCTTCGTGGCCTGGCAGCAACCGATCGGCTGCGGCGGCGTCGCGGTCTTTCCCGACGACGTCGTGGTGGTCGACGACGACGGCGCCGTGCTGATCCCAGCGGCGCTGCTCGAACAGGTCATCCCGGTCGCCGTCGAGCAGGAGCGGCTCGAGGGCTGGATCATGGGTGAAGTGGAGCGCGGCGTCGAACTCCCGGGCCTGTACCCGCCCGACGAGACGAACCGTGCCCGCTACGAGGCGACGAAGTCTCGCTCCTGAGGGCGCGGGCCGCGCGGGGGCTTCGGTGCGCACATCGGCGCGCGCGAGGCCTGCGTTGACCTGCATCAATGGCCGATCGGCCCGCGGGAGCGAACCTTCCGGATGGCCGGCGCCGCACCGGCGGTCCGGCGCAAGGAGACCCGATGAGCTACACCCTGCCGGAATTCCTCGCCCACGCGGTGGCCCTCGAGACCGAGGCCGCCGAACGCTATCTCGAGCTCGCCGACATGATGGAGGCGCACCGCAACGACGAGGTCGCCGCGCTGTTCCGCGACATGGTCCACTTCTCGCAGATGCACCGCGACGAGATCAAGGCCCGGATCGGCACGACGGTGCTGCCCAGGTTGAGGTCGTGGGAATACCGGTGGAGCGCGCCGCCCGAGGCGGGCGGCGACGAGGCGTTCGACTATCTGCTCGACCCGTGGCACGCGCTGCGCTACGCGCGCGAGAACGAGGTGCGCGCGATGGAGTACTACAGCTCGGTCGGAAAGCAGTCGACCGATCCCGAAGTGCGGCGCCTGGCCTCCGAGTTCGCCAGCGAGGAGGCCGACCATGTCGACGCGCTCGACAAGTGGCTTGCGCGCACGCAGCGTCCATCGACGACCTGGGACGCAGACCCCGAGATCTCGCCGCTGCGCTGAGTAACCGCAGCGGCCGGGCCGAGCCATGCCCGACGCGCCCGGCACGGCCCCGGCCGCTGCGCCCGTGCAGGTCGCCGACGTCGCGGTGATCGGCGCCGGGCCTGCCGGCCTGATGGCAGCGGAGGCCGCCAGCGGCGACGGCCTGCGCGTCGACGTCTTCGACGCGATGCCCTCGGCGGCACGCAAGTTCCTGCTCGCCGGCCGCGGCGGGCTCAACCTCACGCACTCGGAAGCGCTCGACGCGTTCCTGTCGCGCTACGGCGAGCGCCGCGCGCATCTCGAGCCCATCGTGCGCGACTTCGCCCCTGCCGCGCTGCGCGACTGGGCGGACGGCCTCGGGGTCCACACCTTCGTCGGCTCGTCGGGGCGCGTCTTCCCGGCCGAGATGAAGGCGGCACCGCTGCTTCGCCGCTGGCTGCACCGGCTGCGCGACGCGGGAGTGAGGTTCCACATGCGGCATCGCTGGATCGGCTGGGGCGAGCCGACCGTGATGCTGACCGGCAGCGACGACCCGGGCGTCGTCGCCCACGCGCTGAAGATGCGGGCGCCCGATGGCGAGCGGCTGGTGCATGCGCGCGCGGTGGTCCTCGCGCTCGGCGGCGCGAGCTGGGCGCGCCTGGGCTCCGACGCGGCCTGGGTGCCGCTGCTCGAATCGCGCGGCGCGAAGATCGCGCGGCTGCGCCCGGCGAACTGCGGCTTCGACGTCGGCACACCGCAGGGCGCGGGGTGGTCGGAACACTTTCGCGTGCGCTTCGCAGGGCATCCGCTGAAGTCGGTCGTCGCCAGCGTCGAAGGCATGGGGGCAGCCCCTGCGCCGCGCCAGGGCGAATGCGTCGTCACGCGCACGGGCGTCGAGGGAAGCCTGGTCTACGCGTTCTCGGCGTCGCTGCGCGATGCGATCGAGGCCCGGGGCTCGGCGACGCTGCGGCTCGACCTCGCTCCGTCGCGCAGCCACGCGCGACTGGCCGCCGAACTGGCGCGACCGCGCGCCGGGCGCTCGCTCGCCAACCACCTGCGCGTGCGTGCGGGCATCGAAGGCGTCAAGGCGGGACTGCTGCGCGAGTTGCTCGCCGCCGAAGACTTCGCCGATCCCCAACGCCTGGCGACCGCGATCAAGTCGCTGCCGCTTCGGCTGGTGGCCGCGCGGCCGATCGACGAAGCGATCAGCACCGCGGGCGGCGTCGCGTTCGACTCGCTCGACGGAAGGCTGATGCTGCGCGCGCTCCCGGGCGTGTTCTGCGCCGGCGAGATGCTCGACTGGGAGGCGCCGACGGGCGGATACCTGCTGACGGCCTGCTTCGCGACCGGACGCAAGGCGGGGCGCGCGGCCGCGGACTGGTGCGGCGGGGGCGCCCCGACCGCCGCGAATTCAGGGTGACTGGAAGCCGCCGCGCCGATACGTGAGCACCAGCGTGTCGCGATGCGCGTCGGGCCCGTCGGGCTGGATCGGCGTCGCCTCGTGCACCACGCGCGCATCGTCGAGCAGCACGGCGCTCCAGGGCTCGTCCATCACGAAGCGGATGCCGTGCGGGCCGTCGGCCTCGAACACCCGCGACTCGCCGCCGCGGACGTGGTGGCGGGCGACCAGGATCACCGCGACGAAGTCGACCCCGTCGCGGTGCGCGCCCTCGGGCGTCGGCCGGCCCACCCCATCGGTGGTGTCGATGCGGAACTGGTGCGCCTCGACGAACCAGCGCTCGACCGAGGCGATCCGCGCGAACAGCGTGCCCAGCGCAACGAGCAGGCGGCGCCACTCGGCGTCGCCGGCGACGGCGGGCTCGATCGGCTCGAACATCCGCTCGATGCCCCCGTGCAGCGCGTTGTAGTCCAGAGGCTGCCAGTGCGCGCGGTGCGGCGACTGGACGAACGACCCGCTGCCCGGCTCGTGCACGAAGCAGCCGTGCCGGCGGGTGCGATAGCGGCCGCCGTCCTTCAGGTAGCGATCCGGCGGCAGTCGGTCCCAGCTCGGCCGCCAGCGCTCGAGCGATGCCGCGTCGACGCCGCCCAGCCCGCGCAGCTCGTTCGCCGTCAGGACGACGAAACCCTGCCTCGCGATCGTCGCGGCAGGGTCACGGGCCGATAGCGTCCAGGTCTGGTCCAGCGACATCGTCTCCGGTGATGCTCAGCAGTCCCGGCGGGGCTTTCCGCCATCCCGCGCCTCGCGGCGCGGGGCCCTGCCCGTGCCGCGCCGCTGCGCGCCGCCATGTCCGTTGCGGCCACCGGCGCCCGGTCGGCCGCGGCCACCCGCCGCCGCCGAAGGCCGGCCGCGGTACCCCGGCTTCGCGGCCGGCCGCGGCGCGCGCCGCACCGGCTCGAGGCCCGGAATCACGTCGACCCGGATCGGCTGGCCGGTGTAGCGCTCGATGTCGAGCACGCGGTGCTTCTCGTGATGCCCCATCAGGGTCACCGCGACACCGCTGCGGCCGGCGCGGCCGGTGCGGCCGATCCGGTGCACGTAGTCTTCGGCCTGGCGCGGCGCGTCGAAGTTGATCACGTGGCTGATGCCGGCGACGTCGATGCCGCGCGCCGCGACGTCGGTCGCGACCAGCACCTGCGTGTGGCCATCGCGCAGCCGCTGCAGCGTGCGCGTGCGCTGCCCCTGCTGCATGTCGCCGTGCAGCGCGGCGACGCTGAAGCCGCTGTCGGCCAGCAGGCCGCACAGTTCCTCGGTGGAGCGCTTCGTCGCGGCGAACACGACGCACTGCTGCATCTCCGTGTCGCGCAACAGCGCGTCGAGCAGGCGCGTCTTGTGCGCCATGTCGTCGGCGAACAGCAGGATCTGCTCGATGTCGGCCCTGCGCGTCGGCGTCGCCGCGACGTCGATGCGACGGGGGTCGCGGGTCAGGCGGCGCGCCAGTTGCCCGACGACGCCGTCGAGCGTCGCGGAAAACATCAGCGTCTGCCGATCGCCGGGCGTGCGCGCGACGATCGCCTCGATGTCGGCCAGGAAGCCCATGTCGAGCATCCGGTCGGCCTCGTCGAGCACCAGCGTCTCGAGCCGCGAGAAGTCGATGCGGCCGCTGTTCATGTGGTCGAGCAGGCGACCGGGCGTGGCGACGACGATGTCGACCGGGCGCTCGAGCATGCGGATCTGCTGGCCATACGGCGTGCCGCCGACCAGCGTGACCGTGCGCAGGCGGCGCAGCCCCTGGCCGTAGGTGAGCGCCGCCTTGTTCACCTGCATCGCCAGTTCGCGCGTCGGCGCCAGCACCAGCACGCGCGGTCCGCGGCCGGCGCGGCCCGCAGTGCCGGCCAGGCGCTGAAGGCTCGGCAGCATGAAGGCGGCAGTCTTGCCGCTGCCGGTGTGCGAAGACACGAGCAGGTCGGCACCCGACAGCGCGGCGGGGATCGCGGCCTTCTGGACCTCGGTCGGCTCGGCATAACCGGCGGCAACGAGGGCGTCGAGCATCGGCGAGCCGATGCCCAGTTCGGAAAAACTCATCAGGAACCTCCCGGATCGGGGTCGTGCATCGACGCCAACCGGAAGCCGCAATGCCAGAACCGTCGGAAAGAGGATCTTTCGAGGAGGCGAGAGGTCGGGGACGATGGATCGTGGCCGCGGCGACGAAGCGGGCGGGACACCCGCATGTTGCGACGCACAATCCCGACACTATACCCGGTTTCGGGTTCGCGCGCCCGAGCGGGGCGCCGCGGCGGGCGGCGCGGCCTGCGCCCCGCCGCGCTTGCGCCGGCCGCCCCGATGCATTCATGCTTCGGTGTCAGCCCACGCCGCCACTTTCCCCTGGGGGTTTCCGCATGCCCGCGCACCCGAGTGCGAATCTGCGAACGCTGGCCTTCGTCGGTCATGCCGGCGTCGGCAAGACGACCCTGGTCGAGGCGCTGCTGGCGGCCAGTGGCGCGCTCACCGGCGCGGGATCCGTCGAGCGCGGCAACACGGTCTGCGACTACGACCCTCTGGAGAAGGAGCACGGCCATTCGCTGAAGGTCGCCTGCGCGCACTTCGAGCGCGACGGTGTGCGCGTGCACCTGCTCGACACGCCCGGCTACCCCGACTTCGCCAGCCGCGCGATGGCCGCGCTCGACGCGGTCGAATCGGTCGGCGTCGTCGTCAACGCACAGCACGGCATCGAGCTGTCCGCGGCACGCATGGCGCTGTGGGCGCAGACGCGCCGGCTGTGCCGCTTCATCGTGGTCAACCGCATCGACGCCGACGACGTCGACCTGCCTGCACGCGTCGACGAGCTGCGCACGGCGTTCGGACAGGAATGCCTGCCGGTGAACCTGCCCACCGGCGGCGGGCGCGCAGTTGCCGACTGCTTTTTCGCGCCGTCCGGCGCGGCCACCGACTTCGGCAGCGTCGAAGAGGCGCATCGCGCGCTGGTCGAGCAGGTGGTCGAGGTCGACGACTCGCTCACCGAGCGCTACCTGTCGGGCGAGGAGATCGACGCGCAGACGCTGCACGACGCGTTCGAGCGCGCACTGCGCGAGGCGCACATCGTGCCGATCCTGTTTGCCTCGGCGCGCACCGGCGCGGGCGTCGCCGAGCTGGCCGACTTCATCGTGCGGCTCGCGCCGAATCCGACCGAGGGCAATCCGCCGCTGTTCGAGCGCTGGCCGGCCGGCGATCGCGAGCGCGCCGAGTCGTTCACCGCGACGCGCAATCCGTCCGACCACGTGCTCGCCCACGTGTTCAAGGTCGAGATCGATCCGTACGTCGGCCGCATCGGCGTGGTCCGCGTGCACCAGGGAACGATCACGCCCGACACGCTGCTCTACATCGGCGAGGGGCGCAAGGCGGTCAAGGCGGGCACGCCGATGCTTCTGCAGGGCCGCGACACGCGCCCCCTGTCCTCGGCAGGCCCGGGGGAGATCTGCGCCTTGTCGAAGATCGACGAGCTGGCCTTCGATGCGGTGCTGCACGACGCCCCCGAGGATGCGGCGATCCACTTCCGGCCGCTGCCGCTGCCGCACGCGGTCTATGGTCTCGCGGTGCGCGTGAAGCGCCGCGGCGACGAACAGAAGCTCGCCGAAGTGCTGCAGCGGATGACCTCCGAGGACCCGAGTCTGGGCGTCGAGCACGACCCGGTGACGCACGAGGCGGTGATCCGCGGCCTGGGCGAACTGCACGTCGGCCGCGCGCTCGAGCGCATCCGCTCGCAGTACAAGCTCGAGGTCGACGCGCACCCGCCGACGATCCCGTATCGCGAGACGATCGCCGCCGCGGCCGAAGGCCACCATCGGCACAAGAAGCAGAGCGGCGGCGCGGGGCAGTTCGGCGAAGTCTTCCTGCGCGTGGCGCCGCTCGCCCGCGGCGAGGGCTTCCGCTTCGTCGACGAGGTCAAGGGCGGCGCGATCCCGAGCGTGTTCATCCCCGCGGTCGAAAAGGGCGTGCGCCAGGCGCTCTCCGGCGGCGCGGTGGCCGGGTTCCCGGTCCAGGACGTCCAGGTCACCGTCTACGACGGCAAGAGCCATCCGGTCGACGGCAAGGAAATCGCCTTCATCACGGCCGGGCGCAAGGCGTTCCTCGACGCCGCGGCCAGGGCGCGGCCGATCGTCCTCGAGCCGATCGTCTCGCTCGAGCTGACGATTCCGCAGGAGGCGATCGGCGCGGTGTCGGGCGAGCTGTCGGCACGGCGCGGCCAGGTCTCGGGCACCGGCAACGCGCGCGCCGGCATGGCGATGCTCAGCGCGCGCGCACCGCTCGCCGAGCTGTCCGACTTCCAGGGGCGGCTCAAGGCGATCACCGGCGGCCAGGGCAGCTACTCGCTCGAATTGCTCGGCTACGAGGAGGCTCCGCCGAACGTGCAGAGCCGGCTGCGCAGCGCCTGGCGGCCGGGCGACGAGGAATGATCGAACCCGCTGCGTGAACTGGCGCCCGGGCGCCGCCCGGGGACGCGCCAGGCGTCGCGCAGGCACGGCGACAGGATCGGGCGCCCGGCGAACCCGGACGGGGGCGCCTCGACGAACGCGCGGCTGCCGTGCATGAGGGCCTGACCTGCGGCGCCCGTAGCGCCCCATGTACAACGCCTTCGAACGGCCGATGGAGGCAGCCGGGCTGCGCCTCGCGCCGAGCAGCACCACGCGCTGCGGCCGGACCCGCCACGATTCTATGAACGCCGCGCGCGAAGAGCTGTGCCGCCGTCGCGGCTGCTTGATGGATGTCAAGGCCGATCCGGAAACGGGTCCAGCTAATCTGGCTATACCAGCGCCTGGCCTTTCCAGTTTGGCCTTTCCAGTTTGGTCTCCCACAATGCCCTCCGCTCGAAACGAAACCGAGAACAGCGAAGCCGCTTCCTTGATCGTCCGGCTGCTCCCGCTCATCCGGGAGCGCCGGATCGAGCCCGGCGAACGACTGCCGTCCGAGCGCCTGCTGGCCGAACGATTCGGCGCGACGCGCGCGGTGATCCGCGAAGCCCTTGCCGTGCTGGAGGCAATGCGGGTCGTCGAACGTCGGCCGCGCTCGGGCGTCTACCTGCGCGCGGAATCGCGCGTGGGCAGCCTCGACGCGGTCGTGATGAAGGCCGAACTCGGCATCCACATGGACGACGCCGAGATCGACAGCCTGAACGAATTCCGCTCGATCCTTGAGGGGCAGGCGGTCATCCTCGCGTGCCAGCGACGCACGCTCGAAGACATTGCCCGGATGGACGAATGCAGTCGTCTGTGCCGGGAGCGCCTCGGGCAAGGCGAATCCATCGCGCAGCCGAGCGCCGACTTCCACCTCGCACTGATGGCCGCGACGCACAACCAGTTCCTGCTGCGCGCCGCGAATTCCTTCTATCTCGCCACCCGCGACTGGCGCGAGACGGTGTTTCGCGACCGCAAGGTGTGCCAGCGCTCGATTCGCGACCACCAGGCAATCCGCGACGCGATCGCCGATCAGGACATTCCGCGGGCCCGGACGCTGGTCGCACGGCACCTTCGGGTGGCGGACCAGTACTGGCACCAGTACTTGAATCCCGGACAAGACGACCCGGACACTACGCGCGGACCTGCCCCGGCTGGCACGGGTCGGCGCCGCGCACGACGGTGACAGCAAGCCGGTCCATGACACGACGAGGAGAGGAGAGATGAGGAAGCAACGGCGAGATCTGCTCAAGACCAGCGTGGCCGCAACCGCCGCCGGCCTTGCGGCGCCGGCGATTGCCCAGGGCAAGCGCGAACTGAAGATGGTGCTCGGATGGCCGCGCCATTCGCCGGGCAACGGCACCGCGGTGGAACGGTTCGCCAGCAACGTTGCGAAGGCGACCGATGGCCGGATCACGTTCCGCATCTATGGTGCCAACGAACTGGTGCCGCCCCTGGGCATGTTCGACGCGGTATCGCGCGGCGCAGTCGACGTCGCCAACTCCACCGGCTACTACTGGACCGGCAAGTCGAAGGCCTACAACTTCTTCTCGACCGTTCCGTTCGGCATGCTGCCGCTGGAGCACTTCGCCTGGCTGACCTACGGCGGCGGCCAGAAGCTCTGGGACGAACTGAACGCGCCGCACGACCTGAAATCGCTGCCGGTCAGCCAGACCGGCGCGCAGATGGGCGGCTGGTATCGCAAGGAGGTCGGCAGCCTGGCGGACATGAAGGGCCTGAAGGTCCGCTACCCGGGCTTCGGCGGCGAGATCCTGAAGAGCCTTGGCGCCATGCCGGTGCTCATGCCTCTCGGAGAGGTTTTCTCGGGCATGCAATCGGGCGCCCTCGACGCGGCGGAACTGGCGACACCCTGGTTCGACATGGGCTACGGGCTCTACAAGGTCGCCCGCTATTACTACAGCCCCGGTTTCCACGAGCCGGGCCACACCCTCGAACTGCTGTTCAACAAGAAGGTCTGGGACAGCTTCAGTCCCGCCGACCAGTCGCTGATCACGGTGGCCGCGCACGCGGAGCTGCTGCATTCGGAGGCCGAGGTCGCGGCGCACGACCCCGACGCGCTGGAGCAGCTGACCAACAAGTTCGGCGTGATGCTGAGGACCTTCCCCGACGACGTGCTCAAGGCGATGCAGTCGGCGGCCAGCCAGATCATCCCTGCCGCCGTGGCCGACGATCCGATGGCGCGCAAGGTCTACGAGTCCTACTCGGCGTTCCAGAAGAAACTCCAGCCGCGCGGCCTGCTGATGCCCGGTGCCGTCTGGCGCATGCGCGGACTCGTGCGGAGCGCGTGATGGCCTTGTCAGGCACGACCCGGGAGGCGTCGGCGGGCCCTCTCGTCGACGCGATCGAGCGCTTCGGCGAGCTCGCTGGGCGCGCGATCTCCTGGCTGACGCTGGCATGCGTGCTCGTCTGCTTCGCGGTCGTCACGCTGCGCTACGTCTTCGGCATCGGGTTCGTCTTCCTGCAGGAACTGTACGTCTGGCTGCACGCCATCGTCTTCACAGGCGGCGCGGCATATGCGCTGAAGCACGACACGCACGTGCGGGTCGACGTCTTCTATGCGCGCTTCTCCGAGCGAACCAAGGCCTGGGTCAACCTCGCGGGCGCGACCCTGATGGTGCTTCCCTGGATGATGCTGACGGCATGGCTGGCCTGGCCCTGGGTGCAGGCATCGTGGGCGGCTCGCGAGTCGTCGGCGATGTCCGACGGCATGCCGGCCCTCTACCTGTTGAAGTCGATGCTCCTGGTCATGGCGGCCCTGCTCTCGCTGCAGGCCGTCGCGCTGGCGGCTCGTTCGATCCGCACCTTGCGCGGGGCTTGAACCATGCCCGGGATCGGTCTGGGCGACGTGCTGAGCATCCTGCTGCTTGCCGCGTCGCTGGCGGTGATGATGCTGGGCTTCGGCGTGGCCTTCGCGCTTGCGGCGATCGGCACGCTCTTTGCCGCGATCGGATCGACGCTGGGCATCTTCGAGTGGCGCCTGCTGCACGCGCTGCCGGGCCGGTACTTCGCGGTGATGCAGAACGAAGTCCTGGTGGCGGTACCGCTCTTCATCTTCATGGGCACGGTCCTCGAGCGGTCCGGCATCGCCGAGGAACTGCTCGAGACCGCGGGCCGGCTATTCGGCCGCCTGAACGGCGGCGTCGCGATCTCGGTCGTGATCGTCGGCGCCGTGTTCGCGGCCTCCACCGGCATCGTCGGCGCGGCCGTCGTGACGATGGGGATGATCAGCCTGCCGCTCATGATGCGGATCGGCTACGACGCCCGGGTCGCCACCGGAACGATCTGCGCGTCGGCCACGCTGGCGCAGATCATCCCGCCTTCGACGATCCTCATCTTCCTCGGCGACATGCTCCAGGCCGCCAACGGGCAGGCCCAGATGAAGAAGGGCAACATGGCGCCGGATCCGGTGTCCACGGGCGATCTCTTCTTCGGCGCGCTGATCCCCGGAGTGCTTCTGGCGGTGCTCTACATCGTCTGGATCGCGCTGGTCGCCTTCGCCCGCCCTGGCGCGTGTCCGGCGATTCCGGGCGATCCGGCCGGCGGACGCGGGCTCGCGTGGCGCGTCCTGCGCGCGCTGCTGCCGCCGCTTGCCCTGGTGGTGGCGGTACTGGGATCGATCCTCGCCGGGATCGCCACCCCGACCGAGTCGGCAGCGGTCGGCACGATCGCGGCGATGGCGCTGGCCGCCTCGCGCGGCAGGCTCGATCTCCGGATGCTCGCCGGCGTCGCGCAGACGACCACCCGGCTGTCCTCGATGGCCTTCCTGCTGCTCTTCGGCGCATCGGTCTTCATCCTGGTGTTCCGCGGACTCGGCGGCGACATGCTCGTCGAAGGCGTGCTCCATGCGCTGCCGGGCGGGCTGCCCGCCGCGACCGCTGTCGTAATGGCCCTCGTGTTCGTGCTGGGGATGTTTCTCGATCCCTTCGAGATCATCTTCATCGTCATTCCCATCGCCGGACCGGCGCTGATCACGCTCGGCGCCGATCCGTTGTGGCTGGGCGTGATGGTCGCCGTCAATCTGCAGACCAGCTTCCTGACCCCGCCCTTCGGGTTCTCGCTGTTCTACCTGCGCAGCGTCACACCGAAGGAGATTTCCACCGGCGAGATCTACCGCGGCATCGTTCCGTTCGTCGCGATCCAGCTGCTGATGCTGGGCATCATCTGGGTGTTCCCGCAGCTGACGACCGCGCTTCCCAGGTACGTCTTCGGGTACTGACGATGGCGCGCGTTCTCGTCATCGGCACCATGGACACCAAGGGCCGGGAATGTGCCTACGTCGCCGAACAGCTGCGCGCCCACCGGTGCGAGGTGAGCGTGATGGATGTCGGTATCCTCGGCGAAGCCGAGGACATCGTCTGCGAGATCGGTCGTCGCGACGTGGCCGATGCGGCGGGCACGACCATCGAAGCGTTGCGCGAAGCGGGGAGCCGGGGACGCGCCGTCGAGGGAATGTGCCGAGGCGCCAGGCTCATCGCCCGCCGGCTGCGGCAGGAGGGCAGGATCCACGGCGCGCTGTCGCTCGGGGGCGCGGAAGGCGCGGTGCTGGCCGCCGCGGTCATGCACGAGCTGCCGCTCGGCATGCCCAAGACCATCGTTTCGCCAATCGCGTCCGGGCGGCGCACGTTCGGCCCGTTCATGGGTTCGAAGGACGTCGCCGTGGTTCACTCCGTGGTCGACATCCTCGGGCTGAACGCGATCGCTCGCCGCGTCTTCGATACAGCCGCAGCCGCCACCGCCGCCGCCGCGCGTCACTACGAGGCGAACGCCGCATCGTGCGCAAACCGGCCGTCGCGTCCGCAGGTGGGCGCGACCATGCTGGGCAACACGACCGCTCCCTTGATGTGGATCCGGCGCCAGATCGAGCCTGCCCATGGCGACCTCGTCGTCTTCCATGCCAACGGCGTGGGCGGCGTGGCCCTCGAAGAACAGATCGACGCCGGATACATCGATGCGGTGCTCGACTACACGCTGAGCGAGATCACCGCCAACGTCGCGGGCGGATATCACGACGCCGGGCCTCATCGGCTGGAAGCGGCCGGCCGGCGCGGCCTGCCGCAGGTCGTCGTGCCGGGATGCGTCGACTTCATGGTCTGCGGCCCGCGCCACGAGGTACCGCGAGCCTGGCGCGACCGGCCGCAGTATTTCCACAATCCCGAATTCACCCTCGTCCGGGCGACACGCGACGAACAGCTCGAGGCCGCACGCCGGATCGCGCGCAAGCTCTGCGCGGCACGGGGCCCGGTCACGGTGCTGGTCCCCCTTCGAGGACTGTCGATTCCGAACTGCGCCGCGGACCAGACCGGCCAGCCGGGGCCGTTCTGGGATCCCCCGCTGGACGCCGCTTTCCGGGACGAGCTGCGCGGTCGACTGGCTACGCGGATCGAGTACGCGGAAATCGACGCGCACATCAATGACGCGGAATTCGCGCGTGCGGTATTCGAGGCCGCGCGCACCACCTTCAATCTGTGATCGCAAGGAACTGACATGCCGACCCGCCCCACCCGCAACGCGAAGAAGCCATCCGCGGCGACGCGCCCGGACCGAACGCCGAAGCCCGACGCGCGCGATGACACGACCTGGAGTCTTGCAAGCGGACCCGACGCCCATGTCAAGCCGTCTTACCAGGACGAGCCGCATGCCCCACGACGCAGTACACTCGATCTCGGCTTCCCTTCTTGGTGCCTGGGCGACCTCAGTTCGGCCGACGTCCGCGAATATCTGCGCCACAGCGACACGATCCTGATTCCGAAGGCATCGTTGGAGCAGCACGGCCCGCACCTGCCGCTGTTCTGCGACAGCATCACCGCCAACGAAGTGGCCAAACGCGCGGGCCGCAAGGCCGGCATCCTGTACACGCCCACGCTGTGGGTCGGATACAGTCCGCAGCACCTGAAGGCGCCCGGACAAGGCACCGGCACCATCACGCTGCGCGTGGAGACATACCTGAACCTGCTGTACGACATCGGGCGCTCGTTGATTCATCATGGCTTTCGCCGCCTCGTCTTCGTCAACGGGCACGGTTCCAACGTCAAGGTGGTCGATCCGGTGCTGCGCAAGCTGCGCAACGAAACGGGCGCGCTGATCGCCTACTACAAGCCGTACGCCGAACGCTACCTGGGCATGCTCGAGGACGTCCTGGAAGGCCCGGTCGAGGAGACGCCCGGCTGGCATGCCGGCGAGCTCGAGACCTCGCAGTGCCTCTGCCACGACCCCCAACTCGTCCGCATGGACCGCGCGCTGGCCGACAAGGCGCACGCGCCCGCCTGGCTGGGCGAGGCATGGAAGAAGAAGGACGGCATGCCCGACATCGAGTTCCAGGGATACCGGTATTTCGACATGCCTTTCGAGCACGGCGAGTTCACCGACTCGGGAATCATGGGCAATCCGTTCCGGGCCGCGGCCTATAAGGGCGAGATCGCGTTCAACCGCTTCGCGAACCACCTGATCGACGCGGTGCACGAGCTGGAGAAAGTCGAGCTGAACGTGCGCAACGCCGACTGGACCGCCGGCAAGACGATGGGCGGTACGGCATGAACGCCCCGGTCTCCATGCCCTATCCGGCGGCATCGTCCCGGACCGACCTCGATACCCGCGCCCTGGCCGGCGAGCTGTCGCAAATCGTCGGACGCGAGCGCGTCCACGCGGGCGTCGCCGCACGGCGGCGCCATCCGGGCGACATGAGCTGGCTCACCTACGTGCATGCGCACTTCGGCCGTTCGCTCGCCTGCCAGGACGTGGCGGTGGCCGCGACGTCGACTCGGGACGTCTCGGAGATCATGCGCCTGGCATCGCGGCTTGGCGTTCCGGTCACCCCGGTCGGCGGCGCCTCGGGCGTCCAGGGCGCGGCCAACGCGAACTGCGGCGGCATCCTCCTCGACCTGCGGGCGATGAAGCAGGTGCGCCATCTCGACCGCACGTCGCTGACCTGCACCGTCGAAGCCGGCATGATCGTGCGCGACTTCGAGGACTGGCTCAACGCCCAGGGACTGAGTTTCACGCACTACCCCGCGTCCGCGGAGTGGGCCAGCATCGGCGGGAGCGTCGCCGCACGCGGCTCGGGCGTGCTGTCCACCAAGTACGGCACGATCCAGGATCACCTGCTCTCGGCCGAGTTCGTCCTCCCGCAGGGCGACGTGGTGCAGCTGCCACCGATCCCGCGCCACGGCGTCGGTCCCGACCTCACCCAACTGCTCTCGGGCAGCGAGGGCACACTCGGCGTGCTGACCGCGGTGACCGTGAGGCTGCGCCTGCTGCCTGCGCACCGCCGCTTCGCCGCGTTCCGTTTCGACAACCTGGGACGGGGCATCGAGGCGGGGCGGCGCATCATGACCGAGGGCCTGCGCCCGGCGGTCATGCGGCTCTACGACGCGCACGCGGCGGTCAAGAGCCTCGAGCGTGCGGTCCACGCCGGCCTCGACGGGGAGACCATGCTGATCATGGTCGACGGCCACCACGAGCGGCTGGTCGCCGACGAAGCGGCGCTGTGCAGCGAGATCTGCCTCGAGCTCGGGGCCCGCAGCCTCGGCGCCGAGGTCGGGGGCGCCTGGTGGAAGAACCGTTACGCCTTCTACCATCCCCCGCACGCCCCGCAGTTGCCGCAGATCTGGATGACGCTGGACGCGGCCGCCGACTACGCCCATATCCAGGCCGTGTACGACGCGGTCACCGGCGCGATCCACGGCGCCGCCGATCCGCGCTGGGGCCTGACGCTGAAGACGCACCTGTCGCACTGGTACGAGTGGGGCTCGATGATCTATCCGCGAGTGGTGATCCCCGAAGGCCCCGACAACCTCGACGAGGCGCTGGCGCTGCACGATTCGATCGTGCGTGCCGCGACGCTGGCCGCGCTCGAGGCGGGCGGAGTCATCAACGACCATCACGGCGTGGGCTTGCGACTCGCCCCTTATCTCGAGCAGCAGTTCGGCACAACCGGCATGTCGATGCTGCGCCAGATCAAGGCGGCCATTGATCCGGGACAGGTGCTGTCCCCGGGGAAGCTCGGGTTGTAGCGCAACGCGGGCGCGCCGGCGTCGCCGGCGCGCCCGGCATCTGCACGTCGGGCACCTTTGCACGCACGCGGCAAGCCGATAGACTTCGGCACGGAACAGCGCTCGCGGGGCCTGCTTCGCAATGCGCGCGACAGCCATGAACACTCCATCGGTCGAGCCCGTCATCGAAACGCTGCGGCGGCTCGTCGCATTCGACACGGTCAGCTCGCACCCCAACATCGCGCTGATCGACTGGGCCGCCGGACGGCTCGAGGCCAGCGGCATCCGCGTGCTGGTACAGCACGGCGACGAACCCGGCAAGGCGAACCTGTTCGCGACGATCGGTCCCGACGATCGCCCCGGGCTGATGCTGTCGGGCCACTCGGACGTCGTGCCGGTGGCCGGACAGGCCTGGAGTTCCGATCCGTTCGTGCTCACCGAGCGCGGCGGTCGACTGTACGCGCGCGGCGCCGCCGACATGAAGGGCTTCATCGCCTGCGTGCTCGAGGCCGCGCCGCGCTTCGCGCGGGCGGGGCTTCGCACGCCGCTGCACGTCGCGCTGTCGTACAACGAGGAAACCAACATGCACGGCATGCGCCAGCTCGCGGCGCAGCTGGCCGCCGCGCCGGTGCGCCCGGCCGCGTGCATCATCGGCGAGCCGACCTCGATGCAGGTCGTCGTCGCCAACAAGGGCGCCGCCGGCTACCGCGTGAAGGTGCGGGGCCATTCGGTGCACTCGTCGCTGCGCGACCAGGGCGTCTCGGCGGTCGAGTACGCCGCCGAGATCGTCGTCTTCGTCAATGCGCTGCAGAAGCGCCTGAACGCGGCCGCGCGGCACGACGGCTTCGAGTTCCCGCACACCAGCGTGCACGTCGGCCGCATCGAGGGCGGCACCGCGCACAACATCACCGCGAAGGACTGCGAGTTCCTGCTCGAGATCCGCGCGCTGCCCGGCACCCGCTCGTCCGACGTGCTGGGCCAGATCCGCGGCTACTGCGATTCCGTGCTGCTGCCCGCGATGCGGGCGATCTCGGCCGACGCCGCCATCGAGTTCGAGGAGATCTTCGACACGCCGGCGCTCGACGAACGCGGCAACGTCTACCTGGCCCAGGCCATCATGCCGCTGTGCGGGCACGCGTCGGCCGGCCGGGTCAGCTTCGGCACCGAGGCCGGCATCCTGCAGGACATCGGCGTGCCCACCATCGTCTGCGGCCCGGGGCAGATCCGCGTCGCGCACCAGCCCGACGAATACGTCGAGATCGCGCAGCTCGACGCGTGCAGCCGTTTTCTCGACGTGCTCGCCGGCCGGCTGGCAAAGGGCGAGTGGCCGCTCGGACGCTGAACGCCGGCCCGCGGGGCTGTGCGACAATCGGCGCTGGCCCCGTTTCCCGCCGCCGCGCCCTGCCGGCCGGCTCCCGCCGATGCTGCTCTGGGTATCCATTGCAGTCGCCACGGTCGTGGCGACTGCCGTCATCGTCTGGCCGCTCCTGTCCGCACGTTCGCCGTCGCAGGCCGACGCGCGCGACGACGAGCGCCGCCGCGTCGCCGTCTTTCGCGATCGCAAGCACGAAATCGAGCGCGAGCACGCCGCCGGTCGGCTGAGCGACGCCGAAGCGGAGCAGGCGCAGGCCGACCTGCTGCGCCAGGTCGCCGAAGACCTGCCCGACGCGGCCGCTGCCGGCGGTGCGGACGAAGGCGACGCCGCGCCGAGGCGGGCCCCGACGCTGGTCGCGCTGGCGCTCGCGGTGCTGGTGCCGATCATCGCGGTCGGCGTCTACCAGCGCGTCGGCGCGCCCGACCTCGCCGGCATCGACCTGCGCGCCGACCACCGGCCGGTCGATGCGGCCGAAGTCGAGAAGCTGATCGGCAGCATCGAGCAGCGCACTCGCGAAAAGCCCGACGACGGCGAAGCCTGGGCGATGCTCGCCGAGGCGCGCCGGATGCAGGGCCGCCACGCCGACGCCGTGACGGCCTTCGAGCAGGCGGTGCGCCTGCTGCCGCCCGACGCCCGCCTGCTCGCCGACTTCGCCGAATCGGCCGCGCTGCTGGCGGGCGGCGATTTTTCCGGGCGCCCGGTGTCGCTGCTCGAGCAGGCGCTCGCGGCCGACCCCGACGAGCCGAAGGCGATCGCGCTGATGGGCGCCGCGCAGTACCGGCTCGGCAACCTCGAAGGCGCGCGCGGCTACCTGAAGAAGCTGCACGACGGCCTGCCGGCGGGTTCGGACGAGGCCGCGCAGATCGGCCAGGCGCTCGCGCGAATCGACGCGGAGATCGCGCAGCGCGGCGCGACGACGCCTCCCGCACGTCCCTCCGCGCCCGCCCCCGGCGCCGCGAGCCGCGACGCGAAACCGGCGGCGACCTCGACAGTCACCGGCACGATCACCGTCGACGAGAAGCTCGCCTCGCAAGTGCGGCCCGGCGACACGCTCTACGTGATCGCGCGGCAGGCCGGCGGGCCGCCGATCCCGGTCGCCGTGCTGCGCGAGCCCGACGCGCGCCTGCCGATGCAATTCTCGATCGGCGACGCCAACGCGATGGACCCGTCGCGGCCACTGTCGTCGGCCGGCGCCCTGGTGCTCGAGGCGCGCCTGAGCCGCAGCGGCAACGCGATGCGCCAGCCCGGCGACCTCTACGGGCAGCGCGCCGACGTCGCGCCCGGCCAGCGCGACGTGTCGATCGTGATCGATCGCGTGGTCGCGCCTTGAGCGCCGGGCCGGACTTCGACGGACTCGAGGTTCGCGCGCTCGCCTGCGCGGCCGGCTATCGCACGCTGTTCGCGTCGCTCGACCTCACCGTGCCGCGATCGCGCTGGATGATGCTGGTCGGCCCCAACGGCAGCGGCAAGTCGACGCTCTTGCGCGCGATCGCCGGCCTGGCGCGGCCGGTCGCGGGCGAGCTCCGCTGGCGCGGCGAGCCGCGCCGCGCCGGCTCGCCCGAGTGGCGCAGCGCCTGCCTGTACGAGGGCCACGCGAGCGGCTGGAAGGACAGCCTGGAAGCGCACGAGAACCTCGCGCTGCAGGCGGCGCTCGACGGCCTGGACGTCGACGCGCAGGCGATCGACGCGCAACTGGCCCGCGTCGGGCTCGAGCGCCAGGCGCGGCTGCCCTTCGTGCGCCTGTCCGCCGGCCAGCGCCGCAGGCTGTCGCTGGCGCGGCTGGGCCTGTCGCGGCGCCCGCTGTGGCTGCTCGACGAGCCCGGGACGGCGCTCGACGCCGCCGGCCTGCAGACGCTGGCCGCGATGCTGGACGCCCACCTCGCCAACGGCGGGCTGGCGCTCGTCGCCACGCACCAGCCGCTGCCGTGCGCGCACGCGCCGCTGGTGCTCGACCTCGGCGCGCTGCAGCCGTGAGGCACGCGCCAGCCACCGGTGTCTTTCCCGCGCTCTGGTGGGCGTGCCGGCGCGACCTGCGCCTGGCGATGCGCTCGCGCGCCGAGCTCGCCGTGATCCTGGTGTTCTTCCTGCTGGTGACCAGCCTGTTCCCGCTCGCGGTCAGCCCCGATCCGCAGCTGCTGCGCGCGATCGCGCCCGGCATCGCCTGGGTCGCCGCGCTGCTGGCCAGCCTGCTCGGGCTGTCGCGCCTGTTCGCGGCCG
The DNA here is from genome assembly GCA_046347945.1 of Burkholderiaceae bacterium. Classification (GTDB taxonomy): domain Bacteria; phylum Pseudomonadota; class Gammaproteobacteria; order Burkholderiales; family Burkholderiaceae_E; genus Zeimonas. The sequence goes on from JAXMFB010000016.1 coordinate 83,766, forward strand.
ACCACGGCGACGGCACGCTCGAGCAGATGGTGCTCGCGCCAGCGCCGCTGCCTGCGCTGGTGGCCGGCAAGGTGCTCGCGCACTGGCTCGCCACCAGCGTGCCGCTGGTGCTGCTGTCGCCGGTGGCCGGCCTGCAGTTCGGCCTGCCCGCCGACGCGATCGCGGTGCTCGCGGCGTCGCTCGCGCTCGGCACGCCGATCCTGTCGTGGCTCGGGGCCGTCGCGGCCGCGCTCACGCTGGGCGCGCGCGGCGGCTCGTCGCTGCTGGCGCTGCTGGTGCTGCCGCTGGCGGTGCCGGTGCTGATCTTCGGCGCCGGCGCAGTCGAGTCGTTCACGTCGGGGCTGGGGGCCGACGCCCACCTGTCGCTGCTGGGTGCCGGCCTGATCGTGGCGTGGGTATTGGGGCCGGCTGCGACCGCGCTGGCGGTTAGAATCGCCCACGAATGAGCACCCCTTCGTCCAGCGCCGGCAACGTCTGGTTCCGGTTCGCGTCGCCAGCCAGCTTCTACCCGCTGGCCGGCACGCTGATCCCTTGGTTCGGCGCGGCCGCGGCGATCCTCGCGATAGCGGGCCTGTACATCGGGTTCTTCGTCGCCCCCACCGACTGGCAGCAGGGCGAGGCCTACCGGATCATCTTCATCCACGTGCCGGCCGCCTGGATGGCCATGTTCACCTACCTGGTGATGGCGTTCTGGTGCGCGATGTCGCTCGCCTTCAACACCCGGCTGTCGGCGATGATGGCGCAGGCGCTCGCCCCGACCGGCGCGATGTTCGCGTTCGTCTCGCTGTGGACCGGCGCGTTCTGGGGCCGACCGACCTGGGGCGCCTACTGGGTCTGGGACGCGCGGCTCACGTCGACGCTGATCCTGCTGTTCCTGTACCTGGGCTTCATCGCGCTGCGCGCGTCGATCGACGACCCGCGCCGCGCCGACCGCGCCGCGGCGCTGCTGGCGCTGGTCGGCGCGATCAACGTGCCGATCATCTACTTCTCGGTGCGCTGGTGGAACACGCTGCACCAGGGCTCGTCGATCTCGATGACGGCAGCGCCGAAGATGGCGCACACGATGCTGACCGCGATGCTGCTGATGACGCTGGCCGCCTGGGCCTACACGATCGCGGTGGCGCTGTACCGCGTGCGCAGCATCATCCTCGAGCGCGAGGCGCTCGCCGCCTGGGTCGGCGAGCTCGGAAAGGCCGGCGACGCGGCGCCGACCATGGCGGGGGCCGCGACGCGATGATCGAGTGGCTCGCGATGGGCGGCTACGGGTTCTACGTCTGGAGCTCGTACGCAATGCTGGCGATCGCAGTGATCGTCGAACTGGTCTGGCTGCGCCGTCACCGGCGCGAGAGCCTGCGGCGCGTGGCCGAGATGCGCGCCGAGCGCTCGATGGCGGGGGCCACGCGCCCCGGAGAAGCGAATCGATGAAACCGCGTCACAAGCGCATGCTGTGGATCGTCGCCGGGCTGGGCGCGCTGGCGGTCGCCGCGACGCTGGTGCTCAACGCGTTCCGCAGCAACCTGGTGTTCTTCTACACGCCGACGCAGATCGCCGACGGCGAGGCTCCGAAGGGCAAGCCGTTCCGCATCGGCGGACTGGTGGTGCCCGAGAGCGTCAAGCGCGTCGGCGACGGCACGACGGTCACCTTCGCGGTCACCGACAACGCCAAGACCATCCAGGTCGCCTACACCGGCATCCTGCCCGACCTGTTCAAGGAGGGTCGCGGCGTGGTCGCGCAGGGCACGCTCGAACACGACGGCACGTTCAAGGCGCGCGAGGTGCTGGCCAAGCACGACGAGAACTACATGCCGCCCGAAGCGGCCGAGGCGCTCAGGCGCGCCGGGCACCCGGTGGGCGCGCCGTCGCAGTTCCAGCAGGCGCCGAAGCAGTGAACGATCGCTGCGACGCACGGCCGGCGCAGCGGCCGATCGACACGTCACGGAGGCAGGCATGATCGCCGAACTCGGGCAATTCGCGCTGGCGCTGGCACTCGCCGTGTCGCTGGCGCTCGGCGTGCTGCCGATGCTGGGCAGCGCGATGCACGGCGCGACCGGCGCGCGGCTGATGGCGATCGCGCGCCCTGCCGCGCTGACGCTGATGGCCCTGGCGGTGTTCGCGTTCGGATCGCTCGCGGCGCTGTTCGTCGGCAACGACTTCAGCGTCTCGCTCGTGGCCACGCACTCGAACCTGAACCTGCCGCTGCCCTACCGGATCGCGGCCACCTGGGGCTCGCACGAAGGATCGATGCTGCTCTGGGTGCTAATCCTGTCGTGCTGGACCGGAGCGGTCGCGCTGCAGTCGGGGTCGCTGCCCGCGCTGCTGCGCGCGCGGATCCTCTCGACGATGGGGCTGGTCGCGGTCGGCTTCCTGCTGTTCCTGCTGTTCACGTCGAACCCGTTCGAGCGGCTCGTGCCGCCGGCCCCCGACGGCCGCGACCTGAACCCGCTGTTGCAGGACCCCGGCATGGTCTTCCACCCGCCGCTGCTCTACATGGGCTACGTCGGGCTGTCGGTCGCCTTCGCGTTCTCGGTCGCCGGCCTGATCGGCGGGCGCTTCGACGCGGCCTGGGCGCGCTGGGCGCGCCCCTGGACCACGATCGCGTGGTGTTTCCTCACGCTGGGCATCGCGCTCGGCTCGTTCTGGGCCTACTACGAGCTCGGCTGGGGCGGCTGGTGGTTCTGGGATCCGGTCGAGAACGCGTCGTTCATGCCGTGGCTGATCGCCACCGCGCTGATCCACTCGCTGTCGGTGGCCGAGAAGCGCGGCACGTTCCGGAGCTGGACCGTGCTGCTGGCGATCGTCGGCTTCAGCCTGAGCCTGCTCGGCACGTTCCTCGTGCGCTCGGGCGTGCTCACCTCGGTGCACGCGTTCGCGACCGATCCGGCGCGCGGCGTGTTCATCCTGGTGTTCCTCGCGATCGTGGTCGGCGGCTCGCTGCTGCTGTTCGCCTGGCGCGCGCCGGCGATCGGCAACGGGCCGGGCTTCGGCGCGGTCTCGCGCGAGTCGCTGCTGCTCGCGAACAACGTGCTGCTCACGGTGGCGATGGCGGCGGTGCTGCTCGGCACCCTCTACCCGCTGGTGCTCGACACGCTGGGCATGGGCAAGATCTCGGTCGGCCCGCCCTACTTCGACGCGGTGTTCTACCCGCTGATGGCGCCGGCGCTGTTCCTGATGGGCGTGGGGCCGCTCGCGCGCTGGAAGAAGGCCGAGCTGCCAGACCTCGTCGCGCGGCTGCGCTGGGCGCTGGCGGCGTCGGTGATCGCGGCGCTGCTGCTTCCGCTCACCGTCGACGGCTTCAGGCCGATGACCAGCCTCGGCCTGATGTTCGCGCTCTGGATCGCGGCCTGCGTCGCGGTCGCAGTGCGCGACATGCTGCGCGGCGCAGACGGGAAACTGTCGCTGCGCCGCGTCGGCCTGCACCCCGCGAGCGCATGGGGCATGCACGTCGCGCACCTGGGCGTCGCGGTGTTCGTCGCCGGCGTGACGCTCGTCACCAGCTACGAAAGCGGCCGCGAACTGCGGATGGAAGTCGGCCAGCGCATCGAACTGGGCGGCTACGACATCCGCTTCGTCGGACTCTCGCCGGTCTCGGGCCCGAACTACGACGCGACGCGCGGGCGCTTCGAGATCCGCCGGGCCGGCGCCACGGACGCCGCGCCGATCGCGATCCTCTCGCCCGAGAAGCGCGTCTATCGCGCGTCGTCGATGCCGATGACCGAGGCCGCGATCGACCGCAGCCTGCTGCGCGACGTCTACCTGTCGATGGGCGAACCGCTCGGCGATCGCGCCTGGGTCGTGCGCGCGCACGTCAAGCCCTTCGTCAACTGGATCTGGCTCGGCTGCGTGATCATGGCCATCGGCGGCTTCGTCGCCGCGTCCGATCGCCGCTATCGCCGGCGCGCGGTCGAGCGCGAGGCCCGCGCGGTGCCCGGAGGGCAGGCCGCATGAGCGACGACGTCCACCGGCTCGCCCGGAGTGCATCGCGATGAGGACGCTGCGTTTCCTGATCCCGGTGGCAATCTTCGCGGCGATCGCGTGGTTCCTGTTGAAGGGGCTCGATCACGATCCTCGCGAAATCCCGTCGCCACTGATCGGCAAGCCGGCGCCGATGTTCTCGCTGCCGGTCACGCACGACCTCTCGCGTGCCTGGACCCCCGAGGCGATGCGCGGCCAGGTCTGGTTGCTCAACGTCTGGGGCTCGTGGTGCGCGGCCTGCCAGGTCGAGCATCCGGTGTTCAACGAGCTCGCGAAGACCGGCGAACTGCCGATCGTCGGTCTGGCCTGGAAGGACATGCCGGACAACTCGATCGCCTGGCTGAGGAAGCTCGGCAACCCGTACGCGGTGGTCGTGAGCGACATCAAGGGCGGCGTCGCGATCGACTACGGCGTCTACGGTGCGCCGGAGACTTTCCTGATCGACAAGCACGGCGTGATCCGCTTCAAGCAGGTCGGGCCGGTCACGCCCGAACTGCTGCAGACGAAGCTGCTGCCGATGGCGCGGCAACTTCGGGGCTCGTGATGCGCGCGACGCTCGCGATCGCATCGCTGGTGGCCGCGCTGCTCGGCACCGCGCTGCCGTGGCCTGCCGGCGCCGCCGATACGCCTGCCGCCGCTTCCGCGCCGGCCGGGCCTGCCGCGGCCCCCGCCACCGCAGGGCCCGCCGACACCGGCATCCTCACCTCGCCCGAGCAACGCGACCGCTACCACCGGCTCGCCGAGGAGTTGCGCTGCCTGGTCTGCCAGAACCAGACGCTGGCCGACTCCAACGCCGAACTCGCCGCCGACCTGCGCCACCAGGTCGAAAACCAGATCCTCGCCGGGCGCAGCGACGACGAGATCAAGGCCTACCTGGTGCAGCGCTACGGCGACTTCGTCCTCTACCGGCCGCCGATGCAGCGCAGCACCTGGCTGCTGTGGCTCGGGCCGTTCGCGCTGCTGGTCGTCGGCGCGTTCGTCTGGTGGCGCGTTCAGCGGCGCGGCCGCCCGGCGACGGCGACGGCGCCGTCGCCCGACCTCGACCGCGCGCGGCGCCTGCTCGACGAGTGAGCCGCCAGCGGCTCAGCGCGGCCTGACCGCGTCGTAGCGACGGATCATCAGGCCGAGCGCCACCGTCACCAGCGCTGCCGCGCCGGTCGCGATCCAGGTGGAGCTCCAGCCGCCGCTGTACTGCGCCAGCGCCGCGATCGCCGGCGGCAGCACGATCTGGCCGAGACCCGAGCCCTGCTGCATCAGGCCGACCGTGGTGGAGACTGCCGCGATCGACGGCGCGTAGAACGGCGCGGTCGCGAACAGCGTGCCCGGGATCAGGCCGCCGATGGTCGACAGCACGACGATCGCCGCATAGCGCCAGCCGAAGCCCAGGCTGCTGCCGAAGGCGACCCACGCGCAGCCCGCCATCGTGATCCCCACCAGCACGATCAGCGTTGCGCGATCGACCCCTCGCTGCAGCAGCAACCCGGCAGCGAGCCCTCCGCCGCCGTTGCTCGCCACGGCCACTGCGGTGAGCGAGGCGCCGAGTTGCGCGGAGATGCCGTACTCGCGGTAGACGCTGGGCAGGAAGCTGAAGATGCCGGTGAACTGGCCGGCGTAGAACGCGAAGCACAGCGCGAGCAGCCACGGTCCGCGCGAGCGCAGCGTCGCGGCCGCGAGCGCGGCGATCGGTGCGGGCGCCGCCGCCTGGGCCGCTCGCCGCGGCTGCGTCGCAGCGACCAGCAACGCCCACGCGGCGGCCACTGCCGCGCAGAACGCCCAGGCGCCCCGCCATCCGGCCGCGGCCATCAGCGCCGGGGCGAAGAACAGCGCCGCACTCATGCCGGTGGGCATGTAGGCGGCCCAGACGCCGAGCCAGCCGCGCAGCGAAGCGCCGGGCACCGCCTCGCGCAGCAGCGCGGGCACCGGCAGCACGGTGAGCATGAACGCGACGCTTTCGAGCGCCCGGCTCGCGAACAGCACCGTCGCGTCCGGAGCCAGCGCGCCCAGCGCGCCGGTGAATGCCGTGAGCAGCAGGCCGCCGATCATCACGCGCCGCGGATCGAAGCGATCGGCGAGCGAGCCGCCGACGATGCCGAACAGCGCCGAGCCGAGCAGGAACAGCGACACCATCCAGCTGACCTGCACCAGCGACAGCCCGAACTCGTGCTGCAGCGTAGGCAGCGCCGGCGGCAGCTTGCCGACGTTGAGCGCAGCCACCATCCCTGCACCGACCAGGACGATCGCGCGGCCGCGCGCGCGCTCGGGGCCGGCGGCGGTCATGTCGGGCATGCCCGGGTGCCGGGACCTGGAGGCCGATCGCGCATCCAGTGATTGTATCGCCGGGCACCTTGCGCGACCGGAAAGTGGCACCATGCGCGTTGCGCGAACATGCAGCGCATCGAGCAATACACGGAGAGTCGCCCGTCATGAGCCTGCCCCCGATCCTGAAAGACAAGCTTCGCCTGCCGATCGTCGGCTCGCCGCTGTTCATCATCTCGAACCCCGACCTGGTCATCGCGCAGTGCAAGGCCGGCATCGTCGGCTCGTTCCCGGCGCTCAACGCCCGGCCCGCCGAGCAGCTCGAGCAATGGCTGCAGCGGATCACCGACGAGCTCGCCGAGCACGACCGCCGCCATCCCGACCGCCCGGCCGCGCCGTTCGCGGTGAACCAGATCGTGCACAAGTCGAACGACCGGCTCGAGCACGACCTGGCGCTGTGCGTGAAGTACCGCGTGCCGATCGTCATCACGTCGCTGGGCGCGCGCGTCGAGGTCAACGACGCGGTGCACGGCTACGGCGGCATCGTGCTGCACGACGTCATCAACGACACCTTCGCGCACAAGGCGATCGACAAGGGCGCCGACGGCCTGATCGCGGTCGCGGCCGGCGCGGGCGGCCATGCCGGTGGCCTGTCGCCGTTCGCGCTGGTGCAGGAGATCCGCGCGTGGTTCGACGGGCCGCTGCTGCTGTCGGGCGCGATCGCCACCGGCCGCTCGGTGCTCGCGGCGCAGGCGATCGGCGCCGACCTCGCCTACATCGGCTCGGCCTTCATCGCGACGAAGGAGGCCCGCGCCGACGAGGCCTACAAGCGGATGATCGTCGAGTCGTCGGCCGAGGACATCGTCTACACGAACCTGTTCACCGGCGTGCTCGGCAACTACCTGAAGCCTTCGATCCGCAACGCCGGCCTCGACCCCGACAACCTGCCGGCGAGCGACCCGTCGAAGATGAACTTCGGCTCGGAACGCGAGAAGCCGAAGGCGTGGAAGACGATCTGGGGCTGCGGACAGGGCATCGGCGCGGTGCACGACGTCCCGGGCGCCGCCGAACTGGTCGAGCGGCTCGGGCGCGAGTACGAAGCGGCGTGGGAGTCGATGAACGCGCTGCGCGGCGCGTGGCTGCCCGGGGCGAGGCAGCGCGCAGCCTGAGTCACGGCGTGCTGTAGACCGGCGCGAAGCCGCCGCCCGGCGTGCGGAAGTTGGTCGTCTGCCCCTGGTACAGGCGCGCTGCCACCCATTGCACGGCGCCGTCGTAGACGTAGTTGCGCAGGTCGAACTTCAGCATCCGCACCGGATCCTCGACGTCGATCGCGCGCTCGCCGGGCGCCGCATAGCGCTGCGCGACGTAGCCGCCGCCCGCGATGTCGTCCCACGCGCGACGCGTCAGCTTGTCGCCGCGATACGCGGCCCGGCCGCCGTAGCCGGCGACCGGCTTGAAGAACAGGCCGCGGCGCGCAGCCCAGAGCCGGCCGGCGCTGGCGGCGTCGACCAGCTCGGTCTTCGGCACGTTCGCGAGCAGCACCTCGCGCGTGCCGGCGTCGACGCCGAGCCCGGCCAGGCTCGCCTCGTCGCTCAGCAGCACGAGATTGCGCTTGTCGGCGTACAGCGCGTGCGCGCGCGGATGCGGCGTGACCACCGCCGCGTCGGCGAGCCACGCGTCGCGCAGCGCCGCGCTGGCCGGCTGCTCGAGATAGAAGTCGGTGAGCCGGTTGTAGACCAGGTCGACCGGCACGCCGTCGTGGCGCAACTCGCCGTCGCGCAGCTCGAGCGTCGAGGGATCGACGACGATCGCCGCCACGCCGTGGCGCTCGAACAGTCCGCGAAACAGCACGAACTCGGGATAGAGGTACTGCTGCTGCGGCGACTCGTCGACGATCGCGATGCGGCGCAGCGGCCGCGTGCGCCCCGCGCGCCGCCACTCGGCCTCGAACATCGCGAAGATCTCGCGCTCGAACGCGACGACGTGCTCGAACCTGGGCACGAGCTGCTCCATCGCCTCGCAACAGGCGCGCTGCGCGCGGGCCAGCGCCGCGTTGAGCATCGCGCCGCCGGCGTTGGTGTTGATCTCGATCAGTCCGAGCCCGTCCCGATCGAGATGGAAGTCGTAGCCGAGAAACACGCCGCGCGCGCCGCCGTCGTGGCGGGCGATCGACGGCGCGCGCGCGAGCACGGCTTCGCGCCAGGCCGGCAGCGCCACGACCGACTCGATCGCGGCGATCGCGTGCGCCATGCGGTCGAGGTGAGCGCGCGACACGAACACCGGCTGCGCCGAGAACAGGTACGGGCAGCGCTCGCGCACCTGTGCGAACAGGCCGGGCGAGCCGAACTCGGACTCGAGCGCGCGAGCCAGTGCCTGCTCGTCCAGGCTGATGCACAGGCAATCGCGATTGAGCGACTCGATCACGATCGCGCGCTCCCGGTCGCCGCCGCCGCGTGCAGCGGCTTCTGGCGCCAGGCGAGCGCGGCGCCCAGCGCCAGTGCGAGCGCCGAGCTCGCGAGCCCGCGCTGCAGGCCGCCCGATCCGTCGGCGATCCATCCCACGACGCTCGGTCCGATGATCTGCCCCGCCGCGAACACGATCGTGAACGCGCTGATGCCGCCGGGCCACAGCGCCGCCGGCAGGTTGTGCCGGACGAGCGACGTGGTCGACGCCACCACCGACAGGAAGACGCTGCCGAACAGCAGCCCCGACGCGTAGACCAGCAACGGATGGGCGCCGAGCACCGGCAGCACCGTCGCCAGCGCGAGCAGCCCGTTGAGCAGCGCCAGCGCCTCGCCGCCGCGGCAACGCTGCAGCAGCCCCGCCCACAGCCACGACGACGCCACCACGCCGGCACCGAGCAGCACGAAGAACGCGACGATCTGCGCCGTGCCCAGCTGCTGCTCGCGAAGCAGAGTGATCACGAAGGTCATGTAGCCGATGTAGCCGAGCCCGAACATGAAGTAGCCGGCCAGGCCGGGCACGAACGGCCGCCAGTCGAACGGCGCGCGATCGCCCGCACGCGCAGGCGGCGCAGCGAGCGCGCGCGTGTTGGCCGCAATGACCGCGGTCGACACGGCCGCCGCGACGCCGAGCGCGACCCAGGCCCATCGCCAGCCCTGCGCGACGGGCATCGCGATCAGCGGCGGCGCCAGCAGCGCCGACGCGACGATGCCGAGTCCGGTGCCGCCATAGTAGATGCCCAGCGTCAGGCCCGAGGACCTCGGGTGCGTCGCCGCGAGGCGAGCCGCGAGCAGGCCGCCGGACACGAAGGCCGCGGCGCTGGCGACGCCGGTCGCCAGCCGCAGCAGGTAGAGCGCCGCATCGTCCGACGCCGCGCCGTGCGCGGCGAGCAGCAGCGCGGCAGCGGCGCTCCCGGCGAGCAGCGCCGCGCGCGCGTCGAACCGGGCGAGCCAGCGCGGCGCGAGCAGCGCCCCGACCAGGTAGCCGCCGGCGTTGACCGTGTTCATCGCGCCGGCGGTGAGGTAGCTCCAGCCCAGATCGGCCCGCATCGGTGCGAGCAGCAGCGCGTACGAGAAACGCGCGAGCCCGAGCGACACCGCGGCGCCCAGTGCGAGCGCGGCCGCCACGCGCAGCGCCGAGCGGCGGTCGTCGAGTTCCGGAATCATCGGCGCACCGCGCGGCGCCAGCGCGGGCAGCAGGCCGCGCCTACAGCGACTTGTGCGTGCCGTCGCACAGCGGCTTGTTGCCGCTGTGCTTGCAACCACAGAAATACACGGTCTTGCTCGCATCGGCCTTGTATTCCATCGGCGTGAACGGCGTGACCTTGTGCGAACCGTCGCAGAACGGCTGCTTCCTGCTCAGCCCGCACGCGCACCACCAGTAGGTCTTGCCGGCCTCGACCTGGACGGGATACGGGGCCTTCTGGGCAATCGTCGGTTCGCTCATCGATGACTCCTGGATTGACGCACGTGCTGCGCCGAGACGCGATGGTGGCACAGTATCGGGCTCACGCGTCTCATGACCCGACGGAGACAGATCCTGGACTTCGGCTCGCTCGTTTCGCAGCACGGCTACTGGCTGCTCGCGCTCGGCTGCTTCCTCGAGGGCGAGACCGTGCTGCTGCTGGCCGGGCTGGCGGCGCGCGGGGGCTACCTGTCGCCGGCCGGCGTGCTCGCCGTCGCGGCCGCCGCCGCCGCCGCGGGCGACCAGTGTTTCTACTGGATCGGCCGCCTGCGCGGCCCCGCGCTGCTCGAGCGATTCCCCCGGCTCGAAGCGCGCGCGGCGACGCTGCAGGCCCGCGTCGGACGCCACGACGCGTGGCTGATCGTGGGACTGCGCTTCGCCTGGGGCATGCGCATCGCGGGCTCGGTCGCGCTCGGCGCGCTGCGCGTGCCGACGCTGCGCTTCGCCGCATTCAACGTGCTGGGCGCCGTGCTGTGGGCCGCGGCGATCGGCGGCCTCGGATGGTTCGCCGGTGCGGCCGCCGAGCGCGTGCTCGGCGCCCTGCGTCGCGTCGAGGTGCCGCGGTTCGCCGCGGTCGCTGCGGGGGGCCTCCTGTGGTGGTGGGTGCGCAGTCGGCGTCGCTGATCGCGAAGGGTCAGGCGGCCGAGCCCTGGCCGCGCATCCGGCGCTCGACGAGCAGCGCCGACGTCAGCGCCACGACGAGCAGCGGCAGCGCGGCCAGGTTCAGCGCGACCCAGCCGAACCGGTCGTACGCCCACCCCGCCGACAGGCTCGCCAGGGCGACCAGGCCGAACACGACGAATTCGTTGACCGCCTGGACCCTCGTCTGCTCCGACGGCCGGTACGCCTGCGTGAGCAGTGCCGTCCCGCCGATGAACGCGAAGTTCCATCCAAGGCCCAGCAGGACCAGCGCTGACAGGAAGTGCAGGAACTCGACGCCGCTCAGCGCGATCGCCACGTGACCCATCAGCAGCACGAACCCCGCCTGCATGACCCGCGGCGCGCCGAAGCTCCGGATCAGAGACCCGGTGAAGAACGAAGGCACGAACATCCCCGCGACGTGCCACTGGATCACCGGCGTGACGCTCGTGCCGGGAAGCCCGCAGCCGATCATCGCCAGCGGGGTGGCGGTCATGACCATGATCATCACCGCATAACCGATCGCGGCGCCGAGGATGGAGGCCCGCAGGGCCGGTTGCGCGACGATCGCGCGCAGCGGACGCGCGTCGCCGCCGTGAACCGCGGCGACCGGCGGCAGCCGCAGTTGCGAGATCATCGCGAGCGCGAGCACGGCAAGCGCCGCCTGCGCGAGATACGCGCCGGTGAACGGATCGCCCGCGATCCAGTCGCGGCCCCACTGGCCGAGTTGCGGACCGAGGAACGCCGCGACGACGCCGCCGGCCACGACCCACGAGATCGCCCTGCCCGCATCCTCGGCGTCGGCCGCCTCGACCGCCGCGAAGCGATAGTAGTTGGCGAAGCCCTGGTAGCTGCCGAGCAGCAGGTGTCCGGCCACGAACAGCGCGAACGACTGGCGGTGCAACGCGAACGCGGCGAGCAGGCTTCCCGCCACGCCCAGCGAGGCCCCGATCACGAAGCCGGGCCTTCGGCCGTGCCGCCGCATGATGATCGCCGCGGGCAGCGACGCGATCGCGGTGCCCACCACCATCGCCGCGATCGGCAGCGTCGCCAGCCCCTTGTCCGGCGCCAGTGCGGCCCCGAGGATCGCCGCCACCGCCATCGACATCACGATCGTGGTCAGCATCGCTGCCTGGCTGCAGGCGAGCAGCACGACGTTGCGGCGCGCGGCGTTCATGGGCGTGCCTCGTTCAGGGCGCCGTTCCGCCGGCCGGATTGAGCCGCGGATGCGTCTCCTCTCCCAGCAACCACAATACCGCGCCCGAGGCGGCCATCGAAGCCGCGACGAACCAGAACGCGGCCTCCATCCGGCCCGCGTAATGCGCGGCGAGCGACAGGCCGAGCGCGCCGATCGCGTAGCCGAGGTCGCGCCAGAAACGGTAGATGCCGATCGCCGAGCCACGCCAATCGGGGTGCGAGATGTCGGCCACCGCCGCCGACAGGTTCGGATAGAGCAGCGCCATCCCGAATCCGGAGACTGCGGCCGACACGGACCACCACGCCATCCCTTCGCCGATGACCATCATCGCGACGCCGGCACCGCAGATCCACATCCCCGCCACGTTGGGCCCGTGTCGCCCGATCCGGTCCGAAAGCCGTCCCGTGAACAGTTGCGAACCGCCCCAGACGAAGCCGTAGACGCCGATCACCCAGCCGACCGCCGGCAGGCTCAGGCCGCGCTGGTAGAGGAACACCGGATACATCACCCACACCAGCGCATCGACGAACTTCTCCACCAGCCCGGCCTGGCTGATCGCCATCAGTCGCGGCTCGCGCCACGAAACCAGCGAGAACACGTCCCAGGTGCCCGGCCGGGCCGGCACCTTCGCGGGATAGCGCGGCACGGGGCCGGCCGCTTCGCGGCGACGGTGCCGGGCCGCCTCGGCCTTCGCCCACGGCAGCGTGTCCTCGACCCACAGGTGGGTGAGCGCCAGCGCGAGTACGATCACCGTCATGCCGAACACCAGCAGGCCGGTGCGTGCGCCGAGCGCGGCGGCCAGGTAGGCGGTGACGATCCCGGCCAGCGCCACGCCGAGATAGCCCGACAACTCGTTCAACCCGATCGTCAGGCCGCGCTCGTCGACGCGCGTGATGTCGAGCTTGGCGGTCTGCGTCATCGACCACGTCAGGCCCTGGTTCACGCCCAGCAGCACGGTGGCCGCGACGATCCAGTTCCAGTCGGGCGCGAGCCAGACGATCGGCGGAATCGGCAGCGCGACGATCCAGCCGATGAGCAGGACCCGCTTGCGACCGATGCGCTCCGACAGCCGGCCCGCGACGAAATTCAGCACTCCCTTGACGACGCCGAACGCGACCACGAAGGCAGCGAGCAGCACGAACGAGTTTCGCGGCACGCCGAACTCCGATTCCGCGAGCGCCGGCACGACGGTGCGCATCATGCCGATCGTCAGGCCGACCAGCAGGACCTGCAGCAACTGGTGGAGGAACTGCCCGCGGTTGGCGCGAATGCCGTGCTGCAGTTCCATCGATCAGGCACCGATGTTCGCGGCGACGATCCGGTCCATCTGGTCGGGCCGCGGCGGAATCTCCGCGGTCAGGTAGCGGACGAAGTCGGCCTTGCGCATCGACAGCGCAGGGTTCCATCGCTTCTCGAACCCGAGCGTCGACGACGGCTTGCCGGACAGCCCGGCGCCGCAGACGCTGCCTGCCTGGTGTCCCGGGAAGATCTCGAGCTCGTCCGGGAGCGGCAGCAATCTTGCGTGCAGGCTGTCGTGGAGCATCGCCGCCATCTCGGCCTCACGCCCGGCGAGGTCGGGCCGGCCGATCGCCCCGACGAACAGCGTGTCGCCGGTCACGGCGAACCACGGCGCCTCGCCGCGTCGCCGGTCGGTGACGAGCAGGCAGACGCTGTCGAGCGTGTGACCCGGCGTGTGGCGCACCTCGACCTGCACGTTGCCGACGTCGAGCACGCTGCCGTCGCTCAACGGCTCGAAGTCGAAGCGCGCGACGGACCGGTCGGATTCGTGCAGGCAATACTTCGCGCCGGTCGCCTGCGCGAGCGCGCGGCCCCCCGAGTAGTGATCGGCGTGGACGTGCGTGTCGACGACGTATTCGATCCGCACGCCAGCCTTGCGCGCTTCCTCGATGAACCAGTCCTCGTCACCGGCCACGACGTCGACGGCGACGGCCCTGCCGAGCCCGCCGCAACCGAAAAAGTACGAAAGCGTCGCCTCGCGGCTCGCGAGTTGTCTGAAGAACATCGGCGCCTCCCCGTTTGCGGCCCAGGCTTGCCGCCTAGAACACCAGGACCTTGTCGGACTCGATCGTCCAGTCGGCGAGCTGCGCGAGCGTCGAGCGGCGTGCCCCCTCCATCGTCTCGGCTTCGGTCATGCCGCGTGCGTCCATGCAGGTGCCGCAGAGCGCGACCTCGCCGCGCCTCAGGACCTTGCCGAGCATCAGCTGGACGTTGTAGTAACCCTCCGGAACCTTCTGGCCGGACTTCGCGCACGACACCCCGTCTGCGAGCAGGAACATCCGCACCCGCTCGCCTTCGCGTGCGGCGATCGCGCCGGCCAGGCGCAGCGCGTTGTAGGCGCGCTCGCTGCCGTACGGCGCATCGTTGACGATGAACAGGGTCGTTCCCATCGATGTGCTCCTTCCCGGCGCATGCCGATCAGGCCTGTGGACCCGCCGCGAGCGGAAGCCCCGCGGCCTTCCATTCGCTCACGCCGTCGCGAATCTTCCTCGCCTCGAATCCGCGCGCGGCCAGCAGGTCGACGGCCTCGTCGGACAGCAGGCAGAACGGCCCGCGGCAGTACGCGACGATCTGCCGGTCGCGCGGCAGCTCCGAGAGCCTGCGTTCGATCTCGGCGACCGGCATCGAACGGGCGAACGGCAGGTGCGCCACGTCGTACTCCTCGCGCGGACGCACGTCGATGACCAGCACCTCGCCATCGCGCGCCTGCTGCAGCAAGGCCTCGCGACCCACCGACGCCAGCGTGCCCGGGTCGCTCACCATCTGATGGAGCGCCATGCGCAGTTCGAGCAGGTGCTCCTCGGCCACTTCGCGCAACACGACCCACAGGTTCGCCACATCGGCGCCGCTGAGGCGATAGACGACGTACTTGCCGTCGCGCCGCGCGTCGACCAGCCGCGCCGCCTTCAGCGAGCGCAGGTGAGCGCTGGCGAGCTTGACGTCGATCGAGAGCTCGCCGGCCAGCGTCTCGACGCTCTTCTCGCCTTGCGCGAGCAGTTCCAGGATCTCGAGCCGCTTCGGGCTGGAGACGGCGCGTCCGATGCGGGAGACCTGCTCGTAGAGCAGATCCTTGAGTGTGCGTTTTTTCATTCGTACAGTCTAATGAATATACGAATATACGGCAACCCCCCTTCTGTATGGCAACCGCTCGCGCATGCCGCCGGATCGGGCTGCCCCGACCGGCCTACCCGTCAGGCCGATCCGACCCGCCTGATCATCACGACCTTGACCCAGTCGTCAGGACCGAACACCAGCGCCGCCGCGCAGCCGTAGAGCAGCACAATCTGGCCGAGCGGCATCGGGCCCAGTTCGTCGAGGCCATACAGGCCCACCAGCACGCCCCCCCGAACGCGTCCGCGGACAGCGCCGCCATCAGCGCCGTACCGGGACGCGACGCATGGAACGCTCGCCGCGCCCTTGGCGACGTCGGTCACGGTGACCACGGCGGTCGCCTCGCCTTCGCGCACGGTCGAGCCCGAGTACAGCGTCTCGTCGACGCGCCGGGCGACCTCCTGCGATTCGCCGGTGAGCGCCGACTGGTCGATCTTCGCCTCGCCGTCGATCACCTGCATGTCGGCCGGCACGAAGTCGCCGGCCCGCACGCGCACCAGGTCGCCCTTGACCAGCGATCGCGCTGCGACCGCCGACCAGTGGCCGTCGCGCAGCGCCCTCGCCTGCACGTCGAGGCGTCGGCGCAGCAGCTCGACCGCCGCCGCGGCGCGCTGTTCCTGGACGAAGCCGAGGATGGCGTTGACGACCAACAGCGCGATCGCCACGCGGAAATCCGCCTGCTTGCGCCGCACGTACGACAGCAGCGCGATCAGCTCGAGCATCCACGCCGACAGGCCCCAGAAGTGCCGCAGGAACGGCAGCACCGGGT
>JAXMFB010000017.1:0-89371 GCA_046347945.1 Burkholderiaceae bacterium
GTCGAGGTGCACGGGGCGCCCGAATGACCGCCCGTCGGCGCCGCCCGT
The DNA here is from genome assembly GCA_046347945.1 of Burkholderiaceae bacterium. Classification (GTDB taxonomy): domain Bacteria; phylum Pseudomonadota; class Gammaproteobacteria; order Burkholderiales; family Burkholderiaceae_E; genus Zeimonas. The sequence goes on from JAXMFB010000017.1 coordinate 49, forward strand.
CGTGAAGGACGCCTCGCCTCGCCGGCGGAGACTTAGATTTGGCGCAATCTTCCTGCGGCGCCGGAGCCTCGGCGCCGTGGGTACGTCGGTCGAAAGGGATTGCGCGCCGCGAGATGACCACACACCTGCTCGTCGACCTCGAGAACGTGCAGCCGCCCGCGAGTTCGGTCCGCGACCGGCTCGGCGAAACGGGCAAGGGCTGGATATTCCATGGACCGCACCAGCGCAAGCGCCTGGCCGAGTACGAGGCGCTCGGTGAACGCGTGACGCTCGTGCCGATTGCGCGCACGGGCTCGAACGCGCTGGATTTCCATCTCGTCTTCTATCTCGGCTACCTGCTGGCCCGCGACCCTTGCTCGGAGTTCGTCGTGGTTACCGGCGACAAGGGCTATGACCCCGCAATCGAGCATGCCCGGCTGCTGTCGTTCGAGGTCCGGCGAATCCCCGCCCTCGGCACGGCGAACGGCACGATTGGGCAGGGGGTGGTGAAGGCGCAAGGCAAGATGGCTGCGGCCAGGCAGCCCGCGACGAAGAAGCCCGCGGCCAGGAAGCCGTCCGCGAAGGCCGCCGCCAAGCCCGCGACGAAGCCTGCGGCGAAGAAGCCCGCAGCGAAGAAATCGGCCCCGAAGAAGTCCGCGGCGAACAAGTCCGCAGCCGCGAAAACGCTCGACTCGGTCTATCGCAACGTGTTGGCCGGACTGCAAGCGTCGAACCGACCGCGGACACTCGCAGCACTCGAGCGCACCATCCAGGCCAGACTTGGCGAATCGCCCGCACCCGAGAGAGTCAGGGTGGTCGTCGATCGGCTGGCCACCGCCAGGGCGATCAGCGTGGCCGACGGGCGACTGAGCTACGTTCCGCCGCGCGCGGCCGCTTAGGCCCCTGCGCCGGTACGCTGTCGCCGGCTAGCCCTTGCGCGCCTTCTCCGGCGACCCTTCCAGGCCCGCCAGCAGCGCGCGGCTGTTGCCCGGGATCACCATCGAGAACTTGTTGTCGACGAACGTGTAGTCGTAGTACCCCATCCGCGCCAGCGGCTGGATCTTCAGCACGTCGACCAGCCCGTTGGCGTCGATCACCGCGTCGTCGATGTGCACCGCCACCACGCGGCCGAACACGACGTCGGCGGTGCCCATCGGCGGCACGCCGGGAAAGCGCAGCGTGTTCAGGTAGACGCACTCGAAGTGGATCGGCGAGCCGGCCACGCGCGCGGGCTTCACCTTGCGCGACGGCAGTTTCGCCAGCCCCGCGCGCTCGAACTCGTCGACGCCGTGCGGCAGTTCCTCGGCCGTGATGTTCACCGCCTCGCGCAGCGCGTAGGTGGCCATGTTCCAGACGAACTCGCCGGTCTCCTCGGCGTTGCGCACCGAGTCCTTGCGCACGCCGCCGGTGTCCTGGTTCGCCGAGAACATCACGATCGGCGGATTGAAGGTCACGTTCTGGAACTGGCTGAACGGCGCGAGGTTGTGCCGCCCCCGCCCGTCGACCGTGGAGATCCAGCCGATCGGACGCGGAATCACGCACGACTTGAACGGGTCGTGCGGCAGGCCGTGCGGGATGACACCTGGCTCGTAGTACATCTTCAGTTCTTCCGGTACCAGTCGACGCGCTGCGCATCGGCTTCGATGACCACCTCGCCGCGTGCCCGCAGATAGTTCAGGTGCGCAATGCACTCGCCCGTGGCCATGCTGAGCAGGTGCGGGTCGGTGCGCACGTCGCGCGCGAACAGCGCGCCGAACAGGTCGACGACGCGCTTCGGCTGCGCGAGCGACTTGCGCAGCCGGTCGAGCCCGCGCAGGTGGCCGTTGGCCAGCGACTGCAGCCGCGAGTGCAGGCCGTTGAACGGCTCGTTGTGCGACGGCAGCACCAGGACGTCGTCGGGCAGCACGCATTCGAGCTTGCCAAGCGAATCGATCCAGTCGCCCAGCGGATCGGCGTCGGGCTCGGTGGGGAACACCGACACGTTCGACGAGATCCGCGGCAGAACCTGGTCGCCCGAGATCAGCAGCCTGAGCGCGGGGCTGTGCAGGCAAGCGTGCTCCGGCGAATGGCCGTGGCCGACGACGACGGTCCAGTCGTGCTCGCCGATGCGGATCGTCTCGCCGTCGACGATGCGGTGGTAGCTGTCGGGCAGCCGATAGACGCCCTTGCCGAAGCCGCCGAAGCGCGCGCGATATTGCTCGAGCGCGCCGTCGTCCCAGCCCGCGCGGCGATAGAACTCGACGCCGTCCTCGGGCGCTTCGCTGCCGGTGTCGGCCACCAGCACGCGGCAGGTCAGGTACTCGAGCCGCGTCATCCAGAGCCGGCAGTCGAATTTGCGTGTGAGCCACCCGGCCATGCCGACGTGGTCGGGGTGCATGTGCGTGACGATCACGCGGCGGATCGGGCGGCCGCCCAACGCGCCGCCGAGCAACTCCTGCCACGCGGCGGCCGTTGCCTCGGTCCGCACGCCGGTGTCGACGATCGTCCAGCCGTCGCCGTCCTCGAGCGCGTACACGTTGATGTGGTTCAGCGCGAACGGCAGCGGCATGCGGATCCACAGCACGCCGGGCCGGATCTCGCGCGCGGTGCCCGTGTCGGGCACGCCCTCGAACGGATACGCGGAGGCGGGCGGTCGCGTCGAGGCGGGCGACGCCGCGCCGTCGTGCGAGCCCGGCTCGCGGTCTTGCGGAGAGCGGGTCGCTTTCATGCGGACATGTTCTCACAGCCGGCAGCGGCCGGCGACCGCGCGTCCGGCGCGCCGCAGAACGCGAAGTCGACCTCCGGCCGGCGTCCGGCGACGAGGTCCGCCAGCGCCCGGCCGCTGCCGCAGGCCTGCGTCCAGCCGAGCGTGCCGTGGCCGGTGTTCAGGAACAGGTTCGCGATGCGGCTCGCGCCGATGCAGGGCAGGTTCGACGGGGTCGCGGGCCGCAGGCCGCTCCAGTACTCGACACGCGACGCGTCGCCCGCGCCGGGGAATAACTGCTCGACGCGGCGCAGGATCGCCGCGCAGCGCGTGCGGTCGAGCGCGCGCCCGTACCCGCCGAGTTCCGCGGTGCCGGCGACCCGCAGCCGGTCTCCGAGCCGCGAGAACACCAGCTTGTATTCGTCGTCGGTCAGCGAAACCTCGTTCGCGAGCGCGGCGTCGCGCACCGGCATCGTGAGCGAGTAGCCCCTGGCCGGGTAGATGTTCAGCTTCAGCCCGAGCGGCGCCGCCAGGCGCGCGCTGTGGCTGCCCAGCGAAAGCACGTAGCGGTCGCCCTCGATCCGCACGTAGCGACCCTCGGCGTCGATCGCCTCGACGTGCTCGATGCGCGCGCCCGCGGCGCGCAGCGCCGTGACGCGGTGGCTCATCAGGAAGCGCACGCCGCGCGCGCGGCACATCGCCGCGAGCTCGCGCGTGAACCGGCACGCATCGCCCGACTCGTCGGCCGCGGTGTAGGTGGCGCCGACCAGCATCGGCCGCGCCTGGCGCAGCGCCGGCTCGATCGCCACCGCCTCGTCGGCCGAGACGACGCGGCGCTCGCAGCCGAGCGCGGTCATCAGCCGCGCCGGCTCGCGCGCCGCCTCGAACTCGGCCGCGCTGGTGTAGAAGTGCAGGATGCCGCGCGTGCGCTCGTCGTAGGCGATGCCGGTCTCGCGGCGCAGCGCCTGCAGCGTCTCGCGGCTGTACAGCCCCAGGCGCACCAGTTGCGCGATGTTGTGTCGCGCGCGCTCGCGCGTGCACTCGCGCAGGAACGCCAGGCCCCAGCGCCACTGCGCGGGGTCGGCCTGCAGCCGGAACAGCAGCGGCGCGTCGCGCCGGCCGAGCCAGTGCAGGATCTTCATCGGCGCGGCCGGATTGGCCCAGGGCTCGGCGTGGCTCACCGAGATCTGGCCGCCGTTGGCGAAGCTGGTCTCGGCGGCGGGCTCGCTCTGTCGGTCGACGACGGTGACCTCGAAGCCCTGCCGGTTCAGGAACCAGGCGCTGGCGACGCCGACCACGCCCGCGCCGAGCACGACGACCTTCATGTCAGCGCCTGGATCGCCGCCTCGTAGCGCTCGGCCGCTTCCTTGCGGTTCTGGGCGGTGACGCCGAGATCGCGCAGCAGGCCGTTGTTCAGGCCGTAGATCCAGCCGTGCACCGACAGCGGCTGTCCGCGGTCCCAGGCGTCGCGCACGATCGTCGACTGGCACACGTTGTGCACCTGCTCGATCACGTTCAGCTCGCAGAGCCGGTCGATCTGGTGCGACTCGTGGTACAGCGGCCGGATGCGCGCCTCGTGCCGCTCGAAGACGTCCTTCACGTGGCCGATCCAGTGGTCGGCCAGCCCGACGCGCTCGCCGCGCAGCGCCACGCGCACGCCGCCGCAGCCGTAGTGACCGACGACCATCACGTGCTCGACCTTGAGGATGTCGATTGCGAACTGCATGACCGACAGGCAGTTCAGGTCGGTGTGCACGACCACGTTGGCGACGTTGCGGTGGACGAACACCTCGCCCGGCGGCAGGCCGATGATCTCGTTGGCCGGCACACGGCTGTCGGCGCAGCCGATCCAGAGGTAGCGTGGCGACTGCTGTTGAGAAAGGCGCTCGAAGAACTGCGGGTCGTCGCGGCGGACCCGTTCGGACCAGGCCTTGTTCTTGTCGAAGAGGTGCTGGAGGACGCGCATGCCGGGGATTTTCTCACGGTGGCGACGCGCGGGGAAATCGGCGCCGCACGCCGCCGTTTCGCATACACTCGGCGCGATTCCGGCCCGGCGCGACGGGGATCTCGCCGCGCCGCATCGTCGACGACCGCGAGGCGACCATGACTGTGCTGATCCTCGGCTTGATCCTGTTCCTGGGCACCCACTCGATCCGCATCGTTTCCGACGCCTGGCGCGGCGCGCGCGTCGCGGCGATGGGCGAGGGCGCCTGGAAGGGCGTGTATTCGCTGGTCTCGCTGGCCGGGCTGGCGCTCGTCGTCTGGGGCTTCGGCCTCGCGCGCGCCGCGCCGGTCGACCTTTGGCACCCGCCGGTGTGGGCGCGCCACGCGGCGTCGCTGTTCACGCTGCTGTCGTTCATCCTGATCGCCGCGGCCTACGTGCCGCGCAGTCGGATCCGCGCGCTGGTCGGCCACCCGATGGTCGCGGGCGTCAAGCTGTGGGCGTTCGCGCACCTGCTGTCGAACGGCCGGCTCGCCGACGTGGTGCTGTTCGGCGCGTTCCTCGCGTGGGCGGTGATCGCCTACGCGTCACTGCGCCGGCGCGATCGCGCGGCCGGCACGACGCGCGGCGCCGGCGCGATCGCCAACGACCTCACATCGGTGGTGGTCGGCGCGGTCGCGTGGTTCGTGTTCGCGCTGTACCTGCACGGGCCGCTGATCGGCGTGCGGCCGTTCGGCTGATTTTCGCGCTTCCGACGGGTCTCGTTCGGCCGCACAGCCGAGGCCGCCCCGTCGATTGACGCGTGCACGCCCGGGTGTTACCTTCGTGACACCATCCGGCCTGCAATCCTTGGCCTGCAATCCCCGGCCTGCAATCCCTTGACGTCATCCGATGTCGACCACGACGCTGAAGCTCCCCGCCGAACTCAAGGCCCGCATCGCGCCGCTCGCCGCGGCGGCGGGCAAGACGCCCCATGCCTGGATGGTCGAGGCCTTGCAGGCGCAGGTCGGGCTCGCCGGCCTGCGAAACGCGTTCATCGAGGAGGCGCATCGCAGCGCCGCAGAGGTCGATGCCGGCGGTGCGGTCTTCGCGATGGAAGACGTCGCCGCCTACCTGAGGGGTCGCCTGGCTGGGCGCCGCACCGGTCGGCCGGCGGCGCTCGCTGCGGCAGACGCCGGTTCACGAAAGCGCGCGCGCAAGTCCGCGGGCTGACTCCGTGGCCCGGGTCGTCGTCAGCGCACGGGCGCTTGCCGACCTCGAGCGGATCGCCGACTTCCTTCCCGGGCTGGAACCGGGCGACGCCGACGCGGCGCTGGGCACGATCTTCGATGCGCTTTCCGTGCTGGAGCGCCACCCGCTGATCGGACGACCGGTCGATGACGCGCTGCGTGAGCTCGTCATCGGGTTCGGTCATGCGGGCTACGTCGCGCTGTATCGCTACCGCCCACGGTCCGACCGCATCGACGTGCTGGCCGTGCGCCACCAGCGCGAGGCGGGGTTCGGCTGAGGTCGCTTGCCGCCCGCAGCCCGCCGTAGCCCTCAGCCCAGCACCGCCGGCAGCCGCTTCGTCAGCGCCTGCCGCACCGCCGGCGCACCGCCCAGCAACGCGAACCCGAGCAGGTTGTCCTGCGCGTCGACGAACGTCGCCTCGAGGCTGCCGTCCTCGCCCTCGGCGAAGCGCCAGCTGCCTTCCGCGCCTGCGGCCGGCGGCGACACCGTGAGCGGCGCGGCGGGCGTCTTCACGACCACCGGCATCGCCGGGTAGCGCACGTCGGTCGGCTCGCCGGCCAGCGTCTTCGCCAGCGCGCGCGCCGCGTTCATCAGCGGCATCACGAACGGCAGCACCTGTCCGTCGACCCCGGCGCAGTCGCCCAGCGCGTAGACCTCGGGCGCGCTCGTGCGCAATTGCCGGTCGACGACGATGCCGCGGTTCACCTTCAGTCCGGCCGCCTGCGCGAGCTGTGTGCGCGGCCGCAGGCCGATCGCCGACAGCACCACGTCGGTGTCGATACCGCTGCCGTCGGCGAGCTTCACGCGCAGGCCGCCGTCGCGCCGTTCGACCGACGTGGCGGACGTTCCCAGTCGCAGCCGCACGCCGGCCGCGCCGAGCCTGTCGGCGAACGCGCGCCCGACGCGCTCGGGCACCAGCCGGCCGAGCGGCCACGGTGCCAGGTCGATCGCGTCGACCTGCCGGCCGCTGGCCCGCAGGTCGTTGGCGAACTCGCAGCCGATCAGCCCGGCGCCCAGGATCGTCACGTGCGCCGCGCGCTCGATCGCGTCGCGAAAGCGCGCGTAGTCCTGCAGGTCGTTGACCTGCATGACCGTGTCGGCCGCGTCGCCCGCGAGCGGCACGCGGATCGGGTCGGCGCCCGGCGCGAGCACGAGCTTCGCGTACTCGAGCCGTTCGCCGTCGGCGAAGGCCAGCACGCGCGCGTCCGTGTCGATCGACGCGACTTCGCGCCGCGCGAGCACCGTCGCGTTCAGCTGCCCGGCGGCGGTTGCCGCGTCGGCCGTCGCCAGCGCCGCGGCGCCGCGGCCGCCGGCCAGCGCGTTCGACAGCATCGGCTTCGAATACACCGCGCCGTCGTCACGCGTGACGATGACGAGCGGCGTCGCGGCGTCGAGCTTGCGGAACTCGCGGGCCACCGTGTAGCCCGCGAGTCCGCTGCCCAGGATCACGATCGGTGCCATGGGTCGTCGCGTCGTTCAGGCCGTGATCTCGACCATCTCGAAGTCGGCCTTGGCCACGCCGCAGTCCGGGCAGGCCCAGTCGGCCGGGACGTCCTCCCAGCGGGTGCCGGCGACGATGCCGTCCTCGGGCAGGCCCTTGGCCTCGTCGTAGATGAAGCCGCAGACGATGCACTGGTAAGTCTTCATGTCGATTGCTCCGTGTTGCAGAGGGGGTTGGTGCGATTGTCGTCGTGATTGTCGCCGCTCAAGCGGCCTTCTTCGTCATGGCGTTGACGCGATCGAGGACTTCCTTGTACGCGTTGGCGTGCTTCTCCTCGACCTTGGCCAGCGCGGCGAAGCGCTTCGCGGCCTTCTCCAGCACCGCGCGGAACGCCTCGGCGTGCTCCTTCGACTCGGCGATCTGCTCGTCGAACTCGGCCACGGCCGTCTGGTTGCCTTCCTCGACCGCGAGGTGGCGGAACTTCGGGTACATCTCGGTGTACTCGTAGGTCTCGCCTTCGATCGCCAGTTCGAGCGCGCGGGCGGTGGTCAGCTTGTCCTTCGGGTACAGCAGGTCGAGGTGGCCGAACGCGTGCTGCACTTCCTGGTCGGCGGTGGCCTCGAAGTGGCGCGCGGTTTCCTCGTCGCCGGCGGCGCGGGCCACCTTCGCGAAGTAACGATACTTGATGTGCGCCATCGACTCGCCCGCGAAGGCGGCTTCGAGGTTCTGGATGGTGATCGACTTCTTGTCCATGTCGCAGCTCCCTGGGTTGCGGTTGACGATGGACGCAGTCTGCCCGCCGGGCTAAAATCGGTCCAACGAATTAAAATCATCAGTGTGAACGAGAAAATCGATAATGAGGCCCGGCCCCGCGCCGCGCCGCGGCCCGGGGGGCGCCCACCCCCGTCCGGCGAGCGTCCGCCGCTGCCGTCGGCCGTCGCGCTGCCGTCGTTGCGCCAGCTCTCGTACCTGGTCGCGGTCGCCGAGCGGCTGAACTTCACGCAGGCCGCGCAGGACTGCTTCGTCACGCAGTCGACGCTGTCGTCCGGCCTGAAGGAGCTCGAGCGCACGCTCGGCGCGTCGCTGGTCGAGCGCGACCGCCAGCACGTGCTCGTCACGCCGCTGGGCCGCGCCGTCGTCGAGCGCAGCCGCGAACTGCTCGGCTCGGCGCGCGACCTGGTCGGCATGGTGCGCGCCGCGGCCGCGCCGATGACGGGGCTGGTGAGGCTGGGCGCGATTCCCACCATCGCGCCGTTCATGCTGCCGCAACTGGTGCGCGAGGCGCGCGCCCAACACCCCGACCTGAAGCTCGCGCTGCGCGAAGACCAGACCGCCACGCTGCTCGAGCGGCTGCGCGCGGCCGAGCTCGACTTCGCGTTGATCGCGCTGCCGTACGACACCGCGGGCCTCCTGGTGCGCGAGTTGTTCGCCGAGGAGCTGTGGCTGATCACCCGCATGCCCGAGCGCGCCAGCCCACCGCGCCGGCTGAAGATCAGTGGCCTCGACACCGAGCGCTTGCTGCTGCTCGAGGAGGGCCACTGCCTGCGCGAGCACACGCTCGAGGCTTGCGGGCTCGCCGAGCGCGCCAATCCGTCGGGCATCGAGGCGACCAGCCTGGTGACGCTGGTGCAGATGGTCGAGTCGGGGCTCGGCGACGCGCTGCTGCCGCAGATGGCGATCGACTCGGGCTTCCTCGGCCGCGCATCGGTGCTGCCGCAGCGCTTTGCGCCGCCGGCGCCGAAGCGCACCATCGCGCTGGTCGCGCGCCCGACCACGACTCGGATGCCCGAGTTCGAGTTCCTGGCCGGGCTCGCGTCCTGAGCCGGTCCCGCACTCCTGCCGGGCGCATCGCGTAAGATCGCTGCGTCATGTCGCTCGAGTCGCCGATCCGCCCGCCGACCCGGTTGCGCACCGCGCTGCGCGACATGGGCACGGTCTATTCGGTCAACGGCCTGATCGGCTTCATCTTCGCGGCCACCGGCCCGGTGGCCGTGATCCTCGCGGTCGGCACGCGCGGCGGGCTGTCCGAATCCGACCTCGCGTCGTGGATCTTCGGTTCGTTCTTCCTGAACGGCCTGATCACGCTGTTGTTCTGCTGGCTCTACCGGCAGCCGCTGGCGTTCTTCTGGACGATTCCGGGCACGGTGCTGGTGGGGCCCGCACTCGGCCACCTGAGCTATCCGCAGGTGATCGGCGCGTTCGTCGCGTCGGGCGTGGTCATGCTGCTGCTGGGCCTCAGCGGCTGGGTGCGGCGCGCGATGGCCGTGGTGCCGATGCCGATCGTGATGGGCATGGTCGCGGGCGTCTTCCTGCGCTTCGGGGTCGACCTCGTGCACTCGCTGCACGACGACGCGGCGATCGCCGCGCCGATGGTCGTCGCGTTCCTGCTGCTCAATGCCTGGCACGCGGCCGGTCGCCGGATGCCGCCGATGCTGGGCGCGCTGCTGGTCGGCGCGATCGCGGTCGCGCTGTCGGGGCGCTTCGCGCCCGAGCTGTCGGCGGCCACGGTGCTCGCGCGCCCGAACCTCTACGTGCCCGAGTGGTCGCTGCAGGCGATGGTGGAGCTGGTGGTGCCGCTGGTCATCACCGTGCTGGTGGTGCAGAACGGGCAGGGCGTCGCGGTGCTCAAGGCGGTGGGCCACGAGGCGCCGATCAACGCGGCGACGGTGGCCTGCGGCATCGGCTCGATCGTCACCGCCTTCGTCGGCACCGTGTCGACCTGCCTCACCGGGCCCACCAACGCGATCATCGCCGCCTCTGGCGAGCGCGAGCGGCACTACACCGGGGGCCTCGTCGTCGGCGTGCTGGCGCTGGCCTTCGGGCTGCTGTCGCCGTTCTTCACGCGGCTGATGCTGGCCACGCCGCCCGCGTTCATCGCGACGCTCGCCGGCCTGGCGATGCTGCGCGTGCTGCAGACCGCGTTCGTCACCGCGTTCGGCGGCGGCCGCTTCACGCTGGGCGCGCTGGTGACCTTCGTGGTCACCGTCGCCGACATCGCGATCCTGAACGTCGGCGCGGCCTTCTGGGGGCTGGTCGCCGGCTGCCTCGTCTCCTGGCTGCTGGAAAGGCCGGATTTCGGGACGCTGGGCAAGGCCTAGCCGGGCCGGCCGGCGGCTGGCCGGCCTAAACTTCCTTCGTCACGCGACCGCAAGCGCCCCCTTACGGAGAACCGATGCCCGTGCCCGAACGCGCCCGTCCCGCCGCCGGCGACGACCGGGAATTCGCCCCGCCCGACGACTGCCCGATCGACTACATCCGGCGCACGCGCGACTGGTATCTCGCGCTCGGCTACGACAACCCGTACGTCTACGCGCATTACCTCGACGTGCCGTTCCAGCCGCTGCGCAAGCCACTGGCGCGCAGCCGCGTCACGATCGTGACCACCGCCGCGCCGTACCAGCCCGACAAGGGGCCGCAGGGCAACGGCGCCCCGTACAACGCGGCGGCGAAGTTCTACCGGGTCTATTCCGGCGACACCGCCCGCGACCACGACCTGCGCATCGCACACGTCGGCATCGACCGCCGGCACGCCGACATGGACGACGCCGGAGCGTGGTTCCCGCTGCCGGCGCTGCGCGCGGCGGTGCGTGCCGGGCGCGTGGGCGAACTGGCGCCGCGCTTTCACGGCGCGCCCACCAACCGCAGCCAGCGCCACACGATCGACGTCGACGCGCCCGAGATCCTCGCGCGCTGCCAGGAGGACGGCGTCGACGCCGCGATCCTCGTGCCGAACTGCCCCGTGTGCCACCAGACGCTGTCGCTGGTCGCGCGGCACCTGGAGCGGAACGGCATCGCCACCGTCGTGATGGGCGCCGCGAAGGACATCGTCGAGCACTGCGGCGTGCCGCGCTTCCTGTTCAGCGACTTCCCGCTCGGCAACGCCGCCGGCCGGCCGCGCGACCCCGAGTCGCAGACGGTCACGCTCGAACTCGCATTGAAGCTGCTCGAATCGGCGCCGGGGCCGCGCACGACGATGCAGTCGCCGCTGCGCTGGAGCGCCGATGCGAGCTGGAAGCGCGACTATCGCAACCTCGAAGGACTGACCGCCGCCGACCTCGCGCGGCTGCGCGCCGAGAACGACCGCGAGAAGGAGATCGCGCAGGCGCTGCGCGATGCGGCGCTCGGGGCGGCGCTCGAGGCGGCGCCGACCGTGGGCGCCGCTGCTGCCGGCGCAGCCCGCGCGGCGGCTGTGGCCCGAGGCCGCGGTGAAGACCCTGGAGACCGCACGATGAACGCCCGCGAGTCGCTGCCTCTGTCCGGCGTGCGCGTGGTCGAGTTCTGCCAGGTCGCCGCCGGCCCGTTCTGCGGGATGCTGCTGGCCGACTTCGGCGCCGAGGTGATCAAGGTCGAGCCGCGCGAGGGCGACGGGCTGCGCCAGTGGCCGCCGATCCGCAACGGCTTCTCCGAGAACTTCGCGTCGCTCAATCGCGGCAAGCGCTCGCTGGTGCTCGACCTGAAGGACCCCGCCGATCGCGACGTGGCGCGCGCACTGGTGCTCGACGCCGATGTGCTGGTCGAGAACAACCGGCCGGGCGTGATGCAGCGGCTGGGCCTGGGCTGGGACTGGTTCGGCCCGCGCAAGCCGGGCCTCGTGTACTGCTCGATCTCGGCCTACGGCCAGAGCGGCCCGCGCGCCGCCGAGGGTGGCTTCGACCTCACCATCCAGGCGGCCGCCGGCGTGATGAGCGTGACCGGCGAACCCGAGGGTGCGCCGGTGAAGTGCGGCGTGCCGCTGGCCGACTTCACTGCGGGCCTGTACGGTGCGTTCTCGATCGCCGCGATGATCGCGCGCGTGCGCGCCGGGGGCCCCGGCGGCCAGCTCGACGTGCCGATGTTCGCGACCACGCTCGCCATCGCCGCGCTGCAGACGAGCGAATACTTTGGTACTGGCCGCAATCCGCGCAAGCTGGGTTCCGCGCACCCGCGCAACGCGCCCTACCAGGCCTACCGCGCGCGCGACGGCTGGTTCGCGATCGCCGCCGGCAACGACCGCCTGTGGCGCGCGGTCTGCGAAGTAGTCGCGATGCCCGAGCTGCTCGCCGACGAGCGTTTCGCGTCGACGACGCTGCGCGCCGCGCACCAGGCCGAGTTGAAGGACCTGCTCGAAGCGCGCTTCGCCGATGCCGACGCCGCCGACTGGCTGGCACGCTTCGCGAAAGCCGGCGTGCCGGGCGCGCCGATCAACGGCTACGCCGAGGCGCTGGCCGATCCGCAGGTGCTGCACCTGGGCCTCGTGCAGCCGATGACGATGCCGGGCGGCACCGACACGCGCACCGTCGTCTGCCCGGTGCGCATCGACGGCGCCGCGGTGCCGGTGGACACGCGCGCGCCCGCGCTCGGCGAGCACGATCGCGAGCTGCGCGAGCGCGCGCGGCAGGTCGCGGGCGCCCCAGGCGGACAGGCCCGCATCGAGGAGGACGACCGATGAGTGCACCGCAGGACCCGATCGCGCCGCTGCGCGACTTCGTCGTCGCGATGACGCGGCTGGTCGAAGCCAGTGCCGACGAAGCGACGCTGATCGTCGAAGGACGGCGCCTGCTCGCGCAACTGATCGCGCGCGACGACTGGCTGCCCGAGCCGTTCACCCGGCCCGATCCGCAGTTCTACCGGCAGTTCCTGCTGCACGCCGACCCGCTCGAACGCTTCTCGGTGGTGAGCTTCGTCTGGGGGCCGGGCCAGCACACGCCGATCCACGACCACACGGTCTGGGGACTGATCGGCATGCTGCGCGGCGCCGAGCGCTGCCAGCGCTACCGACGCGCCGACGACGGCCGCCTCGTGCCGCACGGCGGCGAGGAGATCCTGCACCCCGGCGAAGTCGACGCGGTGTCGCCGACGATCGGCGACGTGCACGTCGTGGCCAACGCGCTGGCCGACCAGTCGTCGATCAGCATCCACGTCTATGGCGGGAATATCGGGGCGGTGCGCCGGCACGTGTTCGATGCGCAGACCGGGGAGGTGAAGGACTTCGTGTCCGGCTATTCGTCGGAGGTGGTGCCGAATTTGTGGGATCGGTCGGCGGTGGTGGGGGAGGGGACCGGGGGCGGTTAACGGGGCGCATGGCGCCCATATATCCACACAGCATCCGGTCTTCGCGCATTGTCCGGCGGCACTACTGGCCACATGCGGAAGAACTATGCAAAATGGACTAAATCCGGGCTGGCTTGCGACATTTGCCGGCCGTTTATTTGTCGCTTCGAAAGTCGAAGGTGCCCGGCGGCTACGATCGGCGCGCGTCGCACAGCGGTGGGTGTCCGGGTTATCCGGTGGGGCCCTGGATTATTACGGCCTGCGAACGAAGGGCGCGGGGTCGAAGGGCACCAGTAGCGCGACAGAGCCGAAGTTGCCCCGGCGTTACGTCCGATGCGGAGGCGTGGTGGTGGAGGAGAGTCCTGCCGCGACAAGCGCATCCCGGCGTGGGTGTGGAGGGGCTACGCCGGTAGGTCCGGATATATCCGGCTGCGCGCCAAGAGCCAAAGCACGTTAGGCACCACCAACCGTTGAGGTCTTTGTGAAGGACGACCGATTGCGGAGCCCTGTTAGGCCGGAATACGTAGAGGCCATCGGCAGGGCCGCCTACACGTTCGCCGCGTGCGAATGGCAGGTTGCTTGGAGTTGCGAGCGGCTCCGCCCAGGATCACTTCGCAGGATCTCCGGTGAAGAACTGACCGCGGGAAAGATTGCGAAGATGTTCATCGACCTGTGTCGCAATATGCCGAGGTCGAATGAGAGGGATGAGCTGCAAGCGATCGCGCAGCGGTTCGCAGCGTTGGTCATCGTCCGGAACGGCATTCTGCACGGTAAGCCGTGCACCGCACCCGGCGGCGAGCAGCGCCTCAGTTCCGACAAGATTCTCGAAATTCCCGACCTTGAGGCGGCGGCAGACGATTTCGTAGAGTGTGGAGGGAAGCTCAACGAGATCTACTATCGCTTCCTACTTACCTACGTCGCGGCGTGAGGCTCATGCAATGGTGCCTGACAGGTCGCTGCAACGGACAGTTGACCCGGCCACCCGCGCGCTGCCGCACGCGGCCGTCCGCGTCAACGGTCGCTGAGCTTTGACGTTAGCCCGCTTCAAGTTGCCATGGATCCACGGTCGAGCAATGGCGCTGCCCGGGTCGATCCGTGGCCCAGCCACTGGTCGGTCACGCTCGGACTTGTGGCTGGCCTTGGGCTCGGCTTTCTTGTGCAGAGCGAGTTGCACGCGAGCGCGCACACATATGCCAAGGCAGTTGGCATCCCGAAGTTTCTCGTCCAGTTCGCTCTCGTGTTCGGCCCGTTGCTCTTGGCCGTGCCATTCGCCAAGCTCCTGCGCGTCAATGTTGTAGCTCTGCAAGCCTTTGCGGCGCTTGCTATCGGCTTCCTCATTGCCGGCTACTTCGGCCTTGCTCTAGAGTTCGTAGCGTGGTTCATCGGCTGGTAGGTCCGCAGCGGGCTAACCCTTCGCTGCACCGGAGTGCTACGGCTGGCGCAGCCAGCCGTAGCACTCCGGTGAGCTCAAACGTTGGGCGTCCTCGATCAGCTTAGGCAGCCGCACCTACATATGTCTCTGAAGGACATCGTCGCAGACGAGCTTAAACGCACTCCGGTGGCCGCAATATCCGGGGCCGCCAGCGTGGTCGTGGCGACCGTCACCCTCGTGATAGGTTGGATGCAAAACAAGGCAACCACTCCCGCGTCACCGACTGGCGCCGCACCGGCCGGATCGTTGTCGGGAGAGCTTTTCACCGGCAACGTGTTCCTGCTGATCGCGTATTTTCTCGCAGTCACAACGGCGGCGTCTCTCCTACTGCGCATGATCGCGCGAAAGCACGACATCACTGCTCTGTTCATATCAGTACCGCTGATCGCGCTGTCAAACTTTTCCGTGTTACTGTTGATGTACCTCGCGCCGCCGCGCCCCATCAGCGCACAGCTGTTCGCATCTGCGCATGACCTAGTGTTCTATGCATCTGCAGCAATCGTGATTGTCTTCTGCGGACGCGCTGTCCTGGCCGATCTCATATCCACGGCGACCACAAAGAGCACGGCTGCGGACACCGAATCGTCCAGCAAAGGGAACGAAGCAGTTGGCTTTCTTCTGATTGCTTTAGCTCTTCTGGCGTTTTGGAGTTGGCTTGTATTCGCCGGTCAAAAGCGATTAACCCAAACACTGCTGCCCGAAGTCACGCACTTCGTCGATACAAAGGCGGAGAGCAAGGGCGACGGCTCTAAATCACTGGATGCAGTGACGCCGGCATCGAACGGGTCGCCGAACGCGGCACCGCCACAACCATCAAGCGGCGCCAAGTAAGCCTACGTATGCCGCCCAACAATCCGTTGCAGCGGACGCGCCGCAAGCGGCGCGCCGCTGAACGTAGGCGTTAGGCTGCACAACCAACCGCCCTGCGCTATGGCGTCCGATCTAGAGACAGTGACCTTCATTGCGGACCAAAGTGGCCTTGGATCTCGGCTCACCTACAAGCGAATGTTCGGAGAGTACGCGCTCTACCTGAACGCGAAGGTGGTTGCCTTCGTATGCGACAACAAGCTCTACCTGAAGCCGACGGACGCTGGTCGCACCCTATTGGGGGCGCCCACCGAGGCGCCGGCCTATCCGGGATCGAAGAACTACTTCTTGCTGGAGGAGGAACTCGAAGATCGTGAGCTTCTTCGCAAGGCGTTCGAGGTCACGGAATCCGTTCTCCCGCTGCCAAAGCCGAAGTCACCTGCCCGCAAGAAGGCTGTCAAGCGCGGCCAGCAGGTCAAGCCGAAAGGTGCGGCCTAACCCTTCGCTCGAGCGGACCCGCGGCGGGCCCAAGGCGCTGGGCCGCGCGGCGCCCTCGTTGATGCCGCTCCACGCGCCCAAGCGCCTTGCCCGCGGCCCGCTCAGCTTGTATGTTTCGAGGGTGCTGGGGTGGAGGGACTCGCTCCGCTATCGGCCGTGGCAACGGACCGACGGTTTTGAGAACTCTCCCACCCCGCCTTCCAGCGTCGATGAGGAACTGCGCGGCGCCGGTGCGGTGCACCGTGACCGCCGATCTGAAGGCAAGCGAACGCGGAAGGTGGCGATTCCACCCCAGCACGGCCATTGTCCGTCTGGAGGAATCGATCATGCAACAGACAGAGTTCTACGTCGGCGTGGACGTCTCCAAGGCCACCTTGCGCTGCGCGGTTCACGGTCGCGCTGGTGGGCAGGAGCTGGCCAACGAGGGCAACGCGATCCGGGCATGGCTGGCCGGCTTGCCCGCTCAGGCGCTGATCGCCACCGAGTCGACGGGTCGCTACCACCAGGTGCTGGTGCAATTGGCCCACGCCTCGGGCAGAACGGCGTTCGTGCTCAACGCGCGCGACGTCTTCTTCTACGCCAAGGCGCTGGGCGCGCGGGGCAAGACGGACCGCACGGATGCACAGGTCATTGCCCGGTATCTGGCCGAACATCATCGTTCACTGAAGCCTTGGGTGCCGGCGTCGGCCCTGCAGGCGCGCTTGCACGAGCTGTTGCGTTGCCGAGCGGCGGTGGCGAACAAGCGCTCGGCGCTTGGGCAGGCGTTGCGCGGGGTCAGCGAGCTCGGGAGCCAGGCCGCAGTGATGGACAGGCATTTCGATGAGTTGCTGCACGAGATCGATGCGCGCGTGGTTGAGCTGCTCGAGCAAGACCGCCAACTCGGCCTCAGGTGCGCGGCCCTGCGCACGATCACGGGCATTGGGCTGCTGGGGTCGGCCTTGCTGGGCGCACTGTTCAGCCGTATCCCGTTCAGCAGCGCCGATGCGGTGGTGGCGTACAGCGGGCTGGATCCGCGTCCGAACGATTCCGGGGCCAAGACGGGCAGACGGCGCGTCTCCAAGCGTGGCAGCCCGCAGTTGCGCCGCCAGATGTACCTGTCGGCGTTCGCGGCTTCCCACAGCAAGGCGCTGGGGCCACTGTACCGGTCGATCAAGGCCAGGGGCTTCGAACCTACGCAGGCACTGGTCATCCTTGCGCGCAAGCTGCTGCGGGTTGCCTGGGCGGTCTGGAAGTCGGGCCAGCCGTTCGATCCCAGCCTTGTGGGAGGGGCGAACGCTTGTCCGAGAACATAGAACCTCGAACAATCGCCGCGAGAATGATGGACGATGCGCGCTGCGCGCGCCGCCCCCGGGACTGCGCTGCTCGGCGCCGCCGACATCGCCGCGTGGGCCATGCCCTGGCGACCTCGGCCCGGTGCGCCCAAACCGCACTCGCCCCGCCCGCCGCTCTGGAAACGTCGGTGGTGTTCGATTCGAAGCCGGGCCCACCGTCACACTACATGCCGCTCGATTGACGTCAGCTGCGTACCGAGCGAAGTCAGCATCGGTTGCCGCGAACGCTACGGACGGTGCATGCGAGCACCACGACGTTTCCGGCAAAGGCGCGGGCCGACGGCCCGCGCCTTTGCCCGCTCCGACCTGGCCGCTCCGACCGACCGCGCCGCCTCAGCCGAGCGTCGTCGCGATCTGGTACAGGCCTTCGAGCACCAGGTTCTCGTGGTAGGTGAACTCGATCGTCAGCCGCGGGCCGAGCGTGCGCGCGGCGCCGCCCGAGAGGATGCAGCGCAGGTCGGGGTGGTTGCGCTTGTGCAGGAAGTAGAGCCGCTCGACCGCGCCGGCCTGCGCGTGCGCGCACCCGGACGCGATCGCGTCGACGGTCTGTCTCGGATAGTCGACGTATTCGCCCTGCGCATCGGGCAGCGTGGCGGTGTTCTGGTGCAGCGCGCGCACCATCAGGCCGAGGCCCGGCATGATGCCGCCGCCCAGGAACTGGCCGTCGGCGGTCAGCAGATCCATCGTCGTCGCCGTGCCGCATACCACCACCAGCGCCGGGCGCTCGCCCACCAGCGCGCGGGCGCCGATCATCGCGGCCCACCGGTCGCAACCCAGCGCCGCCGGATTCAGGTAGCCGTTCTTCACGCCGCACTGCTCGGCCCGTGACGTGATCCAGTGCGGCTCGGGGGCGTCGGGCCAGATCTCGAGCGAGCGCAGCGTGGGGTTGACGACGCCAGTGCCGGCGACGTTCGAGATCACGATCGCCCCGGGAGCCGGCTGCCTGCGCCACTCCTTGGTGACCATCGAGATCTCCTCGAGCAGCACGCGCCCGAAGGCCAGCATCTTGTCCTGCGCGAGCGAGCGGCCCCGCGACGAAGGCGGCGAGTACGTTCCCCACTTCAGGAACGTGTTGCCGATGTCGATCAGCAGGTAGCTCATGTCGCGGCCGCCAGCGGGATCTTGCCGATGCGGGCCTGCCATGCCCTGGGGCCCGTCTCGTGAACCGAGGTGCCGGCCGAGTCGACGGCGACGGTCACCGGCATGTCGCTGACCTCGAACTCGTAGATCGCCTCCATGCCGAGATCGGCGAAGCCGAGCACTCGGGCGCTGCGGATCGACTTCGAAACCAGGTAGGCCGCTCCGCCGACCGCCATCAGGTAGGCGGCCTTGTGGCGCCGGATCGCGTCGATCGCGACCGGGCCGCGCTCGGCCTTTCCGATCATCGCGAACAGTCCGGTCTGCGACAGCATCGTCTCGGTGAACTTGTCCATCCGCGTCGACGTCGTCGGACCGGCCGGGCCCACGGCCTCGTCGCGCACCGGGTCGACCGGGCCCACGTAGTAGATCACGCGGCCGGCAAAATCCACCGGCAGCTTCTCGCCGCGCGCGAGCATGTCCTGGATGCGCTGGTGGGCCGCGTCGCGCCCGGTGAGCATCCGGCCGGACAGCAGCAGCGTCTGTCCGGGCTTCCACGACGCCACTTCCTCGCGCGTGAGGGTGTCCAGGTTCACGCGCTTCGAGGTCTTCACGTTCGGCGCCCAGTGCACGTCGGGCCAGGCCGACAGCGGCGGCGGCTCGCAGTAGGCCGGGCCCGAGCCGTCGAGTACGAAATGTGCGTGCCGCGTCGCCGCGCAGTTGGGGATCATCGCCACGGGCTTGGAGGCCGCGTGGGTCGGGAACATCGCGATCTTCACGTCGAGCACCGTGGTGAGGCCGCCCAGCCCCTGGGCACCGATGCCGAGCGCATTGACCTTCTCGTAGAGCTCGATGCGCAATTCCTCGACCTTGTTCGACGGCCCGCGGGCGATCAGGTCGAACATGTCGATCGGATCCATCAGCGATTCCTTGGCCATCAGCATCGCCTTCTCCGCGGTGCCGCCGATGCCGATGCCCAGCATGCCGGGCGGGCACCAGCCTGCGCCCATCGTGGGAACCGTCTTCAGCACCCAGTCGACGATCGAGTCCGACGGGTTCAGCATGGCCAGCTTGGACTTGTTCTCGGAGCCGCCGCCCTTGGCGGCGACCGTCACCTCGACGGTGTCCCCCGGGACCAGTTCGACGTTGATGACGGCCGGCGTGTTGTCGCGGGTATTGCGGCGCTCGAACTGCGGGTCGGCGACGACCGACGCGCGCAGCGTGTTCGACGGGTCGAGGTAGCCGCGGCGCACGCCCTCGTCGACGGCGTCGGCCAGCGACCCCCCGAAACCCTCGAAGCGCGCGCCCATCCCGACCTTCAGGAACACGTTGACGATGCCGGTGTCCTGGCACAGCGGCCGGTGGCCTTCGGCGCACATCCGGGAATTGGTCAGTATCTGGGCGATCGCGTCCTTCGCCGCCGCGCTCTGCTCGCCCTGGTAGGCGCGGGCGAGGTGCTCGATGTAGTCGCGTGGATGGAAATAGCTGATGAATTGCAGTGCAGCAGCCACCGATTCGATCAGATCGTCCTGCCTGATGACGGCCATGGCGTGTCCTCGTTGGAATCGGGCGTCGATTCTAGCGGAACGTGGATATGCCGCCCTCGCGCCCCGCGCGGGGACTATCCTATTGCAGCGCATCAAGCGCGGGGGGCGGCGCAGCGAGCCTGGCCATGGCGGGCAGGCGTAAGCGAGTCGTAAGGCATCGCTCGTAATGTGCCCGCAGTCTGAAAAGGCAGGAAGTGCGAAGAGGAGGATGGGCGATGTCCGCTCAGATCGAGTCGGTGTTGCAGGAAGTCAGGCTGTTTCCGGCACCCGAGGCATTCCGCAAGCAGGCAACGATCTCGGGCATGGAGCAGTACGAAGCTCTGTGCGCCGAGGCATCGAAGGATCACGCAGGATTCTGGGGGCGCCTCGCGCGCGAACACCTCGTCTGGCACAAGCCGTTCTCGCGCGCGCTCGATGATTCGAACGCGCCGTTCTTCAAGTGGTTCGCCGACGGCGAGCTGAACGTCTCCTACAACTGCCTCGACCGCCATCTGGGTACGCCGGTCGAGAACAAGACGGCGATCATCTTCGAGGCCGACGACGGCACTGTCACGCGCGTCACCTACCGCGAGCTGCACCAGCGCGTCAGCCGCTTCGCCAACGCGCTCAAGGCGCTCGGCTACAAGCGCGGCGACCGCGCGATCATCTACCTGCCGATGTCGGTCCACGGCGTCGTGGCGATGCAGGCCTGCGCGCGCCTCGGCATCACGCATTCGGTGGTCTTCGGCGGCTTTTCGGCCAAGAGCCTGCACGAGCGCATCATCGACGTCGGAGCGACGCTCGTCATCACCGCC
Source organism: Burkholderiaceae bacterium (assembly GCA_046347945.1). Taxonomy (GTDB): domain Bacteria; phylum Pseudomonadota; class Gammaproteobacteria; order Burkholderiales; family Burkholderiaceae_E; genus Zeimonas. The sequence goes on from JAXMFB010000017.1 coordinate 20,840, forward strand.
GACGAGCAGGTGCGCGGCGGCAAGCGCGTCCCCCTGAAGGACGCCGTCGACGAGGCGTTCGCGCTGGGCGGCTGCGACGCGGTGCACAAGGTCATCGTCTACCGGCGCACCGGCGAGGGCGCGAAGATGCAGCCGGGGCGCGACATCACCTGGGACCAGGCGCTCGAGGGCCAGTCCGCCGACTGCCCGCCCGAGTGGGTCGACGCCGAGCATCCGCTGTTCGTGCTCTACACGTCGGGCTCGACCGGCAAGCCCAAGGGCGTGCAGCACTCGTCGGCGGGCTACCTGCTCGGCGCGGCGCTGTCGGTGAAGTGGGTGTTCGACCTCAAGCAGAACGACGTCTTCTGGTGCACCGCCGACATCGGCTGGGTGACCGGCCACAGCTACATCGCCTACGGGCCGCTGGCGTGCGGCGCCACCCAGGTGGTGTTCGAGGGCATCCCGACCTATCCGAATCCTGGCCGGTTCTGGGAGATGATCGACCGCCACAAGGTCAACATCTTCTACACCGCGCCGACCGCGATCCGTTCGCTGGTGCGCGCGGGCGAGACCTCGCCCGACCATCATCCGAAGAAGTACGACCTGTCGTCGCTGCGGCTGCTCGGCTCGGTCGGCGAGCCGATCAACCCCGAAGCGTGGATGTGGTACTACGAGAACGTCGGCCGCACGCGCTGCCCGATCGTCGACACCTGGTGGCAGACCGAGACCGGCGCGATCATGATCTCGCCGCTGCCGGGCGTGCATGCGCTGAAGCCGGGCTCGTGCACGATGCCGCTGCCGGGCGTGGCCGCGACCGTCGTCGACGAGACCGGCAACGAGGTCGAGAAGGGCAAGGGCGGCTTCCTGGTCATCACGAAGCCCTGGCCGGCGATGATCCGCACGATCTGGGGCGACCCCGAGCGCTTCCGCAAGAGCTACTTCCCGGAAGACTTCAAGGGACGCTACTACCTGGCGGGCGACGGCGCGAACCGCGACCTCGACGGCTATTTCTGGATCATGGGCCGCATCGACGACGTGCTCAACGTCTCGGGCCACCGGCTCGGAACGATGGAGATCGAGTCGGCACTGGTCTCGCATCCGCTGGTCGCCGAGGCGGCCGTGGTCGGGCGCCCCGACGAGCTGACCGGCGAGGCGGTCTCGGCCTTCGTCGTGCTCAAGCAGGCGCGGCCGACCGGCGAGGACGCGGCGAAGGTCGCCAGGGAGCTGCGCGACTGGGTCGGCAAGGAGATCGGCCCGATCGCCAAGCCGAAGGACATCCGCTTCGGCGACAACCTGCCGAAGACGCGTTCCGGAAAGATCATGCGCCGGCTGCTGCGGGCGCTGGCCAAGGGCGAGTCGATCACGCAGGACGTGTCGACGCTGGAAAACCCCGCGATTCTGGAGCAGCTCAAGCAGTCGCTGTGAGGTGAGGAGACGCGGGCCGCCTGCCGGCGGTCCGCAACGCGAGCGGGCGGACGACGGATCCGCCCGCCGCACCGAGGGAGACGAGAAGCGTGCTGAGTGTGGTGGTCGTGCTCAAGGGGCTGGTCGAGTTCGCCGGGCTGCTGATCCTCGGCCAGGGGCTCGTCTTCCTGATGAGCTTCGGCAAGCACGAGCAGAACCCCGTCTACCGGGCGATGGCCTTCCTCACGTCGCCGATCACGCGCATGGTGCGGCGGATCACGCCCGCGTTCGTCGTCGACCGGCACGTACCGGCGGTGGCGCTCTTCATCCTGTTCTGGATCTGGGTGGCGCTGCTCCTGGCCAAGGTCCGGCTGCAGATGCCGGTGGCCGGCTGAGGCGGAGATGGCGACGATGAGCGTCAACACGGCCCTCAATGCCTGGTTCTACCGCCAGATGGCGATCTGGGCGGGCCTGCTCAAGCGCGACGCGCTGTCGCTCGAATACTGGGAGCGGGTGCGCGCGTTGCGCCCGCGCGATGCGGCGACCGCGCTCACGGTCGCCCATCGCCGCGCCGAGCGCGGCGAGCACCGGGAGGCGGTCGCGCTGGTCGAGAAGGCGATCGAGATCGATCCCGACCGGGCACCGGCGTGGTTCAACCTCGGCTTCCTGCTGCAGGAGCTCGGCGAGCACGACGACGCGATGCGTGCATTCGACCGGGCCATCGAACTCGACCCGAAGCTCGACCGCGCCTGGTATGGCAAGGCGCTGTCGCTGGTCAAGCTCGGCCGCGTCGACGAGGCAATCGCGCCCCTGAAGAAGAACACCGAGCTGCAGCCGCTGTCGCCGTACGGCTACTACCAGCTCGCGCACGCGTGGCACCGGCTCGGCAAGCGGCAGAACGCGATCGCCACGATCCGCAAGCTGTCGACGTTCGAGCCGAAGGTGGCCAAGCAACTCGAACGCGAGATCGGTGTCGACGCGGGCATCCCGGACCCGTACGCGTAGGCGCCGGGGGCCGCGCCGCAGAGGCAAGGGTTCTAGACACGAGGTGGAGTCCACCTCACGAGGAGAGCGGAGATGAAGCACGAAAACACACACCCGAAGGAGGGGCCATGCAGCTGAGTGCGAAGCACCACGAGTACTGGAGCCGCAACCTCAGGACCACTGCGGTCCTGTTGATGATCTGGTTCGTCGTCACCTTCGTGATCGGGTATTTCGCCCGGTCGCTCGACTTCAACTTCTTCGGCTGGCCCTTCTACTTCTGGGTCGGCGCACAGGGCGCGCTGGTTCTCTACGTGCTGCTGATCGGCTACTACGCGCGCTACATGAACAACCTCGACCGCGAGTACGGCGTCGAAGAGGAGGAGGAAGCATGAGTACGGCGCAACAGTCGCAGAAGTCGTTCACGTCGCAGCTGAAGAAGGTCTACGGCTTCTACACCGGCGGGTTCGTCACGTTCGTCATCGTCCTGGCGATCCTCGAGCAGATGGGGCTGCCCCGGCAGACCATCGGCTACGTGTTCCTGATCGCGACGATCCTGCTCTACGCCGGCATCGGCATCATCAGCCGGACCAACGAGGCGGCCGAGTACTACGTCGCGGGTCGCCGCGTGCCGGCGATGTTCAACGGCATGGCGGTCGGCGCCGACTGGATGTCGGCCGCGTCGTTCATCGGCATGGCCGGCACGCTGTACCTCACCGGCTACAGCGGCCTCGCGTTCGTGATGGGCTGGACCGGCGGCTACGTGCTGGTGGCGCTGCTGCTGGCGCCGTACCTGCGCAAGTTCGGGCAGTTCACGATCCCCGACTTCCTCGGGGCCCGTTACGGCGGGCACGTGCCGCGCTTCATCGGCATCATCATCGCGATCCTGTGCTCGTTCACCTACGTGGTGGCGCAGATCTACGGCGTGGGCATCATCACCACCCGCCTGACCGGCGTGCAGTTCGAGATCGGCATCTTCCTGGGCCTGGCGGGCATCCTGGTGTGCTCGTTCCTGGGCGGCATGAAGGCGGTCACGTGGACGCAGGTGGCGCAGTACATCATCCTGATCATTGCCTACCTGATCCCGGTGGTGTGGCTGTCGGTGCAGCAGACCGGCTTCCCGATCCCGCAACTGATCTACGGCCAGCAGCTCCAGAAGGTGACCAAGATCGAAGAGAAGCTGCTCGCCGATCCGAAGGAGAACGAGGTAAGGAAGATCTTCAACGACCGGTCGGCCGTTGCCGCCGAGAAGCTGAAGGACATCCCGAAGGCGTTCGCCGAGGGCAAGGCCGCGCTGGAGAAGTCGGTCGCCGACGCGAAGGCGGGCGGAGACGCCGCAGCGATCAAGAAGGCCGAGGACGCGCTCACCAAGTATCCCAAGGACGAGGATGCGGCCCGCAGGGCCTGGGCGGCCGAACGCAACCTCGCGGCGCGTGGCGCCCCGATGTTGCGGCACGCCGAGGCGTTCCCCGGCAAGGACGATCACGCGCGTGACGTCTCGCGGCGCAACTTCCTGGCGCTGATCTTCTGCCTGATGGTCGGTACGGCCGCGCTGCCGCACATCCTGATGCGCTACTACACGACGCCGTCGGTGAGGGAGGCGAGGAACTCGGTGACCTGGTCGCTGTTCTTCATCTTCCTGCTGTACTTCACCGCGCCGGCGCTCGCGGTGCTCGTCAAGTTCGTCATCTATGACCACGTGGTCGGCACGGCGTTCGCGAGCCTGCCGGGATGGGTGCAGTCCTGGCAGGCAGTCGATCCCGGACTGCTGTCGATCGCCGACGTCAACGGCGACGGCATCGTGCAGCGGGCCGAGATCTCGATCGGCGGCGACATTGTCGTGCTGGCCACTCCCGAGATCGCCGGGTTGCCGTACGTGATCTCGGGCCTGGTGGCGGCGGGCGGCCTCGCGGCGGCGCTGTCGACCGCCGACGGACTGTTGCTGACGATCGCCAACGCGCTGTCGCACGATCTCTACTACAAGATGATCGACCCGAACGCGCCGACGCAACGCCGTGTGCTGCTGTCGAAAATCCTGCTGCTGGTCGTCGCCATCCTGGCGGCACTCACCGCGGCGCAGAAGCCGGCCGACATCCTGTTCCTCGTGTCGGCGGCCTTCTCGTTCGCGGCGGCGGGATTCTTCCCGGCGCTGGTGTGCGGCATCTTCTGGAAGCGCACCACGGGCATCGCCGCATCGCTGGGCATGCTCGCCGGCTTCGGCATCACCTTCTACTACATGACCCTGACCCAGCCGTGGTTGCGCAACGTCTTCTACGACATTCCGCGCACGGTGCCGGTCACGAACCTGTGGTGGGAGATCCAGCCGATTTCGGCCGGCCTGTTCGGCGTGCCGCTGGGCTTCATCGTGATCATCCTGGTCTCGCTGGTGACGCCGGCGCCCGACCGGAAGACGCAGGAGTTGGTCGAGAACGTGCGTTATCCCAGCTTGAAGGCGGCCTGACCGGCTCGCTCCCGGCAGGGGCGTGCGCGGGTGCATGCCCCGCGCCGGGTGGCCGCCGCGAGGTGGCCTCGGCAACGGCAGGGGGCGATCGAGAGATCGCCCCTTTTTTCTTTGTTATCAGGATCTTGAGGGCCCGGCCCACGAGGCGGGTGCGGTATACTCCGCGCCCTCGGAGGGATGGATGAGTGGTTTAAGTCGCACGCCTGGAAAGCGTGTAGGGGTTAACAGCCCCTCGGGGGTTCGAATCCCCCTCCCTCCGCCAGAACGCTGCGCCTGAGGCGCCGATCGCGGCGCGCCGATCGCGGCCCGAAAGGCTCATCCCATGAGCCCGGCGGTGGCTATTCTGACAGCCTGGGGCGTCGATCAACGATCCCGCCTTGCGCAGCCAGGAGGCATCCAGCCGTGACCAGACAAGCCAGCGAGATGGTCTTCCTCGACGGGATCGCGGAGCATCTTCATGCGTGTCCGCTCGATCCGTGGCTCGAATCGACCGGCATCGACGTGCAGACGATGCACCGAATCGACTCAACCAACTGCTACCGGGGGTACATCGGGTTCTGGGAGGTCTTAGGAGACGAGCTCTTCCTGGTCGGCCTGTTCGACCCCGATGGACAGCCGCTCGACGCCAGGAAGGTCTTCGCGGGGCGCGAGCTGCCGATCCTTGCCGACTGGTTCACCGGACGCCTCGACGTCGACCGCGGCAATTTGCTCACGTACTGGCACGCCGGCTGGGGCGGGCAGACCGAGGAGCGCATCTGTCTCTGGGTCGACCGCGGAAGGGTGGTGCGCCGCCGCCGCTACGATCACGCGAAGCGACTGAAGAAGTGGTTCCAGAACGAGTTCGGAGCTCCCGAAGGTTACCGGCGATGGTTGCGGGCCCGCGAAGCGTCGATGCCCGAGCCGCTCGGGGGCTTCACCGGGTCGGGTTTCGCGCTCGTGGGGGTCGACGACCCTGAACTGCTGGCCGGCGCATGGCCGGACGGACTGTCTCGCGAAGAGATGAACGAACTGGTCGGGTACTACCTCGCGCACCTCGTTCGTCCAGGCAGGCCGGCCGCGCCGCCTGCGGCAGGGTGAAACCCCGGGTCGAATTCCCCGGTGCAGGGGCCGTCGACGCAGGAGTCGCGCGGGCGTTTCCGGTTCCGGGGGGCATCAGCCGCCCTGCCGCGCGATCAGCGTCACGCCGACGACGATCAGCGCGATGCCCAGCCAGCCGCCGGCGCCCATCGTCTCGCCCAGCCAGTAGCGCGCGATCAGCGCGTTGATGATGTAGCCGATCGACAGCATCGGATACGCCAGGGTGACCGGCACGCGGGTGAGTGCGGCAATCCACACGACGAGGCTCACGCCGTAGCACGCGAACCCGAGCAGGAACGGCCAGTCGCCGAGGATGCGCAACGCGACCGGCAGCGCCTGCGACAGCGAGAATTCGACCGGGCCGAGGCGGTTGGTGCCGTGCTTGAGCAGGGTCTGGGCCAGTGCGTTGAGCACGACGCCGGCCAGGACGAGCGCGAAACTGAGCGGGTTCATCGGCGCACATCTTAGCTGTTAAACTCTGCCGCGCCATGTCAGCGAGTTCCCGCTCAGGCCTGTCTGCCGTGACCCTCGCCGCCCTGGGCGTCGTCTATGGCGACATCGGCACCAGCCCGCTGTACGCGTTCAAGGAGGCCTTCAGCGGCACGCATGGCCTGCCCCTCACGCCGGCCAACGTCTTTGCCGTGCTGTCGATGATCTTCTGGGCGGTGACGATCATCGTCTCGGTCAAGTACGTGTCGATCATGCTTCGCTTCGACAACCGGGGCGACGGGGGCGTGCTCGCGCTGCTTTCGTATTGCGCGCACCTGGTGCGCGAGCGCCCACGGCTGCTGTGGATCGTCACGATTCTCGGCGCGTTCGCGGTGTCGCTGTTCTACGGCGATGCGGTGATCACGCCGGCGATCTCGGTGCTGTCGGCCGTCGAGGGCATCGTCGTGCTCGCACCCGACCTGCACGTGCTGGTCCTGCCGATCGCCATCGGCATCATCATCGGGCTGTTTCTGATCCAGCGACGTGGCACCGCGGCGGTCGGTGCCTTCTTCGGCCCGATCATGGTGGTCTGGTTCCTCGCGCTCGCCAGCTTCGGCCTGGCCAGCATCGTGCAGAACCCCGCGGTGCTGCAGGCGCTCGATCCGCGCTACGCGCTGAAGCTGATCGTCGAGCAGCCGGCGTTGGCCTTCCTCGCGGCGAGTGCGGTGTTCCTGTGCATGACCGGCGCCGAGGCGCTGTATGCCGACATGGGCCACTTCGGGCGCCGTCCGGTCCAGATCGCGTGGTTTGCGCTCGTGCTGCCTTCGCTGACGCTGAACTACTTCGGGCAGGGCGCGCTGGTGCTGCGCGATCCCGAGGCGGCCCGCAACCCGTTCTACCTGCTGGCGCCCGAGCCGCTGCTGCTGCCGCTGATCGTCCTGGCGACGCTGGCGACGGTGATCGCATCGCAGGCGACGATTTCGGGGGCGTTCTCGGCGACCCAGCAGGCGTCGCGGCTGAACTTCCTTCCCCGCCTGCGCGTGCTGCATACGTCCGAGGTCGCGCAGGGGCAGATCTACATCCCGGTGGTGAACTGGCTGCTGCTGGTGCTGGTGCTCGCGCTGGTGCTCGGCTTCCGCAGTTCCGGCGCGCTGGCTTCGGCCTACGGCATCGCCGTCGCGGGCGACCTGCTGATCACCAGCACGATGATGCTGATCGTGCTGCCGCTGGCCGGCGATGCGCGGCTGCGCATGCTCTGGCCGATGTTCCTGCTGTTTGCCGCGGTGGAACTCGCGTTCTTCGCCGCCAATGCCGCGAAGCTGCTGCACGGCGGCTGGTTCCCGATCGCGCTGGCGACCGTCGTGTTCACGGTGCTGACCACCTGGCGCCGCGGCATCGACATCATGCGCGCCAGGAAGGACGTGGCGCCGAACGCGACACGCGACGGGCTGAGCCTCGACATCGCCGACGTGCCCCGCGTGCCGGGCGCCGCGGTGTTCTTCTCGTCGTCGCGCGGCGGCTGTCCCAGCGCGTTCCTGCACAACCTGAAGCACAACAAGATCGTCCACGAACAGACGGTGTTCCTGACCGTCGAATTCGACGAGGCGCCGCGCGTGCCCGACGACGAGCGCATCGAGGTGATGCGCGGGTCGAACGGGATCGTGAAGATCATGTCGCACTTCGGCTATCGCGAAGAGCCCGACGTCGACCTGGTGCTCCGGCTGGCGGCGCGAAAGGGCGTCGCCTGCACGATCGGCCAGACCTCGTTCTTCACCAGCAAGCCGACTCTCGTGTCGGTGAGCCGGCGCGGCCTGTTCGGATGGCGGCGATCGCTGTTCGGGTGGATGCTCCAGAACAGCACCAGCGTGGCGAACTACTTCAACCTGCCGCCCGATCGGGTGGTCGAGCTCGGCACGCAGGTCGCGATCTGAAGTGGCCGGCGCAGGCTCGGGTGCCGCACGCACGGATGCTGCCCGCGCAAACGCGTCGTTCGAACGCTATTCGAGCGCCTGCGCGAGGTCGGCCAGCAGGTCCTCGGGCGCTTCGATGCCGCAGGCGAGCCGCACCAGGTTGGGCGCGATCCCGGCGGCCTTCATCTGCGGCTCGTCGAGCGTGCCGCCGAACATCGCCGCGGCGTGCACCGCCAGCGACTCGACGCCGCCGAGGCTGGCTGCCTGCGCGAACAGGCGCAGTCGCGACACGAATCGTTGCGTGCGCGCGTAGTCGCCGCGTAGTCGCACCGACAGCACGCCACCGAAACCGCGCATCTGCACGCGGGCCAGCGCGTGCTGGGGGTGGCTCGGCAGCCCGGGGTAGTGGACCGCCTCGATCGCGGGATGGTTCTCGAGGAACCGCGCGACGGCCATCGCGCTGTCGTTGGCGCGGGCGACGCGCAGCGACAAGGTGCGCATGCCGCGCAGCAACAGCCATGCGTCGAAGGCGCCGAGCGTGCTGCCCAGCGCGATCGTGCTCTGCCAGATGCGGTCGACCAGTTCGCTGCGCGAGACCACGGCACCGGCGATCAGGTCGTGGTGCCCGCCGAGGTACTTGGTGGCGCTGTGCACGACGACGTCGATGCCGAGCGACAGAGGCTGGTGGTTCAGCGGCGTGGCGAACGTGTTGTCGGCTACGCTGATCGCGCCCGCGGCGCGCGCCGCGTCGGCGACCGCGCGCAGGTCGGTCAGCGCCAGGGTCGGGTTCGACGGCGTCTCGACCATGACCAGCCGGGCGCCGCGGCCGATCGCGGCGACGAGCCCGCCGGTGTCGGCCTGGTCGAGCAGCTCGACGCGCACGCCGAAGCGCGGCAGCAACTCGGTGAACAGCTGCGTCGTGCCCATGTAGTGGCTGGTCTGCGCGACGGCGCGGTCGCCGGCGGCGAGCAGCCCGAGCAGCACCGCCGAGATCGCCCCCATGCCGCTGGCGGCCATCAGCGCGGCCTCGCCGCCTTCGAGGCGCGCGATCATCCGCGCGACGCGCTCGTGCGTGGGATTGCCGTAGCGCGTGTAGAAGCGCGGATGGCGCGGGCGCGTCGCCATCTGCGCGAACTCGGCCGCGTCGCTTGCCGCGTGGGTGACCGACGGATGGATCGCCGGCGCGAGTGCGGAATCGCCGCCGTCCTCGCGATCCGCGTGGATCAGCAGCGTGTCCGGGCGGCGGGGCGGGGCGGTCATGGTTTCGGGGGCAGGCCGGGGCGGCAAGTAGAATGACGCCATGAACGCTGCAACGCTACGGCGATCGCCGAACCTCATTCTAGCCTGTGCAGTGGTCGTGCTCCTGTTGGCCATGGGCGTGCGCGCCACTTTCGGGCTCTTCATGCGGCCGATGGGCATGGCCCATGGCTGGAGCCGCGAGGTGTTCTCGATCGCCTTCGCGATCCAGAACATCGTCTGGGGACTCGCCGCTCCGATGCTCGGCGCGCTCGCCGATCGTCACGGATCGGGGCGCACGATCGTGCTGGGCGCGCTGTTCTATGTGCTGGGCCTGGTCGGAATGGCCTACGCGACGACGCCAGCGATGCTCTACCTCACGAGCGGGCTGCTGGTGGGCATCGGGCAGGCCGGCACCACGTTCGGGGTCGTGCTGGGCGTGGTCGGTCGTGCGTTCGAACCCGCTCAGCGCAGCGCAGCGCTCGGCATGGCCAGCGCCGGAGGGTCGCTCGGGCAGTTCGTGATGATGCCCGTCGGCGGGGCGCTCATCGCCGCATTCGACTGGCATGCATCGCTGTGGTGGATGGCGGGACTTGCCCTGATCGTGGTGCCGATGGCCGCGGTGCTCACCGGCAAGCCGGAACCTTCGGGCACGCACGGCGACGTGCGGCTCGGCTACGCGTTCCGCGAGGCGCTGCGCGACCGCTCGTTCCACCTGCTCTTCTGGAGCTTCTTCGTCTGCGGTTTCCACACCGCGTTCATCACGCTGCACCTGCCGTCGTTCGTGGTCGACCAGGGCTTGAACTTCGCCCACGGCGCGATGGCGGTCGCGACGATCGGGTTGTTCAACGTGATGGGCTCGTGGGGCGCCGGCTGGCTCGGGGGTCGCCGCAGCAAACGGGCGCTGCTGGCCTGGCTCTACGCGCTGCGGGCCGGCAGCATCGCGATCTTGCTCGCCTTCCCGCTGACGCCGCTCACGCTGTATCTGTTCGCGGCGACGATGGGCCTGTTGTGGCTCGGCACGGTTCCGCTCACCAACGGCCTGGTCGGCCAGATCTACGGCATGCGCTACGTCTCGACGCTGTTCGGGTTGACCTTCCTCGGGCACCAGGTGGGCAGCTTCGTCGGCGCCTGGCTCGGTGGCTGGGCCTACGAGCGCACCGGCTCGTACGACCTGATGTGGTGGCTCGGAATCGGCCTGGCGCTCGCGGCCGGTGCGATGGCCCGGCCGGTCGACGAGCGGCCGATCGGCCAGCGCGGCAGGCCCGCGGTCGTGGTGGCTGCGGGTGCCGCGTCGGTGCGAGGCGCGCGATGAGCCTGGGCCTGCGCATCGCGCTCTACGTCGCGGGCGCCGCAGCGATCGGCTTCGCGATGACCTGGGCGTTCCTCGCCTACCTGAAGCCCGACATGGTGGTCGATTTCGCGACGCTGCTGCAGATGTGCGGCATTCCCGTGGCGCGCTGAAGCAACGTTCTCCTCCCTCCAGCCATGGCGACACGCAAGAGCGACTACAGCGAATCGTCGATTCGCGTCCTGAAAGGCCTCGAGCCCGTCCGGCAACGGCCGGGCATGTACACGCGCACCGAGAACCCGCTGCATATCGTGCAGGAGGCGATCGACAACGCCGCCGACGAGGCGCTGGCGGGCTATTGCCGCGAGATCGCGGTCACGCTGCACGCCGACGGTAGCGTGTCGGTCGACGACGACGGTCGCGGAATCCCGGTCGGACTGCACCCGGACGAAAAGGTGCCGGTGGTCGAGATCGTGTTCACGCGCCTGCACGCGGGCGGCAAGTTCGACAAGGCGGCCGGCGGCGCCTACAGCTTCTCGGGCGGATTGCACGGGGTCGGCGTATCGGTGACCAATGCGCTGTCGAAGCGCATGGAGGTCACGGTGTGGCGAGACTCGGCGGTCCATCGCATTGCCTTCGCAGGCGGCGAAGTGGCGACGCCGCTCGCGAAGCAGGCCGCCGAGCGCGGCGACCGGCGCAGCGGCACGCGGGTGCGCTGCTGGCCCGACCCGAAATACTTCGACTCGCAGGCCATTCCCGGCGCCGAACTCGCCCAGCTGCTGCGCTCGAAGGCGGTGCTGCTGCCCGGCGTCAAGGTCACGCTGTTCGACGAGAAGAGCGGCCGGCGCCAGGCCTGGCAGTACGCCGAGGGCCTGCGGGGCTACCTGACCGAGTCGCTGGCGGCGCTCTCTGGCGCCGAGCCGGTGATCCCGCTGTTCGAGGGCGAGCAGTCGGTGGGCCCGGGCCACGACACCTTCGCCGAGGGCGAGGGCGCGCACTGGGTGGTGGCCTGGACCGAGGAGGGCGGCCTGCTTCGCGAGTCGTACGTGAACCTGATTCCCACGTCGGCCGGGGGCACGCACGAGTCGGGCCTGCGCGAAGGGCTGTTCGCCGCGGTCAAGGGCTTCATCGAGCTGCACAACCTGCAGCCGAAGGGCATCAAGCTGTTGCCCGAGGACGTGTTCGCGCGCGCGAGCTTCGTGCTGTCGGCGAAGGTGCTCGATCCGCAGTTCCAGGGCCAGATCAAGGAGCGGTTGAATTCGCGCGACGCGCTGCGGCTCGTGTCGTCGCTGGCGAAGCCGCAACTCGAGCTGTGGCTGAACCAGCACGTCGACCATGGCCGCAAGCTGGCCGAGCTCGTGATTCGCCAGGCGCAGGCGCGCAGCCGCGCGGCGCAGAGAATCGAGAAGAAGAAGAGCTCGGGTGTCGCAGTGTTGCCCGGCAAGCTCACCGACTGCGAGTCGACCGACATCGTGCGCAACGAGCTGTTCCTGGTCGAGGGCGATTCGGCAGGCGGCTCGGCGAAGATGGGCCGCGACAAGGAGTTCCAGGCGATCCTGCCGCTGCGCGGCAAGGTGCTCAACACCTGGGAGACCGAGCGCGACCGCCTGTTCGCGAACAACGAGATCCACGATATTGCGGTGGCGGTCGGCGTCGACCCGCACGAGGCCGGCACCGACCCCGACCTGTCGAACCTGCGCTATGGACGCATCTGCATCCTGTCGGACGCCGACGTGGACGGCGCGCACATCCAGGTGCTGCTGCTCACGCTGTTCTTCAGGCACTTCCCGGCGCTCATCGAGCGCGGCCACGTCTACGTCGCGCGACCGCCGTTGTACCGCGTCGACGTGCCGGCGCAAGGCAGGCGGCCGCTGCGCAAGCTCTATTGCCTGGACGACGGCGAGCTCAAGCACGTCGAGGACAAGCTGCGCAAGGACGGCGTGCGCGAGGGCAGCTGGACGATCTCGCGCTTCAAGGGGCTGGGCGAGATGAACGCCGAGCAGCTGTGGGAGACGACGATGAACCCCGACACGCGCCGGATGCTGAAGGTGTCGTTCGGCGACATCGATGCAGCGGGCACGCGCGAACGGTTCACGATGCTGATGGGCAAGGGCGAGGCGGCGTCCCGGCGCGCGTGGCTCGAGGAGCGCGGCAACGAGGCCGAGGTGGACATCTGATGGAGGAACTCGAACTGTTCCCGGCCGGTGGCGAGCCAGGGGAAGGCGCCGACGATTCGCTGACCTTGGCGCAGTACGCCGAGCGCGCCTACCTCGACTACGCGGTCTCGGTGGTCAAGGGGCGCGCGCTGCCCGACGTCTGCGACGGCCAGAAGCCGGTGCAGCGGCGCATCCTGTACGCGATGAGCGAGATGGGCCTCGGCCCGACGGCGAAGCCGGTGAAGTCGGCGCGCGTGGTCGGCGACGTGCTCGGCAAGTTCCACCCGCACGGCGACGTCGCGGCCTACGACGCGCTGGTGCGCATGGCGCAGTCGTTCACGCTGCGCTATCCGCTGATCGACGGCCAGGGCAACTTCGGCTCGCGCGACGGCGACGGCGCCGCGGCGATGCGCTATACCGAGGCGCGGCTGACGCCGTACGCGAGGCTGCTGCTCGACGAGCTCGACCAGGGCACCGTCGACTTCACCGCCAACTACGACGGCTCCACCGAGGAACCCGTGCTGCTGCCGGCGCGGCTGCCGATGGTGCTGCTCAACGGTGCCTCGGGCATCGCGGTCGGCATGGCCACCGAGATCCCGCCGCACAACCTGCGCGAGGTCGCCGCCGCGGCGGTCGCGCTGCTGAAGAACCCGAAGACCGACGTCGACGCGCTGCTGGCGCTGCTGCCGGGGCCCGACTTCCCGGGCGGCGGGCAGATCATCTCGTCGCCCGCCGACATCCGCGAGATCTACGCGTCCGGCCGCGGCTCGCTCAAGGTGCGTGCGCGGCACGTCGTCGAAGACCTGGCACGCGGGCAGTGGCAGCTGGTGGTCACCGAGTTGCCGCACGGCGTGTCCGCGCAGAAGGTGCTCGAAGAGATCGAGGAGATCAGCAACCCGAAGCTGCGCCCGGGCAAGAAGTCGCTCACGCCCGAGCAGCTGCAGCTCAAGCAGGCGCTGCTCGCCGTGCTCGACACGGTGCGCGACGAGTCCGGCAAGGACGCGCCGGTGCGCCTGGTGTTCGAGCCGAAGACCTCGCGCATCGACCAGCACGAGCTGCTGCGCGTGCTGCGCGCGCACACCAGCCTCGAGGCCGGCGTCCCGATGAACCTGGTGATGATCGGCGTCGACGGCCGGCCGCGTCAGAAGGGCCTGGCCGAGATCCTCGCCGAGTGGTGCGAGTTCCGCGTGCGCACGGTCACGCGCCGCACCGGGCACCGGCTCGGCAAGGTCGGCGACCGGATCCACATCCTCGAGGGCCGGCAGCTCGTGCTGCTGAACATCGACGAAGTGATCCGCATCATCCGTGAATCCGACGAGCCGAAGGCGGGGCTCGTCGCCGCGTTCGGGCTCAGCGACCGGCAGGCCGATGACATTCTCGAGATCCGGCTGCGCCAGCTGGCGCGGCTCGAGGCGATCCGCATCGAGCAGGAGCTCGCCGAACTGCGCGCCGAGCGCGAGTCGCTCGAGGCGCTGCTCGCCAGCCCGGCAGCGATGCGCCGGCAGGTGGTGCGCGAGATCGAGGCCGACGCGAAGCAGTACGGCGACGCGCGGCGCACGCTGATCGAGGCAGCCGAGCGGACGACCGTCGAGCTCAGGGTCGCCGAAGAGCCGGTGACCGTCATCGTGTCCGGGAAGGGCTGGGTACGCGCGCGCCAGGGGCATGGCCACGATGCGGCGCAATTCGGCTACAAGGCCGGCGACGCCGCGTACGGCGTGTTCGAGGTGATGACCACCGACCAGCTGTTCGCGATCGCGACCAATGGCCGGGTCTACTCGGTACCGGTGTCGCAGCTGCCGTCGGCGCGCGGTGACGGGGCCCCGATCACCAGCTTCGTCGAGCTCGAGCCCGGATCGCGGATCGATCACGCGTTCGCTGCGCCGTCGGGCACCGGCGTGCTCCTGGCCACGCGCCGCGGCAACGGCCTGCTGTGCCAGGCAGCCGACCTCGTCGGGCGCACCCGCCAGGGCAAGAGCTTCGTGACGGTCGAGGCGGGCGACGTGCCGCTGCGTCCGGCGTTGTTCGCGCCGGGGATGTCCCGCGTGCTCTGCGTGTCGGCCGAGGGGAAGGCGCTGGTGTTCGGGCTGGGCGACGTGAAGGTGCTGCGCAATGGCGGGCGCGGCGTGATCCTGATGGGGCTCGACTCCGAGGACGCGCTGCAGCAGGCCATCGTGTTCGGCGAGGCGGGCGTGCGCGTCCGGGGTGCCGGGCGCGGCGGCAAGGCAGTCGACCGGGTGTTCGGCGCGATGGCGCTGGAGGCGTGGGCCGGGGCGCGCGCGCGCAAGGGGCGCTTTCTCGAGCCGCGCGTGAAGGACGCGGTGCTGGAGTGCGCGAAATGAGCCTGCGCCCGGTGGCGTGCAGGGAGCGCGATCGGCACCAGGCCCGCCTCGCCGATTGAGGCCGGCGCCGCGGCCCGGCGGCCCGGCACGGGTTTCGCCGGACGAGGGGACGGTGTAGCCTGTGCCACATGTACAGTGCCGGTACAGTGGGTGCCCCGCAGCCGCCGTCGTTCCTCAGCCCGCGCAGCGATCGTACGCTGGTGGAGCAGATCGTCGACTGGTATGCGGCGCGCATCGACGAGCGGGTGATCCGGCCCGGAACCCGGATGCCGTCGGTGCGCCAGTTCGCTGCCGGGCACGGGGTGTCGCGCTTCACCGTCGTCGAGGCTTACGACAGGCTGATCGCCCGCGGCTACCTCGAGTCGCGCCGCGGCTCGGGTTTCTTCGTGCGCGAGCGCAACGTGCAGGCCGCGTTGTCGGCTGCCCGGGCGTGGGCCGAGGCGCCGGCGCCGGGCATCGACGTCGTCTGGCTGTTGCGCAACATGTTCAAGAAGCTGCCCGCGCGCGACATGCCGGGCGCCGGCGTGCTGCCGCCCGACTGGCTCGACGACTCGCTGATCGCCGCCAGCCTGCGCGCGCTCGGACGGCGCAACGCCGGCGCCTACCTCGACTACGGGGAACCGCAGGGCTACCTGCCGCTTCGCCAGCAGCTTCAGCTGAAGCTGGCCGAGAACGGCATCGCGGCCACGCCCGAGCAGATCCTCACCGTCAACGGCGTCTCGCAGGGGCTCGACCTGGTCGCGCAGCACTTCCTGCAGCGCGGCGACACGGTGCTGGTCGACGAGCCGTCGTGGTTCCTGATGTTCGGCCGCCTCGCGTTGCTCGGCGCGCGCGTGATCGGCGTGCCCAGGCTCGCGGACGGCCCCGACGTCGCGCGGCTGCGGGCGCTGGCGGCCGAGCACCGGCCGAAGCTGTTCATCACCGTCTCGGTGCTGCACAACCCGACCAGCACCGCGACCAGCGGCGCCAGGGCGTTCCAGGTCCTGCGACTGGCCGAGGAGTTCGGCTTCACCGTGGTGGAGGACGACGTCAACTGCGACCTGCACCCGGGCCCATCGGTGCAGCCCTGCGTCCGGATCGCGTCGCTCGACCAGTTGCACCGCGTGGTCTACCTCGGGGGCTTCTCGAAGTCGCTGGCCGCCAACCTGCGCGTCGGCTTCGTCGCCTGCGATCCGGCGCTGGCGCGGGCCCTGACCGACCTGAAGATGCTGGTGGGGCTGACCAGCCCCGAATTCGGCGAGCGTGTCGTCTTCCGGGTGCTGTCCGAGGGGCACTACCGGCGCCACCTCGACCGGCTGCGCGCACGCCTGGCGGCCGCCCAGGAGCCGGCGCTGCGCGCGATCGAGCGCCTCGGCCTGCGGCCGTTCGCGACACCCGGCGTCGGCATGTTCGTCTGGGCCGACGCGGGCATCGACACCAACCCGGTTGCGCGCGCGATGCTCGACCGGGGCTACCTGATGGCGCCGGGGAGCCTGTTCCTGCCCGACCAGCGTCCGAGCTCGTGGATGCGGTTCAATATCGCCAACAGCACGAATCCGGTGATGCTCGCGGCGCTGGACGCGTCGCTGCAGGGGGCGGCCGGACGCCCTTGAACTGACGGTGAACGGCCCCATCTGCGGGCCGGCGCGGGGCCGCGCGATGGATCCAGCGGGTGCGCGCGTCCAGGTGTACGCCGGGCGCACGGGCCGCGGAAGGGCAAACCGGACCGGACATGGGTGCGAAATGGGTGCGATGAAGGAAACGCTGGGATTCCAGACCGAGGTGAAGCAGCTGCTGCAGCTGATGATCCATTCGCTGTACAGCAACCGGGAGATCTTCCTGCGCGAGCTGGTGTCGAACGCCTCCGACGCCTGCGACAAGCTGCGCTTCGAGGCCCTCGACCGGCCGGAGTTGTACGAAGGCGACGCCGAACTGGGCATCCGCATCGAGATCGACCCCGCGGCGCGCACGCTGACGGTGTCCGACAACGGCATCGGGCTGTCCCGCGACGAGGCGGTCGAGCACCTCGGCACGATCGCGCGCTCCGGGACCCGCGAGTTCTTCGGCAGGCTGTCGGGCGACCAGGCGAAGGATGCCCAGCTGATCGGCCAGTTCGGGGTCGGCTTCTATTCGGCCTTCATCGTTGCCGACCGGGTCACCGTGATCTCGCGGCGCGCCGGGCTGGCGGAGGGCGAGGCGGTGCGTTGGGAATCCGACGGCAGCGGCGAGTTCTCGGTCGAGACGGTCGAGAAGGCGGGGCGCGGCACCGACGTGATCCTGCACCTGCGCGGCGGCAAGGCCGGCGCCTCCGGGGGCGAGGGCGGCGCTGCCGGCGACGAGCAGGGCTTCGACGACCTGCTGTCGGCCTGGACCATCAAGTCGATCGTGCGCCGCTACTCCGATCACATCTCGCTGCCGATCCGCATGCGCAAGGAGCAATGGGATGCGGACGCGAAGCAGATGCGCGCGACCGACGAGTGGGAGACCGTGAACCAGGCGAGCGCGCTCTGGGCACGGCCCAAGTCGGAGCTCGACGACGAGCAGTACCGCGCTTTCTACAAGCACCTGTCGCACGACGACGGCGAGCCGCTCGCCTGGACGCACAATCGCGTCGAGGGGCGCACCGAGTACACGCAGCTGCTGTACCTGCCGTCGAACGCGCCGTTCGACCTCTGGGACCGCCAGCGGCGCAGCGGCGTTCGCCTGTACGTGCGGCGCGTGTTCATCATGGAGGACGCCGAGCAGCTGCTCCCCGCGTGGCTGCGCTTCGTGCGCGGCGTGATCGATTCGAACGACCTGCCGCTGAACGTGTCGCGCGAGATCCTGCAGGAGAGCCGCGACGTCCGGGCGATCCGCGAGGGCTGCACGAAGCGCGTGCTGTCGCTGCTCGAGGAGATGGCGGGCGAGCGCCCCGACGACTATGCGAAGTTCTGGCGCGAGTTCGGCCAGGTGGTGAAGGAGGGCATCGGCGAAGACCACGCCAACCGCGAGCGCATCGCGAAACTGCTGCGCTTCGCGTCGACCGCGTCGGACGACGACGCGCAGTCGGTCTCGCTCGCCGACTACGCCGGCCGCATGAAGGACGGCCAGAAGAAGATCTGGTACGTGACGGCGGACACGCCGTCGGCCGCGCGCAGCAGCCCGCATCTCGAGGTGTTCCGCAAGAAGGGCGTCGAGGTGCTGCTGCTCACCGACCGTGTCGACGAGTGGATGCTGTCGTTCCTCACCGAGTTCGACGGTCACGAGCTCGCCTCGGTCGCGCGCGGCGGCCTGGACCTCGATGCGCTCGAGGACGAGGCCGAGAAGGCGGCCTCGAAGCAGGCGTCCGAGGAGTTCGCCGAGCTCGTCCAGAGCATCCGCGCGGCGCTCGGCGACGCGGTCAAGGACGTGCGGATCACCCGACGCCTGACCGATTCCGCGTCGTGCCTGGTGTCGGACGAAGGCGAGATCAGCGGCCACCTCGAGCGCCTGCTCAGGCAGGCCGGCCAGAAGGCGCCACCGCGCAAGCCGATCCTCGAGATCAACCCGCAGCATCCGTTGCTCGCGCGTGCGCGCACCGACAGCGAACGCATCGCCGACTGGTCGCGGCTGCTGCTCGACCAGGCCGTGCTGTCCGAGGGCGGACAACTCGACGACCCGGTGGCCTTCGTGCGCCGGATGAATGCGATGCTGGTCGGCGCCGCGCCGGCGACGCAGGCCGCTGCCTGAGGCGTCGGGTGCTGCAGGGACTCGCGCCGGTCGTCGGCAGGGCCTCGCGCCTGCTCGTGCTGGGAAGCTTCCCCGGCGAGGCCTCGCTCGCCGCGGGCCGCTACTACGCGCACCCGCGCAACCAGTTCTGGCCGATCCTGGCGCGTGCGCTCGGCGAGCCGCTCGTCGACTGGCCCTTCGAGCGCCGCTATCGCGCGGTGATCGACGCCGGCTTGGCGATCTGGGACGTCTACGCGGGCTGCCGCCGCGAAGGCAGCCTCGACAGCAGCATCCGCGAGGCCGCGCAGAACGACTTCGAATCGCTGCTGAGCCGGGCGCCGCGGCTGCGCGCCGTGCTGTTCAACGGCCGGACTGCGGGCCGCTACGAATCCTGGTTCGCCTGGCGCGGCCTGGCGACGCGGGTGCTCCCGTCGACCAGCCCGGCCTATGCGGGGATGAGCGCGGCCGAGAAGCGCGAGCGCTGGTGCGAGGCGATCGAGGCACTGCGATGACACGCCCGCCGGCGCGCCGGGCCGGCGCTTCGCATGGTGGCGCGCGTCGCGGCGACGATCCGGCGATTACGCTGTCCGAGGAGGACGGCGTGCGCTACCTGCACTTCGGCTCGCCATGGGTGCAGGGGGCAATGCGCATCGCGCGTCCGTATGCGATCGAGATCGACTACGTGCGCGACATGATGGCGTGGCTGTTCTTCCTGGCACCGCCCGGGCGCATCCTGCAGCTCGGTCTGGGCGCCGCAGCGCTGACCAAGTACTGCTGGCATCGACATCCCGGTTCGCGGGTCACCGCGGTCGAGCGCAGCGAGGCCGTGATTGCCAGCGCGCGCCGCGACTTCGCGTTGCCGGCCGACGATGCGCGCCTGAAGGTCGTGCACGCCGACGCGGGCGAGTTCGTGGCGCGGCCGTCGCAACGCGGCCGCTACGGTGTCATCCAGGTCGACCTCTACGATCGCCTGGCGCGCGGGCCCGTGATCGACAGCCTGGCGTTCTATCGGCGCTGCCGCCGCGCGCTTGCGCCTTCGGGGGTGCTGGTCGTGAACGTGTTCGGCGAGCACGACTCGTACCAGCGCAGCATCGAGCGCATCGGCCAGGCGTTCGCAGGCCGGCTGCTGGCGCTGCCGCCGGTGCCGGCGGGCAACGTCGTACTGCTCGCGTTCCAGGGACCGCCGCTGCGCGTCGCTTGGGCGGCGTTGCGCCGCCGGGCAGGCGAGCTCGAGCGGGCGGGCTTGCCGGCCCGTCGATGGCTCGACGCGCTGCGTGGCCAGCAGGGGCGTTTCGCCGAGTTCGCGATCTGATCGGCCCGCCGCGGCGGCGGTGCGGTCCGCCAGGGTGTTCGGCGGCGCTGCCGGTCGGGCCTGCGCCACGGCGGGCGGCGCGCCCATCGCGGGCCGGCCGTCCGTTTCGACCGTTCATCCGTCGCAGACGGCCGGGCACGGGCACCGCTGCTAGCCTGCCCGCATGAACGCGCGTACCGATTCGGGGTCGGCCCTGGCCGCTGCCTTGCCGCCGCTCGGCCAGCCCGGACGGCGGGTCGCCGTCGAGGACCTCTTGCCGGCACTGGTCGCCGACGGACTGCTCGCGCAGGCCGACGCCGAGGCGGTGGGCCGGTATGCCCGGCTGTCGAACGCCGACCAGCACGCGCTGGTCGCGCTGGCGCGCCGAAAGCTGAAGTCGCCCGGCACGCACCGCGTGCTCGACCTGGACGTGCTGTGTCCCTGGTTCGCGCAGCGGGTCGGCCTGCCGTACGTCCACGTCGATCCGCTCAAGGTCGACCTGTCGCGCGTTGCCGAGGTGATGTCGAGCCAGTACGCGACGCGCTTCAAGATCCTGCCGCTCGAGGTGAAGGGCCGCGAGATCACGATCGCCACGGCCGAGCCGTTCGTCACCGACTGGGTCGAAGAACTGCGCGGCCTGCTCAGGCGCGAGATCCGGCGCGTCATCGCGAATCCGCAGGACATCACCCGCTACATCGTCGAGTTCTTCACGCTGGCGCGCACCGTGCGCGGCGCCCAGAAGAGCGGGACGGCGGCGCACCAGAACAATTTCGAACAGTTGGTCGAGCTCGGCCGTTCGGGCCGCAGCCTGGACGCCAACGACCAGCACGTCGTCACCATCGTCGACTGGCTCTGGCAGTACGCGTTCGAGCAGCGCGCCAGCGACATCCACATGGAGCCCAGGCGCGAGGCCGGGTCGATCCGGTTCCGGATCGACGGGATGCTGCACAACGTCTACCAGGTGCCCGCGTCGGTGTTCGCCGCGATGACCAGCCGCATCAAGCTGCTCGGGCGGATGGACGTGATCGAGAAGCGCCGCCCGCAGGACGGGCGCATCAAGACGCGCAACGCCGACGGTCGCGAGATCGAGCTGCGCCTGTCGACGCTGCCGACCGCGTTCGGCGAGAAGCTGGTGATGCGGGTGTTCGACCCCGAGGTGCTGGTGCGCGACTTCGCCGAACTGGGCTTCGGCGACGACGACCTCGAGACCTGGGAGGCGATGACCTCCCGGCCCAACGGCATCGTCCTGGTGACCGGGCCGACCGGGTCGGGCAAGACGACGACGCTCTACACGACGCTCAAGCAGCTCGCGACCGAGGACGTCAACGTCTGCACCGTCGAGGACCCGATCGAGATGGTCGAGCCACGCTTCAACCAGATGCAGATCCAGCACGGAATCGACCTCAGCTTCGCCGATGGCATCCGCGCGCTGATGCGACAGGACCCCGACATCGTCATGGTCGGCGAGATCCGCGACCTCGAGACGGCCGAGATGGCGATCCAGGCCGCCCTGACCGGGCACCTGGTGCTGTCGACGCTACACACCAACGACGCGCCGTCCGCCGTCACCCGCCTGCTCGACCTGGGCGTGCCGCCCTACCTGCTGAACGCCACACTGATCGGCGTCATGGCGCAGCGGCTCGTGCGCACGCTGTGCGAGTCGTGCAAGCAGGCGACCGACGAGTTGCCCGACGAGGAATGGAGCGCGCTGATCGCGCCGTTTCGCGCCCCGAAGCCGAAGCGCCTGTACCGTCCGGTCGGTTGCCTCGAATGCCGGATGACCGGGTATCGCGGTCGCAGCGGCCTGTACGAACTGCTGGTCGTCGATGCCGGGCTGCGCCAGCTGATCAACGAGAAGCCGGACCTCGGCGCGATCCGCCGTCGCGCGATCCGCGGCGGCCTCAAGCCGCTGCGCCTGGCCGGCGCCCAGAAGATCGCCGCCGGAATGACCACCTGCGAGGAAGTGTTGAAGGCAGCGCCGCCGATCAGCGATTGAAAGCCGGGGCTACTTCGACAATTCGCGCATGGCACGCTCGAGGCCCTGCAGCGTGACCGGGTACATCCGGTTCTGCAGCACCTGGCGGATCACCGCGATCGATTGCCGGTACTCCCAGACCCCCTCGGGCTCGGGGTTGAGCCACGCGAACTTCGGGAAACGCTCGACCAGCCGGCGCAGCCAGACGGCGCCGGCCTCCTCGTTGTTGTATTCGACCGAGCCGCCCGGCTGCAGCACCTCGTACGGGCTCATCGTCGCGTCGCCGACGAAGATCAGCCGGTAGTCGGGGTTGTACTTGCGGATGACGTCCCAGGTCGCGAAGCGCTCGGCGTGGCGGCGCCGGTTGTGCTTCCACAGGAAGTCGTAGACGCAGTTGTGGAAGTAGTAGAACTCGAGGTGCTTGAACTCGCTCTTGGCCGCCGAGAACAGTTCCTCGGTCTGCTTGATGTGGTCGTCCATCGTGCCGCCGACGTCGAGCAGCATCAGCACCTTGATCGTGTTGTGCCGTTCGGGAACCATGCGGATGTCGAGGTAGCCCGCGTTGCGAGCCGTCGACGCGATGGTGTCGTCGAGGTCGAGTTCCTCCTCGGCGCCCTCCCGGGCGAACTTGCGCAGCCGCCGCAGCGCGACCTTGATGTTGCGCGTGCCCAGTTCCACCTGGTCGTCGTAGTCGCGGTACGCGCGCTGCTCCCAGACCTTGACCGCCGTGCGGTTGCCGGCCGACGGGCCGCCGATGCGGATGCCTTCGGGGTTGTAGCCGCCGTTGCCGAACGGCGAGGTACCGTTGGTGCCGACCCATTTCGATCCGCCCTGATGGCGCTCCTTCTGTTCCTCGAGCAGTTCGCGCAGCCGCTCCATCAGCTTGTCCAGCCCGCCCATCGCCTCGATCGCCGCCTTCTCCTCGGCGGTGAACTCGCGCTGGAACTGCCGCTTGAGCCATTCGAGCGGCAGGTCGATGTCGATGCCGGGAATGGCCTGCACGCCCTTGAAGTACGCGGCGAAGGCCTTGTCGAACTTGTCGAAGTTGCGTTCGTCCTTGACCAGCGTGGCGCGCGACAGGTAGTAGAAATCGTCGATCGACGGGCCGATCACGTGCTCGCGCATCGCCTCGAGCAGCAGCAGGTACTCCTTGATCGAGACCGGCAGCTTGGCGTGACGCAGGTGCAGGAAGAAGTCGATCAGCATGATGTCGTCGCCTCAGAGCGGCGCCGCGCCGATCGGGCGAGGACGGCGCAGCAGCCATTCGAGATTGGCGCGCACCGCCGGCCACTCGGCGGCCGTGACGCTGTAGACGGCGGTGTCGCGCAGCGAGCCGTTGGGCATGCGCATGTGGCTGCGCAGCACGCCGTCGAGGCGCGCGCCGAGTCGCTCGATTGCCTGCCGGCTCTGCTGGTTCATGAAGTGGGTGCGGAACTCGACCGCGATGCAGTGCAGCTGCTCGAACGCGTGGCGCAGCAGCATCGCCTTGCACTCGGAGTTCAGCGCGGTGCGCTGGACCGAGGCCGCGTACCAGGTCGAGCCGATCTCGACCCGGCGGTTCGCGGCGTCGGCGTGCATGTACGTGGTCATCCCGACGACCCGCCCGCTCGCCCTGTGGCGCACCGTGAACGGCAGCATCGTGCCCGCCTGCTGCAGCGCGAGCCGCCGCGCGATCTCGGCGCCCATCGCCTCGGGGCGCGGCACCGTGGTGTACCAGAGTTCCCAGAGCCGGCCATCGGCGCAGGCTGCGGCCAGTTCGGCCTCGTGCCCGGCGACGAGCGGCTCGAGCGATACGTGCTCGCCTGCCAGCGTGACGGGCTCGAGCCAGGACATCTCGCGCCGTTCAGCGGTTGTGCCGCGCCATGAAGATCAGGCGCTCGAACAGGTGGACGTCCTGCTCGTTCTTCAGCAGCGCGCCGTGCAGCGGCGGGATCACGCTCTTGCTGTCTTGCGAGCGAAGCGCCTCGGGCGGAATGTCTTCGGCGACCAGCAGCTTGAGCCAGTCGAGCAGTTCGGACGTCGATGGCTTCTTCTTCAGTCCCGGCAATTCGCGGATCTGGAAGAAGGCTTCGAGCGCTTCCTTGAGCAGCGCCTTCTTCAGGTTCGGGAAATGGACGTCGACGATCGCCTGCATCGTCTCCTTGTCGGGGAACTTGATGTAGTGGAAGAAGCAGCGACGCAGGAACGCGTCGGGCAGCTCCTT
The DNA here is from genome assembly GCA_046347945.1 of Burkholderiaceae bacterium. Classification (GTDB taxonomy): domain Bacteria; phylum Pseudomonadota; class Gammaproteobacteria; order Burkholderiales; family Burkholderiaceae_E; genus Zeimonas. The sequence goes on from JAXMFB010000017.1 coordinate 45,238, forward strand.
CTCGTTGTTCGACGTAATCATCACGACCGGGCGATGGCGGGCACGGATCAGCTGGCGCGTTTCGTAGACGAAGAACTCCATCCGGTCGAGCTCGCGCAGCAGGTCGTTGGGGAACTCGATGTCGGCCTTGTCGATCTCGTCGATCAGCAGCACGACCGGGCGATCGGAATCGAAGGCCTGCCAGAGCACGCCCTTGACGATGTAGTTGTGGATGTCCTTGACGCGCTCGTCGCCGAGCTGCGAGTCGCGCAACCGCGACACCGCGTCGTATTCGTACAGGCCCTGCTGGGCCTTGGTCGTCGACTTGATGTGCCACTGCAGCAACGGCATGTCGAGCGCGCGGGCGACCTCTTCGGCCAGCATCGTCTTGCCCGTGCCCGGCTCGCCCTTGATCAGCAGCGGCCGCTGCAGCTGGATCGCAGCGTTGACCGCGAGCTTCAGGTCGTCGGTCGCCACGTAGGAATCGGTGCCCTGGAAGCGCATGATGTCGGGTTCGTCCGGATTTCGGGTTGGGGGCGTCTCGAGTATACGGGAACGCACCGGCGCCTCGCGGGCCCGTGCCCCTTCTCTGGACGTGCCGGCGACCCCTCCGATAGAATCCGCGTTTCCTTTGCACGGATCAAAGACTTCGGGTGCCCGGAACAGACATGTACAAGAATATCCTGATCGCTGCCGGCCTGGCTGCCGCGCTCATGCCCTATGCGACCGCGGCCGAAGGCAATGCCGAGGCCGGCAAGACGAAGAACTCGATGTGCATCGGCTGCCACGGCATTCCCGGGTACAAGTCCTCGTTCCCCACGGTCTACCAGGTGCCGATGATCAAGGGGCAGAGCGCGAAGTACATCGAGTCGGCGCTGCAGGCCTATCGCAAGGGCGACCGCAGCCATCCGACGATGCGCGGCATCGCGGCGAGCCTCAGCGACCAGGACATCGCCGATCTGGCGGCGTACTACGGCACCAAGTGACACGACGATGAGCAACGACCAGCATTCCCGCGCCCGCCGCATCGGCACCCTGATCGGCGCCATCGCGCTGTTCGCCACAACCGGTGCGCACGCCGCGGACGTCGCCAAGGGCAAGGAGAAGGCCGAGCAGGTCTGCGCCGCCTGCCACGGCAAGGACGGCAACACGCCGATCGATCCCTCGTATCCGCGACTCGCCGGGCAGCACGGCGACTATCTGCAGCGCGCGCTGCTCGACTACCAGGCCGACCACCGCAAGAACCCGATCATGGGCGCCCAGGCCAAGCAGCTCTCGCGCACCGACATCGCGAACCTGGCCGCCTACTACGCCAGCCTGCCGGGCACGCTCAGCCACCAGCGCTGACGGACCGGTCCGCGGGCCCCCGCAGCGGCGCCCCGGATCGGGCCAGCCCGCCGCCAGCCCGGGCGAGCGCCAATGCCGCCGGCGTGCAGCGCCGGCGCGCACCGCCGCTTCCGTCGCCGGGGCGCCGCCATCCGTCGCGGAGGCTTGGCCCTGCGTCGCGTGCGCTACCTAGAATCGGTCTGCCTCCACGATTGCGCCCCGTGACTCCGATGCGCCCCGAAACGCCGACCCGCGCGCGACGCCTGCAAAAGGGCGTGACGGCGCTCGAGCTGGCGATCGTGACGGCAATCGGCGCGACGCTGGTGGCCGCCGCGGCGCCCGATTTTTCGGGCTTCGTCGCCAGCGCGCAGCTTCGTTCGGCGTCGGAGAATCTCCGCAGCGGCCTGCGCCTGGCCCAGATCGAGGCGATCAAGCGCCAGGCCCCAGTGGAACTGGTGCTCACCGACGACGAGCCGGACAGCGCAAGCGTGCGCCCCGCGAGCGACGGCCGCAACTGGGTGATCCGCGCGCCTTCACCAGGGGGCGGCTTCGAGCTGCTCCAGTCGCTGGCCGGCGCGGCGCAGACCCCGCGGGTGCGCGTCGAGGCCGACCGTAGCGTATTCGCGTTCGACCCCTTTGGGCGCCTTCGTGCGGACTCGTATGGCAATGCGGCCCCGGGCGGCGACCTGCGCGTCGACCTGGCCGACCGGGATGCCCGCGGCCGGCCGCTGCGGGTCGTCGTGCGCCCGACCGGGGCGAGCCTGAACTGCGACCCCAGGGCCCGGGGCGGCGACCCGTTCGGCTGCTCCTAGCCGCCCGGTGCGCGGGCGCGAGCCCGTCTCCGGTCGACCGGGGAACGATATGCGATGATCGGCGAAGCGCGCACGCTTCGGAGGCGCGAGGAGTCGTCATGCCGCACACTGCCAGGACCCCGATGTTCGCAACCACCGATCTGTGCGACGCGCACGAGGAACGGTTGATCGCCGGCGAATTGCGCGTGCTCCATCCGGCGTTCCGGGCGTTCGGCAAGCGGGCCCGGTTCGCCGGGCCGGTCGCGACGGTGCGCTGCTTCGAGGACAACTCGATGGTGCGCGCCGCGCTCGAGACGCCCGGCAAGGGGCGCGTCCTCGTCGTCGACGGTGGCGGCAGCCTGCGCTGCGCGCTGCTCGGCGGCAACCTGGCGAAGCTCGCCTGCGACAACGGCTGGGTGGGGGTAGTGGTCAACGGCTGCGTGCGCGACGTGGCCGAGATCGATGCCCACGACGTCGGGGTGCGCGCGCTGGCCACGCATCCCCGCCGCAGCGACCGCCGCGGCAGCGGCGCGCGCGACCAGGTGGTCGAGATCGCCGGCGTGCGGGTGGCGCCCGGCGACTGGTGCTATGCGGACGACGACGGCATCCTGATCAGCGACCACCGGCTCGAGGGCGCCTGAGCGCAGCCTTCAGACGAGGCCCTCGAAGGCGACGCAGTCGACCGGGTCTCCGACGGCCACGGGTCCCTGGTCGTGGTGCAGGACGACGACGCAATTGGCCTCCGACATCGACCTGAGCACGCCCGACCCCTGGCTGCCGAAGCTGCGTACCGACATCGTGCCGTCGGCCTCGTGCGCGAGGCGCGCGCGCTGGTACTCGGTGCGGCCGGGGCGCTTGCGGAACGCGCTCAGCGAGCGCGCGCGCACGAAGGGCAACGGCGAGGGCTCGGCGCCCATCTGGCGCAGCAGCGCGTCGCGGGCGAAGAAGTAGAACGTGATCATCACCGCCACCGGGTTTCCGGGCAGGCCGAAGTAGCTCGTGCGCCCGATCCGGCCAAAGGCCATCGGGCGCCCGGGGCGCATCGCGATCGTCCAGAACGCGATATCGCCGAGCTTGCCCATCACGCGCCTGGTGAAGTCGGCCTCGCCGACCGACACGCCCCCCGACGAGACGATCGCGTCGGCGCTCTGCGCGGCGATGCGCACCGCGCGCTCGAGCGACGCCGGGTCGTCGCGCACGACGCCCATGTCGACCACGTCGACCCCGAGTCGCGCGAGCATGCCGAAGATCGTGTAGCGATTGCTGTCGTAGAGCGTGCCGGGAGTGAGCGGCTCGCCGACGCTGCGCAACTCGTCGCCGGTGGAGAAGAATGCGACCCGAAGGCGGCGCCAGACCGGCACCTCGGCGAACCCGAGCGAGGCCAGCAGCCCGAGATCGGCAGGTGCCAGCCGCTTGCCGGTCTGCAGCGCCGGTTTGCCCCGGGCAAGGTCTTCACCGCGCAGCCTGCGATGCTGACCTTGCTGCTGCCCGGGCGGCACGGTCAGGCGGTCGCCGTCGATCTTGACGATCTCCTGGATCACGACGGTGTCGAGGCCCGCGGGCATGACGGCGCCGGTGGTCACGCGCACCGCTTCGCCGGGACCGGCCGCATCGTCGAAGGGCCGCCCGGCGAGCGCGGTGCCGGCGATCCTGAGCGTGGTCGGCGCATCGGGGGCGAGGTCGGCGGCGCGCACTGCGTAGCCGTCCATCGCCGAATTGTCGCTGGCCGGCACGTCGAACGGCGAGGCGATGTCCTCGGCCAGCACGCGCCCGAGCGCGCTGCGCAACGCGATGCGCTCGACGGCTTCGACCGGCACCACGACGCGGTCGATGATCTCGCGCGCCCGCGAAACCGGCAACGCATTCGGGTCGTATTCGGATAGGCAGCTGATCGCCTCGGCCAGGGTCTGCGGCGCGTTCATTCCGGTTCCTGCTCGCTGAGTTCCTGCAGCGTGTTGATGTTCCGGAAGGCCGACTCGTCATCGAAACCGACCTCGACGACACCGAGCGGCGCGTACCACGCGTCGATCTTGCGCCGGCCGCTGGCGAGGAAGGCCTCCAGGTCGGCCAGCAGCGCGCGCTCGACCAGTGCGAACACCGGATGCGCCTGCTCGCCGGTGCGCGCGACCGCCAGGCGCGCCCCCGGCGTCGAGGCCAGCGCGGCGCCGAGCCGCGCGACCAGGTCGAGCGGCAGGAACGGCGAGTCGCAGGGAACGGTGACCACGTAGCGGGTGCGCGCATGGCGCATTCCCGCGTGCAGCCCGGCCAGGGGCCCCGCGAAGCCCTCGACCGCGTCGCTGACCACCGGCCAGCCGAACTCGCGGTAACGGTCGAGATTGCGGTTGGCGTTGATGATCAGCGTGGCCACCTGCGGGGCGAGGCGCTCGATCGCGTGCTGCGCCATCGGGCGTCCGCGGAAGGGTTGCAGTCCCTTGTCGACGCCCTGGCCGTCGGCGCTCATGCGCCGGCCCAGCCCGCCGGCGAGCACGATGCCGGTGACCTCGCTGCGATCGATGCCGCGCGCCGGCACCGGCGGCGTACTGGCCGCCACGCTCACGCGAGCGCCGTCACCGGCTGGCGCACGAAGCGCTCGCCGCCGGTGAAGAGCAGGTAGTGGCGACCCTGGCAGCGGCCGACCATCGTGATGCCGACGCGCCGCGCGATCTCGTAGCCCATCTGCGTCAGGCCCGAGCGCGACAACAGGAACGGGATGCCCATCTGGGCGCACTTGATCACCATCTCGGACGTGAGCCGCCCGGTGGTGTAGAAGATCTTGTCGGCGCCGCCGATCGACTCGATCCACATCCAGCCCGCGATGGCGTCGACCGCGTTGTGGCGCCCGACGTCCTCGACGAAGCGAAGGATCTCGCCGCGCGAGTCGCCCGCGTTCGAGCATAGCGCGCAGCCGTGCACCGCGCCCGCGACCTTGTAGATCGACTCGTGGCGCCGCACCCGGTCCATCACCGTGTAGAGCACCTCTTCGCTCAGCCGCGCGCCAGCGGGCAGCGCGATGCGGTCGATCTCGTCCATCAGGTCGCCGAACACCGTGCCCTGGCCGCAGCCGGTGGTCACCGTTCGCCGGCCGAGCCGACCGGCGAGCGCGTCGCCGCGTTCGGCGTCTTCCCAGACGGTTACGCCACGATCGGCGAGCGAGCGCGAGGTGATCGCCACCGAACCCGTGTCCCAGTCGACCTGGACCGCGGCCAGTTCGCCGATGTCCGACACCAGTCGCTGGTTGCGCAGGTAGCCGAGCGCGAGGTGCTCGGGCGCCGCGCCCAGCGTCATCAGCGTGACCAGCTCGCGCTTGTCCAGGTACAGGGTCAGCGCGTGCTCGCCGGCGATCGCGGTCGGCACGGTCTCGCCGCGCTCGTTGACCGCGTCGACCTCGAAGGTGCCGGGACGGGCGTTGTTCGTGATGGTTGGAACGCGCATGACAGGGCCCGGGTCAGCCGCCGATGTAGGACATCTCGATCTTGCGCAGGCCGGCCGTCTCGGCCGAGCGCAGCTCCGAATAGCGGTCGTCGCGGCCCGACCAGATCGCGCCGATCGCTGCGGCAATCTGCGCGTCGTCGCAGCCGCCGCGCAGCAGCGCGCGAAGATCCTGGCCGGCGGTCGCGAACAGGCAGGTGTAGAGCTTGCCCTCGGTGGACAGCCGCGCGCGGGTGCAACTGCCGCAGAACGGCTGCGTCACCGACGAGATCAGCCCGATTTCGCCCTGGCCATCGAGATAGCGCCAGCGCTCGGCAACCTCGCCCTCGTAGTTCGCTTCGACCGGCTCGATCGGGAACGCCTCGGCGATGCGCCGGGCGACCTCGGCGCTGGGCACGACGTCGTCCATCCGCCAGCCGTTCGAGGCGCCCACGTCCATGAACTCGATGAACCGGACGATGTGGCCGCTGCCACGGAAGCGCCGCGCCATCGGGACGATCTCGTGGTCGTTGACGCCGCGCTTGACGACCATGTTGATCTTGATCGGCTTCAGGCCCGCCGCGTCGGCCGCCTCGATTCCGGCAAGCACGTCGGCCACCGGAAAGTCGACGTCGTTCATCGCGCGGAACACGGCGTCGTCGAGCGCGTCGAGGCTGACGGTGACGCGCTGCAGTCCGGCATCGCGCAGCGCGCGCGCCTTGCGCGCCAGCAGCGACCCGTTGGTCGTCAGCGTGAGGTCGAGCGGCGCACCCGACGGCGTCTCGAGCGGCGCCAGCATCGCGATCAGTCGCTCGATGTCGCGGCGTACCAGCGGCTCGCCGCCGGTCAGGCGCAGCTTCTCCACGCCGTGCGCGATGAACAGCCGCGCGAGGCGCGTGATCTCCTCGAAGCTCAGCAGCGAGGCCTGCGGCAGGAACGCGTAGTCGGTGCCGAACACCGCCTTCGGCATGCAGTACGTGCAACGGAAGTTGCAGCGATCGGTCACCGAGATGCGCAGGTCGTGCAGCCGCCGGCCGCGCCGGTCGGCCAACAGGCCGGTCGGGGGCTGCGGGCGATCCGGGATCTCGGGAACCGCCGCCGCGTAACGCCGGTCGGCCATGGGGACGTTGCGTTCGCTCATGGGGAATTCGCTAAGATGCCTGCATGGTAACAATCCGCACGAGAACCGCCGGAGAAGTCATTGGACCAGCGTGACTTTCGCCCACCCGGCGCCGAGCCGCTGCTCGAAGTCGAGCCAGTCCCGGTCCGCGTGGTCTTCGAGCGCCGCGAAACCGGCAACGCCTGGCAGCCGGTGGCGTGGCGCCCGCGAACGATCGAACCGGCCCAGGCCGGCGCATCGCTCGCAGTGCGCCTGACGGTCGACGAGACCGAAGGCTACTACCTGAACCTCACGACCGAGCAGCCGTCGATCTTCGTGCTCTGGCGGATGCCGGCCGACGAGACGGGCGTGATCGCCGAGGGCGACCCCACGCCGCCGCACGCGCTGGCGGTCACGGCCAGCTACAACGAGGCCGGCCGCTGGATGGACGGCGGCGAACGCGTCGATCCGGTGCCGATGCCCAAGCCGATGCAATCGTGGGTGGCCGAGTTCACCACGCTGCACTATGTGCCCGATCGCGGTCGCAAGCGGCGCGGCGATCGGCCCTCGTTCATGCGGCGCGAAGACTTCGAGGCCATGGCCGAACGCGAACGCGCGATTCACGGCTCCGGCGCCGGCATGGGCGATGCGGCCGGCGTCGGGGAAAACCCCGATCGCCCCGGCGGTACCCGGGGATGAGCGAAGCAGGCGAAGGCTTCCTGTCGCGCTGGTCGAGGCTCAAGCGCGGCAGCGGCGACGAACCCCAGGCGGCCGACGGTGGTGCACCGACGAACCGCGCCGCGCCCGGCGTCCCGGCTGCAACGGCAGCCTCGCCCGGGGCGGCGGAGCCGCAAGCTGTCGCGAAGGTGCACGCGGTGCCCGGGAGGACGCAACGCGCCGACGAGGCGCATCCGGTCGCATCGGATTCCCCTGCGCCCCCCGTGCTTCCGCCGATCGATTCACTGACGCCCGCGTCCGACTTCAAGCCGTTCATGCAGGCGGGCATCGACGCGACAACCCGCAACGCGGCGCTCAAGCGCCTGTTCGCCGATCCGCAGTTCAACGTGATGGACGGCCTCGACGTCTACATCGACGACTACGGCAAGACCGAGCCGATTCCATCGCAGATGCTCGGTCAGTTGCTCGACGAGCAGGCGACCAAACTGGCAGATCGGCTGCTCGGGGCGGCGCCCCCGGCAAACGAGATCGCGGCCGTCGCGGCCGAGCCGGGCCGGGACGCGCACGTGCCTGCGCGGCCGCCGACCGAAGGACCGGCGTCGACGATGGCCGGTTGCGATTCGGCCGCGGCGACGCGGGCTGTCGATGACGAGTCGACCACGGCGACCGGCGCGCAACCGGCGTCGGCGCAATCCGATGACCCCGCGGCTGCCGCCGACCCATGCTCCGGATTGCCTAGGCGCTGATATAGTCGGCGCGGCCGGCCCCGTCGGGGCCCTCAGGATCGTCGACGTGAAGACCAGGCTGCTCGCATGCAACTGCAACGGAACCGTCGATCTCGACGCGGCCGCGCTCGAACGTGCATTTCCGGTGCCGGTGCAGTCCTTGCCGGTCGCGCGTGAACTGTGCCGGCGCGAGGTCTCGCGCTTTCTCGGCGAACTCGACGGCACCGATGACCTGCTGGTGACCTGCACGCAGGAGTCGGGGCTGTTCCAGGAAATCGCCACGGCCCGGAACGCGGCCGCGCCGATCCGGTTCGTCAACGTTCGCGAGCAGGCGGGCTGGGGAGAGCAAGGCGCCGCGGCCGGCCCGAAGATCGCGGCGCTGGTTGCGATGGCCGCCGTGTCCGGCATCGATCCGGTGCCCGCGGTGTCGTACCGATCGTCGGGCCGCGTGCTGGTGGTCGGCGAAGGGCCCGACGCGCTCGACTGGGCGCGGCGGCTGGCCGGACAGCTGTCGGTCACCGTGCTGATGACGCGCTCGCGCGGGGCCGCGCTGCCCGCATCGAGGGACTGGCCGGTGCTGTCCGGAACGCTGGTGTCGCTGACCGGCTGGCTGGGCGACTTCGAGGCGCGCTGGCGCCAGGACAACCCGATCGACCTCGACGCCTGCGTGCGATGCGGGGCCTGCATCGACGCGTGTCCGGAAGGGGCGATCGGTGCCGATATCCAGGTCGATACGCTGCGCTGCCGATCGCATCGCGCCTGCGTGGCGGCCTGCGGGGAGATCGGCGCGATCGACTTCACGCGCAACGATCGCGAGCGCAGCGAGAAGTTCGACCTGGTGTTCGATCTTCGCGAGCAGTCGATGTTCGACTGCCAGCTCGCCCCGCAGGGCGAGATCTGCGATCGCTGCCCGTTGTCTGCCCGCAGCAGCGCGGGCTTCGATTGCCACCAGCCCCCGCAGGGCTATTTCCATCCGGGGCGCGACGAGGCGGCCCGGACCGAGCAGGCGCTGAAGCTGGCCGCGATGGTCGGCGAGTTCGAGAAGCCGAAGTTCTTCCGTTATCGCGAGAAGCTGTGCGCGCACGGGCGCAACCGGATCGAAGGCTGCCATGCCTGCATCGACGTCTGCTCGACGCGGGCGATCGAGTCGGCCGGCGACACGATCCGCGTCGAGCCGCACCTGTGCATGGGCTGTGGCGGCTGCACGACCGTCTGCCCGTCGGGTGCGATCAGCTATGCGTATCCGACGCCGGCGCGGCTCGGCGAGCAGATGCGCCATGGGCTCGCCGCCTATCGCGACCGCGGCGGTCGCGATGCGTGCCTGCTCGTGCACGATGCCGAGGAAGGCAAGGACTTGATCGAGGCCCTGGCCCGTCCGAAGGGGCGACGCTCCGGTCCCGCCGGCGCGGCGCCGGACGGGCGCGGGTTGCCTGCGCGGGTGATCCCGATCGCGGTTCATCATGTCGGTTCGTTCGGCATCGATCTCGCCCTGTCGGCGCTTGCGTTCGGCGCCTGCCAGGTGGTGGTGCTCGCGAGTCCCGGAATCGCGCCGCAGTACCGCGAGGCGACCGAGGCGCAGTTCGCGATCGCGCAGACGCTCGCCTCCGCGCTGGGCTACCGCGGCACGCACTTCTCGGTGATCGACGGCGCCGATCCGCGCTGGGTCGACGCGCTGTTCGACCTTGCCCCCGCAATGGGTATTACCCAGCCAGCCGTCTTCGCGCTGTCCGAGGACAAGCGCCGCTCGATCGAGTTCGCCGTCGATCATCTGGCGGGACAGGCGAGGGCGGGCGGGTTCGCGGTTCCGGCGAGCGTGGCACTTCCGCACGGCGCCCCCTTCGGCACCTTGATGGTGCGTCAGGATGCATGTACCTTATGTTTGGCATGCATAGGTGCCTGTCCGGAGTCGGCGTTGCTCGACAACCCCGATTCACCGCAGCTGCGAATCATCGAGCGCAACTGCGTGCAGTGCGGCCTGTGCGCGAAGACCTGTCCCGAACAGGCCATTACGCTCGAACCGAGGTACGTGTTCAGTGAGGAGACGCGGACACCAGCGGTACTCAACGAGGCGCAGCCCTTCGCCTGCGTCTCGTGCGGCAAGCCGTTCGGAACCCGCCAGATGATCGACCGGATGCTCGGCAAGCTGGCAGGCCATTCGATGTTCGGTGGCGAGGCCGCCGCCAGGCGCCTGCAGATGTGCGCCGATTGCCGAGTCGTGGACATGGTTTCCAACTCGTCGGAATCGACGATCTTCGATTTCACCGGGGGCAAGCCATCATGAGCGCCCAGATGCCGATCGACGTGGATCTCGCGGCCGTGTCGCCCGAGGACGCGGCGCGCGCGCGCTGGTACGGCTTGTTCGCCGGGCTGTTCCGTGCGCCGCCATCGCGCCAATGGCTCGCCGGGGTCGCCGCGAGCGCGGGCGATGCGGCAGGCGACGCCCCCCTTGCCCGCGCGTGGCGCGACTTCGCCGGCGCTTGCGCGCAAGCCGATCCGCAGGCAGTGCGCGAGGAGTTCGACGTCGCGTTCGTCGGCGTCGGCAAGGCCGACGTGATTCCGTACGCGTCGTACCACTTGAGCGGCTTCCTCAACGACCGGCCGCTGGTCGAGTTGCGCGAGCACCTCGCGTCGCTCGGCCTGGCCCGCCGGTCCGGGATCGGCGAGACCGAGGACCACTTGTCGGCGCTGTGCGAGACGATGGCCTGGCTGATCGCGGGCGACGCGGCGCCGGCGCGCGACATCGTTGCGCAACGCGAGTTCTTTTCCCGTTTCCTGGCGCCGTGGTACGAGTCGCTCGCCGACACCATCGAGCACAGCGGCGTCACCGACTTCTACAAGCACGCCGGCCGGCTGCTGCGCGAGTTTCTCGCGGTCGAGCGCCAGGCCTTCGATTTCGACTCTCCGTAACGACCGCCCTGAAGGAGCGATGCGATGAAGCGCGACAAGACTTCGAACCATACCGCAGCCGGACGCAGAAACTTCCTCGTGGGCGCGGGACTTGCCGGCGCGGCCGTCGCAGCCACCCGTGGCGGCGCTGCACAGGCCGCGGCGGCCGAGGCGAAGCCACAGACCCACGAGCGCGGCGGCGGCGGCTATCACGTCACCGAGCACGTGCGGCGCTACTACCGCAGCACGACCGTCTGAGCATCCGACCGAGAACGAGGAGACACGGCATGCAACTGCAGCGTAAATCCGGCGCGACGGCCGCCCCCGGCGGCCTGACGGCTAGCCTCGCGCGAGGCGTGCGCTCGGCACTCTCCACGACGATGGACCGGCGCAGTTTCCTGAAGCGTTCGGGGATCGGCATCGGCGCGGGCGCGGCCGTCGGGGCCGTGTCGTTCGACATGATGGGCAAGGCGGAGGCGCAGCAGGCACCGGCCGGGAAGATCGAGGTCAAGCGCACCGTCTGTACCCACTGCTCGGTCGGCTGTGCGATCGACGCGGTCGTCGAGAACGGGGTCTGGGTGCGCCAGGAGCCGGTGTTCGACTCGCCGATCAGCCTGGGCGGCCACTGCGCCAAGGGCGCGTCGATCCGGGAACACGGGCACGGCGAATACCGGCTGAAGACGCCGATGAAGCTGGTCGACGGCAAGTACCAGCGCATCAGCTGGAAGCAGGCGCTCGACGAGATCACGGCAAAGCTGCTGCAGATCAAGAAGGAGTCGGGCCCCGACGCCACTTTCTGGATCGGTTCGTCGAAGCACAGCAACGAGCAGTCGTACCTGATGCGCAAGCTCGTGTCGTTCTACGGCACGAACAACATGGATCACCAGGCGCGCATCTGTCACTCGACGACGGTCTCGGGTGTGGCGAACACCTGGGGCTACGGCGCGATGACGAACTCGTACAACGACATGCAGAACACGAAGTGCGCGTTGTACATCGGCTCGAACGCCGCCGAGGCGCACCCGGTGTCGATGGTGCACATGCTGCACGCGAAGGAGAACGGCGCGAAGCTGATCGTCTGCGATCCGCGCCGCACCCGCACCGCCGCGAAGGCCGACGAGTACGTGCGTTTCCGCTCGGGCACCGACATCCCGGTGCTGTTCGGCATCCTGCACCACATCTTCAAGAACGGCTGGGAAGACACCAGGTACATCAACGACCGGGTCTACGGGATGGACAAGGTCCGCGAGGAGGTGCTCGCGAAGTGGACGCCCGAAGCGGTCGAGGAGGCCAGTGGCGTTCCGGGCGAGCAACTCGCGCGCGTGGCCGAGATGATGGCCAAGAACCGGCCCTCGACCGTCGTCTGGTGCATGGGGCAGACCCAGCACTCGATCGGCAACGCGATGGTGCGCGCGTCGTGCATCCTGCAGCTCGCGCTGGGCAACGTCGGCGTCTCGGGCGGCGGAGCGAACATCTTCCGCGGCCACGACAACGTGCAGGGCGCCACCGACATCGGCCCGAACCCCGACTCGCTGCCCGGCTACTACGGCGTCGCGGCAGGCTCGTGGAAGCACTTCGGCGCGGTCTGGGGCGTCGACTACGAGTGGATGCAGAAGCAGTTCGCGCCGGGCATGATGGAGAAGCCCGGGATCACCGTGTCGCGCTGGGTCGACGGCGTGCTCGGCGCCAAGGAGACGCTCGACCAGCCGTCGAACCTGCGCGGCGTCGTCTACTGGGGGCACGCGCCGAACTCGCAGACGCGCGGCCTCGACATGAAGAAGGCGATGGACAAGCTCGACCTGCTGGTGGTGGTCGACCCGTATCCGTCGGCCACCGCCGCGATGGCCGCGCTCGCGAGCGACCCGAAGAACGTCAACCCGAATCGCTCGGTCTACCTGCTGCCTGCGGCGACCCAGCTCGAGACTTCGGGCTCGTGCACCGCTTCGAACCGCTCGCTGCAGTGGCGCGAGAGAGTGATCGAGCCGCTGTTCGAGTCGATGCCCGATCACACGATCATGCAGGCCTTCGCGGAGCGGCTCGGCTTCGGCGAGCAGTTGTCGAAGAACTACAAGATGATCACCGTGAACAAGCACGGAATCGAGTGGCATGAGCCCGAGCCCGAGTCGATCCTTCGCGAGATCAACCGCGGCACCTGGACGATCGGCTACACCGGGCAGTCGCCCGAGCGGCTCAAGCTGCACATGAAGCACATGGCCACCTTCGACGTGAAGACCTTGCGCGCGAAGGGTGGGCCCTGCGATGGCGACTACTTCGGCTTGCCGTGGCCGTGCTGGGGCAACCCCGAGATGAAGCATCCGGGCACGCCGAACCTCTACCAGACCGACCGGCACGTGATGGACGGCGGCGGCAACTTCCGCGCCAACTTCGGCGTCGAGCGCGACGGGGTCTCGCTGCTGGCCGCCGACGGATCGCACTCGAAGGGTGCGGACATCAAGACCGGCTACCCGGAGTTCGACCACGCGCTGATGAAGAAGCTCGGCTGGTGGGATGAGCTCACCGACGCCGAGAAGCAGGCGGCCGAGGGCAAGAACTGGAAGACCGACCTGTCGGGTGGAATCATCCGCGTCGTGATGACCAAGCACGGCTGCTACCCGTTCGGCAATGCGAAGGCGCGCGCCGTGGTCTGGAACTTCCCCGACCCGGTGCCGATCCATCGCGAGCCGATCTACGGCACGCGTCCCGACCTGGTGGCCAAGTACCCGACGCACGACGACAAGAACAAGTTCTGGCGCATGCCCACGCTGTACAAGTCGCTGCAGCAGAAGAACGTCGAGGACAAGCTCTACGAGAAGTTCCCGCTGATCCTGTCGTCGGGCCGGCTCACCGAATACGAGGGTGGCGGCGACGAGACGCGCTCGAATCCCTGGCTGGCCGAGCTGCAGCAGGACTCGTTCGTCGAGATCAACCCGCGCGCGGCCAACGATCGCGGCATCCGTAACGGCGAGTACGTCTGGCTGTCGACGCCGACGGGTGCGCGCCTGAAGGTCAAGGCGCTGGTCACCGAGCGGGTCGGGCCCGACACCGCGTGGATGCCGTTCCACTTCGCGGGCTGGTGGCAGGGGCGCGACCTCAAGGAGTTCTACCCGGAGGGCGCCGCACCGGTGGTGCGCGGCGAGGCAGTCAACACCGCCACGACCTACGGCTACGACTCGGTCACGATGATGCAGGAGACCAAGACGACGATCTGCCAGATCGAGAAGGCCACGGCCTGAGCGCCGGCGTCGCACCAGACAAAGACCAAGGGGAAGACACATGGCCCGAATGAAGTTCATCTGTGACACCGAGCGCTGCATCGAATGCAACGGCTGCGTCACGGCGTGCAAGCAGGAGCACGAAGTGCCCTGGGGCGTGAACCGCCGGCGGGTGGTCACGCTCAACGACGGCCTGCCGGGCGAGCGCTCGGTGTCGGTGGCCTGCATGCACTGCTCCGACGCGCCGTGCATGGCGGTGTGCCCGGTCGACTGCTTCTACCGCACCGACGAAGGCGTCGTGCTGCACGACAAGGACCTGTGCATCGGCTGCGGCTACTGCTTCTACGCCTGTCCGTTCGGTGCGCCGCAGTTCCCGCAGGCCGGCGCGTTCGGCCTGCGCGGCAAGATGGACAAGTGCACGTTCTGCGCCGGCGGTCCCGAAAAGGACGGCTCGAAGGAAGAGTTCGCCAAGTACGGCCGCAACCGGCTCGCCGAGGGCAAGCTGCCGGTCTGCGCCGAGATGTGCTCGACCAAGGCGCTGCTCGGCGGCGACGGCGACATGCTGGCCGACATCTACCGGCAGCGCGTGATGGCGCGCGGCAAGGGCGCCGAGGTCTGGGGCTGGGGCACCGCCTATGGCCCCGGACATGGGGGCGGCCAGGGTCAGGGCCGGGGCAAGCAGGGGAGCTGACGAGATGGCACATCGAACCATTGCAATGCTCGCCGCGGCCGCCGCGCTGGCACTCGGGCTCGCCGCCTGCGGCGAGAAGCCGCAGACCCTCGGCGACAAGGCCGCCGGCACCACCGTCACGCGCGACACCAAGCCGTGGCAGGGCGAGCCCCTCGCGTTCCAGACCCCGTTCACCCGTGGCGACAAGGCCAGCTGGGAGAACGCGCTGAAGCTGCGCCAGCAGGGCCAGAACGAGTACGTCCGCATCGGAGGCAAGTGATGAGCCGCGCCATCCGCATGCTGGCGCTGCTGCTCGGGCTGTGGGGCGTCGTCGCGGTCGTGCACGCGCAGGGCGCTCCGGCCGGGGGGCCGCAGCCGGCGAACATTCTCGAGGCGACCCGCGACGACCAGGCCGCGCGCCAGAAGGTGCAGCCGCTGAACAACGCGCCGGTCTGGCGCGAGGTCAACTCTCCGACGGCGGGCTTCACGAACCTGCCGGCCCACGAGGGCGGCGTGCTGATCCAGTCCGCCGGCGAGGAGTGGCGGCTGCTGCGCAACGGCCCGATCACGCGCTACGGCGGTTGGGGCCTGGTCGTGGTGCTGCTGCTGATCGCGGCGTTCTACCTGTTCCGCGGCCAGATCAAGGTCATGGGGCAGCCCACCGGAAAGCTGATCGAGCGCTTCACGGTCGTCGAGCGCTCGGTGCACTGGCTGAACGCGGCCTGCTTCGTCGTGCTCGGGCTCACCGGGATCATCATGCTGTTCGGCAAGCACCTGCTGCTGCCCGTGTTCGGCTACACGCTGTTCTCGATCCTGGCGACGATGTCCAAGACCGGGCACAACTTCATCGGGCCGCTGTTCGCGGTGACGCTGATCGCGATGTTCCTCACCTATGTGAAGGACAACTTTCCGCGCGCCTACGACCTGACCTGGCTGGTGAAGGGTGGCGGCCTGCTGTCGCGCAACGCGCACGTGCCGAGCCACCGCTTCAACGGCGGCGAGAAGTTGCTGTTCTGGGGCGGGTTGGTGCTGCTCGGCACGATCGTCGCGGTGACCGGCTTCATCCTCGACTTCCCGAACTACGGGCAGACGCGCGGGCAGATGCAGGACGCCTGGATGATCCACGCGATCGCGGCGCTGCTGTTCATTGCGCTGATCATGGGGCACATCTACATCGGGACGATCGGCACCGAAGGCGCGCTCGATGCGATGAAGACCGGCTACGTCGACGAGGCCTGGGCGAAGGAACACCACGAGTATTGGTACGACGACGTGAAGGCGGGCAAGATCCCGGCGCAGCGCTCCGGGCGGGGCGCGGCGAGAGCCGCCGGGTCGGCGGCGCAGGCTCAGGGCTGATGCGCCCGTAGCGGGCGCCGCGTCCGGCGCCCGCAGCCCCGGCACGGCAGCAACGAAAACGGGGGCCTTTCGGCCCCCGTTTCCTTTGGTGCTGGCCCGACTTCGCGCCGGGGCAGGATCAGCCTTCGCCGCCCGGCCGGGTCTCGACCTGCTGCAGTGGCTCGGACACCGGCGCGCTGCGTGGACGGCGCGCGCGCGGCGGCCTCGGCGGCGGAACCTCGGCCGGCTCCTCCGCGGCGGCCGGCCGGGCGACCGTCTCGACCCACTGCAGGCCGGCGCCGGCCAGCATATGTTCGAGCTCGGCCTTCGGCAACTCGACCGGCGCAATCGGCTGGGCAGGCCGAGGCGGTGCTGCAACCGGCTGCGCTCGCGCGGCCGCGGGTTCCGCAGCCTCGGGTTCCGCGGCCGCGGGTGCCGCGGCCTCGGGTCGGGCGAGGACCGGCTCCTCCAGGGGGTCGGGACCGTCACCGGTTCGGCTTCGGGTTCGGCGGCCGGCTCGATCGCCGCGAACGGCAGCGTGGACTGGACGGCGTCCGGCATCTGCGCCTCCGCAGCGGCTTGCGCCGGGGCCGATTCGATCACCTCGCCGGCGATGGGCTCCTGCAACGGCTCGCCCGTCGCCGCAGCGGCTTCGCGTTCGCCGCCGCGCTCGCCGCCGCGACGGCCGCGGCGACGGCGGCCCCGACCGCGACGCGCTTCGTCGACGCCTTCGGCGTCCGCCTCGCGGCCCGCCGCACCACCGGGCATGCCTTCGGTCGCAAGGCCGCCTTCGAACGCTTCGACGGGCGCGCTGTCCGCGAGCTGCGGTGCGGTGCCTTCGCCGACCTCGGTCGCTCCGATCAGCGCTTCGCGCTCGGCGCCGACGCCGACGCCGACGCCCTCGGCACGCGCCTCGGGGCGCGCCTCGGGGCGCTGGCGACCGCCGCGGCGTTCGCCACGCTCGCCACGCTCGGCGCGCTGGCCACGTTCGGCGCGCTCGCCACGCGCCGCTTCCTCCGCCTGACGGGGTTGTGCCTCGCGCTCGGGACGGCGCTCTCGTGCCTCGCGTCCTTCACGGCCCTCGCGCGGCTCGCGCCGCTCCTGGCCGCGCGGGCCCCGGCCTTCGCCTTCGCCGCCGGCCGTCCGCTCGCCGCGCGGGCCGCGGCCCTCGCGGCCCTCACCGCCGCGACGCTCACGCGCCTCGCGGCCTTCGCGACCGCCAGTGCGCTCGCGTCCCTCGCGGCCACCAGTGCGCTCGCGACCCTCGCGGGCCCCACGCGGCCGTCGACCCCCTTCGCCTTCCGCCGCAGCCGGCTCCGTGGTCGCCGCGGCCACCGTCGGCGAGGCGCTCGCCTCGTTGGCGGGCTTGCGCCGGAACCAGTTCAGGATGCGTCCGAGCAGGCCATCGTCGCCGGTCGGGGCCGCTGCGACCACCGCCGTACGCGCGACCGGGCGCGGCTCGGCGCTGGCTACGGCAGGCACCGGGCTTGCCGGCACCGGGGGCGGTTGATCGGGGGTGATTCCCTTGACGACGGCCTCCTGGCGCGGCTTGGCAGGTTCGAGCTTGCTCTCGAGATAGGAGTTGTCCTCGGCCGGGGTGTCGGCCAGTGTGTGGCTGGCGCGGTAGCTGGACAGGCGCTCGTCGTCGTGGCGCAGGCGCTCGGCCTTGTAGTGCGGCGTCTCGAGGTGCTTGTTCGGGATCAGCACGATCTCGACCTTCAGCCTGGCCTCGAGCTTGTTCAGCTCGCTACGCTTCTCGTTGAGCAGGTAGGTGGCGACGTCGACCGGCACCTGCGCGTAGACCGCCGCGGTGCTCTCCTTCATTGCCTCTTCCTGGATCACGCGCAGGATGTGAAGGGCCGACGACTCGATGTCGCGGATCACGCCCGTGCCGTTGCAGCGCGGGCAGGTGATGTGCGATCCCTCGGCGAGCGCCGGGCGCAGCCGCTGGCGCGACAGCTCCATCAGGCCGAAGCGCGAGATCTTCCCGGTCTGGACCCGCGCGCGGTCGTAGTGCAGGGCATCCTTCAGCCGCTGCTCGACTTCGCGCTGGTTCTTCGGGTTCTCCATGTCGATGAAGTCGATGACGATCAGGCCACCGAGGTCGCGCAGGCGCATCTGGCGCGCGGCCTCGTCGGCCGCCTCGAGGTTCGTGCGAAGCGCCGTCTCCTCGATGTCCGAGCCCTTGGTGGCGCGCGCCGAGTTCACGTCGATCGCGACCAGGGCCTCGGTGTGATCGATGACCACCGCGCCGCCCGACGGGAGCGGCACGATCCGCGAGTAAGCGGTCTCGATCTGGTGCTCGATCTGGAAGCGCGAGAACAGGGGCGTGTCGTCGCGGTAGCGCTTGACCCGGTTGACCGTGTCGGGCATCACGTGCGCCATGAACTGGCGCGCCTGCTCGTAGATGTCGTCGGTGTCGATCAGGATCTCGCCGACGTCCTGCGTGAAGTAGTCGCGGATCGCGCGGATCACCAGGCTGGATTCCTGGTAGATCAGGAACGGGCCCGGCGCCGACCCGGCCGCCGATTCGATCGCCTTCCAGAGCTGCAGCAGGTAGTTCAGGTCCCATTGCAGTTCTTCGGCCGCGCGGCCGATGCCGGCCGTGCGCGCGATCAGGCTCATTCCCGACGGGTACTCGAGCCTGTCCATCGTCTCGCGCAATTCCTGCCGGTCCTCGCCTTCGACGCGGCGCGAGACGCCACCGCCGCGCGGATTGTTCGGCATCAGGACCAGGTAGCGCCCGGCCAGCGAGATGAAGGTCGTGAGCGCCGCGCCCTTGTTGCCGCGCTCTTCCTTGTCGACCTGGACGATGACTTCCTGGCCTTCGCTCACGGCGTCCTGGATGCGCGCCCGGGAGGCCTCGACGCCCGGTTTGAAGAATGCCTTCGAGATCTCCTTGAACGGCAGGAAGCCGTGGCGCTCCTCGCCGTAGTTGACGAAGCACGCCTCGAGGCTGGGCTCGACGCGGGTGATGACGCCCTTGTAGATGTTGCTCTTGCGGGACTCGCGGCCCGCCGACTCGATGTCGATGTCGATCAGCTTCTGGCCGTCGACGATTGCCACGCGCAGCTCTTCGGCGTGCGTGGCGTTGAACAGCATTCGCTTCATGCAAATGACTCCGTTGCGCGCTCACGGCGTGGCGGCGCGCGTCGGCCAGCGGGCCGATGCGAACGGAAGCGGAAGGAATGCGGCGCCGTCGCGGGCGCTAAGCGCTGGGGATCCGCCCAGGCGAGCGCGCGCGCGCCGGCATCGGGCAGGGCCCGGCCGGACGGACGACAGCGTTCGCAGACATGGGGTTCAGGAACCGCACTGGCTCTGCCGGCCGCCCGGAGGGCCGCCGGCTCGCATTCTTTCCGGAAAATTCCGCATCGGTCCGCGTTCCCTGTTCCCGGAGGATCGGGGAACCGCGGTTGAAGTGTTCTTCCTGTCGTGCAGGCGATCGGCTTCGATCCGCTTTCGGCGGAACCAGCCCGGTACAATCGGTTCTCGTGATACGGGATTCCGGAGTTCGATGCGCGGAACTTCTGGTTCGACGCGCTTCGCCGGAGCATCCGTGGACGCGAGCCGGTCGCCCCGCAAGGCGGCCGTTCCGGTCGGGCCGGGATCGCACACAACGGCCAAAGTATAGCAACGTGAGCACCCTGCGTACAAAAACAGAGTCCGTGCCGGCCCCGGAACCGGTTCGGCACGTGCCGATCGACGACGACGATGCCGGCCAGCGCCTGGACAACTTCCTCGTGCGGCTGTGCCGGGAGGTGCCGAAGAGCCACCTGTACCGGCTGATCCGCAGCGGCCAGCTGCGCGTGAACGGCAAGCGCCAGACGGCCGACTATCGCCTGCAGGCGGGCGATTCGGTCCGCATTCCGCCGATCCGGCTGTCGCCCGATGCCGCGACGGCAGCGCGCGAGACCGGCGCGTCGGCCGACGACCCAGTCAGGCGTGCGCGGGCAGGGCTGGCGAGACGCCTTCCCGTTCTCCACGAGGACGAATGGCTGCTGGCGATCGACAAGCCGGCGTCGGTCGCAGTCCACGGCGGCAGCGGCGTCTCCAGCGGCGTGATCGAGCAACTGCGCGCCGCGCGGCCGCATGCGCGCTTTCTGGAACTCGTGCACCGTCTCGATCGGGAAACGTCGGGGGTGCTGCTGGTCGCGCTCAGGCGCGCCGCGCTGGTGACCCTGCACGCCCAACTGCGCGAGCGCGACACCGACAAGCGCTACCTCGCGATCGTCGCCGGACGCTGGCCGCTGCGCACGCGTACGCTGGCCTGGCCGCTGCATCGCCACGAGGCGCCCGACGGCGACCGGCGCGTGTCCGTGAAGGCGGGCGGCCACGAGGCGGTCACGCGGGTGACCGGACTGCTGCGGTTCGCGCTGCCCGATCTCGGCGAGTTCTCGCTGGTCGAGGCCAGGCTCGAAACGGGCCGCACCCATCAGATCCGTGTCCACCTTGCCCACGCCGGTTGCCCGATCGTCGGTGACCCGAAATACGGCCGCTTCGAACTGAACCGCGAGATGGCCCGGCGCGGGTTCAGGCGGATGTACCTGCACGCGCACTCGATCGTGTTTCGCCACCCGGACGGAGGGCGCCGGACGCGGGTCGAGGCGCCGATGCCCGAAGAGTTCGAAGCGCTGCTGCGCGCCGCCGGCACCAGCTGGGCGCCGGACGCAGGCGGTGCGGCACGGCGTTCCGGAACGGGCGGCGGAGGGCCCGGATGAAGCAGCGCTTCCGCCTCGTCGTGTTCGACTGGGACGGCACCCTGATCGATTCGACCGCCGCGATCGTCCACGCGATCCGCGCCTCGGCGGCGGACCTCGGCCTGCCGGTGCCCTCGCGCGAGCAGGCCTCGCACGTGATCGGCCTGGGCCTGCTCGAGGCGGTCCGCATGGCCGTGCCGACCATCGATCGCGCGCAGCTGCCCGCCTACGTCGAGCGCTACCGCCATCACTACCTGCGCCGCGACGCGCAGCTCGAGCCCTTCGAGGGCGTGCCGCAGCTGCTCGGCGATCTCGCCGACAACGGCGCCTGGCTCGCAGTGGCCACCGGAAAGTCGCGGGCAGGATTGAACCGGGCGCTCGACCAGATGGGCTGGACCGGGCGCTTTCTCACGACGCGCTGCGCCGACGAGGGCGCACCGAAGCCCGACCCCTGGATGCTGCGCGACATCTGCGACGAGCTTGGCCTGGGGGTGTCCGAGGCGCTGATGGTCGGCGACACGACGCACGACCTGGGCATGGCTCGCGCGGCCGGTGCCGCCGCGATTGCCGTCACCTACGGCGCGCACCCGCGCGAGGCGCTCGAGGCCGAACCGGCGCTGGCCGTCGTCGATTCGGTCGTCGAGCTCCGCGAGGCGCTGCTGGCGAGGGTGTGACGCCGTGAGGGAAGAAGAGGGAAGGGAGAAGGGAGGAGGGGGTGGCTCGGCGGACGGGGGCGGTGGCGCCGTGGCGACTGCCTGGATCGACGTCTGCGCGGTCGACGACCTGGTCGAGGGCGGCGAGGGCGTGCGGTTCGCATGGGGCACTTCGGGTGAGGGCGGACGTCCGGTGCCGGCCTTCGTGGTGCGCTTCGAAGGGCAGCCGCGCGCGTACCTGAACCGCTGCGCACACGTCGCGATGGAACTCGACTGGCTGCCCGGCCGGTTCTTCGACGACGCGGGCCTATACTTGGTCTGCGCGACGCACGGCGCGATGTACGAGCCGGACAGCGGACTTTGCGTGGCAGGCCCGTGTCGCGGCGCGGCGCTGGAGGCGCTGCGTTGCGAGGAAATCGGCGGGCGCGTGAGGGTTGCGGCCGAGCCGCCGTCGGGTCGATGAACTCCGGAACACTGCGATGAGCGAACAGGACGTGCCGGCGCGCGCACAGGCGCCCGATGGAAGGTGGGAACGCGAGGTGCTCGAGAAGCTCGTGCTCGACACCCTGCAGGAAAAGCGGCGCGCGCGCCGATGGGGCATTTTCTTCAAGCTGCTCGTGTTCGCCTGGCTGGCTGCTGCACTGCTGATGGCCGGCGGCTGGCTCGTGCGCGAAGCCAAGGTGGCCACCGGCCGGCACACGGCGCTGGTCGAGTTGAACGGCGTCATCGCCGCCGGCGGCGAGGCTTCGGCCGAGGACATCGTGACGTCGCTGCGCGCGGCCTTCGACGACGACAAGACCGTCGGCGTGGTGCTGCGGATCAACAGTCCCGGCGGCAGCCCGGTGCAGGCCGGCATCATCCATGACGAGATTCGGCGGCTGCGCACGATCCACCCGAATACGCCGCTCTATGCGGTGGTCGAGGAGGTCTGCGCGTCGGGCGGGTATTACGTGGCTGCCGCAGCCGATCGCATCTACGTCGACAAGGCCAGCCTGGTCGGATCGATCGGTGTGCTGATGGAAGGCTTCGGCTTCGTCGGCGCGATGGAGAAGCTCGGCGTCGAGCGTCGACTGCTCACGGCCGGCACGAACAAGGGGTTTCTCGACAGTTTCTCGCCCCTGCCCGAAGACCAGCGACGCCACGCCCAGCAGATGCTCGACGAGATCCACAAGCAGTTCATCGACGTCGTCCGCGCCGGGCGCGGCAGTCGCCTGAAGGAGTCGCCCGACCTATTCTCCGGGCTGGTCTGGACCGGCGCGCACAGCGTCGAGATGGGCCTGGCCGACGGCATGGGCACCGTCGACTCCGTCGCCCGCGACGTGATCAAGGCCGAAGACGTCGTCGACTTCTCCACTCGCAAGAACCTCGCCGAGCGGCTGGCGCGGCGCCTGGGAGCAACGGCCGGGGAGACCATGGCCCGCGCGCTGGGCATCGCGGCGCAGACGCCGACGCTGCGCTGACGCCGGCGCTGCGCCGAGATCGCCGTTGCGCCGAGCCGCTGCCCAGCGCGACGCCGATGCGCCGTCGGCCAACGCCGCGCGGCGCCCTAGCGCTGTCGGGAACCGCGTTCACGGCGCGCCGGGGGGACGTTCGACGGGCTGCGCGCAGGCTGTCCGAAGCGGGGGCGCGCCGACGCGGGCTCGGCCTGCAACCCGAATACGGTAGGCGTCCTGGGCAGCTCGCGGGCCGCGGCGCGCCAGCCGGCGACGGTTTCGACGACGATGCGCTCGGTCGCAAGGCTGAGGTCGCTCGCGACCAGCAGGCGCGTCGTCGGCGACAGGGCCTGCATCGCCGCGTCCAGCAACGCCTGGTTTCGATACGGCGTCTCGATGACGAGGATCGCCTCGTCGTCGCGGGCCGATCGCTGCTCGAGCTCGCGCAGCCGGGCGAGCCGCTCGGCGGCCTGCGTCGGCACGTAGCCCACGAACGAGAAGCGCTGCCCGTTCAGGCCCGAGGCCATCAGCGCGAGCACCAGCGAGCTCGGCCCGATCAATGGGCAGACGGTGACGCCCGCCGCATGGGCGGCAGCCACCAGCGCGGCGCCGGGGTCGGCGATCGCAGGCACCCCGGCCTCCGACAACAGGCCGCCGTCGCGTCCCGCGAGGATCGGCGCGAGCAACTCGGGAATCTGAGTCGCCGGCGTGTGCTCGCTCAGCTCGCGCAAGTCGAGCGCCTGCAGCGGCGCTCGCGTGCCCGCTGCCTTCAGGAATGCGCGCGCGGTCCTGGCGTTCTCCACCACGAAATAGTCGAGCGGCTCGATCGCGGCGAGGGTGTCGGCCGGCAGGACGCGATGCGGGTCGCTGTCGGCGCCCAGTGGCGTCGGGATCAGCCAGAGTCGGCCGGGAGGCAGCGGGGCAGGCATCGCGGCCTTCAGGCGCCCAACGGCGACAGGCCGGCGTGACGCAGCATCCGCGTGAGCGCGATCAGCGGCAGCCCGATCAGTGCGGTCGGGTCGTCGCCCTCGATCGCCTCGAGCAGGGCGATCCCGAGTCCCTCGGCCTTGGCGGCGCCGGCGCAATCCCATGGCTGCTCGAGCTGCAGGTAGCGCTCGATCTCCGCGTCGTCCAGGCACCGGAAGCGCACGCGCGTGGTGACGCACGCGCGCTCGTCGAAGCCGTCGGCCTGGCGCATCACGCACAGCGCCGTGTGGAAGTCCATCGTGCGGCCCGAGGCGGCGCGAAGCTGCTCGCGCGCCCGCTCATGGTTGCCAGGCTTGCCGATCGAAGCCACCCCGTCGAGCGTGGCCGCCTGGTCCGAGCCGATGACGAGCGCCTGCGGATGGCGGCGGGCCACGGCGCGGGCCTTCTCGGCGGCCAGGCGCAGCGCCTGCGCGTCGGGCCGCTCGCCGGACAGCGCCGATTCGTCGACGCCTGGCGCCACGACTGCGAACGGCAGGGCCAGGCGCGACAGCAATTCGCGCCGGTAGCGCGAGGTCGATGCAAGGATCAGCGGGGAGGCGGAAGTCGACACGCGGTGTCCGGGCGTGAAGGGCAGAGGCTGAAGGGCGCAGGCTGCGGGATCGCGGCAGCGGGGCGCGAGACGTCGGCGCGCCCCGGCCGCTATGATACGGAAGCACGAGCCATGCAACGCACGATCGACACCAGCGAGTTGGCGCGCGCCGGCAGCGAGCTGTCCGGCGCGTATCCGCTCGCCGGCATGGAACGCCTGGGTTCGTTGCTCGCCGACCGTCAGGGCGAGGTCGCCTGGCGGCTGCGCGCCTGGCGCGCCGGGCGCGCCGACGGTGCGAGCGAAGACCGCATGGCGTTGTCGATCGTTGCCACGGTGCGCATGGCCTGCGTGCGGTGCATGGCCCCGGTCACGGTGGAACTGTCGGCCGAACGGTCGTACCGGCTGGCGCGCAGCGAGGCCGAGGCCGAGCGGCTCGACCTCGACGACCAGGTCCACGACGTCCTGGCCGGCGGCCGGCGCTTCGATCTCGCCGGCCTGGTCGAGGACGAGGCGATCATGGCCCTGCCGGCCACGCCACGCCACGAGCGCTGCGACCTGCCGGGGGTCGCCGGCCAGGCTGTCGACGACGACGCGCTCCGCCGCCCGTTCGCCGCCCTCGAGCGACTGAAGAACGGTGCGCAAAATACTGATATAATTGAAGATTAATCTTTCCGGGAGCCAAGCATGGCCGTCCAGCAGAACAAGAAGTCGCCGTCCAAGCGCGGCATGCACCGCGCGCACGACTTCCTCTCGACTCCGCCGCTGGCCGTCGAGCCGACCACCGGTGAAGTGCACCTGCGCCACCACGTCAGCCCGAACGGCTTCTATCGCGGCAAGAAAGTCGTCAAGACCAAAGCCGACGAGTAAGACTGCGCCGCGGCCAACACGGGCGCGAGCGTGACGGTCCGTATCGCCATCGACTGCATGGGCGGTGACCACGGCTTGTCGGTCACCGTTCCCGCTGCGCTGGATTTCCTCAGGCAGGTCGACGACGCGCGACTGCTGCTGGTCGGCCGGAAGGACGCGATCGAGCAGGCGCTGGCAAAGTCCCGAACCGTCGATTCCACCCGCATCGAGGTGCGCCACGCCTCCGAGGTCGTGGCGATGGACGACCCGCCTGCGGCGGCCCTGCGCAGCAAGCGCGATTCGTCGATGCGGGTCGCGATCGAACTGGTCAAGAGCGGCGACGCCGATGCCTGCGTGAGCGCCGGCAACACCGGCGCGCTGATGGCGATCTCGCGTTTCGTGCTGAAGATGCAGCCGGGCATCGACCGGCCCGCCATCGCCACCCAGTTGCCCAACCAGACCGGCGGCACGACCACGATGCTCGACCTCGGCGCCAACGTCGATTGCGAGCCCCGCCACCTGCTTCAGTTCGCGGTCATGGGCGCGGCGCTGGTCACCGCGCTCGAAGGCAAGGAGCGCCCGACGGTGGGGCTGCTGAACATCGGCGAGGAAGTGATCAAGGGCAACGACACCGTCAAGCAGGCGGGCGAGTTGTTGCGCGAGAGCACGCTCGACTTCCGTGGCAACGTCGAAGGCAACGACATCTACGAGGGCACGACCGACGTCGTCGTCTGCGACGGTTTCGTCGGCAACATCGCGCTGAAGACTTCCGAGGGGCTGGCCCGCATGCTCGGCGGCTTCATCCGCGAGGAGTACAAGCGCCACGTCTTCACGCGCCTGATGGCGCTGCTGTCGCTGCCGGTGCTGATGAGGTTCCGCAAGCGGCTCGATCATCGCCGCTACAACGGCGCGAGCCTGGTCGGCCTTCGCGGCGTCGTGATCAAGAGCCACGGCTCGGCCGACGCCTACGCGTTCGAATTCGCGCTGCGCCGCGCCTACGACGCGGTTCGCAACGGACTCGTCCAGCGGATCGAGCAGGCACTGCCCCGCATCCAGGGTCCCGAGGCGGGGGTGACCGAGGCCGCCCGGTCGGGCTGACCCCCGGCCGCGCCGTCACGTCGAAGCCGCGCCCGCATCGCCGCGCCATTCCACCTCCATCGTCGACCCAGCCCCCACGTCCCCAATGACCTTTCGGCACTCACGCATCATCGGCACGGGCAGCTTCCTGCCGCCGCGCGCCGTCGCCAACGACGAGCTCGTGCGCGACCTGGCAGCGCGCGGGGTCGAGACCTCCGACCAGTGGATCATCGAGCGCACCGGCATCCGGCAACGCCACCTCGCCGAGCGCGGCGTGGCGTGCAGCCAGCTGGCCACCGAGGCGTCGCGGCGCGCCCTCGAGGCCGCGGGCCTGCAGCCCGCCGACATCGACCTGATCATCGTCGCGACGTCCACGCCGGACTACGTCTTTCCGAGCACCGCCTGCCTGGTGCAGAAGGAGCTCGGCGCGCCGGGCGGGGCGGCCTTCGACGTGCAGGCCGTGTGCAGCGGCTTCACGTACGCGCTGGCGCTCGCCGATTCGATGATCCGGACCGGCCTCGCCAGCCGCGCGCTGGTGATCGGCGCCGAGGTGTTCTCGCGGATCCTCGACTGGAGCGACCGTGGCACCTGCGTGCTCTTCGGCGACGGCGCCGGCGCGGTCGTGCTTCGCGGCGACGACCGGCCCGGGGTGCTGGCCGCGCGGCTGCACGCGGACGGCCGGCACGAGGCGATCCTGCGCACGGCGGGCAACGTCTGCGGCGGCACGGTGACCGGCCACCCCTACCTGACGATGGACGGGCCGGCGGTGTTCAAGCTGGCCGTCTCGGTGCTCGACTCGGTCGCGCGCGAGGCGCTCGACGCGGCGGGGCTGTCGACCTCCGACGTCGACTGGTTCATTCCGCACCAGGCCAACGTGCGCATCATGCAGGCTGCCGCGAAGAAGATCGGCATCCCGCTCGACAAGGTGGTCGTTACCGTCGACCGGCACGCGAACACGTCGGCCGCGTCGATTCCGCTCGCGCTCGACACAGCGGTGCGCGACGGGCGCATCCGCGCGGGGCAGAACGTCCTGATGGAGGGCGTCGGCGGCGGATTCACCTGGGGCGCGGTAGTGGTCCGGATGTGAGGTGCAGGGCGATCGCGCGGCAGCGCGCTCGCAGCGGGGAGATCGATCGATGAAGCTGGCATTCGTTTTCCCGGGGCAGGGCTCTCAGGCGGTCGGCATGCTCGACGGCTTCGCGGGCTCGCCCTCGGTGCAGGCGCTCCTGGGGCAGGCCGACGCGGCGCTCGGCGAACCGTTGTCGACGCTGATCGCGCAGGGGCCGGCCGAGACGCTCGCGCTCACGGTGAACACCCAGCCGGCGATGCTCACGGCGGGGTATGCCTGCTGGCTGGCGTGGCGCGATGCCGGCGGCCCGGCGCCCGCGGCAGTCGCCGGGCACAGCCTCGGCGAATACACGGCGCTGACCGTGGCCGGCGCGTTCGACGTTGCCGACGCGCTGCGCCTGGTGAGGGTGCGCGCGCGGGCCATGCAGGAGGCGGTGCCGGTCGGCGAGGGCGGGATGGCGGCCATCCTCGGCCTGGACGACGACAAGGTTCGCCAGGCGTGCCGCGAAGCCGCCGGCGAGGCGCCGGGCGAGGTGGTCGAGCCGGCCAACTACAACGCGCCCGCGCAGGTCGTCATCGCCGGGCACAAGGCGGCGGTCGAGCGCGCCTGCGAGCGCGCCCGGGCGCTCGGCGCCAAGCGGGCGATGCCGCTGGCCGTGTCGGCCCCGTTCCATTCGTCGCTGCTGCGCCCGGCCGGCGAGCGCCTGGCGCAGGCGCTGGCGTCGGTCGCGTTGCGCCCGCCGCAGGTTCCGCTGGTGAACAACGTCGACGTCGCAATCGAGACCGAGCCGGCGCGCATCCGCGACGCGCTGGTGAGGCAGTCCTACGGCCCGGTGCGCTGGGTCGAGGTCGTGCAGCGGCTCCAGGCGCTCGGCGTGACGCGGGTGATCGAGTTCGGGCCAGGCAAGGTGCTCTCGGGCCTCGTCTCGCGCATCGACCGCAGCCTGGCGGTCGCCGCGGTCCACGATCCCGAGTCGCTCGCGGCGGCGCTGAACGAAACCGCAGCATGAGGATGGCCGTGCCATGGCAACGATGAACCTGTCCGGCCAGCTGGCGCTGGTCACCGGCGCCTCGCGGGGCATCGGACGCGCGATTGCGCTCGAACTCGGTCGGCAGGGTGCCACCGTGATCGGCACCGCGACCAGCGAAGCGGGCGCGCAGGCGATTTCGGCCGCTTTCGCCGAGGCCGGCGTGGCCGGTCGCGGCGAGGCGCTCGACGTGACCGACGCGGCGCGCTGCGAGGCGCTGGTCGACGCGCTGCAGAAGGAGGGCCACGGCGTGTCGATCCTCGTCAACAACGCCGGCATCACGCGCGACAACCTCGCGATGCGGATGAAGGACGACGAGTGGAACGCGGTGATCGAGACCAACCTCGGCGCGGTGTTCCGGATGTCGCGCCTGGTGTTGCGCCCGATGATGCGTGCCCGCCATGGCCGGATCGTCAACATCACCTCGGTGGTCGGCGCCAGCGGCAACGCGGGCCAGGCGAACTACGCGGCCGCCAAGGCCGGCGTGGCCGGCATGAGCCGGGCGCTCGCGCGCGAGATCGCCAGCCGCAACATCACGGTGAACTGCGTGGCGCCGGGCTTCATCGAGACCGACATGACGCGCGCGCTCACCGAACAGCAGACCGCGGCGCTGATCCAGCAGGTGCCGGCCGGACGCTTCGGCCAGCCCGAGGACGTCGCTGCGGCCGTCGCGTTCCTGGCGTCGCCGCAGGCCGGGTACGTGACGGGAGTGACCCTGCACGTAAATGGCGGGATGTACATGGAATGAGTGCAATGAGCCGTCGTTGGCCGAAGTTCGCCGACGCATCGTGCGGCGGCCATCGGCTCGGCGGACTAGGCGGCCGATCGCGGACGTCGCGAGGCGCGAAGTGCTATACAATCCGGCCGCGCCGTCACGCGAGACGTGCCGGTTTTCATGGCCACGTGAAAGCAGAGGAAAGGGGAGCCAGGAATGGAAAACATCGAACAGCGCGTCAAGAAGATCGTGGCTGAGCAGCTCGGCGTCAACGAGGCCGACATCAAGAACGAATCCTCGTTCGTCGACGATCTCGGCGCCGATTCGCTCGACACCGTCGAGCTCGTGATGGCCCTCGAGGACGAGTTCGAGACCGAGATCCCGGACGAGGAAGCCGAGAAGATCACCACGGTGCAGCAGGCCATCGACTACGTGAAGTCGCACTCGAAGGGCTGACGCGCGGCCGCGCGGCGGCAATCCCGCCGGCGCTCGCCGACGTCGCCCGTCGCAGGCAAGGAGCATCCAAGTGAGCCGGCGCCGTGTCGTGATCACCGGACTGGGCATCGTCAGCCCGGTCGGCAACGATATCCCGACCGCCTGGGCGAACCTCGTCGCCGGGCGCTCGGGCATTTCCGCCATCAGCCGCTTCGATGCCTCGGCGTTTCCCACCCGCATTGCCGGGGAGGTGCGCGGCTTCGACGTGTCGCAGTACATGCCGGCGAAGGAAGCGCGCCATTTCGACACCTTCGTCCACTACGGCATCGCCGCGGGGCTCCAGGCGCTGCGCGACAGCGGTATCGAGATCACCGACGCCAACGCCGAGCGCGTCGGCGTCATCATCGGATCGGGCATCGGCGGCCTGCCGCTGATCGAGGAAACCCACACCGAACTGGTCAATCGGGGCCCGCGCCGGGTGTCGCCATTCTTCGTGCCCGGTTCGATCATCAACATGATCTCGGGCCAGATGTCGATCATGGCGGGCCTGAAGGGCCCCAACTACGCGATCGTCAGCGCCTGCACGACCGGGCTGCACTGCGTGGGCGACGCGGCACGCATCATCGCCTACGGCGACGCCGACGCGATTCTCGCCGGGGGCTCCGAGGCGACGATCTCGCCGCTCGGGCTTGGCGGCTTCTGCGCCGCCCGGGCGCTGTCGGCCCGCAACGACGATCCCGCCACGGCCAGCCGGCCCTGGGACCGCGACCGCGACGGCTTCGTGCTGGGCGAGGGCGCTGGCGTGATGATGCTCGAGGAGTACGAGCACGCCAGACGCCGTGGCGCCCGCGTCTATGCCGAGGTCGCGGGCTTCGGCATGAGCGCCGATGCGCACCACATCACGGCCCCGGACATGGACGGCCCCCGTCGGTGCATGGCGGCAGCGCTGCGCGATGCGGGCGTGGCGCCCGAGCAGGTCGATTACCTGAACGCCCACGGCACTTCGACTCCGCTGGGCGACAAGAACGAGACCGAGGCGATCAAGGCCGCCCTGGGCGACGCTGCGGCGCGCAAGGTGGTCGTCAATTCCACCAAGTCGATGACCGGCCATCTTCTCGGCGGAGCGGGCGGCATCGAGACCGTCTTCACCGCGCTGGCGATCCATCACCAGGTGTCGCCGCCGACGATCAACATCTTCGCGCAGGATCCGGAGTGCGACCTGGATTACTGCGCCAACATCGCCCGCGATCTCCCGATCCGCGTGGCGATGAAGAACTCGTTCGGCTTCGGCGGCACGAACGGCACGCTGATCCTGCGTCGGGTCTGAGGCCGGCCGGCGGCGCCCGACCGGGCGGTGAACGGCCATGTCATTCGCGTTCCATCTTCGTGCGATGCCCACTGCCGGGGTGCGCGCGCTGCACGCCTGCACGGCGATCCTCGCGGCCGCGGGCTTTGCGCTGGCAGCGTGGCTCGGCCCGCCGGCCTGGGCCGGCGCATGGCTCGGCGGCGGCGTTGCGGCGGGCTGGACCGCCTGGCGCTACGGCGGCCGGCGCCTGTCGTGGGGCCGGCTCAGCGTCGACGAGGCGGGGGACGGACGCTGGCAGGCGCAGGACGACGCTGCGGGAGAGGGTGCACGAACCGTCAGGGCCGAGCGCTGGTGCGCGACCGAGCGCCTGGTGTGGCTGCGCCTCGCCGAGGCCGGCGAAGGCAGGCGCCGCGACACGTTGATCGCGCGCGATGCCTGCAGCGCCGAGCAATGGCGCTGCCTGCGGGCATGGCTGACCTGGCTGGAACGCGGATGAGCTTGAATTTGCCGCACCGCCATCCCATCTCCTCCGTTAACCTTGGAAACCGGGCGAACCGCCGATGGCTCAGACGACGATGAACAAACTGATGCTGGCCGCGATGCTGGCGCTGGCCGCGCTCGCCGGCGGCTGGGCGCCACAGCCGGCGCTCGCGCAGGGCCGCCATCTTCCCGACTTCGCCGACCTCGTGGAGCGCGCCGCGCCGGCCGTGGTCAACATCCGCACCACCGAGCGTGCGCGCAACGATCGCTCGCAACTGCCGCAGTTCCCGATGCCCGAAGGGCTCGACGAAAACGATCCATTCTACGAGTTCTTCCGTCGATTCTTTCCGCCGCGCCAGTCGCCTTCGCCGGCACCGCGAGGCCAGGGCGACGAGGTGCCGCGTGGCGTCGGTTCCGGTTTCGTGATCGCCAGCGACGGCTACCTGATGACCAACCACCACGTGGTCGACGGCGCCGACGAGATCTACGTCACGCTGGCCGACAAGCGGGAGTTCCGCGGCAAGCTGATCGGCTCGGACCGGCGCACCGACGTGGCCCTGGTGAAGATCGAAACGACCGACCTGCCCAGGTTGCCGATCGGCGATTCGCGCAAGCTGCGGGTCGGCGAGTGGGTCATCGCGATCGGCTCGCCGTTCGGCCTCGACAGCACGGTGACCGCCGGCATCGTCTCGGCCAAGAGCCGCGATACCGGCGACTACCTGCCGTTCATCCAGACCGACGTGGCGGTGAATCCGGGCAATTCGGGCGGCCCGCTGCTCAACATGGCCGGTGAGGTGGTCGGCATCAACTCCCAGATCTACAGCCGAACCGGCGGCTTCATGGGCATCTCGTTCGCGATCCCGATCGACGAGGCGATGCGCGTGGTCGAGCAGTTGCGCACCAGCGGTCGGGTGATCCGCGGCCGGATCGGCGTGGGAATCGCCGAGGTGACGCGCGACGTGGCCGGGCCGCTCGGGCTGGGCAAGGCTTCCGGCGCCCTGGTGCGCAGCATCGAGGGCGGCGGGCCGGCCGAGAAGGCCGGGATCGAGGTGGGCGACATCATCCAGCGCTTCGACGGCAAGCCGATCGAACGTTCGAGCGACCTGCCCCGGCTGGTCGGCGGCACTGCGCCGGGCTCGAAGGTGGCGGTGCAGGTCTGGCGCCGCGGCGAGCAGAAGACGCTGTCGATCACGGTCGCCGAAATGGAGCCCGACCAGACGGCGAGCCAGAATGGCCGGCCGCCGGCGCAACCGCGCGGCGGCAGCGCGCCGCACAAGGCGCCGAACGCGCTCGGGCTGGTCGTGGCCGACATCCCGGCCGAACGCAAGCAGCAACTGCGATTGCGCAACGGCGTCGCGGTCGAGTCTGCCGACGGCGCGGCCGCCCGCGCTGGCATCCGCACTGGCGACATCGTGATGGGCGTGAACAACCAGGAAGTCACCAGCGCGCGCCAGTTCGCCGAACTGGTTGCGAAGCTCGATTCGTCCCGAACCGCGGTGCTGCTGATCCGCCGCGGCGACAACGCCCAGTTCATCCCGGTGCGGCCCGATCGTCGCTGAGCCTGGCCGATCGGCGGCGGGGCTCGGCAGCACCCCGCCGCTGGTAAAATGCCGGTTTCTGCGCGCCCCCGGCGCGCTTTTCGTTTGCCGCGCGACTCGACCGGTACCCCTGCTTCCCGATGCAGCACATCCGCAATTTCTCGATCATCGCGCATATCGATCACGGCAAGTCGACGCTGGCCGACCGCCTGATCCAGCGCTGCGGCGGGTTGTCCGACCGCGAAATGGCCGAGCAGGTGCTCGACTCGATGGCGCTCGAGCGCGAGCGCGGCATCACCATCAAGGCGCAGACCGCCGCGTTGCAGTACACGGCCGCCGACGGCCAGGTCTACGACCTGAACCTGATCGACACCCCGGGCCACGTCGATTTCTCCTACGAGGTCAGCCGCTCGCTGTCGGCCTGCGAAGGCGCGCTGCTGGTCGTCGACGCGTCGCAGGGGGTCGAGGCACAGACCGTGGCCAACTGCTACACGGCGATCGAACTCGGCGTCGAAGTGGTGCCGGTGCTGAACAAGATGGACCTGCCGCAAGCCGACCCCGATTCGGCCGCCGCCGAGATCGAGGACGTCATCGGCATCGACGCCAGCGACGCGATCCGCGCCAGCGCCAAGACCGGCATGGGCATCGACGAGATCCTCGAGGCGATCGTCGCCCGCATTCCGGCGCCCAGGGGCGAGCCCGACGCGCCGCTGCAGGCGCTGATCATCGATTCGTGGTTCGACAACTACGTCGGCGTCGTGATGCTGGTACGGGTGTTCAACGGCACGCTGCGCCCGCGCGACCGGATCCGGCTGATGGCCACCGGCGCGACCTATTCCTGCGAGCAGGTGGGCGTGTTCACCCCGAAGTCCGCGCAGCGCGAGGCGCTGAGCGCCGGCATGGTCGGCTTCGTGATCACGGGCATGAAGGAGCTGGAGGCGGCCAGGGTCGGCGACACCATCACGCTGGTCAACCCGTCGGCGCAGGCGCCGCTGCCCGGGTTCCGCGAGATCAAGCCGTCGGTGTTCGCCGGCCTCTATCCGGTCGAGGCGAACCAGTTCGAGGCGATGCGCGAGGCGCTCGAGAAACTGCAGCTGAACGACGCTTCGCTGCAGTTCGAGCCGGAGGTGTCGCAGGCACTGGGCTTCGGCTTCCGCTGCGGCTTCCTCGGCTTGCTGCACATGGACATCATCCAGGAGCGGCTCGAGCGCGAGTTCGACATGGACCTGGTCACCACGGCGCCCACCGTGGTCTACGAGGTGTTGCTGCGCGACGGCACCGTGCTCAGGGTGGAGAATCCGTCGAAGATGCCCGAACCCTCGAAGATCGAGGAGATCCGCGAGCCGATCGTCACGGTGACGATCTTCACGCCCCAGGAATACGTCGGCAACGTGATCACGCTGTGCACCAACAAGCGAGGCGTGCAGGTCAACATGGCCTACCACGGCCGCCAGGTTCACCTGACCTACGAGCTGCCGATGAACGAGATCGTCCTCGACTTCTTCGACAAGCTGAAGTCCACGTCGCGCGGCTACGCGTCGATGGACTACGAGTTCAAGGAGTACCGCGCCTCCGACGTCGTGAAGCTCGACATCCTCGTGAACAACGAGAAGGTCGACGCGCTGTCGCTGATCGTGCACCGCAGCGTCTCGCAGAGCCGCGGCCGCGAAGTGGCGGCCAAGATGCGCGAGCTGATCCCGCGCCAGATGTACGACGTGGCGATCCAGGCGGCGATCGGCAGCAACATCGTTGCGCGCGAGAACGTCAAGGCGCTCCGGAAGAACGTGCTCGCGAAGTGCTACGGCGGGGACATCACCCGCAAGAAGAAGTTGCTCGAGAAGCAGAAGGCCGGCAAGAAGCGGATGAAGCAGGTGGGCAGTGTCGAGATTCCGCAGGAGGCCTTCCTCGCCGTGCTCAAGGTTGACGAGCGCTGAATGACACCCCAGGACCGACCGGAAAGCTCCGCACGATGAACTTCGCACTGATCCTCTTCCTGCTGCTGGTCGTGACCTTCGCCGCCTGGCTGGCCGACCGCTTCGTGTTCCAGCGCAGGCGCCTGCGGGCCGCCGATGCGGCCGTCGCCGCGTTCGAGCGCGACGCGGCGCCGCGCCTGCGCGCATCGATGGGCGAGCCCGCGGTGGCGACCGAGCGCGAGCGGCTGCGCGCCACCCACGAAAGGCAGCCGCTGTGGCTGGAGTACACCGCGGGCCTGTTCCCGGTCATCGCGGTCGTGTTCCTGCTGCGTTCGTTCGTCGCCGAGCCGTTCAAGATCCCGTCGGAGTCGATGTTGCCGACCCTGTTCGTCGGCGACCTGATCCTGGTGAACAAGTTCAGCTACGGGGTGCGCCTGCCGGTCGTTCACACGAAAGTGCTCGACGTCGGCTCGCCGCAGCGCGGCGACGTGATGGTCTTCCGCTTCCCGCAAGATCCCTCGGTCGACTACATCAAGCGGGTGATCGGCCTGCCAGGCGATAAAATATCCTATGAAAACAAGCGCTTGGCGATCAACGGCGTGGAGGTTCCGCTTGCGCCGGCGGGCGAATTCGAGGACCGTCGGAGGCTGGCGATCTATCCGCAATATTCAGAAAAGATCGGAGATATCGCCCATAAGGTATTGACAGAATTGGATAAACCGTCTGACATTCAACCTGTGCTGCGCTTTCCCCACTTCGACCAGTGCCATTACCACAGTCGGGGCGTCACCTGCACCGTGCCTGCGGGCCACTACTTCATGATGGGCGACAATCGCGAGAACAGCCTGGACAGCCGGTTCTGGGGTTTCGTTCCCGAGCGCAACATCGTC
Organism: Burkholderiaceae bacterium; assembly: GCA_046347945.1. Lineage (GTDB taxonomy): Bacteria > Pseudomonadota > Gammaproteobacteria > Burkholderiales > Burkholderiaceae_E > Zeimonas. The sequence continues at coordinate 80,942 of JAXMFB010000017.1, forward strand.
GGCAAGGCCTTCTTCATCTGGATGAACTTCGGCGACCTGAGCCGCATCGGAAGGTTCCAATGAGTCCGATCCGCATTCCGCTTCGCTTGCACGAATCGCGCCGTCGCCAGCGCGGGCTTTCGCTGATCGGCCTGCTCGTGGTCGGCGCCCTGATCGTCTTCGCAGCGCTGCTGGCGATGAGAGTGGTGCCGTCCGCGCTCGAGTACAACGCCATCCGCGGCGCGATCACCAAGGTCGCTTCGGCGGGCGGCACGACGGTACGTGACTATCAGGTCGCGTTCGACCGCTATGCGGCGATCGACGACATCACGACGATCACCGGCAAGGACCTGGTGATCGAGAAGCGCTCGGACGGCCACACGGTGATCTCGTTCCAGTACGAGAAGCGCATTCCGTTGTTCGGTCCTGCGTCGCTGGTGATCGACTACCGGGGCAGCACGCAATGAAGGTGGCCGTCCCATGACCCTCGACGACCTGCAGCGGCAACTCGGGCATCGCTTCTCGGATGCCTCGCTGCTGCGGCAGGCGTTGACGCATCGCAGCCACGGCCAGCCGAACAACGAGCGGCTCGAGTTTCTCGGCGACTCGGTGCTCAACTGCGTCGTCGCTGCCATGCTGTACCGCCACTTCGGGCGCATCGACGAGGGCGACCTCTCGCGCCTGCGCGCCAACCTGGTCAAGCAGCAGTCGCTGTACGAGATTGCCCAACGCCTCGGCCTGAGCCAGTACCTGCTGCTGGGCGAGGGCGAGTTGAAGAGCGGCGGCTTTCGCAGGCCGTCGATCCTCGGCGACACGCTCGAGGCGATCGTCGGCGCCGTCTTCCTGGATGCGGGCTTCGAGGCGGCGCAGTCGGTGATCGGCGCGCTGTACGAGCCGGTGCTCAGGACGGTCGATCCCCGGACCCTCGGCAAGGACGCCAAGACGCTGCTGCAGGAGTACCTGCAGGGCAAGAAGCTGCCGCTGCCGGTCTATGCGGTGGTCGCCACGCACGGGGCGGCGCACAGCCAGGTGTTCGAGGTCGAGTGCTCGATCCCGAAGCTGAAGGTCCAGGTGCTGGGCAGCGGCGCCAGCCGGCGCGCGGCCGAGCAGGCTGCCGCCCGCGGCGCGCTCGACGCGGCGCAGGCGCTGGTGCCGGCAGGCGGGAAGCGATCGCGCGCCCGAGCCGAGCGCCCGGACAAGGCCGAACGGGCCGAGAAGGCCGAAGCCCCGGACAAGCCCGAGCCGGCCGAACGGGGCTCGCGCGGCCTGCGCGCCGCCGCTGCGGGCGCCGCGACGGGCGCTGCGCGGCCCGACCCGGCCGCCGAGCCACGCGATGCGGCCCACGGCGACGACGCCGCTCGAGCCGAGGCCTCCGGCCTCACGCCGCTGCCCGCCAGCCTCGAGGAATCGCGCCCGGCCCGCGCAGCCTGAGCCGCGCGGCCCTGCCATGTTTCGCTGCGGGCATGTCGCGATCGTCGGGCGTCCCAACGTCGGCAAGTCGACGCTGCTGAACCGGCTGGTCGGCCAGAAGCTGTCGATCACCTCCGACCGGCCGCAGACCACCCGCCACCGGATCGTCGGGGTCGTCACGCGCCCCGATGCGCAGTTGCTGTTCCTGGACAGCCCCGGCTACCAGGCGCGCCCCGGCGGCGCGCTCGATCGCGTCATGAATCGCACCGCGCTGCAGGTCGCCGAGGACGCCGACGTGGTGGTGATGCTGTGCGACGGCCGCAAGTGGACGCAGGCCGACGAGCAGGTCGCGCGCCTGTTGCCGACCGACCGGCCGGTGCTGCTCGCCGTGAACAAGATCGACGCAGTGGCCGACAAGGGTCGCCTGCTCGCGCTGGTCGAGCGGGCGCGGCACTGCCGCGAGTTCGACGAGGTGGTGCCGATCAGCGCGCGCACCGGCCGCCAGGTCGACCTGCTGCTCGACCTGTGCGCCGCGCGCCTGCCCGAAGGGCCGGCGCAGTTCGACGCCGACGCGCTGACCGACCGCAGCGAACGGTTCCTGGCGGCCGAGCTGATCCGCGAGAAGCTGTTTCGCCAACTCGGCGACGAGTTGCCCTATGCAAGCACGGTCGAGATCGAGCGGTTCGAGGAAACGCCGAAGCTGCGCCGCGTGCACGCCGCGATCCTCGTCGATCGCGAGAGCCAGAGGCCGATCGTGCTGGGCGCGGGCGGCGAGCGGATCAAGCGCATCGCGACCGAGGCGCGCATCGACCTCGAGAAGCTGTTCGGCGCGAAGGTCTACCTCGAGCTGTTCGTCAAGGTGAAGTCGGGCTGGGCGGGCAGCGAACAGAGCCTGCGGGCCTATGGCTACGAGTAGGATGCAGGAACCGGCCTGGCTGCTGCACTCGACGCCGTACCGGGAAACCAGCCTGATCGTGGACCTGTTCACCCGCGAGCACGGGCGGATCGCGGCGGTGGCCAAGGGGGCCAAGCGTCCCCGCTCGGCGCTTCGGGCGGTGCTGCTGCAGTTCCAGCCGCTGCTGGTCGCCTATGCCGGCCAGCGCGAGTTGCGAACGCTGACCGGCGTCGAGTGGACCGGCGGCCAGGCGGCGCCCGAGGGCGACGCGTTGCTGTGCGCGTTCTACCTGAACGAGTTGCTGATCCGGTTGCTGCCGCGCGAGGACCCGCATCCGCCGCTGGTCGACGCCTACGCCGAGGCGATCGCCGGACTGGCCGGCGGCGCGGCGCTCGACGAGACGCTGCGCCGCTTCGAGTGGCAGCTGCTGCGCGAGATCGGCTATGCGCCCGACCTGGGCCGCGACGCGGCGGGCCGGCCGATCGAGGCGGGCCGGCGCTACCGCTGGAGCCCGTCCGATGGCTTCGTCGCCGAGGAGCCGTCCGCCGGCCGCCATGCCGAGGCAGCGATCAGCGGCGCGACGCTGGCCGAGCTCGCCGCGGGGCGGTTCGTCTCCGCGGCGGGCCGGCAGCAGGCAAAATACCTGACGCGCGCGATCCTCTCGCATCACCTGGAAGGCGCGCCGCTGAACACCCGGCAGATCCTGATCGACCTGCAGAAGCTCTGAACCGCCGCCTCGGCCCAGCCCGGATCCCCCCGCCATGATCGAACTCGGCGTCAATATCGACCACGTCGCCACGGTGCGACAGGCGCGCCGCACCTACGAGCCCGACCCCGTCTGGGCGGCGGTGGAAGCGCACCTGGGTGGCGCCGACGGCATCACCGTGCACCTGCGCGAGGACCGGCGGCACATCCAGGACGCCGACGTGCGCAGGCTTCGCGAGCTCACGCACATCAAGCTGAACCTCGAGATGGCCGCCACCGACGAGATGATCGACATCGCGCTGCAGCTGCGCCCGGAGATGGCGATGCTGGTGCCCGAGGGCCGCCACGAGATCACCACCGAGGGGGGGCTGGACATCGCGGCCCAGACGGGCCGGCTCGGGAAGGTGGTGGCGAAGCTCGCCGAAGCGGGCATCGTCAGCAGCGTGTTCATCGACGCCGAGTTGCGCCAGGTCGAGGCGGCGGCGCGGATCGGCGCGCGCGTCTGCGAGCTGCACACCGGGCCGTACGCGCACGCTTTCCACTCGCAGGGGCGTGACGCCGAAAGCCCCCCGGTGCTGGCCGAACTGGCCAGGCTGCGCGACGCCGGCGCCGCGATCCGCGGGCTGGGCATGCGTTTCAACGCCGGACACGCGCTGAACTACTTCAACGTGCAGCCGGTGGCGGCGCTGCCCGGCGTGCGCGAGCTGCACATCGGACACGCGATCGTCTCGCGTGCGCTGTTCGTCGGCATGCGCGAGGCGGTGCGCGAGATGAAGCGCCTGATCCGCGAGGGCGCCGCGGGCTGCGCCGCATGATCTACGGAATCGGCACCGACATCGTGATGGTCGCGCGGGTACAGGGCCTGCTCGACCGCTACGGCGAGCGCTTCGCGCGGCGCGTGCTCGGGCCCGACGAGCTGGTCGAGTACCAGCGCCGCCTGGACAAGGCCGGACACGGCAACGGCTATGCCGCGCGCTACCTCGCCAAGCGCTTTGCGGCGAAGGAGGCGTTCAGCAAGGCGCTGGGGCTGGGGCTGCGCGGCCCCATGACGCTGCTGTCGCTGCAGGTGCTCAACGATGCCCGCGGCCGGCCGGTGGCGAGCGCGCGCAACGAGCTCGAGCCGTACCTGCGCGAGCGCGGACTGGTCGCGCACGTCTCGCTGTCGGACGAGGTCGACAGCGCGGTGGCGTTCGTGATCCTCGAGCAGAAGGAGCACTGATGGAGCGGGCGGGGCAGGCAGGGCAGGTGGACGCGCAGGCGGCGCACGAAGGCCGGGTGAAGCTGCGCCGCGGACCGGTGGTCGTCGACGTTCAGGGCGTCGCGCTCGACGACGCCGAGCGGGCGCGGCTGATGCACCCGCTGGTCGGCGGGGTGATCCTCTTCGCGCGCAACTTCGAGTCGCGCAAGCAGGTGGCGCGCCTGTGCGACGCGATCCACGCGCTGCGCCGGCCCAAGCTGCTGGTCTGTGTCGACCACGAGGGCGGGCGAGTGCAGCGCTTCCACAAGGGGTTCACGCGCGTGCCGCCGATGCGCGAGCTCGGCCGCCTGTGGGACCGCGACGTCCTCGGCGCGTGCCGGCGTGCGACCGAGGTCGGCCAGACGATCGGGCGCGAGCTGCGCGAGGTCGGCGTCGACCTCAGCTTCACGCCGGTGCTCGACCTCGACTGGGGCCGCTCGGGGGTCATCGGCGACCGGGCGTTTCACGTCGACCCGCGCGTCGTCGCGATGCTGGCGCGCTGCCTGACCCACGGCCTGCTGTTGTCGGGCATGGCCAATTGCGGCAAGCATTTCCCGGGCCACGGCTGGGCGCAGGCCGACTCGCACGTCGCGGCTCCGCGCGACGATCGCGACCTGCAGGCGCTGCTCGCCCACGACGCTGCACCGTACGGCTGGCTGGGCGATACGCTGCTGTCCGTGATGCCTGCCCACGTCGTCTATCCGCAGGTCGATGCCCAGCCGGCGGGTTTCTCCCGGCGCTGGCTGCGCGATATCCTGCGCCGCAAGCTCGGCTTCCAGGGGCTCGTCTTCAGCGACGACCTGACCATGGAAGGGGCGTCGGTCGCCGGCGACATCGTCGCGCGCGGCCGCGCGGCGCTCGCCGCGGGCTGCGACATGGTTCTGGTCTGCAATCGGCCCGACCTCGCCGACCAGCTGCTGGACGGGCTCGACTGGAGCCCGTCGGCGCGCTTCGACAGGCGGCTGAAGGCGCTGTTCCGCGACTGAGCGCGGCGAGGAACCGGTGACGAAGGGACCCGATCCCCAGGCGGACACCCCGCAGGCGGAGTCCTTCGACCTGCGCGACTTCCTCGCGCGCCTGCCGAACCGTCCGGGCGTGTACCGGATGATCGGCGCCGGCGACGCGGTGCTCTACGTCGGCAAGGCGCGCGACCTGAAGAAGCGCGTGTCCTCGTACTTCACGCGCAGCCAGCAGAGCCCGCGCATCGCACACATGCTCGAGCGCGTCGTGCGCGTCGAGACCACGGTAACGCGCTCCGAGGCCGAGGCGCTGCTGCTCGAGAACAACCTGATCAAGACCGCGGCGCCGCGCTACAACATCCTGTTTCGCGACGACAAGTCGTACCCGTACCTGAAGCTCACTGGCCACGAGTTCCCGCGCATCGTCTACTACCGGGGTGCCGTCGACAAGCGCAACCGCTACTTCGGGCCGTATCCGAACGCGTGGTCGGTGCGCGAGGCGATCCAGGCGCTGCAGAAGGTGTTCCGGCTTCGCACCTGTGAGGACTCGGTGTTCGCGAACCGGTCGCGGCCCTGCCTGCTGCACCAGATCGGGCGCTGCAGCGCGCCCTGCGTGGGGCGGATCGACGCGCGCGGCTACGCCGAGGACGTCGAAGCCGCGGCGCGGTTCCTGCAGGGCGGCCAGCGCGAGGTGCTGGCCGACATCGAGGCGAAGATGCACGCGGCGGCGGCCGAACTCCGGTTCGAGGAGGCGGCGCAATTGCGCGACCGGCTCGGCGCGCTGGCGCGGATGCAGTCCCGGCAGTCGATGGAGGCGGCGCAGGACGTCGATGCGGACATCGTCGCAGCCGTCGTGCGCGGCGGCCGCGCCTGCGTGAACCTGGCGATGGTGCGCGGCGGTCGCCACCTCGGCGACAAGGCCTGGTTCCCCGCGCACGCCGCCGAAGGCGGCGAGATGGCGACGCCGGCCGAGATCGTCGAAGCCTTCGTTGCCCAGCACTACGACGGGATGCCGGTGCCGCCCGTGCTGGTGGTCGACGGCGTCGCGCCGGACGAGGCGCTGCTCGACTGGCTGCAGCAGCAGGCCGGCCACCCGGTGCAGTGGATCCGCCAGCCGCAGGGAATGCGCCGCGAGTGGCTCGATCTCGCGCGGCAGAATGCGCAGCTGGCGATTGCGCGCTTGCTCTCGGAGGAGGGCTCGCAGAAGGAGCGCACGCGCGCGCTGGCCCGCACGCTCGGGCTGGACGACGGCGGCGACCTCGACCGCTTGCGCGTCGAGTGCTTCGACATCAGCCACACGATGGGCGAGGCGACGCAGGCGTCGTGCGTCGTGTACCAGCACCACGCGATGCAGCGCGGCGAATATCGCCGCTTCAACATCGAAGGCATCGTCGGCGGCGACGACCCGGCCGCGATGCGGCAGGTACTCACGCGGCGCTATTCGGACGCGCCGGTGCCCGACGTCGTGCTGATCGACGGCGGCGCGACGCAGGTCGGCGCGGCGCGCCAGGTGTTCGAGGAGCTCGGCGCCGACGTGTCGGCGCTGGTCGGCGTGGCCAAGGGCGAGGGACGCAAGGTCGGGCTCGAGACGCTGGTGTTCGGCGACGGCCGTGCGCCGATCGTGCCCGGGCGCGACTCGGCAGCGCTGATGCTCGTTGCGCAGATCCGCGACGAAGCGCACCGGTTCGCGATCACCGGGATGCGCTCGCGCCGCGCGAAGGCGCGCACGGGCTCGCGGCTGGACGAGATCGACGGCATCGGCCCGAAGCGCCGCCAGCGCCTGCTCGCGCGTTTCGGCGGGCTGCGTGGCATCATGGCGGCAAGCGTCGAGGACCTCGCCTCGGTGGAGGGCGTTTCCCGGGCGCTTGCCGAAGAGATCTATCGACGACTGCACTGATACCTGCGCGATCGCGGCCGCCCGTCGCGGGCTGCGGTCGCCGGCCCGTCCGAACATGCCCTGGAACCTTCCAACCCTGCTCACCTGGACGCGCGTCGTCGCGATACCGCTGCTGGTCGCGGTGTTCTTCCTGCCGGTTGCGCCGTTCACGCAGAACGTGCTGGCCACGGCAGTGTTCGTCGCCGCCGCGATCACCGACTGGCTCGACGGCTGGCTCGCCCGGCGCTGGGGACAGACCTCGGCCTTCGGCGCGTTCCTCGATCCGGTCGCCGACAAGCTGATCGTCTGCGTGGCCCTGGTGATGCTCGTCGATCATCACCGCGTCGACGCGATCGTCGCGGCGATCATCGTCGGGCGCGAGCTGACGATCTCGGCGTTGCGCGAGTGGATGGCGCAGATGGGCGCGCGCGCCAGCGTCGCGGTCCACTCGATCGGCAAGTTCAAGACCGTCGCCCAGCTGGTCGCGATCCCGATGCTGCTCTACGACGGGCGCCTCAGCGGCCTGTTCCACACGCGCCCGCTCGGCACCTGGCTGATCTGGGTCGCCGCGGTGCTCACGGTCTGGTCGATGCTGTACTACCTGCGCCAGGCGTGGCCGGTGCTGCGCGACGGCGGCAAGCATGGCGACCGCCAGAGCTGAGGGCCACCTCGGCGGGCGGGCGCGGTTTGACAGGCCGGAGTGCCGGGCTATAATTGCAGGCTTCCGAGCGCGGGAGTAGCTCAGTTGGTAGAGCGCAACCTTGCCAAGGTTGAGGTCGCGAGTTCGAGACTCGTCTCCCGCTCCAGTTCCTGAAGGGAAGCCCGCGCTTCCCTTTTTCTTTACCGCCGCCTTGGCCCTCGCCGGCGCGGCGCGCACACCCGGCGGGGTGGCAGAGTGGTTATGCAGCGGCCTGCAAAGCCGTGTACGCCGGTTCGATTCCGACCTCCGCCTCCAGTCCTTCGATCGTCCAGCCTGCCGGACCCTCCGGCCACCGTCTACGGCCAGCCGCGGCGCGCCGGCCCGCGCCCGCCCGCGCTGGGGGCCGTGCTAAGCTGCCGCGCACTCCCGGCCCCGGGGAAGCGCTCTCAGCATCGGCCGGGAACCGCGGCCCGCGGCGCCGCGATCGCACCCGCCTGGAGACAACGATGCACGACAAGCGAATCACCCTGCGACGGCTCGCGGCCGTCGCCATCGCGGCCAGCCTGCCGGTCGGCGCCACGACGCCGGCCTTCGCGCAGTCCGATCCGATCCGCATCGGCCTGATCCTGCCGATGACGGGCCCGTTCGCGTCCACCGGCCGGCAGGTCGAGGCGGCCGCGAAGCTCTACATGGCGCAGCACGGCAGCGCCGTTGCCGGGCGCAAGGTCG
>JAXMFB010000018.1:0-78633 GCA_046347945.1 Burkholderiaceae bacterium
CCCGCGGCTCCAGTCGATCGATGCGAGCGCCAGCCATCGCAGCATCGGCAACGGCGTCTGGCCGCCGCTCAGCGCCAGCGCGAAGCGACCTCTCGCGCGCACCGCCTGCGCGGCCCGACGCGCGACGCAGGCCGCCCCGCGCCGCGCGGCTGCTTCGGCATCGGCTGCGACGACGATCCGCATCGCGCGCCTCATCCCTCGCTCGGCGCACGCCAGCCGCCGCAGGCAGCCGCCTGCGCATCGGCCTCGGCCGGCCCCCAACTGCCGGGCGCGTACGGACTCGGCGGCGCCGGCAATGCCAGGATCGGGTCGACGATCCGCCACGCGGCCTCGACGCCGTCCTCGCGTGCGAACAGGGTCGCATCGCCCCTCATCGCGTCGCCGATCAGCCGCTCGTAGGCGCCCATCTGCGAGCTGCGCTCGCTGCACACGAGCAACTCCACGTCCTCGCCGAACATCCCCACGCCCGAGCGCTTGGCGCGCGCGCCGATCGCGATCGCCATGCGGTCGGGCCCGAGCCCGAAGCGGAAGTAGTTCGACTGCGCCGGCACCGCCTCGCCGAACACCTGCTGCGGAGGCCGCTTCAGGAACACCCTCACTTCGGTGGCGGTGCGCGCCAGTCGCTTGCCGGCGCGCAGCACGAACGGCACGCCGGCCCAGCGCCACGAGTCGAGATGCAGCCGCACTGCGGCGAACGTCTCGACCCGCGAGTCGGGCGCCACGCCGTCCTCGTCGCGATAGCCGTCATACTGGCCGCGCACGAGCTCGGAGGCCGCCAGCGGGCGAATGCCGCGGAATACCTTCACCTTCTCGTCGCGCAGCGCCTCCGCCCCGTCGCCGATCGGCGGCTCCATTGCCAGGTGCGCGACCACCTGCAACAGGTGATTCTGGATGACGTCGCGGATCGCGCCGACTTCCTCGTAGAACCGGCCGCGGCCTTCGACGCCGAACGCCTCGGCCATCGTGACCTGGATGGCCTCCACGTGATCGCGGTTCCACAGCGGTTCGAGGAAGGTATTGGCGAAGCGGAAGAACAGCAGGTTCTGCACCGACTCCTTGCCCAGGTAGTGGTCGATGCGGAAGATCGACGGCTCCGCAAAGACGCGGTGCGCCGCGCGGTTCAGCGCCTGTGCCGACGCCAGGTCACGGCCGAACGGTTTCTCGACCACCACCCGCGCGCCCGCCGCGCAGCCGGCGTCGCCGATCCCGTCGATCACCGTCGGGAACAGGCTCGGCGGCACCGCGAGGTAGTGCAGCGGGTGCCGGGCCGCGCCCAGCGCCTGCCGCAGCCGCCGGAAGGTGTCGGCGTCGCGGTAGTCGCCGTCGACGTAGCGCAGCAGGCCCGACAGCCGCTCGGTAGCGGCGCGATCGGCGCGATCGCCGTGCGCGTCGACGCTCGCGCGCAGACGCTGGCGCAAGGCCTCGAGGCCGAGGCCCGATCGCGCGACGCCGATCACCGGTTGCCCGAAGCCCTGGTGCGCAACCAGTGCCTGCAGGGCCGGGAAGATCTTGCGGAATGCGAGGTCGCCGGTCGCGCCGAACAAGACCAGCGCATCCGATCCGGTCGGGTCCACGATCAGCTTCCCTTCGGGCCGCTGGCGCGCTCGAGGTGGCCGCCGAACTGGCGGCGCATCGCCGAGAGGACGCGATTGGCGAAATCGTCGGCGTCGCGCGAAGCGAAGCGCGCGAACAGCGCCGTCGCCAGCACCGGCGCCGGCACGCCGTCGTCGATTGCCGCCTGCAGCATCCAGCGCCCTTCGCCCGAATCGGCGACGTGGCCGCGCAGCGACGCGAGATCGGGCTCGCTTCGCAGCGCGTCGGCGGTCAGGTCGAGAAGCCATGAGCGCACCACGCTGCCGCGGCGCCACAACTCGGCAATCTCCGCCAGGTCGAACGCGTGTCGCAGCGCCTGCGGATGTGCGGGGGGCGCGGCTTCGGCGTCGGCGACGGTCTTCGCAGCGCCTGCGGCGGCACCCGCAGATGCGCCGGCACCGGCCCCGCGAAGCAGGTTGAAGCCCTCGGCATAGGCCGCCATGAGGCCGTACTCGATGCCGTTGTGGATCATCTTCACGAAATGGCCGGCCCCGCTCGGCCCACAGTGCAGGAAGCCGCGCTCCGCGCCGGACGGCGCGCCGCTGCGGCCCCGGGCGCGCGCCACCGAATCGAAGCGCGGCGCGAGCGACGCGAACACGGGCTCGAGCCGGCGCACTGCCGCCGCCTCGCCGCCCACCATCAGGCAGTAGCCGTTGTCGAGACCCCAGACCCCTCCGCTGGTGCCGACGTCGACGAAGTGAATGCCGTGCCCGGCCAGCCCGGCGGCGCGACGGACGTCGTCGCGATGGTGCGTGTTGCCGCCATCGACGATCGTGTCGCCGGGGTCGAGCAGCGGCGCAAGCGACGCGAGCGTCGCGTCGACGGCCGCTGCAGGCAGCATCAGCCAGACCACCCGCGGCGGCGTGAGCCGCGAGACGAGTTCGTCCAGCGACGCCGCGCCGGTCGCGCCCGCCTGTTCGAGCGCACGGCGTGCTCGCGGGTCGACGTCGTGCACCACGCAGGAGTGCCCGTCGCCGAGCAGCCGCCGTACCATGTTGGCGCCCATGCGGCCGAGGCCGATCATCGCGATCTGCATGCCGAGCTCCTTTCGCCGGCCAGCGGCGACCGGCGGCACGCCCCGGCCCACGGGCCGCCGGCACGTTAGGATGACCGGTACCCGTTCCGAGGAGATACGAAGATGTCCGATAGCCCCTCCGCGCCTTACACGCGCGTCCGCGCCGCCGTGCCGGCGCTGCTGCTGGCATTCGCCGTTGCGTTGCCCTGCGCCACGGTGGCGCAGGCCCGCGGCAACGACGACAGCCGCGACGGCGACCGCACGCCGCGGCTCAGCCTCGCCGCCAGCGCCTATCGCGACGTCCCGCAGGACCGCGTCACCGTCACGCTGTACGCCGAGCGCGAATCGCCGCAGCCCGCGGCCGGCCAGGCGCAGGTCAGCGAACTGCTCGGACCGGTGCTCGAGCGGCTCAAGGCACGTCCAGACCTCGAGGTGCAGAGCTCGGGCTACCGCACCGACCCGGTGTGGCAACAGAGCCGAATCGTCGGCTGGCGCACGCGCGGCTCGCTCCAGGTGAGCGCGCAGCCTTCGGAGTCGTTCAACCGGCTGGTGGGTGAACTGGCGACGAAGCTCAACGTCGAGTCGGTCGCCTACTGGCTCAGCCGCCCCGCGCAGCTCGCGGTCGAACGCGAGCTGATCGCCGAAGCGGTGGCGGCGTTTCGTGCGAAGGCCGACACCGCGGCGAAGGCGCTCGGCTTCAGGACGTATTCGGTGCGCACCGTTTCGGTCGACGGCGCGGGGCCGATCCGTCCGGAGCCGGTACCCAGGGTGATGATGTCGCGCGCCGCGTCGGCCGAATCGGCGCCGGTTCCGTTGCCCGGCGCCGAAGGCAAGACGACGGTCACCGTGAGCGTCAGCGGCAGCGTCGCGCTCGAACCCTGAGCGGCCCGCGCGGCCGTCTTGCCGGCCCGGCGCGATGCGCCTAGAATGTGCGGCACATGTTAATGTTCTTAACATGCCTGCCACACGATGGAACTGAAGACGGCCCGCCTGACGCTGCTGATCGACCCCGCCAAGAAGGCGGCGTTCGAGCGCCTGTGCGCGAGCCAGGACGTCACGCCGTCCCAGGTCGTGCGGCGCCTGATCCGCGAGTACCTCGCCGCGCACGGCGTGCAGTTCGTGCCGTCCGGCCTCGAGGCGGCCGAGCCCGAGCCCGGCGACCGCGGCAAGGGGCGCGGCAAGAAGGTGCGCCCCCGCGCCGCCCGAGCCTCGCGATCGAAGGGCCCATCCGGTGGCAGTGCTCGCTGAACTGCCGTCCCCGCTCGACTGGGTGGCCCTCGACTGGGCCCTGCTGGTGGTGGCCGGGTGGCTTGCGGTCGGGACGGCCGGCGTGTTCGCGCTGCGCCGGTTCCGGTTCGTCGCGCGAGTGCTGTTCCCGGCGGGCGGACTGCTCGGCCTGGCGCTGTTCGGCATCGCGATCGCCGCGCTGTTCGGCCGGCCGCAGGTCGCGGTGCTTCCGATCGGGCTGCCGGGACTGCCGTTCCACTTGCGGCTCGACGCGCTGTCGGCGTACTTCCTGCTGGTGATCGGCGCGGCGGCGGCGGGCGTCTCGGCCTTCGCCGCCGGCTACTTCCGGCGCGGCGAGGGCACGCCGCCGGGCCTGTTGTGCCTGCAGTACCACGTCTTCCTCGCCAGCATGGCGCTGGTGGTGCTGGCCGACGATGCCTACGCGTTCATGGTGATGTGGGAGACGATGGCGCTGTCGTCGTTCTTCCTGGTCACCGCCAACCACCGCATTCCCGAGATCCGCCGCGCCGGCTACATCTACCTGCTGGTCGCCCACGTCGGCGCGATCGGCATCCTGATGTGCTTCGGCGTGCTGCAGGCCAACACCGGCGACTACACGTTCGCCAACATGCGCGCGCAGCATCTCACGCCGTTCTGGGCGTCGGTGGGGTTCCTGCTCGCGGTGTTCGGCTTCGGTGCCAAGGCCGGCATCCTGCCCTTGCACGTCTGGCTGCCCGAAGCGCACCCGGCCGCGCCGTCGCCGGTTTCGGCGCTGATGAGCGGCGTGATGATCAAGACCGCGATCTACGGCGTGCTGCGCGTCTCGTTCGACCTGCTGTCGCTGCAGTTGTGGTGGTGGGGCGCGCTGCTGCTCGCGCTGGGCCTGGCCACCGCGCTGTACGGCGTCGTGTTCGCGGCGGCGCAGGTCGACATGAAGCGGCTGCTCGCCTACTCGTCGATCGAGAACATCGGGTTGCTGTTCACGGCGATCGGCCTGGCGCTGGTGTTCTCTGCCTACGGCATGCGGATGCTCGCCGCGCTGGCACTCACGGCCGGCCTCTACCACGTCGCCAGTCACGCGCTGTTCAAGAGCCTGCTGTTCCTCGGCACCGGCTCGGTGCTGCACGCCACCGGCGAGCGCAACCTCGGCAAGCTGGGCGGCCTGATCCGCTACACGCCCTGGGTGGCGTGGGTCACGCTGGTCGGCGTGCTTGCCAGCGCGGGGCTTCCGCCGCTGGGCGGCTTCGTGTCCGAGTGGCTGCTGCTGCAGAGCTTCCTGTTCACGCCGGGGCTGCCGCACCCGGTGCTCAACATGCTGATCCCGGTGGTCGCGGCGCTGATCGCGCTGGTCGCGGCGCTGGCGGGCTACACGATGGTCAAGTTCTTCGGCGTGATCTTCCTCGGCCAGCCTCGCGAGGAGAAGCTCGCGCAGGCGCACGACGCGGGCCGGTGGGAGCGTGCCGGCATGCTGTGGCTGGTCGCGGGCTGCGTCGCGCTCGGGCTGCTGCCCAACCAGTTCATCCAGTTGATCGACCCGGTGACGCAGGCGCTGGTGCAGGCGGGGCTCGGCGCGACGGTGGCGGCGGGCGGCTGGCTGCTCGCGCCGGCCGGCGTCGCCCGCGCGAGCTACGGGCCGGTGATCTTCCTGTTCGGCATCGCCGCCAGCTTCGCGCTCGCCTGGCTGCTCGTGCGCCGCCTCTATCACGGACGGCTGCGCCGATCGCTGCCGTGGGCCTGCGGCTTTCCGTGGCGCAGCGCCCGCATGCAGGACACCGCGGAAGGCTTCGGCCAGCCGATCCGGCAGATCTTCGAGCCCTTCTTCCGGATGCAGCGCGAGCTGCCGTCGCCGTTCGACGAGCGGCCGCGCTATCGCGTGACCGCCGAGGACCACCTGTGGCACTGGCTGTACCTGCCGATCGCGCACCTCGCGGGGCGGCTCGCGAGGCTGGTCGGCCTGCTGCAACAGGGCCGGATCGCGGTCTACCTGATGTACAGCTTCGTCACGCTGGTCGTGATGCTGCTGCTGGTGACACGATGAGTGCCGTCTACGCGACCATCTCGCAGGTGCTGGCGATCGTCGCCGCGCTGCTGCTCGCGCCGATGCTGAGCGGCTGGGTCAACGTGTGCCGCGCCTGGCTGCAGAACCGCTCGGCGCCGAGCCTGCTGCAGCCGTACCGCATGCTGCACAAGCTCTTCGTCAAGGAATCGGTGGTCGCCGAGCACGCATCGCCGATCTTCCGGGCGGCACCCTACATCGTGTTCGGCTGCATGCTGGTGGCATGCGCGATCGTCCCGACGCTGTCGACCGACCTGCCGATGTCGACGGCGGCCGACGCGATCGCCCTGGTCGGGCTGCTCGCCCTCGCCCGGGTGTTCGTCTCGCTGGCGGCGATGGACGTGGGGACGGCCTTCGGGACGCTGGGCGCGCGCCGCGAAATGCTGGTCGGCTTCCTGGCCGAGCCGGCCCTGCTGATGGTGCTGTTCTCGGCATCGCTCATCTCGCAGTCGACGTCGCTCACCACGATGGTCGAGTCGCTCGCGCACCGCGAGCTGGCGATCCACCCCGTGCTGGCCTTCGCCGGCGTCGCGTTCACGATGGTCTCGCTGGCCGAGAACGCGCGGGTGCCGGTCGACAATCCGGCCACGCACCTCGAGCTGACGATGATCCACGAGGCGCTGATCCTCGAGTACTCCGGGCGCCACCTCGCGCTGATCGAGTGGGCGGCGAGCCTGAAGCTGTTCGCCTATTCGTGCATCGGGCTGGCCCTGTTCTTCCCGTGGGGCATCGCCGAGGCGCAGGCGCCGCTCGAGCTGGTGCTGGCGCTGCCGGCGCTGGTCGCCAAGCTGGCGATCGGCGGCATGAGCCTCGCGGTACTCGAGACGGCGAGCGCGAAGATGCGCATCTTCCGGGTGCCGGAGTTCCTGGCCACCGCGTTCCTGCTCGCGGTGATCGGGCTGCTGGTGCACATCCTGCTGGGAGCCTGAGGTGCAACACGTCCGCGTTCCTGCTCACAATCCTGGCGCGTCGCGGCAGGCGGCGGGCCGGGGCGCAGTCGGGCAGGCACGGCGCGGCACGGCACCGCGGCGCAGCGCAGTGGCCCGGGCCGGGCACGTCGCTGGCTGCGGCAGTCGGTGCTTCGCACCGACTGCCCTGCGCTGCTCGACCTCGGGGTCGTGCGGCGCAACTCGCTGCGCTCGCTCTCGCGAGCTCCGCTCGGACAGAGCGCCGCAAGTCAGAAGTACGAAGCGCGCTGCGCGCGCCGACCCCGAGGCTGCGCTGCTCGGCGCCGCAGACAGCGACGTGCCCGGCCCGGGCCACTGCGCTGCGCCGCGGTGCCGTGCCGCGCCGTGCCTGCCCGACTGCGCCCCGGCCCGCCGCCTGCCGCTCATGCAACGTCAATGATGTTCGAAGCGAAGACGGGGCTCTTGCTCACGAGCACCACGACGGTGCCGGCAAAGGTGCGGGCCGGGCGCTGCGGGCGCGCCTTGTGCGCAGCCGAGAAGCGCAGCTGCACCGGCGGCGCGCGCAGCACGCATCGCAGGGCACCCCCGCGAAGCGGGGGCAAGCACCAGGCGCGCCCGCCGCAGCGGGCCCGGCCCTTGGGGCGCGCCCACGCCCATGGCCGCGCCTTTGCACGCGCCAACCATCGCGCGCGAGACGCAGCCGGAGTCCGGCATGAGCCCGTTGTTCTCGCAGTTCATCAACCTGCTCGGCGCAGTGCTGCTGCTGCTCGCATTCGCGATGATCTCGCAGCGGCGCATCCTGTCGCTGATCCACCTGTTCACGCTGCAGGGCGCGACACTGGTGCTCGCCACGAGCGTGGTCGGCTACGTCACGCAGCAGCCGCACCTGTACGTGTCGGCGGCGCTCACTTTCGCGCTGAAGGTCGTGGTCATTCCAGTGATGCTGCATCGCGTGATCGACCGTCTCGACGTCCGCTGGGACGTCGAGACGCTGATCAACATTCCGACGACGATGCTGATCGGCATCCTGCTGGTGATCTTCTCGTTCAACATGGCCACGCCGATCGCGCAGCTGTCCTCGTCGATCGCGCGCGGCTCGCTGGGCATCGCGCTGGCCTGCGTGCTGCTCTCGTTCCTGATGATGATCACCCGCGCCAAGGCGGTGCCGCAGGTGATCGGCTTCCTGTCGATGGAGAACGGCCTGTTCTTCGCCGCCACGTCGGCCACCTACGGCATGCCGATGGTCGTCGAACTCGGCATCGCGCTCGACGTGCTGATCGGCGTGCTGATCCTCGGCGTGTTCATGTTCCAGATCCGCGAGCAGTTCGACAGCCTGGACATCCGCCACCTCGAGCGCCTGAAGGAAGACTGACTTGGACGCGCTGCTGTTCGTGCTCGGGATCCCGCTCGCCGGCGGCGCCGTCCTGGCCTTGTGGGGCCATCGCGACAGCGCGATGACGCTGAACGTCGCGTTCAGCCTCGGCACCTTCGTCGCCGCCTGCGCATTGACCGCCGAAGTGATCGCCGAAGGCCCGCGCTTCGTCTGGGAACGCGAGTTCTTCATCGACGCGCTGAACGTGTTCCTGGTCACGCTCACCGCCTTCGTCGGCCTGACGACGGCGATCTTCTCGCGCCCCTACATGCGCGTCGAGCGCGACCACGGCAAGATGACCCCGCCGCGGCTGCGGCTGTACCACAGCATGTACCAGCTGTTCAGCTTCACGATGCTGCTGGCGCTGATGACCAACAACATGGGCATCCTGTGGGTCGCGATGGAGGCAGCGACGCTCACCACGGTGCTGCTGGTCAGCGTCTACCGCACCGCGGCCAGCCTCGAGGCGGCGTGGAAGTACTTCATCCTGTGCGGCGTCGGCATCGCTCAGGCGCTGTTCGGCACGGTGCTGCTGTACATGGCCGCCGAGAAGGTGATCGGCTCCGAGGGGGGCGCGCTACTGTGGACCAACCTCGACGCGGTGAAGGCGCAACTCGACCCGAACATCATCACGCTGGCCTTCGCGTTCCTGTTCATCGGCTACGGCACCAAGGTCGGGCTGGTGCCGTTGCACAACTGGCTGCCGGACGCGCACGCCGAGGGCCCCACCCCGGTGTCGGCGGTGCTCTCGGGCCTGCTGCTGAACGTCGCGCTGTACGCGATCCTGCGCTGCAAGGTGCTCACCGACGGCGCGCTGGGAACCCCGCTGGCCGGGCGGATGATGATCGGCTTCGGCCTGGTGTCGGTGGTCGCGGCCGCGTTCCTGCTCACCCGGCAGAGGGACGTGAAGCGGATGTTCGCGTATTCGTCGATTGAGCACATGGGGCTCATGACTTTCGCGTTCGGCCTGGGCGGCCCGATCGCGAACTTCGCCGGCCTCTTGCACATGACGGTTCACTCGCTGATCAAGTCGGCGATCTTCTTCGCGGTCGGCCATGCGACGCAGAAAGCGGGCACGCAGCTGATGGACGACATCCGCGGGCTGATCCGCGTGAGCCCGACGATCGGGTGGGGGATGATGCTCGGGTCGCTCGCGATCCTCGGGATGCCGCCGTTCGGCGTGTTCGCCAGCGAGTTCCTGATCATCACCACTGCGATGCGCGAGCAGCCGTGGGCGACGCCGTTCCTGCTGGTGGCGCTCGGCGTCGCGTTCGCGTCGGTGTTCGCGCGCGTGCAGCCGATGGTGTTCGGCGACACGACGCTCAAGCGCCTCGCGCATCCGCCGGCGCTGGTGCCCGTATTCGTCCACCTGGCGCTCGGGCTGCTGCTCGGGCTCTACGTTCCGCCGTACCTCGACGCCTGGTACCGCGAGGCGGCACGGATGATCGGGGGCTGAGCCGATGATGTTGCACGGCCTGGACCTCGCCTTCGAGCGCCTGCCGGCGCCGCTGCCGATCCGGCGCGCGCGCGTGGCGCACGACGACTGGCTGCGCGCCGCGCAGGCGGTGGCTGCGGCGGGCGGGCGGCTGGTCGCGCTGTGGGGCAGCGACCGCCGCGCGAACGCGCCCGCGGAAAACGAGCGGCGCGCGGGCGATGCCCGGGGCTTCGCGATCTGCGCGGCCTACGCCACGCGCGACGGCCTCGCCTGGCTCGACCTGGCACTCGAAGGCGATTCGCCGGACTTCCCCGACCTGGCCCCGGTCTATCCGGCGGCCGGGCGGATGCAGCGCGCGATCACCGACACGCTGGGGATTGCCGCGCGCCACGCGCGCGACGCCCGGCCGTGGCTGGACCACGGCACCTGGCCGGCGGGGCTTCGACCGCTTCGCCACGACGCGCCGGCGCCCGCGCGGACCGCCGACGGGCGCGAGGCCGCGCTGCCCGCCGACTACCCGTTCGTCCGCGTCGAGGGCGACGGCGTGCACGAGATCGCGGTCGGGCCGGTGCACGCGGGAATCATCGAGCCGGGGCACTTCCGCTTCTCGGTGGTCGGCGAGAAAGTGCTGCGCCTCGAGGAGCGCCTCGGCTACGTCCACAAGGGCATCGAACGGCGCTTCACCGAGCTCGCGCCACTGGACGGCCACCGGCTCGCGGGGCGCGTGTCCGGGGATTCCACGGTCGCCTTCGCCTGGGCCTGGTGCATGGCGCTCGAGTCGGCCGCAGCTTGCGTCGTTCCCGAGCGGGCGCAGTGGCTGCGCGCGCTGATGCTCGAACGCGAGCGCATCGCCAACCACCTGGGTGACCTCGGCGCGCTGGGCAACGACGCGGGCCTCGCCTTCGGCCTGGCGCAGTTCTCGCGGCTTCGCGAGGACTGGCAGAGGCTGTCCAGGGACGCATTCGGCCATCGCTTCATGATGGACCGGGTCACACCGGGCGGCGTATCGGTCGATCCGCCGGCAGCGATGCTCGACCGGATGCGCGCGCAGTGCGACGCGATCGAGCGCGAGGTGCGCGAGCTTCGCGCGATCTACGACGAGCACGCCGGCCTTCAGGACCGCTTCATGGGCGCCGGTCGCGCCACGCCGCAGCTCGCTGCCCAGCTCGGGCTGACCGGTCTCGCGGGGCGTGCCAGCGGGCAGGCCGCCGACCTGCGCTGCGACCATCCCTGGCCGCCCTACGACCGGCTGCAGGTGGCGAAGGCCACCCAGACCGGCGGCGACGTCGCCGCCCGCGTGGACGTACGCTTCGACGAGACGATCGAGTCGCTGCGGCTGGTTCGCGCGCTGTGCGCGGATCTGCCGGCGGGGCCGGTGCGCGGCGACGTGGTCCTGCCCGCGCGCGAGTCGGTCGGCGCGGGGTGGATCGAGGGCTGGCGCGGCGAATCGTTTGTCGCGCTGGAACTCGACCCCGGCGGCCGCATCCGCCGCTGCCACTGCCATGATCCGTCGTGGCAGAACTGGCCGGTACTCGAGCACGCGGTGATCGGCAACATCGTTCCCGACTTCCCGCTGATCAACAAGTCGTTCAACCTCAGCTATTCGGGGCACGACCTCTGATGTGGAAGATCGCCAGGCAGATCGTTCGCACCGGCATCCGCACCGAGCCGGCGCCGCAGGCGGACGAAGCGACGCGCGTCGAGATCGAGCGCATCGGGCAGGACATCCTGGAGGTGCTCGGCAGGGCGCTGACGATCCGCGCGGTCGACGCCGGCTCGTGCAACGGCTGCGAACTCGAGCTGCACGCGCTGAACAACCCCTATTACAACCTCGAGGGAATGGGGATCAGGTTCGTCGCGAGCCCGCGCCACGCCGACATGCTGCTGGTCACCGGACCCGTGTCGCGGCACATGGAGCTCGCACTGCGCCGCACCTGGGAGGCGACACCCGAGCCGAGGCTGGTCGTCGCAATCGGCGACTGCGGCTGCACCGGTGGCATCTTCGGCGAGAGCTATGCGACCCGCGGCCGCGTATCGAACGTGATTCCGGTCGACATCGAAGTGCCGGGCTGCCCGCCCGCGCCGCTGGAGATCCTGCGCGCCATCCTGGCCGCGGTGCGTCGCGCCTAGAAACCGCTCGAGGCCCCGGCTTCAGTACGTGCCGGGCACGAGGATGCTCCGGTCGACCTTCTTCACGTCGCGCAGGCCGCAAAAGCCCATCGTGATGTCGAGCTCCTTGCGCAGGATGGCGAGCGCCATCGCGACGCCGGCCTCACCCATCGCGCCCAGCCCGTAGACGAACGCGCGGCCGACGTAGACGCCGCGCGCGCCGAGCGCGAGCGCCTTGATCACGTCCTGCCCGGACCGGATGCCGCTGTCCAGGTGCACCTCGATGCGCCCGCGCGCCGCCTCGACGATCGCCGGCAGCGCGCGGATCGCCGACAGCGCACCGTCGAGCTGGCGCCCCCCGTGGTTGGACACGATCAGCGCGTCGGCGCCGCTCGCCACCGCGGGCTCGACGTCCTCGGCGTCGAGAATGCCCTTGAGGATCAGCTTGCCTTTCCACTGGTCGCGCACCCACTTGACGTCGTCCCAGTCGAGCGCCGGGTCGAACTGCTGGTTGGTCCACGAGGACAGCGAACTCAAATCATCGACGCCCTTCGCGTGGCCGGCGATGTTGCGGAACGTGCGCCGCTTCGTGCGCAGCATGCCGAGGCACCAGCGCGGCTTGGTCGCGAGGTTCATCAGGTTGGCCAGCGTCGGCTTCGGCGGGGCCGACAACCCGTTGCGGATGTCCTTGTGCCGCTGGCCCATCACCTGCAGGTCGAGCGTGAGCACCAGCGCCGAGCACTGGGCCGCGCGCGCGCGCTCGATCAGCCGGGTGATGAAGTCGCGGTCGCGCATCACGTAGAGCTGGAACCAGAACGGCGCGTCGGTGTTCCCGGCGACATCCTCGATCGAGCAGATGCTCATCGTCGACAGCGTGAACGGCACGCCGGCCTTCGCGGCGGCGCGCGCGGCGAGGATCTCGCCGTCGGCGTGCTGCATGCCGGTGAGGCCCACCGGCGCGAGAGCGATCGGCATCGACACCGGCTGGCCGACCATCGTGCTGACCAGCGAGCGATTGTCGATGTCGACTGCGACCCGCTGGCGCAGCCTGATCGGCGCGAAGTCGGTCTCGTTGGCGCGATAGGTGCTTTCGGTCCAGGCCCCGGAGTCGGCGTACTCGTAGAACATCTTCGGTACGCGCCGTCTGGCGAGCAGGCGCAGGTCCTCGATGCAGGTGATCACGGGCATGGCGGCGTTCGATGTGGTGGGACTGGCGACGCACTATAGAACATCGCCGGGCGGTCCGGGGACACCGGGGCGGCGGCGCCACGGAGCGCGGGCCGACGCGTCGGTCGGGACGCCGGCACGACCCGCCGCCGCGCTCAGGCCGCGATCGCCTGCCGCACCGCCCGCTCCCAGCCCTGGATCAGCGCCTGCGCGCGGTCGCGGCTCATCGTCGGCACGAAGCGTCGGTCGGCCAGCCACAGGCCGGACAACTCGTCGGTGCTGCGATACACCCCGCAGGCCAGGCCGGCCAGGTACGCAGCGCCCAGCGCCGTGGTCTCGATCACCTTCGGCCGCACGACCGGAATGCCCAGCAGGTCGGCCTGGAACTGCATCAGCAGGTCGTTCGCGCAGGCCCCGCCGTCGACGCGCAGTTCGGTGATCGGCGCGCCGGCGTCGCGCCCCATCGCCGCGAGCAGCGCCGCGCTCTGGAACGCGATCGACTCGAGCGCGGCGCGCGCGACGTGCGCGACCGTGCTGCCGCGCGACAGGCCGGTGATCGTGCCGCGCGCGTCGGGCTGCCAGTACGGCGCGCCGAGCCCGGTGAACGCGGGCACGAACACCACGCCGCCCGAGTCGGGAACCGACGCAGCGAGCGCCTCGACGTCGGACGATTTCTCGATCGCGCGCAGCCCGTCGCGCAGCCACTGCACGACCGCACCGCCGATGAAGACGCTGCCCTCGAGCGCGTACTGCCTCGCATCGCCCGGCTGCGCGGCAGCGGTCGCGACGAGGCCGTTGCGCGACGGCTCGAAGCGGCTGCCGGTGTGCATCAGCATGAAGCAGCCCGTGCCGTAGGTGTTCTTCGCCATGCCCGCCTCGAAGCAGGCCTGGCCGAACAGTGCCGCCTGCTGGTCTCCGGCGATCCCGCCGATCGGCAGCGATGCGCCGAGCAGCGCGGCCTCGGTCTCGCCGAAGCGGTGGCTCGACGGAAACACCTCGGGAAGGAGCGACGCCGGGACGTCGAGCGCGGCGAGCAGTTCGTCGTCCCAGCACCCGCGGCGGATGTCGTAGAGCATCGTGCGCGACGCATTGCTCGCGTCGGTGACGTGCAGTCGCCCGCCGGTGAGCTGCCACGCGAGCCAGCTGTCGATCGTCCCGAACGCAAGCTCGCCGCGCCGGGCGGCCTCGCGCGCGCCCGGCACGTGGTCGAGCAGCCAGCGGATCTTCGTGCCCGAGAAATAGGCGTCGATCACGAGCCCGGTGCGCTCGGCGACGGTCGTCGCGAGCCCCGCCTCGCGCAGCTGCCTGCAGATCGGCTCGGTGCGCCGGTCCTGCCAGACGATCGCGTGGTGGATCGGCCGGCCGCTGGCGCGCTCCCAGATCACCGTGGTCTCGCGCTGGTTGGTGATGCCGAGGCCGGCGATCGCGCGCGCATCGATCCGCGCGGCGGCCAGCGCCTCGCGCGCGGTCGCGAGCTGCGTGGTCCAGATCTCGACCGGGTCGTGCTCGACCCAGCCAGGCTGCGGGAAGATCTGCCTGAACTCGCGCTGCGCCATCGACACGACGCGGCCCGCGGCGTCGAAGACGATGCTGCGCGAGCTCGACGTGCCCTGGTCCAGCGCAAGCAGGTAGCTCATTCAGGTCTCCGTCGTGTCCTCGTTCGATCGCGCGCGCCTGCGCCACAGTGCCGGCGCGACACCGGCATACCGGCTGAACGCGCGGCTGAACGCGGCTTCCGATTCGTAGCCGACCGAGGCGGCAACGCGCTTCACGGGACCCGTGCCGTCCGCGAGCCGCCGCGCGGCCAGCATCATCCTCCAGCAGGCAAGGTAGCGCATCGGCGGCTGCCCGACGACGCGCGCGAAGCGTTCGGCGAGCACCGAGCGCGAGACCCCCGTCTCGCTCGCGAGCAGGCCGAGGGTCCACGAGTGCGCCGGCGCGGCGTGCAGCAGCGCGAGCGCCCGCCCGGCCACCGGGTCGCGCAGGCCCGCCATCCAGCCGGCGCGCGGCGCGTCACCCGAGTCGACGACGCGGCGCACGACCTCGATGAACATCAGCTCGCTCAGCCGCAGCAGCACGTCGCGGCGACCCCGGCGCTCCTCGCGCAGTTCGCGCAGCGCGAGCTGGATCAGGTGCGCCATCTGGTCGTTCGCCGAAGGTTCGCGCCGCAGGTGAATCATCGGCGCCATCGCGCCGAGCACCGGATCGAAGCCGGGCGAATCACAGCCCAGGAAGCCGCAGATGAAGCGGGTCGTGCCGGGGCCCCGTCCCCCGGTGCGCACGACCGGAGCGAGGCGACCTGCAGCCATTTCGCGAAAGAAGGCGTGCACCTGCGGCTCGTCGCGTCGCGGCGGCGCCGGGCCGGGCCCGGCGAGGAAGTACGCATCGCCGTGCGGCACGACGAAGACGTCGCCCGAGTCGAGACGCGCCGGTGGGCTGCCATCGATCCCGGCCCAGCAGCCGCCTTCGATGACCACTGATACGAGACCAGCTGTCGCGACGCCGGAAGCACCGACCGCGCGAACTCGGCCGCGCGCGGCGCGCGCGTGGCCCATGGTTCGGCCGCCTCGACCAGGAAGAACATCGAGCCGGTCAGGCGCAGCGAGCCGAGGACTTCGGACAGCACGTCGACGCCCTGCGCGCGCGGGCTGCGCGCCCGCTCCCGGGCGGCGCGTCGCGCAATGCCGGACGCTGCGCCATGCGATCCGGAAGATCGGTCATGGAGCTTGTGCATGGCCCGGTCGATGATACGCCG
Organism: Burkholderiaceae bacterium; assembly: GCA_046347945.1. Classification (GTDB taxonomy): domain Bacteria; phylum Pseudomonadota; class Gammaproteobacteria; order Burkholderiales; family Burkholderiaceae_E; genus Zeimonas. The sequence goes on from JAXMFB010000018.1 coordinate 15,638, forward strand.
ACGGCGTCGTGCCCCGACACCGCCGGACACGGATCGCACCGGGGCGACGCCGCAGCGCAGCGAGGAGAAATGCGATGAGCACGACAACGAGCACGGCCGCCAGTGCAGCGCTGGCGGGACAGGTGGGCTTCGACGCGGCCGATACCTACGAGCGGTTCTTCGTGCCTGCCCTGTTCCGACAATGGACCGGCCCGATGCTCGACGCAGCGCGAGTCGGGCCCGACACCCCTCGAGTGCTGGACGTCGCCTGCGGGACCGGCGTGCTCGCGCGTTGCGCGGCGCAGCGCGTCGGAACCGCGCGGGACATCGTCGGCGTCGACCCGAACGAAGCGATGCTCGCGGTCGCGCGTCGCGTGGCGCCGGATATCGACTGGCGCGCCGGCCGCGCCGAGGCGCTGCCCTGCGAGGACGCGAGCTTCGATGCGGTGGTATGCCAGTTCGGCCTGATGTTCTTCGAGGACCGGGTTGCCGGCCTGCGGCAGATGCTGCGCGTGCTTCGGCCCGGCGGCCGGGTCGCGGTCTGGGATGCGCTCGATCGCACGCCCGGGTTCGCGGAACTGGTGCGGCTTCTCGAGCAGACCTGCGGAAGCGAAGCGGCAGACGCGCTGCGCGCACCGTTCTCGCTCGGAAACGCCGCCGAGCTCGCGTCGCTCGCCCGACGCGCCGGCCTCGCCGATCCACGAATCGAGACGCGAGGCGGCACCGCCCGATTCGCGTCGATCGACGACTGGATCCGAACGAACGTGCGCGGCTGGTCGTTCTCGGCGCTCGTCGACGACGACCAGCTGGCGACCCTGGTCGCGAAGGCGCAGCGCACGATGGCGCGCTTCGTGGCCGCCGACGCAAGCGTCGCCTTCGACGCGCCGGCGCACCTTCTCAGCGCGCGCCTGCCCTGATCGTCGCCGCCGGCGGGCCGACGGCCGCCGCCCGCTGCGGGCCCGGTCGGCCCGATCGGCGAGCGTGATGCGTTCAGCCGCGCTTGCGACGCGCAACCAGCAACCCGAGCAGCACGCCACCCAGCAGCGCCAGCGAACCCGGCTCGGGCACCGTCGTGCCACCGCCATCGCAGGTCGCGCCCGTCGGGTCGGTGCAGCCCGGCGTGCCGAGCGAACCGCCCAGCGCGAGGAAAGCCGAGCCGAGCGCCTTGCCGGATGCGTCGAGACCGAAGTACGCGGGGTCGGAGTCGACCAGGCTCAGGAAGCCCAGCGCGCCGAAGTGCGCCATCGAGTACGCCTGGTGCTCCCAGCAACCCAGCGCGGGCGGCTGCGTGAAGCCCTTGGACAGCCCCTCGGTGTTGAACACCTCGTTGTCGGTACAGGTCGGCCCACCGCCGCCGGTGTTGTAGCCCATGACCGCGCCCGCGGGCGGCGTCGCGAGGACGGGGTCGATAAACGACCAGTTGCCGCCCTGGTAGTCCTGGATCGCGACGCTGCCGCCGGCCGCGTAGAACGCGCCGATCTGCGCGGCAAAGGCCGACGCGCCCGCGAGGTTCTGGTCGCAGCAGCCGCCGGGACTCTGGATGTACAGCGCGCTGTAGCTCGCCGCACTCAGACCCGTCAGGTCGTTGGTGAACACGGTGCCGGGATCGGCGTGCGGAATCGGCGAAGTGCCGAACACGATCATCGGCAACGCCGAACCCTGCCGCATGAACGCCCACAGCTGCTCGGTGTAGGTGTCGCCACCGGCTTGGGCACCGTGGAACGTGGTGGCGTCGGAGCCCTCCAGCACCAACGTCTTCGCGGACGCCGGCGACAGGGCCGCCAAAGCCAGTAGTGCCGATGCAAGCATCGACAGAACTCTGTGCAGCTTCATCTTCATCGCTCCTCCGTGGAGGACCGGTCGGGATTGGCCGGATTCCTTGATCGAAATCAAGGCATAAAACGTGCCTTGGCAACTCAAGTGCTTGAAAATAATCGAAATTCTGGCAGCAGGATCGACGCGGGCGGCACGGCGCTGTAAAGATTTTCGACGTCAGCCTGTGTCAGGCGAGCGGCAGATTGGAGGCCGGTCTCGACCGGCGCGTCTTATGCTTGGCCCGACGACCACGCCCGAGCGCACTGGACCCCCCATGAAGCCCGACGAAGGAACTCCCGACCCCTACACCCTTCTCGAAATGCAGCGCGGCGCCCATCGCTCGGCGCCCTATCCCGAATGGGACGTCCGGCGCGACCGGCTCGAGCGCCTGCGCAGGCTGCTGGTCGACAACGAATCCGCGATCGAGGAGGCGATCGACGCCGACTTCGGCGGCCGCCCGCGCGTCGAAACGCAGGTCGCCGAGTTGTTCCCTTCGATCGCGGAGGTCCGCGCCGCGCTGCGCGGCGGGCGGCGCTGGATGAAGCCGCGCGGCGCCTGGGTCTCGAAGTGGTTCCTGCCGGCGCGCGCGTGGGTCATGCCGCGGCCGGTGGGTGTCGTCGGGATCATCGTGCCGTGGAACTATCCGCTGTTCCTGGCCGTCGGACCGCTGGCCGGCGCGCTCGCAGCCGGCAACCGCGCGATGATCAAGATGTCCGAGTACACGCCGGCCTTCTCGGCGCTGCTGCAGCGCCTGGTCGGCCAGGCGTTCGCACCCGAGGAGGTCGCGGTCGTCACCGGTGGCGCCGACGTGGCGGCTGCGTTCGCCGCGCTGCCGTTCGACCACCTCATCTTCACCGGCTCGACCTCGGTCGGCCGGAAGGTGATGGCGGCGGCCAGCGCCAACCTCACGCCGGTGACGCTGGAACTGGGCGGCAAATCGCCGGCCGTGGTCGCGCCCGGCTATCCGCTCGAGCGCGCCGCGACGCGGATCATGGCGGGCAAGCTGCTCAATGCCGGCCAGACCTGCATCGCGCCCGACTACGTGCTCGTGCCGCGCGACGGCCTCGACGCGTTCGTCGAGCACGCCCGCGCCCGCGCGCGCGCGATGCACCCGGCGGGACTCGCCGATCGCGACTACTGCAGCATCGTCGATGCGCGGCAGTACGAGCGACTGCTCGGCTACCTCGACGACGCGACGGCCGGCGGCGTGCGCTCGGTCGAGCTGTTCGACGGGCCCGCCCGCGACGACGCGGCGCACCGCCTCGGGCCGGTGGTCCTGGTCGATCCGCCGCACTCGCTGGTGGCGATGAAGCACGAGATCTTCGGCCCGATCCTGCCGGTGCTGCCGTACGACCGGCCCGAGGACGCGGTGGCGTTCGTCAACGCGATGGCGCACCCGCTGGCGCTCTACTGGTTCGACGACGATCGCCGGCGCGCCGACTGGGCGCTCGAGCAGACGCACGTCGGCGGGGCGTGCATCAACGAGACGCTGCTGCACGTCGCGCAGGAGGAACTGCCGTTCGGCGGTGTCGGCCCGTCCGGCATGGGCCACTACCACGGCAAGTGGGGCTTCGACACGATGAGCAAGCTCACGCCGGTGTTCAGGCAATCGCGACTGAACGGGATGGCGCTGTTCATGCCGCCGTACCGGCCCGTCGTCTACCGGCTGCTGAAACTGATGAAGCGGCTGTAGTGCGCCGCCGCGGGGCTGCGTGCGCGCGACGCGCCGCGGCGGACCGCGACGCCAGCCGCTACGCGCCGGCAAGCCGTGCGAGAAGCGCCAGTTGCGAGACGAAGGGCCTGCCTCGACGGCGCTTGCGCCGGTAGTTGCCGTCGCCGTCCATCACCCACGCATTGACGTTGTCGCGCAGGTGCACGTCGATCGCCTCGTCGATCACCCGCTCCTTGAGCTTTCGGTCGCGCACCGGAAACGCGATCTCGACGCGCCGGAACAGGTTGCGGTCCATCCAGTCGGCCGACGACAGCCAGACGTCCTTCTTTCCGCCGTTGTGGAAGAAGAAGACGCGGCTGTGCTCGAGGAAACGGCCGACGACCGAGCGCACCGCGATGTTCCCGGACAGCCCCGGCACCCCGGGCCGCAGCGCGCAGACGCCGCGCACGATCAGGTCGATTCTCACCCCCGCGGCGCTCGCCTCGTACAGCGCGTCGATCACCGTCGGCTCGAGCAGCGCGTTGACCTTGGCCGCGAGATACGCCTTCTTGCCGGCGCGGACGTTGGCAGCTTCGCGCCGGATCGACGCGAGCAGCATCTCGTGCAGGGTGAACGGCGCCTGCGCCAGCAGCCGCAACGTGCCGCGCTGGCCCAGGCCGGTGAGCCTGCGGAACACCTCGTGCACGTCGGCGCAGATGTCCTCGCTTGCGGTGAACAACCCGAAGTCCTCGTAGAGCCGGGCGGTGCGCGGGTGGTAGTTGCCGGTGCCCAGGTGCACGTAGCGGCGCAACACGGTGGCGCCCTTCGCGGTCTCCCGGCGCAACACCATCGCCATCTTCGCGTGCGTCTTGTGGCCGACGACTCCGTAGACCACGTGGGCGCCTGCCTGCTCGAGCTTGGCGGCCCAGTTGATGTTCGTCTCCTCGTCGAAGCGCGCCATCAGCTCGACCACCACCGTCACTTCCTTGCCGGCGTGCGCGGCGTCGATCAGCGCCTGCATCAGCGCCGAGTCGGCGCCGGTTCGGTAGACGGTCTGCTTGATCGCGACGACGCGCGGATCACGGGCAGCGCTGACCAGGAACTCCATCACCGGCGCGAACGACTCGTACGGGTGGTGGACCAGGATGTCGCGCTTGCGGATCGCGGCGAAGAGGTCCTTCTCGCGCAGCACCGCGGGCACCGACGGCTCGAAAGGCGGATACTTGAGCTCGGGCAGGTCGACCAGGTCGATGACCTGTTGCAGCCGCACCAGGTTGACCGGCCCGTCGACGCGATAGCAGTCCTGCTCCTCCAGGTCGAACTCGCGCAGCAGGCGCGCAACCAGCGCGTCGGAGATGCCGGCGGAGACCTCGAGCCTGACCTCGTCGCCGTACTGGCGCTGGACCAGCTCGCCCTGCAGCGCCGCGCGCAGGTCGGTGACCTCCTCGTCGTCGACGAACAGATCGCTGTTGCGCGTGAGACGGAACTGGTGCACCGAACGCACCTCGAGCCCCTGGAACAATCGATCGACGAAGCCCTGCACGATCGAAGTGAGCGGCATCACGCCGTGCGGCGCGCCGGACACCTCCGGCGGCACGCGCAGGATGCGCGGCAGCGCGCGCGGCGCCTGGACGATCGCGATGCCTGCGCGGCGACCGAACGCGTCGACTCCGCTGAGCTCGACGACGAAGTTCAGGCTCTTGTTGAGGATGCGCGGGAACGGGTGCGCCGGGTCGAGTGCGATCGGCGTGAGCAGCGGCTCGATCTCGGTCTCGAAGATGCGCTCGGCCCACTGGCGCTGCGCGTCGGTCCAGTTCAGCCGGGTGTGCATGACGACGCCGTGCGCGGCCAGCTGCGGCAGGATCGTCCGGTTCAGCAACTCGTACTGCCGAGCCACCAGCCGGCGCGCGCGCTCGTGGATCGCCGCCAGGCTGCGGCGCAGCGTCGGGCCGTCGCCGCGCCCTGCGAGCAGCAGCTCCTTGAACTCGGCGACGCGGATCTCGAACAGCTCGTCGAGGTTGCTGCTCACGATGGTGAGGAAGCGCAGCCGCTCGAGCAGCGGCACCGATTGGTCCTCGGCCTGCGCCAGCACCCGCTCGTTGAATGCCAGGATTCCGATCTCGCGATCGAGCAGCCGGGCCGCTGAACCCGTCTTCGCGTCCATGCGCGCGAGCTTGCCCTTCCTTCGTGACGGCTTCGTGACGGTGCGCTTGCTGTTCATCCGGTTGCGATGGCGGCCGATCGACCCGCACACTTTGTCATACTTCGGCTGGTGAGATTTCAGGCCCCTGCTTCCCGAACCCCGCCGACGCCTCGCCCGCCCATGTCCGGATACCGATTGCTGGCCGCGGTCGACCTCGGATCGAACAGCTTTCGCCTGTTGATCGGCCGGGTCGAGGGCTCGCCGCTCGGCGAGCTCGTGCTGCCGCTCGACGGCGTCAAGCAGACGGTACGGCTGGCCGGCGGCCTGCGCGAGGATGGCAGCCTCGATGCCGCTTCGCGCGACCGCGGGTTGGCGGCGCTCGCGATGTTCGGCGAGCGCCTGCGCTCGTTCGCGCCCGAAGCGGTGCGCGCGGTGGCGACGAACACGCTGCGCGTGGCGAGCAACGCCGCCCAGTTCCTCGCGACCGCCGAGGCCGCGCTCGGCTTTCCGATCGAGGTGATCTCGGGACTCGAGGAGGCGCGACTCATCTACCTCGGCGCGGCGCACGAATTGCCGGGCGACGGCGTGCCGCGGCTGGTGGTCGACATCGGCGGCGGGTCCACCGAGTGCATCGTCGGCACCGACATGCGCGCGAGCACGCTCGAGTCTGCGCCGGTGGGCTGCGTGGCGCTGTCGACTCGCCACTTCCCGGAGGGGCACGTCGGGCGCGAGGCCTTCGAGCACGCCTACTACGCGGCGCGCGCGACCTTCGCGCAGGTCGCCGAGCCGTTCGCGCACCAGCGCTGGCGCTACGCGGTCGGCACGTCGGGCACCGCGAAGTCGCTGTGGCAGGTCGCCCAGGCGCAGTGGGGCGCCGACGAACTCGACCGTGACTCGCTGGCGCGCATCCACGCCGCGCTGATCGGGGCCGGACACGTCGACGCCGTGCAACTGGCCGGCCTGCGCCCCGACCGCCGGCCGGTGCTGGCCGGCGGGCTGGCGGTGATGATGGCGGCGTTCGACGAGCTCGGCATCGACTCGATGCGCTACTGCGGCGGCGCGCTGCGCCAGGGCGTGCTCTACGACATGCTCGGGCGAAGCGAGGGTCGCGACACGCGCGCGATCACCGTCGAGCAGATGCTCGCCCGCTACGGCGTCGACCGGCGCCACGCGCGGCGGGTTCGCGACACCGCGCTCGCGCTGTTCGACCAGGGCGCGCGCGCCGCGCAGGAGGTGCTGCACGCGCGCCGGCAGGTGCTCGGCTGGGCTGCCGAGCTCGCCGAGGTCGGCAGGACGATCTCGCACGAGGGCTTCCACAAGCACTCGGCGTACATCCTCGGTCACGCCGACATGCCCGGGTTCTCGCGCCGCGAGCAGGCGGCGCTCGCGAACCTCGCGCTTGCGCAGATCGGTGGCCTGCGCAAGCTGCGCGGGCTGATCGGCGACGACCTCGGATGGCTGAAGGTCGTGGCGCTGCGCGTCTCGACCATCCTGCACCGCAAGCGCGACGACCAGGAGGTGCCGACGCCCGCGCTGTTCCTTCAGCGACGCTCGCTGCGCCTGGAGATGCCGAAGCAGTGGGCGCAGCGCTTCCCGCTGGCCCACGAGAGCCTGCTGGGCGAGGCATCAGCCTGGTCCGAGGTGCGCGTCTTCGAGAAGTTCGTCTACGAGACGATCTAGCCGGCACGCGCAGGCGAGGCCGACTCGCTCTCGATTGCTCAGGCGAGGTCGGGCGAGATCGCCGCGCGCAGCATCACCTGCGCGCGTCCTTCACGCTCGCGGGTCGTCAGCCACCAGATCGCGCCCTTCTTCACGCTCCAGTCGGCTTCCTCGCCCGACAGGAGCAGGCTCACCAGTCGGCCGAGCGCGGGCTGGTGCCCGACCAGCACGACGTGTCGCGAGCGCGTCTCGGGACCTTCCGGCCACTCGAGCGCGGCGAGGCACTGCGCGACGTCGGCGCCCGGGCCCAGGCGCGCGTCGACGCGCACCTTCGCGCCGAGCGCCTCGGCGGTCTCGCGCGCCCGCGCCGCGGGGCTCGAAAGTACCGTGTAGCGCTCGGGCAATCGGGCGCGAAGCCAGCGCGCCATGCGCTCAGCCTGCTTGCGGCCGCGTTCGGTGAGCCGCCTCCCGGCGTCGCTCGCCGCGTCGGCTTCGGCATCGCCAGCGTCCGCATGCCGCCAGACGATCAGGTCCATGTCGGTCATCCGGAAAACGCCCATGCTGCCCGCCTCCGATGACGACGCGATGTCGATTCGACGCGACGTCAGTTGCCGGTCTTCGCGCCGGCCTCGGCCTGCAGGCGCCGGTACTTCGCCATCAACTGCTCGCGCGTCTCGCGGCGGTCGGGATCGAACGGGATGCAGTCGACCGGGCAGACCTGCCGGCATTGCGGCTCGTCGAAGTGCCCGGCGCATTCGGTGCATCGATCGGGGTCGATGACGTAGATCTCGGGGCCCATCGAAATGGCCCCGTTCGGGCACTCCGCCTCGCAGACATCGCAGTTGATGCACTCGTCGGTGATGATCAGCGCCATCGGCACGCCCCTTTCGGACTCACCGAGGCCGCGCGCCGAGCTGCACGAGCTTCTTGCGCAGCCACTCCTGCACCGACGGCGCGACGAACTTGGAGACGTCGCCGCCCATCAGTGCGATCTCGCGCACCAGCGTGCCGGAGATGAACTGGTACTGGTCGGTCGGGGTCATGAAGATCGTCTCGACCTCCGGCATCAGGTGGCGGTTCATGCCGGCCATCTGGAACTCGTACTCGAAGTCGCTGACCGCGCGCAGCCCGCGGATCACCACGTCGGCCTTCTGCTGGCGAACGAAGTTCACCAGCAGGCCGGAGAAGCCGACGATCTCGACGTTCGGGTAGTGGTTCAGCGTCTCGCGCGCGATCGCCAGGCGCTCGTCGGGGCTGAAAATCGGGTTCTTGCCGCGACTGTCGGCGACCGCCACGACCAGAGACTCGAACAGCTTGGCCGCGCGGCGAACGAGGTCTTCGTGCCCGCGGGTCAGCGGGTCGAAGGTGCCCGGATAGATCGCCCTGGTCATGGTTGCGTCCCCCCTGAGATGCCGTCCGGACGGCCATCGTCGCGGACGATCAGATGATAGTGGACGTTGCCGGCCCGGTCGCCCCGCTCGAGGCGCCAGCCCGGCGGCGGCGCGAACCGCGCGCCGGCCTCCACGTAGACCCGCGCGCCGGGCGCCAGCAACGGCGCCAGCAGCGGCAGCGCCTGCTCCACGAGCCCGTGCCCGAACGGCGGGTCGAGGAATACCAGGTCGAAGCGCTCGCCGGCCCGCGCGAGCCGGCGAAGCGCGTCGAACGCGTCGCCGGCGACCAGCTCGACGCCGCCGGCGCGCAGGCGCTCGATCGCCGCGCGGATCGCGGCGACTGCGGTCCGGTCACGCTCGACCATCACCACCCGGCGCGCGCCGCGCGAGGCCGCCTCGAGGCCGAGCGCGCCCGAGCCGGCGAACGGGTCGAGGCAGTCGCGGCCCTCGAGCGACTGGCCGAGCCAGTTGAACAGCGTCTCGCGCACGCGGTCGGGAGTCGGCCGCAGGCCGGGCACGTCCGGCACGGCGAGCGGCGTCCGCTTCCACTGGCCGCCGACGATGCGCACCCGGTGCGCGCCCTTGCCCGCTCCTTGCCCGCGGCAGGCCGGCCGGCGCCGCGAGGCGCGGGCGGGGCCGCGCCCCTAGCGGGCGGCGCTGCCACCGGGCGCTGCGTCGCCGTTGCCGACCACCACGGTGACGAGCGCGTCGGCCCGCACGTGCCGCGCAAACGCCGCGCGCACCTCGTCGAGCGTGACCTGCTCGACCCGTGAGGTCCAGCGATCGAGGTAGTCGAGCGGCAGCCGGTAGAAGCCGATCACCGCGAGATTGTCGAGGATCTTGCGGTTCGAGTCGATGCGCAGCGCGAAGCCGCCGACCAGGTTCGCCTTCGCGGCCGCGAGCTCCGCCTCGGTCGGCCCGTCGCGCAGGAACCGCGCCAGCGTCTCGCGCACGACGCCGAGCGCCACCGCCGTCTGGGTGCGCTGCGTCTGCAGGCCGATCGTGAACGGCCCCTGCTGCAGCATCGGCGCGAAGTACGAATAGACGCTGTAGGCCAGGCCGCGCTTCTCGCGCACCTCATCGTAGAGCCGCGAGACGAACCCGCCGCCGCCGAGCACGTAGTTGCCGACCAGCAGCGGGAAGAAGTCCGGGTCGCCGCGCGCGATCGAAGGCTGGCCGATCAGGATGTGGCTCTGCGTGGACGGGTGCTCGATGCGCCGCTCGATCGCCTGCTGCGGCGGCACGACCGGGCCGACGACGCGGGCCGCGCCGCCCGGCGGCAGGTCGCGCGTGAGCTGCTCGGCGATCGCCTGCGCCCGCTCGCGGCTGATCGCGCCGATCATCGAGACCACGGCACTGCGCGCATCGTAGTAGCCGCGGTGGAACGCGACGAGGTCGTCGCGCGTGATCGCCGCAACCGTCTCGGGGGTCGCGTGCACGCCGTACGGATGGCTTGCGTACATCGCCCGGTCGAAGGCGCGCTGGACGATCGTCTCGGGCTTGGTCTCCGACTCGCGGATCGCCTGGATCGCGCGCTCCTTCTCACGCGCGAGCACGGCCGCGGGAAAGTCGGGGCGCGCCACGACGCGCGCCAGCAGCGCCAGCGCCTCGTCGAGCTCGGGTTCGCTGGTCAGCGTGCGCAGCGTGACGCTGGCGCGATCGTCGCCGGCTCCGCCGCCGCGCTGCGCGCCGATTCGCGCGAAACCCTCGAGATCGCGGACTCGTCGAGGCCGCCCGCGCCTCGAGCCAGCATCGCGTTGGCGATCGAGGACAGGCCGGCGCGGCCGGCCGGATCGAGCCGGCTGCCGGCGTCGAAATCCAGGCTCACGTCGAGCATCGGAATCGAGTCGGCGCGCACGAAGTAGACGCGCGCGCCATTGGGCGTCGTCCAGTGCTCGATCGGCAGCGCGGCGCGCGCCGCGCCCGACATGAATGCGGCCGCCGCCAGGAAGGCGGCCAGGATGCGCAGGGCGAACGTCATGGCGATGCTCACTGGTGACGCGCGCCTGCCGCGGGCTTGCGCGCCGCGCGTTCGTCGATCGGCTGCGGCATGAGCGTGGCAACCGTCAGCGCGTCGTCGCCGAAGTACTTGCCGGCGACCGCCTGCACGTCGGCCGCGGTCACGGTGCGGATCCGCTCGAGGATGCGATCGGCGTCGGCGTGCGAGAAGCCCGAGATTTCCAGGCTGCCCATCTCCATCGCCTGCGACATGATCGAATCGCGCTTGTAGATCTGGCCGGCCACGTACTGCGTCTTGATCCGGCGCAGCTCGTCGTCGCGCACGCCGTCGCGCGCGATCCGGGCGATCTCGGCGCGCAGGGCGCGCTCGACGTCCTCGGTGCTGCGCCCCTGGGCCGGCGTTCCGTCGAGCATGAACAGCGCCGGCCCCGGGCGACCAGCGCGTAGCCGGCGCCCACCTGGTTGGCGACGCGCGAGCCGCGCACGATGTCGCGCGTCAGCCGGCCGTTCTCGTCGGCGTCGAGCACCGCCGCGAGCAGCTCGAGCGCGTACGGCTCGGTGTCGCGCTCGACGTCGGAGAGCCGCGGCACCTTGAAGCCCATGATCACGTACGGATTCTCGGCGGGGGCCTTGACCCACACCCGGCGCAGCCCGCGCTGCAGCGGCTCGTTCTGCGGCTTGCGCTCGGGGAGCGCGTGTGGCTCGATCCGCCCGTACGTGCGCTCGGCGAGCCGGTAGACCTCCTCTCCGGAGACGTCGCCGACCACCACCAGGATCGCGTTCGACGGCGTGTACCAGCGGTGGTACCAGGCCGCGGCGTCGCTCGCGCGCATCGACTCGAGGTCGCCCATCCAGCCGATCACCGGCACCCGGTACGGCGACGCCGTGAACGCGCTGGCCATCAGCTGTTCGTAGACCAGCGCCTGCGCGCGATCCTCGATGCGCAGCCGCCGCTCCTCCATCACGACCTTGATCTCCTTGTCGAAGTCCTCGCGGGCGAACGCGAGGTTCGACATCCGGTCGGCCTCCAGCTTCATCACGTCGGGCAGGTGGCGGCTGCCGAGCTGCTGGTAGTAGCCGGTGTAGTCGCGCGTCGTGAACGCGTTCTCGCGCCCGCCGAGCGCCGCGACGCGGCGCGAGAACTCGCCCGCGGGAACCGCCTTCGTGCCCTTGAACATCATGTGCTCGAGCACGTGCGCCACCCCGGTCGTGCCGTTCACCTCGTCCATCGAGCCGACGCGATACATCACGAGGTGAACGACGGTGGGCGCGCGACGGTCTTCGCGCACGATGACCTTCATCCCGTTGGGCAGCGTGCGCTCGAACACGCCGGATGCTTGCGCGGCCGGCGCCGCGCGCGACGGCGCGGACGGCTGCGCCGTGGCGGCCCGGGCATCGCCCGGCGGCTGCGCAGCCTGCGGCAGCGCGCACGCGCCGAGCGAAGCGGCGAGCACGAACGCGGCGAGAGCGCTGGCGACGGAGGCTGGGCGGGAAGTCGGCTTCGGCGGGCGGGCGGGAATCGGCATGTTCGGTGCGGGTAGAATCGAGCCCGAGTGTAGCCATGTTCGGATTCCTACGTCGCAAAAGGCCCCCCGAAGGCGGCGCCGCCCCCTCTCCCGCGCCCGCGCCGGTTCCCGAGGCTGCCGCGCCCGCCACCGCGCCTGCCGGCGGCCCCGGGTCGGCGCTGTACCCGGGCGAAGTGCTCGCCGGTCCGGTCGAAGCGACGACCGAAACGGCACCGCCGGCCGCGGTTCAGGCCCCAGCGCTCGAGGCTCCCCTTCCCACCGTCGTCCCGCCCGCGTTCGACGCCGGGGCCCGCGCCACCGCCGTCGAGCCCGCGCCCGAGCGCCGCTCGTGGATGAAGCGGCTGCGCGAAGGCCTGTCGAAGACCCGCGGCAACCTCGCCGGCCTGTTCTCGGGTGCGCGCGTCGACGACGCGCTGTTCGAGGAGCTCGAATCGGCGCTGCTCGCCAGCGATGCCGGCGTCGCGACGACCGACTGGCTGATGCGCGAGCTCCAGCAGCGCGTGCGCCGCGACCGGCTCGCCGACGGCGAGCAGGTCCGGCAGGCGCTGCGCGCACTCGCCGTCGAATTGCTCGAGCCACTCGAGAAGCCGATGGACATCGATCGCGCCGAGCCGCTCGTGCTGATGATCGCCGGTGTCAACGGAGCGGGAAAGACCACGTCGATCGGCAAGCTCGCGCATCACCTTCGACGCGAAGGCAAGTCGATCCTGCTCGCTGCCGGCGACACCTTCCGCGCCGCGGCGCGCGAGCAGCTCGCCGAATGGGGCTCGCGCAACGACGTCGAGGTCATCGCGCAACAGGGCGGCGACCCGGCGGCCGTGGCCTTCGACGCGGTGAGCGCCGGACGCGCGCGGCGCACCGGCGTCGTGATGATCGACACCGCGGGCCGGCTGCCGACGCAGCTGCACCTGATGGAAGAGCTGAAGAAGATCCGCCGCGTCGTCGCCAAGGCGATGGACGGCGCGCCGCACGAGACGCTGCTGGTCCTGGACGGCAATACCGGCCAGAACATGCTCGCGCAGGTCAAGGCGTTCGACGACGCGATCGGGCTGTCGGGGCTGATCGTGACCAAGCTCGACGGCACCGCGAAGGGCGGCGCGATCGCGGCGCTGGCCCACACGCGCCGCGAGCGGCCGATCCCGGTCTACTTCGTCGGCGTGGGCGAAGGCATCGAAGACCTGCAGGCGTTCTCGGCCGAAGAGTTCGCGAGCGCGCTGTTCGACTAGAACCTGTTCAGACGATCGCCACCTGCTGCAACTGCGCGGCGATGCTCGCGTGGTCCGGAAGCACGGCGGCGCCAGCAGGCCGCTGCCCGTCCCGGCGCGATCCGATCGGAGCGAGCAGGTCGATCTCGGGGTGGCGCTCGACGAAGAAGAAATCGTGAAGCGGATGCCCGCCCTGCAGCGAGCGATCGTGCGCCTCGAAGACGCCCAGCGTGAGCAGGCGGTGCGTCGCAGGTCCGGTGCCGTCCGGCGAGAAGCGCGCCGGCGCCGACTGCGGATCGTGGAAGCCGAGCCACTCGTACTGCCGAAGTGCGGACTCGCGCACCGCGATCAGCATCGTGTCCACCTGCGCCGCCAGGCAATAGCGATGGAACGCCTTCCACAGCATCAGGCGCACCAGCGTGGCGCTGCGACCGGCCTTCACCGCGAGGCTCGACGCCTCGGCCACCGACACCGCCTTGAGCGACGCCGGCAGTGCGACGCGGTCCTCGACCATCAGCCTGCCGCGCTCGCTCGCGAGGATTCGCAGGCTGCCCAGCGCCTCGCCGTCGATCCGCGATTCGGCGAGCAGCAGCGTGGCGTTCGGGCGCTGGTCCCAGGTTTCGGGCGCGGTCGCCGCAGCCGTCGACGGCTTGCCCGCGGCCGCGGCGCGCACGGCCAGTACCTTGCGCAGGTCGGCGTCGGTGGACGCCACCCGGATGGTGACGGGGAGGTGATGGCTGGTCTCGGCTGGCATGGGCGCTCGCTGTTCGTCGTGAGGTTCGCGACCACGTACCAGGCGAGAGTCTGTTCGCGGTGGCGGGTCCCGGTCAATGCTATGACGGGGCACCCGCGGGCCGGCGCCCGCCGGTCGGGCCGCGGCCACCGCTCGGGGGGGCGCGCCGCCCGCCGCGATCACTGCACTCGCGACGCCTCGGGCTGAGCCGACGGCTCGGCCTTGCGGAAAGCCTCGAGCGCCATGCACTCGTCGAAGATCCGCATCACGGTCGGGTATCGCTCGACCTTCGTCTCGAACCTGCGGGCGTTGAAGATCTGCGGCACCAGGCAGGCGTCGGCCATCGTCGGCTGGTCGCCGTGGCAGAACCGCCCGGTCGCTGCGTCGGCCAGCTGGCGCTCGAATGCGGCGAGCCCCTCGTCGCACCAGTGCCGGTACCAGTCGGCGATGGCCGACTTGTCGAGCTTCAGCGCGTCGCGCAGGTGCTCGAGCACGCGCAGGTTGTTCAGCGGATGGATCTCGGCCGCGATCAGCATCGACAGCGATCGCACCCGGGCACGCCCCAACGGGTCGGCAGGCAACAACTTCGGGCCGGACTTCGTTTCGTCCAGGTATTCGATGATCGCCAGCGACTGGTTCAACCGGTGCCCGCCATCGACCAGCACCGGAACCAGCCCCTGCGGATTGACCGACCGGTAGGCGGACTCGGCTTGCTCGCCCGAAGGCAGCCAGACGACTGTCGGGGTCCAGTCGAGGCCTTTCAGGTTCAGGGCGATCCGCACCCTGAACGAAGCCGAGCTTCGGAAGAAGGTGTAGAGCTCCAGCATGCCGGACTCCCGGGGACGTTCGCACGCCGCGCCGGCGAACCCCGTCGACGCGTAAGGTTGGTCGCCGGAACGGTACCACGGCATTCGGCCGCCGGCAGCCGGGCCGGACGCGCGGCCTTGCAGAATCTGCTTCTCGATCAATGGCTTGTGACCTGCCAGCCGGCATCGGCAGTCGTCGGTGGGAGCAATCGCCCCGATAGCAGGGATTTGTTGGCACTCTCGGCCAATGAGTGCTAAATTTGCATGGCGCTCGGAACTGACTGGTCGGTCATCAGGTGGTGAGGGCACTCGGCGCCTCATCCGGCCCGGCAGTCGCTTCCCCGAGCCACGAAAGGAAAGCGTACATGTCCAAACGGAATTCGACCGCCCTCGTGCCTGCCGGCCATGCCGGCGCGATCATGGCATTGCCGGCCGTCGGGAACCTGGACGCCTACATCTCGGCGGTGCACCGGCTGCCGATGCTGAGCGCCGAGCACGAGGTCGATCTCGCCCGGCGCTACCGCGATCGGCAGGATCTCGACGCCGCGCGCGAGCTGGTGATGTCGCACCTGCGGCTCGTCGTCTCGGTGGCCCGGCAGTACCTGGGCTACGGGCTGCCGCACGCCGACCTGATCCAGGAGGGCAACATCGGCCTGATGAAGGCCGTCAAGCGCTTCGACCCCGAGCGCGGGGTACGGCTCGTGTCGTTCGCGCTGCACTGGATCAAGGCCGAGATCCACGAGTACATCCTGAAGAACTGGCGGATGGTCAAGGTCGCGACGACCAAGGCCCAGCGCAAGCTGTTCTTCAACCTGCGCTCGCACAAGAACGGCGCGCACACGCTGACGCCGTCCGAGGTCGACGCGATCGCGCGCGAACTGAACGTGCGCGACAAGGACGTCATCGAGATGGAGACCCGTCTCGGCGGCCAGGATCTCGCGCTCGACGGCCAGGTCGACGACGGCGAAGAGAGCTACGCCCCGGCGGCGTGGCTCGCGGCACCGCACTCCGAGCCCACCCAGGTGCTCCAGGCGCGCGAATACGACCGGCTGCAGAGCGACGGCATCGCCCGCGCGCTCGAAGCGCTCGACGCGCGCAGCCGGCGGATCGTCGAGGCGCGCTGGCTGCGCGACGAGTCGGACGGCGGCACGATGACGCTGCACCAGCTCGCCGACGAGTTCGGCGTGTCGGCCGAACGGATTCGCCAGATCGAGGCCAAGGCGCTGCAGAAGATGAAAGGCGCGCTCGCCGCGTACGTCTAACGGAAGCGCCGCGGTCACGCCGCGGCGTTCCATTCGTTCTTTCCTCCTCTTTGCCGCCGAAGGGTCACCCGAGGCGGCATTCTTTTTTCGCCCTTCCCCCGTCGAGCTCCGCCTGCACCGGCAGCCGGCTTCCGCTATCCTCGACGCCCATGTCCCTGACCGCCCGCCACGCACCGAGGCACCGCTCGCCGCGCTCTCCTGCCTGCTGTTCAACGCGCTGGTCTCGGGGCGTCGGTAGCCGTTCCGGCAGTTGAACGCGCTGGGCCTGCACAGCCTGTGGGCCATCGGCTTCGCGTTCGCGCTGTCCACCGTCCTCGTCAGCCTGTGGCGCCTGTCGGCCTGGCCGGCGCTGCTGCGGCGCCCGCGGCTGCTCTGGATGACCGTTGCCGCAGGCATCACGAACGCCGCGTTCAACTGGGGCGTGATGATCGGCGAGGTGGTTCGGGTGGTGCTGTTCTACCTGATGCCGGTCTGGTCGCTGCTCGCGCGCTGGCTGCTGCGCGAGCCGATCACCGGCGCGGCGCTGGCGCGCATCGGGCTGGCGATCGGCGGGGCCGCGATCGTGCTGTGGCAGCCCGGCGCGGGTACGCTGCCCGCGTCGCTGGCCGACTGGCTGGGCATCGTCGGCGCGAGCTTCGCGCTGGTCAACGTGCTGGTGCGCCGGCACCGCGACGATCCCGACGAGGCACGCGCTGGCGATGTTCGTCGGCGGCTTCGTCGTCGCCACCGTGATGGCCGCATCGCTCGCGCCTGGGGCACGATCGACGGCCCACCTGGGTGCCGGCGTGGCCGTGATCACCGGCAATCGTCGCGCTGGCCGCCGCGTTGCTGGCCGGCAACTTCGCGCTGCAGTATGGCGCGGCGCGACTGCCGGCCGCGGTCACGGCGATCGTCATGCTGTCCGAAGTGCCGTTCGCCGCCCTGTCGTCGGTGGGATGGGGGGCGAGACGCCGCGCGTACCATCGTCGGCGGGCTGCTGATCCTCGGCGCGACCCTGCTCGCTTCGCTGCAGGCCGGCGCTGCGCCTGAGCCCGCGCACGCGCACCCATCAGGAGACCCGCGATGACCACCGTCCACGACTTCAGCGCACAGACCATCGACGGCGCCAGGCGGCGCTGCAGAAGATGAAAGGCGCGCTCGCCGCGTACGTCTAACGGAAGCGTCGCGGTTACGCCGCGGCGTTCCATTCGTTCTTTCCTCCCCCTCTTTGCCGCCGAAGGGTCACCCGAGGCGGCATTCTTTTTTCGCCCCCTTCCCCCGTCGAGCTCCGCCTGCCCGGCAGCGGCTTCCGCTATCCTCGACGCCCATGTCCCCGACCGGCCCGCCACGCACCGAGGCACCGCTCGCCGCGCTCTCCTGCCTGCTGTTCAACGCGCTGGTCTGGGGCGTGTCGTGGTGGCCGTTCCGGCAGTTGAACGCGCTGGGCCTGCACAGCCTGTGGGCCACCGGCTTCGCGTTCGCGCTGTCCACCGTCCTCGTCAGCCTGTGGCGCCCGTCGGCCTGGCCGGCGCTGCTGCGGCGCCCGCGGCTGCTCTGGATGGTCGTTGCCGCGGGCATCACGAACGCCGCGTTCAACTGGGGCGTGATGATCGGCGAGGTGGTTCGGGTGGTGCTGCTGTTCTACCTGATGCCGGTCTGGTCGCTGCTGCTCGCGCGCTGGCTGCTGCGCGAGCCGATCACCGGCGCGGCGCTGGCGCGCATCGGGCTGGCGATCGGCGGGGCCGCGATCGTGCTGTGGCAGCCCGGCGCGGGCATGCCGCTGCCCGCGTCGCTGGCCGACTGGCTGGGCATCGTCGGCGGCGCGAGCTTCGCGCTGGTCAACGTGCTGGTGCGCCGGCACCGCGACGATCCCGACGAGGCACGCGCGCTGGCGATGTTCGTCGGCGGCTTCGTCGTCGCCACCGCGATGGCCGCATCGCTCGCGTCGCTGGGCACGATCGACGGCCCGCCCGCGCCGGCGTGGCCGTGGATCACCGGCAACGTCGCGCTGGCCGCCGCGTTGCTGGCCGGCAACTTCGCGCTGCAGTACGGCGCGGCGCGACTGCCGGCCGCGGTCACGGCGATCGTCATGCTGTCCGAAGTGCCGTTCGCCGCCCTGTCGTCGGTGGGATGGGGGGGCGAGACGCTCGCCGCGCGTACCATCGTCGGCGGGCTGCTGATCCTCGGCGCGACCCTGCTCGCTTCGCTGCAGGCCGGCGCTGCGCCCGAGCCCGCGCACGCGCACCCATCAGGAGACCCGCGATGACCACCGTCCACGACTTCAGCGCACAGACCATCGACGGCGCCAGGCGCGCGCTGTCGAAGTACCGCGGAAAGGTGCTGCTGATCGTCAACACCGCCAGCCAGTGCGGGCTCACGCCGCAGTACGCGGGGCTCGAGGAGCTCTATCGCAAGTACCACGAGCGCGGGTTCGAGATCCTCGGCTTTCCGTGCAACCAGTTCGGCTCGCAGGAGCCCGGCAGCGAGGGCGAGATCGCGAAGTTCTGCGAGACGCAGTTCGGCGTGAGCTTCCCGATGTTCGCGAAGGTCGACGTCAACGGCGACGAAGCGCATCCGCTGTTCGCGTGGCTGCGCAAGCAGGCACCCGGGCTGCTGGGTTCGGAGGCGATCAAGTGGAACTTCACGAAGTTCCTGGTCGACCGCGAGGGCGGCGTCGTCGAGCGCTTCGCGCCGACCGCGGCACCGGCCGACCTGGCGCCGGCGATCGAAAAGCTGCTGCAGGCTCAGCCGCCCGCGGCCCACAGGTCGCGATAGTCGGCCGCGATCGCGTCGAGCACCGCATCGCGCTCGCCGAGCACCGGCCACAGGTCGATGCGCAGGCCCGGATGCGTCGTGCAGGCTTCCGCGAGCAGCGCAGGCACGTCGCGCTTGAGGTGCCCGCCCTGCGCCCAGAACACCGGCGCGACGGCGATCCGCGTCGCACCCTTCCCGACCGCGGCGGCGACTGCGTCGCCCAGCGTCGGGCTCATCAGCTCGAGGAACGCGGGCACCACGTCGACCTGCGGCAGCGCCGCGTGCAGGCGCCGCGCCAGCGCGTCGATGGGCTCGCGCCACGCGGGGTCTCGCGCCCCGTGCGCGAACAGGATCAGGGCCGTCGCCACGCTTAGTCCTTCAGCAGGATGCGCAGGTCGTGCACGATGGGCTCCGGGCCCGTGCCGTGCTTGATGAACAGGCGCAGCTTGCCCTGTGGGTCGTAGACGTAGCTGCCGGCGGTGTGATCGACGGTGTAGCTTCCGGGCGTCTTGCCCGGCACCTTCTGGTAGAAGACCTTGAACGCCCTGGCGGTGCGCGCGGTGGCCTCGGCGTCGCCGTACAGGCCGAGGAAGCGCTTGTCGAAAGCCGGCACGTAACTGGCGAGCAACTCCTGCGTGTCGCGCTCGGGATCGACGCTGACGAACAGCACCTGCACGCGATCGGCGTCGGGCCCCAGCTGCTTCATCACCTCGGCGAGTTCCGACAGCGTCGTCGGGCAGACATCGGGGCACTGCGTGTAGCCGAAGAAGATCACCACCGCCTTGCCGCGGAAGTCGGCCAGCGTGCGCGGCTTGCCGTCGTGACCGGTGAGCGAGAAGTCGGCGCCGAAGTCGGCGCCGGTCACGTCGGTGTTGCGGAACTCGGGCCTGCCCTGGCAGCCGGCCAGCGCGAGTCCGAAGGCCAGGGCCAGCGCCCAGCCCGCCAGGCGTGCGCGATGCGCGGCAGCGTGCAGGCGACGAAGGTATCGGTTCATCTGCGAGAATCTCCGCGCGCTCAGCGCAGGTAGTGGTCGACCAGCAGCGCGCCGAACAGCGCGGCGAGATAGAAGATCGAATAGCCGAAGGTCTTGCGCGCCAGCGCGTCGGAGTACGAGCGCCACATCCGCCAGGCATAGGCGACGAACACGGCGCCCAGCGCGAGCGCGCTGGCGAGGTAGAACGCTCCGCTCATGCCGATCAGGTACGGCATCAGCGACGTCGCGACCAGCAGCAGCGTGTAGAGCAGGATGTTCAGCCGCGTGAACTCGGCGCCGTGCGTGACCGGCAGCATCGGCAGGCCCGACTTGCGGTAGTCGTCGATCCGGTACAGCGCCAGCGACCAGAAGTGCGGCGGCGTCCAGACGAAGATGATCAGGAACAGCACCAGCGCCGGCGCGCTGACCTCGTTGGCCACCGCCGCCCAGCCGAGCACCGGCGGCATCGCGCCCGACGCGCCGCCGATGACGATGTTCTGCGGCGTGGCCGGCTTGAGCAGCACCGTGTAGACGACGGCATAGCCGACGAAGGTGGCGAGCGTGAGCCACATCGTGAGCGGATTGACGAAGAAATACAGCAGCACCGCGCCGAGCACTCCGATCGCGCCGGCGAACGCGATCGCGGGCGCCGTGCCGACCTCTCCGCGCGCGAGCGGCCTGGCGCGCGTACGCGCCATGCGCGCGTCGATGGTGCGCTCGATCACGCAGTTGAACGCGAAACCCGCCCCGGCCAGCAGCGAGATGCCGGCCGTGCCGAACACCAGGATCTGCCACGGCACCAGCGACTCGGCGGCCAGCAGCATGCCGATCAGCGCGCAGAACGCCGCCAGCATCACGATGCGCGGCTTGGTGAGGGCCAGGTACTGGCCCCCGACGTGCCGCCAGCTCGCGGTGCCGATCCCGGAGACGTCCATACCCGTCAGACCTGCAGGCGCGCCTGCCGGGCGCGGAAGAGCAGCGTCAGGGTGAGCGCCAGCAGCAGCGCGGCGCCGCCGTTGTGCGCGACCGCGACCGCGATCGGCAGGCTGAAGTAGACGTTGGACAGGCCGAGCAGCCACTGCAGCGTCAGCACGGCCAGCAACGCGGCGCCGAGCCCCGTGACGCCGCCGGCCTTTCGCGCCCGCCAGCCGAGCCAGCCGACGTAGAACGCGATGACCACCGCGCCGATCCGGTGCATCAGGTGGATCGCGGTGAGCGCCTGCATCGGCAGGTTCTCGCCGTCGCCCGTCTTGCCGAGCTCGCGCACGAAGTGGAACGCGTCGCGGAAGTTCATCTCCGGCCACCACTGCCCTTGGCAGGTCGGCAGGTCGGTGCAGGCCAGCGCCGCGTAGTTGGTGCTGGTCCAGCCGCCGAGGAAGATCTGCGCCGACACCAGCACCAGCCCGAGCAGCGCGGGCCCGGCGAGCGCGGCAACCGGCTCGGCGTCGACGTAGCGCGGCGCCGGCGACTGCCTGAGCCACAGCCAGAGCAGCATCGCGAAGGTGAGCAGCCCGCCGATCAGGTGGCCGGTGACGATGGCCGGTTTGAGCAGCAGCGTCACGGTCCACATGCCGAAGATGCCCTGCAGGATCACCACGCCGACCAGCGAGACCGGCAACGCCGGCGACTGGCGCAGTTCCGCGCGGCGCCGCCAGGCGACGACGGCGATTGCGATGATCAGCAGCCCCAGCGCCTGCGCGAAGTAGCGGTGGACCATTTCGCGCCAGGCCTTGCCCATCGACACCGGGCCGTGCTCGCCGCCCTGCTCCGCGACCGCCTTCGCGATCTCTTCCTTGGCGTGCAGCGGCGAGAGCTGGCCGTAGCAGCCCGGCCAGTCGGGACAGCCCAGACCGGCGTCGCTCAGGCGCACGTAGGCGCCGAGCATCACCAGCCCGAAGGTGAGGATCAGTGCCGCCGCGATCAGGCGCCGGTAGAAGGCGGCGCCGGCCGCGGGGCGCCCTGCGTAGGGCGCGGGACGCCCGGGAATCGTCGCGCTCATCTCAGCCCACCCTCGAGGCCCGCAGCAGCTTGGCCAGGTCTTTCTTCATGCGATTGGGATCGGCGTCCTTCGGAAAGCGCATCATGAGGTTTCCAAGGGGGTCGACGATGTAGATGTGGTCCGTGACGGCCGTGCCGGGGTCGGTCGGCAGCAGCCGCGCGAGCGTGGCGGCATCCGATCGCATCAGCACCAGCCCTTCGTGCTGCGCCAGCAGCGCCGGATCGGGTGCGGCGGCGTCCGGGACGATCCAGGCGCGCTCGACGCGGTCGCGATCCTTGCCGGTGGTCAGCCGGACCTGACGGATCTCGTAGAGCCGTTGCCGGCATCCGGCATCGCAGGCGCCGGGCGCGACGACCAGCATGACCCAGCGACCTTTCAGCGAAGCGAGCCCCCCCGAGCGCTCCGGCGCGGGTGGCTGCGAGGCCGCTACCGCCGCGGCGTTGCCGGTCGCATCGGCAACCAGCGCCACCAGCGTGCCCAGCGCGCCGACATCGCGCAGCGGCGTGATCAGCGTGCCGTAGTTGGTCCGTCCCTCGGGGCGGACGACGTAGTAGGTGTAGTACGAAGCGATCACCGGCGCGGCGCAGACGAGCAGGATCGCCAGCATCTTCCAGCGCCCCGCGCTCACGCGGCGCCGCGCGTCGGCGCCGGCCGCAGCGGGCGCCGGCGCTCGCGGGCCCTCGTCCGTCATCACCGCCCCTGCGTCCGTCGAGTGCGTCGTCAACTTTCGGCCTTCCTTCTTCCAAACAGCACGAAGCGGGCCCAGAGCCCCGCCGCGAGCACCGCCAGCGCGTACCACTGGAACGCATAGCCGAGGTGCTTCTCGACGCCACTGCCCGGGTCCGGCCAGTCGCGCACGAGCCCGTCGTCCCGCTCGTCCGCGCCGACGCGCGGCGCGACCGTCTCGCGCACCACCAGCGGCTGCATCGCCAGGCCCGACCAGCGCGCGAACGAGGCCACGTCGGCGTTCTGCCACAGCCGGTCCTGCGGGCCCGGCGGCGCCGACCGGCCGAGCTCGAGCACGTGCTCGAGATCGAGCTGGGCGATCCCTTCGATCTCGACCTCTCCGGCCGGTGTCGCGAGATCGGGCAGCCGCGAGCGCTCGCGCGGGTCGCTGGCGACCCAGCCGCGCAGCACCAGCACGTGCCGCTCCGAACCCGTCATTCTAAGCGGAGAAAGCACGTAGAACCCCGCAATGCCCTTGTGGGTGCGGTTGTCGACGAACACCGTCCATCGCGGCAACAGTTCCCCCCGCGCGACCACCCGCCTGCCCTCCAGGCTGGCCGGATCGAGATCGCCCGCGGGCACCCGGACCACCGCATCGCGGCTGGCCGCCTCGTGGCGCGCGTGCAGTGCGCGCTTCTCGTCGGCGCGCCGCATCTGCCAGTTGCCCAGCGACACCGTGACCGCCACCAGCGCGAGCGCCGCCAGCGTCGGCACCACGGCGCGCACCTTCATGCCGGCACGCCGTCCGCCCCGCCGGCGCCCGGGCCTAGAATCGCCCCTGCACCACCGGAGTCACGCGTGAAGTGGATCATCGTCGTCGCATTCGTCCTGATCATCGGCAGCCTCGCGTCGGCGATGATCTTCCTGATCCGCGACCGCGGCCGCACCCGCAACACGGTCCGGGCGCTCGGCTTCCGGGTCGGCTTCTCGATCGCCCTGTTCGTGTTCATCCTGTTCGCCCACTGGATGGGCTGGATCCAGAGTACCGGCGTTCCGGTCGTGATCCGCTAGGGGCGCTTCTTGCGCCCGGATCGGCCCGGCCCGTCGAGGCCGGGCGACGGACAGGGCATCGGAAATGGCCGGGCGGGCGCGCGCAGTACGGCCGAACGACGGGCGGGCAGGCGGGCGAGACCCCGCGCGGCGGAGTCTCGCTCGGGGCCGGGATTACAGCCAGTAGACGACGACGTACAGGCCCAGCCAGACGACGTCGACGAAGTGCCAGTACCAGGCGGCCGCCTCGAACGCGAAATGCCGCTCCGGCGTGAAGTGCCCCTTGAGGATCCGGTAGAGCACCGCCGACAGCATGATCGCGCCGACGGTCACGTGGAAGCCGTGAAAGCCGGTCAGCATGAAGAAGGTCGAGCCGAAGATGCCCGAGGACAGCTTCAGGTTCAGGTCGCTGTAGGCGTGCGCGTACTCGTAGGCCTGGAAGCCCAGGAACGTGAAGCCGAGCAGGATCGTGACGAACATCCAGAACGCCAGCGGGCCGCGCCGGTTGTCCTTCAGCGCGTGGTGCGCGATCGTCAGCGTCACCCCCGACGTGAGCAGCAGCGCCGTGTTCAGCGTCGGGATCGGCCACGGCCCGATCGTCTGGAACTGGTCGACGACCCCCGCCGGCCCGGCGTTCGGCCAGGTCGCCTGGAAATCGGGCCACAGGATCGACTTGTGGTCGAGGTCGCCGAGCCAGGGCGTGGTGATCGAACGCGCGTAGTACAGCGCGCCGAAGAACGCCGCGAAGAACATCACCTCGGAGAAGATGAACCAGCTCATCGACCAGCGGAACGAGGTGTCGACGCGGTCGCCGTACAGGCCGCTCTCGGATTCGCGCGCCACCGTGCTGAACCAGCCGACCATCATGTAGGCCAGGATCGCGATGAAGATCGCGAACAGGTACGGGCCGAACGGGGCGCCGTTGACCCAGCTGGCCAGGCCGAAGCCGAAGAAGGCCAGCGCGATCGAGCCGACCATCGGCCACTTCGACGGATGCGGCACGAAGTAGTAAGGCGCGTGTGAGCTTGCACCCGAAACCATGTTCCTGTCTCCCCGAAAGAAAGCTTTCCGAATTCGTCTTTTCAGGCGCCCGGGCTCAGCCCGCCGCGAACCGCGCGAGCGCCACCAGCACGAGCACGAACACCGCAGCCGCCAGGAGCCCCGCAACCACGACGCGCGCCGGATCGAGCCGCGCCATGTCGCGCTCGTGCGCGCGGCGCCCGCGAACGCCGAAGAACGACGCGCCGACCGCCTTGATCGTGTCGAGAAATCCGGCCTTCTGCCCTGCCACCCGTTGCCCCGCCTCCATCATCCGCCCTGCCCGGTCGGGGCGGCGCCGTCCGTCCGCGGCTGGGCCGCGGCCGACTTGCCGCCGACCTCGAAGAACGTGTACGACAGCGTGATCGTGTTGACGTCCTTCGGGAGTTTCGGGTCGAGCACGAAGACCACCGGGAAGCGGCGCGACTCGTTGGCGCCGAGCTCCTGCTGCTGGAAGCAGAAGCACTCGATCTTGCGGAAATACTCCGCCGACAGGCGCGGCGCATAGCTCGGAATCGCCTGGCCCGTGGTCGGCATTGCGCGGGTGTTCTCGAGGTCGTACACCACGGTGACCAGCTCGCCCGGATGCACCTTCAGCGAGCCGACCTCAGGCCTGAACTTCCAGGCCCCGCGCCCGTTGGCGTCGAACTCCACCACCACGGTGCGCGAGCGGTCGACCTGCGTGTTGCGCGCGAACTCGGCCGCGCCCCGGTCGACCTTGGTGAGGCTGTTGACGCCGGTGACCTCGCAGATCTTGTCGTACAGCGGCACCAGGAGGAAACCGAAGCCGAACATCGCCACGGCGACGACGAGCAGCTTGCCGAACATGCGAAGGTTCAGCGCGCGCGCGCCCCCGCCGGCCGAGGGGGCCGCCTTGCCGCCCACCGAGGGATCGCGGCTCACTGCCGGATCAGCCAGTGGTTGACGATCACGCCCACGAAGAACGCGAGCGCGATCGAGGCCAATACCAGCGCGGTGCGCAGGTTGCTGCGTCGGTTCACTTCACCACCGGGGGCGTCTCGAAGGTGTGGAACGGCGCCGGGCTCGGTACGGTCCACTCGAGGCCGTGGGCGCTCTCCCAGACCTGGTCGGTCGCCTTCTCGCCGCCCTTGATGCACTTGATCACGGCCCACAGGAAGATCAGCTGCGACAGTCCGAAGCCGAAGGCGCCGATCGTCACCAGCGCGTTGAAGTCGGCGAACTGCATCGGGTAGTCGGCATAGCGGCGCGGCATCCCGGCCAGCCCGAGGAAATGCATCGGGAAGAACGTGATGTTGAACGTGATGATCGACATCCAGAAGTGCCACTTGCCGAGCTTCTCGTCGTACATGTGGCCGGTCCACTTCGGGATCCAGTAGTAGGTGCCGGCGAACAGCGCGAACAGCGAGCCGGCCACCAGCACGTAGTGGAAGTGCGCGACGATGTAGTAGGTGTCGTGCAGCTGGATGTCCAGCGGGGCGACGGCCATGATCAGCCCGGTGAAACCGCCCATCGCGAAGACGAAGATGAAGCCGACCGCGAACAGCATCGGCGTCTCGAACGTCATCGAGCCGCGCCACATCGTGGCCACCCAGTTGAAGATCTTCACGCCGGTGGGCACCGCAATCAGCATCGTCGCGTACATGAAGAACAGCTGGCCGGTCACCGGCATGCCGGTCGTGAACATGTGGTGGGCCCAGACGATCATCGAGAGGATCGCGATCGAGGCGGTCGCGTAGACCATCGAGCTGTAGCCGAACAGCTTCTTGCGCGCGAAGGTGGGGATCACCTCGCTGATGATCCCGAACGCGGGCAGGATCATGATGTAGACCTCGGGGTGGCCGAAGAACCAGAAGATGTGCTGGTACATCACCGGGTCGCCGCCGCCGGCCGCGTTGAAGAACGAGGTGCCGAAGTGGCGGTCGGTCAGGATCATCGTGATCGCGCCGGCCAGCACCGGCATCACCGCGATCAGCAGGTAGGCGGTGATCAGCCAGGTCCAGACGAACATCGGCATCTTCATCAGCGACATGCCCGGCGCGCGCATGTTCAGGATCGTCGTGATGATGTTGATCGAGCCCATGATCGAGCTCGCGCCCATGATGTGCACCGCGAAGATCGCGAGGTCCATGCCGGGGCCCATCTGCACCGACAGCGGCGCGTACAGCGTCCAGCCCGCCGCGGTCGCGCCACCGGGAACCAGGTACGACACGATGAGCAGCGCGGCAGCCACCGGCAGCAGCCAGAAGCTGAAGTTGTTCATCCGCGCGAACGCCATGTCGGCGGCGCCGATCATCAGCGGCACCTGCCAGTTCGCGAAGCCCACGAACGCCGGCATGATCGCGCCGAACACCATGATCAGCCCGTGCATCGTCGTGAGCTGGTTGAAGAACTCGGGCTGCAGGATCTGCAGCCCGGGCTGGAACAGCTCGCTGCGCAGCAGCAGCGCGTTGATGCCGCCGACGATCAGCATCGCGAACGAGAACCACAGGTACATCGTGCCGATGTCCTTGTGGTTGGTCGCGAACAGCCAGCGCCGCCAGCCGGTCGGGTGGTCGTGCGCGTGGTCGTGTGCGTGCTCACCGTGGTGATCGAGGACGGCGCTCATTTCGCTGGGCTCCTGCTGATTCGCTGTATTTCGTTCTTGCGGCGGCGACCGGGGTCGCGGCTCACTTGCGCGCGGCCGTCACGACGGACGGCTGCACGACGTTCTGCTCGGCCTTGTTGCCCCAGGCGTTGCGGGTGTAGGTGATCACCGCCGCCAGCTCGACATCGGAGAGCTGCTTGAACGGCGCCATCGCGGTGCCGGGCCGCCCGTGCAGCACGACGTCGACCTGGCCTTCGGGCTTGCCGAGCACGACCTTCGAACCGTCGAGCGCCGGGAACGTGCCCGGGACGCCCTTGCCGTTGGCCTGGTGGCACGCCGCGCAGTTGGCCGCGAACACCTTCTCGCCGCGCGCCCTGAGGTCGGCGAGCTGCCACTCCTTGGTCGGGTCGTCGGCCTTCGCGAGCATCGCCGTCTTCTGCTCTTCGACCCACTTCAGGTAGTCGGCCTGCGTGCGCACGTCGACCACGATCGGCATGAACGCGTGGTCCTTGCCGCACAACTCGGCGCACTGGCCGCGGAACACCCCGACCTGCTCGGCCCTGAACCACGTGTCGCGCACGAAGCCGGGGATCGCGTCCTGCTTGACGCCGAGCGCGGGCATGTACCACGCGTGGATCACGTCGTTGGCCGTGACGACGATGCGTACCTTCTTGTCGACCGGCACCACCAGCGGATTGTCGACCTCCATCAGGTAGGTCGGGTTCTGCTCGCGCCTGGCCTTCGCGCCGGGGTAGTTGCGGTCCTCGATCTGCTCGCGTGGCGTCGACAGCGTCGAGAGGAACGAGATGCCCTCGCCGTCGCCCTTCAGGTAGTCGTAGCCCCACTTCCACTGGTAGCCGGTGGCCTTCACCGTGATGTCGGCGTTCGAGGTGTCCTTCTGCTCGACCACCATGCGCGTGGCCGGGATCGCCATGCCGACGATGATCAGGAAGGGCACCACCGTCCAGGCGATCTCGACCGCGGTGCTCTCGTGGAACTCGGCCGGGGCGTGCCCTTTCGACTTGCGGTGCTTCCAGACCGAGTAGAACATCGCGCCGAAGACGGCCACGAAGATCGCCACGCAGATCCAGAGCACGAACCAGTGGATCCAGTGCTGGTCCTCTGCGATGCGCGTGACCGGAGCCGTCAGGTTCAGCTGGTTGACCCTCGGTCCGCCCGGCATGTCGACGACCGCTGCCGCGATCGAGGCCCAGCCACCCAGAGCCGCCACGGCCAGACTGTCGGCCATCCGCTTCAGTTTCATTCTGCCCATCCCCGCCAATCCTCGTTCTTCGATCCGTTCAGCCCGCCCGCCATCCGGCGAGCGCGCCGCGCAATTCGCGTACCAGTTCCGCCTTGCGATCGTCCGGCACGAACCTGCCGATCGCGATCTCCTCGCGCCCCGTCACCAGCCGGATCGGCTCGCGTGAAGAGCCGCCGTACTCGATCCGAACGCGTCCCGGCTCGCGCTCGACCCGGTCGAGCCTCGCGCCGGTGAATCTCTCGACCGTCAGCCGCTCGCGCGTCGCGACGATCCGCTCGCAGTCGCCGGCATGGCGCCCGTAGACGAGGAACGCCACCGCCAGCGCGCTCACCTCGACCAGCGTGAACGGAACCACGACCCAGGCGCCCCTGGAAGCCAGCACCCCGGCAATCAGCAGGGAGAACAGCGCCAAGGTGCCGAACCAGCCGGCGAACTGGCGCGGCGTGAGCGCGCAGTTCCGCTTGAGCACCCACTGATGCCGGTCGGGCTCGGCCACATACTTCCACCGGTACGCCATGGCATGCGTCGCAACTTGCTCGGCATCATTGCTTTTGTCGCGGCCCCGGATTATAGAGGCCGCCGCGTCGCGCCAGCAAATGACCCGCAATCGATCACTCGCGACGAGGGTTTGTACCGATGTCGCGACGGGGCACGAACTCCACCGCGGACAGTCCGTCGGAGCGGCGCTTGCGCTGGGGACACCAGGCGTGCCCGTACACCACCTCGATCGTCGCGTGCAAGCGCCCGTCTGTTCGGCGCAACGACTCGAGCGCGCGCAGCCAGGTGTCGCGATGCTCGCGTCCGAGCAGCCCCCGGAAGCGACCACGCAACGCATTGCCGCCGATCGCGCGCAGGTCGGCGAGCATGGCCTCGGCGCTGGCCCACGACAGCGTGAGCCGCTCGCTGTCCATCACCGGCTCGGCGAAGCCTGCGGCGCCGACGAGGTCGCCGACGTCGTGCAGGTCGTGGAACGTCATCGTGCGCGCGCCGAGCGCGCGCAACTCGGCGAGCGTGTCGACCCCGAAGAACGAGAAGTCCAGCAGCGCGCCGGGCCGCGAGACCCGGTACCACTCGGCGAGCGCGCGCTCGGGCGCATCGAACCAGTGCAGCGCCAGGTTCGACCAGATCAGGTCGACGCTGGCGTCGGCGAGCGGCAACGCGTGCGCGTCGGCCGCCACCACGTGGGCGACCGGCTTCGCGGCGTCGCCGCGCAGGCGCGCGAAAAAGCCACGGGCCGGCGGCGCGAGCGCGTCGCGCGCCGCACGCGCCATGCCCGGCGCCGAATCCAGGCCGGTCAGTTCCGCCGCCGGATAGCGCTTCTTCAGCGCGAACAGGCCGCGACCTGCCCCGCAGCCCACGTCGATCACCCTTTGCGGGGAGATCCTCACGACGTCGAGCCGCTCGAGCATGCGCGACTCGACCTCGGCGAACAGGAAGTCCGCGCGCCCGGGCGAGGCGGCGCGGCGCGAGTACTGCCGTCGCACAGCCAACGGGTCTAGGTCGGGCGCAGCAAGCATGGCGCGCAGTATAGGTCTGCGATCGGGTCCAATGGGCGCGATGAACACGAGCAGCAGGGTCTCGCCCGGCGGCGGCCTCGTGGGCCGGCTGCGACGCGCCGCAGCCGGCCTGCTCGACGCATGGCTGCCCGCCTCGTGCATCGTCTGCGACCGCCCGCGCAGCGACCGGCTGTGCGACGACTGCGAGGCGGCGCTGCCCGGCGTGCGGGCCGCGCGCTGCCCGCGTTGCGGGCTCGTCCTGCCCGGCCCGGGCGACGCAACGCCGGCTCGTTGCGCGGGCTGCGACGACGACCCGCCTGCGTTCACCGCCACCGTGGTGCTCGCCGACTACGCTGCGCCGCTCGACCGCCTCGTGCACGCGCTGAAGTTCGGGCGCGACGCGTCGCTCGCGCGCCCGCTCGGGCGGGCGCTGGCGCAACGCCTTGCCTTCGCCTGGCCCGACGGCCCGCCGCCGCTCGTCACCGCGATTCCGCTGTCCACCGCCCGGCTCGCCGAGCGCGGCTTCAACCAGTCGCTCGAAATCGCGCGGGCGCTCGCGCGCGCGGCGCTTGCCGCTCGACCATCGGCTGCTGGTGCGCACCCGCAGCGGCGCGCCGGCCGCGACGCTGCACGCCGCCGAGCGCCGCTCGGCGCTCGCCGGGGCGTTCGCGACGCCTCGCGCGCTCGCAGGGCGCGCGGTGATCGTCGTCGACGACGTGATGACCACCGGCGCGACGCTGCGCGCCGCTGCCGAGGCGCTGCGCGATGCCGGAGCCGGGCCTGTGATTAACTGTGTCGTCGCCCGCACTCCGCAATCCGATGCAAGCCGAGATCGTCAACGTCGTCCTGGTCCATCCTGAGATCCCGCCGAACACCGGCAACGTGATCCGGCTGTGCGCGAACACCGGCGCGCAACTGCACCTGGTCGAGCCGCTCGGCTTCTCGCTCGACTCGGCGAAGCTTCGTCGCGCCGGCCTCGACTACCGGGAATTCGCGGCGATCCGCGTGCACGAGAGCTGGCAGGCGTTCCTGGCCCGCGAGCGGCCGCGCCGACTCTTCGCGCTCACCACGCGCGGCGCGCGACGCCCGACCGACGTCGCCTTCGAGCGCGGCGACTACCTGGTGTTCGGCTCCGAGACGCGCGGGCTGCCCGACGAAATCCTCGGACAGTTCGCGTCCGCGCAGCGCCTGCGCCTGCCGATGCGCCCGGATAACCGCAGCCTGAACCTGTCGAACGCGGTCGCGGTCACGGTGTTCGAGGCCTGGCGGCAGGCCGGCTTCGAGGGCGCCGCCGACGCCGGGCCGGGCGACGCGCTCAGGCCGTGAACAGCCGGTCGAGCAGCGCCTCGATGCGCGGCGCGTCGATCAGGAAGTCGATGTCGTCGGGAAGCACGAAGCCCCGCGCGACGAACTCGCGGCAGGCCGCAAGGAGGGTGTCGAAATAGCCGTCCTGGTTGTACAGCCCGATGGGCTTGGCGTGCTGGCGGATCTGGCGCAGCGTGAGCACCTCGAACAACTCGTCGAGCGTTCCCAGGCCGCCCGGCAGCGTGACGAAGGCGTCGGACAGCTCGATCATCCGCTGCTTGCGCACCGCCATGTCCGACACGATCTCGAGACGCGTGACGCCCGGATGGCCGGGCTCGCGGGCCAACAGCGCGCGCGGGATGACGCCGATCACCTCGCCACCCGCGGCGAGCGCCGCGTCGGCCACGGCCGCCATCAGCCCGACCCGGCCGCCGCCGAACACCAGCCCCCAGCCGCGCGAAGCGATCGCACGACCGGTCTCGCGCGCGGCCTGCACGTACCTGGGGTCGGCCCCGGCCTTGGCGCCGCAGAAGACGCAGATCCACTTCCTGTCGCCCGCGGGCGCATTCGTGCCGCTCATGTCGTCCGGTCGTTTTCGTTGCGCGGTTCGCGCGACAGGAGCGCGAGCACCGCGTCGCGCGCGCTGTGGCGCCCGGCCAGGACGGCATTGACCGCCGACACGATCGGCATGTCGACGTCGTGCGCACGCGCGAGCGTCTCGGCGGCCTGGGCACAGTGCACGCCCTCGGCCACGTGGCCAAGCCGTGCGACGATCGCGGCGAGCGACTCTCCGGCGGCCAGCGCCAGTCCGACCTGCCGGTTGCGCGACAGGTCTCCGGTGCAGGTGAGCACCAGGTCCCCGAGGCCGGTCAACCCCATGAACGTCTCGGCGCGCGCGCCCATCGCGGTGCCGAGGCGAACGGTCTCGGCGAGGCCGCGCGTGATCAGCGCCGCGCGCGCGTTCTGGCCCAGCGCGAGGCCGTCGCAGATCCCGGCCGCGATGGCCATGACGTTCTTCAGCGCGCCGCCGAGCTCGACGCCGACGACGTCGTCGCTGCGGTAGATGCGCGCCGGGCCGTGGTGGAACGCGTCGACGGTCGCGGCCTGCAGCGCCGGCGAAGCCGACGCGATGGCCAGGGCGACCGGAAGCCCGGCCGCGACTTCCTGCGCGAAGCTCGGCCCCGACAGCACCCCCGCCGCGTGCCGGCGCAGCTCGTCGGCCGCGACTTCGTGCGGAAGCCGCCCGGTAGCGGCCTCGATGCCCTTGCAGAGCCAGACCACGCCAGCCGATTCGCCGGGCAGCGCGGCATCGAGCGCGCGCAGGGTGTCGCGCAGCCCGGCCACGGGCGTCGCCACCACCGCGAGCGAACCCGGAGCGTCGAGCCATCGGCAGGCCGCGGCGACATCGTCGGCGAATCCGATCTCCGGCGGCAAGGCCACGCCAGGCAGGTAGCGCTCGTTGCGCCGGTCGCGGCGCAGCGCCGCCACCAGCGACCCGTCGCGGGCCCACAACGTCACCGGATGCCGCCTCGCCGCGTGAACCGCCAGCGCGGTGCCCCACGCGCCCGCCCCGAAGATCGCGATCCGCATGGTCGGCGCCCCCTTCAGCGGCCCCACACCTCGCCGGCGCTCACGAAGCCGGTGGCACCGTCGCGGTGGCGCACGCGCAGCCAGCCGGCCGGCGCGCTCGCGTCGAGCACCTCGAGCAGCACGCCGCGCTCGACCTGCACGACCAGTTCGCCGTTGACCTGCGCGGTGCGGCGGATCGCCGCCAGCGTGCTGGCGACCACGTGCCTCGACTCCGCGAGGTCGCCTCGATGCACCCACAGGACGTCGCCGCTCACGTCGCGCACCTTGACCCACTGATTCAGCGTCGACACCAGCTCGAGCGGCGTGCCGCGCACGACGATGAACAGCTTGCGCGCGCGGTCGGACGGGCCATCGTAGAGGATCGCGGCCGCGCTGGCGACCTCGCGGTACCGGGCCTCCTGCGCGTGTGCCGGCAGCCAGTTCGCGGCCAGGCACAGCCCGGCAACGACCACCGCGCGCCCGAAGGCGCCGCCGCGCGGCCGCCTGGCCGCCTCCTTCGTCGCATGCACGCGGTCGTTCATCGCAGGCTCCCGCAGTCGCTCATCGGTCGCAGGGCGCGCCCGGACGGCTTCGCGTCAGTGCGCGCCACCAGGCAGGATGATGCCCGGCGCCTGCGCCTTCTGCTGCGCCAGCCGCTGCTGGTACAGCGCCTCGAAGTTGATCTCGGCCAGGTGGATCGGCGGGAAACCGGTGCGCTGCACCGTGTCGGCGACGTTCGAGCGCAGGTAAGGGTAGACGATGTTCGGGCAGATGACGTTCAGCAACAGCTCCATCTGCTCGGCCGGGATGTTGCGCATCTCGAAGATGCCGCCCTGCTTTGCCTCGACCAGGAATGCCGTCTTGTCGCCGACCTTGGTGGTCACGGTGACGGTGACGATCGACTCGTAGACGCCCTCGACGAGCTGCTCGCTGCCGACGTCCATCTGGATTTCGACCGACGGCTGCTGCGTCTCGAGGAAGATGCGCGGCGCATTGGGGATCTCGAGCGAGAGGTCTTTCAGGTAGACCCGCTGGATGGCAAAGACGGGGGCTTGCGCCTGGTCGCTCATGGATGTTCCTCGAAGGGTGCCGGCTGGCGGCCGACTGGATGGTTGGAGGGAGCGGGCTGCGCGCCGCGACCGCGCGATGCGGGCCGCGTCCGCTAGCCCTGCAGCAGCGGGACCAGCCCGCCTTCGCGGTCGAGCTCGGCCAGGTCGTCGAACCCGCCGACGTGCCGCTCGCCGATGTAGATCTGGGGGACCGTGCGTCGCCCCGTGCGGGAGATCATCGTCTCGCGCTGCGAGGGATCGAGGTCGATGCGCACTTTCTCGATCTCGCTCACGCCGCGCGCCTTGAGCAATTGCTCGGCGCGGACGCAGTAGGGGCACACCGCGGTGCAGTACATCAGGACCCGTGAAGACATCGAGCGCTCTCCTGCCCTTACTTGACGACCGGCAGGCCGGCTTGCCGCCACGACTGCACGCCGCCGCCCAGGTTGAAGACGTCCTTGCGGCCGGCCTTGCGCAGGATGCCTGCGGCGCGGTTCGACGTGACCCCGCTCGCACAGCACAGCAACACCGGCTTGTCGGCGGGCAGCTCGCCGAGGCGCTTATCGAGATCGGCCATCGGGATGTTGCGCGCGTTGGGCAGGTGGCCGCCCGAGAAGTCGGCCGGCGAACGGACGTCGAGGACGATCGCGCCGGTGTCGTTGATCAGGCGCGTCGCGCCGAGCGTGTCCAGCGACGGCCCGGAGGCGCCGCGCATGACCATCGGCCAGACCAGCATCGCGCCGGAGACGAAGGCGATCGCGATCAGGACGATGTTTTCGGTGACGAATTCCACGGGTCGAGGTTCGGTTGGGGAAACGGGGGATTATAGAATAGCGGTTCGTCAGTCCCCGTCGATCGCCAGAGATGACCTACAAGCTCGTGCTGCTTCGCCACGGCGAGAGCCAGTGGAACCTCGAGAACCGCTTTACCGGCTGGACCGACGTCGACCTCACCGAGACCGGCCGGGCCGAGGCCAGCCGCGCCGGCCAGCTGCTGAAGGCCGAAGGGTTCGACTTCGACCTCGCGTTCACGTCGGTGCTCAAGCGCGCCATCCGCACGCTGTGGACGGTGCTCGACGAAATGGACCGGATGTGGGTCCCGGTCGTCCACGACTGGCGCCTGAACGAGCGGCACTACGGTGCGCTGCAGGGGCTGAACAAGGCGGAAACCGCGGCGCGCTTCGGCGACCAGCAGGTGCTGGTCTGGCGGCGCGCCTACGCGATCGCCCCCGACCCGCTGCCCGCCGGCGATCCGCGCGGCGCCGAGAACGACCCGCGCTACGCCGGACTGCGCGCCAGCGAGATTCCGCGCACCGAGTGCCTGAAGGACACCGTGGCCCGCGTCGTGCCGTACTGGAACGAGACGATCGCGCCCGCCATCGGGCTGGGCAAGCGCGCGATCGTCGCCGCGCACGGCAATTCGCTGCGTGCGCTGATCAAGCACCTCGACGGCATCGGCGACGACGAGATCGTCCACCTGAACATCCCGACGGGGCGGCCGCTGGTCTACGAGCTCGACGACTCGATGCGGCCCCTTCGCCACTACTACCTCGGCGACCAGGCCGAGATCGAGGCGGCGATGGCCGCCGTCGCCGCCCAGGGCAAGGCGCACCCGTCCGCCTGAACGGGCAAACGGCCTGTCCGGGCGGTCGGCGATGCCCGCCGGCCGGATGGGCCCTCGGACACCCTCGAAGCAGGGGCGGTTTATACTCGATTGCTCGGTAGACGGCGCTCGGCGCGAGGTGAATCGCCGGCCGCTCTGCCCACAGGACCATCGATGAAGGGCAAGCTCAAACCCCTGGGTCTCCTGTCGCTCGGCGCCGTCGCCGGCGTGCTGATCAGCCTCGGCCTGACGGCGGTCGCCCAGCGCGAGCCGCGCGCCGCGCTGCCGCTCGAGGAGTTGCGGCAATTCAGCGACGTCTTCGGCGCGATCAAGGCCAATTACGTCGAGCCGGTCGAAGACCGCAAGCTGATCACCGGCGCGATCGACGGCATGCTGTCCGGACTCGATCCGCACTCCGCCTACCTCGACGCCGAGGCGTTCAAGGAGCTGCAGGTCGGCACGCAGGGCGAGTTCGGCGGGCTGGGCATCGAGGTCGGCACCGAGGACGGGTTCGTGAAGGTCGTGTCCCCGATCGAGGACACGCCCGCGGCGCGCGCCGGCGTGAAGGCCGGCGACCTGATCGTGCGCATCGACGACAAGCCCACCAAGGGGATGTCGCTCAACGATGCGGTCAAGATGATGCGCGGCAAGCCCAGGACGCCGATCACGCTCACGATCTCGCGCAAGGGCGAGCCGCAGCCGATCGTGCTGCAGATCATCCGCGACGTGATCAAGGTGCAGTCGGTGCGCTCCAAGGTGCTCGAGCCGGGCATCGGCTACGTGCGGATCACGCAGTTCCAGGAGCACACGGTCGAGAACCTGGTCAAGCACCTCGAAGGCCTCGCGAAGCAGAACGCGCTGAACAGCATCGTGCTCGACCTGCGCAACGACCCGGGCGGCCTGCTGCACGGCGCGGTCGGCGTGTCCGCGGCGTTCCTGCCGCCGAAGGCCACCGTGGTCACGACCGACGGTCGCACCGAGGACGCCCGCCGCAAGTACATCGCCAGCTCCGAGGACTACCTGCGCGGCACCCGCGACGACGTGCTGCGGCGACTTCCGGCCGCCGCCAAGACCGCGCCGATGGTGGTGCTGGTGAATGCGGGCTCGGCCTCGGCCTCCGAGATCGTGGCGGGCGCGCTGCAGGACCACAAGCGCGCCGTGCTGCTGGGCACGCAGACCTTCGGCAAGGGCTCGGTCCAGTCGATCCTGCCGCTGTCGAACACGACCGCGATCAAGCTCACGACGGCGCGCTACTATACGCCGAACGGCCGCTCGATCCAGGCCAAGGGAATCACCCCCGACTACCTCGTCGAGGAGACGCCCGAGGGCGACCTCAGCGCGTTCCGGCTGCGCGAGGTCGACCTGAACCGGCACCTGACGAACGACAAGGACCAGGAAGGCCAGCCCACCGCGCCGAAGCCGACCGACGCGGCGCAGCCGCCGAAGGACCGCAAGCCGATCGAATTCGGGTCGGCCGACGACTACCAGCTCAAGCAGGCGCTGAACTTCCTGAAGGGACAGCCGGTGGTGATCGCCAAGGCGAAAGACGAGTCGCTGCCCGGCTCGCCCGACGCCAAGGCCACCGACTCCAAGTGAAGCCAGTTTCCGCCCGGCCGGGGCCGGGCGGAGGTCGGCGGCGCGGCGCCCCCGCCCGCCGCCGATGGCATCGGCACCGCCGATCGGCCGAGCGATGAACGACGAACAGCTGCTGCGCTACAGCCGCCACATCCTGCTCGACGACATGGGCGTCGACGTCCAGGAGCGGCTGCTCGGCGCCACGGCGCTGGTGGTCGGCGCGGGCGGACTCGGGTCGCCGGCGGGGCTGTACCTCGCGGCTGCGGGACTCGGCCGCATCCTCCTCGCCGACGACGATTCGGTCGACCTCACCAACCTGCAACGCCAGATCCTTCATCGCCAGGACCGGATCGGCCAGCCGAAGGCCGAATCGGGCCGACGCTCGATGCTCGAGATCAATCCGGGCATCGAGGTCGAGGCGATCGCGCGCCGCCTCGACGGCGAGGCGCTCGCCGAAGCGGTCGCGCGCGCCGACGTCGTGCTCGACTGCTGCGACAACTTCGCGACGCGGCAGGCGGTCAACCGCGCCTGCGTCACGCTCGGCAAGCCGCTGGTGTCGGGGGCCGCGATCCGCTTCGACGGGCAGGTCGCGGTGTTCGACACGCGACGCGAAGACTCCCCCTGCTATCACTGCCTGTTTCCCGAGGGGCAGGACATCGAGGAGGTGCGCTGCGCGACGATGGGCGTGTTCGCCCCGTTGACCGGCATCGTCGGCACGATGCAGGCCGCCGAGGCACTGAAGCTGGCCGGCGGCTTCGCCACGCCGGCCGTCGGGCGCCTGCTGATGCTGGACGCCCGGACGATGCACTGGCACGACGTGAAGGTGCCGCGCGACCCCGAATGCGCGGTGTGCGCGGTGCGCCCGCCGGCATCCCGCTGAGCCCGAACGGCCGAGCGACTTCCGGCCGAGTCGCGATCCGGTGCCGCGACCGGTAAACTCGGCCGCCTCATGACCCCCGACGATCCCGCCTCGATCGATCGCGACGCGCTCGCGATCCTCCATCGCGTCTTCGGCTATCCGTCGTTCCGCGGCCCGCAGCGCGAGATCGTCGCGCACGTCGCCGGCGGCGGCGACGCGCTGGTGCTGATGCCCACCGGCGGCGGCAAGTCGCTGTGCTACCAGATCCCGGCGCTGCTCCGCGAAGGCGTGGGCGTGGTGATTTCGCCGCTGATCGCGCTGATGCAGGACCAGGTCGAGGCACTGCGCGAACTCGGCGTGCGCGCCGCCTTCCTCAACTCGTCGCTCGGCGCGCGCGAGGCCGCGGCAGTCGAGCGCGCCGTCGCGGCTGGCGAGATCGACCTGCTCTACGTGGCGCCCGAACGCCTGCTCGCGCCGCGCTGCCTGGAGCTGCTCGACCACGCGAAGCTCGCGCTGTTCGCGATCGACGAGGCGCATTGCGTCTCGCAGTGGGGCCACGACTTCCGCCCCGAGTACCTGCAGCTCGCCGTGCTGCACGAGCGATGGCCTCGGGTGCCGCGCGTCGCGCTCACCGCCACCGCCGACGCGCTGACGCGCCGCGAGATCGTCGCGAAGCTCGCACTGCAGTCGGCGCGCGAGTTCGTCTCCAGCTTCGACCGGCCCAACATCCGCTACCGGATCGTCGAGAAGATCGACCCGAAGCGCCAGCTGCTTGACTTCGTCGCCGGCGCACACGCCGGCGACGCCGGCATCGTCTATTGCGCGTCGCGCAAGAAGGTCGACGAGATCGCGCAGTGGCTGACGGCGCAGGGGGTCGCCGCGCTCCCGTACCACGCCGGGCTGGACAATGCGACGCGCAGCGCGCACCAGGCGCGATTCCTGCGCGAGGACGGACTGGTGATGGTGGCCACGATCGCGTTCGGCATGGGCATCGACAAGCCCGACGTGCGCTTCGTCGCGCACCTCGACATGCCGAAGAGCGTCGAAGGCTACTACCAGGAAACCGGTCGCGCCGGGCGCGACGGCGCGCCGGCCGAGGCGTGGATGGCCTACGGCCTCGCCGACGTCGTCCAGCAGCGGCGCCTGATCGAACAGTCGGAGGCCGACGACGCCTACAAGCGCGTCTCGAGCGCCAAACTCGACGCGATGCTCGGGCTGGCCGAGACGATCGACTGCCGGCGCGTGCGCCTGCTCGCCTACTTCGGTGAGGGCAGCCAGCCGTGCGACAA
This sequence comes from Burkholderiaceae bacterium, assembly GCA_046347945.1. Lineage (GTDB taxonomy): Bacteria > Pseudomonadota > Gammaproteobacteria > Burkholderiales > Burkholderiaceae_E > Zeimonas. Next base: position 54,800 of record JAXMFB010000018.1, read on the forward strand.
CTGCGACAACTGCCTCGAGCCGCCCGAGCCCTGGGACGCGACCGAGCCGGCCCGCAAGCTGCTGTCGTGCATCTTCCGGATTCGCCAGGCCAGCGGCTTCGGCTTCGGCGCGCAGCACGTCATCGCGGTGCTGCGCGGCCACGCGAGCGACCGCGTACGCCAGCACGGCCACGACGCGCTCAGCACCTTCGGCATCGGCGCCGACCTCTCGGAAACCGAATGGCGCGCCGTGCTGCGCCAGTTGATCGCGCAGCAACTGGTGGCGGTCGATCACGCCCGCCACCAGGTGCTCGTGCTCACCGATTCGAGCCGCGAACTGCTGCGCGGCGAGCGCACGCTGCGGCTGCGCCGCCCGAAGGCGGAAGCGGTCCGTCGGCCGGGCCGCGCTGCGCGCCGCGTACGAAGTGGGCCGGTGCCCGCGGATGCGCCGCCCCCCGGCGGCGATGCGGCCGATCCCGCGGCCGACGCGCTGTTCGAGCGCCTCAGGGAATGGCGCCGCGTCACGGCGACGACGCGCGGCGTGCCGCCCTACGTGATCTTCCACGATGCGACGCTGCGCGGGATCGCACAGCGCCGGCCGGCCTCGCTCGAGGAACTCGCCGCGGTCAGCGGCGTTGGCGAGAAGAAGCTCGACGCCTACGGTGCCGAGCTCATCGACCTGATCGGCTCGGCCGGCCCCTGAAGCCGCCGACGCCGGTCGGCAACGCCGGCGCCGCGGGCGCCGGTGCCGGGATGGCAGTCCCGGCGCGCGCGGGCTGCGCCGGTGTCTGGACCCGCGCGGCGCCTGGGCGGACCCGCGCGGCGCCTGCGGCGCCGAAGCGCCGCGAGGCGGCTGCGTACCCTGGGCTGCGCCCTGGCCTCGCGACGTTCCGTGAGCACCCTGGCCACGCGGGCCACCCTGCCTGGGGCCCGTGCCGCGCGACGCGTCCGCGCGCATCGGCCGGCGCGACTGCCGCGGCGGCCGGTCGTCGACGTCCGGCTCGTTGCGCGCATTCGGGTCGAGCTCGAAGCCGGCGATCGTCTCGCGCGGGATCTCGCGCCGGATCAGCCGCTCGATATCGCGCAGCAGCCCGCTCTCGTCGGGGGAGACCAGCGACACGGCCTCGCCTTCGGCCCCGGCGCGGCCGGTGCGGCCGATGCGATGCACGTAGTCTTCCGGCACGTTGGGCAGGTCGAAGTTCACGACGTGCGGCAGCTCGACGATGTCCAGGCCGCGCGCGGCGATGTCGGTCGCCACCAGCACCTGCAGGCTGCCGGACTTGAATTCGGACAATGCGCGCGTGCGCGCGTTCTGGCTCTTGTTGCCGTGGATCGCCAGCGACGGAATGCCGTCCTTCGCCAGCTGCTCGGCCAGCCGGTTCGCGCCGTGCTTGGTGCGCGTGAACACCAGCACCTGGAACCAGTTGTGCTCGCGCACCAGGTGCGACAGCAACTCGCGCTTGCGCGCCTTGTCGACCGGCAGCACGCGCTGGCGAACCGTGTCGGCCGTCGCGTTGCGGCGCGCGACCTCGATCAGCGCCGGCTTGTTCAGCAGGCCGTCGGCCAGTGCCTTGATCTCGTCGGAGAAGGTGGCCGAGAACAGCAGGTTCTGGCGCTGCGACGGCAGCAGCTTCAGCACGCGACGAATGTCGTGGATGAAGCCCATGTCGAGCATTCGATCGGCCTCGTCGAGCACCAGCACCTCGACGCCCGACAGGTCGACCGTTCGCTGGCCGGCGTGGTCGAGCAGGCGGCCCGGGGTCGCGACCAGGATGTCGACGCCGCGACGCAGCCGGTCGATCTGCGGGTTGATGTTCACGCCGCCGAACACGACCGTCGACGAGATCTTCAGGTGCTTCGAGTAGGCGACGACGCTCTCCTCGACCTGCGCCGCGAGTTCGCGCGTCGGCGTGAGGATCAGCACGCGAATCGGGCGCGCGCCTGCTGCGGACGGCTTGCGCGCCGGCGTCGTCGACAGGCGCTGCAGGATCGGCAGCACGAAGCCGGCGGTCTTGCCGGTGCCGGTTTGCGCGCCGGCGAGCAGGTCGCCGCCCGACAGCACGGCCGGAATGGCTTTCGCCTGGATCGGGGTGGGGGAATCGTAGCCGCGTTCGGTCACGGCACGGACGAGGGCTTCGGACAAGCCCAGGGAAGCAAAAGACATGAGACTCCAGCGACATCGGCCTCGGTCACCGCAACGCGCTCGGGCGCTGCCGGTTGCGACGCCAGTCGCGGGCAGACGAAACAGGGTTGGGACCTTCTGGAACGGCAGGTGCCGTGAAGACGCGGCGAAGAGACTGGCTGTCGACGCCGCTGCGCGGCACCGGTTCGATGCCGCACCGCAACATGATAACCGAAAGCGCGGTCGCGCGCAGGCTCGACGCCGGCAGCGGCGCGGTCGGCCCGACCGGCGGCGGGAATCGACTCAGCCGTGTCCCGAAAGTTGCCGGATCAGCGCGAAGGTCACCAGCGCCATGCCGAGCAGCAGCGCGAAGAACACCAGCGAGCGCTGCTCGAAGCGTCGCCCCGCCCTGCGCTCGAGCGCATCGAGCAGCCGATCGGCCGCCAGGTAGAGCACGGCCGCCGTGATGACGAAGTAGACGAGGTCCATGCCGGGAACCCTACGCGATCGACGGACGAAAAAAAACCCGGGCATCGCTGCCCGGGTGGAATCCACCAAAGGAGGAGGTGGAGGAGACAGGCAACACTGTAGCAGGAATCATGTTGCGACGCAACACGACGGTCCGCCGCAACCGCCTGCCCACTCCGCGATGTGCCGGATCAGGCAATCAGGAACGGCGCCTGCTGGTCGAACAGCTCGCCCGGCGAGCGGCGGAACCCGCTCTTGGCGAAACGCAGCCAGCGCCCGAGCACGTAGGCGAGCACGATGCCGGCGCGCGCCGCGGCGTCGGTCTCCTGGGGCAGGCGCCCCTGCGCGACCGTCACGCGGAAGGCCTGCTTCAGCGAGGCCTCGATGCGGTCGATCAACTGGTTGATGCGGTCCTGCAGGCGGTCGTCTTCGGTGACCAGCGCGTCGCCGATCAGCACTCGGGTCATGCCGGGGTTCTTCTCGGCGAACGACAGCAGCATCGCGACGATGTCACGCAACTGGCGCAGTCCGTCTTCCTGCTGCGTGGTGATCTGGTTGATCAGGCCGAAGATCGTCGATTCGATGAACTCGATCAGGCCTTCGAACATCTGCGCCTTGCTCGCGAAGTGACGATACAGCGCCGCTTCCGAGACCTGCAGCCGGCCCGCGAGCGCTGCCGTGGTGACGCGATCGCCGCCGGGCTCCTGAAGCATCGCGGCGAGCGTCTGGAGGATCTGCAGTCGTCGTTCGCCGGGTTTCGGTCGAGCGGGCTTCGGCGCGGGCGTCGTCTGATCGTTCATCTCGTTATCGTCGCGGATCGAAGGGCCTTGCGCGGCAGGTGCGCGACCGATTGTACTTGAACGTCCACGCGCCGAGCCGGTCCGGCGCGCGTACGGCGCGATGGATGGTGCGAACGGTGGCTGATGCCGGTCACGAGCACCGTTCGCAGTCCGACGTGGCGGGCGCCGGCGAGGTTGGCCACCGAATCTTCGACGAGAACGCAGCGCGCCGCCGGCACGCGCAGGCTCGCGACGAGCCTGCGCAGCATCGGCCTGGACGGTTTCGGTTGCAGGCGCCCCGCGAACGACATCGCCTCGATCGAGACGATCGACTCGATGTGCGCCCAGATGCCCAGCGCGCGCACGACCTGCGATGCATAGTGCAGCGGCGCGTTCGTCACCACGATGCGCCGCCCGGGCAGCCTGCGCAATGCGTGCGCGAGGCGCATGTCGCGCTTGACGATCAGGGGGATGTCCGGAAACGGGTGCGTCTCGCGCAGGAAGTGGTGCGGATCGGTGCCGTGGTGCCGGATCATCCCGAGCAGCGTCGCGCCGTACCGACGCCAGTACTGCATCCGCAGCGCGTTCGCTTCCTCGTGCCCGAGCGCGAGCTCGCGCGCGAGGTACTCGGTCATCGCGCGATTGATGCGCGGGAACACGACCGGCATCGCGTCGTGCAGCGTGTTGTCGAGGTCGAGCAGCCAGACGCGCGTCATGGGGTCACGGCCCGATGCGTCCCGGCGCCCGCCCTCGGCGCACGCGCGCCGCCGCGTCTGCGCGGCGCGGTGCTGCGGCCCCGCTTCGCGGGGCTTCCCTCGCCGACCTCGCAAATCGGCACCCGCGTCGTACGCGCTTCGCGCGGACGAGCGGGTCCCGCCGATTTGCTTTCGGTCGCTCTCGGCTTGCACAGCGCCGCGCGGACGCGGCAGGCGCGCGTGCGCCGAGGCGGGCGCCGGGACGCATCGGGCCGTGACCCCGCTGACGCCTGCGGCCTCTCGGCTCTTTCCGGGAAGTGAAGTCAGCGGCTGCGGATCATCGTGCCGACACCGTGGTCGGTCATGATCTCCAGCAGCAGGCAATGGTCGACGCGGCCGTCGACGATATGCACCGAGTTCACGCCTGCCTTCGCCGCATCGAGCGCCGACGAGATCTTCGGCAGCATCCCGCCCGAAATCGTACCGTCGGCGAACAGGTCGTCGATCTGGCGCGCGCTCAGGCCGGTGAGCAGCTTGCCGCTCTTGTCGAGCACGCCCGGCGTGTTGGTGAGCAGCACCAGCTTCTCGGCCTTGAGCACTTCGGCGACCTTGCCGGCGACGACGTCGGCGTTGATGTTGTAGGTCTCGCCCTCTTCGCCGGAGCCGATCGGGGCGATCACCGGGATGAAGCCGTTCGCTGTGAGCGTCTGGATGATGCCGGGGTCGATTCTCTCGATCTCGCCGACCTGCCCGATGTCGATCTCCTCGTCGGGCCTGTCCTTCGACGCGATCTTCATGCGCCGCGCGCGGATCAGCCCGCCGTCCTGCCCGGTGAGCCCCACCGCGCGGCCGCCGGCGTGGTTGATCAGCTCGACGATCTCCTTGTTGACCTGGCCGGCGAGCACCATCTCGACGATGTCCATCGTCTCGGCGTCGGTCACGCGCATCCCCTGGACGAACTCGCCCTTCTTGCCGACGCGCGCCAGCAGCTGCTCGATCTGAGGCCCGCCGCCGTGCACCACCACCGGATTGAGGCCGACCAGCTTGAGCAGCACCACGTCGCGCGCGAAACTCTGCTTGAGCTTCTCGTCGGTCATGGCGTTGCCGCCGTACTTCACGACGACGATCTTCCCGTGGAAGCGGCGGATGTACGGCATCGCCTCCGCGAGGATCGCCGCCTTCAGCGACGGAGGCACCGCCTGGGGCGGCGCCGCGGAGGGTTGCGACGCGGAACCGGCGGGCTGCTGCTCGGCGCTCATGCTGCTCCTCGAGCGGATGGGTGGGATCGGCGAGGCATTCTAACCGAGGCCCGCACGCGGGCCTCGCGGCGCGGCGCTGCTTTACCGCGGCCTGACTTCGTGCTGTGATCGGTCGATCCGACCGGAGATCGACGATGCACCAATGGCCGTTCATGCCCTGCCGCGACGCGCACGCACGCCGTGGCTGACGCCGACGCGCCGCCCACCCAGAGGTGCCCGCGCTGCGGCGCCTCGTTCGCCTGCGGGATCGCCAGTGAGCGCTGCTGGTGCGCGCAACTGCCGCCGCTGCCGGCGCTGCCGGTGCACGCGCAGCCTTCGTGCCTGTGCCCGGCATGCCTGCGCGAGCTGACGCTTCGCGAGCGGCCCGCCGACCGCGAGCAGGACGGGCCGCGCCGATGAACCTCAAGCAGCTCGAGTACTTCGTCCATGTCGCCGAGCTGGGCAGCTTCAGCAAGGCGGCGCTGGTGCTCGACGTGGCCCAGCCGGCGCTCAGCCGGCAGGTGCGCGCGCTCGAGACCGACCTGCGCGAGACGCTGCTGCTGCGAAACGGCCGCGGCGTGCGGCTGACCGAAGCGGGCAGGCGGCTGTTCGAGCACAGCGTCGGCATCCTGCAGATGGTCTCGCACGCACGCGAGGACATGGGCGCGAGCCGCGACGAGCCGGTCGGGCGCATCGTGGTTGGGTTGCCCCCGAGCATGGGACGACAGCTCACGCTTCCGCTGATCGACGCGTTCCGCCAGCAGCTGCCTCGCGCGCGGCTGGCGATCGTCGAAGGACTGTCTGCGCACATCACCGAATGGATCGTCACCGGGCGCGTCGATCTCGGGCTCGTGCACAACCCCGAGGCCGCCCCTGCGCTCGAGATCACCCCGATCCTCGACGAAGCGCTGTGCCTGGTGCAGCCCGCCGCCGGACGGCGTGGGCGTGGGCGCGGGCGCGGGCGCGGCCGCAGCGTGCGCGCCCCGCTGCCGCTGCGCGAATTGCCGGGCTTTCCGCTGATCGTGCCGGATCGCACGCACGCGATCCGCAGGCTGCTGGAAACGCAGGCCATGCTGGCCGGACTCGAGCTCGACATCGCCTGGGAAGTCGCGAGCGTGCCCTCGATCGTCGACCTGGTCTGCGCCGGATACGGATACGCGGTGCTGTCGGCGGGCGCGGTCGCGGCGTCCGGACGCTCGGGCGAGCTCACCGTGCGACCGTTGGTCGAGCCCCAGCTGAGCAGCGTGCTGTGCCTGGCGACCTCGGCGCACAAGCGGCCGACGCCGCTGGCGCGCCACGCGTCGCGGCTGCTGCGCGAACTGGTCGAGGCGCTGCCGATGCCACGGATGTCCATGCCGATACGGCATAGCTGATATCGACCGGCCTTGCTGAAACCGGCAGGTCCGCATGCGAGAATCGCGGATCCCGACCGGTTCCAGAGCCGATCCATGCAGACCGCCATTCCCTGCCTGTTCATGCGCGGCGGCACGTCGCGCGGCCCGTTCTTCGACGAGGCCCACCTGCCCGCCGACATCCCGACGCGCGACCGCGTGCTGCTCGCCGTCATGGGCTCGCCCGACCGCCGGCAGATCGACGGCCTGGGCGGCGCGCATCCCCTCACCAGCAAGGTGGGAATCGTCCGGCGCAGCAAGGTCGCCGGCGTCGACCTCGACTTCCTGTTCGCGCAGCTGCAGCCCGACCGCGACACCGTCGACACGACGCCGAACTGCGGCAACATGCTCGCGGCCGTGGTGCCGTTCGCGCTCGAGACCGGCCTGGCCGCCGCGCAGGGCGACACGACCACGCTGCGCGTGCTCACGCTGAACACCGACATGCAGTGCGACATCACCGTGCGTACGCCGATGACGCCGGCCGGCCGGCGCGTGGAGTACTCCGGCGACGCGCGCATCGACGGGGTGCCCGGCACTTCGTCGCCGATCACGATCAACTTCCTCGACACCGCCGGCTCGGTCTGTTCGGGGCTGCTGCCCACCGGCCGCGTCGTCGACGGGATCGACGTCCCCGGCGTCGGGCCGATCCGGGCCACCTGCATCGACAACGGCATGCCGATGGTGCTCTTTCGCGCCGCCGACGTGGGGCGCACCGGCTACGAGTCGGTCGCCGACCTCAACGCCGACACCGAGCTGAAGGCGCGCGTCGAGGCGCTGCGGCTGGCCGCGGGCCACCTGATGGGCCTCGGCGACGTGACGACGAAGACCTATCCGAAGATGTGCCTCGTGGCGCCGCCGCGCGCCGGCGGCAGCCTGTCGACGCGCTGCTTCATCCCGCACGTGTGCCACGACGCGATCGGCGTGCTCGCGGCCGTCACCGTGGGCACCGCCTGCGTGCTCGACGGCTCGATCACGCAGGGCATCGCGAACGTTCCCGCGGGCACGGTGAAGACGGTCTCGGTCGAACACCCCACCGGCGAGTTCAGCGTCGAACTCGAGGTCGACCCCGCCAACCCGCAGAACGTCGTGCGCGCCGCGCTGCTGCGCACCGCGCGGCTGATCATGCGCGGCGAGGTCATGATTCCCGGTTCGGTCTGGAAAGGACAACAACGATGATCATCGACATCCACGGGCACTACACCACCGCCCCGAAGGCGCTCGAGGACTGGCGCAACCGGCAGGTCGCCGGCCTGAAGAACCCGTCGGTCGCGCCGAAGGCCTCCGCGCTGAAGATCTCCGACGACGAGCTGCGCGAGTCGATCGAGAAGAACCAGCTCGCGAAGATGAAGGAGCGCGGCAGCGACCTCACCGTGTTCTCGCCGCGGGCGAGTTTCATGGCTCACCACATCGGCGACTTCCAGACCAGCTCGACCTGGTCGGCGATCTGCAACGAGCTCTGCTACCGCGTGAGCCGGCTGTTCCCGGACAACTTCATCGGCGCGGCGATGCTGCCGCAATCCCCGGGGGTCGACCCCCGCACGTGCATCCCCGAGCTCGAGAAGTGCGTGAACGAGTACGGATTCGTCGCGATCAACCTCAACCCGGATCCGTCGGGCGGCCACTGGACCTCGCCGCCACTGTCCGACCGCCACTGGTATCCGATCTACGAGAAGATGGTCGAGCTCGAGATCCCCGCGATGATCCACGTGAGCACCAGCTGCAACGCGTGCTTCCACACCACCGGCGCGCACTACCTGAACGCCGACACGACCGCGTTCATGCAGTGCCTGACCTCCGACCTGTTCCGCGACTTCCCGACGCTGAAGTTCGTGATCCCTCACGGCGGCGGCGCGGTGCCCTATCACTGGGGCCGTTTCCGCGGCCTGGCGCAGGAGCTGAAGAAGCCACTGCTGAAGGAGCACCTGCTGAACAACGTCTACTTCGACACCTGCGTCTACCACCAGCCCGGCATCGACCTGCTGGCGAAGGTGATCCCGGTCGACAACATCCTGTTCGCCAGCGAGATGATCGGCGCTGTGCGCGGCATCGACCCCGAGACCGGGCACTACTACGACGACACGAAGCGCTACATCGAGGCCTCGGCGCTCGGCGCGGAAGACCGGTACAAGGTCTACGAGGGCAACGCGCGGCGCGTCTATCCGCGGCTCGACCGGGCGCTGAAGGCGCGCGGCCTCTGACACGAAGGAGCACGTCCATGTCCATGTACAACCTCGGCATCGTCAGGCGCAACATCGTGCGTGCCGACCGCGCCGCCGTCGGGAAGCTCGCCCGGTTCGGCGTGGCCACGATCCACGAGGCGATGGGCCGCACGGGCCTGATGAAACCCTACATGCGCCCGATCTACCCGGGCGCGCACCTGTGCGGCACGGCGGTCACGGTGCTGCTGCACCCCGGCGACAACTGGATGATGCATGTCGCCGCCGAGCAGATCCGCGAAGGCGACATCGTCGTCGCGGCCTGCAGCGCCGACAGCGAGGACGGCTTCTTCGGCGACCTGCTCGCGACATCGTTTCGCGCCCGCGGCGCGCTCGGCCTGGTGATCGACGGCGGCGTGCGCGACGTGAAGGACCTCACCGCGATGCAGTTCCCGGTCTTCTCGCGCGCGATCAGCGCCAAGGGCACGATCAAGGCGACGCTCGGCTCGGTCAACGTTCCGGTGGTCTGCGCCGGCGCGATGGTCAACCCGGGCGACGTGGTCGTCGCGGACGACGACGGCGTGGTGGTGGTGCCGGCCGCGATGGCGCAGCAGGCGGCCGACGCCGCCGAGGCGCGCGAAGCCAGCGAGGCCGAGAAGCGCGCGAAGCTCGCCTCCGGCGTGCTCGGGCTCGACATGTACAAGATGCGCGAGGCCCTCGAGAAGGCCGGCCTGAAGTACGTCGACTGACCGACCGACTGCGCCCGCACGAATCGCCATGTCGATTCCCTCCGATCCCCTGCAGTGGCGCATCGGCCTCGTCGGCTACGGCGAGGTCGGCCGCATCCTCGCCGAAGACCTGCGCGCGCGCAGCGTCGCGCGCGTCTGCGCGTACGACCTGAAGCTCGCGGGTGACGCAGCCGGGCCGCTGCGCGAGCACGCGGCCGCGCACGGCGTGGCGCTGGCAGCCACGCCCGCCGAACTGGCGGCCGGCGTCGATTTCATCGTCTCGGCGGTCACCGCGAGCCAGGCCGTGCCGGTCGCCGAGGCCTGCGCACCGGCGATCCGCGCCGGAACCTGGTTCCTCGACTTCAACTCGGCCTCGCCGGGCGCGAAGCGGCGCGCGGCGGCACTCGTCGACGGCGCCGGCGGCCGCTACGTCGAGGGCGCGGTGATGACCTCGATTCCGCCGTACCGGATCCGGGTGCCGTTGCTGCTCGGCGGCCCGCACGCGGCGGCGCTCGCACCGCTCGCCTCCGCGCTGGGATTCGACGCGAAAGTCGCCTCCGGGCGGCTCGGCGTCGCGTCGGCCACCAAGATGTGCCGCAGCGTGATGATCAAGGGCCTGGAAGCGATGGTGATCGAGAGCTTCACCGCGGCGCGCGCGTACGGCGTCGAAGACGCGGTGCTCGCCTCGCTCGCCGAGACCTTTCCCGGCATCGACTGGGAAAAGCAGGGCAGCTATTTCTTCCAGCGGGTCATCCAGCACGGGCGCCGACGCGCCGAGGAAGTGCGCGAAGTGGCCCGGACCGTGCGCGAAATCGGGCTCGAGCCGTGGTCGGCGGCCGGCACCGCCGAGCGCCAGGCGTGGATGGCCGATCTCGCCGACGCCGGGCTGTTCGGAGACAGGGCCGCGCCGCGCGGCGACTGGCGGGTCGAGGCCGACCGGATCATCGCCGCAGTGAAGCCGGCCGACGCGGGACGCGACGCCTGAGCTTGCCCACACGAACGAACCGCCAGGGACGACCATGGAATTCCAGATGACCCCGGGCTGGCTGCCCTTCCACCCGAATCCGTCGAAGCCGCGCTTCCGGGTGCCGCCCGGCGCCGTCGACGCTCACTGCCACGTCTTCGGCCCGGGCGCTCGGTTCCCGTACGCGCCCGAGCGCAAGTACACGCCCTGCGACGCGTCGAAGGACCAGCTGTTCGCGCTGCGTGACCGCCTCGGCTTCGAGCGCAACGTCATCGTCCAGGCCACCTGCCACGGCAGCGACAACCGCGCGCTGGTCGACGCGCTCGTGCACTCGGGTGGGCGCGCGCGCGGCGTGGCCACCGTGAGCCGCGACGTCACCGACACCGAATTGCGCGCGATGCACGAGGCCGGCGTGCGCGGCACGCGATTCAACTTCGTGCGCCGGCTCGTCGACTTCACGCCGCGCGAGGTGCTCGCCGAGATCGCGCAGCGCATCGCGCCGCTGGGCTGGCACGTCGTGATCTACTTCGAGGCGCAGGACCTGCCCGAGCTGTGGGACTTCTTCACGACGCTGCCGACCCAGGTGGTCGTCGACCACATGGGGCGGCCCGACGTGCGCAAGCCGGTCGACGGGCCCGGGTTCGAGCTGTTCGTGAAGATGATGCGCGAGCACCCGAACATCTGGTCGAAGGTCAGCTGCCCCGAGCGGCTGAGCGTCTCGGGGCCGCCCGCGCTCGACGGCGAGCGCAACGCCTATCGCGACGTGGTGCCGTTCGCGCGCCGCATCGTCGAAACCTTCCCCGACCGCGTGCTCTGGGGCACCGACTGGCCGCACCCGAACCTGAAGGACCACATGCCCGACGACGGCTTGCTGGTCGACTTCATCCCGCACATCGCGCCGACCGCCGAACTGCAGCGCAAGCTGCTCGTCGACAACCCGATGCGGCTGTACTGGCCCGAGCAGGTCGCCGGTCGCGACGCCGGCGGCCGTTGAGATGAACCTTCGCGCGTCCAGTGTCGGCGCGTCGCGGCAGGCGTCAGCGGGGCCGTGTCCGGCGCGTCGCCGCAGCCATCGGCGGGCGCGGGCCAGGCGCGGCGCGGCGATGTCGGCGGCGCCGAGCAGCGCAGCCTCGGGGTCGGCGCGCGAAGCGCGCTTCGTACTTCTGACTCGCGCTGCGCTCAGACAATCGCCGCGAGTCAGAAGTACGAAGCGCGCTTCGCGCGCCGACCCCGAGGCTGCGCTGCTCGGCGCCGCCGACATCGCCGCGCCGCGCCTGGCCCGCGCCCGCCGATGGCTGCGGCGACGCGCCGGACACGGCCCCGCTGACGCCTGCCGCTCTGGAGACGTCGGTGCCGCTCGGACCGAAGGCGGCCACGCAGGCGCGAGCAACGCAACGGTGCCTGCAAAGGCGCAGGCCATGGCGCCACCCGGGCTCGCCGTGCGGGCCGGGCCGCCTGCCGCCGGCGTGCCCGTGCGCAGCCGAGAAGCGCAGGAGTGCCGGCCCGCGCGCGAAGCGCGCTTCGTCCATCATTCTCGCGGCGATTGTCCGAGCGGAGCTCGCGCAGCGAGCGTAGCGACTTTCGCCGCGGGGCCGGCGCTCCGAGCATCGCAGGGCACCCCCGCGAAGCGGGGGCAAGCACCCGGCGCACCCGAGGCAGACAGGCCGGTCTCTGGCCCGAGCCCCTGCCCCACCCGTTGCCTGCGCCTTCGCACGCGCAAACCCTCCGCGCGACGCGGCTCGCGCAACGCACCGCGGAGCAACCGAGGAGAGATGACATGGCACTAGCGAAACCGTACCAGGACGTCCCCGGCACGACGATCTTCGACGCCGAGCAGTCGCGCAAGGGCTACCACCTGAACCAGTTCTGCATGTCGCTGATGAGGGCCGAGAACCGGGCGCGCTTCAAGGCGAACGAGCGCGCCTACCTCGACGAGTGGCCGATGACCGAGGCGCAGAAGCAGGCGGTGATGGCGCGCGACCTGAACCGCTGCATCGAGCTGGGTGGCAACATCTACTTCCTGGCCAAGATCGGCGCGACCGACGGCAAGAGCTTCCAGCAGATGGCCGGCAGCATGACCGGCATGACCGAGGAGGAGTACCGCGACATGATGATCCGCGGGGGGCGCTCGATCGAGGGCAACCGCTACGTCGGGGAGAAGAAGTGATGGCATCGATCACCGCCAGCGTCTACACCTCTCACGTGCCGGCCATCGGCGCGGCGCTCGACCTCGGCAAGACGCACGAGCCGTACTGGCAGAAGGTCTTCGCCGGCTACGAGTTCTCGAAGCAGTGGCTGAAGGACAACCGGCCAGACGTGATCTTCCTGGTCTACAACGACCACGCCAACGCGTTCAGCCTCGAGTTCATCCCGACCTTCGCGATCGGCACGGCCGCCGAATTCACGCCCGCCGACGAGGGCTGGGGCCCGCGCCCGGTGCCGACGGTGATCGGCCATCCGGAACTCGCCTCGCACATCGCGCAGTCGGTCATCCAGGACGACTTCGACCTGACGATCGTCAACCGCATGGACGTCGACCACGGCCTGACGGTGCCGCTGTCGCTGATGTGCGGGAAGACCGAAGCCTGGCCGTGCCCGGTGATCCCGTTCGCGGTCAACGTCGTGCAGTACCCGGTGCCTTCGGGGCAGCGCTGCTTCCGGCTCGGCCAGGCGATCCGCCGCGCGGTCGAATCGTACGACCAGCCGCTGAAGGTGCAGGTATGGGGCACCGGCGGCATGAGCCACCAGCTCCAGGGTCCGCGCGCCGGGCTGATCAACCGCGAGTTCGACAACGCGTTCCTCGACCGGCTGATCGCCGACCCCGAGGGCCTGTCGAAGATGCCGCACATCGACTACGTGCGCGAGGCCGGCTCGGAGGGCATCGAGCTGGTGATGTGGCTGATCGCCCGCGGCGCGATGGCCGACGTCGCCGGCGGCAAGCCGCCGAAGGTCGCGCACCGCTTCTACCACGTGCCCGCGTCGAACACGGCGGTCGGGCACCTGATCCTCGAGAACCAGCGCTGAGCGCATCGGCGCGAACGGACACGGAGTTTCCATGAAAACGATCAGGGTCGCACTGGCCGGCGCCGGCGCGTTCGGCGTCAAGCACATCGAGGGCATCCGCAACATCGACGGGGTCGAGGTCGTGTCGCTGGTCGGCCGCGAGCTCGGGAAGACCCGCGAGGTCGCGAAGAAGCTCGACATCGGCCACGTCACGACCGACCTGTCCGACAGCCTCGCGATGAAGGACGTCGACGCGGTCATCCTGTGCACGCCGACGCAGATGCACGCGTCGCAGGCGATCGCCTGCCTGAAGGCGGGCAAGCACGTGCAGGTCGAGATTCCGCTCGCCGACAGCCTGAAGGACGCCGAGGCGGTGGTCGCGCTGCAGGAACAGACCGGGCTGGTCGCGATGTGCGGCCACACGCGCCGCTTCAACCCCAGTCACCAGTACCTGCACCGCAGGATCGTGGCGGGCGAGCTCGCGATCCAGCAGATGGACGTGCAGACCTACTTCTTCCGGCGCAGCAACATGAACGCGCTCGGCCAGCCGCGCAGCTGGACCGACCACCTGCTGTGGCATCACGCTGCGCACACGGTCGACCTGTTCGCGTACCAGGCCGGCGGCGAGATCGTCGCGGCCAACGCTCTGCAGGGCCCGATCCACCCGACACTGGGCATCGCGATGGACATGTCGATCCAGCTCAAGGCGAGCACCGGCGCGATCTGCACGCTGAGCCTGTCGTTCAACAACGACGGTCCGCTGGGCACCTTCTTCCGCTACATCTGCGACAACGGCACGTACATCGCTCGCTACGACGACCTGTTCGACGGCAAGGACCAGAAGATCGACGTCTCGAAGGTCGACGTGTCGATGAACGGCATCGAGCTGCAGGACCGCGAGTTCTTCGCCGCGATCCGCGAGAACCGCGAGCCCAATGCCAGCGTCGCGAAGGTGCTGCCGTGCTACCGCACGTTGCACCGGCTCGAGCAGCAGCTCGCGGCGGGCGCCTGACGCGACCGCGCGGCGGGACGCAGGCCGACATGGACGACCCATCGCACCACGGCACGCGCCGCGCGCTGCTCGGCGTCGCCGCGGCGCTGGCGGCGTCGCCGCGCGCATTCGCGCAGCGCGGGTATCCCGAGCGGGCGATCACGCTGGTCGTCCCGTTCGCGCCGGGCGGCATTGCCGACCTCACCGCCCGCCTCGTGGCGCGCGCGATGGGCGCCACGCTCGGCCAGCCGATCGTCGTCGACAACCGGCCCAGCGCGGGCGGCATCGTCGCGACCACGGCCGTGGTCAACGCGGCGCCCGACGGCTACACCGCGCTGGTGCTGAGCAATGCGAACGCGATCAGCGCCAGCCTGTTCCGCAAGCTGCCGTTCGACGTGGCGCGCGATCTCGCACCGGTCGGCACGATCGGTTTCTTCGACCTGGTGCTGTGCGTCGACTGGGGCTCGCGCTTCCGGGCCTTGCCCGACCTGCTCGCGCATGCCCGCGCGAATCCCGGGAAGCTCACGATCGGCACGATCGCCGTCGGCTCGACGCAGCACCTGGCGGCCGAATTGTTCGCGTCGCGCGCCGGCATCGACGCGGTGATCGTGCCGTACAGGGCCACGCCAGCGGTGCTCACCGCGCTGCGCGGCGGCGAGATCGACCTGGCGTTCGAAATCCTCGGCCCCGCATTGCCGCAGATCGCGGGGGGCGCGCTGCGGCCGCTGGCCGTCAGCGCCGCGCGCCGCAACCGCGTGCTGCCGACCACGCCGACCGTGCAGGAGGCCGGGGTCGCGGGGTACGACGTGGCGTCGTGGAACGCGCTGGCGGTGCCCGTCGCGACGCCGCAGCCGATCGTCGCGCGGCTGAACGCCGCGATCCGCGACGCGCTCGCGGTGCCTGCGGTCGCACAGCGACTGCTCGAAATGGGCGTTCGTCCGCAGGCCGGCACGCCGGCCGAGCTCGAGGCGCTGCTGGCCAGCGAGATCCGGCGCTGGGGTGAGGTGATTCGCGCGGCCCGCATCGAGTCGCAATGACCCGGCCGGCCGCGACCCGCGCCGCGGCTCAGCGATTCACCACCTTGTTCCACTGGTCGACGATCGCAGTGCGGTTGGCGGCGTAGTAGTCCCAGTCGACGCGCCGGAGCTTGTCGGCAGTCGGCACCGTGTCCACGACCTCCCTGGGCACCGCGGCCCTGGCATTCACCGGCCGCCCGCCACCGGCGCGCGCCCAGGCCTCCTGGGCCGGCACGCTCAGCATGTGGTTGATGAACGCCTCGGGCGCTGCGCCTGCACTGGCGTTCTTCACGCGCGTGATGTTCATCGACACGGCATACGCGCCCTCGGCCGGGATGGCAAAGCGCAGGTCTGCGAGATCGGGGTCCTTCATCATGGCGAGGACGTTTCCGCTGAAGTATGGCGTGGCCCAGATCTCGCCGGTCTTCAACCAGCCGACCGCGATGCTCTCCTGGTCCCACAGGCCCGGGCCGCTGCGGCGGATCTGGTGCGTCGCCTCCAGCCCTGTCTCGGGCGACTTGAGGCTGCCGCCCTCGAGCGCCGCGAGCGCGTCGAGCGTGTAGATCGAAGAGTTGTAGGTGATGTTGGGCGACGAGACGTGCCCCTTCAGGTCGTCGCGCAGCAGGTCGGCCCAGGAAGTGATCGGTCTCTTCACGTACTTCGCGTTGTACGCGATGCCCCAGGACCCATAGGTCGCGGGCACCGCGAACTTCCCGGCCGCGGACTGGACGCGGGGATCCACATCGGCGAGGTTCGGGATCTGGGCGCTGGACAGTTCGGTGATCAACCCCGAACGCGCGACGATGGGCAGCAGGACGTCGAGGAAGATGGCGACGTGCAGGTTCGGCTGATTGCGGTTGGCCTGCATCTGGGTGAAGCGCGGATTGTCCCAGGACTCGATGATCTTCACCGACTTCGCATCGGCGTAGGTGTCGAGAAAACCCTTGCGGAAGTTCGCGCCCAGCAGGCCCGGGTACCAGCCGACCGCCATGTCCTGGGCTTGCGCGGACGCGATGGACGGGGCCAGCGAAACCGCCGACGCTGCGGCTGCGGCGCCCAGCAGGGCGCGACGATCCAGATCGATGCTCACGTAGATCTCCTTTGAAAGTGCCGTGCGGGCGAGGACGAAGGGCAATCGCTTCAACCGCCAGTGCCGCCGAGATGGCGCAGCCAGCCGAACCGGTCGATCACGATGGCGACCAGCAGACCGAACACGACGAGAACCGTCGATACCGCGGCCACCACCGGATCGTTGACGTCGAACAGGTACTGATAGATGGCCACCGGCAGCACGATCTGCGCGGACTGCGTGACGAACAGGCTGACCGTGAACTGGTCGAGCGACACGATGAACGCGAAGATCGCGCCAGAGGCCAGTCCCGGGACCAGCGCCGGCAGGACCACGCGCCGGAACGTGTGAAGCGGTCCTGCCCCGAGGATCTCCGACGCATCGATCAACATCTGGCGCAATCCCATCACACTGGTGAGTACGGCGCGGAACACGAACGGAAACACGATGAGCACGTGCCCCGCGAGCAGCGCCCCGAACGTGTCGATCAGGCCGAAGCGATTGAACGAGTACAGCAACGCGATGCCGACGATCAGCGCCGGTACGATCAGCGGGCTGAGGAAGACGAACTCGAGCAGCATGCGCAGCCGCCCCGACGCCATCCGCCGCAGGGCGAGCGCAGCGGGCACCGATACGGCCGCCGCGATCGCCGTGGCGAGGGTCGCGAGCACGAGGCTGCGCAGCGCCGGCTCCACGAACCGGGCCGAACTCCAGGCCGCCTCGTACCAGCGCAGCGAGAAGCCCGTCGGCGGGAACGTGAAGTAGGACTTGTCGCTGAAGCTGAACAGGACCACCACCATCATCGGCAGCACCAGGAAGACATAGACCGCGGCCGCGGCAATCGTCCGCCCGGTGCGCAAACCGCGCGTTCCGATCATGCTCGCTCCTCGTATCGCCCGAGCAGGCGCTTCTGCAGGGCGTAGGCCAGCAGGACCACGAGCAGGAGCACCATGGCCAGGGCCGTCGCGCGCGGCAGGTTGAACAGAACGAGCGCGTCGGTATAGATCGCGACGGACAGGTACTTCACCGCCGTGCCGCCCAGGATGAGCGGCGTCACGAAGGCGCCGAGCATCAGGCTGAACACCAGCACCGAGCCGGCGATGACGCCCGGCATCGCGAGCGGCCAGGTGACGTCGATGAACGTGCGCAGCGGGCCTGCCCCGAGGATCTCGCTGGATTCGACCAGGCGGCGGTCGATCGCCACCAGTGAGGTCGTGATCGAGAGGATCATGAACGGCAGGAACACCTGCGTGCCGCCGACGATCAAACCGATGTAGTTGCCGGAAAGTGCCAGCGGTTCGTCGATGAGGCCCATGCCGATCAGCAGTTCGTTCAGCAGCCCCTTCCTGCCCAGTATCAGCAGCCAGCCGTAGGTGCGCACCACGGTGTTGACGAGGAGCGGCGCCGCGACCAGGAAATACAGCAGCCCGCGCCATTTCGGCGGCGCATCGGCGATCGCGGCCGCCACCGGAAATCCGAGTGCGATGCACAGCACCGTGACCAGCGCTGCGGCACCGAAGGTCTGCAGGAAGATCTGCGCGTAGACGCCGCTCTGCGCGATCGATGCATAGTTGGCGAGCGTGAAGCCCGGCAGGATCTGGCCGAAGTCCTCCCTTCTGAAACTGATGACGGCCATCTCCAGCACGGGCAACGCCAGCAGGAGCACGATCAATGCGAGCGCCGGCCCTGACAGGACCCAGGCGGCCCAGGCGCGCTTCGCGCCGATGTTCGCAGTGTCCATGGGCGGCTCAGCGCGCGAAGGCGACCCTGCAGCCGGCGAGCGAGGCCAGAGCCATGCTGCCGGGCGCAAGCCCGGCAGCGGGGGCGCCGAGGCTGCGGGCCTTCAGCGCCTCGCCGTCCGGAAGGCGCACCAGGTACAGCGTCGAACCGCTCTGGTGCGCGCAGTCCTCGATCCGGCATGGCACCCCGGCGGCCGCCGTTGTCGCGGGCGAGAGCGTGACGTGCTCCGGCCGCACGACCAGCGTGATCGGCCCTTGCGCATCATCGAGCGGCAATGGCAGGAAATGCCCGCCGTCCAGCACGATGCCTGCGCGCG
This sequence comes from Burkholderiaceae bacterium, assembly GCA_046347945.1. Lineage (GTDB taxonomy): Bacteria > Pseudomonadota > Gammaproteobacteria > Burkholderiales > Burkholderiaceae_E > Zeimonas. The sequence goes on from JAXMFB010000018.1 coordinate 73,455, forward strand.
CGATGTCGTACTCGCAGCGCAACAGCGTGACTTCGCCGACGAAATCGGCCACGAACTCATTCGCAGGCCGGTGGTAGATGCGCATCGGATCGTCGAGCTGTTCGATGCGCCCCGATCGCATCACGGCAACGCGATCCGACAGGAACAGCGCTTCGTCCTGGTCGTGGGTCACGAACAGGAACGTCGTCCCGGTTTCGCGATGGATGCGCTTGAGCTCGACCTGCAGCTGTCGGCGCAGCTTGAGATCGAGTGCGCCCAGCGGCTCGTCGAGCATCAGCAGTTCCGGGCTCGTTGCGAGCGCACGCGCGAGCGCGATCCGCTGCTGCTGGCCCCCGGACAACTGGGCCGGCCGACGATCGCGAAGATCCGGAAGCCTGACAAGCTCGAGCATCCGGTCGACGGTGCCGCGAATCTCGGACTCGGACCTGCGCTTCACCCGCAGCCCGTAGGCGATGTTCTCGGCCACGGTCATGTGCGGAAAGAGCGAGTACTGCTGGAAGACCATGCCGAGGTTTCGCTGACGCGGCGCAAGTGCGGTGACGTCCCGGCCGTCGATGAGTACCGACCCGGAGTCGACGCTCTCGAGCCCGGCAATGATGCGCATCAGCGTGGTCTTCCCGCATCCGCTCTCGCCGAGCAGGGTCAGGAACTCGCCGTCGCGGATGTCCAGACCGATGTGGTCGGCAGCAATCGTGTCGCCGAAGCGCTTCACGACGTTGCGCGCGCAAACCTTGAGCCGGCGCGCCCCGTCCGGCGCGCCTGCGACGCGTGCTGCGGCAGCGACGGTCATGGGCGCTTGCCGGCGCCGGGGACGATCATCGTCTCGTCCGAGTGGTACTCCGGCCTCTCGTAGTAGTGCGGCCCGTCGTAGATCTCGAGCAGCAGGCTGTCCTGGCGCGCGAGGGTGGGGCCGTGGGGATGGTCCTTCGGGTTCATGTAGAAGTCGCCCGGGCGCAGCACGATCCGGCTGTCCGTGTACTCGTACTCGCCCTCGATGCAGTACATGAACTGGTTGGAGGCATGCGTGTGCCTGACGGGGATGCCCGACCCCTCTGGAAACCGGACCAGTGCAATGCTTGCGCCGGTGTCGGGATGCACCCAGAGGAAGTACTGGCGCAATGGGGTGGTCGGGAAGGTGATCCACCCCTCGGGGTCGAGATCGTCCATGCGGACGAGGATTTCGCCGAGGGGCGACTTGATGTGGATTTTGTTCGGGTCCATCGATTCGATTTCCCGTTGTGGGCAGCGCCTGCGAAGGGGCTCAGGAGTTGACGAAACCTTCGAGATGCGCCCGCATCGCGGCCACCGCGTCCCCGGGCTTGCGCTCGGCGACCGCGTGCAGGATCGCTTCGTGCTGCGCCTGAACGGCCTGGTACTCGCTGCGGTCCGCGATCGGGATGAACCACAGCAGGGTCGATCTCTGGTGCAACGATTCGACCACGTCCGCCATGACCGGATTGCGGCTCATGCGAGCCAATGCGCGATGAAACTCCTGATCGAGTCGCAGCAGGCCGTCGCGATCCGAAGCCGCAATCAGGCCGTGCCCGGTTGCAAGCAGCGTGCGCGCGGCCTCGATCTCGGCATCGGCGGCGCGATCCGCGGCAAGCCGGACAACGGCTTCCTCCAGTGGCCTGCGCGCCTCGACCAGCTGGCGGATCTCGCTGGGAGACCAGGTCCGGACCAGCACGCCCTTGCGCGGCCGGATGTCGACGAGTCCGTCGTACATCAGCCGGTGCAGCGCCTGGTGAATGGGCGTGCGCCCGAAGCCGGTGGTCGCTGCGAGTTCCTGCTCGTTCAGGAACGCACCCGGCCCGAGCTCCATGCTCAGGATCTTCCACTTGAGCAGCCGGTAGGCGTCGTCGGCGAGCGAACCGGAGGAGGATCGATCGCGCGACTTCGCCCCGCATCCGCGGCGCTTGCTGGCGTGGGCAGGATCGGACACGGGCATTTTCCTCTGGAGCCGGGCGCCAGTGTACTGAGACACCATGTGATACGTCAACTGATGTATCAGACTCACGGACCGGGACCCGACGCGTCGACCCGGCTAGCCCGAGGCAACCGTGTTGACCAGCGTGCCGACCCCCTTGACCTCGACTTCCACGCGATCGCCCTCCTTCATGAACAGGGGCGGATCCCGCCGCATGCCCACTCCGCCAGGCGTGCCGGTCACGATCACGTCACCCGGCTCGAGGGTCGTGAAGCTCGAAATGAAGCTGATCAGCTTCGGGATCGAGAAGATCATCATGTCCGTCGTGGCGCGCTGGACTTCCTGCCCGTTGAGCCGGGTGACGATCTCGAGCGTCGCGTCGGCCGGCAACTCGTCCGGGAGCGCCAGCCACGGGCCGAAGGCGCCCGTGGAGGGGAAGTTCTTGCCGGGCGTCCACTGGGAGGTGGCCAGCTGCCAGTCGCGCACCGAGCCATCGTTGTAGCAGGAGTAGCCGGCCACGTGCTCGTAGGCACGGGCCTCGGGAATGCGCCGGCCGCGCCGGCCCACCACCAGCGCGATCTCGCCTTCGTAGTCGAACTGGACCGACTCCGCAGGACGCACCAGGGGACGCAAGTGGCCGGTCTGCGACTCCGGCAGGCGCAGGAAGAGGGCCGGGTCCGCCGTCTTCGGTCGGTTGCCCTCGAGCCGATGTTCCTCGTAGTTCAGGCCGGCGCAGACGATCTTGCCGGGGTTCGGCACCACCGGCAGGTAAACGACTTCGTCGAGGCGGAAGTCCACAACGGCGCCGCGCAGCGCGCGCTGCGCGGCCTCCAGGCCCCCGTCGACGAGAAGCGACCTGAGGTCCGGATAGGCGCACCCCAGCCGGGCGCGCAGGTCGATGATCCCGCCTCCCTCGACCGCGCCGAAACTCGCGCCGCGAGACGTGACATAGCTGGCCAGCTTCATCGTCGGTCGATCGGCTGCGTCAGCCGCTGCAACCGGCGTGCGCGACGGTGTCGATCTCGAGAAGGATCGCCGGCGTGCCGAGCGCGGCAACCTGCACCAGCGTCGAAGTCGGGAAGTCGCCGGTGAAGAACTCCTTGCGTGCGCGCCAGATTTCCTTGTTGTCCTGCATGTCGGTCACGTAGATGACCATCTTGACGACGTCGTCGATCTTCGCGCCCGCGGCTTCGAGGCAGTGGCGGATCTTGGTGAAGATCACCCTGGCCTGCTCGTAGGCGTTCTCACCCTGGATCGTGGTCAGGTCATTGCCGCGGGCGGTCATGCCGGACACGTAGACGGTGTCGCCCACGCGCAGGCAGTTGGACCAGTGTCCGGGCGGGTACTCCGCGACATGCGGAGAGATGTGGCGCTGCTTCCTGGCTGTCATGCAATGCTCCTTGATATCGATCGACGTCTGTCGGCGCCGCGTCAGTCGATGCGGGCGCCCGAGATACGGACCGCCTCGCCGTAGCGAGCCGATTCGTCCTTCATGAATCGCCCGAACTCCGCAGCGCCGGAGCCGATCGCGTCCATGCCCATCGCGGCCAGCTTCTCCCTGACCGCAGGATCCCTCAGCGCGGCGACGAAGGCCGCGTTCAGCTTCGAGATGGCCTCTTCCGGCGTGCCGGTACGCACGACCAGCCCGTACCACGACTTCGACGTGAACCCGCCAAGCCCGGCCTCGGCGAAGGTCGGCACGACGGGCAAGGTCGGCACACGCCCTTCGCTGGCGACGGCGATCGCCTTGAGCTTGCCGGACCGGACGTGTGCGACTGCAAGCGGAAGGTCGGTGAGCATCGCGTCGACCTGGCCTCCGATCAGATCGGTCGTCGCGGGCGCGACCCCCTTGTAAGGCACGTGCACCATGTCGAAGCCCGCGGCCTTCTTCAACAGCTCGAAACCGAGATGACCGGACGAACCGTTGCCGAAGGACGCGAAGGTTGCGCCCCCCTTGCGGCTTTGCGCCCAATCGACGAATTCGCGAAGATTCGCCGCCGGCACCGACGGATGGACGACCAGTACGTGCGGGTTCGACGCCATCAGCGTCACAGGTACGAAGTCCCGCGCCGGATCGAAGGGCATCTTCGCGATCAGGTGCGGATTGATGATGAAGCTCGCAGCCACGAACAGCAGCGTGTGCCCGTTCGCCGGCGCGCTCGCCGCGGCCTGCGAGCCGATCAGCGTCCCGCCTCCCGCCCGGTTCTCGACGACGAGCGGTTGCCCGAGCTGTCGCGACACGTGCTCGCCCAGCGTGCGTGCCAGCGTGTCGCCGCCCCCGCCCGGTGCGTAGGGAACGATGAACCTCATCGGCTGTGAAGGAAACGACTGGGCCAGGGCGGACGACGCCGGCAGGACGGTGCACGCAACGGCACTGACAACGGTGGCAAGCAGCTTCATCGAACGGTACTTTCCTCTTTCAGGGTGGACAGGTGCCCGGGGTATCGATCCCCTGCTGCAGCCGTGCGAAATGCGCCCTGAGCGAGCCGATGTGCTCGGTCATGAGCCGTCGCGCGGCAACCGGTTCGCGGGCCTCGATCGCCTCGATCAGCGCCGCCAGTTCGTCCATCGTCTTGTCGTCCTCCTCGTAGCGGCCGGCGAACGGTGCGAACCACAGTCGCATCGAACGATCGAGCAGAACGCTGGCGAATTCGGCCAGCAGCCTGTTTCCGGACGCCTCGTAGACGCGCTGGTGCACGGCACGGTCGATCTCCATGCAGCCGCGGCGGTCCCCGGCGCGGTGGCGCTTCCTGCCCACGGCAAGCAGTCCACGGAGTTCGTCGACCAGATGCTCGTCGGCGCGTGCGGCCGCGAGTTCGGTGAGGTAAGGCTCGACCAGTAACCGCGCGTTCCACAATTCGATGAAGCTCTGGATCGTCTCTCCGCGTACCAGGATGTTCTTGCGCGGCACGATCTCCACCAGCCCTTCGCGGTGCAGGCGATGCACCGCGATATGAACCGGATTGCGGCCGAGCGACAGGCGCTCGCAGAGCATGCCCTCGGTCACACGCTCGCCGCCCTTGATGTCGCCGCGCAGGATCAGCTGCTTGATCGCGACGTATGCCTGCTCGCTCAGCGAAGTCCTGCCTGCCGCCGTGGGGGCGGCGGCGTCCACGCGGACGCGGGCGGTTCGGTTCATGAGGGGCTGGCGCTCGGTCGATCGTCGATATTTGCGTGAAATATTACTGTGTTTGAAATATCACTGTCAAGCAGCGAACAGAGGGCATCGGCTGCCAGCCAAGCCCTGCACGC
>JAXMFB010000019.1:0-75651 GCA_046347945.1 Burkholderiaceae bacterium
GCTCGATGCCCGACCAGCGCAGGATCAGCAGCGTGAAGATCGGCCCGCACGCGAGGATCAGCGAGCTCGAGAACGCGGTCGACCAGTCGATGCCGTGCGTCACCATGCCCACGTGCAGCACGTGGCCGAAGAAGCCGAGCTTGGCCAGGTCGAACAGGTCGCGCCGCGACACCGCCGGGAACCGGGTGCCGTAGATGCGCAGCAGCAGCGCGAGCGCGCAGGCCGGCATGATCAGGTATCGGGCGAACAGGAACCCCGTCGGCGTGATCGCCGCGAAGAGCGCCTTCTGCACCGAGAAATTTGCGCCCCAGACGACGATGACCGCGAGTCCGACCACGAGGGCCTGCAGCTCGCGTTCGTGCCCGTCGGGTTGAACCGGCCCTTGCATGATTGCTTCACATGATAACTGATCGACGCCGCCTCGAACGCTTCCTTCCCTTCCTCGCGTGGCTGCCGCTGTTGCGCGACCGCTCGTCGCTGCGCGCCGACCTGATGGCCGGCCTCACCGGCGCCGTGGTCGTGCTGCCGCAGGGCGTGGCCTTCGCGACGCTGGCCGGGATGCCGCCCCAGTACGGGCTTTACAGCGCGATGGTTCCGTGCGTGATCGCCGCACTGTTCGGCTCGAGCCGCCTAATGGTGACCGGCCCGGCCAACGCGATCTCGCTGACGGTGCTGGGCCTGATCGCGCCGCTGGCGACGCCGGGCTCGGCGCACTACGTGCAGCTGGTGATCACGATGACGTTCATGGTCGGCCTCTGGCAGCTGGCGGTCGGGCTCGCCGGCCTGGGCCGCGCAGTCGACCGCGTGCCGCACAGCGTGATCGTCGGGTTCACCGCCGGTGCCGCGGTGCTGATCGTGAACTCGCAGGTGCGCAACCTGTTCGGCTTCGACTGGCCGCGCGGCATGTCGGTGTGGCACACGCTCGAGCGGACGGTGCGGGACGTCGCGCTGATCGATTGGCCGACCGCGGTGGTGGCCTTCGGCACGGTGGCGGCCTGCCTGCTGGCTCGCCCGTGGAACAACCGCGTGCCCTACATGCTGGTCGGGGTGCTGGCCGGCGGCGCGATCGCCGCATTGCTCACGGCGATCTCGTCCGACTACGCGGTGAAGGTGGTCGAGCAGCTGCCGGGCGCGATTCCGCCGCTGTCGGCGCCGACGCTGGACTTCGACACGCTCGAGGCGCTGCTGGTCCCGTCGCTGGTGATGACGCTGCTGGCGCTGGCCGAGGCCGTTTCGATCGCGCGGGCGATCGCGGTCAGGAGCGGCGACCGCCTCGAGGGCAACCGCGAAGTGGTCGGGCAGGGGTTGGCGAACCTCCTCGGCTCGTTCTTCTCGTCGTACCCGGCAAGCGGGTCGTTCAACCGTTCGGGCGTGAACGTCGCGGCCGGGGCGCGCACGCCGCTGTCGGCGGTGGCCGCCGCGGGGTTCCTGCTGGTGTTGCTGGCGTTCGTCGCGCCGCTGTCGCACTACCTGCCGATGGCGGCGGTCGCCGGCATCCTGCTGATGGTCGCGGTGGGGCTGATCGACCTGCGCGAGATCCGGCACATCGCGCGGCACGATCGTCGCGACGCGATCGTGATGGCGGCGACCTTCCTGCTCGTCGTCACCATTCCGCTCGAGTGGGCGATCCTCGGCGGGCTCGCGGTGCACGGGGTGCTGTCGAAGCTGATGCCGTCGAGCCGCTGACCGATGCCGTTGCGGGGCCCGACGGCGGGCCGCCGCGATTTGCTAAAATACCCGTTCCCCCCTTACCGATCCGGGCGCGTCCCGCGAGCTCCGCAGCCGGAGCCTCGCTCGCCCGCGCCATGCCAGTCAGGAGATCGTGCATGCAGGAAAAGCTTCGTTCGACCGTGGATTCGCCGGCCGCTGCCTCGCCCGCGCCGACGCTGAAGGTCGTCGGCGGGACTGCAGCGCCGGCCAAGGCCCAGGAACCGGATTCCACCCGGATCTACTTCGACGGCGATTCGACCTGCGTCGAGCAGCAGTACCACGATGTCATCCGCCGGCAGGCCGAGCGCTTCAATGCCGGCCTCGGCGGCACGCTGATCGTCTCGGGGCACGCCAATCCGGTCGACGAACCCGAGGCGGCGGTCCAGCTCAGCATGCACCGCACGCAGGCCGTCGCCGCGCTGCTCGAGCAGTTCGGGGTCCAGAGCCACCGCATCGTGCGCGTCAGCCACGGCTCGAACGCGCCGGTGGTCGACCTGTCGGACGAGTCCTCGCGCTGGGCGAACCGCTGCGTCGAGATCCGTCACGGCGGACTGTCGCCGCGCCAGCCGGTATGGTCGCAGCGCCTGCGCAAGCCGGCCAAGCGCTGAGCCCGGTCACGCCCGCGGCACGGCGCGCGCCGGCGTCGCCCCGAACGGCACGCCGATGTCGAAGCTCCTCGCGCACCTGAACGAGCGGCAGCTCGCCGCCGTCACGCTGCCGCCGCAGCACGCGCTGATCCTCGCGGGCGCCGGCAGCGGGAAGACGCGCGTGCTGACCACGCGGATCGCGTGGCTGATCCTGACCGGGCAGGTGAGCCCGCACGGGCTGCTCGCCGTCACGTTCACGAACAAGGCGGCGCGCGAGATGCTCACGCGGCTGTCGGCGATGCTGCCCGTGAACACGCGAGGCATGTGGATCGGCACCTTCCACGGGCTCGCCAACCGGATGCTGCGCGCGCACCACCGCGACGCGGGGCTGCCGCACACGTTCCAGATCCTCGACGCGCAGGACCAGCTCGCGGCGATCAAGCGCTTGCTGCGCACGCTGAACGTCGACGACGAGAAGTTTCCGCCGAAGAACCTGCAGCACTTCATCAACGGCGCCAAGGAAGAAGGGCGCCGGGCCGCGGACGTCGAGGCCTGGGACGACTACACGCGGCGCATGGTCGAGCTGTACGCGGCCTACGACGAGCAGTGCCAGCGAGAAGGCGTGGTCGACTTCGCCGAGCTGCTGCTGCGCAGCTACGAGCTGCTCGAGCGCAACCAGTTGCTGCGCGAGCACTACCAGGCGCGTTTTCGCCACATCCTGGTCGACGAGTTCCAGGACACCAACGCGCTGCAATACCGCTGGCTCAAGCTGCTGGCGGGCGAATCGGCGGTGATGTTCGCCGTCGGAGACGACGACCAGAGCATCTACGCGTTCCGCGGCGCGAACGTGGCGAACATGGCGGCGTTCGAGCGCGAGTTCCGGGTCGCCAACCTGATCAAGCTCGAGCAGAACTACCGCTCGCACGGCAACATCCTCGAGTGCGCGAACGCGCTGATCTCGCGCAACAGCCGCAGGCTCGGCAAGAGCCTGTGGACCGACGCGGGCGAGGGCGAGCCGGTTCGCGTCCACGAGTCGATGACCGATGCGCAGGAGGCGCAGTGGCTCGTCGAGGAGATTCGCGGGCTCGTGGGCGAGGGCTGGTCGCGCAGCGAGGTGGCGGTGCTGTACCGCTCCAATGCGCAGTCGCGGGTGATCGAGCACGCGCTGTTCTCGGCGGGCATCGCCTATCGGGTCTATGGCGGGCTGCGCTTCTTCGAGCGGGCCGAGATCAAGCACGCATTGGCCTACCTGCGCCTGCTCGAGAACCCGGACGACGATGGCGCGTTCCTGCGGGTGGTCAACTTCCCGGCGCGCGGCATCGGGGCGCGCACGCTCGAGGCGCTGCAGGACTCCGCGCGCGCGAGCGGCCGAAGCCTGTTCGCGGCGGTCGGCGGCCTGGGAGGGGCCGCCGCGGCCAAGCTCGGCGCGTTCGCCGGGCTGATCGGGCGGCTGCGCGCCGACACGCAGGCGCTGCCGCTCACCGACGTCGTCGAGCACCTGATCGATCGCAGCGGACTGCTCGCGCATTACCAGGCCGAGCGCGAGGGGCAGGACCGCATCGAGAACCTGCGCGAGCTGGTCAACGCCGCCGCCGGCTTCCTGGCCGAGGAGGGGATCGGGCAGGACGTGCCGGCGAACTTCGGCGTGTCGGGCGACGGTTCCTCCGGCAGCGCGCCCGGCGAGGCCGGCGTGCTCGATGCCGATGCCCCGGGCGCGGCGCGCATCACCCCGCTGGCGGCGTTCCTCGCGCACGCTTCGCTCGAGGCCGGCGAGAACCAGGCCGGCGAAGGCCGCGACGCGGTGCAGCTGATGACGGTGCATGCGGCCAAGGGGCTCGAGTTCGACGCGGTGTTCATCACCGGGCTCGAAGAGGGGTTGTTCCCGCACGAGAATTCGATCGCCGAGCCCGAGGGGCTCGAGGAGGAGCGCCGGCTGATGTACGTGGCGATCACGCGCGCGCGGCGGCGCCTGTACCTGTCGTTCTCGCAGACCCGGATGCTTCACGGCCAGACCCGCTACAGCCTGCGCTCGCGCTTCCTCGACGAATTGCCGCCCGGACTGCTCAAGTGGCTGACGCCGCGCGGCCAGCCCGCCGCATCGGCCGGCTACCGCGAAGGGTGGGGCGGTGCCTGGGAGGGTTTCGGACGCCAGGGCGGCGCGGCGCGCCCGCGCGCGGCCGCGGACAGCGACACGGGGCGGCTCTCGGGCGCCGATCAGCGCGCCGCGCATCGCTTCGACCGTGGCGTGGCGTTCCGCGTCGGGCAGGGTGTTGCCCACCCGCGCTTCGGCGAGGGGGTCATCGTCGGCATCGAAGGCAGCGGCGACGACGCGCGCGTGCAGGTCAACTTCGGGCGCGACGGCCTGAAGTGGCTGGCGCTGTCGGTGGCTCGGCTCGAGCCGATCGGCTAGACCCTGTTCACACTCACCGCGCCTGGGCGCCGGGCCCGGCAGGTGCGTCGTCGACGGGTGGCCGCGACGACGGCGAGCCGGACTCGACCGCGTCGCGGTACGTGGGCCAGAACGAGCAGTAGACCGCGGTGATCAGTACCAGTGAAAGCGGCGAGAGCACCATCGACAGCAGGACCGGGCTGGCGTCCAGCGCCAGTTGCAGCACCCGGATCGCCAGCGACGCCGCCAGCGCGATCCCGAACCAGCCGATCGCGTAGGCGGCGAACGCGCGGCGGTTGCGCCAGGTCGCGACCAGGCTGAAGAACAGCGCCTGCGGCACCGGCGTGCGGTGCCAGGCGACGAACAGCGGCGCATACCACATCGCCATCTGCGCGGGCGCATAGACCAGCAGGAACACGATGGCGGCGATCATCAGCGCGCCTTCGGACACCGCGGGGTCGGTGCTGCCGATCTGGCCGGTGGCCAGTCGCATCAGCGTGCCGTTGTCGGCAATCGCCGCCAGCGCCAGCGCGGCAACCGTGCACAGCGCGTTGACGCCGCCGAGCACGAGCAACGGCCGCCAGGCGCGCCCGTCGTATTCGCGAAACGCCGCCAGCAGCATCAGGGGCATCGGCATCTCGCCGCGATCGGCGGCGCGGATCGCGTGCATCAGGCCGACCATCAGCGCCGGCGTCAGCACCAGCGGCGCGATCGAGCCCACCAGCGGGATCAGCACCGAGATCGACAGCAGCAGCAGGTTCATGAAGGTGATCGCGAGCAACGCGATCGGCTGGCGTCGAAGCAGCCTGAAGCCGTCGACGACCCAGCGCCAGCCGGTGGCGGCGGGCAGGGTGAGGATGCGCGGCGAGCTGGAAGGAGCGATGTTCATGGAAGGGGGGGCACGCCGTCGCGGCGCGCGCGCAGGATACGCTCGAAATGCGCTGGGTCCTTCGGGGTGACCATCTGCGCCGGGCGCGGCAGGTGCAGGTCGTGCAGCCGCGACAGCCAGAACCGCAGCGCGCCGGCGCGCAGCATCATCGGCCAGGCCGCGCGCTCGGCATCGAGCAGCGCGCGCTCGGCGCCGTAGGCGCGCACGAGCGCGTCGAATCGCGCGGAGTCGAAGTCGCCGGTGGCCTCGTCGATGCACCAGTCGTTGGCCGCGACGGCCAGGTCGAAGGCCCAGGCGTCGACGCCGGCGAAGTAGAAGTCGATCACGCCGTCCAGCCGCGGCGAGCCGTCCGGCGCCGTCTCGAACAGCACGTTGTCGCGGAACAGGTCGGCGTGCACCGCGCTCGACGGCAGCGCCGCGCGCACCGTCGAGGCGGCGAACGCCCGCTGCTGCCCGAGCTCGTCGGTGAGCAGCAGCGACTGCTCGCGATCGAGGAACGGCATCACCTGCGGCGCCGCGCTCGACCACCAGTCGATGCCGCGCAGGTTCGGCAGGCTGCGCCCGTAGCCCAGCGCGGCGCGGTGCATCCGCGCCAGCAGCGTTCCGACCTGCGCGCAATGCGCGGGTTCGGGGTGCACGATCGCGCGCCCGTCGAGCCGCGTGACCAGCGCGGCCGGCTTGCCCTCGAGCCGGCCCAGCGACGCGCCGTCGCGATCCGCGACCGGATCGGGGCAGGGAATGCCGCGGGCTGCGAGGTGGTGCATCAGCCCGAGATAGAACGGCAGCTCGTCGGCTCCGAGCCGCTCGAACAGCGTGAGCACGAAGCGGCCGGCGGAGGTCGTGACGAAGAAGTTGCTGTTCTCGATCCCCGACGCGATGCCCTCGAACTCGCGCAGCTCGCCGAGGTCGTAGCGCTCGAGCCAGTGCGCGAGCTGCTCGCGCGTGACGGGCGTGAAGACGGCCATGTCGAGGAGTCGCCCGCGCCCCTACAGGTAGAGCATCCGCTCGTGCTCGTCGGCGGTCGGCACGAAGCCGCGCGTCTGGTAGTAGTCGAAGATCGCCTCGACGACCTGCGCGGGGTCGTCGATCACCTGGATGAGTTCGAGATCGCCGTCGGAGATCAGGCCGTTGCCGAGCAGCTGCCCGCGCATCCAGTCGATCAGGCCCGACCAGAACCCGGAGTCCATCAGGATGATCGGAATGCGCCGGCCCATCCGCGTCTGCACCATGGTGAGCACCTCGCACAGCTCGTCGAGCGTGCCGAAGCCGCCGGGCAGCGCGACGAACGCGGTGGCGTACTTCGCGAAGGCCACCTTGCGGGCGAAGAAATGGCGGAAGGTGAGCGAGATGTCCTGGAAGCCGTTGCCGCTTTGCTCCATCGGCAGCTGGATGTTCAGTCCGACCGACGCCGACTTGCCGGCGTAGCCGCCGCGGTTGGCCGCTTCCATGATGCCGGGGCCGCCCCCGGAGACGATCGCGAACCCTGCGTCGGAGAGCCGTCGCGCGAGGTCGACGGTAGCCTCGTACCAGCGATGCCCGGGGTGCACACGGGCACTTCCGAAGATCGACACCGCCGGGCGTATCTCGGCGAGCCGCTCGGTCGCCTCGACGAACTCTGAGATAATTCCCAGGATGTGCCAGGACTCGCGCGCTTTCAGCGACGTCGAGCGTTCCTGGCTCGCGATCGCGCGCAACTGCGGCACCTGCTTGCTGCTGGACATGTCCGAAAAGACGCTTCTGCTGGTTGACGGCTCGAGTTTCCTGTATCGCGCGTTTCACGCGATGCCGGACCTGCGCACCGGCAGCGGCGAGCCGACCGGCGCGGTCCGCGGCATGGTGGCGATGCTACGGCGTCTGCGTGCCGACGGCAAATTGAGCGGCGGCGCCACGCACGGCGCCGTGGTCTTCGACGCGCCCGGCAAGACCTTCCGCGACGACTGGTATGCCGAGTACAAGGCCAATCGCAAGGCAATGCCGGAAGACCTCGTGCGGCAGATCCCGGTCATCCACGAGATGGTGCGCGCGCTCGGCTGGCCGCTGCTGATGATCGAAGGCATCGAGGCCGACGACGTGATCGCGACGCTGGCCTGCGACGCGTCGCGCCGCGGCATGGACACGGTGATCTCCACCGGCGACAAGGATCTCGCCCAGCTGGTCGACGACCACGTCGTGCTGGTCAACACGATGGCGAGCCGCGAAGGCGGGCCCGTCGAACGGCTCGACCGCGAAGGCGTGAAGGCACGCTTCGGCGTGCCTCCGGAGCGCATCGTCGACTGGCTGACGCTGGTCGGCGACGCGGTGGACAACGTCCCGGGCGTCGACAAGGTGGGGCCGAAGACCGCGGTGAAGTGGCTCGAGCAGTACGGATCGCTCGACGCGATCGTCGAGCACGCCGGCGCGATCGGCGGCGTCGTCGGCGAGAACCTGCGCAAGGCGCTCGACTGGCTGCCGGTGGCCCGCAAGCTGGTCACGGTGAAGACCGATTGCGACCTCGGTCCGCAGGTCGAGTCGATCGACGCGTCGCTCGATCTCGCCGCCGAGGATCCGGTCGCACTGCGTGCGCTGTTCGAGCGCTGCGAGTTCCGCGGCTGGCTGCGCGAGCTCGACGCGCGATCGGCGTCGCCTGCCGGCAGCGCCGGCGGTGCGGCGACGCGCGATGCCCATGCCGCTGCGCCGGCCGATGCGCCGGCCGAAGCGTCGGCCGAAGCGTCGGCCGAAGCGTCGCAGGGCGCCGCGCCCGGCTCGGGCGGCGTCGCGGCGGGCGAGCCCGGGCTCGCCTACGAGACGGTGCTCGACGACGAGGCGCTCGGGCGCTGGATCGCACGCATCGAGGCTGCCGAACTGGTTGCCTTCGACACCGAAACCACGTCGCTCGACCCGATGGCCGCCGAACTGGTGGGCCTGTCGCTGTCGGTCGCGCCGTTCGAGGCCTGCTACGTGCCGGTCGCGCATCGCTACGCGGGCGCGCCGGATCAGCTGTCGCGCGAGCACGTGCTGTCCCGGCTGCGCGCCTGGCTCGAGAACCCCGCGCGCGCGAAGGTGGGCCAGAACCTGAAGTACGACACGCACGTGCTCGAGAACCACGGCGTGCGCCTGGCCGGCATCGCCCACGACACGCTGCTCGAGAGTTACGTGCTCGAGGCGCACCGCAATCACGACATGGACTCGCTCGCCGAGCGCCACCTCGGCCGCCGCACGATCACCTACCACGAGGTCGCGGGCAAGGGCGCGAGCCAGATCGGCTTCGAGCAGGTGCCCATCGACCGGGCGGCCCGCTACGCCGCCGAGGACGCCGACGTCACGATGCACCTGCATCGCACGCTGTACCCGCGCATTGCCGAGCACGCGCCGCTCGACCGGATCTACCGCGAGATCGAGATCCCGGTGTCCACCGTGCTGCAGCGCATGGAACGCAACGGCGTGCTGATCGACGCGCAGGCGCTGGTGCGGCAGTCCGACGAGCTCGGCCGGAAGATGCTCGAGCTCGAGCGGCGCGCGGTCGAGGCCGCCGGCCAGCCGTTCAACCTGAACTCGCCGAAGCAGCTCGGCGAGATCCTCTTCGGCCGGCTCGGCCTGCCGGTCGTGCGCAAGACCGCCAGCGGCGCCCCGTCCACCGACGAGGAGGTGCTGGCGAAGCTGGCCGAAGACTATCCGCTGCCGCGCATCCTGCTCGACTGGCGCGCGCTCGCCAAGCTCAAGAGCACCTACACCGACAAGCTGCCGAAGATGGTCGATCCGCGCAGCGGACGGGTGCACACCAGCTATTCGCAGGCGGTGGCCGTCACCGGGCGCCTGGCCTCGAGCGACCCGAACCTGCAGAACATCCCGGTGCGTACCGCCGAGGGGCGGCGCATCCGCGAGGCCTTCGTCGCGCCGCCCGGGGCGAGCATCGTGTCGGCCGACTACTCGCAGATCGAGCTGCGCATCATGGCGCACATCTCGGGCGACGCGAGCCTGCTGCGCGCGTTCGAACAGGGGCTCGACGTCCATCGCGCGACCGCGGCCGAGATCTTCGGCGTCCCGCCGTCCGAGGTCGGCGCGGAGCAGCGCCGCTATGCCAAGGTGATCAACTTCGGGCTGATCTACGGCATGAGCGCCTACGGCCTGGCGTCGAACCTGGGCATCGAGCGCGACGCGGCGAAGAACTACATCGAACGCTACTTCGCGCGTTATCCGGGCGTCGCACGCTACATGGAGGAGACGCGCGCGCTGGCGCGCAGCCAGGGCTACGTCGAGACGGTGTTCGGCCGGCGCCTGTGGCTCGCCGAGATCAACAGCCCGAACGGGCCGCGCCGGGCCGCCGCCGAGCGCGCGGCGATCAACGCGCCGATGCAGGGCACGGCGGCCGACCTGATCAAGATGGCGATGATCGCGGTGCAGCGCTGGCTCGACGAGCGCCGGCTCGGCACGAAGCTGATCATGCAGGTCCACGACGAACTGGTGCTCGAGGTGCCGCAGGCCGAGCTCGACGAGGTGCGCCCGGCCGTCCGGCGCATCATGACCGGCGTCGCCCGGCTGTCGGTGCCGCTCGAGGTCGAGTGCGGCGTCGGCGACAACTGGGAACGGGCGCACTGATCCTCATGACGTCCACGCTGCTGATGACGATTCTCGCCACGCTGCTGGCCGGCGTGGCCAGCGTGCTGGCCGCCGCGTGGCTCTCGCTCGGGCTGCTGGCGGGGCTGGTCAACCGGCTGGTCAGCGTGTCGGCGGGGCTGCTGCTGGGCTCCGCAGTGCTGAACCTCATCCCGGAGGCGTTCGAATCGGGTTCCGACCTGCGCGCGCTCTCCTGGACGCTGCTGCTCGGCCTGATCGGGTTCTTCGTCCTCGAGAAGCTCGCGGTGCTGCGCCACAGCCACCATCACGAGAGCGACGGGCACCACCACCACCACGGGCACGATCGCGAAGCAGCGGGCCCCGGCGGCATGCTGATCCTGATCGGCGACGGCATCCACAACTTCGCCGACGGCGTGATGATCGCCGCCGCGTTCATCACCGATCCGACGCTCGGGTGGCTGACGACGGCCGCGATCGCCGCGCACGAGATCCCGCAGGAAATCGGCGACTTCATCGTCCTCATCAACGCCGGCTACACGCGCGGGCGCGCGCTCGCGTACAACGTGCTGAGCGGCCTGTCGGCGGTGGCCGGCGGCGTGCTCGGCTACCTGTCGCTGTCGCGCACCCAGGACCTGCTGCCGTACGTGCTGGCGCTGGCGGCAGCCAGCTTCATCTACATCGCGCTGGCCGACCTGATTCCCGACCTGCACCGCGAGACGCGCCGCGGCGGCGAATGGTTCTGGCAGTTCGCGCTGATGATGGCCGGCATCGCGGTGATCGCGCTGAGCACCGCGGCGCTGCACGCGCACTGACGGGCGCGCGCTCGCGCCCCTCCGGACCCGTAGCCGCATGGCCCTCGCCGATCGTCGTGCCCTTGCGCTGCCCCGGCGCCCTGCCCAGGCCTTCACGGCTCGCGGCAGATCGCCGCGACCAGCCGCTCGAACGCGGCTTCGTCGAACGCCGCGTTGTCGAAGCGCAGCAGCCCGGGGAACTCGGCGGGGTCCGGGTCGAAGCGGCGCTTGCGGTAGTCGTCCCAGTGCGCGAGCTTGTAGCGGTCGCGCGCGTCGCCGCGGGCGACGATGCGCGTTTTCGCGGCAGCCTCGTCGAGCGCGACCCACACCACCGAGATGCGGGTGCCTGGCGGTGCCCCGAGCGCGGCCGGATCGAAGACGCGCTTCGATTTCACCTCGCGCGAGAACGGCCCCACCAGCACGACGTTGACGCCCAACGCGAGGTTTTCGGCGGCGATTTCGAGCAGGCCCGCGTATTCCTGGTCGCGCAGGTGCTCGAGATAGGTCGGGCTGTCGCGGTCGTCCGGATCGCCGGTCAGGAGGCCCATCACTTTCGCGCTGTAGGCCCCGTAGACCGTGTCCTTGTCGAGCACGCAGAAGCTCTCGCCGGTGCGCGCGTGCAGCAGCGGCACCGCGCGGCGCGCCAGAGTCGTCTTGCCGGTGCCGGCGTGCCCGGCGATGAAGACGAGCCGCGCCATCGGTCTCAGCCGGCGTCGCCCGTGGCGACCGGCCGCGACGGGTCGGCGCACCACTCGCTCCACGAACCCGGGTAGAGCGCCCCCCCGGGCAGCCCCGCCATCTCCATCGCCAGCAGGTTGTGGCATGCGGTGACCCCGGATCCGCACTGGTGAACCAGCGCCGAGGGGTCGCGACCCGCCAGCAGCGCGAGGTATTCGTCGCGCAGCACCTCGGCCGGCTTGAATCGGCCGTCGGGGCGCAGGTTGCCCTGGAACGGCCGGTTCACCGCGCCGGGGATGTGGCCGGCGACCGGGTCGTAGGGTTCGGCCTCGCCGCGAAAGCGCTCGGGGCTGCGCGCATCGACGATCAGCCGGACGGGGTCGCGCAGCCCGGCGAGGACCGCGTCGGCGTCGACCTCGGCGACCAGCGGCTCGCGCATCGTCAGCGTTGCCGGGCGCGCCACCGGCGCTTCGCGGCTCACCGGGTAGCCCGCCTTGCGCCAGGCCTGGAGGCCGCCATCGAGCACCGCGGCCTCGCGGTGGCCGAGCCAGCGCGCCAGCCACCACAGGCGCACCGCGAAGGCGCCGCCGCTGTCGTCGTAGGCAACGAGCTGGCGGTGGTCGGACAGGCCGATCGACTCCAGCTTGCGGCGCAGCGTCTCGCGATCGGGCAGCGGATGGCGGCCGTTGCGGCCCGTCTTCGGGCCGGCCAGGTCGAAGTCCTGGTGCAGGAAGAACGCGCCGGGGAGGTGGCCGACCGACCAGGCGATCGGCCCGACTTCGGGATCGGTCAACTCGTGGCGGCAGTCGACGACCAGGCACTGGTCGATGCAGGCGGCCAGCTCGTCGGCCGTGATCACGGTGGTCCAGCTCATCGGCACGTCTCCGGGAGCCGGTGGCCGGCGCGCGGCCGCCGGCGAGGTCGGCGGCGGTTCAGATTGCGCCCAGCTGGCGGCGCAGGAACTCGTGGACATGCTGCATCCCGTCTTCCATCGGGCTCTGGTACGGCCCGGCGTCGTCCTCGCCGCGATCGAGCAGCGCCCGCCGGCCGGCGTCCATCCGCAATGCGATCTCGTCGTCCTCGATCGCGGTCTCCATGTAGGCAGCGCGCTCGGCTTCGACGAACTCGCGTTCGAACAGCGCGATCTCTTCCGGATAGTAGAACTCGACGATGTTGGTCGTCTGCTGCGGTCCGCGCGGCACCAGCGTGGAGACGACCAGCACGTACGGGTACCACTCGACCATCACGTTCGGGTAGTAGGTCAGCCAGACCGCGCCATGCGGGGGCAACTCGCCGTTGCCGAAGCGCAGCACCTGCTCCTGCCAGCGCTTGTACACCGGCGTTCCCGGCTTGCGCAGCCCCTCGAAGGTGCCGACCGTCTGCACCGAGTACCACTCGCCGAACTCCCAGCGCAGGTCGTCGCAGGAAACGAAGTGACCGAGCCCCGGATGGAACGGCACGACATGGTAGTCCTCGAGGTAGACCTCGATGAACGTCTTCCAGTTGTACGCGCACTCGTGGACCTCGACGTGGTCGAGCAGGTAGCCCGAGAAGTCGAACTCGGGCCCGACGCCCAGTGCCGCGAGGTCGCGCGCGACGTCGCGCGGGCCCTCGAACAACAGGCCGCGCCAGTTCTGCAGCGGCGTGCTGCCCAGCTTCACGCACGGCTGCTGCTCGAAGTGCGGCGCCCCGAGCAGGTTGCCCGACAGGTCGTAGGTCCAGCGGTGCAACGGGCAGACGATGTTGTCGGAATGGCCGCGGCCGTTGAGCATCACGGCCTGGCGGTGGCGGCAGACGTTGGACAGCAGTTCGACCCCGCCCGGGCTGCGCACCAGCACGCGACCTTCCCGCTCGGCGGCGAGCGCGTGGTAGTCGCCCGTCGCGGGCACCATCAGCTCGTGGCCCACGTAGCCGGGGCCTTGCCGGAACAGCACGTCGAGTTCGCGCCGGAACAGCGCTTCGTCGAAGTAGGCGGAAACGGGGAGTTGACTGCGTGCGGGTACGAGGAATTCGCGTCGACCCAGATCCGACATCCTGACCCTCCATGCCAGTCGAAGGACGGAACCAAGCCCGGCCTCGGGAGTGCCCCGGGACGGCCAACCAGGGCAGGTGCGCTCTGGGAGGGCGAAGGATACCCTGATTGGCAGGCAAGGCAAGTCGAGCCATGGGCGGGCGTCCCGAATTTCGCCCTCGTCCGGCGGGCCGGGCAAAACAAAAGTAAAATCAACGCTTTGACCTGCTCCGCCAGGCTCCGGATTCCCATCGATGGCCAAGTCTTCCAGCCGCCAGCCCGGCGACGCTGCCGCGGAACCGGCGGGCGCCGGTGCCGCGTCCGCCCCCCTGCCGGACGGCCCGGCCCCCGAGTCCTTCGAGCTCGCGCTGGGCGAGCTCGAGAGCATCGTCCAGCGGATGGAGAGCGGCACCCTGTCGCTCGAGCAGTCGCTGGCCGACTACCGCCGGGGCGCGGCCTTGATCGGCTGGTGCCGCAAGTCGTTGTCGGAGGTCCAGCAGCAGGTCCGGATCCTCGAGGCCGACCTGCTGCGCCCGTTCGAGCCCGACGACGCGGAAGAGTCCTGATGAGCGACCTGACTACTGCCGCCGCACCGGCGGCCAGCACGCTGCCGTTCGATCGCTGGCTGGCGGCGCGCGGCCAGCGCGCCGAGCAGGCGCTCGAGCGCGCGCTGCCGCAGGCCTCGGCGCACCCGTCGCCGCTGCACGAGGCGATGCGCTACGCGGTGCTCGGCGGCGGCAAGCGCGTGCGCCCGATGCTCGTCTACGCAGCTGGCGAGGCGGGCGGCGCGCCGATCGCGGCACTCGACTGCGCGGCCTGCGCGGTCGAGCTGGTGCACGCCTATTCGCTGGTGCACGACGACCTGCCTTGCATGGACGACGACGTGCTGCGCCGCGGGCGCCCGACGGTGCACGTGAAGTACGGCGAGGCGCTGGCGATGCTGGTCGGCGACGCGTTGCAGGCGCTCGCGTTCGAGTCGCTCGCCGCGGCGGCCGGCCAGGGCGCGCCGGCCGGGGCTGTCGCCGCGATGGTCGCGGAACTCGCGCACGCCGCGGGTTCGCTGGGCATGGCCGGCGGCCAGGCGATCGACCTCGCCTCGGTCGGCGTCGCCCTCGATCGCGATGCCCTCGAGGACATGCATCGGCGCAAGACCGGGGCGCTGCTGCGTGCCTCGGTGCGGCTCGGTGGCCTGTGCGCTGCCGATGGCGGCGCGGGGGCCGGCGAGGCGCGCGCGCGGCGCATGCAGGCGCTCGACCGCTATGCCGATGCGATCGGCCTGGCGTTCCAGGTGGTCGACGACATCCTCGACGTCGAGGGCGACGCCGCCACCCTCGGAAAGACCGCCGGCAAGGACGCGCAGCGCAACAAGCCGACCTACGTGTCCGCGCTCGGCCTCGACGCGGCGCGACGACTGGCGGGGCGGCTGCGCGAGCAGGCGCGCGACGCGATCGCGCCGCTGGGCGAGGCGGGCTACCGGCTGGCCGGCCTCGCGGACCTGATCGTGCTGAGGAAGTCGTGATGGACGCGGCGCAGGCGGGGGGCGAACACGGCAGCTGGCCGCTGCTCGAGTCGATCGACGGGCCGGCAGACCTGCGCGGGCTCGAGCGCAGCGAGCTGGCGCAGCTGGCCACCGAGCTGCGCAGCTTCGTCCTCGATGCGGTCTCGCGCACCGGCGGGCACCTGTCGTCGAACCTCGGCACGATCGAACTCGCGATCGCGCTGCACTACGTGTTCGACACGCCGCGCGACCGCCTGATCTGGGACGTCGGCCACCAGAGCTACCCGCACAAGATCCTGACGGGGCGCCGCGACCGGATGGCGGAGCTGCGCCAGTACGGCGGCATCTCCGGTTTCCCGAAGCGCAGCGAGAGCGAGTACGACGCCTTCGGCACCGCGCATTCGTCGACGTCGATCTCGGCCGCACTGGGCATGGCGGTGGCTTCGCGCAACAAGGGCGAGAACCAGGGGCCCGGGCGGCGCCGCCACGTGGCCGTGATCGGCGACGGCGCGATGAGCGCCGGCATGGCCTTCGAGGCGATGAACAACGCCGGCGTGACGCCCGACATCGACCTGCTGGTCGTGCTCAACGACAACGACATGTCGATCTCGCCGCCGGTGGGCGCGCTGAACCGCTACCTGGCGCGGCTGCTCTCGGGGCGCTTCTACGCGAAGGCGCGCGACGTGGGCCGCGCGGTCCTCTCGAACGTCCCGCCGCTGTTCGAGCTCGCGCGCCGCCTCGAGGAGCACGCGAAGGGCATGGTCGTGCCCGGCGGCACGATGTTCGAGGAGTTCGGCTTCAACTACGTGGGCCCGATCGACGGGCACGACCTCGACAGCCTGATCCCGACGCTGCAGAACCTGCGCGAGCTGCGCGGTGCGCAGTTCCTGCACATCGTCACTCGCAAGGGGCAGGGCTACAAGCTGGCCGAGGCCGACCCGGTGCTCTACCACGGGCCGGGCCGCTTCGATCCGCAGGAGGGCATCCTCAAGCCGGCGACGCCGCCGCGGCCCACGTACACGAAGGTGTTCTCCGACTGGGTCTGCGACATGGCCGCGCTCGACGAGCGGCTGGTCGCGATCACGCCGGCAATGCGCGAGGGCTCCGGCCTGGTCGAGTTCGAGCGGCGCTTCCCGCAGCGCTATTTCGACGTGGGCATCGCCGAGCAGCACGCGGTCACGTTCGCCGCGGGGCTGGCCTGCGAGGGCCTGAAGCCGGTCGTGGCGATCTACAGCACGTTCCTGCAGCGCGGCTACGACCAGCTGGTCCACGACGTGGCGCTGCAGAACCTGCCGGTGGTGTTCGCGCTCGATCGCGCCGGCATCGTCGGCGCCGACGGCGCCACGCACGCGGGCACCTACGATCTTGCGTTCCTGCGCTGCATCCCGAACATGGTCGTGATGGCGCCGTCCGACGAGAACGAGTGCCGCCAGATGCTGTACACCGCGTTCCGGCACGACGGCCCCTCGGCGGTGCGCTATCCGCGCGGCGCGGGCACCGGGGTCGCGGTCTCGCAGGACCTCACCGCGCTGCCGATCGGCCGCGGGCACGTGTGCCGGCAGGGGCGCCGCGTCGCGCTGCTCGCGTTCGGCACGATGCTGGCCCCGGCGCTCGCGGCCGGCGACGCGCTCGACGCGACGGTGGTCAACATGCGCTTCGTGAAGCCGGTCGACGAACAGCTGCTGGCCGAGCTGGCCCGCTCGCACGAAGCCTTCGTCACGATCGAGGAGCACGTGGTGATGGGCGGCGCCGGCAGCGCGGTGGCCGAAGCTCTGGCGGCCGCCGGAATCGTGCGCCCGCTGTTGCAGCTCGGCCTGCCCGACCGCTTCATCGATCACGGCGAGCAGGCGCTGCTGCTGCGGCTCGAAGGCCTCGACGGCGGGGGCATCGAGCGCGCGGTGCGCGAGCGCTTCGGCGACGTGCTGGCCGGAGACGGCGGGCCGCGGCTCGTCGTGAGCCGCGCCAGCTGAAGACAGACATTGGATACCGACGGAGAACACCCGATGAACACCCGCGACACCAGCGTGTTGCTGGCGGGCGTGATGGCCGACGTGCAGGGCAGCCCCGATCGACGCGAGCTGCCGATCCAGCGCGTCGGCGTGAAGGGGCTGCGCTACCCGCTGCGCTGGCGCAGCGCCGGCGCCGACCAGCCCAGCGTGGGCCAGTTCGGCCTGTACGTCGCGCTGCCGGCCGACCAGAAGGGCACGCACATGTCGCGCTTCATCGCGCTGCTCGAGGCGCGGCTGGCGGCCGATCGCCCGGCGCTCGACGCGGCGGGCATGCGCGAGATGTTCGGCGAGATGCTCGGTCTGCTCGAGGCCGACAGCGGCCGCATCGAGCTCGCGCTGCCGCTGTTCGTGCGCAAGACCGCACCGGTCTCGCAGGTGCAGAGCCTGATGGACTACGACCTGTCGATCGTCGTCGAGGGCGGCGCCCGCGACGCGGTCACGACGCTGACGGTGGTCGTGCCGTGCACCAGCCTGTGCCCGTGCTCGAAGACGATCTCGGAGTACGGCGCGCACAACCAGCGATCGCACGTCACCGTGTCGGTCGAGGCGGGCGCGCCGATCGAGCCCGAGGAACTGATCGCAATGGCCGAAGCGCAGGCCTCGAGCGAGCTCTACGGGCTGCTCAAGCGCGTCGACGAGAAGCACGTCACCGAGCGCGCCTACGACAACCCGAAGTTCGTCGAGGACCTGGTGCGCGACGTCGCGACGGTGCTGCGGGGCGACGCGCGCGTGCGGCGGTTCGTCGTCGAGGCCGAGAACTTCGAGTCGATCCACAACCACTCGGCGTACGCGCGCATCGAGGGCTGAGTAACCGCCTGCCGCGTCAAGCCCTACGCCGGGGGGCCCTGCACGGCCAGCGTCCCGCTGCGCCCGGCGACCTCGCCGAGCGCGACCCGGTGGCGCGGCAGCCGCGCGGCATCGAGGGCCTCGAACATCTCGCGGGTCGACGCCAGCCGGTAGCCCTGCGCCTTCCAGCCGGCGAGCAGGCGGGCGAAGGCGCCAGACAACCTCATGCCTTCGAGCTCGGCGTGCAGCGTGTAGACGTGGCCGTGCGGCGGCGGCGCCTCGGTGAGCGCCAGCACGCGCTCGTGGACGTTGCCGGCGTCCAGCCCGTCGATGCCGATCAGCTCGTCGAGGGTGGGCAGCGTGGTCGGCAGTTGCGGCACGCCGACGGGCTCGCCGCGCGCGTCGACCGGCTGGAACGGCCGCGTGCCGCGGCCGTCCGACGCGTAGTCGAAGCCGAACTCGCGTTCGAGCGCGTAGGCGGCCTCGTTCATCTGCCAGCCCGCCGCTCCATGGGTGCGCGGCGCGGTGCCGAAGACCTCGGCGTAGCGCTCGACCGCCTTGCGCATCTCCTCGCGGGTCCAGGCAGGGCTCGCGCGCGCGACGTGGTCCTGCCAGCGGATGTGGTCCCAGGTGTGGATGCCGGTCTCGAAGCCGTGGCTGCGCACCGAGCGCATCAGCGGCGCCTCGCGCGCGCCGATGTCCGGGCCGGGCAGCAGCGTGCCGTAGAGCAGCGTGCGGATTCCGTAGTGCTCGACCACCGAGGTGCGCGACACCTTCTGCAGGAACCCGCGCCGGAACACGCGCCGGATCGCGCGCCCCGTGTGGTCGGGCCCGAGGCTGAACAGGAAGGTCGCGCCCGCCCCGTGGCGCTCGAGCAGCCGCAACAGCGGCGGGACACCTTCGCGGGTGCCGCGCCAGGTGTCGACGTCGACCTTCAGCGCGAGCGTCGCCACGCCGCGGTCAGTCGGCCAGGCCGCGCGCGGCCCCGATCTGGGTGCGGTAATGGTCGAAGATCTTCCGCAGTGCGTCGCGCATCGGGACCTTCGGCGCCCAGTCGAGGTCGGCCATCGTGTTGTCGATCTTCGGCACGCGGTTCTGCACGTCCTGGTAGCCCTTGCCGTAGTAGGCGTCGGAGGTGGTCTCCTCGACCTTCACGCGGGCGGCCTGATCGCGGTACTCGGGGTATTCGGCGGCCAGCTCGAGCATCATCGCGGCCAGCTCGCGGATCGAGTAGTTGTTCGCCGGGTTGCCGATGTTGTAGATGCGTCCCGAGGCCTTGCCGTCGCGGTTCTCGATGATCCTCATCAGCGCGGCGATGCCGTCGTCGACGTAGGTGAAGGCGCGCTTCTGGTGGCCGCCGTCGACCAGCCGGATCGGCTCGCCGCGCACGATGTGCCCGAAGAACTGCGTGATCACGCGGCTCGAGCCCTCCTTCGGCGTGTGGATGCTGTCGAGCCCGCCGCCGATCCAGTTGAAGGGGCGGAACAGCGTGTACTGCAGCCCCTGTTCCATCCCGTAGGCGTGGATCACGCGGTCCATCAGCTGCTTGGCGCACGAGTAGATCCAGCGCTGCTTGTTGATCGGGCCGCACACCAGCTCGGACGTCTCCGGGTCGAACTGCTCGTCGTGGCACATCCCGTAGACCTCGGAGGTCGACGGGAACACGAGGTGCTTGCCGTAGCGCACGCACTGCCGGACGATCGGCAGGTTGGCCTCGAAGTCGAGCTCGAAGACCCGCAGCGGGTGGCTCACGTACGTCGAAGGCGTCGCGATCGCGACCAGCGGCAGCACGACGTCGCACTTCTTCACGTGGTACTCGATCCACTCCTTGTTGATCGTGATGTCGCCTTCGAAGAAGTGGAAGCGCGGATGGTCGGCCCACTCGCGGACCCGGTCGGTGTTCATGTCCATGCCGTGGACTTCCCAGTCGGTGGACTCGATGATGCGCCGGGTCAGGTGGTGGCCGATGAAGCCGTTCACGCCGAGAACCAGGATCTTCTTCATGGGGGCTCCAGTGCCGCTTCACCGGCCGAGGGGAATCGATGCGCTGCCGAATGCAGCGCGGAACGAACGGGCGTCGAGCGGCGCGCCGTCGAGCGTCGCGTCGAGCACGCGCAGCTTGCCGCCATCGGCGCAGACGACTGCCAGCGCGTCGTCGATCACGCGCAACTCGGCGGGCCGGGCGGCCGGGCCATCGCCCCGTCGGGCAGCGTGCGCCACAGCACGAGCCGGCCGGCATCGAGGTCGGCGAACGCGCCGGGATACGGGCGGGCGAGCGCGCGCACGAAGTCGTGCAGCCGGCGCGCGCCGATGCCGGCCGGGATGCGGCCGTCCTCGGGTCGGCGGCCGCCGAAGTAGCGTCCGCGAGAGAGGTCCTGGGCGACCGGCCGGGCGCTGCCGTCGAGCAGCGCGGGCAGGCAGCGCCACAGCACGAGCTCCGCGGCCACGCAGACCTTGTCGAACACCTCGCGTGCCGTGTCGTCGGGCAGGATCGGCACCGCGAACTGGTCGACGATGGCGCCGTTGTCCGGCTTCTCGTTCATCACGTGCAGCGTGGCACCCGTCTCGGTCTCGCCCTCGAGCACGGCCCAGTTCACCGGCACGCGGCCGCGGTACTTCGGCAGCAGCGAGCCGTGCATGTTGTACGCGCCGCGCGTCGGCACTGCGAGCAGCGGCGCGCCCAGCATCGAGCGGTAGTAGAACGAGGAAGTCGGGCCGCGCCTCGCGAACCCGGTCGAGCATGTCGGCGGTGTTCGGGTCGTCGGACGCGATGACCGGGATCCGGTAGTCCTCGGCCGTGCGGCGCACGCTGTCGAACCAGATCTCCTCGCCGGGCCTGTCGTCGTGCGTGACGACGAGCGCGACGTGCACGCCGCGCGCCAGCAGCGTCCTGAGGCAGCGCACCCCGACGTTGTGGTAGCCGAATACGACCGCGGAACTCATGGTTCGTCGCGCCGCTCGAGGATGGCGGAGATCACGTAGCGCGGCCGCTGGCGCACTTCCTGGTAGATGCGCCCGACGTATTCGCCGAGCAGTCCGATGCCGAACAGCGCGATGCCGATCAGCAGGAACGCGATCGCGAACAGCGCGAAGAGCCCGCCTTCCTCGGGGCCGATGACCAGGCGCCGGACGCCCAGGATCACCACGAGCGCGCCCGAGCCGAGCGAAACCAGCATCCCGACCAGCGAGAACAGCTGCAGCGGCATTACCGTGAAGCCGGTCATCAGGTCGAAGTTCAGGCGGATGAGGCTGTACAGCGAGTACTTCGACTCGCCTGCGAAGCGCTCCTCGTGACCGACGACGACTTCGGTGGGGTTCTGCGCGAACTGCCAGGCGAGCGCCGGGATGAACGTGTACAGCTCGTTGCACTGGTTGATCGTGTCGACGATGCGCCGGCTGTAGGCGCGCATCATGCAGCCCTGGTCGGTCATCTTGATGCGCGTGGTGCGCTCGCGGATCCGGTTCATCGCCCGCGACGCCACGCGCCGCCACATCACGTCGTCGCGCCGGCGCCGGATCGAGCCGACGTAATCGTGGCCCGCGTCCATCTGCTCGAGCAGCAGGTGGATGTCCTCGGGCGGATTCTGCAGGTCGGCGTCGAGGGTCACGATGCGCTCGCCGCGCGAGTGCTCGAAGCCCGCGAGGATCGCTCGGTGCTGGCCGAAGTTGCCGTTGAACATCACGACGCGGGTCACGTCTGGGCGGCGATGGAACTGGTCGGCCAGCAGCGTCGCCGACCGGTCGCGGCTGCCGTCGTTGACGAACACGACCTCGTAGGCGACGTCGAGCGCGTCGAGGGCCGGGTACAGGCGCTCGAACAGCGCGGCGAGCACGGCCTCTTCGTTGTAGACCGGGATGACGACGGACAGTTCGACAGGCCTGGGCATCTAGCGATCCTGGCGCAGGGCGGCCTTCACGACGCGGCCGACTGCCTCGCACACGCGAGGCACGTCGTCGTCGCGCATCGCCGGGAACAGCGGCAGCGTGACCGTGCGCCGGCCGATGTCCTCGGCGACCGGGAAGTCGCCGTCGCCGAATCCGCGACGGCGGAACAGCGTGAACAGGTGCATCGCCGGATAGTGGACGCCGACGCCGATTCCCTCGTGCTTCATCGCCTCGATGAAGCCGCCGCGGTCGATGTTCATTCGCGCGAGCGGCAGCAGCGGCTGGAACATGTGCCAGTTGCCGCATTCGAACTCCTCGACCGGCAGGTCGAAGCCGAGCGAACGGTCGAAGTGCTCGAAGTACAGCCGCGCCAGGTGGCGCCGCCGCTCGTTGAAGGCGTCGGTTTTGGCGCAGCTGGCTCAGGCCGATCGCCGCGGCAATGTCGGTGAGGTTGGCCTTGCCGCCCAGCACGTCGACGTCCAGCGAGCCGTCGGCGAAGCGCGTCACGCCCTGCAGCCGCAGCTTCTCGAACCGTCGCGCCTCGTCGTCGTCGTTCATCACCAGGCAGCCGCCCTCGCCGGTGGTCATGTTCTTGTTCGGGTGAAGCTGAACGAGACCAGGTCGCCGGTGGTGCCGATGCGCCGGCCCTCCCACCGGGCGCCTTACCGACTGCGCGGCGTCCCCAGCGCGCAGCCCGTGCCGCCCGGCGATCTCGTACAGGCGCGTGCGGTCGACCGGAAGCCCCGCCAGGTCGACCGGGATCAGCATCCGGGTGCGCGGCGTGATCGCGGCCTCGACGCGCGACAGGTCGATGTTGCGGGTGGCCGGGTCGACGTCGACGAACACCGGTGTCGCGCCGACGGCGAGCACGACGTTTGCGGTTGCGACCCAGCTGAGCGGCGTCGTGATCACCTCGTCGCCGGGGCCGATGCCGGCCAGCCGCAGCGCGATCTCGAAGCGCCGCGGTCGCCGAGCTCGCTACGCGCACCGGGCGGCCGCCTGTCCAGGCCGACAACTCGGCTTCGACCTGCGACAGCGCGGCCCGTGGTGAGCCAGCCGGAGCGCAGCACGGCGGCAACCGCGTCGATCGCGTCTTCGTCGATGCTGGGCGGGTGAAGGGCAGGAAGTCCATCGGATCAGACCGAACGACGACGACGCGCGCGGGTCCTCGTAGACGACGCGCATCGGCAACCCGACCTTGCTGCAACTGCTGGAAGACCGCCCGCGGCATCATCGCGGCCCCGCGCGGCAGCGCGCGCCAGCGCGCGTCGAACTGCGCGAGCGTGATCCAGCGCTGCGGGTCGTGGGCCTGGCCGAAGGCGAGCTCGCCCGACCAGGCGACCAGCGTCACGTCGCGGCGCAGGTAGTACGGCAGCGTCTGGTCGTACATCGCGACCGAGAACACCGGGTCGTCGGCGCGAAGCTCGGGCGCGAGCGCCTCGACCGCTTCCTCGCTGCTCTTCAGGCTGCCGTGGCTGTCGTGGCCGCTCAACGCGAGTGTGACCGAGACGAGGCTCGCAGCCGCGCACGATCAGCGTCGCCGCGTTCTTGCGGCCGCGGCGCAAGCGCCTGCCAGGCCACGGCGGCGGCCGCGACGAAAAGCGCCGCGCCGAGCGCCATCATCAGCGCCATCGGCCGCAGGATCTCGGCTGGCGTGTCGTGCGTGGCGAACCGGTCGGAGAACGGCGCGATCGCGAGATGGAGCAGGCAGCCGGCGACCGGCAGCAGCAGGTGGCGAGAAAGCCGCGTCGCGTCGACGCGCTCGAGCCACGCAGCGGCCAGCAGCGCGAGCGCCGGGAACATCGGCAGGATGTACGACGGCAGCTTCGAGTGCGACACGCTGAAGAACACGAAGACGAACACCGACCAGATCAGCAGCAGCCGCAGCGGCTGGAACGACTGCGAGTCGTCTCGGCGCGCGCCCAGCCGCGCGAGCGCCGGCAGCGTCGTGGTCCAGGGCAGGAAGCCGACCAGCAGGATCGGCACGAAGTACCAGGGCGCGCCGAGCCGCTGCGCCTCGTCGGTCAGGTAGCGCTGGAAGTGCTCGTGGATGAAGAAGAACTCGAAGAAGTCGGGGTTGCGCAGCGACACTGCGACGAACCAGGGCGCGGTGAGCGCGAGGAACAGCGGCAGCCCGGTGCCCCAGTGCATGCGCCGCCAGAACGCCCACTGCCGGTTCAGCAGGCTGTAGAGCACCAGCGTCGCGCCCGGGATCAGCACGCCGACCAGCCCCTTCGACAGCGTGGCGCCGGCCATCGCGGCCCAGGTGACCCACATCGCGCGGCGCCGCTCGTCGTCGCCGGTGCCGTCGTGCTGGGCGATCACGAACGCGCACAGCGCGAGCGTCAGGAAGAACGCCAGCCCTATGTCGAGGCTGAGGAAGTGCGAACTGGCGATGATCCAGGTGGTGCCCGCCGCGACCATCGCCGCGTGCGCGCCGGCGGCCTGGCCCAGAGCCGGCGGGCGGTGTACGCGACCGCGACCACCGTCAGGAACCCGGTCAGGCCGGGCCACAGCCTCGCCGCGAAATCGTTGATGCCGAACAGATGGAAGGCGAGCGCACCCATCCAGTACTGCAGCGCCGGCTTCTCGAAGTAGAGGAAGCCATTCAGGCGCGGCGTGATCCAGTCGCCGCTGCGCATCATTTCGAGCGCGATCGTCGCGTAGCGCCCCTCGTCGGGCGTGAGCAGCGCCCGGTAGCCGAGCGGCGCGAACCACGCGAGCGCGAGCAGCGCCCAGCACGCCGCCTGGCGGGCCGTGCCGCTGCAGGCCGCGTCGAGCAGCCGGGTGAGGCCCGACTCAGCGCGCGCGGCGGACGTTCCGGACATAGATGGCCTTTCCGCGACTGCCTGCCACCGCCTGCTCGTCGATCTCGAAGTGTTCGGGCAGCGACTTCACCAGGTCGCTGAACTTGCGGTGTCCGTAGAGGCGGGCGTCGAAGTCCGGGCGCAGCTTGGTGATGTTGCTGCCGACGGACCCGAGTTGCGCCCAGCCGCTCTCTTCGGAGACGGCGTCGATCGCGTCGGCGATCAACTCGACCAGCGCGGCGCGGTCGTCGGTCACCTTCGAGCCGCGCGCCTGGCCGGCCGGCGCCGCGGCCTTCTCGGGCATCGCCCGCAGCACTTCGGTGTAGACGAACTTGTCGCAGGCGGCGACGAACGGTTCGGGCGTCTTGCGCTCGCCGAATCCGTAGACGAGCAGCCCCTGCTCGCGCAGGCGCGAAGCCAGGCGCGTGAAGTCGCTGTCGCTCGACACGAGGCAAAAGCCGTCGAAGCGCCCGGTGTAGAGCAGGTCCATCGCGTCGATGATCAGCGAGCTGTCGGTCGCGTTCTTGCCCTTCGTGTAGCCGAACTGCTGCACCGGGACGATCGAGTGCTCGAGCAGGATCTTCTTCCAGCTGCCGAGCTGCGGCTGGGTCCAGTCGCCGTAGATGCGCTTGACGCTGGCGATGCCGAATTTCGCGATTTCGGCGAGCAGTCCGTCGATGATCGAGGCCTGCGCGTTGTCGGCGTCGATCAGCACCGCGAGGCGCGCCTGGGATTCCTCGGGCGATGCGGGTGCGGCGGCGCCAAGGAGGGCGGGTTTGCCGGGAGTGGCCATCTAGCAGCCTCGTGCCAGGTCGGGGGCGATCGTCAGTCGCGGAAGTTGGTGAACGACAGCGGCACGTCGGCGATCTCCTTCTTCAGCAGCGCGATCGCCGCCTGCAGGTCGTCGCGCTTGGCGCCGCTCACGCGCACCGAGTCGCCCTGGATGCTGGCCTGGACCTTCAGCCTGCTGTCCTTGACGAAGCGCACGATCTTCTTCGCGTGGTCGGACGAGACGCCGTGGCGCACGGTGATCACCTGCTTGACCTTGTCGCCGCCGATTCTCTGCACCGGGCCGTGGTCGAGGAAGCGAACGTCGACGTTGCGCTTCGCGCACTTGGCGACCAGCACGTCGCGGACCTGCCCCAGCTTGAAGTCGTCGTCGGCATAGGCGGTCAGCTCGCGTTCCTTCTGTTCGATGCGCGCGTCCGATCCCTTGAAGTCGAAGCGGTTGGCGATCTCCTTGTTGGCCTGGTCGACGGCGTTGCGCACTTCGATCGCGTCGCTTTCCGAGACCACGTCGAACGATGGCATGGCGGTTCCTCCTCATCGCCCGGCGGGATCGCCGGGGAACAACGCCCGGCATTGTAGGCCCACTGGCGGCGGCGCCCCGGTCGCGACGGCCGGTGTCGGCTCAGCGGCGCGACTCCAGTGATTCCCAGCGCTCGAGCGCGGCAATCAGCTCGACCTCGATCGCGGCGAAGCGCTCGTTCATCGCCCGCGCTTCGCCCGGGTCGCCGCGCCAGGCCGAGGGGTCGGCCAGGCGCTCGCCGAGCAGCTTCTGCTCGGCTTCGAGCGACGCGATCAGCGCCGGGAGCGCTTCGAGCTCGCGCTGCTCCCGGTAGCTCAGCTTCGCACGCTGCGCCGGCGCCGTTGCGGCCTCGCCGGCCCGGCCGCCTGTCCGGCCGGCCGTGGCGGACGGGGTGGCGGCGAGGGCGGGGCCGGGGCCGGGGGCGGGCTCCGCCCCGGCCGGCGACGTGGCGGCCTCCCGGGCCCGCGCCGCCTCGTAGTCCGCGTATCCGCCCGCGAATTCGCGCCAGACGCCGTCGCCGACTGCGGCGATCGTCTGCGTGACCACGTTGTCGAGGAACGCCCGGTCGTGGCTGACGATCAGCACGGTGCCCGGATAGTCGGCCAGCAGGTCCTCGAGCAGCTCCAGCGTGTCGATGTCCAGGTCGTTGGTCGGCTCGTCGAGCACCAGCAGGTTGGCCGGGCGCGCGAACAGCCGGGCCAGCAGCAGCCGGTTGCGCTCGCCCCCCGAGAGCGAGCCGACCGGGGAGCGGGCCCGCTCGGGTGCGAACAGGAAGCGTTCCAGGTAGCTCATCACGTGCGTTCGCCGTCCGCCCACCTCGATCCAGTCGGAGCCGGGACTGATCGTCTGCACCAGCGTGGCCGCGTCGTCGAGCTGCTCGCGCAACTGGTCGAAGTAGGCGACCTGCAGCTGCGTGCCCAGGCGCACGCTGCCGCGGTCCGGGGCGATCTCGCCCAGCATCAGCCTGAGCAGCGTCGTCTTGCCGCAGCCGTTGGGGCCGACGAGCCCGACCCGGTCGCCGCGCTGGACAATCGCGTCGAAGTCGCGCACGACGATCCGCTCGCCCCATGCCTTGGTGACGCCGCGCAACTCGACGACCAGCTTGCCCGAGCGCTCGCCCGCGTCGACCGCGAGCCCGACGCGGCCGATCCGCTCGCGCCGCTCGGCGCGCTGGCGGCGCAAGGCTTCGAGCCTTCGCACCCGGCCCTCGTTGCGGGTGCGCCGGGCCTCGACCCCCTTGCGGATCCAGGCTTCCTCCTGCGCGAGCAGCCGGTCGAATTTCGCGTCGAGCACCGCCTCCCCGGCGAGTTCGTCGGCCTTGCGCGCCTGGTACCGCCCGAAGCTGCCCGGGTACGAACGCAGCCGGCCGCGGTCGAGCTCGACGATTCGCGTCGCGACCCGGTCGAGGAAGCGACGATCGTGGGTCACGACGACCAGCGCGCCGTGCAGGCCGCGCAGCAGGTCCTCGAGCCAGGCGATCGACTCGATGTCGAGGTGGTTGGTCGGCTCGTCGAGCAGCAGCAGGTCCGGGTCGGCGACCAGTGCGCGCGCCAGCGCGACGCGCTTGCGTTTGCCGCCCGACAGCGTCGCGACCGGCTCGGTGCCGTCCAGCGCGAGCCGGGAGAGCACGCTCTCGATCCGGTGCGCCGAGGCCCATCCGCCATCGGCGTCCAGCCGCGCCTGCAGCGCGGCGAGGCGCTCGAGCTGGCCCGGCTGCGGCTGCGGCTCGCGGGCAAGCGCCGCGGCCAGCGCCTCGTTTTCGGCTTTTGCCGGGGGGTGGCGGGCGAGCCCCGCCGCGACGGCCTCGAAGATCGTGTGCGCGGGATCGAGCGCCGGCTCCTGCGGAACGAACGCGATCGACATGCCACCCTGCCGGACGACCTCGCCGTCGTCGAATGCGAGGTCGCCGGCGATGCCGCGCAGCAGCGACGACTTGCCGGTGCCATTGCGGCCGATCAGCGCGATCCGTTCGCCCGCGTCGATCGAGAAGTCGGCGCCGTCGAGCAGCGCGACGCCCATAGGCGAGGTGGACGTCCTGCAGCGAGACGAGCGGCATCAGCCCGCGGGCTTGCCCGCCCGGCGCGCGCGCCCGCCTGCCCGCTTGGCCACCCGGTTGCCGGCCCGGCTGCTCGTGGCCGCCGCCTTGTTCGCCGCGATGCGCATGCGCAGCGCGTTGAGCTTGATGAAGCCGCCCGCGTCGGCCTGGTCGTAGGCGCCCTGGTCGTCCTCGAAGGTGGAGATCCGCTCGTCGAACAGCGATTCCGGCGACTTGCGCGAGACGACGATCACGTTGCCCTTGTACAGGCGCACGGTCACCGTGCCGTTGACGCTGGCCTGCGTGTGGTCGATCAGCACCTGCAGCGCGCGGCGCTCGGGCGACCACCAGTAGCCGTTGTAGATCATGCTGGCGTAGCGCGGCATCAGGTCGTCCTTCAGGTGCGCGACTTCGCGGTCGAGCGTCAGCGACTCGATCGCGCGGTGCGCACGAAGCAGGATCGTGCCGCCCGGCGTCTCGTAGCAGCCGCGCGACTTCATGCCGACGTAGCGGTTCTCGACCAGGTCCAGGCGTCCCACCCCGTGCTTGCCGCCGAGCCGGTTGAGCTCGCCGAGCAGCTCGTGCGCCTTCATCTTCCGGCCGTTGATCGCGACCAGGTCGCCGGCGCGGAACTCGAGCTCGACGTCCTCGGGCTTGCCCGGCGCCTTCTCGACGGGAACCGTCAGGCGCCACATGCCCTTGGCCGGCGGCTCGGCGGCGGGGTCTTCGAGGATGCCGCCCTCGTACGAGATGTGCAGCAGGTTCGCGTCCATCGAGAACGGCGCGCCGCCCTGGCGCTTCTTGAAGTCGACCGGGATGCCGTGGGTGTCGGCGTACGCCAGCAGCTTGTCGCGCGAGAGCAGGTCCCATTCGCGCCACGGCGCGATGATCTTCACGTTGGGCATCAGTGCGTACGCGCCGAGCTCGAAGCGGACCTGGTCGTTGCCCTTGCCGGTGGCGCCGTGCGAGATGGCGTCGGCGTTCTCGCGACGGGCGATCTCGACCAGCCGCTTGGCGATCAGCGGCCGCGCGATCGAGGTGCCCAGCAGGTATTCGCCCTCGTAGACCGTGTTGGCGCGGAACATCGGGAAGACGAAGTCGCGGACGAACTCCTCGCGCAGGTCTTCGATGTAGATCTTCTTCACGCCGAACATCCGCGCCTTCTCGCGCGCCGGCTCGAGTTCCTCGCCCTGGCCGATGTCGGCGGTGAAGGTGATCACCTCGCAACCGTAGGTGTCCTGAAGCCACTTCAGGATCACCGATGTATCGAGCCCGCCCGAGTACGCGAGCACCACCTTGTTGATCTTTTCCATGAACCGCTGCCGTGTGGGTGCAAAATCTGCGGATTATAGAACCAGGCGCCGCCGCGCCGCTCAGCCCGACAGCGGCAGCTCCCCCTGCTGCGGGCCCGGCGACGCGGCGCCGCCACGGCCGGATCCGGCACGTGCGGCCGTCGCGCCCGGGCGCGACAGGCTGCCGACGCGCACGCCGAGCAGGCGCAGCCGACGCACCGCCGGCACCCGGTCCAGGCACTCGAACGCCGCGCGGCGGATCGCCGCGTCGTCGTCGGTCGGCTCGGGCAGCGTCAGGTCGCGCGTCACGATGCGGAAATCGTCGTAGCGCGCCTTCACGCCGATCGTGCGCCCGGCGTAGCCACGGCGGCGCAGGTCGGCGGCGACGTCGCGGCACAGCTCGGCCAGGCAGGCGGCGAGCGCCTGCCAGTCGCGTCGCAGATGCAGGTCGCGCTCGAAGGTGGTCTCGCGGCTCATCGAGACCGGCTCGCTCGCCGTGACCACCGGACGCTCGTCGCGGCCGTGCGCAGCCTCGTGCAGCCAGCGCCCGTAGTGGGCGCCGAAGCGGGCGACGAGCATCGACGGCGACGCCGCGGCCAGTTCGCCGATCGTGCGCAGCCCGAGTTCCTCGAGCTGCAGGTCGGCCTTGGGCCCGATGCCGTTGATCCGGCGCACCGGCAGCGGCCAGATCAGCGTCGGGATGTCCTCCACATCCACGATCGTGAGGCCTGCCGGCTTGTGCAGGTCGGAGGCGATCTTCGCGAGGAGCTTGTTCGGCGCCAAGCCGACCGAGCAGGTCAGGCCGGTGGCCTCCAGCACGCGGCGCTGGATGTCGCGGGCGACCGGCGCGCCGCGCTCGATGCGGATGCCCGGCACCGCGGTGAGGTCGAGGTAGACCTCGTCGATGCCGCGGTCCTCGATGCGGTCGGTGACTGCGGCGATCGCCGCCTTGAACAGCCGCGAGTAGCGACGGTACTCGTCGAAGTCGACCGGCAGGAACACGCACTCCGGGCACAGCTCGGCGGCGCGCCGCAGCGCCATGCCGGAGCGGATGCCGAAGGCGCGCGCCTCGTAGGTGGCGGTCGTGACGACGCCGCGGCGCGACGGCTCGCCGTGCCCGCCGATGGCGACCGGCCGGCCGCGCAATTCGGGCCGGCGCAGCAGCTCGACCGACGCGTAGAACGCGTCCATGTCGAGGTGCGCGATGCGGCGCCAGTCCATCGGGTCGGGGTCGGGTCGGGGGCGGGCCGGGGGCGGGCCGGGGGCGGGCGCTCGTGTCGCGGCGGCGGGCGGCGGCGCTTCTCAGGCAGTCAGCGGCAGGTCGATGAAGAACGTCGATCCGCGCCCGGGCTCGCTGCGCAGTCCGGCCGTTCCGCCGTGCAGTTCGGCCACCCGCTTGACGATCGCCAGGCCCAGCCCCGAGCTGCCGCGTTGCTCGCGGTGCCGGCTGGTCTGGTAGAAGCGCTCGAAGACGCGGGGCTGGTCTTCGGAGGCGACGCCCGGACCGGTGTCGGCGACCTCGATCCGCACGCCGTCGCCCTCGCGCAGCGCGCGCACCAGCACGCGGCCGCCCGACGGCGTGACCCGCAGCGCGTTGTCGATCAGGTTCGACAACGCCCGCTCGATCAGCGCCGCATCGGCGCGGGTGAGCGGCAGGCCGTCCGGATACTCGACGCCGAGCGTCACGCCGGCCTGCTGGGCTGCGGACGCGAAACGCTGGACGACGTCGTCGGCCAGCTCGCCGATCGCGATCGGCTCGGGCTGCGCGCGGAACTCGGGGCTGTCGAGCCGCGCCAGCTCGGCCAGCGCATCGGTGAGCCGCTCGAGGTGTTGCGCGTTGTGCAGCGCGCGCTCGAGCAGGTGTGCCTGCGCGTCGGGTGGCAGCGCATCGCCCTTCAGGCGGATCGTCTCGATCTGGCCGATCAGCGCGGTGAGCGGCGTGCGCAGGTCGTGCGAGACGCTGGCGACCATCTCGCGGCGGTGCGCGTCGATCGTGCGCACGCGCTCGGCTTCCTGGCGCAGCCGGTCGAACGCCTCGCGGAACGTGCGGCTCAGGCGCCCGATTTCGTCATCGCGATCGGCGTCGGGAAAGAAGTCGTCGCACAGCTGGTCCGAGAAGCCGGAACTGCGGATCCGCTCGGTGGCTCGCGTCAGCGCGGTCAGCGGGCGGGTCAGCAGCGAGATCATCGCGATGGTGAGCAGCACGCCGATCGCGATCGTCATCAGCCCAGCGGTGGAGGCCGCGCGGATCGCGTAGCTCTTGAGCAGCGCCGGCATCGCGGTGTCGATGTCGGTCTGCCTGGCGACGACGTACAGCCAGCCGCGCGGCTTGCCTTCGTCGACGACCTCGTGCGCGGCGACCAGCGAGCGGCGCCCCTCGGTGTCGGGGTCGTCGGCCACGATCGGCAGCGCCGGATCCATCTGCATCGTTTCGGTGACCGGCTGGAGATCGACCCGGTAGCGGGTCCAGAACGGCTGGCGCTCGCCGGCCGTCGCCAGCACGCGGCCGTCGAGGTCGAGCAGGTACAGGCCGGTGTTCGGCGAGTACAGCGTGTACTGGCGAAGTGTCGCGCCGAAGCCGGCCGGGTCGCGGGAGTAGTCGCGCCAGAGGTCGGGGTGCGCCTCGAGGACGCGCTGCGCGAACGCCGCGTTCTTGGCGTACATCCAGTCGCTGTAGTACTGCCGGACCGAGGCGTGCATGATGATCGCGAGCAGCGCGGCCATCATCAGGCCGAAGCCGACGACCAGCAGCAGGACGCGTGCGCGCAGCGATTTCATCGGCGGTCGGCGAAGCGGTACCCGACGCCGCGCACCGTGAGCACGCGGCGCGGGTTGGCGGGGTCGGCCTCGATCTTGGCGCGCAGGCGGTTGATGTGCGTGTTCACCGTGTGCTCGTAGCCTTCGAACGTGGTGCCCCAGACGGCGTCGAGCAGCTGCATCCGCGTGAACGCGCGCCCGGGATGCCGGGCGAAGTGCGCGAGCAGGTCGAACTCCTTGGCCGTGAGCGCGATCGGCTGGCCGGCGAGGCGAACCTCGCGGCTGGCGCAGTCGATGAGAAGGTCGCCGACCTCGATGCGCTCCGTGCCGGCGCTGGCGGCCGTCGCGGCGCCGGCGTCGGCGGCGACCGGCGCGTGCATGTCGACGCGGCGCAGCATGGCCCGCACGCGCGCCTGCAGCTCGGGGATCGAGAACGGCTTGGTCAGGTAGTCGTCGGCGCCGAGCTCGAGCCCGAGCACGCGGTCGAGCTCGGTCGAGCGGGCGGTCAGCATCAGCACCGGCGTGGTCACCTTGTCGATGCGCAGCGCACGCACGATGTCCAGGCCATCGCGCCCGGGGAGCATGACGTCGAGGACGATCAGGTCGTAGCGCCCCGAGCGCGCCGCCTCGTAGCCGGCGACGCCGTCGTGCACGCAGTCGATGCGATGACCGAGATCGCGCAGGTGCATCGCGATCAGCTCGGCGATGTCGCGCTGGTCCTCGACCACGAGTATTCGCCTGTCCATCGAATCGAGCATAGCAAAACCCCACGTCCCGCCCGGACCCCGGGGGTGGGTCAGCGCCCGGTCGGTTCGCTTACGGGGATTCGTTATCGAAACGTGATCTTCGCGAGACGACCGGGTAAGCCCGGCGCGGCAGACTGCACCGGTCGCACCCAGCCAGAGCCAGACGAATGACCGCTCCCTTCGGAGGTCTTGCCTTCCAGTCTCCCAGCCCGGCCGAACTGGCCGCTCACCGCGGCGCCATGCTGCGCTTCGCCCGGCGCCGGATCCGCGACGAGGATCTCGCCGAAGACGCGGTCCAGGATGCGCTGCTGGCGGCGCTGTCGAATCGCGCGTCGTTCCAGGGCCAGTCGGCGCTGCGCACCTGGCTGATCGGCATCCTGAACCACAAGATCCAGGACACCTTCCGGCGCGAAGGACGCTACGTGCCGGTCTCCGACACCGCGCGCGACGACGAAGGGCTCGACGACGGCCTCGATCGCCTGGCGTTCGGCCAGCCCGGGCAGTTCGACGAGGCCGACGACCCCGCGCAGCGCGTGGCCAGCGCCCGCCTGCTCGACGCGCTGCTGGGCGAGATCGACGCGCTGCCCGATACCCTCAGGGAGGTCTTCGTGCTGCAGGTGCTCGAGGCGCGCGAGACCGCCGAGGTCTGCCAGCGGCTCGGCATCAGCGAGGCCAACTGCTGGGTCAGGCTGCACCGCGCCCGCAAGCGGCTCGCCGAGCGCATGCGCGACCACCTGGCCTGAACGGGCCGGCATCTGACCGCGGGCCGGCCCGTGCGCCGGCGGGCGGCCGTGCGCCCGACGAACCGGCGCCGGCGCAAACCGGCTATCGTTGCGGTTTTGGGCTCGACCACCGGAACCGCGCGACATGAACCCCCGTCGGATGGGACGCAGCAGCCTGCTGGTCTCGGAGCTGTGCCTGGGCACGATGATGTTCGGCGACCAGACCGAGGCGGCCGCCGCGGCCGACATCGTGGCGATGGCGCGCGAGCGCGGCGTCAACTTCGTCGATACCGCCGACGTCTATTCGCGCGGTGCCTCCGAGTCCATGCTCGGCCCGCTGCTCGAGAGCGATCGCGACCGGTGGGTGCTGGCATCGAAGGTCGGCAACCCGATGTCCCGGAAGCCGAACGCGTCGCGCTACTCGCGCAAGTGGCTGATCCAGGCGCTCGACGCGAGCCTGGCGCGGCTGCAGACCGACTACCTCGACATCTGGTATCTGCACCGTGACTTCGAGGACGGCGGCGACGAGGAGATGCTCTACACGATCGCCGACCTGATCCGCACCGGGCGGATCCGCTACTGGGGGCTGTCGAACTTCCGCGGCTGGCGCATCGCCACGCTGTGCGCGATGGCCGAGCGGATCGGCATGCCGGGGCCGATCGTCTGCCAGCCGTACTACAACCTGCTCAACCGCCAGCCCGAGGTCGAGGTCCTGCCGTCGTGCGCGCATCACGGGCTGGGGGTCACTCCGTACAGCCCGGCGGCGCGCGGCGTGCTCACCGGCAAGTACGCGCCGGGCAGCGCCGTCCCCGAGGGCAGCCGGGCCGGGCGCGGCGACCGGCGGATCCTGGAGACCGAGTGGCGCGAGGAGTCGCTGGTGATCGCGCAGAAGCTGAAGGCGCACGCCGAGGCTCGCGGGATCACGCTGCTGCAGTTCGCGGTGGCCTGGCTGCTGGCGAACCGCGTGGTGAGTTCGGTGATCGCGGGGCCGAAGACGGTCGCGCAGTTCGACGACTATTTCGGCGCGCTGGACTACGCGTGGACCGACGAGGACGAGGCGCTGGTCGATTCGCTGGTGACGCCGGGGCACGCGTCGACGCCGGGGTACCACGATCCGCAGTATCCGTTCCATGGCCGCAGGCGCTGACGCGGACCCGCTGAGATGGACTTCGTCGATCGCCTGCTCGCCGACCCGGCGTACCTGAACATGACGCTTCGGCTGCTCGCGGCGCTGGCGGTCGGCGGCGCGATCGGCCTCGAGCGCAGCTACCACGGCCGCCCGGCTGGGTTTCGCACTCATGCGCTGGTCTGCCTGTCGACCAGCCTGCTGATGCTCGTGACCGTCTACGAGAACCGCTGGTTTCCGGAGCTCACGCAGGGCCGCGTCGCGCTCGACCCGACGCGGATGGCGCAGGGCATCATGACCGGCATCGGCTTCCTGGGCGCCGGCACGATCATGAAGGAGGGGCCGACGGTGCGTGGCCTGACCACCGCGGCGTCGATCTGGATCACCGCCGCGATCGGCGTGCTGATCGGCATCGGCTTCTACTTTCCTGCGCTGGCCGCCACCGTGCTCACGCTGGGCACGCTGTCGGTGTTTCGCTGGATCGAGACGCGGATGCCGGCGCAGTTCTACGCGCACTTCACGATCCGCTTCCGCCGCTCGGCGACGATGCCCGAGGAAGCGATGCGCAAGATGCTGTCGCAACTGGGCTTCACCGTCGCCAACCTGAACTACCGGCTCGACGCGACAGAGGATTTCTTCGAATACCGGATGGTGATCCGCACCAGCCGGTTGGCGAACCTGCGGCTGCTCACCGATTCACTGGCCGCGCTCGACTCGGTGCGCGAGTTCCGCATCGCGCCCACCGGCGACTGAGCCGTGCGCCGCAACGGGCGGCACGGCCACTGCACGGAAGCTGACCGTACCGGTCGCTCGCCATGACGGCGACGGCGCGCCGCGGTGCGCGCTGCCCGGGACGACGGCGCCGCCGCCGCGCTAAGGTGACCGGGCAGCGCAGCTCGTGCGCTGCATCCGCCGGGGAGTTCACCCATGGACCAGGACACGCTCCGATACAGCACCGATACGCCGCTTGCGCGCCGGGTCGTCGCGATGCGCAGCTCGGCGGTCCGCGACCTGCTGCGCGACGCGCAGCGGCCGGGGATGCTGTCGCTGGCCGGTGGCCTGCCGGCGGCCGACCAGTTCGACGTCGAAGGCATCGGGTTCGCGTTCGCGCAGGCGATGCGCGAGGCGCCCCGGCAGGCGCTGCAATACGGCGCGACCGACGGCCAGCCATCGCTGCGCGAGTCGCTCGCAGCGCTGATGGCGCAACGCGGTGCTGCCGTCGAGCCGGCCGACGTCGTCGTCACCGCAGGCTCGCAGCAGGCGCTCGACCTGCTCGCGCGCGCGCTGGTCGATCCGGGCGACCGGGTCGCGCTCGAACGGCCGAGCTACCTGGCGGCCTTGCAGGCGTTTGCCCTGAGCGGCGCGCGCTTCGTTACCGTGCCTGCCGACGCAGACGGCGCCTGCGTCGAGCGGCTCGTCGCGGACACGGGGCCGGCGCCGAAGTTCGTCTACCTGGTCACGAACTTCGCGAACCCGACCGGCGCAACGCTGTCGCTCGAGCGGCGGCGCGCGCTGATCGGCTGGGCGCTGCGCCGGCGCGTCGTGCTCGTCGAGGACGATCCCTATGGCGAGCTGCGCGTCGAAGGCGTCGCGCATCCGCCGCTGGTCGCGCTGGCGCGCGAGACGCCGGGGGCCGAGCACTGGTGTGCCTACGTGTCGACGTTGTCGAAGGTGATGTCGCCGGGGCTGCGGATCGGATTCGCGGTGCTGCCGCGCTGGCTGCGCGACGCGGTGGTCCGGGTCAAGCAGGCGCTGGACCTGCACACCGGGACGCTGGCGCAGGAGGTCGCCGACCGCTACCTGCGGTCCGGCCGGCTCGCGCAGCGGCTGCCGCAGCTGCGCGCGACCTACGGGGCGCGTCGCGACGCGCTCTGCGACGCGCTCGGCGCGCGCTTCGGCGCTGCGCTGCGATTCGGGCGTCCCGAAGGGGGCATGTTCGTCTGGGCGCGGTTCACCGACGGCACCGACGCGTCGGCGTTGCTGCCGGCCGCGCGCGACGAGGGCACGATCTTCGTGCCCGGCGCGGCGTTCTACGACCACGCACCGGACCCGTCGGCGCTGCGCCTGAGCTTCGCGACGCTCGATCCGGGGCAGCTGGCCGAAGCGGCCGAGCGCCTGGCACGGGCGCACCGACGGCTGCGCGCGGGCAACCCCACCGCTGCCGCGGGACTCGAAGCCGGCGCCGCTGCGCGGCACTAGAATCGCGCGCAGTGCGGTCTCGCACGCAACGCGCAATGGGGGCCCGGCAATGAACTCGACGACGCTGTCCGACCTGGCCGCCGCGGTGCGCGACGCCTGCTTCGGTGCGGCGATCGACGCCTACGAGGACGCCGGCATCCAGGGGCTGTGCGAGCAGGGGCGCTTCGAGGCCGCAGTCGGGGCCATCGAGCGCGTGGACCTGGCCGCGATCGTCGCCGCCGCCGCGGCAGCGGCGCGCGCCGCGGTTCCGGCCGGCGGGTCCGCCGCGGGCGACGGCGAGCCTGCCGTGGGCGAGGGGCGCGCCCCTGCACCGGGTGCGCCGCGCGCACCTGCACCGGATACCGCCCCGCCGGCGCCGTTGCTGCGCCGGGCGACCCGCGAGGACCTGCCGGCGATCGTCGCGCTGCTGGCCGACGACGTGCTCGGTGCGCAGCGCGAGCGGCCCGGGCTGCCGCTCGCGTCCGGCTACGCGCAGGCGTTCGATGCGATCGAGCGGGACCCGAACTGCGAGCTGCTCGTCGCTTGCCGCGACAGGCGCGTCGTCGGCACGATGCAGCTCGACTGCACGCCGGGCCTGTCGCGCCAGGGCGCCTGGCGCGCGACGATCGAGGCGGTGCGCGTGGCCTCGCCGGAGCGTTCGAAGGGAACCGGGCGCGCGATGATCGAATGGGCGATCGAGCGCGCGCACGCGCGCGGGTGTCGCATCGTGCAGCTCAGCACCGACCGCTCGCGCGTCGATGCGCACCGCTTCTACGAAAGGCTCGGGTTCGTCGCCTCGCACCTCGGGATGAAGCTCGAGATGGCGCCGCGCGATCGCCCCGAGGTGGCGCGGGCCGCGCCCGCCGCAGCGGCCTGACCGCGCGCGGCGCGGGGACGATCGCTGCGCGAACGGACCCTACCGCTCGAGCCGTCCGAGCAGCAGGTACTCCATCAGCGCCTTCTGCGCGTGCAGGCGGTTCTCGGCCTCGTCCCAGACGACCGACTGCGGGCCGTCGATCACCCCGGCGGTGACTTCCTCGCCGCGGTGCGCCGGCAGGCAGTGCATGAAGAGCGCCTCGGGGCGCGCGACCCGCATCATGTCGGCGTCGACGCACCAGTCGGCGAACGCCTTGCGGCGCTCGTCGTTCTCGGCCTCGAACCCCATGCTGGTCCAGACGTCGGTGGTGACGAGGTCGGCGCCCCGGCAGGCTTCGATCGGATCGGAGAACTCCTCGAAGTGGCTGGTGCCGAACAGCCCGGCGCGCTCGGGCTCGACCTCGTAGCCGGGCGGCGTCGACACGTGCACGTTGAAGTCGAGCAGTTCGGCGGCCTGCAGCCAGGTGTTGCAGACGTTGTTCGAGTCGCCGATCCAGGTGACCGTCTTGCCGGCGATCGGGCCGCGGTGCTCGATGAACGTGAAGATGTCGGCCAGGATCTGGCACGGGTGGTACTCGTTGGTCAGCCCGTTGATGACCGGCACCCGCGAGTGCGAGGCGAAGCGCTCGATGATGTCCTGCTCGAACGTGCGGATCATCACGATGTCGCACATCCGCGAGATCACCTGCGCGGCGTCCTCGACCGGCTCGCCGCGCCCGAGCTGCGAGTCGCGGGTGTTCAGGTAGATCGCCGCGCCGCCCAGCTGCTGCATGCCGGCCTCGAACGACAGCCGCGTGCGCGTGCTGGCCTTCTCGAAGATCATGACGAGCGTGCGGTCGGCGAGCGGGTGGTGCTTCTCGTAGCGCTTGAAGCGGTCCTTGATCACGCGGGTGCGCGCGAACAGGTAGTCGAACTCGTCGGCAGTGAAATCGCGGAACTGCAGGAAGTGCTTGTGGTTCATGACGTGCATGCCGCTCATGCGGCCTTCGTCCGGTCCTCTTCGAGGAAGCGGCGGATCAGCGGGACCAGCGTTCCGACCAGCTGCTCGGCGTGCTCGACGCCGAAGATCAGCGGCGGCAGCAGGCGGACGACCCGGTCGGCGGTAACGTTGAGCACCAGCCCGGCGTCCAGGGCGCGCTTGACCAGCACGCCGCAGGGGCGGTCGAGTTCGACGCCGATCATCAGGCCCTGGCCGCGCACCTCGACGAACCCGGGCATGCCCGCCAGCCCGCGCTCGATCGCCGCCATGATGAGCTGGCCGAGCCGCGACGCGTTGTCGAGCAGGCCGTCTTCCTGCATCGTGGCGATCGTGACGAGGCCGGCGCGCATCGCCAGCGGGTTGCCTCCGAAGGTCGTGCCGTGGTTGCCCGGCTGGAACACCTCCGCGGCGGCGCCGCGGGCGACGACCGCGCCGATCGGCACGCCCGAGGCCAGGCCCTTGGCGAGCGGCATCACGTCGGGCAGGATGCCGGCCCACTGGTGCGCGAACCACCTCCCGGTGCGCCCGGTGCCGCACTGGACCTCGTCGACCATCATCAGCCAGCCGCGCTGGTCGCACAGCCGGCGCACCGCCTGCAGGTACTCGACCCGCGCGGGCTGGATGCCGCCTTCGCCCTGGATCGCCTCGAGGAACACCGCGACGACGTTGGGCCGCTCGGCGGCGACGCGCTCGAGCGCGGCGACGTCGTTCAGCGGTACGCGGACGAAGCCCTCCACCAGCGGCTCGAAGCCCTTCTGGACCTTCTCGTTGCCGGTGGCCGACAGCGTGGCGATCGAGCGGCCGTGGAACGCCCGCTCGTAGACGACGATTTCGGGCAGCGCGATGCGGCGCTCGTGCCCGTACTTGCGTGCGATCTTCAGCGCCGCCTCGTTGGCCTCGAGGCCGGTGCTGCAGAAGAAGACGTTGGTCATCCCGGACAGCTCGACCAGCTTCGCGCCGAGCTCGGTCTGCAGCGGCACCTCGAACAGGTTCGAGCTGTGGATGATGCGCGCGACCTGCTCGCGCAGCGCGGCCACCAGCTTCG
The DNA here is from genome assembly GCA_046347945.1 of Burkholderiaceae bacterium. GTDB lineage: Bacteria > Pseudomonadota > Gammaproteobacteria > Burkholderiales > Burkholderiaceae_E > Zeimonas. The sequence continues at coordinate 39,660 of JAXMFB010000019.1, forward strand.
GGTGGTTGTGGCCGAGCGTGTTCACCGCGATGCCGGCCAGGCAGTCGAGATGGCGGCGGCCGTCGGTGTCGTACAGCCACGGGCCGTCGCCGTGGGTGAACGCCACGGGCTGCCGGGCATAGGTGTTCATCAGGGGCTGGGTCGCGGCCATCTCGGGGTTCCTGGTCGGCGCGCCGTGCGTAGCGGCGCTCGAAAAACGCGAACGGCGGTTGCGTGCCTGCCCCGCACCCGGGAAACATCCGCGGACCGCCGTTCTAATTCCTTGAATTGTAGGAGAAAGTCGCCTTCCGGCCAACGGTGGCCGGTTGCGGCGGCGCTATAATCGCGGCTTCGCGCGCCGCTTGCCCCGGCGCGGCCGCCTTCGATGATCGAACCCCCCGTCGCCAGGTCCTTCGTGATCGTCGGTCTCACGACGGCGGGGCGACCATTCCGGCCGAGCGACTGGGCCGAGCGACTGTGCGGCGTGTTGTCGGGCTTTCGTCCCGAGGGCGGCGCGCCGGGCGCGCACCTCACTTACTCGCCGTACGTGATGCCCGGGTGGCGCGACGGAGTCAAGTGCGTGTCGGTCGATTCGCGGCTGTACGGACTCGACCCGCTCGCTTACCGCTTCGTGGCGGGCTTTGCCGCCGACAACGGCTTGCAGGTGGTCTGGGGATGAAGCCCGGGGGCGAGGACGATGGAGCCGGTCCGCGCCGGAGGCCGATCTGGCGATGGTTGCGACGCCAGATGAAGAATCGAAGCTAAGTAGCCGACGGGATTCGGTTTTTCTGCAAAGAAGTGCTTGCACGATGCGGGGGGCTCGTGGTTAGAATCCCGCCAGGGAGATGAGCGTGCCGGAGGAGAACAACGAGATGACCCAGGCATCCGATTCCAGGCCCGAATTCAGGGTGGCGGTGTTCGGCCTGGCGACGAAGTTCCAGCGGCTGCTGGAGATCGTGCTGCGCCACGCGCGGCACAACCGGTACCGGTATTCGCTGTCGCCGACGCGCGGGCCGGGCGAGTTCGACATCGCGCTGGTCGACATGACCGTCGCCGGGGGACCCGAAGTCGCCAGCACCCTGCGCCGCGTCCTCGAGGACGAAGCCGTCCTCAGGGTCGGGCGGCGCGCCGATCCGGAGCGTCCGCGCGACGACCTGCTGCAGAGCCACTTCGTCGCGCAGGTGCTGTTCGCGCTCAACGGCGTGGTCGACACGATGGTCAGTCGACGCCGCGAGGCGGAGGTGGCCAAGGCGGTCGAAGCCGGCCTGATGGTGACCGAGCACGGCGACCGTCGCCGTCCGCGCGCGCTGATCGTCGACGACAGCCCGACCGTGCGTCGTCAGCTGTCGCTGGCGCTGCATCAGATCGGCCTGGACAGCGAGGCGGTGGCGAGCGCGCGCGAGGCGCTCGACGTGCTGGCGATGCGCCGCTACGAGATGGTGCTGGCCGACGTGGTGATGCCGGACATGGACGGCTACAAGCTCACTCGCGCGATCAAGCGCAACCGCGCGTTGCGGGGGATGCCGGTGATCATCCTCACCAGCCGGTCTTCGCCGTTCGACCTCGCGCGCGGCGCGCTCGCCGGCTGCAACAGCTACCTGGTGAAGCCGGTGTCGATGCAGTCGCTGCGCGAAACCGTGCAGCGGCACCTGAGGAAGCTCGCGCAACGTCGCCGCGACGGCGGCGAATACAGCTTCGCCTGAACGGCGCCGGCGCCGGGCCTGCGCCGATTGCGTGCCGGCGACCTGCGCCCGGCAGGCCTTGCCGCCTTGCCCCGGTCTTACGCCTTCACGCGGCTGCGGTATTCGCCGGTACGCGTGTCGATCTCGATGCGGTCGCCGATCTCGACGAACGCGGGCACGGGGATCGTGAAGCCGGTCGGCTTGATCCGGGCCGGCTTCATCACCTTGCCCGACGTGTCGCCCTTGACCGCCGGCTCGGTGTACTCGACCTCGCGCACCACGCTGTTGTCCATCTCGACCGAGATCGCGCGGCCTTCGTAGAAGGTGACCTGGCAGGGCATGCCGTCGTCGATGTAGTTGAGCACGTCGCCCATGCTCTCGGCTTCGATCTCGTACTGGTTGTAGTCGGCATCGACGAAGACGTACATCGGGTCGGCGAAGTACGAGAACGTGACCTCCCTCTTGTCGAGCACGAGCACCTCGAACTTCTCGTCGGCCTTGTAGACCGATTCGGTCGCCGAGCCGTTCAGGAGGTTCTTCAATTTCATCTTCACGACCGCGGCGTTGCGGCCGGACTTGTTGAATTCGGCCTTCTGGACGACCATCGGGTCCTTCCCGATCATGACGACGTTGCCGGTGCGCAGTTCCTGGGCGATTTTCATGGGGCGAGCAATCGGTTCGGGGCCCCCCAGGGCGTTTCGGCGCTCGGGTCGCGCGAAGGCCGTCGGTAAGCCGGGTTTCTACGGTCGGGATGCGCGGCCCGCTGCGGTGCCTGGGGCAGCGTGGGGCGAGCCGGATTCCGGGTAACCCTCAATTATAGCCGGTCGGCGCAGAATTCAACCAGCCGGGTCGCCAGATCGGCCTGCCCGGCGAGCCTGGCCGACCAGCTGCGGTAAGCGGGCTCGAGCCCGGGCAGCGCGGCGTCGAACGACGCCCACGCGGGCGCCACCGCGCCGGCCCCGCTCCAGGCGCGCATCATCGTGTCGACGGCGGCACCGGCCGCGAATCGATCGAGGAACGCCTGCAGCTTGACGTGATGCGCCTGCCCGGCCTGGACGTACGGTTGCCAGACGAACGGGCGCCCGGCCCAGTGGGCGCGGATCCAGGAATCCTCGCCGCGCACGAAGTTCAGGTCGGCGCTCCAGAGCAGCCGGTCGTAGTCGCCGTGCGACAGGAACGGGATGCGCTGCACGCGCAGGCGGTCGCGGCGCAGCGCCGCGCCGGTGGCCGACGCGGTGCCGAAGAATGCGGCGAGCGCAGCCTCGGCCGTCGCTTCGGGAACCAGCACGCAGTGCGGGCGCTCCCCGCCGGCGATCGCCTCGAACCATGCGGCGACCGGGGCATCGGGGTAGCAGAACAGCGTCACCAGACGCTCGCCGGCCTCGCGGGCGACGCCGAGGCGGAGCAGGAAGTTGCGCTGCTCCGGCGAACCGGCGAAGGCCGCGCGGTGTTCGAGCAGCGAGCGCTCGCGCAGCAGCCCCCCGCTGTTCTCCGTGAAACCGGGGTAGAAGAAGTGCTCGATCGCGCCGTCGCCGGGCTTCGTCGACGCGAGGCCGTGGCAGCCGTCGATCCAGGCCTCGGCGCTCAGGTACTCGAGGTTGACCCAGAGCGGGCGCCGAGGCCCGCCGGCCAGCGCCGCGCGCAGCGCCGGCGGCGGCTCGGCGCCGAACGCACCGACCAGTACGTCCTCGGCGAGAGGCGGGCGGCCGTCGCCGGGCCACGGCTCGATCCGCACCCCGGCCTGCGGGTCGGCCCCGAATCGCGCGAGCAGTCCGGGGCGGTCGATCGTGAGCGTCACGCGCCAGCCGAAGTCCGCCGACAACTGGCGCGCCAGGCGCCACGCCACCCCGGCATCGCCGAAATTGTCGACGACCCGGCACAGGATGCGCGCGCACAGGCTCAAGCGTTGCCTTCGTCGCGGCGCGGGCCGAACAGCGAGTCGAGCTTCGATTTCGCGTCGTCGCGTCCGTCGGCGCGCGCGCGCGCGTACGCATACTCCTCCTCGATCCGGTCGGCGTAGAACGACGCGGGGTTCGGCGCCGCGACCAGCCGGCGCCAGACTTCAGCGGGCACGGCCTTGAAGATGCGGCGCTCGCCGTCGACGAAGTCGATCTCGAGGCGCTGTTCGCGCGCGTCGTAGCCGGCGGCCTTCAGGCGGCCGCCGCGAAGGGGGTGTCGTTCCATGGTCCGGACTCCGGCGTGCGGTGCATGCGCGATGTTGCCCCGTCGGCCGGGTGCGGGCAAACGCCGCGCGGCGCGGCGCCCGACGGCCCGGGTGGTGGCCGTCCGCTATCGCCCGGCGGGGCGGCGCTCAGCGGCCGAGCGCGAGGCCCTCGCGGCGCGGGTCGACGCCGCCCTCCAGCCGGCATCCCCGCGCATCGCAACGGCGCGCGATGCCGTGCAGCCCGCTGGTCATGTCGACGACATCGACCGGGTGGCCGCGGCGGGCGAGTTCGTCGGCGAGCGCGGGCGCGACGCGTCCGCGCTCGAGTTCCGTCGGTCCGTTGCGGCTGCCGAGGTTCGGCAACGCGATCGCGCGCTGCAGGTCGAGCCCGTCGTCGAGCACCTCGACGAGCACGCGCGCGACGTAGGACACGATCGACGGGCCGCCCGGCGAGCCGATCACCAGCACCAGCGCGCCGGTGGCACGGTCGAGCACGATCGTCGGCGACATCGCGCTGCGCGGCCGCTTGCCGGGCTGCACCCGGTTGGCGGCCGGCCGGCCGTCCTGGGTCGGCGTGAAGGAGAAGTCGGTCAGCTGGTTGTTCAGCAGGAAGCCGCGCGTCATCGTCCGCGCGCCGAACGCGTTCTCGATCGAGCTGGTCATCGCGACGGCGTTGCCGCGCGCGTCGACGATCGACAGGTGCGTCGTGGCGGCCAGCTCGGGGCTCCAGGCGCTCGCGCCGTCGTCGACGGCGCCGCCCGGCACGCCCGGCGGCGCATGCACCATCGATCGCGCGCCGATCATCGCGGCGCGGGCCGCCAGGTATGCGGGGTCGAGCAGCGAGCCGCGCACCGCGGCGATCGGCTCGCCGATGCGCTGGCCGGGCAACGCGACGAAGTCGGTGTCGGCGAGGTATCGGTCGCGATCGGCGAAGGCCAGCCGCGCCGCCTCGACGAAGCGGTGCGCGCCGTCGGCGTCGAGCCGCCCGTCGGGTGTCGCCAGCCGGGTGCCGGCAGGCGCGGCGCGCCAGTACGCGAGCATCTGCGCGATCGCGATGCCGCCCGACGACGGCGGCGGCATCGCACAGACGCGATAGCGGCGGTGCGCGGTACACAGCGGCTCGCGCTCGAGCGGGCGATAGAAGGCGAGGTCGCGTTCGCCGAGCAGCCCCGGGTTGCGCGGATGATTGCGCACGGCGTCCACGACGTCGCGCGCGATCGCTCCGGCGTGCAGCGCGAGGCTGCCTTGCGCGGCGATCCGGGCGAGCGTGTCGGCGAGTGCGGGGTTGCGCAGCCGATAGCCCACCGGGCGGGCGTGCCCTTGCGCGTCGTAGTACAGGGCGGCTGCCGCCGGGTCTTCGCGCAGCGACGGATCGCGCGCGAGCAGCCCGTGCAGTCGCGGGCCGATCTCGAAGCCCTCGCGCGCCAGGCGTATCGCCGGGGCGAACAGGTTCGCCCACGGCAGCACGCCGTGGCGCGCATGCGCGAGTTCGAGCATGCGCACCAGGCCCGGCACGCCGACCGAGCGGCCGCCGACGACGGCGTCGAAGAACGCCATCGGCTCGCCGTCGCGGCCGACGAACAGATCGGGACCCGCCTGCGCAGGCGCAGTCTCGCGGCCGTCGTAGGCGCGCACCGAGCGCGTCCGCGCATCGTAGTGCAGCAGGAACCCGCCCCCGCCGATTCCCGAGGACTGCGGCTCGACCAGCGTGAGCACCATCTGCGCGGCGATCGCCGCATCGACCGCGCTGCCGCCCGCCGCGAGGACGTCGAAGGCCGCGCGCGACGCATGCGGGTTGGCGGTGACGGCCATGAAGCGATGCGCCTGCGCGCCAGCGCGCTCGCGGTAGCCGCTGGCGGCCTCGGGTTGCGCGGGACGGGACGCTCGCGCGAGCGCAGTCGGGTTTTCGGCGAGCGCCGCGGTCGAGGCGCTCGCCAGCGTCCCGATCGTCAATGCCCGGATCAGGAACGCGCGGATCGTCGGCGTCCTGCAGATCGTGCCCGTCGACGCTGCCGCGAGACGGGAAGACGTGGCGTTCGGCGAGGCGTTCACGCGCATCGGTTCATGATAACGTCGCCTCGAATTCGTACCGCGCCCGTTCTCCATGCCCACCATCGTCGAGACCGTCGAGTCGATCGCGCGCCAGGTCGCCAGCACGCAGGCGCTGATCGAGTCGGCGCAACGCCAGGCGATTCGCGCGTCCGACCTCAACCCGATCGCGTACGTCGACTGGGGCGCGGCGCTCGACCAGGCGCGCCGCCTCGACGCCGAAGCCGGGGCGGGGCGGCTGCGAGGCCCGCTGCACGGCATTCCGGTGTCGGTGAAGGACCTGTTCGCGGTGCGCGGCATGCCGACGCAGGCGGGCACGCGCGCGCCGTTGCCGCCGCTGGGCTGCGACGAGGCGGTGCTGGTCTCGCGGCTGCGCGAGGCCGGCGCGCTCGTGTTCGCGAAGACCAACATGCACGAGATCGCGCTCGGCGCGACCGGCGAAAACCGCTGGACCGGCGACGTGAAGAACCCGTTCGATCCGGCGCGGCAGTCCGGCGGCTCGTCCAGCGGCGCCGCGGTCGCGGTGGCCGCCGGAATCGGGCTGGCCGGCATCGGCAGCGACACCGGCGGATCGGTGCGCATTCCCGCGGCATTCTGCGGAGTCACCGGCTTCAAGCCGAGCTTCGGCGCGATCCCGCTCGCGGGAGCGCTTCACCTGTCGTGGACCTGCGACCACGCCGGCCCGCTGGCGCGCTGCGTCGACGACTGCGCGGTGCTTTTCGAGGCGATGGCGCGCCGGCGCGTCGCGCACGGTGCGCCGGCCCGGCGGCCACGGCTGGCGGTGCCCGCTGCGTGGCTCGCCGGGCGCCTGCAGCCGGCGGTGCGCGAGGCCTTCGAGCGACTGCTCACGGCGCTCGCGGCCGAGCAGGCCGAAATGGAGCAGGTTGCCGCGCCGGCGCTCGCCCTCGCGTGGCAGTGCTATACGCCGATCGTGCGCGCCGAGGCGGCGTGGGTGCACCGCGCCGCGCTCGCGGTCGGCGCGCCCGGCTTCTCCGAGCTGGTGTTGCCGGCGCTGAAGGCGGGGCGCGCGCTCGCCGCGGCCGACTACATCGACGCGCTGAAGGCGCGCGAGCGGGTCTGCGCGGAGCTCGACGCGCTGCTGGCCGGCGTCGACGCGCTGGTCCTGCCGACCAGCGCCGTGTTGCCGCCGCTGCGCGGGCAGGACGAGATCGAGGTCGAAGGCGGGCGCACCACCGTGCGCGAGGCAGTGCTCGGCCAGACGCTGCCGTTCTCGCTGTGCGGCCTGCCGACGCTCAGCGTTCCGGTGGGTCTGGTCGACGGGCTGCCGATGGGCCTGCAACTGGTCGGGCGTCGCGACGGCGACGCAGCGCTGCTGGCGCTGGGGCGCTGGGTCGAGGCAGCGGTCGGCGTGACGCCGATGGCGCCGGAGGAGTAGGCGCCGCTCGCGCCGCCGTCGCGGTCAGCGCGGCGCCATCCGGATCGCGCCGTCGAGCCGGATCGTCTCGCCGTTGAGCATCGTGTTGGAGAAGATGTGCCCGACCATCTGCGCATATTCGTCGGGGCGCCCGAGCCGCGGGGGAAACGGCACCTGGCGGCCGAGCGATTCCTGTACGTCCTTGGGCATGCCGGCCAGCAGCGGCGTCAGGAACAGGCCGGGGGCGATCGTGACCACGCGCACGCCGTCGCGCGACAGGTCGCGGGCGATCGGCAGCGTCATGCCGACGATGCCGCCCTTCGAGGCCGAGTAGGCCGCCTGGCCGATCTGCCCGTCGAACGCCGCCACCGACGCGGTGTTCACGATCACGCCGCGCTCGCCCTCGTCGTTCGGCTCGTTGCGGGTCATGGCCGCGGCGGCAATGCGGATCATGTTGAAGGTGCCGATCAGGTTGATGCCGATCACCTTCGCGAACATGTCGAGCGGGTGCGGCCCTTCCTTGCCGACTGTCTTGGCCGCCGGGCCGATGCCCGCGCAGTTGACCAGCCCCACGAGCTTGCCCAGCGCTTGCGCGGCCTCGACCGCGGCCTTCGCGTCGGCCTCGCCGGTGACGTCGCAGCGCACGAACTTCGCGCGCGTGCCGAGCTGCGCGGCGAAACGCTCGCCGAGTTCGGCGTTGACGTCGGCGATCAGCGCCTTGCCCCCGGCGTCGATGACCATCTTCGCGGTCGCGCCGCCCAGCCCGGACGCGCCTCCGGTGATCAGCACCACGTTGTCCGAGATCTTCATCGCTGGCCTCCGCTCGCCTGGTCGAAAAGCCTCCATTCTAGACAGGCGCGAGGTACGCGCCCTAAGATCGGCGCCAACCGCCGGACTCCCCGATCATGGACGCGACCCTCGACTACTGGCGAGCGCTGGTGCGAAGCGACGAATCGCTGCCGCTGTTCGAGGCGGCGCTCGCGATCGCGCAGGACGCCTATCCCGAGCTGCCGATGGCCGAGCTGCTGGCGCGCGTCGACGGCTTCGCGCTGACGCTCGGGCGCCGCCTCGAGTCGATCGGGCAGCCCGCGGCGCGGGTCGAGGCACTCGGCGAGCACTTCGCCGACCAGCTGGGTTTCCGCGGCAACGCCAACGACTACTTCGATCCCGACAACAGCTACCTGAACCGCGTGATCGAGCGGCGCCTGGGCATCCCGATCAGCCTGTCGGTGCTCTACATCGAGATCGCCGAACAGGTGGGATTGCCGGCCAGCGGGATCGGCTTTCCCGGTCACTTCCTGGTGCGCCACGACCTGCCCGGGGGGGCGCTGGTCGTCGACGTGTTCGCCGGCGCGCGCGTGCTGTCGCAGGAGGAGCTCGAGTACCGGCTGCTGCCGTATGCCGCCGGCGGCCGCGGCCAGGCGAGCCGCCTGCTGCCGGCGCAACTCGCGGCGGCCACGCCGCGGGCGATCCTGGCGCGGATGCTGCGCAACCTGCGGGCGATCCACGCCGAACGCGGCGACGCGGCGCGCCTCGACGCGGTCGAGCGCCGCCTGGCCGTGCTGGCGGATCCGCTGCGCTGATTGGCCGCGCCGATCGACGGTGCAGGCGCGGCGCCGTCGAAAACGACGAGGGCGCCCTCGGGCGCCCTCGTGACGTCGTGCCGACCGCGACGCGGCCCGGCGTGGCGCTCAGTGAGCGCCGTAGAGAATTCCCATCAGCGGCACGATCAGCAGCGCCACGATGTTGATGATCTTGATCAACGGGTTCACCGCGGGCCCGGCGGTGTCCTTGTAGGGGTCGCCGACGGTGTCGCCGGTGACCGCGGCCTTGTGCGCATCCGAGCCCTTGCCACCGTGATGGCCTTCCTCGATGTACTTCTTCGCGTTGTCCCAGGCGCCGCCGCCGGTGCACATCGAGATCGCCACGAACAGGCCGGTGACGATCGTACCCATCAGAAGGCCGCCGAGCGCCGCCGGCCCGAGCAGCAGGCCCACCAGCACCGGCACCGCCACGGGCAGCAGCGAAGGAAGGATCATCTCGCGGATCGCCGCACCGGTGAGCATGTCGACCGCGCGCGAATAGTCGGGCTTCGCCGTGCCTTCCATGATGCCCTTGATCTCGCGGAACTGCCGGCGCACTTCCTCGACCACCGAGCCGGCGGCGCGGCCCACCGCTTCCATCGCCATCGCGCCGAACAGGTACGGCACCATGCCGCCGATGAACAGGCCGACGATCACCATGTGGTTCGACAGGTCGAAGGTGACGGCGACGTGCTCGGCCTCCAGCGCGTGCGTGTAGTCGGCGAACAGCACCAGCGCCGCCAGGCCCGCCGAGCCGATCGCGTAGCCCTTGGTCACCGCCTTGGTGGTGTTGCCGACCGCGTCGAGCGGGTCGGTGATGTTGCGCACCGACTCGGGGAGGTTCGCCATCTCGGCGATGCCGCCGGCGTTGTCGGTGATCGGGCCGTACGCGTCGAGCGCGACGACGATGCCCGCCATCGACAGCATCGACGTGGCGGCGATGGCGATGCCGTACAGGCCGCCGAGCCAGTACGACGAGACGATCGCTGCGCACACCAGCAGCACCGGGACGGCGGTCGACTTCATCGACACGCCGATGCCGGCAATGATGTTGGTGGCGTGGCCCGTCGTCGACGCCTGCGCCACGTGCTTCACCGGCGCGAACTGCGTGCCGGTGTAGTACTCGGTGACCCAGACGATCAGCCCGGTGAGCACCATGCCCACCACCACGCACAGCCACAGGTTCGTCACCGAGGTGTGCGCGCCCGACAGGTCGACGCCCGCGAACATCCAGCTGGTGATCGGCCAGGCGACGACCGTCGCGATGGCGCCCGCCCAGGCCAGCCCGCGGTACAGCGCGGGCATCACGTTGGTCTGGCCCGGTTTCGCCTTCACGAACATCGCGCCGATGATCGACGCGATGATCGACAGACCGCCCAGCGCCAGCGGGTAGACCACCGCCTGCAGTTCGGCGCCCTTGATCATCAGCGAGCCGAGCAGCATCGTCGCGATCAGCGTGACCGCGTAGGTCTCGAACAGGTCGGCGGCCATGCCGGCGCAGTCGCCGACGTTGTCGCCGACGTTGTCGGCGATCACGCCGGGGTTGCGCGGATCGTCTTCCGGAATTCCGGCCTCGACCTTGCCGACGAGGTCGGCGCCGACGTCGGCGCCCTTGGTGAAGATGCCGCCGCCCAGGCGCGCGAAGATCGAGATCAGCGACGAGCCGAACGCCAGGCCGACCAGCGGCTTGATCACCGTGTGCAGGTCCTCGACGGTGCCCAGGCCGTGCGGCGCCGAGCCCATCAGGATGCCGTAGTAGCCGGCGACGCCGAGCAGGCCCAGGCCGACCACCAGCATGCCGGTGATCGCCCCGCCGCGGAACGCGACGTCCAGCGCCGGGCCGATGCCCTGCGTGGCGGCCTGTGCGGTGCGCACGTTCGCGCGCACCGACACGTTCATGCCGATGTAGCCGGCCGCACCGGAGAGGATCGCCCCGATCGCGAAGCCGACCGCGGTCGGCAGGCCCAGGCCCGGCACGAACCAGATGACGAGGAACAGGATGACCCCGACCAGCCCGATCGTGCGGTACTGGCGGTTCAGGTAGGCCTTCGCGCCCTGCTGGATCGCCGCGGCGATCTCCTGCATGCGCGCGTTGCCCGCGTCGAGGGACAGGATCCAGCGGCTCGAGGCGATGCCGTAGATCACTGCTGCCAGCCCGCAGGCCAGGGCCAGCCACAGACCTGCCGAGGTCGCAGTCATGAGTGAACCTCCATCCGTAATGCTTGGTGTTTGAAGTGGAAAGGGAAACGGAATCGGCGTGACGCGGGCGAGAGTTTACTTGAGCGCATCGAACGCGCGAGCGGCAATCTGCTCGACGCTGCCGAGCCCCGAGATCCGGCGATAGGCCGGCGCGCCGGCATCGCCGCTGCGCTCCCAGGCGCTGAAGTACTCGATCAGCGGGCGCGTCTGCGAGTGGTAGACGGCCAGCCGCTTGCGCACGGTCTGCTCGCGGTCGTCGTCGCGCTGGGTCAGCGGCTCGCCGGTGACGTCGTCGCGGTCGGCGACTTTCGGGGGATTGAACCTGACGTGGTAGGTGCGCCCGCTGGGGAGGTGCACGCGGCGCCCGCCCATGCGATCGATGATCTCGTCGTCGGGCACGTCGATCTCGAGCACGTAGTCGATGCGCACACCGGCCGTCTTCATCGCCTCGGCCTGCGGGATCGTGCGGGGGAATCCGTCGAACAGGTAGCCGGCCTGGCAGTCGGGGTAGCGCAGGCGGTCCATCACCAGGCTGACGATGATGTCGTCGGACACCAGCGAGCCCGCGTCCATCACCTTCCGGGCCGCCAGGCCGATCGGCGTGCCCGCATTGATCGCTGCGCGCAGCATGTCACCGGTGGAGATCTGGGGAATTCCGAACTTGCGGGTGATGAAGGCGGCCTGCGTGCCTTTGCCGGCGCCGGGCGGGCCGAGGAGAATCAAACGCATGGATGTGCCTGGACGGTGTGATCGGATCGCGGGTAATGGCGGCCATGCCCCGGCAGCGCGATCGACGGGCGCGGACGAACCGGGCCGATCCGGGCCGGCCGCCGCCCGCAAAGCCGGTCAAGCGTAACGTCAAACTCGAGATCCGGTCAATTTGACCGGGTCGCCGCCGTGGCAACGCAGCCGCGGGGCGACGCGGCGCGCGCCGGCGTCAGCCCGGGGGCGGTGCCCCACCCGCGCCGGCGAATGCGCGGCGCACGCGGGCGAGGTCGGCCGCGGTGTCGACGCCCGCCGGCGGCGCTTGCGCGGTGAGCAGCACGGCAACGCGATGGCCGTGCCAGAGCGCGCGCAGCTGCTCGAGCGATTCGAGCGCTTCGAGCGGCGAGCGCTCGAGCCGCGGGTACGCGTCGAGGAACGCGGCGCGGTACGCATAGAGGCCGATGTGGCGCAGCGGCAGGCCGGCGGGGGCGAGGCCGCCGGGCATCGCCGCGGGAAGCCGTTGCGGAAATCCGGCCATCGCGTCGCGCTCGAACGGGATCGGGGCGCGCGAGAAATAGAGCGCGCGCAGCGCCCGGTCGCAGACCACCTTGACCACGTTGGGGTCGAGGAACAGGGCGACGTCGTCGATCGCGTGGGCGGCGGTGGCGATCGAGCAGTCGGGCGCCGCGGCGAGCCGCTCGGCGACCGCGCGCACGAGGGGCGGCGGGATCAGCGGCTCGTCGCCCTGCACGTTGACGACGATCTGCCCGGCGGCGAGCCCGAGCCGTCCGGCTGCCTCGGCGAGGCGATCGGTGCCTGACGCGTGGTCGGCGCGGGTCATGATCGCCTCGAAGCCGGCCGCCGACACGGCGTCGGCGATGCGCTGCGAATCGGTCGCGACGGCGACCCGCGCGGCGCCGGCCGCCGCGGCGCGCTCGGCGACGCGTACCACCATCGGCTTGCCGCCGATGTCGGCGAGCGGCTTGTCGGGCAGCCGCGTCGACGCGAGCCGCGCCGGGATGAGCGCGACGAAGTCCTGCGCGGGCGGCTCGCCGGCCGCGGGGGGCTGGACGCCATGCGGCTCGGGGGCCGCGGAGGGATTCGCGGAAGGGGCAGGCGCCATCGACGCGCGGCGCTTCAGTCGGCGTCGCCGAGCTTGCGCGCTTCGTCGACCAGCATCACGGGGATGCCGTCGCGCACCGGAAAGGCCAGGCGGTCGGCGCGGCAGACGAGTTCGGCGTCGAGCGGCGTGCCGTCGGCCGCGGTGCCGCCGCGCTGTTGCTGCAACGGCCCCTTGCACAGCGGGCAGACCAGGATTTCAAGCAGGCGTGCGTCCACGGATCGTCTCGGTCAGCCAGTCGATGAGCGCGGGATCCGGCACCGCCTGCACTTCGAGTGCCCAGCAGCGGCCATCGGCCCACGCCGCGCATTTTACGGCGTCCTTGGCGGTCATCACGACGAAGGTTGCCGGCATGGCGGCGAGTTCGGCGGGGCCGAGCGTCGCGTGGTCGCCGAGCTCCATGCAGCGCGGCTGCAGGCCGAGCTCGCGCAGCGTCGCGAAGAAGCGTTGCGGGGCGGCGACGCCGGCCACCGCGATCAACGGATGCCCGGCCGCGCGCCGGACGAAAGCCTGCGGATCGAGCGGCGCGGCATGGCCGTCGACGGCGACGAAGCGCAGCGGTTCGATCCGGGACCGGTATTGCCTCGGGTGAGCGAGCGGCGCGACGGCGTCGCCGTTGAGAACCAGCGCGTCCATCGATGCGGCCTGCTCGAGCGGGGCGCGCAGGGGGCCGGCGGGCAACAGCCGGCCGTTGCCGACGCCACGCTCGTCGAACACGGCCAGTTCGACGCTGCGCGCGAGCGCCGCGTGCTGAAGCCCGTCGTCGGAGATCACCACGTCGAGCTCGGGATGCGCGTCGAGCAGCCGCGTGACCGCCTCGGCGCGCCGCCGGCCTGCGGCGACCGGCAGCCCGGTCGACTGCGCAAGCAGCAGCGGCTCGTCGCCGGCCGCGGCCGGATCGTCGCGCGGGCACACCAGCCGCGCATCGTCGCGCGTCGCCCCGTAGCCGCTGGCGACGATGCCCGGGCGCAGCCCGCGCGAAGCCAGCGACATCGCGATCGCCGCCACCAGCGGCGTCTTGCCGGCACCGCCGGCCACCAGGTTGCCGACGATCAGCAACGGCGGCCGGGGTGCGGGCAGCCCTCGCAGCCGCGCGCGACGGCGTCGCGCCACCCAGCCGGTGAGGGCCGCCAGCGGCGCCAGGCAGGCGCGCAGCAGGCGCAGGCCCGGACCGGGTTCGCTCGCGTACCACAGCCGCTGCAGCAGCGATTCGAGACGCCTGCGCGGCATCGGGCTCATCGAAGCCTTGCCCGGTCTCGCGCCGGGTCAGCGACCGGCGGCGCGTCCGGGCGCGGGGGCCGACGCGCCCCGCGCTGCCCCTGGCGGCGAAGGTCACTTTCGCGACGCCCGCCTGCCGGGCGGCCTCGAGCACGCCGACGACGGCCTGGTGGGTCGCCCCCGCGTCGGCGTAGATCACCAGCACCGGATCCTTGCGCTCGGCCGCGGCGCGGCGCAGCGCGCCGGCGAGCGCCGTGGCGGCGACGAACTGCGGGTTTCCGGCGTCCAGCATGTACCGCCCGTCCGTGGAGACTGCCACGACGATCTCGCTCGGCCGCTCGGTCGCCTGCTCGGCGTTGGCGCTGGGCAGGTCGACCTGCAGTTCGGTGAACTTCGAGTAGGTGGTCGTGACCATCAGGAAGATCAGGATCACCAACAGCACGTCGATCAGCGGAATGAAGTTGATCTCCGGCTCGTCGCGCCGGATGCCGCGACGGAAATTCATCGCTGCAGGCTGCGCAGCGTATCGACCAGGCGCAGCGACTGCTGCTCCATCTCGACCAGGTAGCTGTCGACCCGGGCGCGGAAGTGGCGGTACGCGATCATCGCGGGGATTGCGATCATGATGCCGAGCGCGGTGTTGTACAGCGCCACCGAGATGCCGTGGGCGAGTTGCTGGGGGTTGGCGGCGCCGGTCGGGGCCTGCGACCCGAAGATCTCGATCATGCCGACCACGGTTCCGAATAGCCCCATCAGCGGCGCGGTCGCGGCGATCGTGCCCAGCGCCGACAGGTAACGCTCGAGTTCGTGCGCCACCGCGCGCCCGGTCTCCTCCATGGCTTCCTTCATCAGCTCGCGGCCGGCGGCCTCGTGCCGCAGTCCGCTCGCCATGACCCGGCCGAGCGGCGAATTGGCCGACAGCTTGTTCAGCAGTTCCGGCGTGATCGGCTGTGAGCGGCGCAGGGCGATGACCTCCTCGAGCAGGCCGGGCGGCAGTACCTTGGCGCGCTTGAGCGACAGCGATCGTTCGATGATGAGCGCAACCGCGGCGATCGAAGCGATGATGAGAAACCACACCGGCCAGCCGGCCGCCTGGATCAGGGACAGCAATTCGTTCTCCGAGGGGCCTGCAATGGGCCCGCAATTGTCGGGTCTTTTCGCGGGCACGAGCAAGTTGGGCCGCCGGACGGCGAGTCGGGCGGCGCCGCGACGCGAAGTCTGTGGACAAGTCTGTGAATAACGCGCCGCACAACCGCCGCCGGCCCGCGTCCTGGCTCGCCGGGCGCGATTGCTCATTTGCAGGGCAGCGGAAATACCGCTGCGAATCATATACTTGGGCCGTGCACTGCAGCGCCTGCCGGCGCTCGGGGTGCGCCGCGACGCAGGGGCCGAGCGTGTGGAAAGCTGTCGACCGGAGAGGCGCATGAATACTGGATCCACGGGCGCAAACCAAGGATTGGCGCGGGAAATCCTAACGGTCGGCCAGCTCAACCGCATGGTTGCTGGGTTGTTGCAACGCAGTATCGCGCCGGTCTGGGTGTCCGGCGAGTTGTCGAACGTGACCCGGGCCGCCAGCGGCCATTGGTACTTCACGCTGAAGGACGCGTCGGCACAGGTGCGCGCGGTGATGTTCCGCGGGCGTGCGCAGTACGTCGACTTCTCGCCGCGCGAGGGCGACCGGGTCGAGGTCCGCGGATCGGTGACCCTGTACGAGCCGCGCGGCGATTACCAGCTCTCGGTCGAGTCGATGCGCCGCGCCGGCGCCGGAGACCTGTACCAGCGCTTCCTGCAGCTGAAGGCGCGGCTGCAGGCCGAGGGGCTGTTCGAGGCGCAGCGCAAGCGACCGCTGCCGGCCATGCCGCGCACCGTCGGCATCGTCACGTCGGCGCAGGCGGCGGCGTTGCGCGACGTGCTGACGACGCTGCGCAGGCGCTCGCCCGGCGTGGCGGTCATCGTCTATCCGACGCCGGTCCAGGGCGTGGACGCGCCGGCCGCGATCGTCGCGGCGCTGGCGGCCGCGGCGCGCCGGCGTGAATGCGAGGTGCTGCTGCTGGTGCGCGGCGGCGGCTCGATCGAGGACCTGTGGGCGTTCAACGACGAGGCGGTCGCGCGCGCGGTGGTCGCCTCGCCGATTCCGGTGGTGAGCGGCGTCGGCCACGAGACCGACTTCACGATCGCCGACTTCGTGGCCGACCAGCGCGCGCCGACGCCGACGGCGGCCGCTGCGCTGGCCGCTCCGGACCAGCGCGAGCTGCTTGGGGCGGCGAGCGTGCTCGGCGAGCGAATCGCCCGCGCGTGGTCGCGGCGAGCCGAGTTGCTCGAGCAGCGGCTCGACACCAGCGCGCGCCTGCTGCGTTCGCCGTCGGCGCAGTGGCAGGAGCGAGCGCTCAGGCTGCGCTCGCTCGCGCAGCGCGTCGTGGCGGCGGGCCGCCACTCGCTCGAGCAGCGCGCGATGCGCATCGAGCGGCTGCGCGCCGGCCTGCGCGCGCCGCGCGTCGACGTCGCCGGGCATCGGCTCGACGCCGCGACGCAGGGCCTGCAGCGGGCGGTGCAGGGCAGTTCTCGCGCCGCGACGAGCGCGTCGAGCGGCTCGCGGCATCGCTCGCGCTGGTGAGCCCTCAGGCGGTGCTCGAGCGCGGCTACGCGATCGTGCAGGACCGCTCGGGCCAGGTCGTTCGCGCCAGCGCCGAGACTGCGGTCGGCGACGCGCTGTCGGTGACGCTGGCGCGCGGCGCGCTTCGCGTCGAGGTGCGCGACGCCTCGGCCGAAGGCCCCGCGTGACGCTTGCGGCTTGACCCGCACGGCGGGGTGGCCGCGTTGGCCGGCGCCGCGCTTTCGTCCTAGAATCGACGGCTCCGGCGCGCGCCAGGCCCGCGCTGCGACTTCACCCGAACGACAAGGATAAGGACCATGGAACACACCCTCCCGGCGCTGCCGTACGCGATGGACGCACTCGCGCCGCACATCTCGAAGGAGACCTTCGAGTACCACTACGGCAAGCACCACCAGGCCTACGTGACCAACCTGAACAACCTGATCAAGGGCACCGAGTTCGAGAACCTCGGCCTCGAGGACATCGTGAAGAAGTCCTCGGGCGGCGTGTTCAACAACTCGGCCCAGGTCTGGAACCACACCTTCTTCTGGTCGAGCATGAAGCCCGGTGGCGGCGGCGAGCCCAAGGGCGCGCTGGCCGACGCGATCTCCCGCAAGTGGGGCTCGTTCGCGGCGTTCAAGGAAGCGTTCACGAAGAGCGCGGTCGGCAATTTCGGCTCGGGCTGGACCTGGCTCGTGAAGAAGCCCGACGGCTCGGTCGACATCGTCAACACGAGCAACGCGGCGACGCCGCTCACCACCGCCGATCGCGCGTTGCTGACGATCGACGTCTGGGAGCACGCGTACTACGTCGACTATCGCAACGCGCGCCCGAAGTTCGTCGAGACGTTCCTGAACAGTCTCGCGAACTGGGATTTCGCCGCGAAGAACTTCGGCTGACGGGAGCGCTGCCATGGGCCTGATCTGGACCGCGATCATCGGACTGGTCATCGGCGCCGTCGCCAAGTTCATCATGCCGGGCACGCAGGGTGGCGGCCTCATCGTCACGATGCTGCTCGGGATCGTCGGCTCGTTCGTCGCGACCTTCGTCGGCCAGGCGGCCGGCTGGTACCCGCCGGGCGCCAGCGCCGGGTTCATCGCGTCGGTGATCGGCGCGATCGTGGTGCTCTGGGTCTACGGCAAGTTCTTCCGCAAGGCCGGCTGAGCCGGACTCGCGCGGCGCCGCGCCTCAGCGTCGCCGCGCCTGCCCGGGGAAGACGTCGGGATTGGCCAGTTGCGAGCCGGGCGCGAGCGCGCGCCGGGCGAACCACCCCTTTTCCATCTCGAGCGCGAAGCGCACCGGCGCGGCCGCGCAGTGGCTGTCCTCGCTGCGCGGCGCCATGTCCGCGATGTTGACGATCCGGCCGTCGTCGTCGAGGAAGGCGATCGACAACGGCAGCAGCGTGTTGCGCATCCAGAAGCACCAGGCGCGCGGCTCCTCGAACACGAACAGCATTCCTTCGTTCGGCCCGAGCCGCTCGCGCATCATCAGGCCAATCTCGCGCGACTGCGGCGTGGCCGCCACTTCGGCGAGCACAATGTGCATGCCGGCCTGCAGTCGCACCACCGGCAGCTTCGGCTGCGGTGCAGCCTGCCCGAGGGCGGCGAGCGGCGCGGCGATCAGCGCCGCCATGCCGGCCCCGGCGAGCAGTCGCCGCAAAGGAAGCAGGCGGCGCCCGCCGGGCGGGTGGGCCGGCGCCGCGCCGGTCTCGTTCGCGGGTCGGGCGCGGCGCGCGCTTGCGGGGGCGGCGTCGAGGGCCTGCGCAGGGTCGGCGCCAGGCGCCTCCGGGATCGTCTTCATCGCGCCATGGTGCCCGCGTTCGCCGCGCAGGAAAAGCCGCGACGCTGCGGCATAATTGCGAATTCGCCCACTTCCCACGAGGAATCTCCGGCATGTACCAGCACATCAAGGTCCCGTCCGCTGGCGAGAAAATCAAGGTCGACGCCGACTTCTCCCTGCAGGTCCCCGACAACCCCATCATTCCGTACATCGAGGGCGACGGCACCGGATTCGACATCACGCCGGTGATGATCAAGGTGGTCGACGCGGCCGTGGCGAGGTCCTACGGCGGCAGGAAGAAAATCCACTGGATGGAGATCTACGCCGGCGAGAAGTCGACCAAGGTCTACGGGCCCGACGTCTGGTTGCCGGAAGAAACGCTGCAGGTCCTGAGGGACTACGTCGTGTCGATCAAGGGCCCGCTCACCACGCCGGTGGGCGGCGGCATCCGCTCGCTGAACGTGGCGCTGCGCCAGGAACTCGACCTCTACGTCTGCCTGCGCCCGGTGCGCTGGTTCAAGGGCGTGCCCTCGCCGGTGAAGGAGCCCGAGAAGACCGACATGGTCATCTTCCGCGAGAACTCCGAGGACATCTACGCGGGCATCGAGTACGAGGCGCAGAGCGAGAAGGCGAGGAAGCTCATCGCCTTCCTGACGAAGGAACTCGGCGTCACCAAGATCCGCTTCCCCGAGACCTCGGGCATCGGCATCAAGCCGGTATCGAGCGAGGGCACCTCGCGGCTGATGCGCAAGGCCGTCCAGTATGCGATCGACAACGACAAGCCGTCGGTGACGATCGTGCACAAGGGCAACATCATGAAGTACACCGAGGGGAGCTTCCGCGACTGGAGCTACGCGCTCGCGCAGAAGGAGTTCGGCGCGCAGCCGATCGACGGTGGCCCGTGGTGCAGCTTCCGCAACCCGAAGACCGGCAAGGAGATCGTCGTCAAGGACGTGATCGCCGATGCGTTCCTGCAGCAGATCCTGCTGCGGCCGGCCGAGTACAGCGTGATCGCCACGCTGAACCTCAACGGCGACTACATCTCCGACGCGCTCGCCGCGCAGGTGGGCGGCATCGGCATCGCGCCGGGCGCCAACCTGTCCGACTCGGTGGCGATGTTCGAGGCCACGCACGGCACCGCGCCGAAGTACGCCGGCAAGGACTATGTCAATCCGGGCTCCGAGATCCTGTCGGCCGAGATGATGCTGCGCCACATGGGCTGGACCGAGGCGGCCGACCTGATCATCTCGTCGATGGAGAAGGCCATCCTGTCGAAGAAGGTCACCTACGACTTCGCGCGGCTGATGCCGGGCGCGACGCAGGTTTCGTGCTCGGGGTTCGGGCAGGTGATGATCGAGGCAATGGGCTGACCACTGCGTCCCGGAGCGTCTCGCTGCGTCGCATAAGTCCTTGATCTGATTCGCTGACTTCCTGTGCCGCCACCTTGGCTGCACGGGGATCCGCGGTGGGGGAGGGGATGTTGGTGGATGGCGGTGAGGGTGAAGAGCTTCGGATAGCAGGGACTATCCTCCATCGCTGTCACGCGCGCCATGCGAAACGGCGCCTATCTAGGCGCCGTTTCGCCATCGGTTGGCGCTCCGTCGCGGTTTGCGGCGTCAACGGCTGGCCGACCGAATGGCGCCGAGCGCCCGGATGAGACTGGTTGCGGACCTTCGACTCGAGTTTGACGAGTGTCAGCTCTCACCAGCAGCAGACGTTCGGCGAATGAAGGCGCCACTGGCCACTGGCCGCCTCGCTTGCGGTTGATGGGCCAGGCTCGACCCTAAGCTGTCTGTGGCGCCGACAGAAGCGGACTATTGAGCAAACCGCCTCGCGCAGGCAACCGTCTAGATATAGGCGCGAGCCGATGCGTCAAAATGTTGCGGTTGAAGCTGCGTTGCGCGACTTGGAAATCTCGTTCCACACCGAGGGCTTGAAGGATGTGTGCATCGACAGTGCTCTGGCTGACCAGACGCTAGGCCCGGCTGCGGCCGAAGCTCTGCGGAACCGTCTGGTTGACATCCGGGCAGCTGACAGCGTTTACGACCTGCTCGCGGGTCATCCAGCGGCTGGCATGCACGACGGCGTAGAGTGTTATCGGGTCAATCTAGTCGATGGTGTTTGCTTGATCTTTGTTCCAAGTCACAACACGCCTCGCATCGACGCGCAAGGCAACGTCGACTGGGCCAGGGTTCGCCGCGTCCGCATCGTGGCGGTCGGGACATAGTATTGCGCCATGAACGCGTTCGAGCCTAAGTGGGCCATACCTCCCGGCGCCACGGTGCTTGACTTGTTGCAAGAGCGCGGCCTACCTGTCGCCTACTTGGCACGTGAGACCCACAGAGACGCACAGGAAGTTTCCCGCTTCCTTCATGGCCTTGTTGCCTTGACCGATGACTGGGCGGAACAGTTGGCACGGGTCCTGGGAGCTACGCCAGCATTTTGGCTGCGCCGCGAGCAGCTCTACCGGTCAGACCTCGAGCGCCTGAGCACCGTCGAAGAGCCGGCCGATAATTGGCTGAGCAGCTTACCGGTGAGCGAGATGGTGAAGTACGGCTGGATCGAGTCAGGTGGTTCGAGGCACGCGACCCTGCTCAACGCGTGTGCCTTCTTGGGTGCGGCCACTTCGGAAGCCTTCAAGCGCAAGTACGAGCGCCTGCTTTCTGCCTCTGCGTATCGTCAGAGCAATGCATTCACCACCAACTATCCAGCCGTGGCAGCTTGGCTGCGGCAGGGAGAGATTGAGGCGGCCGCAATCGACTGTGATCCGTGGGACAGCAGCATGTTGCGTGCGTCGTTAGATGAAGTGCGCGCGCTCACCAGAACCAGCGAGCCCGCCGAGTTCATGCCAAAACTGCAGCAGTTGCTGGCCAGGTGTGGTGTCGCGGTCGTTGTAGCTCGTGCACCGAATGGTTGTCGTGCAAGCGGCGCCACGAGATTCCTAACGCCGACGAAGGCGCTGATCCAGCTGAGCTTCCGCTACTTGGCAGACGACCACCTCTGGTTCACGGTCTTCCATGAAATTGGGCACCTGCTCTTGCACTCCCACGAGCGCGTCTTCCTTGAGGGGCTGGAAGAGCGGAACTCGGAGGCTGAAGCTGATGCCGATCAGTTCGCTCTAAACATCCTTTTTGAGCGCGTTGGCGTCGAATCTCTTAATCGGGTTGCCCTGAGCAAATTCGACATCGTCCGCTTGGCAAGGCGGGCTGGCATCGCTCCAGGAATTGTCGTTGGGCAACTGCAGGACAAGGGGCGAGTGCCCTTCAAACACTTCAATTTCATGAAGGTGCGATACGCCTGGGAGAACTAGCTCCTAACCTCTGAAGTAGGTGTAGGTGCTCGTGTCTTTGCCCCAGTTGCACAGCGCGTCCTCCATCTCTTGCATACCCACGCCGAGGCATGCGCCCAATACCTTGGTGCGCCGTTCAAGCTCCTGTATCGTTAGGCGCACACCAGTCTCGAACATGACTCTTGCACCTTTGTTCGGCCCGGTGGTGTTTGATTCAAAGTAGGGCCGTCCGGGTCGTATGGGCGCAAAGCCGAGCTTCTGAATCATCGTCAGGTAGTCGAACTTGCCGATCCGCGCGAACGAAGCGACCGAGTCCATGGATTTGAACAGGCCTTCGAAAGCGATCTCCGGGTTACCCTGTGCCTGGTCGAGCGCCGTCGTGAACAGGTTCTCGTGATTGTCGTGCCCGCGGACCCACCGCACATAGGTTTCGAACGCGTCCCCCGTGGCGTTGGGCTTGTCACCAGACAGGCTTAGGTATTTCCTATGGTTGCCGAAGCCCTTGCCTGTGCCGCGGCGCAGGTGGCCCTCATTGGCCGTTAACCACGCACGCATTCCGGCGAAGTCTGCGGTGACCGCCCTGAACGTCCACGGATCCCGCTGGCCGAGGGCGCTGTAAACCTCTCGCGCGTACCGATAGCCGGAAACAGGATGGCGGCCGAAGTGTACGAAGAGGAAGACGAGCCAACATGCCTCGTCGAAATCGCCGGCCTGGCGCTTGAGCAGGGCAGCCCGGATTGGATCGAAGAGCGGGCTCAAGCCATCGGCGCGGTCGGCGTCAATGGGCCGGTTCGCAACGACGGAGACGTAGCGGACGCGACGAACGCTGTCCACCAACTGTCGCAGAAAGACTTCGCGCCGGACCGCATCAGCGACGCCAGGCAGAGGAAAGTGCTGCTGCTCGCAGGCTGCAATGCCGTTCCGCAACTGGGCCCAAAGGGCTTGCTCGCGCACCCTCATGCCAATGCACCGGCAGAGCAACGGCTGATCCAGGTCGCCATGCGAGAAACCGCTTCAGACGTAACGCCGAAACTACTTTGAATGTTGTGGTTATAGCCCAGCACTAGCAGCTCGCGGTCTAGCTCAAGTCCACCCAATCTAGAGATACGACCGATGTATCCGACTCCCGGAACCCGCCCGTCTTGAAGGGACCAGGAGCTCATCCGGCGGGTTTCCAATGGCTCATCGGGTACTAGGCGATTGAACTCCTTGACGACCGCGCTTCCGTTGAGAACCAGCACTCGGACATCCGACGCGATGATTGTCTTAACCAGCGACGGCGTACCGAGCTGGATGAGTTGCGCCCGTTCGATGTTCGTCAACGAGGACCACTTCTCAGCGGTCGCGAACGGCACCAGATCCAGGTGGCAAGCCTTGACTCCAAAGCTGGTGTAGTACGACGCGCCCGTGCCCACAAGCAATTTCTCCAACCGCTTGAACCATTGGTCATATGGGTTGCCATAGAAGTAGTTCTCGCAAGCCTGCCAGACGCTGCGAACACCGCGACTGGCAACCTCCCCCCAGCTGCTGGCCCTCAGCGTGGTCAAGGACTCGAAGCGGTGGTGGGGGGCGTGCAACTCCCGGCCGTGCCGGTCGACGAACTCAAGATTGCTGGGGTTGAGCCCCAGCGTGGCAATGCGACTGTTAACGGGGTCACCAAAGGCGAGGACTGGCGAAGCCCAGGGTATTGCACCAAGCTCGATCGGTCTGCCCTTGTGAAGTAGATCGACGAGGCGATCCACCTCAGTTAGCAGTCTGGCATTGCTCATCGATTTGCTCCCGCACCGTTCTTGCGGTCCTCGGCCACATCCAACTTCGCGACCAAGAACATCTTGTAGACGTCCGAATGTAGCTGGTCCTTGAGGCCGGCAATTAGGGTAGCGTTGGAGTCTCTGCTGGCTCTGTAGGACAGGAGCAGTCGACCTAGATCCTTCCAATAGTCGTCGACCTTGGCCGTGCGGATCGCAGCGTCGAGATCCTCGCCACGTTTGAGTCTGGCCGATTCCTCCACGCCTCGAAGCCATTCGATCCCGTCATGCGGATCACCTACCGGCATGGCGGGCATGTGAATGGGATCCTGCCATCCCTCCCAGAGATATTGCTCTGCTGCTTCGAAGTGCTTTTGGTAAAGATGCAGGCTGCCGGCGCAATGCTTGTACTCACCAAGTTCAGCACCGATGGTGCGCGCGATCATTTCTTGGAGCAGGGTGAAGGAGAAAATGTCGTGAGGCAAGCCGAGGTAGGCATCGTTCGATCGCATGGCAACGAACATGTGCAGTCTGTTATTCCGCACCAGGAACTGCAGCGTACAGGTGCACGGGATCGACGCGTAGCGCTCGGCAATATCGGTTGCATCGAATAACTGGATAGTGGCTCGCCGCGAGGTCCTATGCTTTTGCAGCAGTTGCACGACGTTGTGCAATTGATTGAGTCCGCGCCATGCTTGCAGACGTTCGCCATATCCGCTGCGGACCGTTATCTGGTCGTCGGACTCCTCCTGGAAGCGACCCGGAACGTAGTAGTCGATGAAGTCGAGGCATGTTCCCTTCGACAAGTACCAAAGGAACTCGCCCAAGGCGCTGTAGACCTTGCCCTTCGATTCGGTTCGACTCAAACGGGCAAGAGGATTGGTCAGATGTAGGCAACCGCCGAAGACCTCTTTGAAGTCGCCGCGACCTGCGGTAACCAACTCTTCTTCGGCCAGTAGCGTCTCGAAAACGTGCCGCAGCAGACCATCTAGTGTGTCCTTCTGAACGTACACCGCACCTCCCTTGCTTGTTCGACCCCGAGCTGTTGTATCCGTCGAAATCCAGTTTCGTACTTTGACTGGGCGGCGCGAGCCCTTGTAGAGCGTCGCCCGGGTCAGGATGTGGACGCGGCCTTCGGAGCCCCAGGGTAGAAGCCTCGGCGACCATCTTCGTCGCCGTCGCCAATGAATTCCAGCGGCTCCAGCAAGGCCCTCGAGTCATCTTTGATTTCCTGGTTTTCCAGAATGATGAGCTGGCCGGGACCTTGCCATTTCGCCAGCCACGCATAGAAGCGGTCTGTGACCGTAGACACTGCGACGTCCCGCTGCTCCTTGCTCTTCGGGTCGGCGTAGGACTTGAGTGGCGAATCGATGACAACAAATCCCAGGTGCGGGTACTTCTTACCAACCGCATGCTCCATGACCGCAATCGTCAATGCGGCCAAAAAGATCGAGCGCTTGCCAGCCCCAAAATCCAGACGAGCGCGGCCATCGAGGACCAGGTCGCAGGCATCCGCGTCAAGCATCACCGACTGGATGCCGGTGAAACCCCAGGAGTGTAGGTAGCGTTTGGCATTCGCGGCAACCTCGTTTGTAGCAGCGCCGACATTTCGATTCAGCGGGATCTTCTTCTGCTTCTTGGCATTCGTCAGCCGCGCGTGCTCAGCCACGAGTTGAGCTTCCTCGTCGAACTTGGCCAGTTGCTCTGACAGGGCACTCCGGCGGACGGCGAGGGACTTGGGATTGCCAGAGAATCCATAGCGCATTTCGTTCACCCGCGCCTTCTCAGTCACCTCAAGGCCATTGAGTTCTGCCCGAAGCGTTCCGACGGCCTGCCTCATTCGAGTGGCGCGGTCGTGCTCGCGCGCGAGCGCTACAGCGAGCCCTTGTCGCAACGCCACAATCTTCTCCAGCTCGGCCTTCAATGCCTTTCTGTATCCGTCTTGGGCACCCTGCCGCAACTGCCTCGGGTTGACCTGCGCCTCTGCTGAAGTGCCGCACAGAGGACATCGAACCTCCTCGAGCGCCTGGAACATGGCGACGCCTTCCCACGTGGCGCCAAGACGCTCGCTGTCACTCTTGTACTTCGCATCGAGCAAATCAAACCGCTCGATCATCGACAGGCAGTGGTTTCGGTCCCGCTCGGCCGCTTGCAGCTCCGCGCTCTTCTTCAGGATGTCGTCGCGAACGCCTTTGAGCGCGCTGGCCCGGGCCTCGTAGTGGCTCGTCATAGCGTTCAGCGCGACGTCTACGCGCTCGAGAGCGCCAGCAATATCGTCCTTGGTCTGACCATCTGGCAAACCAGCGCGGACCCTTCGGAGAGCCTCCTCTACCCCAAAAATCTGTCCGGCGAGCCGGTCCAGCTCTTTCGACGTCTTGACCAGTTCGATGGCTGAGTCATCAGTGCCGGTGAGGAACATATGGAAGGCCGCGACTCGCTGGGTCGCGTTGGCGACAGGGCCAGCTGTCGCGTCTTCGCTGATCATGGTCGGCTGGGACAGCAGGAACCAATGGCGCAGATCGCCGCCCGTGACAAGGCCGCGCTTCGAGCGCGACCTGAGCAGCTGCTTGCCGGCTGCGCCGGCGTGGCGCACGAGGAAATCTCCGATGTCTTCCTTAAGCGCCTCCTTCATCAGCGTGCCGTCTTCCCCAGCGCATAGCTTGAACAGGGTCGAGTCCCCTCCCGCGAGGGCGCGTCGTACCTCGCACCTTACTTCCTCGACTTCGAGCTCCAGCGTGAGCAAGTCGTAGCCGAATGCCTCGGGAATCTTCTTGGGCAGCTTGTCGCCACCAAGCAGGTACCACAGGCAGTCGCGGATGTACGACTTGCCCGTGTCGCTCGCGCCGCGAACGAGCATGGCGGGATTACGGAAATTGACCCGAGCCTCGGGCTTGTCGGGGCCGGTGGCAACTAGCGAAACGAGCTTGACTGTCATAGTAGAGAGGACTGCTTCACGATCTCCAATTCCGCGCCCCAGAGGTGCCCACTTTCGGCAAAGAGGTTGAGAAGCTCGGTCGAATTGGCCATACCGAACCGTTCAGCCGCCCAGACGCAACGTTCCTGCAAATCCCGCCAATACTTCGAAGACAAGGACCCGACCATGGTGAAGCTGCTCGCGCCGGCAATGTACGTCATTCCCCGGTCGTCAAGGACGACGTCGACCAGGCCACGTGTGCTCATGAGGTAGAGACCCTGCTCGATCCGTTCACGTCGGCTGAACAGCTCGGCGTTCCGGTACGGCACCGGCGTGTGAAGGCTGGCGGGGCCACCCACGTCCTGCGAGTAGACGATTGCGTAGTCGAGCAGCACGAGCTTCTGCAAGTCCGCGCCGCCCGGCCTGAGCGCGAACAGCAAATAGACCATGCGCAGCCCGAGTTCGAACGGGGTGTTGAACAGCTCCGGCTGCTTGCGGCTCACCGAACCCATGTGAGTTGCTTCTCGTTGACAAGGTGATGGCAGGTGCCCGGAAGGTCCCCGCCGCGCAGTCGAGTGTGAAGGACGCTGTCGGTCACGGTTAGCATCTGTGCCGCGTCGATGGCGGCGTCGTGCCGCTGGAGGCCAGTTTTGAGAAGTGGGCTCTTCACTTTGAGCCTAACGCCCTTCAAGACCATGTCGAGCAGCTTCTTGAACTCATCCTCCACGTAAATGTCCCGGCTGAATCGCTTCAGCCCCTCAGCCGCATAAAAGGCTTCGCGAGCCGCAGCGAGATGCTCGCGATAGACCTCGTCTGCAGGCACTTTAGCCAGATCCATCGGCACGTCCTCGGCTTCCGTGTATGCCCGGATGAGTTCGGAGACGTATGTCATTTCATGAAACTGGGTCTGGGCCGGGACAGCCGGATCGTCGCCGCGTTCCGGCTCGATCCCGAACAGTTTGCAGTGGGCGTTGACATCTTCCGCATGCCAGGCCAACAGATCCACAATCTGACATTCCTCGAACCGCTTGAAGTCGAAGGTGTTAATGAATGCTTCCATTGCCGGAGTCAGCTTGGCGACTTGGTCCTTGAGGCCATGGGTGCCAGCCTTCCAGGCGCTCAGCAGGCCCAAGCGCAGATTGCTGGGGTTGGCGAGAAGATCATGCAACTCTGGGCCCGCGTTCTTTGGCGCACAGAAGTAGTACTTTCTAGGCACGGGGAAGCTCTTGGCCAACAGGTGGCCGAAGAACTTCACGAGCTCAGGATAAGCATTGCCCGGCGTCAGGCGCTGCCCATAGTGCTTGGCCTGATAGAGGTCCCAACCGTCGGTAACTAACGCGACCTGGAGTCGAGCTTCGACGTCCCTGCCCTTGTCACCGGCGCTCCCGAGGACCTTGACGGAGACGTACTTGGCGGTGCCGATCGTCCGTTGGCGACAGGCAGCTGCGATGAACTCTTCCCACTCCTTGTCGGAAATCGTGTGCAAGAAAACAGACGGCGGAACGGTGCCGCGCTTGACCACGAGACGGTTGGTCTTCGGCTTTTTGAGCTTCGCTGGGATGGACACTTTTTCGCCCTTGTCACTCTGGAGGGGCATTAGTCCGTCAAGTTGTCCCGGCGTACCTAGGGCGGTCGCCTGTGGTCCGTTCTCCGCCATGTGCGTGCACGCCTCCCTTGGGACAGTTGGTCGACAACCCGTGGATTTGCCACGTATTGTTACCGAAGTCGATGGTGCACGGCGCTCCTGCGCGAGCTTGGTCTGGCAGGGCCTTCAAGAGCACTGCCATGAGGTGCTCCCGACTGAAAAAACTCTCCGAGAGTGGATGACAGCAGCGCCAGCGATCCGAAGGAGCGCAGTGTGTGGATGGCGTGAATCCGCTGAGCGCTCTGGGTGTCGGAGATCCACGCCCCCTTGTCTTGTGGGTGCGATGCCCAGTCGATGACCGGTAAACGACAGAATGCGGGAATTCGAGTCTTCGGAGTGCCTGACGCCTTTCGCTGCGAAGCGGCTGTTCATCGTCATCGCTGCGGCGGAACGGCAGCGCTTGATCCTGCCGACTCCTGCGGGTGAACAGCGAACATCACGGCCAGCGCCGCTGAAATGCGGTCACAGCACACCTCGAAATTCGGCGAGCCCCTTCACGGTCTGCGTGAGGCCCTGCCGGAGCAGGATGTCGAGGTAGCGATTGACATCGAGTGGCGGGTTCTTCAGCTGCTGTCGCTGCCGCTGCGCAGCGGCGACCACCGCGGCTTGGTCGAGATCGAAGAGGTTCTCGACAAACAGGTCCGGGTGCTGAGCCTCAAGCCCGAACGACTCCAGCACATCGGCCGGAAAGTCGCGCTCGTTGAACGTCACGATCACGCTGGCGTGGCAGCGGATTGCGGCGGCGAGGACGTGCCGGTCATCCGGGTCGGGAAGAGCCAGGCCCTCGATCAAGACTTCGTGCCCGGTCACCACTGCGTCAGGGATCGCCCGGTCCATCAAGTCCGAGGTGCGATCGAGTTGCTCGGCCGCGAGGTCAGGCCGGTTCTTCAGCAGGTTGCGCTTCCACTCGTCGTGAATCTGGGCACTCCAGCGCGCGCGAAAGCGCCCGGACAGGCCGAGCCACATGAGGAAGTCGCGCAGCGGTGCCGGGTACAGCACACAGGCATCGTAGACCGCGGTGAACGGCGAACTCCTCATTCGTAGCCCAGCTGAAGCTCCTGGGCCTGTTTCGCCAGTTCTTCCATCGCTCGCTCGCTCGATCGATCCTGTTCGGCCTTGAAGCCCATCAGGTCAGCGAACCGGATACGCCGGTGCTTGCCGGTCTTGTGGAACGGCAGCGCACCACCTTCCAGCAGCTTGACGAGGTGAGGGCGCGACACATTCAACATGTCGGCGGCTTCCTGCGTCGTCAGCTCGGCGTGGATCGGCACGACCTTGACCGCATTGCCCTCGGCAAGCTCAGACAGGATGTCGACCAGCAAGCGCAGCGCGGACGTGGGCAACTCGACCTGGTGGGCCTGGTTCTTCGCGTCAAAGATTTGGATGCGCTGGGTCTCGAACTGCGTGCTCAGATAGGCAGCCAGCGCGCGCTGGCTCTCCGCGGCCGCGGCGACCTCGCGCTCGACGGGTAGCGTGGTTTCCAGGGTGAGGGGGTGCGTCATGGCGTGATCCGGCATCGGGCTCGATGTCTCAATCATAATCGAAACAAACGAAAATCGCAACAAACGAAATGAATCACTAGCCGCCCCGCGCGGCCATCTCGGCTGTGCACGGCGACTAGCGGGTCCGCCCGCAGCGCAGCCAAGCGCTTCCATACCTGAACGCCGCTCCAAAGGGAGAGGGCGGGGCGCCGGCTACCCGGGTGACCTGCAGGTCGTCGCCGCCGGTCAGTGCTCAGTGTCTTGAGGCGGGTTGGGATCGTTGCCGGGCTTGATCGTGTCCTTGCTGACGATCCTGCCCTTGGCACCCATTGTCGTCAGTTCGCCGCCACCTTGGTTGCCCAGCATTCGCCGGGCTGCCTCCACGGCCTTGGCCTGGGTGGTGTGAATCGAGGAGGCCCGTTCAGCATCTTGCCTCTTGTTCTGCCAATTGCCATCGGTCCTGCGAGAGACGGTGCGGTCTTGCGGCTTGCCCATCGACTTCTCCTGGCTGCAACTTGCGACGCCTCTATACTGTATCTATATACAGCTTGTCAATCAAGGCGTTCGGCCGCTACCGCCGGGCGCTCAACGTCCTAGTCGAGTTGGGCGTGCGCGAATACTCGAGCCCCCACAACTCAGGACCACGCACACCGATGCGATACCAGCACTACACACTGACTCCCATCGAGATCACCAACGCCCAGCCAAGAGCCAGGTCTTACAAGCTGACGGACGGCGGCGGACTGCACTTGGTCGTCTCTCCAGGCGGTACCAAGGCCTGGCGCTACCAGTACCGCTATGCCGGCGCGCGATGCGACGTGGGCATTGGCACCTTCCCCGAGATCGGGATCGCCGACGCGCGGGACCAGCATCAGCGCTACCGGTCGATGCTCGAGCGCGGGATCGATCCGGCCATCGCCCGGCGGCAACAGGTGCAGGAACGCCGCGACGTATCGGCGATGGCCCGGCGTCGTGCCGACGACTTCGAGTCGTTCTCGAAGCGCTGGGTGCAGGAGCGCCTGGCAACGCGCACGGCGACCTATCGCGGGCAGATCTTGTCGAGGCTAGAACGCTTTGTCTGGCCGCTGATCGGCACGAAGCCGCTCTCAAACGTGCGGCCAGTAGATGTGCTTCGCATCATCGAGCCGCTGACGCCGACTCCGAACACTGCCGAAGGTGTGCGCGTTATCGTCCAGCAGATCTACAACTACGCTATCCAGAAGCTCATCGTCGAGGTGAACCCTGCTCTGCCGTTGCGCGGCGTGGTGCAGGTACCGCCGGCAAAGCACTATCGGTACCTCCGGCAGCCAGAATTCGGTGCGTTCTGGTGCGCCATCGAGAAGCAGGGTGCCCGCTTCGTCACGATCGCTGCAGCGAAGCTGCTCGCTTACAGCATGTGCCGCAAGTCTGAGGTCCTGCGTGCCCAGTGGGCTGAGTTCGATCTCGAACGAGGTATCTGGGACATCCCGGCCTCTCGAATGAAGATGAAGCGTGCCCATCGTGTGTACCTGCCACGTCAGGCCGTCGAACTGCTGCAACTGGTGCGAGCGGTCACGGGGATGGCTGAGGGCTACGTCTTTCCGTCGCTTTGCCGTTGCTCGGTCCCGATGGCGGACGTGACGCTGAACCACTTCTTCAAGCGTCTGGACTTCGGCGTTGACGACTTCGCACCACACGGGCTGCGCGCGACCGGCGCGACGCTGTTGCGCGAGCATGGCTTCGGACGTGACGTGGTCGAACTGCTGCTGGCCCACAAGGAGCGCAACTCAACGGCCGCGGCGTATCACCATCACGAACTGCCTGATGAGCGGAGGAGGGCGCTGCAGTACTTGGCGGACCAGATTGATCACTTGGCCGAAGTGCAGCGCGCAGCGCTTGCCAGACCTGAGGCCGGCGTCGCGGGCATACCGACAGGACCGGCACGCTGCGAGAGTCCAACCATCGAGATCTAGTGCCCTGTCGCAAAAGTAGCTTGCATTGATCTTGTATGGCCTCCGGTAAATTGGCGACCGGAGAGCCCGATCTGCATGAACTGAAGGAGGTCGAAGCCATGCTAGATTTCAACTTGGGCTTACGCAAGTCAGTTCGTGGCTGCAGACTCACTGTCTCAGGGCATCCCAGATGTATGGAGCAGAGGATGCGGGGCTAGGGGCGGGATCTAATGTGTTGGCGCGGGTTGCAGCTCGATTTACATGTAGTGATCGACCACATGTGACGCGGTCCCGGGACGTCTCCGGACGTCCTGGGTGGTTTCGCGCGGAGCCCCGGATCGTCGATTCGGCTGGGGTTCTTGTCTTCTGACGTCTCTGGCCGTTTCTCAACTTCGCAAAGGGACGGGGCCAGATTCGGGGCAACAGGGGGCGTCCGTGGCCCCATCTGGGGCAGCCCTCATGCGACACGTCAACTGCGTCCTGAAGCCCGCGACGATCGACAACGCGAAGGCCAAGGGCAAGCGCTACGACCTGACTGATGGCGGCGGCCTGGTGCTGGAGGTCATGCTGTCGGGCTCGAAGACCTGGCGCCTCAAGTACCACCTGAACGGCAAGCGCGAGAAGGTGACGATCGGCGCGTACCCGGCCTTCACCATCAAGCAGGCGCGTGACCGTCATGAGGAACTGCGCGCGCTGGTCGAGCGCGGCCAGAGCCCGGCCAAAGCCAAGCGAGTTCTATCAGCGGAGCAGAAGGTCGCTGACGCGCGCCGCCTGAGCTTCCGCGCCTTCGCCCAGCGCTGGGTCGACGAGACGTTGTTCTATCGGTCGGGCGGCTACGTGGCCCAGACCGTGCGCTGGCTCGATGTCTACGTCTACCCGGCCATCGGCGACATGCAGCTCGACGAGGTGCAGCCAGGCGACGTGCTGGCCATCATCAAGGCTCGCGCCGACACCGCCGTGACGGCCGAGCGCATCCGCGTGATCGTGCAGCAGATCTACAACCACGCGATCCGGAATCTGCTGGTGACGACCAACCCGGCGCAGCCGCTGCGCGGCGCCATCGCACGAGCGCCGGTCGAACACCACCGCCACCTGAGCGAGAAGGAACTGGGCGCCTTCTGGCGCAAGCTGGACGAGCAGGGCGCGCACACCACGACGATCGCAGCGACCAAGCTGCTGCTGACCATGACCCGCAAGAGCGAACTGCTGCGCTCGAAGTGGCCCGAGTTCGACCTCGACGCCGCGCAGTAGGACATCCCCGCCGAGCGCATGAAGATGGGCAAGCCGCATCGGGTGTTCCTGTCGTGCCAGGCCGTCGAGATCCTGCGCCAGGTGCACGAGCTGACGGGGCACGGCGAGTACGTCTTCCCGTCGATCTTCCGCGGCAGCGTGCCGATGGGCGACGTGACGCTGAACCACTTCTTCAAGCGCATCGACTTCGGCGTGCCCGACTTCAGCCCGCATGGTGTCAACGTCGGTTGAATCCTGACCCACTTTGATCGGGAAACGTCGGAGTAAATCTGACCCACCCGAGGGTTCCTTGGTTCAGTGCTTCGATGCCTTGCCGCGCGGGGCATGCCCCGCGCGGCGCTTGTCTCGGAGCCTCCAGATCTCGCCGGTGATCTGCACGATGTGCGCGTGATGCAGCAGCCGATCGAGCATGGCCGCCACGAGCACCTAGTCGTCGGCGAAGGCGCCCGCCCACTGCGTGAACGGCAGGTTGCTCGTGAGGATCATGCTGCCGTGCTCGTAGCGCTTGGCCACCACGTTAAAGAACAGGTTAGCCTCCTCGCGTCCGAACGGCAGGAAGCCGATCTCGTCGACCACCAGGAGCTTGGGGCCGATCACCGCGCGGTTGAAGTACTCGGTGAGCCGCCCCTGGCTGCGCGCGGTTGCCAGTTGCAGCATGAGGTCCGCGGCGGTGATGAAGCGCACCTTGATCCCGGCCATCACCGCCCGGTAGGCGAGCGCGATGGCGAGGTGGCTCTTGCCCACGCCCGAGGGCCCCAGCAGCACGACGTTCTCTGCGCGCTGGATGAAGCCCAGCGCGGCGAGCTCCTGAATCTGCGCTCGCGGCGCCCCGGAGGCGAAGCCGAAGTCGTACTGCTCGAGCGTCTTGATGGCCGGCAGCGTCGCGAGCTTGAGCATCGTCTGGCGGCGGCGCTCCTGGCGCGCGTCGTACTCGACGGCGAGCACCCGCTCGAGGAAGTCCGCGAAGCTCGCTTCGGTTTCGGCGGCCTGCTGTGCGATGGCCGGCCATTCCGAGGCCACCCGGGCGAACTTCATCTGCTCGCACAACTCGGCGATCCGTTCGTGCTGCAGGTTCACTCCCGCACCTCCAGCAGCGAGTCGTATACCGAGAGCGGATGCTGCAGGCTCTCGAGCGGAATCGGACGTCGGGACGGCGTCGGAAGCGGCGCGATCGGCTCGGTCTGCCTGGGCAACGGCATGAGCGCAGCACGCTCGATCGCCAGGCGCCGATCCGGACGCTCGCCCGTCGTGCCGTGGATGCGCGCGTTGGCGACCTCGGCAAGCCAGCGGCCGATGTGCGCGTTGGCTGCCTGCGCGTCCAGCCGCAGCCCCGACGCCTTGAGCGTCGCCGCCAGCGGCACCAGGAAGCTGCCCTTCAGGTAGCCGTTGAATCGCTCGACCTTGCCCTTGGTCTTTGCCCGGTACGGCCGGCACAACCGGAGCGTGAACCCATACTCGTCGGCCAGCCCCAGCAGCGCCTTGTTCCAGCGGTGCAGCCCCTCGCCGTACGCGTCGCGGTCGATCACCACTGACGGCGTTGTCGAACAGCACGTGCTGCGGCACGCCACCGAACTCGGCCATCGCGGCGCGCAGGCAGGCGATCAGCGTCTCGGTGTCCTCGCGCGTCGTGAATCGCACCCAGCTCGCGCGGCTGTAGCCCAGCGTCGCCACGAACGCCAGCAGCGGTTCGCGGCCGCACCGGATCACCGTGAAGTCCACCTGCATCTGCTCGCCGGGCGCGGTCTCGAAGCGCACGACCGGCTCGGCCGGCGTCGCCTTCATCGGCGCGATGAACGCCTTGAGCTGCGTCAGACCGCCCTCGTAGCCGCGTTCGCGGATCTCACGCAGCAGCACCACCGCCGGAATCCACTGCGGGCGCGCCGCTTCGATCCTTGCCCGCACGTACGCCTTGAACGCATCGAGCTTGATCGGGCGTGGCGCCCGCGGACCATGGCGGCTCGCCTCGGCGTCACGCAGGTAACGCTTGACCGTGTTGCGCGAGCAACCCATCCGCCGCGCGATCTCCCGAACCCCCATCCCCTGACGGGCCAGCACTCGTATCTCCACCGCCTGCTCCTGGGTCAACATCGCTCGCGGCCCAAATACCGCGATCCTCCCCCAGGTGGGTCAGATTTACTCCGACGAGGTGGGTCAGTCTTACATCGGCGCTAACAGCATGGGACGCGCGGCACGGCAGCGACGCTGCTGCGCGAGCATGGGTTCGGACGCGATGTGGTCGAGCTGCTGCTGGCGCACAGCGAGAAGAACGCGACCGTGGCGGCCTACAGCCACATGGAGCTTGGGGCGGATCGGAAGAGGGCGCTGCAGTACCTAGCGGATCGCGTCGAAGCGCTGGCCGCGGGTATGAACGTGATCCCGTTGCGCGCCGCCTGAATCTCTCCCTGAGTTGATTGCCAGTCCTCACGGGGTGGGCGCATTTCTGCTGGGTGCGATCTTCCGACGGGACCGCCGTCGGTTTGCAGCGTGACCAGTCACTCGCCTCTGGCTGAACTGCTCACACTCCCGGCCAAGTCCGGACCGTCGCCTGCGACTGTTGACCGTCGCTTCTGACTGGTCGCGGACATGAGTCCGTCAATCATCAAACGATGGAAATGCAGATGGCAGTCAGTGACCGACTGTCGAGCCCAGCCTCCACTTCATGCTTCCTGCCAGCACGCACCACTGAAACGGTGGGTAGTCAGGGCGAAGCTTTCGATTGCTCAGACAAACGTGACGTGCCTGGAGAAAGGCATCTCCCGCAGCCGAACACCCGTGGCGGCAAAAATCGCGTTGGCCAAGGCCGGCGCCGCTGGCGGCACCGGTGGTTCGCCGGCGCCGCGCACTTTGGCGCCGTGCTCCAGGCCTTGCACTTCGATCGTCGGACACTGATGCAGCCGCATGCCTGGGTAGGCATGGAAGTTGGATTGCTGGGCCATGCCGTCGGCATAGGTGGTCTCGCAGTTCATCGCGTGCCCGAGCCCCCAGACGACGCCCCCCTTGACCTGGTTGTCGAAGTTGACGGGGTCGACCACCTTGCCGACATCCAGCGCCACCCAGACCTTGTCGATGCGAATGCCTTGTTCGGTCTTCGTCACCTCGACCACCAGGGCGCACGGAACGCCGAAGGACTCGACAAAGGCAACGCCTCGACCTCTGCCTTGGCCCGGCCTGGCGCCCTGCCAGTTCGACATCGTGGCGACCCCTTCCAGCACTTGGCGCGCCACGGGATCGCGCATGAGCCGCAGGCGCTCACGCAGCGGATCGGCACCCGCGGCGTGGATCAGTTC
>JAXMFB010000002.1:0-4419 GCA_046347945.1 Burkholderiaceae bacterium
GCGTGCGCCCACCAGGGCGTTCGCACTCGCCGAAATGCCCGCCACGCCGCCCCCGCGCCAGAACAGGTACGTGGGCTCCGCGAGTCGCAGGGCCGGACCGTAGCGTTCGACCATGCGCGTCCAGAGGTCGTAGTCCTGCCAGGCCCGCAGCGTCTCATCGAACCCGCCCACGGTGATGAAGCGGTCGCGGCGCGTCAGCACCTGGTTGCCGACGCAGTTGCCGTGCAGCAGGTCGCCCAGCGTGATGATCCTCCGCCGGTTGCCGAAGGGCTTGCGCCAGTCGCCGCTGTTCACCCAGTGCCCCGTACAGACGAAGGCATAGCGATCACGGTAGGCCGCAACGAGTGAACCCAGGCGGTTCGGCAGCATCTCGTCGTCGTCGTCGAGGCCCGTGACGAAGACGCCGCGGGCCTCGCGCACGCCCAGATTGCGTGCGGCCGGTGCGCCGCGGGGCGCTTCCTGGCGGAACAGCCGGATCCGGCGATCCTGGGCGGCGAACCGGCGCAGCACTTCGGGCGTACCGTCGGTCGACGCGTCGTCGACGATCAGGAGCTCGAAATGCGGATAGTCCTGGCGCAGCACCGACGCGATCGCGGCCTCGACCATGTCGACGCGATCGCGGGTCGGCAGGTAGACGGAGACGAGCGGCAAGGCATTCATGCGGCCGGGCCCGGCAGCAGAGCGAAGACGCGGTCCCACAGGTCGGCGACACGAGCCTGGAGCGCGGGCAGGCGCGCGCGCAGCCCGAGGGCGATGGCCTCGCGCCGCGCGAGCGCCGATTCGAGCCCGGCGCCCGCGGACGCCGCATCGCCGATCCGCAGCAGACCCTCGGGCAGCCCGAAATCGTCGAACAGCGCCTGGTACTTGTGGCTCCAGCCGGTCGCGAGGCACGGCACCGCCTGCGACAGCGCGCTGACGCAGCCATGGAAGCGCGAGGAGACCACGAGCGCCGCCGCGCCGAGCAGGCCCTTCAGCACGCGTGGATCGGGATCCGCGAGCACGGTGCCGGCATCCAGCTCCGACGACAGCCGGGCCGCGAGCGTGGCGTCCTGCGATCCGGCGTGGTTCAGCACTCGCACGGGGTGTCCCAGTGCCTGCGCGTGGCGCCCGAGTCCGACCATGGTGCCGAAGTAGTCGCGGCGTGCCGCTGCATCCCGGTTCATCTCCCCCGTCATCTGCACATTGGGAACGAACAGCACCGTCCCCGGTGCGAGCCCGAATCGTTGCGCAGCGCCGGCATCGCCCGCAAGCCGCAGTGTGAGGTCGGGATACGTCGCGATCGGCGCGGCTCTGCCAGCCGCCAGCGCCTCCAGGTGCCGGCGCGACTCGGGATCACGCGCACAGACGAGTGCCGCGCGCGCCAGCGCCGCGGCGAAGTCCGTGGCGTCAGCGCCCGGCGCGAAGGGACCGAAGCTCTGCGGCAGGAACACATAGGGTCGGCCGGAGCGCGAGAACCGTCCCATCTCGGCCGTGGCGTAGCGCATGCCCCAGGCGTTCCAGCCTCCGCCATAGGCGTAGCCCGAGGCATCGAGGACCGCCGCGCAGTCGGGCTCCATCACGATGCCGGTCGCTTCGAGGCGCCGGCGCAGAGGTCCTGGCACCGCGCCGGCGAGTCGCGTCAGATCCAGATCGCGGAAACGCAGCGGAAGCAGTTCCAGCGCTCCGAAGCGCTTCAGCTCCGGCCGCGGCAACCAGCGGCTCGCGCGCAGCGCCACACGGATGTCGGGTCGCCGCGCCTGCAGTTCCGCGAGGATCGCGAGCAGCATGAGCTCCGCGCCCTTGTTGATGACCTGAACGCCCTTGATCCAGACGATCATCGCCGTACGTGCCCCGCGGGCCTCAGGGCTTCGCCAGCGCGAGCCGCAGGTGGCCGAAATAGTGCGCGAGCGCCGACCAGCGGAAGGGCAGCAGCAGCGCACGCGTCATCATGAAGGCCATCGGGCGCGTCGCGCGCGCGAGGAAGAGTGCGAGCCAGCTCGCGACCGCGTACGACAGCACCGTGGCACCGGCCGCCCCCGTCGCGCCGTAGCGCGGGATCAGCAGCCAGTTGGCCGCGACGTTGACGAAGGCTCCCGTGAAATGCGTGAGCAGCGAGTAACGCAGCAGGTCCTCGGCGAGCAGCCAGCGACTGAGCATGCTGCGCATGAAGATGAAGATGCCGCCCCAGATGTGCAGCTCCAGCACGGGAACGGCGCCATCGTAGGCGGCGCCGAAGAGCGCATGGATCAGCGGACCGGACAGCCATTGCGTCAGGAGCGCGATCGTGAAGGCGATGGCGAACAGCGCGTCGAGCCCCGCCTGCAGGCTGCGCTCGTAGCCTTCGCCGCGCTGTCTGCGGGACCAGAGCATCGGGAACATCGACGCCGACAGCAGCACGGGGATCACGTACCAGACCTCGGACACCTTCGAGGCCACGGCGTAGACGCCCGCCTCGGTCACGCCCCGCAGGCGCTCCAGCATGACGACGTCGATCCTGAGATAGACGACTTCGGCGAGTCCGGAGGCCACGAGCCATGGTGCGCGCTTCGCGAACCAGCGCAGCCACTCGGGCTCGACGCCGGGCGCCGTCCAGTATCCCGACGCACGATGGTGCGCGACCAGGTAGGCACCCGCGAGCAGCGCGTACTCCACGGCGAACACCGCCGCGACCGCGGACGCATCGCGGGTCAGCTGCGCGACCAGGACCTTCAGCCCGGCTGCGACGAGGATCGCAGCCGTACGGAACGGCACGAGGCCGCCCGCGTTCATCTGCGCCTGGAACCAGAATTCGAGCAGCTGGAACATCGTCGCGGACTGGGCCGCGAGCAGCACCAGCAGCACGGTGCGGCTGTCCCGCTCTGGATCGAACCAGGCCCAGTACGCGGCACCGCCGAGCAATGCGAGCGCGCAGCCCGCCGCGCGGATCAGCAGCGCGGCACGCAGGATGGCGCGGTCCGCGTCAGGCTTCTCGAGCACCGCACGCGCCACGAGGCCGCTGATGCCGAGCTGCGTGAGCGGCACGAGCAGGCCCGTGATCGCGAGCAGGTAGGAGAGCTCGCCGAAACCCGCCGGCTTCAGCGCACGCACGAGCACGACGTTGGTCGCGAGCGTCGTGCCGAGCACGAGCACTTTCTCGCCGAGCCACCAGCTGCTGTTCGACAGCACGTGCCGGAGCGTCGTCATGGCCGATAGTCGTCGTCGACGCGGAGCAGCGTGGCAGCGGGCTTCTTCGCGGAATACGGCACGCCGCCTTCCGGATCGGCGTAGCCCACGGCGATCAGCATCACGGGGCGGATGTGTCGCGGCAGCCCGAGCGCGGCATCCATGCGCCGCTCGAGGCGCTCCACGTCCGGCCAGTTGATCGGGCAGCTCGACAGTCCGAGCGTCTCCAGCGCCAGCATGAACTGCATGGCCGCGAGGGCCGCATCGACATGGACGACGTGACGGTCGCGTTCCTCGGGATAGCAGCTCAGGTCGCCGAGGACGACGACGAGCGCCGGGATGTTCTGTGCGTAGCCCGTCGTGCCCATCGATATGCCGGCGACCCCGCGCGCCGCCGACGCATCGTCGAGATAGCGGAACAGGAACGGCTGCCGGTTGCAGGCCGAGGGCGCCTCGGCCGCGGCGGTCACGGCCTGCAGCACGAGTTCGCGGGGAACGGGCCGGTCGAGGAACCAGCGCACGGACCGGCGCTGACGGCACAGCGCGAGGAAGTCCTCATAACCCACACGGGCGCGAGGGATGTCGCGTTGCGGGCGGGGCGTCCGGCTGACAAAGCCTTCGGCAGGACGCCGGGACTGCAGCGTGTACCGCCCACGCGCGCGGCCGATGTCCGCGTGATCACCGACGCTCGCGAAATAGCGGTCCAGCACGTCGCGCGCCCATTGGAGCTCTTTCGGTTCCAGCGAGCCGTGCGCCTCGGCTGCGAGGAAGGCATCGACCGTCTCGCCGATGTAGTCCGTCGCGAACACGGGCTGGCGGGGCTGCATCACGAGGCCCTTCTCGAGACGGTGCACGTTGCGGCGCAGCCGCGGACAGGAGCGCTGGGCCTCACGCAGGCGGCGCCAGTACTCGCGCCGGCCCGCGGCGATCGCGCGGTGCTCGCGTCCGAAACGCGGATTCAGCAGCAGGTAATAGGCCGAGGCGAGGCCGCGCGCCTTCGACACCACCGGCAGGAGCTGACGGTCGAGGAATTCGAGGGCCCGGCGGACGGCGGCTTTGAGCATGGCGCGACATTCTGTCCGCTTGCGCCGTGATGCGCACCCACGTCGTGCAGGTGTGCGACCGGAACGGCCCAGCCACTCTCACGGGCCGGCCCTGCGCCAGGAACACCGGGCGGACGCCAATCGGGCCCGCTGAGGCCGTACCGGCAGTGCTCATCGGGCGGTACCGGATCGCCGGATGCCCTGTGGTTGCCGGCATGACGACGCTGAGTGCCGG